>NZ_BOOR01000053.1 GCF_016863335.1 Planotetraspora thailandica
TGATCAAGCTGTTGGCGATGCACTGTCGCCGGGGTTGATCCTCTAGGCGCAACATTGATGGCCGATGCCGGCGTTCCCGTACACCTTGCTGCGGAAGGTTCGTTGCGTCGGCTAACGGAGTAGCCCAACTCCGTGGGCTCGTTCCACCAGTGCCGTGAGCTGCATCATGCACTGTTGTTAATCTTGCCAATAAGATATTGTCACCTTTGCCAATAAGGGGTGACATGACCACAAGACGGCGCAGGCGAACGCCCGAGCAAGCACGCGAAGAGATCCTCGCCGCCGCCACTGAACTGATCGCCCGGTACGGGCCGGACGGTGTGGGCCTGCGTCAGGTCGCGGACGCGGTCGGCATTACGCACGGCCTGGTGACCCACTACTTCGGCACCTACAGCGCGCTGGTGCGTGCCGTACTGCAGCGCGAAAACGAGCGGCAGCGTGAGCGGGTACGCGAGAGAATGCGTGCTGATCAGGGCGTACCGCTCGCGGACGGTATGACCCGGGTGCTGTTCGAGACGCTCGCTGACGAGCGCTACGTACGCCTGTTCACCTGGTCCAGCCTTCACTCTGAGGATGTCGGCACCTCCTCTCGAGGGCTGTCCGAACTGGTCGACGCGATGCAGGCCGGTATCCGTGCCGTCCTGCCCGAACCAGAGACGCCGGATCGCGCCCGGATCGAGGCGGTGGTCCTGCTCGGACTGTCCGCCGCGTACGGGTACGCACTCGGCAAGCGATCCTGGCTCGCCGGACTCGGGCACGATCCGGCCGACCCGACTCATGACACCGCGTTCCGTGCCGCGCTGACCTCGGCGCTGGCCACCTACCTGACAGGAGGGTCGCCGTCATGACGACCTCTGACCTGGCGCTCATCGTCGGTGTCACCGTGCTGATTTTGGTGAGTCAGTTCTCCGTACGACCGGTCCGGCCGCTGACGTATCTGTGGGTCGCCCTCCTGGTGGCGCGCGGCTGCGTACCGCCCGGCCCGGCCCGGACGACCGCAGCCGGGATCGCACTCCTTATCGCGGGCCTGGCTGTGTCAGTGGTTTTCGGCGTACTGCGCGGCCGCACCATGCCGATGTGGCGAGACCAGAGCGGGCGCCTGTACCGCAGGGGTGGCCAGGTGACGCTACTGCTGTGGCTCGCCACCATCGCCGCTCGGCTGAGCCTCGGCGCGGTTGGAGAACTGGCGTTCGGTGAGCCGTTCAACGGCAACGCCCTGTGGCTCGGCATCGGCATCTCATTCGGCGTCCAGCACTTGGTGACGACCCGCTACGGCCGTCGCGTGCCGGTACCGGCCGCCCCGTTGCGAACGCCGGTGGGGTGAGGAGCCGACCGAGGACGCCACGAACACACTCGAAAGATCAGGACGGTGGCGATGATGCGGCCGTTATTGGAGCCAAGATCAACTGATCTGGCACGAATCTGGCACGCGAGTGAGAAACAAGCCCAACAAAGATCAAGGCCCGGGTCGAGAAACTACCTCTGACCTGGGCCTTTGTGTGTGGAGCGGGTGACGGGAATCGAACCCGCGCTGTCAGCTTGGGAATTGTAGGGAACATGCCTTGTGGGGCGGCTGACCTGCGGCTTGGGCCGGTCGTGAGTGACCGTGATTGACCCCTCGTTACCGGGGTTAATGGCACGCTAATGGCACGACGATCAAAGCTCTGAGCTGGGCTCGGTAGGGGACTCGGCGGCGATGGTGCGGAGTCGCGCGATCTCGGTGAAGGTCTCTTGGTCGCTGAGCACGGACCTGACGGCGAGCCCTTGAGGACCCGGTTCGCCGTGGTACTTGCGGAGTGAGAAGCAGAGGCCAGCTCGGAGGTCTGCCAGTTCCCGGCGGAGCGCATCACGTTCGTTGATCAGCTCTTCTACGTCGTCCAGGGTGAAGAGCGTCTTGGAGAGGCCGTCTATGGCCCTGCCGCGCTGGCCGGGTTCCCAGAAGATGTCGACCTCGACACCTTCAAGAGGGTCGCCACCGGGTGTCGCGTCTTGGGTGGTGGTCACGTTGAGATCTTCTACGCGGAGGTACCAATCCCCGGCGTTGACGTCGATCACGACGGGGGTTTCGTCGGACAGGCCGGTGAGGTAGTCGAGGAGGTGGCGGACGGTGAGCATAGGCGCAGATTGGCATGGAATGCGCACCTGCGTACACCCCGCCCGTCTGACGCTCCTATATCAACTGGACCGCATACAGATGCACCAGCCTGCTGACCCGGGGAGCGTGTTCCGTGTTGGATCTGCAAGCCGGTCCTGATATCGCGCCTGCGATGATTTCCCCGTGACCACGGAGTACCTGCAAGAGGACGGAAACCTCTACGAGCTCCTCAGCTTCTACTGCGTACCGGACGATGCATGGAGCATCGAACTCACGCAGATGGGTGAGGGTGGGCGGATGCTGGCACATGTTCTCGTTCCCGATGAGGACATACACCGGCCATGCGAGGTGCTCCGGCTTGAGGAGTTGACGTATCGACCCGCCCGAAGGGGAACTTGCCGCGACTCCCCGGTTTCCGGGTCTACGGCCACTGTTCCGGGACCAGTCTGGCCTCATTCGCGATGATCGCGGCCTGTACGCGGTTGCGGGCGTCTAGCTTGATCAGAATCGAAGTGACATATCCCTTGACCGTGCCCTCGACCAGATAGAGCCGCCGGCCGATCTCGGCATTGGACAGGCCGGCGCCGAGCATGGCGAGTACGTCACGCTCGCGTTCGGTCAGTCGCTGGACCCGCTGTTGCGCGTCAGAGGTCCGTTTTCTACTGCTGTCGCGATACTGGCTGATCACCCACTGGGCGATCCGTGGCGACAGATAAGCGGCGCCGCCCATTACCGCGTGCACTCCGCTGATCAGCTCGCGGGGGTCTGCGGCCTTCAGCAGGAAACCTGCAGCGCCCTCGATGAATGCCGATCGGATGTAATCGTCCTCGCCGAATGTGGTCAAGATTATGATCTTGGTCTGCGGTGCGATCGCGAGGATCTCCTTCATCGCGATCAGGCCGTCCAGTCGCGGCATCCGAATGTCCAGCAGGACAACGTCAGGATGATGCCGCTGGACGAGGTCGATCACCTGGTGTCCGTCCTCGGCCTCTGCCACGACCTCGATAACCGGGTCGGTGGCCAGGACGGCCTTCACCCCGCCGCGGATGAGTACCTCGTCATCGGCCAGCAGCACTCGTATGCGGTTCACCGAGGTATCCGTCACCCCACCCAGCTCCTCATTCGGACTGCACCGTCAAATGATCCTTGGCGGTCAGAGTCCCTGAGCCATCGAAACAGAACCGGTACATGTCCTGACTCACGTCGAACACATTGCCTCTCGCCTGGTAGAACTCGCAACTGCTACCCGGCGGCGCCGGTGGTATCGACAGCCCGACCGGCAAAACGCCTCGGACGCTGTGCGAGGGCAGCAGGCCACTGATCTCCGGCCGCGTTCGACCGATCTGAATCTGCCTGTACCGGTCGGGCGAGAGTGCCGTCATGATCACCGTGGCGGCCTGAAGCGCGATCAGCACCGCGACAAGGAGAACCGCCAGCGCGAGCGGCAGAACCGCCGTATGGAGTTGGCGACGACGAGCCATTCTCCGCGCGTCGGCAACGGTCGCGGCGATCGATACCGATCCGATCCGATCGTGATCATCATCGGTAGCCCCGCCATGCCGCACACGATCGGCGACGACCTTGCCCCGCAGGGGGATCCGGGCGACCACCGCGTGTCCGTCTCCTCGCGGACCGGCCTGGAAACTGCCGCCGAGCAGACGGACGCGTTCGTCCAACCCGGCCAGCCCGAACCCCGATCCTTGGGTCGGCTCGCGCTTCACGTTCGCAGGCTGACCATTGACGACCGAGACCACAATCTGATCGTCCGAGTCGGTGATCGACACCGTGACAGGTGCACCCGGCGCGTGCTTGGCCGCGTTGGTGATGCCTTCCTGCACCACCCGATGGGCTGCTTGGACCACCATTCGCGGCCGCTCGTCCAGGTGCTGGACGTTCGAGTGGAGCGTGACCTCGATGCCCAACTTCCGTGCCCGGGTCACCATCTCCTCGATGCTCTCCCCTGCCGGATGACGGGGCGCGGACTGGTCCTCCTCGCGTAGCACGCCAACGATCTCACGCAGTCGATCCGTCGCCGCCACCGCGCTGACGCGGAGATCAGCGGCGGCCTTTCGCTGTTCTTCGGTAGCTCCGGGCGCGAGCTCGAGGGCGCCGGTGCGAAGCGCGATCAGGGCGAGATCATGCCCCAGGGAGTCATGCATGTCCTGCGCGATCCGGGCCCGCTCGCGCAGCCGGGCCTCGGTCGAGACGATGTGCTGCTCGTGTACCACCCGGTCCGCTCGCAATCGGCGATAGCGCCCGGCCCACCAGGGCAGTACAGCCAGGGCGAACTCCAGAGCGATCACTGTGATCCACGCGGAAATCGGGCTGGATCCCGAACGGAGAAAGGCGATCGTCATGCTCAGCACGCCGGCGACCCCGAAGGCGATCACCGCCGGCCGCAACGAGCTCATCCGGCGCCCGCCGAGGTAGCACACCACGAAAACCGCTGGCACCGAGAGCAGTCCGAGATCGACATCCGCGATCTGGATCATCATCGTCGCACCCACACTGAGAGCGATGGCCCAGCAGAGGTCAACCCATCGGCGCTCCATCCAGTCGACCCTACATACGAACCCGGCCCGCCAGTACCGACGAAAGTAAGCGATGGTGCCGGCTGAAATCTGACCTTGGTGACGTTGCCGTGCTGCCCTTCGCCACCTGCGCCCCAGCGCATCGGGTTCCTAACGTTGAGATCGACAACGGAAGGAACCATTCATGATCGTCTTGGCTGACCTCACCAAGAGGTACGGCGAAAAAACGGCAGTCGACCATCTGAGCTTTCAAATCCAGCCTGGTGTCGTGACAGGATTCCTCGGCCCCAACGGCGCTGGGAAATCGAGCACCATGCGAATGATCCTCGGCCTGGACCGGCCGACCGCAGGTACGGTCGAGATCGCCGGTCGGCCCTATCGCGACATCGCCTATCCCCTGCGCACGATCGGCGCGTTGCTCGACCCGCGTACAGGTCATCCGGGACAGTCGGCGCGCAGCCATCTACTCGGCATGGCCAGAAGTAACCGGCTTCCGAGCAGCCGTGTCGATCACGTGTTAGGCGCGGTCGGCCTGGCCGAAGTGGCGCGCAAGCGAATCGGCTCCTTCTCTCTCGGCATGGGCCAGCGACTCGGCATCGCCTCGGCGTTACTCGGTGATCCCCAGATCGTCATGTTGGACGAGCCGGTGAACGGCCTCGACCCCGACGGGGTGGTGTGGATCAGGAAGCTGATGCGCTCGCTCGCGGCGGAGGGCCGTACCGTCTTCGTCTCCAGTCACCTGATGAGCGAGATGCAGGAAACCGCCGATCACCTGATCGTGATCGGCCGCGGCGCGCTGATCGCTGACGCCCCGATCGATCAAGTGATCGCCCAGAGCACGCGAAACTCCGTCAAGGTACGCAGCCCGCAAACAGCGTCGCTACGCGAAGCGCTGGAGCGCGCCGGGATGACCGTGACCACCTTGGAGGACAGCGAACTGCAGGTCACTGCGGGCAACCTCGACCAAGTCGGCGCCATTGCCTTTTCCATCGGCGCGCAGGTCGATGAGTTGGCCTTCCATCGCCCCTCTCTCGAACAGGCGTATCTGGAACTCACCGCCGACAGTCTCGAATACGACGCGATCCTGCCGCGTCCGACCGGCACCTGATATCTTCTTCGACCTAAAGGAATTAAGACATGAGTTCGATTTCTGGTTCGCCCGCGACAGGCGCCAAAACCCGCGGCGGCCCGAGTCGGCTCGGGAGCTCGATCGCATTCGAGTGGACCAAACTGACCAGCGTCCGATCCACCTGGTGGAACGTGACCATCTCAAGCGTGGTCACCATCGCACTCGGCCTTCTGCTCGGCGGCTCGATGAAGGCCAGTGCCGACAACGGCTATGACGTGGCCATGCCGGCGCCACATGTGGCTTTCCAGAGCTTGATCGCCGCCCAGTTCTTGGTCATGGTGATGGCCACCCTGTTCATCGCGAGTGAATACACCAGCGGATCGATCAAGACCACTCTGCAGAGCGTTCCCGTACGAGCCCGAATGCTGTTCGGCAAGGTTGCCGTGATTGCCGCCATCGGGCTGGTCATCGGTGTCGTGCAAAGCACGATCGGCACCGCTGCCATCGCTCTGCTCGCCGGCGACTACAGCAGCTTCACCGCCACCGAGCTCTCTCTCACCATCCTGGGCTCGGCAGTCGACTTCGCCCTGCTCGGCATCACCGCTCTCGGCCTTGCCACCGCCTTTCGCAGCGCCACCGGCACGATCATCGCCACAGTAGGCCTCTTCGGCCTTCCGCGCATCGTCCCGATCTTCAACATCGAGTGGCTGACCGACTTCAGCCAATATTTCCCCACTGAAGCCGGCACCGTCCTCGGCCTCCAAACGACCGCTCCTTACGGCTGGTCCACCGCCACCCTGGTCCTCCTCGCCTGGGCCGCCACCGCCCTCACCGCCGGTTACGCCGTCCTGCATATCCGAGATGCCTGACCGGCTGTTGCTCGATACTCGCGATGACCACGTAGGCGACGTTCGCGGTGACCACAAAGATTCCGGCAATTCGGGCAGCGGTCCGAGGTCTTCGGAAGGGTTCCTGGACACGCTGTCGCTGTCATGCTCACGCTGACGCGGTCGGCGTCATGGCGATGACCGAGATGGTCATCGCGGGTGTCGCCGGTCACGGTGTCGCACGAATCGGGGCTCGGTGCTCAGCCTGCGCGGACGTCGGCGAGGAGGTGACCGCCGCAGATCATGGCCGCGATGTGCCACAGGCAGACCCGACTCCAGATGGTGCCGGTGGGCGGTGGCGGCGGCCGCGGTGAACAGCATGTTCAGCGCGTCGGCCAACGCTGAGCCCAACGGAGCGAGCCGGGCGAACATGTCGGGGTCGATGTGGAACAGGGCGTCGGCGGCTCGCCGGCGAATCCGGTCGACGCTGCGCCGGGCCTGGCGCGGCCAGCCTCGGACGGTCTCCTCGGGGATCTGCAGGCCAGCGGCGATCGGGCGGTGCCCGAGGCCGTGGGTGGCGTGGCGATGACGGAGACGAGGATGATCCGCCTGGCCTGCTCGTGCCTGCCGGGTGATCCAGAACCCTAATGGCACGCGGAGATGAACAAGCCCGAGAAAGATCAAGGCCCGGGTCGGAAATCATCCTCTGACCTGGGCCTTTGTGCGTGGAGCGGGTGACGGGAATCGAACCCGCGCTGTCAGCTTGGGAAGCTGATGTTCTGCCATTGAACTACACCCGCGTGGGCCGACCTTGGAGCCGACCGCGTCCCTACTGTAGCGGAAAGTCCGCGTACTCCTGCAGTCCCGACCCCCTAATCGTTCACCTTTCCGCCTATGGCCCCGGCGCTCCGTGGCGTACGGCGAAGCCCTGTGGGGCGAGTCGCGGAGGACCCTTCGTGGCGTTAGAGGCCCCCCACTAGCCTTGCACCGTGCTGCTTTCCGATCGTGACATCCGTGCAGAGATCGATTCGGGCCGGGTGAAGCTGGACCCGTTCGACCCCGAGATGATCCAGCCGTCCAGCGTCGACGTGCGCCTGGACCGTTATTTCCGGGTCTTCGAGAATCACCGGTACCCCCACATCGATCCGGCAACGGAGCAGCCAGATCTCACCCGGGAGGTCGAGCCGCACGGCGCCGAGCCGTTCATCCTCCACCCCGGTGAGTTCGTGCTGGCCAGCACGTACGAGGTGATCTGCCTGCCGGACGACATCGCGGGGCGGCTGGAGGGCAAGTCGAGCCTGGGGCGGTTGGGGTTGCTGACGCACTCCACGGCCGGGTTCATCGATCCGGGGTTCGAGGGTCATGTCACCCTCGAGCTCTCGAATGTCGCCACGCTGCCGATCAAGTTGTGGCCCGGCATGAAGATCGGTCAGCTCTGCATGTTCCGGCTCAGCTCGCCCGCCGAGTTTCCTTACGGCTCCGAGAGGTACGGCTCCCGCTACCAGGGTCAGCGTGGTCCCACGCCGAGCCGGTCGTACCTCAACTTCCACCGAACCCGCGTCTGAGTGCTGCCGCCTGCCGTACGGGCTGCCCGAAGTCCAGCAATGGAACGTGTCAGTCGCCGACGGCAGGGCAACCACAAAGAGAAGAGAAGGTTACAAGCGGGCGAGCTGCATCTTAAGTTCGCATTTCCACTGGTAGCCCGTACTCTTTCTGCGGACCATCCCCGCACATCTGGAGAAACTGACGTGCGACTGCGTCTCACGCCCCGTGAGGACAGCTACTACGAGTTGTTCGCAGACTCCGCGAACAACCTCGTCACCGCGTCCCGTCTGCTGGTCGAGATCATCGGCGACGACTCGGACAGGGATGCCCTGGCCGAGAAGATGCGGGCCTGCGAACACGCAGGTGACGAGCGCACTCACGCGATCATGAATCGCCTCAACGAGAGCTTCATCACGCCGTTTGACCGGGAGGACATCTATCGCCTCGCGTCCAATCTGGACGATGTGATGGATTTCATGGAAGCCGCGGCCGACCTGATCGTCCTTTACCAGATCGACCACCTGCCCAAGGAGGTCATCCGCCAGGTGGAGGTGCTCGAGAGGGCGGCGGAACTGACCGCGGACGCCATGCCACGCCTGCGCTCCATGCAGCATCTCAACGAGTACTGGATCGAGATCAACCGTCTGGAGAACCAGGCGGACCAGATCTACCGTCGGCTGCTCGCCAAGCTTTTCAGCGGGGAGTACGACACGCTCACCGTCATGAAGATGCGTGAAGTGATCGAGCATCTCGAACTGGCCGCGGACGCCTTCGAGCACGTCGCGAACACGATCGAGTCGATCGCGGTCAAGGAAGGTTAAGTGGATCTCGCCATTGTCATCGGCGTCATCGTCATCGCGCTGGCGTTCGACTACACCAACGGCTTCCACGACGCGGCCAACGCGATCGCGACCTCGGTCTCGACCCGGGCGCTGACGCCCCGCATCGCGCTGCTCATGGCCGCGGTAATGAACTTCATCGGGGCGCATCTCGGCCTTCAGGTGGCCCAGACGGTCGGCTCCGGCATCATCTCCGCCCCGCAGGGCAGACACGGCTTGATCATCGTCGGCGGGGCCTTGGTGGGCGCCATCGCTTGGAATCTCGTCACCTGGTATTTCGGCCTGCCGTCCTCCAGCAGCCACGCCCTGATCGGGGGCCTGGTGGGCTCGGCGCTGGCGGCGAGCGCGTCCGTGCACTGGACCGGGGTGCTCGACAAGGTCGTCATCCCCATGGTGCTGTCGCCGGTGGTCGGTTTCCTGCTCGGCGGACTCATTATGATCGCCATCTTGTGGATATTCCGCCGGGCCAACCCACACAAGGCGAACCGGGGGTTCCGGTACGCCCAGACCGTGTCGGCGGCGGCGATGGCCCTCGGCCACGGCTTGCAGGACGCGCAGAAGACGATGGGTGTGATCTTCCTGGCGCTTGTCGTCGGGGGATACGTGTCACCTGGGTCGGACATCCCGGAGTGGGTCATCACCGCGTCGGCGGCGGCGATCTCGCTGGGCACCTACGCGGGCGGGTGGCGCATCATGCGCACACTCGGCCGCCGCATCATCCACCTGGACCCGCCGCGGGGATTCGCGGCCGAGTCCGCCGCGGCGACCGTCCTCTACACGGCGGCCATCGCGTACGGCGCGCCGATCTCGACGACGCACACGATCACGAGCGCGATCATGGGTGTGGGCGCCACCCGGCGGCTTTCCGCGGTGCGCTGGGGCGTCGCCGGCAACATCATCGTGGCATGGGTCCTGACGATCCCCGCCGCCGCCGCGGTGGCCGCGATCTCCTATTTCGTGCTCAACCTGATCCTCGGATAGCTCACCGGCTGTACATCACGTCGGTGGTCGAGCGGGTGAACCCCAGCGACTCGTACAGCCGGGTCGCGGCCGCGTTGTCCTCGTCCACATAGAGCAAGACCTGAGCCAGGCCGCGGTCGCGCAGGTGCGCCAGCCCGGCGATCGTCAGCGCGCGACCGAGGCCGGTTCCCCGCTCGGCGGGGTCGACGCCCACCACGTAGACCTCTCCGAGCGGCTCGGACTCGCCGCCTTCCCCTGCCGGGTGGACCTTCGTCCAGTGGAACCCGGCCAGGGATCCGTCCTGCCGTACGGCGAGGAAGAATCCGGCGGGGTCGAACCAGGGCTCGCGTTCGCGGTGTGCCAGGTCGTCGCGGGTCCACGAGCCCTGCTCCGGGTGCGTGGCGAAGGCCAGCGCGTTGAGGGCCAGCCAGGCGTCCTCGTCCTCGCCCGGCTCGAACGTGCGCAGCCGTACGCCGTCGGGCAGGACGGGATCGCCGAGCGGCACGGACGACGGACGCCGCATCTGCCACAACGACCGGGCACGAGTCAGGCCGAGCCGGGCCGCGAGCCGGGCGGCGGCCGGATGGTCGCCGTGCGCCCACAACCGGGCGTGGCCCCCTCCGGCCTCCAGCGTCGCCTCCAGCAGCCGGCGGCCGAGGCCGCGTCCGCGAAAGGCCGGGTGGACCACCAGCTCGCCGCTCGGTGCCGCGTCGGGGTCCGGCGGGTCGAGGTGCGCAAATCCGGCCAGGTCATCGCCCTCATAGATCAGTACGGCCTTCGCCCCGGGGCCGGTTCCGTAGCGCAGCCGCAACATCGACTCCTCGTTGAGCGGGGGGACGCCGTCGGCTTCGGACGCCGCCTCCACGAGGGCGAGCACCGCCGCGACCTTGTTCTCGTCGAGCCGTTCCTGGAGATCCACAGACGCGTTCATGTCTTGAACGTTAGGTGACCGTCGGCATGGCGCCACCTTCGGGTTCTGGCAAAGTTCGCCAGGCGCGGGCCCTACGAATCGTTACCTCAGATCCATTTCGTGCTTAGATCACGGCTTTACTGTCGTTGACCATGACCTCAGCATCATTCGCGCGCCTGGCCATCGTAGGCGCCGCCGCGGTGAGCGTCGTGGCGCTCTCCGCCGGCACCGCAGGCGCGTCCTCCGGCCACCACTCCTTACACGACAAACACCATCACCACCAGCCTCCGTCGCACTCGAAGAGCGTCCCCGTTCGGCTGCTGTCCATCAACGACTTCCACGGCAACCTCGAGGCGCCGACCGGCTCCAGCGGCCGGATCGCCGACGAGAAGGGCGTGTTCGTCCAGGGCACCGGAGGCGCGGCGACCCTGGCCACCGCGATCAAGAAGAACTGGGCGAAGGGCCAGACGCAGGTCGTCGCCGCGGGTGACCTCATCGGCGCCTCGCCGCTGCTCTCGGCGGCCTACCACGACGAGCCCACCGTCCAGACGTTGGGCGAGATGGGGCTGGACGTCTCGTCGGTCGGCAACCACGAATACGACGAGGGCATGGCGGAGCTGCTCCGCATCCAGAACGGCGGCTGCAACCCCACCGACGGCTGCTCTCCGGCCGGCAAGTGGAAGGGCGCCGAGTTCCAGTACCTCGCAGCCAACGTCGTCGACAAGAACGGCAAGCACCCGCTGCCCCCGGTCGCCATCCGGGTGGTCAACGGTGTCAAGATCGGCTACATCGGCCTGGTCACCAAGAACACGCCGAACATCGTGACCCCGGCCGGCGTCGCGGGTCTGACGTTCCAGGACGAGGTCGAGGCGGGGAACCGCGCCTCGCAGTTGCTCACGCGGCTCGGCGTCAAGGCTCAGGTCGTGCTCGTTCACGAGGGCGACTCGGTGTCCTCGGGCGCCAGCCCCGACGCCTGCCCGCTGACCACCACGGTGGGCAAGGTGATTGCCACGAACCTGGACGCCGCGGTCGACGTGGTCATCATGGGCCACTCGCACCAGGCCTACGTCTGCACCACGACCGACCCCAAGGGCCAGACCCGCTACTTCACGCAGGGTTCGTCCTTCGGCAGGGTGCTCACGCAGATCGACTTCAAGGTCAACCTCAAGACCAAGGACGTCGACAGGTCCTCGGTCAAGGCTGACAACAAGGTCGTCGCCGCCACGTCCGCCTTCATCACCAACGCCGCGGGCTCCGTCAACTCGGGTCCATACACGGGCACCACGTACGCTCCCGACGCCAAGATCGACAAGTTGGTGAACTACTGGAAGGACGCGGTCTCCGAGAAGGCGGACTCGCCCATCGGCAAGATCACGGCGGACATCACCAACATCTCGGCGGCCGCGTCGCCGGCCGGTGAGCTTCCGCTCGGCAACCTCATCGCCGACGCCCAGCTCGCCGCGGCGAAGGCCGACGGCGGCAACGCCGACATCGCGCTGATGAACCCCGGCGGCATCCGCACCTCCCTCACCTACGCGCAGAGCGGGTCCGAAGGCGACGGCGTCGTGACGTACGGCGAGGCCTTCGCGGTCCAGCCGTTCAACAACCTGCTGCAGGCGGTGACGCTGACGGGCGCCCAGCTCAAGACGGTGCTGGAGCAGCAGTTCTACACCGGAGCGCTGGTCGCGCGGAATCCGCTGATCCTCCAGCCGTCGTCGAACCTCACCTACACCTACAGCGCGAGCGCGCCGCTCGGCGGCAAGGTCTCCAACATCGCGATCAACGGCGTGCCGGTCACCGACACCCAGTCGGTCCGGGTGGCGGCCAACAACTTCCTGGTCGGCGGAGGCGACACCTTCCCGGCGTTCACCCTCGGCACGGACCTGTGGACGTGGAGCGGTGGCTTCGACGTCGACGCCTTCACCGTGTACCTCGGGGCCAACAGCCCGGTCTCCCCGCCGGCTCTGACCCACATCACCAAGGTCAACTGACCTCCGTCACACGAGGCCCGCACCCGCCAGGTGCGGGCCTCACCCATTTCCGGCATGTCTTCACATATCTTTTGTGGACGACCATTTTGACTTTGTTATTTAGATTTCATGACATGTTCTGTTGATCAATGGCGATCTTCTGCCTAGCCTCGGCTTAACCGGACATATCGGGGAGAAGGTGCTCATGGGTAGAAGCTTGACAATTCGCTCCATAACAGCCCCAATGGTGGTGCTCTTAGTGGTGCTCTGCTCGGTACTCGGCCTGCGGACACCGGCACGGGCCGCCGCCGACGTGGGGGACCGGGTCCTCTACTGGAACGATGTGCTCCTCGAGGCGTATCGCCAGGTGGGCGGGGCTCCGGGGCCGCTGTCCCGGGCCGGCGCGATGATGCACCTCGCGATGTACGACGCCGCCAATTACACCCAGTGCTACAAGCAGGGGCGTGATTTGCGGCCGGATGACTGCATCGGGGGTATTTACAATCCAGGGATAAGCCTGAGCCCCAAGGTGGCCAATCCCGACACACAGACCGCAATCGACTACGCCGCGTACAAGGTGCTCACCTCGGTTTTCCCCGCGGCCGATTTCAGCGCGTACTTCGCCCAGGCCGAGCCGGCCGCACCCGTGACGGACGCGGAAAAGGCAGGACGGAGCATCGGCGAGCAGGCGGCCGCCGTCATGATCGCTACGCGTACCGGGGACGGCTCGACCGACACCACGGCGTATGTGCCCAGCACGGCCCCCGGACAATGGCGGCCCACGGGATCCGGGGACGCGGCCACCCCGAACTGGGGGAAGGTGCGCAGATTCAGCCGCTACGGCTCTCCCCAGCCGCCCCCTGACTTCAGCTATCCCGTCGACTACCGCGCCAACGGCACGCTGGACCGGAGCCCGGTCTCCTCGTCATCCGCTCGGCCGCAGCTTCCCGGAGGGTTCTCCAACATCACCACGATGCTGGCCAGTCAGGCGTACGCCGACCAGGTCAACGAGGCGAAAGAGCTTGGCAGGGCCGACAGCTCCACCCGGACGGCCGAGCAGACACAGATCGCCTGGTTCTGGGCCAACGACCTCAACGGCACATACAAGCCGCCGGGACAGCTCCTCGACATGACCCGCGACGTGTCCGTGCAGCGTGGCCTGGGAGAGCTGCAGAACGCCAAGCTGTTCGGGAGCGTCAGCCTGGCGATGGCCGATGCCGGCATCGTGGCCTGGGACGCGAAGTATCAGACCCCGATCGACCTGTGGCGGCCCGAGAGCGCGATCCGGCTCGCGGCCGATGACGGCAACGCGAAGACCGTCGCCGATCCTTCGTGGCAGCCGCTTTCTGCGGACACCGCGGAGGTCCACTTCAGCCCGGCGTTCCCCGCCTATGTCTCGGGGCACGCCACCTTCGGCGGCGCCTGGGCCGCGGCCATGAAGGCGTATTTCGGGACGGACTCGATCAGCTTCACCGCCGAAACGGAAGACCCGCACGCCGTCGACGCAGCCGGGAACTACCTGACGCGTTCTTTCACGAGTTTCAGCCAGGCGGGGCTTGAGGACGCGCGAAGCCGGATCTATCTCGGCGTTCACTACTCGTGGGATGGCGACTACGGATACGCGACCGGGCAAAAGCTCGTCGGCGACGGCGGTGAGCTGCTCGCGGACGGAACCCGGACGCACACGACCCTCGGCGTCACCACGGGATACACCTATCCGGCTCCATCGTCCACAGCCAGCCCTTACTACACCTACACGCCCGACCTGTCGCGATACGACTCCATCAGGGACGCGTTCAACCAGTGCGACTACGACGGCGCCGACATGGTCCAGGGGCAGCGCCTGGGCAACTCCTGGGCCTGCAACGTCCAGTACGACGGCAAGATCTTCCTCTACCTCTTCTAGATCGGGAGAAGAAGGTGCACATTCAGTACAGATATCGCGTCGCAGCTCTCGTCGCGGGCCTTCTCGCCCTCGTCGCGGCCACGCTGTACGCCATCAGCCCCGCGTTCGCCGATCGGGCGACCCCGGGCGTTCCCGCCGCGCCGCGTATTCAGACCGACGCGTTCACACCGAACCAGCTCTGCAGCGCCGGAACTCCGGTCGCGTCCACGAAGGACACGATCGTCCTCGCCGCCAGTCCCACCCCTTTCGGCAAGCATCCGGCGATGCGCGCGACCTTCGAAATCAGCGGTGCGGAAGGGGATCCGCTGATTACCAGGACCAGCCGGATCTGGCCGAGCGGACGAGTTCTGGCCCTCACTCTCGATCCCGGCACGCTGTCCCCGGGGACGTACCGGTTCAGGGTGCAGGCCAAGCAGGGGAACGCCGTCTCGGGCTGGACGGCCTGGTGCGGATTCGCCGTGAACGGCTGACGTGAGAAACACGTACGGCTCACGCCCTTTCCGGGCGTGAGCCGTACAAAAGATCAGCGGTGGGCGTGCTCGGCGGTTTCGGACTGCTCGCCGCCGCGGTCGGGGACGAACCGGTAGCCGACGTTGCGCACGGTGCCGATCAGCGACTCGTACTCGGCGCCGAGCTTGGCGCGCAACCGGCGCACGTGGACGTCGACCGTACGGGTGCCCCCGAAGTAGTCGTAGCCCCAGACCTCCTGGAGGAGCTGGGCCCGGGTGAAGACCCGGCCGGGGTGTTGCGCGAGGTACTTGAGCAGCTCGAACTCCTTGAACGTCAGGTCGAGCGCGCGCCCGCGCAGCCGGGCGGTGTACGTGGCCTCGTCGATAGACAGGTCGCCGCTGCGGATCTCGTCCGGCACTTCCTCCGCCGCGGCGAGCGACAGCTTGCCCGCGGCCATGCGCAGCCGGGCCTCGACCTCGGCAGGCCCGGCCGTGTCGAGGATCACATCGTCGATGCCCCATTCGGCCGTCATGGCCGCCAGGCCCCCCTCGGTGACGATCACCATGAGCGGGCAGTCGACGCCCGTGGTCCGCAGCAGCCGGCACAGGCTCTTGGCCTGCACCAGCTCGCGGCGGGCGTCGACGAGGATGGCGTCGGCCGGTGGCGTGTCGATGAGCGCGGACGCCTCCGCGGGCGCGACGCGCACCGAGTGGAGCAGGAGTCCTAGCGCCGGAAGGACCTCCGCGGAGGGCTCCAATGCATTGGTCAGCAGGAGCAGGTTGCTCACTTTCCGCCTCCTTGCCACCTCGTCGGCTCGTCCGTCCGCTTAAGGACAGAAACGAGCCGGCCGTTTAAACACGTAAGGACCCGGGGGCCACGTCGCCCAGGTCCATTAGTCCGTAGGGTAGCCCACAGGATGTTGGGGTCCAATGTGGGTCCACGGTGTGAACACCACGTCACGTGGATTAACACCGTAACCCCGCGCTCACATTCAGTGCTCGCCCGCGTGACGGAAGGAGGGCCGGGACGCCCATGGCAACCGGGACTGTCCGCTACTGGGCCGCGGCGAAAGAGGCCGCGGGCATCGCCGAAGAGCCCTTCGAGGCGGAAACTCTGCGGGATCTGCTCGTCGATATCGCAAGAAATCCGGAAATCGAGCGTGTGCTGCGACGCTCGTCGTTCTTGATCGACGGTCACCCCGCAGGCACCCGCGATCCGGGTACGGTGTCCCTTCCCCAAGGCGCCGTAGTGGAAGTTTTACCGCCTTTTGCCGGGGGATGAGCCGCTAGTCTCGGCGGCAGGTTTCTCCAGGAGGAGTCGGATGCGGAAAGTCGTCGTCGCTCTGATCATGCTCGCTGTCCTGCTCGCCATCGTGGACAGAGTGGCGGTCACCGGCGTGCAGAACGAGATCGGCAAGCAGATCGCGGCGAAATACGACCTGGCGGAGCAGCCCAAGGTCGAGATCACGGGCATCCCGTTCCTGACCCAGGCGCTTCTCGGCCGCTACCAGGAGATCCACGCCGCCATCGGCCCGATGACCGTCGAGGGCGTCGATCTGACGGGAGTCGACGCCACGCTGACCGGCGTGACCGCCCCGCTGGCCGACCTGATCCAGGACCCGTCGACCGCTGACATCCGTGCCGAGCACGTCGACGGGACCATCGTGGTCTCCTGGAAGGCCATCGACGAGCGCGCACCCCGAGGGGTCACCCTCGACGCGGGGGACGGAGGCAAGCTGAAGGTGTCGGGGAAATTCAGCGCCTTCGGTCAGTCCGTGCCCGTCACGGCGGACGTGAAGATCTCCGTCGTGTCCGGCGGGGTGAAGCTGACACCCGTCGGGGTCAAGGTCGCCAACGGAATCCGCGTGCCGAACGCGGAGAAATTCCTCACCTTCACCGTTCCTGTCAAGAACCTGCCCTTGCACCTTAAAATCACCAGCGTGAAATCGACGCCCGAGGGGCTCGCGATCGCGGCCGCCGCCAGCGATGTCCCACTCAGGTGACCTCGGTCGCACTCCCGAACCGGACGGCCCCGCCGTACGTGATGAGGGTGTGAGTCCAGCCGCAACCGCCGAGGACCTCATGCGCGCCCTCGTGGAGGACCACGGAGGGCCGCTCTACGGCTATGTCCTTCGCCTGACCGGTGACCCGGGACGGGCGGAGGACGTCGTCCAGGAGACACTGCTCCGCGCCTGGCGTCACCCGTCGGTGCTCGAGGGCAGGCCGGTGCGCGCGTGGTTGTTCACCGTCGCGCGCAACCTCGTGGTCGACCAGCACCGGGCACGGCAGTCACGGCCGCAGGAGACGGGCGACGAGGCCCTGGCCGTGGTGCCGGCCGACGACGAGCTCGAGAAGGCCGTCGAGTCGTGGGGAGTGGCGGAGGCGCTGGCCTCGCTCAGGACGGAGCACCGCGAGGTGCTTCTGGAGACGTATTACCGGGGGAGATCGGTGAAGGAGGCGTCGGAGGTCCTCGGCATCCCGCCGGGCACCGTGAAGTCACGGACCTACTACGCGCTCCGCGCACTGAAACTGGCCCTGGAGGAACGGGGGCTGGCACCATGACCTGCGAGGACGTACGCATGTCACTCGGGGTCTACGTGCTCGGCGCGCTGGACGCCGAGGAGGCCGCCGAGGTCGAGGCCCATCTGGACGGGTGTCCGGAATGCGCCGCCGAGCTGATGGAGCTGTCCGGGCTTCCGGCCATGCTGGCACGGGTCTCGGAAGAGGACATCACGCACGCGGCCGCCCCGCCGCGCGCCATGCTGGACCGGCTGGTCGTCGTGTCGGCTCGGCGCAGCCGCTGGTCCCGGATCATGCTGGGGCTGGCCGCGTCCCTGGTGGTCGCGGCGCTCGGCGGCTCGGCTTGGCTGGTGAGCGCCCGTGGCGGGGTCGCCACGAGCGCACCCGCCAGCACGTCGGACACCGCCCAGGCGGCCGCCGGTTCCCCCGCGCCACCCACCGCGAACCAGTCGACCAAGGCCCTCGACGCCCCTGCCGACGCCCCCGCTGAGGCGCAGGCCGGAGGGCTGGAGCGGGAGGGGTCGAACGGCGGGGTCCGCCTGTCCGTCCGCCTGGTCTCCGAGAGCGGCGGCACGCGCGTCGTGTCCTGGGTCCGCGGCGTGCCGGCCGGCACCGTGTGCCGTCTGTGGGCCGTGGGCAAGGACGGCACCCGCTCTCCCGCGGGCAGCTGGGAGGTGCCGAAGGGGGGGTACCGCGGCGCCTACGAGGCCTCGACCGAGCTCCCGCTGAGCCAGATCCAGAGTTTGGTGCTGTCCACCTCCGACGGCCGCGGGCTGGTGACCGTCCCCGTCTGACGCTCGGGCGGGAATGAATCCGTACGGGAGGCCGGTTGCACAGCTCGATGACCGGAATCGTGGTCCTGGGCGTGACACTCGTCGCGGGTGTGATCATCGGGTTCCTCATGAGGCGCCGCGATGGGAAGGTACGTGCCGTGAAGCAGGAGGTCGGCGAGTCCGCCGTGACCCGAGACGACCTCGGGGCCGATCTGGGGGAGCGGGCCACCCTGGTGCAGTTCTCCACCGCCTTCTGCCAGCCCTGCCGCGCCACCCGGCGGATCCTCCACGACGTGGCGGAGATGGTCCCCGGAGTGCGGCACGTGGAGATCGACGCGGAGTCGCGACTCGATCTCGTCCGGCGGTTCGACGTGTTGCGCACGCCGACGGTGCTGGTGGTGGACAAGGCGGGGCATGTGGTGAAACGCGCGTCCGGGCTGCCCAGGAAGGCCGACGTCATCGCGGCTCTGGGGGTCGCGGTCGACGGATCGTCTCACGAATCGTCTCATCAATCGGACAGTGTGTGACAGATGGCGAGACGCCAGGTACTGTCGTGGTCATGACTCCCACGACAGAGCTGCTCACGAAGCGGCGCGCGGTCGACTTCTGTCGCGTCGCCACATCGCTCTGTCGCATGGCCTGAGGGTGATTCCCGCGGCTTTCCGCCGCATTCCGTGAATCGTTCAGGAGCATCCCGCGATGCAAATAGACCCTCGAGGCCCCCGATTCGGCGCGGCCATCACGACTCTGGTTCTGGCGATCGTCCTGCTGACGCGCAGCTCCTGGCTGCTCGGCGCGCAGGCGATCGTGTTCGCGCTCGGCGCCTTCTCCACCTCGCCGTACAGCCTCCTCTACAAGAGGTTCGTGCGGTCGAGACTGGGACCGCCGCGCGAGCTGGAGGACGCCACGCCGCCGCGCTTCGCGCAGGGAGTCGGGCTGGGTTTCGCGATCGTGGGACTGATCGGGTTCGCGGCTGGGATCACACCCCTCGCTCTGGGTGCGACAGCAGCGGCACTGCTGGCCGCCTTTCTCAACGCAGCCTTCGGCCTGTGCCTGGGCTGTGAGATGTACCTGATCATCCGCCGTCTACAACCTGGGAGAACACAATGAGCCGCTCCGCCGTCCTGGTGGATGCCGACTGGGTCGAAGCCAACCTCGACACCCCCGGTGTCGTGCTCGTCGAGGTCGACGAGGACACCAGCGCCTACGCCAAGGGCCACATCCGTGGCGCCGTGAAGGTCGACTGGCGTGACGACCTGCAGGACCCGGTGCGCCGCGACTTCGTCGACAAGGCCGGCTTCGAGGCGCTCCTGTCGTCCCGCGGCATCGCCAACGACGACACCGTCGTCCTTTACGGTGGCAACAACAACTGGTTCGCCGCCTACGCCTACTGGTACTTCAAGCTTTACGGCCACGAGAACGTCAAGCTTCTCGACGGAGGCCGCAAGAAGTGGGAGCTCGACTCCCGCGAGCTGGTCGAAGACGGGACCACCCGTCCCGCCACCACCTACACCGCGTCCGAGCAGAACCTCGCTCTGCGCGCCTTCCGCGACGACGTCATCGCCGCGATCGGCAAGCAGAACCTGGTCGACGTGCGCTCGCCCGACGAGTTCACCGGCAAGCTGCTCGCCCCGGCCCACCTTCCGCAGGAGCAGGCGCAGCGCGGCGGCCACGTGCCGACCGCCCGCAACATCCCGTGGTCGAAGGCGGCCAACGACGACGGCACCTTCCGCTCCGACGACGAGCTGAAGGAGATCTACGGCGACGCCGGCGTCGACTTCAGCAAGGACACCATCGCCTACTGCCGCATCGGCGAGCGGTCCGCGCACACGTGGTTCGTGCTGCACGAGATCCTCGACCAGGCCAACGTGAAGAACTACGACGGCTCGTGGACCGAGTACGGCTCGCTCGTGGGCGTGCCGATCGAGTTGGGGGAGGCCCGCTGATGACCACCATCCAAGGTTGCGCAGCTCCTGAGCAGACCGTCGCTCTGCCGGCGGGTATCGATCTGTCGACCCAGGCCGTGATCCAGGGCGTCGTCTCCGGCGCCGGTACGGCCTACGCCCGCCTGCTCGACCACTCCGGCGAGTTCACCGGTGAGGTCGTCGTCTCCGACGAGGGCATCTTCCGCTTCTTCGCCGCGCCCGGCCAGTGGACCGTCCGCATCATCGCGGGTGGGGGCGTCACGAAGGACATCCCGGTCGAGGCCAGGCTCGGCGAGGTCTCCCAGCTCGCCGTCTCCGTCTGACCTTCGCACCACGGCAAGGCCGGCGCTCGTCTGAGCGCCGGCCTTTCCTGTTTTGAACCGATTCCCATCCACCGTGACCAGCGCCATCGAAATGGGAAAGCCGGGTGATTGAACGCGGTGGGGCGTCGGCCTGTTGAATTTCGCAACCACGAAACACACATTGATTTGCGTGCCTGCACCGAGCGGCCACTCTTCGATGGCCGAATCCCCGTACGGCTCGGTATTTATTTCGTGGGTCGAGCTTGATGTGGGTGGGCCGCGTCATGCCGAAGGTTCCTGTGCCTATTTGCCGTGCATCCGCGAATGGTATGGCAATTTCTTACAAATGCGAGAAGATTGACTGAAGTTGTTGCCCTGGCCCGACCGGGTTTGTATCGTCGCTGACGTAGATCTCCAGGCGGAATAGGAGGGTGCGTATGGGTGCGCTGACGAGGCCGAAGAGGTTCGGCCTTGCGATATCCGCGGCCGTTCTTGCGGTCGGTATCGCCACGCAGACGGCGAACGCTGCTGTCATCGTATTTCCCGTGCGGTACTGGGGTGAGGTCTGTGCCAGGCCTCTGAACTCGAGTCTTATATCACAGTTCCGTTTGGATCTTCAGCAGTCGCCCTGGGCGCCCGCACGTCAGTATGCGAGTCTTCCGGACAGTCAATTGAAGCTCGTCATACAGCGGGGATGCAACGCCTTCCGGCAATATGGAACCGCGGAGCGCGCCAACGCGGCTGCATTTGGAGGCTAGTAATTATCCCATCCGTGCTGTATGGGGTAGTCGTTTGTCGTAGAGGAGGGCCGGCCAATTAATGGCGGCCCTCCTTTGTCGCGGTCACTAGGACTTCTGGCTACCCTAGGGCGAGTGTCCGGGACGCCCGTTCTTTCTGTGCCGCTCCAGGCTGCCGCTCCCCGCCGGGTGACCTGGATGCGCTCGCCGTTCACGCTGCCGCTGCACGCCCTGCGTATCGCCGCCAGGTGCGCGCTGCCGCTGATCATCTGGTTCGCCGTCGGGCGCACCGTGCGATGGGGTCTGCTACTGCTCGCCGCGACCCTGTCCCACGGCTCGTGGTACCAGGCCCGGCTGGTCGTGGTGCTCTTCCTGTTCACGCTCGTCGTGATGACGAGCCTGGCCACCACCGTGGGCATGCTGTACGCCGTCCGAGGCGCCCTGATGGAGACGCGGGCCCGCCAGGGTGGCGAAAGTGTGCTCTCGGTCTTCGACCGTACGGCGCTGGTGTTCTCCGGCCTCTACATGACGTGGGGGCTGACCGCTGAGGACGCCCGCGACTTCGCGAGCATCGACCTCCTACGCCGGCCGGACGGGTTCCTGGTCGACGCCATGACCGGGCAGGACACCGGGGTGATGGGAGGCCTCATTAACCTGGACGTCAAGATCTCGGCCATCACGGCCGTCGTGGCCTACGGGGTCAAGTACCTCTTCGGCCGGCGGCACGAGGCGGGCAACGGCCGCTTCTCCGGGATCATGGCGACGTTTGGGGAGTTCGCCTTCGCCTTCTACGGGCTCAACGCGATGGGGACGCTGCTGGGCGCCCGCTCGGACTGGCTGGCCGGGCGCGCGGTCGTCGCGGGCGGGGAGAAGCTGGCGACGCAGGCGCAGGAGGCCGTTCCCGGCTGGGAGACGTTCTGGGGCTGGATGGGCGACGTATGGCCCCACGTGATCGACGGGCTCGCGCTCCCGCTGGCCTGGCTGACCGTCGGCATCCTCGTCTACGGCGCCTACGCCGACGACACCGGGACCGTCATCAAGGGAACGCCGCTGGAGGCCGCAGCCGCGCGCCTGAACGAGACCCACAGCCTGACCCGGCGGGCGCTCTCCCGTCTGACCGCGGGATGGACGGAGCGGTGGATGCCGCTGATGAACTCCCTGCGGCTGACAGTGCGCGGAGGAGCGCCGCTGTTCGGCCTGTTCGCGCTGTGCTACACCGCTCTGCACGTCGGCGGCGACTTCCTCGGCAGGGCGGGCCTCTACCTGACGACCACCGACAAGCCGTACTTCTGGCTCGTCACGAGGGTGCCGGTGAGCTTCGTCGAGGACCTGGTGGTCACGACGCTCGGCATCTGCCTCATCGCCGCCACGTTCGACCTGGCGGCCACCCGGCACCGCCGGAGGGTCAGCGCAGGAACTTGAGCACCTGGTCGTTGCGCTCCGGGTTCGTCACCGACTCCTTGAGGTCGAACTTCTTGCCGGGGACGTCACGGGAGATGCTGGGCCGTAGCAGCACGTCGACCGTGTCGGCGACCGGCGGCGGCACCACGCCGACCAGTTCGATCTTGTACGGCGTGCCGACCTTGTTCTTGTCCGTGTCGAGCGGGGTGGCGTCGTTGAGGACCTGCGTGACCCACGTGCGGCCGGAGGCGTCCGTGAGCTCGATTTCGGGAGGGTAATGCCGGATGGCGCCCTCGGCGTCCAGCGCGGTCCTCGTGGCGACGATCTTCATCCACTGGCGCGTGGTGTCCGAGGCCGCCTTCGGATCGGGGTTGGGGATGCGTTCCACGCTCACTCGCCACGACACGTGCTGCCACGTCCCCGCCTGGCCGGCCGGCACGGAGTGGATGTGGTCGCTCGGCCTGCCGTACTTGTAGACGCCGTAGCCGAACCACGCGGGCAGGGCGACGGCGAGGGCGACGGAGACCACCGCTCCGCCCGCCAGCAGAACGCGCCGTCGTCCGCGCGACATCCGCTTGCGCGGGCCGGCGGGCGGCGGAACCTGCGCGGAGGGCCGCCGATAGTGGGCGGGCAGTTCGTTGCGCGTGCCGGGGATGGCGGGGAAGGGCACCGTGGAGGTGTCCTCGTCCGGCGCCGGCTCCGGCCACACCCGCCGGTCGCCGGTGGGGCGCAGCGTCCCCGGGATCGGGATCGACGGCGGCTGGGGCGGCGGCGGCATGTACGGGGGTTCCGTGGGCTGGTCCAGCGGTGGGGCGAACCAGTCGCGGGAGTCGGGGGCGGGCGTCTCGCGTTCGTTCATGAGGTCTTGGTCACCAGAGGGTGGTAGTCGTCCGCCTTGGAGATCAGCCGCCGGGCCGCTTCGGGCGTGAGGCCGAGGTCGACCTCCGCCTCGGGCGCATAGCTGTCCACGATGTAGCTGTTCGGAGGGATGAACACGAACCGGGCGCCCGGCACGGCGTCGGGAGGCACCTCGTAGACCAGGTCCCCGCGGGACCACATCCCGGGCTGGAGATACTTGCTGAAAAGCGTGAGGCTCTCGTTCACCTTGTCGGTGGGCTGGTATTGCCGGCCGTCGGCGGCGAGCACGATGGGCGGGGTCTGCGAGTTCAGCCGCATCGGCTCGCGTGGAGACGTCGCCGTCACGTTCACCACAAGGAAGAGGGCGTCGGTCGGGACCTTCGTCACCTTGCCGCTGTAGTCCGCGGTGTCGACGGCGTGGGCGGCCGCGACCGAGTTCACCTTGACGCTGAAGCGGTTCGTCTCGACGATCTGCCCGATCTGCCCTTTGGTGGTGAGGGACGAGGTGCGCTGCTCGAACGACATGGTGGTGGTCTGCACCCACACCGCCGCGGAGGCGAGCGCCACTCCGGCGACGACGCCGGCGACCCGGCCCGCAACGCTCCGCCGGGGACGGGCGCCCGGCGCGGGCGTCGTCAGCGCGGGTTCCTGTGTCACCGTCATCACCCGTTCCCCCGCTCCACGGGCAGTGTGACCTCGGCCGCCACGGTCGGCACGAACGCGTCGACGTCGCCCTCACCGACAAGGTGCCAGTACTGCGTCTGGTCGACCAGGCCGACCTCGTCGAGGACCATGCTGCCGACGTCCACCGTGACCGACTTCGGTGCGGCGGCCGCGGGGTCCAGTTGGTATTTGATGACGACGGTCGCCGGGATGCCCGGCTGGAGCTGTTTGCTCTGCACTCCGGATCCGGACACGGAGACGTCGGGGCCGTACGGGGTCTTGATCTCCGGCCGCACCCGGAGGATGGACTGGGTGTACGAGGTGACGATGGGCAGGATCCGCGAGCCCGGCTCACGCATGATGCCGACGCTCACCGTCTTGTCGGATTGATTGACGACCTTGAGGACGAGCGAGAGGTACCGCTTCGAATCGCCGAATTCGTTCTTCTCGACGGTGTCGGTGGCCTTGGCGAACGTCGTCGTGAACTGACCCTGATCGACGATCGTCTCCGGCTTCACCTCGGGTGGCGGCTCGTCCGCCGCCTCGGCGAAGCCGCCGAGCAACGCGGTGGCGCCGATGCCCGCCGCCATCACCGCCGCGGCGACCGGAACCAGCACAGCGC
The DNA here is from genome assembly GCF_016863335.1 of Planotetraspora thailandica. Classification (GTDB taxonomy): domain Bacteria; phylum Actinomycetota; class Actinomycetes; order Streptosporangiales; family Streptosporangiaceae; genus Planotetraspora; species Planotetraspora thailandica. Next base: position 24,903 of record NZ_BOOR01000053.1, read on the forward strand.
GCCGGCGGTGACTGCGACGGGGGGGCGACGACGTCATGGCAACGGATGGTAGTACGCCCATAGACGAACCATTGGCCGCATTCGTCCCATCGGGGGCTGGAATCGCGTCCGAATGCCGAGAAGCCCGTACTGATAGGGCTTCCAGCTCCTACGCTGTGACCCAGGCGGACATGGAGGGCTTGTGGGCGACCCGCACCCGGAGCATGCTCAGCTTCAGGCGGACCGGATCTACCTGGGCTGGCAGTACGCCCTGCTGCATCCAGACCCGGGGCCCCCGCCCAAGCGGCCGGCCCGCGAGGACGTGGCGGACGACGCGGCCAAGGCCGCCGTCGACGCGGAGTGGGTCCAGCGGGAGCGCCTTCAGGAACACATGCTCAACCGGCCCGTGCGCATCTTCCGCACGTTCATGGGCGTGGTCGCGGCCGGAATCCTCGTGCTCGGCGTGAGCGGCATACTCACCTGGTCGTTCGTGATGCTCGGGCTGGTCGCCGCCGGCGGTGTCGCCGGGATCTGCACCTACGCCATCCACCAGGGCAACCGCGCCGTCGGCGCCCGCGTGAGCGAACGCCACGCGCGCGAACAGCGGGAACGGGACCGGCGCGACCGCGACATCGTCACGGCCCAGGAGGAGCACGCCGCCAAATACCGCGACTGGGCCGAAAAGAAGAACCGCTACGACAAGCAGGTGAATTGGTACGCGGTGGCCGTGCCCGACGAGATCGACCGGGTCGACGTGGCGGGCGGCACGCTCCCCGGATGGTCGGCGCTGATCACGCTGATCGGCGCCACCCGGCTCTACAGCGGCGGCCATCTGACCGTGCTCGACCTGTCCGAGGGCGCCATCGCGAAGGATCTCATCGAGTTGGCCAAGCGAGGCGGAGACGACCCCCTCGTGTGGGTGCTCCCCGTCGACCTGCCGCGACTCGACCTCGGCGCCACCCTCAAACCGGAGGCGTTCGCGGACGTGCTCGCCCACGTGGTGAGCGTGAGCGAGGAGACCAGCAGGGACATCGGCTTCGACAACGCCATCCTGGAGCGCGTGCTCGAAGTTCTCGGGGAGAACGCCACGATCAGCCAGGTCACCGCGGCGCTCCGGGCGCTCGCCCAGGTGGGCGACCCGCGCGACGACCTGAAATACGGCCTGCTGACCGCGACCCAGCTCGAACGCATCGGCACGTTGTTCGGGCGGGGCGTGGCCGACCGGGTCGTGATCGAGCGGGCCTGGGCCCTGGAGTCGCAGCTGCGCAAGCTGGAGACCCTCGGCTCCGAAGCCGTGCAGCTGCCGCCCGCCCGGCTGCGGGTGGTCAGCATGGACCGGCAGGCCGGGGTGTTCGGCAACCGCGTGCTCGGCACCTACGTCGCCACGGCGCTCACCCACATCCTGCGCCAGTCCCCGGCCAGCGAGCGGCCCTGGTATCACACGATCATCGTGGCCGGGGCGGACAAGCTGCGCGGCGACGTGCTCGACCGGCTCATGGACGCCTGCGAGACGTCCCGCACCGGGCTCGTGCTGACCTACCGCAGCCTCACCCCGACGGTCAGGGAACGCCTCGGCAGGGGACACGCCGCCGTCGCCTTCATGCGGCTCGGCAACGCCGAGGACGCCCGCGTCGCCAGCGAGCACGTCGGCACCGAGCACAGGCTCGAGCTGGCCCACCTCACCGAGACGTTCAGCTCGTCCGTCAACCCTCCCAGCGGCTTCTACACCTCCACCGTGGGGGCCGGCCGTACGGGCCCGGAGGAGAAGGGGGAGGGCGACCTCAGGGAGGACATCACCGAGTCGACCGAATGGGGGCGTTCGGCCCCCCAGGTCTCCGAGGGTGTTCTGCAGCGCTCGCGCGAGTTCCTCGTCGAGCCGCACCAGTTGCAGCAGCTGCCCACGACGTCGGTCATCGTCACGCACGCGACCGCAGAAGGACGGCAGGTCAGGCTCGCCGACGCCAACCCCGCCATCCTCACCTTCCCGAAGACCACGCTGGGCGAGTTCGAGGAGCTGCGCCGGGTCGCACTGGTGCCCGAGGAACCCGAGCCGGTCGAGCTCGACGAGGACGCGCCGCCGCCCAACCTGGGGCCTCCGCCGCAGCGGCTCGACTGGCGCAAGCGGCCATGACACCGTCCGGTTCCGGTAAGGGCATCGTCAACAGGGATGTGAGCACGTGATCGTTGAACGAGTCTCGCTCCTGTTCGTCGTCAAGTGAGGGGTCTCATGCATCCGTTCCCCCTGAGCGGGCCGTGGTACCGGATCCAGGCGATCGCCGCCCCGTCGCGCAGTTCGTCGGCGGAGTGGGACTTCGTCACCGTTCTCCCGGCCGTCCTGTCCGCCGCCCAGCGGGGCCGCCCGTTCGTCATCGGCTGGTTGTCGCGCGGCTCGGGTGCCCCGCTCGAACTCATCACCAACGCGGGGCCGCTCACGCCGCCGAAACCGCCCAAGCGCGCCGTCGCCAGCGACGAGGCGCCCGTCACCGGCCCCCAGCCGCTGCTGTTCCCCGGCGGGGCGCGCGGCGTGGAGATCGGCGAGGAATGGCTCGCCGACCTGGCCGATCTCGTGTGGACGCCGTGCCCGGGCCGCCAGGCGCCCCCGTTGTACGGCAGGCGCGAACCCGAGCCCGACGAGCACACGCGGCCCACCCTCTTCGAGTCGACGCTCGTCACGCTCATGTCGCGGCCGTTCGGGTGGGTCGTGGTCGCCGAGCCGACCGACCTGCTCGACACCGAGGTCGCCCACCTGCGCACGCAGCTGAACGTCCTGCGGCAGTACGGCGACGCCTCGGAGCGGTCGCGCTTCGACGCCGAGCGGGCCGAGCGCAGGATGCAGGAGCTCGACGCGTTCCGCGAGGCCGGGTTGTGGAACGTGCGGGTGCTGGCGGGCGCGGCGGGCCCGGACGAGCTGCGGCAGATCGCACCCGTCCTGGTCGGCTCGGTCGAGATGAGCCACCACCCCTACCGGCTCCGCAGCGCGATGTCGCTGCCCGCCCTCGCGGGCGGCGACCGCGGCGCCGCCGGTGAATCCGTGTACGGCTTCGCGGAGGCGCTCGCCGTCAACCTGCAGGACTCCGCGGACGAGGCGGCGGCGCCGTTCGCCGCCACCGCGGGGGCGCTGGCCGCCCTCGCGGGGCTGCCGCGCAGGGAGGTTCCCGGCGTGCGCGTGGTCGACGCCGGATTCTTCGACGTGACCAGCGAGGCGGAGACCGAGGGCTCGTCGGACCTCATCGACCTCGGCGCCATCGTGGACGGGCAGGACCGGGCGGTGGGGACGTTCCGGGTGCCTCTGGCGACGCTCAACCGGCACGCGTTCATCACCGGGGCCACCGGTTCGGGCAAGTCGCAGACCGTCAGGCACCTGCTGGAAGAGCTGACCAAGGCCGGAATCCCGTGGCTGGCGATCGAGCCCGCCAAATCCGAATACGCCGCGATGGCCGGCCGGGTCGAGCACCTCGCGCCGCTGACCGTCATCAACCCGTCCGCGCCCGACAACGTGCCCTTCAGCGTGAACCCGCTCGCGCCCGAGCCCGGGTATCCCGTGCAGGCGCACATCGACATGATCCGCGCGCTGTTCATGGCGGCCTTCGACGCCGAGGAGCCGTTCCCGCAGATCATGTCGCTCGCCCTGCAGCGGGTCTATGAGGCCAACGGCTGGGACGTGGTGACCGGCGGCGGCATCCCCGGGGCCGCCGTGCAGCCTGCCGTACCGACCCTGGAGCAGCTGCAGCAGCACGCCCTGGAGGTCATCCAGGAAATCGGCTACGGCAACGAGGTGCAGGCCGACGTCGAGGGCTTCATCAGCCTGCGACTGCGCAGCCTGCGGGTGGGCAGTGCGGGCCGGTTCTTCGAGGGCGGCCACCCGGCCGACATCGGCGGCCTGCTCCAGCGCAACGTCGTGCTCGCCATCGAGGACGTGGCCAACGACGAGGACAAGGCGTTCCTCATGGGCACGCTCATCATCCGCATCGTCGAGCACCTGCGCATGCGCGCCCGGCAGGACCCGCAGCACGAGGACGGCCCGGCCGGCCTGCGGCACGTCATCGTGATCGAGGAGGCCCACCGCCTGCTCAGAGACCGCGGCTCCCAGCGTGCCTCCACCCACGCCGTGGAGCTGCTCGCGGGGATGCTCGCCGAGATCAGGGCGTACGGCGAGGGCATCATCGTCGCCGAGCAGATTCCCACCAAGTTGGTCTCCGACGTCGTGAAGAACACCGCGCTGAAGGTCGTGCACCGGCTGCCCGCCGAGGACGACCGCCGGCTGGTGGGCGCGGCGATGAACCTGAGCGAGGACCAGTCCCGCCAGGTGGTGTCGCTCCAGCCGGGTTACGCCGCCGTCTTCGCCGACGGCATGGACCGGCCGCTGCGCGTCCAGGTGCCGCTGGGGGAGGACCGCGAGCGAGCGATGCTGAGCCCGGTGCCGCCCATCTGCGGTCGCCGCTCGGCCGCGTGCGGGCGCGAGTGCCGCACCGGCAAGGCGTGCACGCTGGTCGAGTTGCGCGAGGCGGACCTTCTCGCCATGGCGCCCGAATGGGCCTGGCTGCGGATCTGGACCGACACCGTCATCTTGTCGTTCGTGACGAACCGGTCACTGCCCGGTGTGCCGCGCGTGCTGGCCGACATCTGGGGCGAGCTGCCGCCCAAGCGCAGGGAATGCCTGCTGGCCACGCTCATCGAGCGCGGCGTCAGCCGCCGGTCGTGGTCGCTGCGCACGTGGTTCGACCCCGCGCTGCTCACGGAGAAGGCGGCGGAGGTCGCCGCCGGGCTGCTGGAGCCGGGCGAGCGCGAGCAGACCATGCAGGCGGGGGAGCGGCCCGGGTCGGCCTGGGTCATCCCCCAAGTGAGGTGGCTGCACGAGGTCGACCGGCTGTTCCCGTTCGGCCATCCGGCGCCCGACCTGCGCAGCGCCGCTCCGGCCATGGAATACACCCTGTTCGGCACCGACCCCGTCGGCCGGCCGTACGCGCATCAGGGGGTGAACGGCTCGGCGGCGAACGGCGGCGGCGAGGGTGGCGTCGCGGTCAGCGTGCGCACCGAGCTGCTCGGGCATCGAGCCAAGGCGCTGCGGCACCATCCGCTGTCGATGGAGGTGGACCGCAACCGCGCCCTGGCGTGGCGGGTGCTCCTCGGCGACGACGAGCACGAGGGCATCCAGCGTGACGTGGCCACGGTCGCCATCGGGGTGGAGCCGAAGGACCGGGTCAAGCACGTCGCCCAGACGATGGGCGCCGGATGGTTGGAGACCGTCCTGTCGTGGCCGCGGAGGTTCGTCCTCCCGTTCGACGGCGACACCCCACCCGAGCTCTCCTTCCTGCCTACCCCCCTCACCCCGCCCTCGGCTTCATCTCCGCCCCCGCCCCAATCCCCGCCGCCGCCCCCGCCCCCCGGGGCGTGATCATGCAGAAGTTCGCGCGTGTGCCCCGTGACCTGTGACGCCGCCGTCCGTGATCATGCAGAAGTTCGCGATCATGCCCTGCTGCCTGCGGGTTTGCTGTTCGTGATCATGCAGTGCCGTACGGCGCGGCTCGCCGGGTCGGCCCGACTTGTGCTCCGCAGATAGGATCTCGGGCATGAGTCAGCTACCGTTGCGGGCCCAGCTCGCCAGCGCCCTGGGCCGCACGGCCGCGACCCTTTCGAGGGCCACCGGGCGTGGAGACGGTTCGGTCATCGGCGGCAGAGTCGGCCTCATGCTGGAGCCCGACCTGCTGAAGAAGCTCGCGGCCGACCGCAAGCTCGCCCTGGTCAGCGCCACCAACGGCAAGACCACCACCACCCGTCTGATCGCCTCCGCCCTCATGGAGCTGGGCGAGGTGGCCACCAACGCCTTCGGCGCGAACATGCCGGCGGGGCACGTGTCCGCACTGTCCTCGGCCAAGCACGCGCCGTACGCGGTTCTGGAGGTGGACGAGAAATACCTCCCCGAGGTGCTCGACACCACCGACGCGGGGATCGTCACCCTCATGAACCTCAGCCGCGACCAGATGGACCGGGCGGCCGAGATCTGGCTGCTGGCCCAGAAGTGGCGCCGGGCGCTCGCCGGCAAGCCCGCACACGTGATCGCCAACTGCGACGACCCGCTGGTGACCTGGGGAGCGTCCACCGCCGCCCGGGTGACCTGGGTGTCGGCGGGGCAGCGCTGGCGTGAGGACTCCTGGAGCTGCCCCGAGTGCGGCGGCCCGCTCGACCGCGCCGAATCCCGGAACATGGGGCACGGCACGGGGTCGCCCCACTGGGCGTGCCGCGAGTGCACGTTCCACCGTCCCGAGCCCGAGTGGATCTTCGACGGCACCGACGTGATCGACCCGCGCGGGATGCGCTGGCGTCTCGATCTCCAGCTTCCCGGCCAGGCCAACCGGTCGAACGCGGCGATGGCGCTGGCCACTGTCGAGGCTTTCGGGCTCGACCCCGCGCGGGCGCTGCCCCGCCTGCAGTCGGTCACGTCGGTGGCCGGCCGCTACACGACCGTCGAGCGCGACGGGCGCGCGCTGCGCCTGCTGCTGGCCAAGAACCCCGCGGGCTGGCTGGAGGCCTTCGACGTCGCCGACCCGCGCCTGCCGATCATCCTGTCGGTCAACGCCCAGGGCCCGGACGGACGCGACACCTCCTGGTTGTGGGACGTCGACTACCGCATCCTGCGCGGCCGCCCCATCTACGTGACCGGGGAGCGGCGCCTCGACCTCGCGCTGCGGCTCGACGTCGCCGGCCTGCAGTTCCAGCTCTGCGACACGTTCGACCAGGCGGTGAGCGCACAGCCGCTGGGCAGGATCGACGTGATCGCCAACTACACCGCGTTCCAGCAGATCCGGACGGAGTTCGGCCGTGCAGTCTGAATTGAACATCGTCTGGATTTATCCGGACCTGCTCAGCACATATGGCGATCAGGGGAACGCCCTGATCCTGGAGCAGCGGGCCCGTGCCCGGGGCATCCCCACGAGGATCCACTACGTGCGCTCCTCCGACGCGGTGCCCCACCAGGGAGACATCTACCTCATCGGCGGAGGCGAGGACCGCCCGCAGATCCTCGGAGCCGAGCGGCTGCGCAAGGACGGCGGGCTGCACGCCGCGATCAGCCGGGGTGCGGCTCTGCTGGCGGTCTGCGCGGGCTACCAGATCATGGGCTCGGTGTTCGGCGGCGAGGAAGGCCAGCCGGTCGCCGGTATCGAACTGCTCGACATCAGCTCGGGGCGGGGCGCGCAGCGGTCGGTCGGCGAGCTGGCCGCCGACGTCGATCCGGCGCTCGGCCTGCCCACCCTGACCGGTTTCGAGAACCACATGGGCGTGACCCAGCTGGGTCCCGGCGTCCGGCCGCTGTCGCGGACGCTCGTCGGCACGGGCAACGGCGACGGCACCGAGGGCTGCTACGCCGGCCGGGTGATCGGCACCTACCTCCACGGCCCTGCGCTGGCGCGCAATCCGGCGCTGGCCGACCTGCTGCTGTCCTGGGTCGTCGGGCCGCTGCCGCCGATGAACGACGAGTGGTACCAGCGGCTGCGTGACGAGCGTCTGTCCACCGTCCTGGGCGACAAGACCGACTGAGACCCGCAGATCCCCGTACGGCCAGGCCAGGCGGAGCCGTACGGGAGGGGCCTGTCAGTAAACGAGGGCCTGGACGCCCTCGCCGAGGGCCTCTTCCACGAAGGTGGGGGCCCCGGCGATGCGCACGCCTTCGATGATGTCGTCGACGGTGATCCCGCGCCGCGCGGCGCACTGGGTGCACAGGGTCACCTGGCCGGCCGCCAGCACGGCGTCGAGCAGGTCCTCCAAGGGCGCGGCCTCGGGGAGGCTGAACTCCTTGGCGCGGCCGGGCAGCGCGAACCACGCGGATTCACCCGTGAGCCACAGGGACACCGGGACGCCGCTCGCCAGGGCCGCCGCAGCGACGGTGAACGCCTGGTTGCACCGCTCCGGCGCGTCCGCGCCGGCCGTCACCTTGATCACTAGTGATCGTCCCATGGTCGCAGCCTAGTCGGAGGCCTCCAGGCCCGTGTAAGTGCATACCGGATAAGTGGGTATAAGTCGCTTGGCAGGTGGTCAGGCATGATGCCCGGCTCGTCCGGGCCCCTAAGCTCGTGTTCCATGGACGCACATCCCGACCTCGAACCGATCGCCTTCCTCCTGGGCCGTTGGGAGGGGGCCGGCGTGATCGGCTACCCCACCATGGAGAGCGCCAATTTCGGCCAGGAGGTGGAGTTCGGCCACAACGGCAAGCCCTTCCTCACCTACCGGAGCCGCACCTGGCTGCTCGACGCCGAAGGGGAGAAGGTCCGCCCGCTGGCCACGGAGACCGGATTCTGGCGGATCCAGCCAGAGCGGCAGCTGGAGGTCTGCCTGGCCCATCCCACCGGCATCGTGGAGATCTACGTGGGAGAGGTCGTCTTCCACAAGATCGAGCTGACGACCGACGTGGTCGCCCGAACGGCCTCGGCGAAGGAGTACACCGCGGGCCACCGGCTGTACGGGCTGGTCAACGGGAACCTGATGTACGCCTACGACATGGCGGCGGTGGGCCAGCCCCTGCAGTCGCACGCCTCGGCCGAGCTCAGGAAGGTCGCCGACTTCGAGCCCGAGGGCTGAGGGCAGGGATACGGAAAACAGAAGAACCCCGGGCCGTCTCCGCCTCATGAAAGGTGGGCCGGCTGGACCAAGGCCGAGGAGTGCTCCTGCGACCGCCGGCAGCCCGGGGTTCCGGTGTCTGTTGAGGATTTCGCCAGGACGTCACAATGACATCCGGACGGAAGGTCCAGATGACGACGTCCTAGCGGACAGCCACCTCGCTAGTCCAAGAATGACTAACCATCGTTCGGACCACCTCCCTTCTGCGTGCTTGTACGTTATGCGAGCCCCAAGGAAGGCGGCAAGCGATTAAGCGCCGGGCCGAAATCACAGGCAGAGCGGGCCGCCGGTGACGCCTCGTAGACTCATGTCATGGCGGAGACCTGGCACGAGGAGCTGCGTTCCCGCGGCTACCGGATCACCCCTCAGCGGCAGTTGGTGCTCGAGGCGATCACCCAGCTCGGGCATGCGACACCCGAGGACATCTGCTCGCGTGTCCAGGAGACCGCCAGGGGAGTGAACATCTCCACCGTTTACCGCACAGTGGAGCTGCTCGAGGAGCTCGGTCTGGTCTCGCACACCCATCTCGGGCATGGCGCGCCCACCTACCACCTCGCCTCCGAGGCCGACCACGTGCACCTCGTCTGTCGCTCCTGCAGCAAGGTGACGGAGGTCGACCCCGAACTCGTCCACGGCCTCGTGGACGCTCTGGACGACGGGCTGGGCTTCGACACCGATGTGCGGCATCTCACCGTCTTCGGCCGCTGCAGCGACTGCCGCCGACCCCCTGCGGCGGGCCGGGAGCCGTACGGAAGCGAATAGCCTTGAAGCATGCGGAGCCCATTGCTTGACACGCCTGGAGCGGTCGCCGCGGAGGCGCCCGACGAGACGATCGCGGCCCATTACGGCGAGCCGTACGCGGAGCAGCGCGCGCTCGCGGCCGGGCAGGCGCTGGTCGACCGGAGTGACCGAGAGGTCGTGCGGATCTCCGGTCCCGACCGGCTGAGCTGGCTGAACGACCTGAGCTCGCAGAAGCTCGACAAACTCGCGCCGGGCGTGCCGGCCCAGACCTTGCTCCTCGACCTGCAGGGCCGGGTCGAACACCACCTCACGCTCGTGGACGACGGCGAAGCCGTATGGGCGCACGTCGAGCCGGGGACCTCGGCCGAGCTGGTCGCCTATCTGGAGAAGATGCGCTTCATGCTCCGGGTCGAGGTAGCCGACGTCACCGCCGAATACGCCGTCGTGTCCGTCGCGGCCCCGGACGCCGATCCGGTGGCGGAGCCGGGCGAGGGCATGATCGCCATCGGCGGCGACTTCCTGGTGCCGCGGGAGCGGCTGGCGAACCTGCCGGCCGAGCTGGGGCTGCGCCCGGCGGGCCTGTGGGCGTATGAGGCGCTTCGCATCGAGGCGCACGTGCCGCGGCTGGGCTTCGAGACCGACCACAAGGCGATTCCCCACGAGGTCGGCTGGATCGATCAGGCCGTACACCTGAGCAAGGGCTGCTACCGCGGGCAGGAGACGGTCGCCCGGGTGCACAACCTGGGCCACCCGCCGCGGCGGCTGGTGTTCCTGCACCTCGACGGCAGCGTCGACGCGCTGCCGCCGCACGGAGCCCCTGTCACGCTGGGCGTTGGCGCCGAGGCCGAGGGCACGGCCGAGGTCGGGTTCGTCGGCTCTTCGGCGCGCCACCACGAACTGGGGCCGATCGCCTTGGCCCTGGTGAAGCGCACCGTGCCGGTGGACGCCGACCTGCTCGCCGGAGGCGTGGCGGCCACCCAGGAGGTCATCGTGCCCCCGGACGCCGGCCGCAACGTGAAGATCGATCCCGCGTTGCGGCGGCGGATCCGTTAGACGCCGGGCACGTCCAGCACGAGCGTGATGGGGCCGTCATTGACCAGGGAGACCTTCATGTCGGCCCCGAACACGCCGGTTTCGACCCGGGCGCCCTGGGCCCTGAGCTCCGCGACGACGGCGTCGACCAGCGGCTCGGCGACGGGCCCGGGGGCCGCCGACTGCCACGTGGGACGCCTGCCCTTGCGGGCGTCGCCGTACAGGGTGAACTGGCTGATCACGAGCAGGGGCGCACCGATGTCCGAGCACGACTTCTCGCCGTGCAGGATGCGCAGCCCCCACAACTTGCCGGCGAGCCTGGCGGCCTCGGCGGGGCCGTCCGAATGGGTCACGCCGACCAGCACGAGCAGGCCGGGCTCGTCGATCGCTCCGACCACCTTGCCGTCCACCGTCACCGACGCCGAACTCACCCGTTGGACAACCGCACGCATGGCCCCGAATTCTGCCATGTTCGCGGCCTTCGTAGACTGCCCGCTATGTCCGAACTGATCGTCGAAGTGGTCCGCTCCGGTTTCATCGAGTCCGTGCACCGGACGCATGTGTACGCGGTCGACGCGCAGGGTGCCACGAAAATGCTCCACGGCGACGTGGAGAGCCTCGCCTCCCCGCGCTCGTCGATGAAGCCGCTGCAGGCGCTCGCCATGGTGAGGGCGGGGCTGCCGCTGGAAGACGAGCTGCTCGCGCTGGCCTGCGGCAGCCACGGCGGGGAGCGCTTCCACGTCGACGGCGTACGGAAGATCCTGGCCGAGGCCGGGCTGGACGAGACGGCGCTGCGCTGTACCGAGGACCTTCCCCTTGACACCGAGGCGATGCACCAGGTGATCAGGGAGCACGGCGGCCCCAGCCGGATCCTGATGAACTGCTCGGGCAAGCACGCGGCCATGCTCTTCACCTGCGTGGTGAACGACTGGCCGGTCGACGGCTACCTCGACCCGGGCCACCCGCTGCAACGGGCGATCAGGGCCACCGTGGAGGAGTTCACCGGCGAGCGCGTCGCCGCGACCGGGGTGGACGGTTGCGGCGCCCCGCTGTTCTTCGTCTCCATGGTCGGTGTCGTACGGGCCTTCCGCCGATTCCCCGTGGCCGAGCCGGGCACCCCGGAACGCCGGATCGCCGACGCGATGCGGGCCCACCCGGAATGGACCAGCGGCACGGGACGGCCCGAGGCCGCGCTCATGCGCGCGATTCCCGGACTCATGGTCAAGTCGGGCGCCGAGGCGTTCGACGCCTTCGCCTTCGCGGACGGCTCCGCGGGCGCGGTAAAGATCGAGGACGGCGGCCAGCGCGCCCGTGTGCCCATCACCGTGGCCGCTCTGCGCGCGGTCGGCCTGGACGCGCCCGAGCTCGCGGGGCTGTCGAGCACGCCGGTGCTCGGCGGAGGAAGGCCTGTCGGCGAGGTCAGGATCCGGCCCGCCACCACTGGCTAGGCTGCTCGTCATGGGACGTACACGTCTGTACCGGAACGGGAAACTCGAGGCCGAGGGCTTCCCCGTCGCCGATGTGTCGGAATACGTGTCCGACCCGGACGCGGTGGTCTGGTTCGACATGTGCTCGCCGAGCGAGGAGGACCTGCGCGCGATCACTGAGGAGCTCGGCATCCATGAGCTCGCCGTGCAGGGCGCCCTCCAGCACAAGCAGCGCCCGAAGCTGGACACCTACGACAGCCACAAGTTCCTCAACGTCTACTCCGCGGAGTTCGAGGTCGAGTCGGGCCGGCTGGACGTCGCGGAGGCCGCGGCGTTCATCACCCACAACGCGCTGGTGACCGTGCGGAACTCGGAGCTGTTCAGGATCGACGAGGTGGTGCGGCGCTGGGACGAGGCACCGGGCCTCACCGCGCACGGCATCCCGTTCCTGCTGCACGGCCTGCTCGACTACGTCGTCGACAGCCACTTCGACTCCGTCGAGGCGATCGACGAGCAGATCGAGGCCCTGGAGGAGACCGCCTTCGGCGAGCAGCCCGTCGACCGGGCCGACCAGCGGCGCGTATTCGAGATTCGCAAGAGCCTGGTGACCCTGCGCCGGATCGTGATGCCGATGCGCGAGGTCGTCAACACACTCATCAGGCGGAACGACGAGCTGGGCGACGGGGCGATGGCGCCCTACTTCCAGGACGTCTACGACCAGGTGCTCAGGGCCGCGGAGTGGACCGATTCGCTGCGCGACCTCCTGAGCAACATCCGTGAGGCGCATCTGACGATGCAGAGCAACAAGATGAACCTGATCATGAAGCAGGTGACGAGCTGGGCCGCCATCATCGCGGTGCCGACCTTGATCACCGGCTTCTACGGCCAGAACATCCCGTTCCCCGGATTCGGCCATCCCTGGGGCTTCTGGGTGTCCACTGTGGTCATCGTCGTCGTGTCGGCCCTGCTGTACCGGTCGTTCAGCAAACGCGACTGGCTCTGACCGATCACTCCTCGACGGCGATCCTGACCCGCCCGATCTGCTTGGTCGAGGCCACGAGGGTGCCGTCGTCGGCCTCGCAGTCGAGGCCGACGACGTCCACGATCCGGCTTTGCCGATCTCTGTCAGTCGGCGGCCACGGTCTCGTCAGGATGAACCGCGCCGTTATTGAGTCCGGGCGAGCGACGACGTTGTGACGTCGATGAAGTGGCGGGCAGTTCGTATTCCTGTGACGGACGGCGCTGCTCTGAGAATGCCTCTGACGGATGGCGCTGCTCCGAGAATGCCTCGCCCACCGTGGCGGCGAGAGTCAGGTAGGCCTCGTGGGTCGCGGGAGCCAGCATTTCCAGCTCGAACGCGGAGTCTTCCTCCAGGTGTGGATCGAAGGGGATGCTGACCACGGTGCGGCAGCGCTCGTCAAAGTGGCTGCGGAGTGCGTCCATGTCCATGGTGGATCTGGTCTCCTCGCGCACACCTGACAGGACCACGGTTGCCGACCGCGCCAGGTCGGCGTGATTGTGGGCTTCCAGCCAGTCCAAAGTCGCACCGGCCGATCGGGCCGCGGCCACGGAGGGGATGGTTACCAGCACGATCTGGTCGGCCAACTCGAGGGTCGCAGCCATGGCCGAGTGCAGGAGGCCGGTGCCGCAGTCAGTGATGCAGATCGAGTAGAAGCGCTCCAGGAGCATGGCGATGGTCCGGTAGTCGCCGGCGCAGAACGCTTCGGAGACGGCTGGGTCACGGGAGGATGCCAGGATCTCCAGCCTGCTCGACGCCGACTGTGACGTGAACGTCCGGACGTCGGCGTACCGCGGGTTGTCCATCGTGCGGAGTTCGGCGAGCAATTCGCGCACGGTCGCCGAGGTCTCAAGGCGCACCCGGTCGGAGAGCGTTCCGCGGTCCGGGTTGGCGTCCATCGCGATGACGCGGTCGCCTCTGACGCTGCTGAGTATGGATCCCAGCCCCACCGCTGTGGTGGTCTTGCCGACGCCGCCTTTGAGGCTCAGCACCGCCAGCCGATGGTGGCCGCCTGCCACGGGCGTCCGGGCGAGACCGATCAGTTTGCGACGGTGCAACTCTGCCGGCGACTCGCCGGGGTGCAGGTGCCCGCCAGTAGCCTGGTACAGCAGGCGACGCCAGCCCCCGGCGGGCGCGCGTCGCTTAGTCCGGAGAAGAAGTTCCGGGGTGAGAAGGTGCGTCTGGGTGACGGTGGTTCCGTCGTCCGGCGCCGCCGATCCCGTTTCTGAGCCTGGCAACTGATCGTGGACCACAGCGACCTCCCCGATGATTACCGACCGTGAAGACCCGGGTGCCCGCGTACCGAGATCGGCCAGGACTGCGCCCTCCAGCCGCTGTGGTCATCGACAGCAGCAGCGCCCAGCCCTGTTCCTTGATCTCTTGTCGCGTCGTAGACGACAGTGCATACGCTACGGTGCGCCCCCATATGACTACTACACGCGAGTTGCAAAGCTTCGCGGAGATTACCCATGAATGATCGTCGGTGGGCGGACATGGCTGTACGGCTCGGCGCTCACGAATGGGGCGGACGGCAACCCGAACTCGACCGTGTTCGGCCCCACCGCGGACAACCCGCACATGATGGCGCGGTTACATCAAGGTCGAGGTCACGCTGGAGCAGTGGCGGGCCGACTTCCGGGTGTCCGACAACGTCTCGGTCTCAAATGGTGCAACCGCCAAGGAATGGCGCCGGTTGTGGGTCCGTGTCCTAGTCGCTGACTTCGAGGCGCACCCGCCGGAATCCCTTGCCCTTGTTCTCGATCTTGGCGACCCTGATCCGGCCGATCTGCTTGGTCGAGGCCACGTGGGTGCCGCCGTCGGCCTGGCAGTCGAGGCCGACGATGTCCACGATCCGCACCTCCTGGACGTGTTCGGGCACCAGGTTGGTCGCGGTCCTGATGATGTCCGGGATGGCGAACGCCTCCGCGCGGGGCAGCACCCTGACGTCGATGCGCCGGTCGGCGACGACCTCGGCGTTGCACGCCTCTTCGACGGCCTCCTTGAAGCCCGGCGGCACCTCGGTGAGGTTGAAGTCCATGCGTGCCACGAGCGGCTCCATGTTGCCGCCGGTGACGAGCGCGCCGAAGTCGCGGAACACGACGCCGCACAACACGTGCAGTGCCGAGTGCGTGCGCATCAGGGCCGAGCGCCTGTCGTCGGCCACGGCCGCCCGCACGACGGTGCCCGGCGCCGGCAGCGGGTCGCCCTCGGCCGGGATGAGATACAGGTCGTCGCCATTGCGCACGCCGTCGATGCGGGTTTCGATGCCCTGCCACAGCAGGGTGCCCTGGTCCGCAGGCTGGCCGCCGCCACCGGGATAGAACGCCGATCTGTTCAGTACGATCCCGTCGGGCGTGGCGGCGAGCACGGTCGCCTCCCAGTCGCGCAGGGTCTGGTCGGCGAGTTCGAGGCGCTCCGTGCGCCCGAGGGCATCGGTTCCCATGCGAGGAAGCCTAGAGGTCGCCGGCGGCGGGGTTCACCACGGGCCGTACGGGCCCTGGTTGCCGCCTCCCCGGCGATAGCCGTTCACCGCAGGCTTCACGTCGGCGAGGTAGATGCCGGAGGCGATGACCGCCGCGATGGTGAAGATGCTCAGCGCGCTGATGTACCGCACCACGGCGGCGAAGGTGAAGAGGGTGGCGAAACCCAGGATGACCAGCCAGAGCGGCTTGGTCTGCTTGCCCGCGGCGGGGAAGGCCTGTGTGGGAATGCGGATCGCGTGAATGAGCGCCCACGCCGAAAGGATCAAGGCCCCGAGGCTGAGCAGCCAGAAGATGAGATCCAGCACGCTGTACGTGCTCCCGAGCATGGACTCTCCCAGACGGTCATTGACGGCTGTCGTCCCCACACTAATGCGCGAGAGCGACCCGTGTCGCGAGCCGGAGAGGCGTATCACTCCCAACCGGCTGTAAGCACGCTGAGCGCCCGTTGAGTTGACCCCGGGCATCCGCGCAGGCGTCGCGGAAGGAAGAAAAGGGCCCGCCCCCGATGTGCGGGAGCGGGCCGTACGGTTCGGCATCAGCGATGCCGTGCGCTCAGTTGTGCGAGGGGCGCTTGGCGCGCGGGGCGCTCTTGCGGACGGTTCCCTCGGGGCCCTTCTTGGCGGTGCCGTTGGAGGTGCTCGCGGACTCGGAGACCTCCGTCAGCTCGTGGGCCGCCTCGCCGCTGACCTTGCTGACGATCTTGCGGCCGCGCAGGGCGAGCTCGTCGTAGAGCTCGTTGAACCTGGTGGCGGCGGTGTCGGCGTACGCCTTGGCCTTCTCGGGGAAGTCCTTGGCGACGGCCTCGGCCCTGTCCTGGACGGTGGTGGCGTAAGCCCGGGCCTTCTCGGGGAGGTCCTTGGCCGTGTCGCGCAGCTCGCCCCGGCGGGACTGGAGCTTCTGCAGCTGCTCGGGCAGCTCGCGGATCTTCGCGACGGCCAGGTCCCCCGCGCCGGTGAGCGCGTAGAAGGGCTTGGACTCCGTGATCTTCTTCACCTCGGTTGCGAGGGTCATGGGCTATCCTTCCTTCTCCGGTGTGATGCCGTTGGGGAGAACCGGGTCGTCTCCGAGATCCTCGGCCGATTGCGGCGGCCGGGCGGAATCAGCGGCCCGGTTCTCCTTGTGAAACGATTCGTAGATGTCGATCAGCACCTGGCGTTGCCGCCCGGTGAGCGTGACATCGGCCCGGATCGCCGCCAGCACGTCGCTGTGCGGCTCGCGGTCCTCGATCAGCCCGGCCTGCACGTACAACGCCTGAGCGGAGATGTGCAGCCCTTTGGCGATCTGGTTCAAGATCTCGGCGCTCGGCTTGCGCAGGCCTCGTTCGACCTGGCTCAGGTAGGGGTTGGACACCCCGGCCTGGGCGGCGAGCTGACGGAGCGAGATCTTCGCCTGCTGCCGCTGCTGGCGGATGTACTCGCCGAGCGAGCCGACTTTGGGCAGTTCCATACCCCTAGTCTGCCTCGTGGTGCTTGCAATTGCAAACTAAGCGATAAACGCCAGCTAGCACCCAAGCGTCAGCCAGGAATCAGCCAAAGCAAGGGCGCCGACGCGGTCAGCACGACGGAGCCTGTCACGATGAGAAGTTTGTGATGCGCAGGAAGCTCGACGGCGGGCTGCACGAGCCGGTTCACCCGGGCCATCACGTTGGCGCCCGGGGAGACTCCGAGCGCGCCCTGAGGTGCGGGAACGCCGGCGGTCCCGAACCGGAGCAGGGCGGTGGCGAGGCGCTTGGGGGAGCACTGGCGGCGGGCGCGGTCGTCGGCCGCCATCTCGACGAGCAGGCTCACCGACTCCTGGGCGTCCCTGACGACCCGCGACCACGGCAGGGCATGGCGCAGCGCCGCGAAGGGCAGCAACACCAGGTCGTGCCGGTAGCGCACGTGGGCGGCCTCGTGCGCGAGCACCGCGTCGAGCTCGTCGGGCGACAGTAGACTCAGCGTGCCGTCGCTGATCACGACCTGCGACTTGAGGCCGGGGAGGCAGTAGGCGGCGGCGCCGGGGTATCCCACCACGCGCACGCCCGGCACGGCGGGCTCGTCCCTGGCGATCAGCGTCAGCAGCAGGCGATGCCGGCGGCGGGCGCGCAGGGTCTGCATGCCGGCGGTGAGCAGCACGGCGACCAGCACGGCCAGCAGCGCCAGGCCCGCGACCAGCGAGGTCAGCCTGACCACGTCGTGCGGCTCGTGCACGCCGTACTCAAGGGTGATCAGGAGGGCGAGCAGGCCGTGGACGACGCCGCGCCTGTACGGCTCGAGCGCGTAGGCGAGCAGCGCTCCTGTGGAGGCGAGTCCCCAGGTCACACCGAGCGACTGCCACAGGAGGATGGCCGTTCGCGGGGCGCGCCACGTCCAGCGTGCGGATGTCAGCCACCAGGCGCCGACCGCGCACGCGGTGGCGAGGGCCGCTAATACCGCCGCCCCGATCACTCCTCCTCCAGCTCCGTGAGGGCTTTTCGCAGGATCTCCGCCTCTGAGCCCGACACGGCCTGGGCGAAGCGCGTGAGCGCCGCGTCGCGGTCTCCGGTGAGGTCCAGGGCTTCGAGCATGAGCTCGGCGACGTAGGCGTCCCGGCTCGCCGCGGGCTGGTAGCGCCAGGCGCGCCCGTCCCGGGTGCGGTTGAGGAATCCCTTGCGTGACAGGCGATCGAGTACGGTCATCACCGTCGTCGGCGCGAGGTCGCGATCCTCGATCATTCGTCCGACCTCACGGGCGGTCAGCGGAGCGTTCTCCGCCCAGAGGATGTCCATGATGCTGCGTTCAAGCTCGCCGAGACCCTTCACGTTTTCCAGCCTACCGGGGGTAGTACTACGTCCCGTAGAGAGGTGAGTCGGATGAAGCTGGTTCTGGTCCAAGGAGACATCACCGAGCAGTCCGTGGACGCGATCGTCAACGCGGCCAACTCCTCGTTGATGGGCGGCGGCGGGGTCGACGGGGCGATCCACCGGCGCGGCGGCCCGGAGATCCTCGAAGAGTGCCGGGCGCTGCGCGCCTCGCGTTACGGGCGCGGGCTTCCCGTGGGCGCGGCGGTCGCCACCACGGCGGGCCGCCTTCCGGCCCGTTGGGTGATCCACACCGTCGGGCCCGTGTACTCGCGGAGCGAGGACCGGTCCCATCTGCTGGCCTCCTGCTATGCGGAGTCGCTGCACGTCGCCGACTCGCTGGGCGCCTCGGCCGTGGCGTTCCCAGCCGTCTCGACCGGAATCTACCGATGGCCGATGGAAGACGCCGCGCGTATCGCTCTGCAGGCGGTACGGCAGGCCGGGTCCCGTGTCACCGAGGTGCGTTTCGTGCTGTTCAGTCCCGCAGCTTATGCCGTCTTTGAGCGCGCTTTGGAGGAACTGGGGTAAGCGTTCGGCCAAGTATCTCTCGTGGCCGTTTGCCCTGATCAGAGCCACTTGATCAGGTGAATTTCGTCGCGGTCGTCGCCCGGGGCGACCCGGATCGATCCGGGCACCCGGCCGACCTCGCGATAGCCCACGCTCGCGTAGAAGGCGTCGACCCCCGTCCCGCCCCTGCAGGTCAGCTGGAGCGCCTCAAGCCCGAGCCCGCGCGCCGCGTCGTCGGCCGCGAGCATGAGCGCCCTGCCGTACCCCTTGCCCTGATGCTTGGGGTGGACCATCACCCGGACCACCCATCGCCAGTGCGCCCGCAGCGCCGACCCGTTGTCGGCCAGGATCAGCCAGCAGGCGACCCGGCCGTCGTCGTCGAACCCGACGAGGAGATCGTCCTCGGTCCTGGCCAGCGCCTTCTCGGCGGTGGGCCTGATGTCCTCCGGTGACACGGGAGGCACGAACCCCACCGCACCGCCCGCGTTGGTGGCCTCCGTCCAGCAGTCGAGGAGTTCCTCGAAGAGATCAGGGGTCATCTCGGGGGCGAGCACGAAGCGCATGGCTGGGAAGGTACCAATACCGGATGAACGCGTAACCATGGGTGGTTTGCCGGAGGCTGACGATGGGCGCCTTGCCGGAGGCTGACGATGGGCGCCTTGCCGGAGGCTGATCCTCAGGGGCTGACTGCCTTCCACGGCAGGGTGAGCTCTCCCAGGCGCCAGCGCGCCCGGCCGCCGTCCGGCGGCGTCGTGGCGACGGGCCAGTCCTGCGCCAGCAGCTCGGCCGCCTTGATCCACCGCTGGCGGGAGCCGTACGAGCCGTAGGGGGCGCACGTGGCCCAGGCACGGTCCCAGTCGGACAGGAACGCGTGGACGCGCTCGCCCGGGACGTTGCGGTGGATGAGCGTCTTCGGCAGCCGCTCCGCCAGGTCGGAGGGCCGTTCGAAGCCGGTGAAACGGGCGGAGAAGGTCAGCGTCCTGGGGCCCTCGGCGCCGAGCGCCACCCAGGCCGCCCGATGGCCGACCTCCGAGCACGTGCCCTCGACGATCACGCCGGCCGGGTCGATCCGCGACCGCATGAGCTCCCAGTGTTCCCACGCCGCGGCCTCGCCGTACTGCCTGAGCACGTTGAAGGCCCGCACGACCAGCGGACACCGGGGCACGGGCAGCTCGAAGCCGCCCCGCACGAAGGACAGGCCCTCCCGTTCGTACGGCTTGGCCGCGGCGACCCGTTCGGGATCGATCTCGACGCCGACGACCTCGACCGCTCGATGCACCCGGCGCAGCCTGGTGAAAAGCTCATATGTCGTGATGTGGGAGGCGCCGTAGCCGAGATCCACCACCAGGGGCGGACCGGCCGGCGACGACCTCAGCATCGGGCCGTACACGGCCGAGATCCACCGATCGGACCGCCGCAACCTGTTGTGGCCCGTGGTGCCGCGGGTGATCGCCCCGACGTGCCCGCGGGCGGGCCTGGAGCTCACGCGCCCGCAGGCACGCGGTACACCTTGTGCTGGGCCGCCTGCGCGCGCGGCCGGACGACCAGCCGGTCGATGTTGACGTGGGAGGGTCGGGTCACGGCGAAGGCGATCACGTCGGCGATGTCGTCGGCGGTCAGCGGGTCGGGCACGCCCTCGTAGACCTTGGCCGCCTTGGCGGCGTCGCCGCGGAAACGGGTCAGCGAGAACTCCTCGGTCTGCACCATGCCGGGGGCCACCTCGATGATCCTGACAGGCTCGCCGACCAGTTCCAGCCTGAGCGTCTCGGTCATCGACGTCTGGGCGTGCTTGGCGGCGCAGTAGCCGCCCCCGCCTTCGTAGGAGACCAGCCCGGCCACCGAGGTGAGCATCAGAAGCACGCCGTCTCCCGACGCGATCAGCTTGGGCAGCAGCGCCTGGGTCATCCGCAGGGCGCCGAGCACGTTCACGTCGTACATGCGCTGCCAGTCGTCCACGTGTCCCTCCGCGACCGGCTCCAGCCCGAACGCGCCGCCCGCGTTGTTGACGAGGACGTCACAGGAGTCGAGGGAGGCGGCGAAGGCGTCCACCGACTCCTGGGAGGTGACGTCGAGCGTGGCGGGGCGGATCGACGGAATCTCCGCGGCCAGCTTGTCGAGGCGGTCCCCCCGCCGGGCCGCGGCCACGACGTCGAACCCCTCCGCCGCCAGACGGCGGGCCGTCGCGGCTCCGATGCCGCTGCTCGCACCGGTCACCACTGCCGTCTTGGTCATGATTCCTCCGAACCGCTAGAAACTCGTGGAGCGTCCCGAAGGGACGCGGAGGGGCGGCCGTCGTGGCCGGCCGCCGAAACCCCTGGTCGGCCGTGGGGGCGGCGTCCAGGACGGTGCCCTTCGGACGGCCGACATTGTCTCAGGGCCGACGGCCGACGGACTTCCCCGGGGACCCGGGGAATCTTGGTGAGACTCTGTCAGTTATAACGACCTCGGAGGTGGTTCGGGTGTCGCTCGGACGGCGTCGGATCAACCGGGTCGCGACGATCAGTGTGCACACGTCACCGCTCGATCAGCCGGGCACCGGTGATGCGGGCGGCATGAACGTCTATATCGTCGAGGTCGCGAAACGGCTCGCCGATCTCGGCATCGAGGTGGAGATCTTCACCCGGCAGACCGCCAGGGACCTGCCGCCCATGGTTGAGATGGCTCCCGGTGTGATCGTGCGTCACGTCACGGCCGGGCCGTACGAGGAGCTGGACCGCGCCGACCTCCCCAGCCAGTTGTGCGGCTTCCTGTCCGGCGTGCTGCGCACCGAGGCGATGTACGACCCCGGCCGCTATGACGTCATCCACTCCCACTACTGGCTGTCCGGCCAGGTGGGCTGGCTCGCCAAGGAACGCTGGGGCGTGCCGCTCGTGCACACCATGCACACCATGGCGAAGGTGAAGAACGCGCTGCTCGCGGAGGGCGACAGGCCCGAGCCCGCGGCGCGGGTGGTCGGCGAGCAACAGGTCGTCGACGTCGCCGACCGGCTCGTGGCCAACACCGCCGCCGAGGCCGCGGAACTGATCGGCCTCTACGACGCGCCGGCCGACCGGGTGGCCGTCGTCAACCCCGGTGTGAACCTCTCGGTCTTCCAACCCGCCTCCAAGGGCGCCGCCAGACACCGGCTCGGCCTGCCCCAGCGTGCGCACATCCTGCTGTTCGTCGGTCGCATCCAGCCACTCAAGGCTCCGGACATCCTGCTCAAGGCGGCCGCGCGCATGGTCGCCGACGACCCGTCGCTGCGTTCGCGGCTGATCGTCGCCTGCGTGGGCGGCCCCAGCGGCAACGGCCTGGCCCGGCCGTCTCTGCTCACCGACCTCGCCGCGGAGCTCGGCATCAGCGATCTCGTACGGCTCGCGCCCCCGGCGCCCCAACACGAGCTCGCGGACTGGTATCGGGCCGCCGACATGACCGTCGTGCCCTCCCACAATGAGTCGTTCGGCCTGGTCGCGCTGGAATCGCAGGCCTGCGGCACCCCCGTGGTCGCCGCCTCGGTCGGCGGGCTGCGCACGGCCGTCAGGGACGGGCTGTCCGGCGTTCTGGTCGGCGGGCACGAACCGGACACCTGGGCGAGGACGCTGAGCGGGCTGGTCGATCGGCCCGGCTGGCTGGGCTTCCTGTCCGGCAACGCCGTACGGCATGCCGTCGGCTTCGGCTGGTCGGCGACGGCCGCCCAGCTGGCCGATGTGTACGCGGGCGCCCTGACGCAGCGGCAGTGGGTGCCCCTCACGGTCAACTCGTAGGCTGGGGAGCATGAGACCCGATCTGGAACGCGTGGTGGAATCCGCGCTCGAGTCCGCGGAGCTCTCCTTCGAGCGGCCCAAGCCCGGGTCGTTCCTCGTCAGGCTGCCGGGTCAGCACAAGCTCGCCACGCTGACCTGGCTCGTCATCGGCGACCAGGCGCTGAACATCGAGGCCTTCTTCTGCCGTCAGCCGGACGAGAACCACGCCGAGTTCTACCGGTGGCTGCTGCTCAAGAACGGCTCGATGTACGGCGTGCACTTCGCGATCGACTCCATCGGGGACGTCCACCTGGTGGGCCGGCTGCCGCTCGACGCGGTGACGGAGGAGGAGATCGATCGGGTGCTCGGCTGCGTCCTGACCTATTCGGACGAGTCGTTCGACCGGGCGCTCGAACTCGGTTTCGCGTCGTCGATCCGCCGCGAATGGGAGTGGCGGGTCAAGCGGGGCGAGTCCCTCGCCAACCTGCGGCCCTTCGCCCGGGTCGTCGAACCCTGAGCGCGTAATGGCGTAAAGAGGGACGAAAACCATGCCCCGTTAGGATTGCCGGCATGGCTACTTTGGTGCTGCTCAGGCATGGCGAAAGCGAATGGAATGTCAAGGGCCTGTTCACGGGCTGGGTGGACGTGACGCTCTCGCCGACCGGTGAGGACGAGGCGCGGCGCGGCGGGCAGTTGCTGGTCGACGCGGACATCCGTCCCGACGTCGTCCACACGTCCGTGCTCACCCGCGCGATCAAGACGGCGAACCTCGCGCTGGAGTCCGCCGGGCTGCTCTGGCTGCCGGTGCGCCGTTCGTGGCGGCTGAACGAGCGCCACTACGGCGCCCTCCAGGGCAAGGACAAGGCTCAGACCCGTGCGGAGTTCGGCGACGAGCAGTTCATGCTGTGGCGCCGCTCCTACGACGTCCCGCCGCCGCCGATCGCGGACGACGACGAGTTCTCCCAGGCGGGCGACACCCGCTACGCGCAGCTGCCCTCCGAGCTGAAGCCCAGGACCGAGTGCCTGAAGGACGTCGTCGAGCGCATGCTGCCGTACTGGTACGACCAGATCGTGCCCGACCTGGCGGCCGGCAAGACCGTCCTGGTGGTGGCGCACGGCAACTCGCTCCGCGCGCTGGTCAAGCACCTGGAGGGGATCAGCGACGCCGACATCGCCCAGCTGAACATCCCCACCGGCATTCCGCTCCGTTATGAGCTGGACGCCGACTTCCGTCCCACGGGCGCGGGGGAGTACCTCGACCCCGAGGCCGCCAAGGCCGCGATCGAGGCCGTCGCCAACCAGGGCAAGAAGTAGCCCACTCCCACGCGGGACCGGACCGCCACCGGTCCCGCGAGGGCGCGGCGGTGCCTGAATTGAGGTACGCCGCCGGTCTTGCGAGGGCGCGGCGGTGCCTGGACTGAGGAACGCCCGCAGCGAGGTACGAGCGAGGACGTGACGAGGGAAGGCATCGCCTCAAGGCGCCCGAGCCCGCCTCGCCGGAGGCGAGGCCAACAAGCACAGCGAAGGCGCGGCCGCATCTGGAATCAGGAAGGCCGCCCGTCTTGCGAGGGCGCGGCGGTGCCTGGACTGAGGAACGCCCGCAGCGAGGTACGAGCGAGGACGTGACGAGGGAAGGCATCGCCTCAAGGCGCCCGAGCCCGCCTCGCCGGAGGCGAGGCAATTGAGCACAGCGCCCGAGCCCGCCTCGCCGGAGGCGAGGCATAGAAACACAGAAGCCCCGGCCCCCCGAGGACCGGGGCTTCTGTGCCCCTGGAGGGATCAGTTGGCTGGGGCCTCGTCCTCACGGGTGCCGGTGACGAGGTAGACCACGTCACGGGCGACCCGTACGGCGTGGTCGGCGTAGCGCTCGTAGTAGCGGCCGGCCAGGGTGATGTCGATCGCCGGCTCGATGCCGTGCGACCAGTCCTCGGAGAGCAGGACGCGGAACAGCCGCCGGTGCAGGCGGTCCATCGCGTCGTCGTCCTCTTCGAGCTCCTTGGCGAGCTCGATGTCGCGGGAGGCGATGCAGCTTCCGGTCTTGGTGATCAGATTCTCGGCGATCGCGCCCATCTCGACGATGGTGTCGCGGAGCTCCGGGGGGATCGCGGACACGGGGTGGCGCATCCGGGCGATCTTGGCGATGTGCTCGGCGAGGTCGCCCATACGCTCGAGGTCGGACGCCATCCGCAGGGCCGTCACGACGGTGCGCAGGTCGACGGCGACCGGCTGTTGCGTCGCCATCAACTCGTAAATGGAGGTCTCGATCTCGTTGTAGATCCGGTCGACCTCACCATCCTGGGAGATAACGCTCTCGGCGAGCTGCAGGTCGGCGTCCAGGAGTGCCGTGGTTCCCCGGGACATGGCGGACCTGACCAGGCGGGTCATTTCCACCAGCTGTCCCGTCAGGGATTCCAGCTCATCGTGATAGGCGTCGCGCATGCCGCAACGCTACGCGTGATTTCGTGAACGAATCACTGCCATCGAATGAACTTTCCCAGAAACACCATGGTCATGGCCTATCCCCCAGGTCAGGTAACCGGAAATCCCGCCTAGCATTCAAGAGTGAACGAGTTGCTGGCAAGTTTGGCGGCCTTGGGCGGATTCGTCCTCGGCACGTTCGTCATGCTGGCCATCCGGCGGCAGACGGACAAGGGCGGTGAGGCTGAGCCCGTCGACGACATGCTGTCGCCGGGAGTCGCGTCCGTCCTCGCAGTGCTTCCCTCGTCGGCGGTCGTTCTCGATCGCGACGACCGGGTCATGCGGGCGAGCTCGGCGGCCCGGGCCTTCGGCCTGGTGCGTGGCGATTCTCTCATGGCGGCGGAGTTGCTCGCCCTCGCGAGGAAGGTCCGCAGCGACGGCGAGATCCGCGAGAGCGAGATCGAGACGGCCGGCCGCAAGTTCGGCCAGGAATCGACGACCTTCGCCGTCCGCGTGGCCCCGCTGGGCTCCAACGGGCAGGTGCTCGTCCTCGCCGAGGACCAGACCGAGCGCCGTCAGGTCGAGGCCGTCCGCAGGGACTTCGTCGCCAACGTGAGCCACGAGCTCAAGACGCCGGTCGGCGCGTTGAGCCTGCTCGCCGAGACGATCCAGGACGCGGCCGACGACCCCGAGGCCGTCACCCGGTTCGCCGGGCGGATGCAACACGAGGCGGCCCGCCTCACCTACCTGGTGCAGGACCTGATCACGCTGTCCAAGATCCAGGGTGGAGAGCCGGTGCCGACTCCCGGCCCCGTCCCCATCGACGAGGCCGTGCACGAGGCCATCGACCGGTGCAACACCAAGGCGTCCGCGAAGGACATCACGCTGGTGGCCGGCGGCACCGACGGTCTGAGGATCTGGGGTGACGACGAACTCCTCGTCACCGCCCTGCGCAACCTGATCGACAACGCCGTGGCCTACAGCCCGGAGCACACCCGCGTCGTGGTGAGCGCCAGGCCGGCCGGGCGGACGGTCGAGGTGAGCGTCAGCGACCAGGGGATCGGTATTCCCGAAAGCGCACAGGAACGTATCTTTGAGAGGTTCTTCCGGGTCGATGCGGCCCGGTCCCGAGCGACCGGTGGTACGGGGCTCGGGCTCGCCATCGTGAAGCACGTCGCCGTCGCCCATGGCGGCGAGGTGACGGTCTGGAGCAAGGAAGGCTCCGGATCCACCTTCACCCTTCGCCTGCCCGCATTCGGCGGGACGGCGGTCGCCGAACAACGCACTACCAGCCCCCTGGAGGCCACGAAGTGACTCGAGTACTCGTCGTGGAGGACGAGGAGTCGTTTTCCGACGCCTTGTCCTACATGCTGCGCAAGGAAGGGTTCGAGGTGGCTGTCGCGGCCAGCGGGCCCGAGGCGTTGGACACTTTCGACCGCAACGGCGCCGACCTCGTGTTACTCGACCTGATGCTGCCGGGCCTGCCCGGCACGGAGGTGTGCCGTTCGCTCCGGCAGAGGTCGAAGGTACCTGTGATCATGCTGACCGCGAAGGACAGCGAGATCGACAAGGTCGTCGGGCTGGAGCTCGGCGCCGACGACTACGTGACCAAACCCTTCTCGTCGCGTGAGCTGGTGGCGCGCATCCGGGCCGTCCTGCGCCGGCAGGGAGACGTCGAGGAGCTGGAGTCGGCGATCCTCGCCGCGGGTCCGGTGCGCATGGACGTCGACCGGCACATCGTGGCGGTGCGCGGAGAGCAGGTACAGCTTCCCCTGAAGGAGTTCGAGCTGCTCGAGGTGCTCCTGCGCAATGCCGGCCGGGTGCTGACCCGAGGTCAGCTCATCGACCGGGTCTGGGGCGCCGACTACGTCGGGGACACCAAGACCCTGGACGTCCACGTGAAGCGGCTGCGCGCCAAGGTCGAGTCGGATCCGTCGAACCCGCGTTGCATCCTCACGGTGCGCGGGCTGGGCTACAAGTTCGATCCCGCCGAGGACTGACCTCACCCGTAGAAAAGGCTCTGCCCGGTACGGCATGCCGTACCGGGCAGAGCCTTTATGCCTTTTGGCCGTCCGTCATCCTGCGGGCGTGCCGGTGGGGGTCGGCGTCGTACCGGTCGTTCCGCTCGTGTCGGCCGGAGCGGTCGGGAGGGAAGTCGGGGTGGGCGTCGGCGCCGGGGGCAGCGTCGCGAACTCCCGGCTCCGCGTCACGACGGGCACCCACATCGTGATGTCGCCGGCATTGGCGAACTGCAGGGTCAGCTTGAGGCTCTCGCCACCCAGGAGGGGCTCCTTGAGGCCGTCCACCGTGGCCTGAGGCGTCTTGGCCGCCTGGTCGTTCAGCAGCGGGACCGGCGCAGGCAGGGTCACGGAGCTCAGCTGCCCGTCGGCGGACGCGATGCCCATCAGGGTGTCCGGGGCGCTCTCGCGGTTCACGATCGTCAGGTGGAGAGGCGCCGAACTCCCCGCGGCGATCTGCTGTCCCGAGTCGGGTCCGAGGACGAACGCCTGGCTGATCATGATGCCTTTGTCGCCGTAGGTGCGGGTCGAGCCGTCGTCCTGCATGAGCACGCCCGCCTCGGTCGGCGCGTACGCCTTGTTGGTGTTGGCTTCGAACCCGGCGCCACACGCGGCCAGGGCAGGGATTGAGGCGAAGAACCCGGCTACGGCGATCGCCCTGCGGTGGCGGGTGCTGGTCACGGTTCGAGTACTCCTTGGTGCACAGGTATAAGGGCGGGAATCAGCCTATCTGGGCTCCCCGGCGGTCCCCACCCGGCTCCCCGGTGCCACGCCGTAGCAGTGCAGGTCACCCTGTATGTCGGGAATGCCATTCATAGAGTCGACCGGTTGTCAAGTCCCAAAACGAGGCTTTGACCTGCAGTTATGTTCCTTTCACTGTTCCGGGAGTCTGTAATCGCGTGGTACCCTGAAGTACAGCGGAAGGGGTACTCGTCACATGACTTTCCAGGTCGGCGACACTGTCGTCTACCCCCACCATGGGGCTGCTCGGATCGAGGCCATCACGACCCGAACCATCAAAGGTGAGGAAAAGACCTACCTGGTTCTGAAGGTCGACAAGGGCGACCTCACCGTACAGGTGCCAGCGGAGAATGCCGAGCTCGTCGGTGTGCGCGACGTCGTCGGGCAAGAGGGGCTCGAGAGAGTTTTCGACGTGCTGCGCATGCCGCACACGGAGGAACCCACCAACTGGTCCCGCCGCTACAAGGCCAACCTCGAGAAGCTGGCGTCCGGTGACGTCAACAAGGTGGCCGAGGTCGTTCGTGACCTGTGGCGACGCGACAAGGAGCGGGGCCTGTCCGCGGGTGAGAAGCGCATGCTGGCCAAGGCGCGCCAGATCCTGGTGAGCGAGCTCGCGTTGGCCGAGAAGACCAACGAGGACAAGGCTGAGGCGCTGCTCGACGAGGTGCTGAACTCCTGAAAACGACATCGCCAAGGGTGGGCGTCGGAGTCGACGTCCACCCTTTTGCTTTCGGCAGGGAGCTTCACCTCGCCGGCCTGCACTGGCCGGGTGAGACCGGGCTCGCGGGACATTCGGACGGCGACGCGGCGGCGCACGCCTGCTGCGACGCCTTGCTGTCCGCGGCCGGGCTCGGGGACATCGGCGGTCTGTTCGGCACATCGGACCCGCGCTGGGCCGGTGCTCAGGGAATCACGCTCCTGGAGGAGACCGCACGCCAGGTGCGGGCCGCCGGATTCGAGATCGGCAACATAGCGGTTCAGATCATCGGTAACCGGCCCAAGCTGGCGCCCCGCCGTACGGAGGCGGAGAAGGCCCTCGGAACGGCCGCAGGCGCCCCTGTGAGCGTCACCGCTACCACGACGGACGGCCTGGGCCTCACCGGCAGGGGAGAGGGCGTAGCGGCCATCGCCAACGCGATCATCTTCGGCTGATGCCGGGCGAAATGGTGCGGTCCAAACGGACATGACAACCAGAAAACACCCGGACGCGTCTTATTAGTACGGCGGGCGGCGACTTCGACCAGGCGCGGTAAGGAGTCGCCGCCCTCTTTTTCGTTCGACGGGTGCATAATTCGCGGGCGCAGGGTAGCGAATCTCCTGAGAGTGAAGGGGGCAACCCCCCAACGGGAGGTCGATATGACAATCCAGTCCATCCTCGGCGCCATCGTCATCGGTGCGATCATCGGTGCCCTCGGGCGTCTGTTCCTGCCGGGCAAGCAGGCGATCGGTTGGATCCTGACCATCGTCGTCGGCATCGTCGCGGCACTAATCGGAACGGCCATTGCCCAGAACCTGGGCGTCGCGACCACCCCGGGCATCGACTGGATCGAGCTTGTGATGCAGGTGGTGCTGGCGGTTGTCGGTGTCGCCCTCGTCTCCGCTATCCGTGGCAGAAGTGGCAAAACCCGCGTGTGAGGTCTGTGGAGGGTGACGGCCCTCCGAACGTCGAGAAGGCCCCTCCGGCCTCCGCCGGGGGGGCCTTCTCATGCCCGTCTCATACGCGCGGAACGACCCTGCCGCGCCATGGCCTGGCAACCCCCGGGGTCAGGTCACTTGGGCGGGAGCGGGGTGCTGCGCAGGCGTCCGGACGGCGGCGGCTCCTCCCCGCCCGCCGGGACCGTCTCGATCTCCGGGCTGTACTGCTCGGCCTCCGCGTGCTCCTCAGGATCGGCGAGCTCGGAGGTGTGGGCGGGATCTGGCACGGCTTTGATCTGGCGCAGCGGCTGCGTGTCGACCTCGGCCGCATCGATCTCCGCCGCGTCGATCTGCGGGGTCTCGATCCGCGGGCTCTCGATGGTCACGGGGGCGGGGACCGGGTTGGTGGCCGCCGGGTCAGGAAGGGCGGCCTCGATGGTCTGGAGGAAGTCCTGCCGTTCGGCGGACGGTCGCGCGGAGTCGTTCTCGGTTCCACCTCGGGCGGCGGGTGCATCGGCCGGGCCTGGGTCGGCGAGACCCTGCTCGGCCGGGCTCACGTCGGCAACCGGGGTCACTTCGGCAGGGTTCGGCTCGGCCGCCGGGCTCGCGTCGACAACCGGGCTCAGCTCGGCGGGGTTCGGCTCGGCCGGGCTTGCCTGGACAGGAGAAGGCGGCGTCGCCGGGGTGCGGGGGTGCACGAGCACGTCACCGGTGTGGGGGCGGACGAAGTCGCCCCAGCGGATCGGCCGGTTGGGCCGGTTGGGCCGGCTCGGGGCGGGCCGGTCGTCTTCGAACGCCGACTCGAGGTCGCTGACCACAGGAGTCTTCGGCGCCGCCGTCGGCGGGACCACGGGCAGGGCCTCCGGAGCCGGCCCAGCGTCGGACGTGGTCCGTACGGGCTCGTCGGCGGGTGTGCCGGGGGGTGCGTCGGTGGGCTCGTCGGCGGGTGTGTCGGTGGGCTCGTCGGCTTCGAGGTGCCCGGTGATCGCGTCGTCGGAGGGGAGCTGATGCGCGGCCGACGGGATCGCGGGAAGCGGCGGAGCCTGCTCTGGAGAGGCGTCGACACCGGGCAGCGCGGGATAGGGGGCCGTCGGGCCGCCGACGGGGTGAGGGTGGCGATCCTCGATGAAGGGCACGATGTCGCCGGGGTCGGCGGTGCCGTCCAGGTCGGCTCGCGACGCGCGTGCGTGCTTCAGCAGGAGCAACAACATCCACAAACCGATGACCAGCATGACCCAGGGCACGAGCCCGACGACGATCGCCGCTCCTTCGATGTCGAAGACCACGTGTGTCGCGGTGGCGACCGTCGCCGCACCGGCCGTCGCCAGCAGAACGACGAAGACGAGAGCGGCCTGAGCGCGGACCAGCAGGCGTCCGCCGCGCAGGAGCGGAATGGTGACCAAGGACAACACCAGAAGGGCGTCGAAGGCCGTCGGGTAGAGGTAGGAGAGGTGGGGCCGCGCCTGACCGGTGATGGCGAGCGCGCGAATGTCGTCGAAGGACAGTGCGCAGGCCGCGCCCGCGAGCACCGCCACGATGAGCGCGGCGAGGCCGATCGCCAGGCGGCGGAGGACCAGGGGGATGCCGGTGAAGGCCGATCCTGCGGGGTCCGTGGCGGCGTGAGTCGAAACGGCGGGGGTCGTGGTGGACGGGCGGGAGGCGATGCCTGCCGCTCCGGGGGGAGTCGCGTCCATGGCCTTCCGAGCCTACAGAATGACACCGACCGCTTGACCGGCCCGGTGAAGGCGGTTGAGTACCTGAAAATCAGGAGAATTCCGGTCGGGTCAGTGGGCCGATCGCACTGGAGATCGTCGCCGGGGGAGTGGCAAGATCGTTGCCTCGGCAAATATGTGAGAGGCGAACCGATGCTGCTTGACGATGTCCGCGATCTCTTCGACGGGACGAACTACGCCACGATCACGAGCGTCAACCCGGACGGAGGGCCTCAGTCCTCGGTGGTGTGGGTCGCGGCCGAAGGGGACGAGATCATCTTCTCGACCGTCAAGGGTCGCCGTAAGCACCTGAACATGGTCCGGGATCCCCGCGTCGCGATCGTCGTGATCGACCCGGCCAATCCGTACAGGTATGCGGAGATTCGCGGGACCGTTTCGCTGGAGGACGACCCCGAGGGCTCGCTCATCCAGACGCTGTCGCTCAAGTACGCGGGCAAGCCGTACGAAGAGCAGAACCCGGACAATCAGCGCGTGATTGCCCGCATCGCCCCGCAGAAGGTCTACCAGCACTAACGTGGTTATCTCAGCTTATGAAGTGACTTATGGGTTTGAAGTGGCTGTGATGGGTGAGGGAAAGGCGACGCGGGCGACGCTCACGGCGGCTCAAGTAGGTCTGTGCTGTGGCATAAGGCGTTAGCCTTGCCTTCGTGAGCCTGAACCTCTACGACACCAGCACGCGTACGGTCCGTGAATTCGTACCGGTCGAGCCCGGCCGGGTCTCGATGTACCTGTGTGGTGCGACCGTCCAGGCTCCGCCCCACATCGGCCACATCAGATCCGGCGTCAACTTTGACGTGCTCCGCAGGTGGCTGATGCGGCAGGGGTTCGACGTGACCTTCTGCCGCAACGTCACCGACCTCGACGACAAGATCATTCGTGTGGCCGCCGCTGAGGACGTGCCCTGGTTCGTCGTCGCGGAGCGCAACCAGCGGGCGTTCACCTGGGCGTACGACCAGCTCGGCTGCCTGCCGCCGACAGTTGAGCCGCGCGCGATGGGTCACGTGCCCGAGATGGTCGAGCTGATGCGGCGGCTGATCGACAAGGGCCACGCCTACGCGGCCGGCGGCGACGTCTACTTCGACGTCATGTCCTATGCCGACAGGTACGGCAAGCTCTCCAACCAGAAGCTGGAGAACATGTGGGCGGCCGGGGACACCGACACCGACTCGCTCAAGCGTGACCCCCGCGACTTCGCCTTGTGGAAGGGCGCCAAGCCGGGAGAGCCGACCTGGCCCACTCCGTGGGGACGCGGCCGTCCCGGCTGGCACCTGGAGTGCTCGGCGATGGCCACCAAATATCTGGGCGAAACCTTCGACATCCACGGCGGCGGCGTCGACCTGATCTTCCCGCACCATGAGAACGAGATCGCGCAGTCGCAGGCCGCCGGCGACGGGTTCGCCCGCTACTGGCTGCACAACGGCCTGCTGACGCTGGGCGGCGAGAAGATGAGCAAGTCGCTCGGCAACTCGCTGCTGATCCCCGAGATGTTCCACAAGGTCCGTGCCGTCGAGTTGCGGTACTACCTGGTCGCGGCCCACTACCGCTCGCCGATCGACTATTCGGACGAGGCGCTCCAGGAGGCGGCGGCCGGATATCGGCGGATCGAAGGCTTCGTCACGCGGGCCGCCGAGGTGATCCACGATGTGGACGCCGCCGCGCCGCTGCCGCAGGCGTTCGTGGACGCCATGGACGACGATCTCAACGTGTCCCAGGCGCTGGCCGTGATCCACGAAGTGGTGCGCGAGGGCAACGTCGCCCTGGCTCACGGCAACAAGGAGCAGGTCGCCCGGCTGCTGGCCGAGACGCAGAACATGCTCGACGTGCTGGGCCTGGATCCGCGATCGCCGCAGTGGCGCACCACCGGCGACAGCGGGCTCAGGGAGGTCGTCGACGCGCTGGTGGCCGTCGCGCTGGAGCAGCGGCAGGCCGCCCGGGCGCGCAAGGACTACGGCGCCGCCGACGCGATCCGCGACCAGCTCGCCGCAGCCGGAATCGTCGTGGAGGACACCCCCCAGGGTCCTCGATGGGAGCTGGCACGGTAGGCGTGGCCGTACCCTAGAGACCATGGCTGGAAAGGCTTCAGGGAAGTCCTCGAAGAGGCAGGGTGCGAGCCGGGGAACCGGCGGCAAGGGCAAGGGCTCCCTGGAGGGCAGGGGGGCGACGCCTCCCGCGCACATGCGGCACTGGTACAAGGACAAGGCGCGCGCCGAGCGGATCGAGCGCGAGGCGGCCGGGCGCCCCTCGCGTACGGCCCGGCCCGCCCCGCGGGCACGCAGGGACGACGCGCCGGAGGTCATCGGCGGCCGCAACCCCGTGCTTGAGGCGCTCAGGGC
The DNA here is from genome assembly GCF_016863335.1 of Planotetraspora thailandica. Lineage (GTDB taxonomy): Bacteria > Actinomycetota > Actinomycetes > Streptosporangiales > Streptosporangiaceae > Planotetraspora > Planotetraspora thailandica. The sequence goes on from NZ_BOOR01000053.1 coordinate 58,121, forward strand.
CGGGGTGCCCGCGAACGCGTTGTACGTGGCGCAGCGGATCGACAACGACGATCGTGTCCGGGAATCCATCAAGATCGCTGCTGACCGTGGGATCGCGCTGCTCGAGGTCTCGCGCGACCGCCTCGACCGGCTGACCGAGGGCGGCGTGCACCAGGGTGTGGGCCTGCAGATCCCCCCGTACGAGTACGCGCACCCCGAAGACCTCGTCGAGACGGCGCGTGCCGCGGCCGAAGTGCCCCTGATCGTCGCGCTGGACGGCGTGACCGACCCCCGCAACCTGGGCGCCATCGCCCGGTCGGCGACGGCGTTCGGCGCCCACGGCCTGCTGGTCCCGGCACGCCGATCGGCCGGAGTCACCGCCGGAGCGTGGAAGACCTCGGCAGGCACGCTGGCCAATCTCCGGGTCGCCAGGGCGGCCAACCTGACCCAGGCGCTGCAGACCTACCGTGAGGAAGGCCTGTTCGTGATCGGCCTGGACGGCTCGGCCACGGTCGACATCGCGGACGTGCAATTGCTGGCCGAGCCGCTCGTCGTGGTCGTCGGCTCGGAGGGCAAGGGCCTGTCGCGCCTTGTCCGCGAATCGTGCGACCAGGTCGCGAAGATTCCGATGTTCGCCGCCGCCGAGTCGCTCAACGCAGGAGTGGCCGCCGGCATCGCCCTCTACGAGGCCGCCCGGCATCGTCGGCGGTGATTCACCGGTGACGGTAGGGGCGGTCGACCACTAGACTCGTGCCGATACGCCGCCTTAGCTCAATCGGCAGAGCATCTGTCTTGTAAACAGAAGGTCTGGGGTTCGATTCCCCAAGGCGGCTCCACATGGAAAGGCCCCTGACCAGGCGATTCGCCGTCAGGGGCCTTGTGATTTGGTGGATCATCCGGTCTCTTCCGAGCCTTTGGGAGCCACTGGCCCCCGTTTCCCCAGGAGAGCGCCGGAAATGGCCTCGGTCGCCGCGCGCCGATCACCCTCCATGAGGTGGCCGTAGATGTCAGCCGTCAGCCTTGGAGGGGCAGTCGGCCTCGGTCCAGGTGACCGTCACGTCTCAGCACGTCACCGTGATCGTCCCTGATTGGAATGCGATCTCATGAGTGCATCCGCTTGGCTGCGGCAGGATTCATCGAGGATGATCACACGGGATGTCCGGCGGTCTCCGAGATCTTCAGTGCATAAGCGGAGACGCCAAAATAGCGGACGTACGAAAGGGCGCCGACCTGGACGGAGTAATTCAGGACGACGTCCCTCCCGTGTCCAGGCGGTGGACGAGCCTGCGAAGCGCTTGAACCTCGGCATCCAACGCGCGCTTGCCCTTTGAGGTAATTGAGACCCACGTTCGGGGACGCCTGCCCTCGTAGCCCTTGCGCATGGCGATCAAGCCCGAGTTTTCGAGCACCTTCAGGTGCCGCGACAGGTTGCCGTCGGTGACCGCGAGCTGGTTCTTGAGAAAACCGAACTCCACCTGATCGGCCTCGCGAGTGATCGAGAGGATGCCGAGCCGTACGCGCTGGTGAACGGTGTCGTCCAGCGCATACGTCGGATGAAGCACGCCCGCGTCATCGGGTTCTGCGGGCGAGGCGTCCGCTTTCATGTGGTTCTTGTGATCAGCGCGGTAGTGCGCGGTGCACGTTGCAGCATCGCCGATCCCCATTCCGCAAGGCCCGCGACAAGCAGAATCGCTGCCAGTAGGAACGCTTTGAATTGCGGGCCATCGGTCCAGCCTGACTCGGCGGGGTACGCCCACGGGAGCCAACCGGCGCCCCAAGATGAGGAGAGGTATGCCGACAGCAGCGCCGCATGGCACAGTCCCGCTACAGCAGTGATCCAACTACGTTCGAGAAGGCCGAGAACAAGGAGGCCCACCCCTACGACATACCACGGACACGTATACGCGTTCTCGATGAGAACCGCCTCCCAAGGCTGCTCGCCGATGAAAAGGAGAGCGAGCAACGCCAACATAACCAGCACAAGTGTGATCCTCGTAGCCCAGACCCATCGAGCCCGGCGGGGTAGGATTCCGCGACTTTCGCCACGCCGGCGATACCAACGAGCGAAGGCCAGCCAGTCCAGAGGCAACAGCAGGAACCAGAGCCCCCACGCTACGAATTGCAGGATCGCCCCGTCGAACTCGTGGGCATTGCAAGGAGTGCCGGGGACGTGGACGACACACAGTCCCTTCAGTTCGGCGTACGCGAAAGCCGGATAGGAGGCCACCGATCGACCATGTGCGCCGAAGTTGAAGGCATAGCGGGCGAAGGGAACCGCCGCGAGTGACATGAGGCCAAAGCCCAGCAGCGGCACCCACGAGCCTCGCAACTGCATCCGCGTCTTTGATCGCAATGCGTCGGTCTCAGCGAGCAATGCGCCTGGCTCTTGAGGCCACGCCTCGGGTTCTTCAGAACCGGCTAGGGCAGGTGTGTCCATGCAGTATCCCCTGCTCGCATTCGGAGTCTGGACAGCGAGCACTGTCCACCGATGGCTAACTTTGTAGTGCAAAGTACTTGGCAGTCAAGAGTGATGGAAGGGAGACAGTCTTGAAAGACATCGCGTCGGATCGTCGCTGCCTAAGTCGCAGAGCCTGAGCGCGGTTAGGGACGCGCGTTATGAAAGCACCGCAGAGAACGCGGTGTGCTGCAGCTGCATGTGATGGCATGCGTGGCGTCGGCCCACGTGCCATCGAGATGTAACGCTACATGCCCTCTTCATCGACATATGCTGATCGTCGTCTTATCATGCACGCATGGCACCGACGACGATGCAGGAGCCGACGCTGCTGCTGCTCACCGCCCTGGCCGATGCCCCTCGGCATGGATACGCGCTCATCAAGGAGGTCGAGGACATCTCCTCTGGGCGGATCAGACTGCGAACGGGAACGCTGTATGCCGCGTTGTCCCGCCTACAGCAAGAAGGTTGGGTGCATGTCGTCGGTGAGGATGTGGTTGACGGGCGGCACCGGCGTTACTACGCGCTGACCGGCGCGGGCGCCGATGTGCTGGCCATGGAGATGGAACGGTTGCGCGCCACCCTTCGGGAGGCGGACCGGCGCCTGCGGTTGCGGGCGGGGGAGGTGACGGCATGACGGTGTCAGAGCGCCTCATCCGGATCATTGTCGGCCTGTACCCGCTGGCCTATCGCGCCGAGCATCAGTCGGAGATCACTAGCACGGCGCGTGACTCGCTGGCCGGACGCGGACCAATCGAGGCCGTGCGCGAAGCGGCCGATCTCGCTGTCCACGCGCTCCGGCAACGCATCGGACTGACTGTCGGTTCGGTGCCAGGGACATTGGCGGCCAGCGCCGCACCCCTGGCTGCAGCGTCGGCCATCGCACTGTCAGGTGTGTTCCTTGTCTGCGCCGAATGGACCTGGGCCCCTAACCCCTATCTTCGTGATCAGTACCTCGGTCATCTCGGCCCTTTCCCCACGCTGGGCCCCATCGTCTATCTCACGTGGCTGCTGGTGTTCTTAACGACTATCACTGGCCGAAGCGGCGTGGCACGGTTCCTGACAGCGGTGGCAGTGGCCGCGTCAGTTGCGATCATTCCCCTCGCGTGGCTGACCGGCGTAGACCGGCCACGGCTCTACCTGCTGAGCGCCCTGACGCTGCTTGGGAGCATCGTGTTGGCTGCGCCGGTCGATCCGCTGAAACGCTTGCCGTCGGACCGCAAGACTCTGGTGATCGCCACCGTCACCATCACTGGGATCCTCTCGGCCGCCACGCTCGTTCATGGCTTCATCTACGCCGACAGTCTTCCCTGGGCTACGCCCGTCGCCCCTTGGTACCTCAGCCCTGTCGTCCTTAAGGATGTGGGTTCCTTGGTAGGGCCTGTCCTGGTGACCGCACTGATCGTCTCTGCCGTATGCATGCGGTGGAACCGGCAGCTTCCCCTGGCCATCGTCATGGTGGCACTTCCCTGGGCCGTGTTCGCCTACGGTGCCTCCGAGTACCGGCTGAACCGGCTCGCAGCGATCGGGACATGCGTGGCCGGACTGATCGCACTTGGTCTGCTCATGGCGGCGATCAATGCCATTTACTACGCGGGGCGCCGTAGCGTCCCTCAAGGCCCGATTCCACAGCAGGACCCGACCGACGGCACCTTACGTGATCATTGATCGGGGGCGGCTGCCGTGTCGGGGCTGGTCGGGGGCCGGGGTCAGGTCTGTGAGGGAGAGGTGATGAACATCTGCCGACCGGCGAGCATCAGCGCCGCGCCCGCGGTGACTCCGCACGCGCCCATCACCGCGGCGACAGCCGGCCCGCCGTGGAGCAACAGCGATCCGCCGGCGGCCGAGCCGCCAGCGATGCCGGCGCCCACCAGGGTCACCAACCAGGAGAACGCCTCTGTGACGGTTCCCTCAGGGGCGAGGTCGCCCACCATGCCGAAGGAGACGGACAGCAGCGGTGCGAAGAAGAGTCCGGTGACGACGGCGACCACCGCCATGCCGGGCGGTCCGGGCACGAGGGCCACCAGCCAATAGGAGGCCGCCATGCCGAACGCCAGCAACACCGCCTTCCGCGCGGGTGCGGCCCGCCAGTGGCGTGCGCCGTAGGTCCCGTAGAAGATCGCGCCGATGAGGGACCCCGTGGCGTTCAACGCCAGCAGGGTCCCGGCTCCGCCCGGAATGTGGTGGGAGTCGGCATAGGCCACGCTGAAGACGTTGAACGACCCCACAGCCAATCCTGCTCCGGCCAGGCCGAGGATGAGCAGCAGCAGGGCGGGGCTGTGCAGAGCACCGAGCCAGTGCGGTGTCCGCACGGCCGGTGCCCATGATCGTGAAGGCTCCGAGGTGCCCATCAGGAGGGCGCCCACGAGGCCGAGAGCCGCCGACACCCACAGGGCCGCCCGGGGCGATCCCGCCGCCGCGATGCCGGTCACCGCCAGTGGTCCGGCGATGAAGAGCAGTTCCTGGGCTCCGGCGTCCAAGGAGTAGGCGGATTCCAGTTCGCGGGGCTCCACCAGTTGCGGCCACAGGGCCCGCAGGCACGGCTCGAGGGGAGGGGTGGCGGCTCCGGCGATGACAGCGCCGAGGAAGGCGAGTGCCGTGCTGTGCGGTGCCAGCGCCAGCACCGCGTATCCGCCTGAAGCGACGATCGCCGAGGCGGTGAGGACCCTCGGTTGCCCGAGCCGGTCGACGCAGCGCCCGAGGAGCGGCCCCGCGATCGCCTGCGCCACGGCGAAGGTTCCGGTGACCAGCCCCACGGTCGCGTAATCGGCGCCTGTCTGACGGAGTGTCAGCGCGATGGCCAGGGCGGCCATCGCTGCGGGGAGGCGCCCGATCAGGGAGCCGCCCAGGAGACGGCCGACGTAGGGACGACGCAGGACGACGGTGTACGGCATGGTGATCCTTGCAACGGGGTGGATGACGGCCGCGGCCCGGCGAGCGGGGCCGGGGGAGGGCGCCGCTAGCCGGTCTGCAGGATGGACAGGTGGCCTGCCCGGCTGAGGACCAGGTGCTTGGCGAGGTAGCACGGCGCGCCGCCCAGTGCGGCCGTCTGCGTCATGATCAGGACGGGCTCGCTCGCGGGGATTCCGAGGAGCGCCGCACGTGACGCACCGGGAGCGCCCGGCATGATCCGGACGGCTCCGGGGCCGATCCGCGGCCCGTACTTGTCCAGGAGGATCGACAGCAGGCTGCCGCTGTCGGCCGCCCGCATGGCGGCGGCGATCGCGTCACTGGTGTCGACGTCGATCGCCCCAGCGGCAGGGAAGTGCTCCTGACTGAGTGCGACCACCTCGGCGTCGCGGGACAGGACGGTCTCGAAGAACCAAGTCGCAGCGTTGGCCCGCAGTCCCAGTTCCTCGGTGACGAAGGTGGCGGACTGATGCTGGAGCGTCACTTCGCTGCGGCTGAGCACGATCGGAGACGCCGGCGTGCTCAGGAGTTCCTCGAGCGGTCTGATGCGTTCGAGTCCCATCGGCGGGAGGGTGTCGGCCACGAAGCGCCCGACGCCGCGGCGGGAGAAGAGGAAACCATCCTCGTCCAGGAGCATCAGGGCCTCCCGCACAACAGTACGGCTGACCCCCATGAGCTGTCCGAGCTCCGTCTCCGTCGGGATCATGGACCCGGGCGGCAGCACTCCGGAGCGGATGGCGTCGAGGATGCGGCTGTGGACCCGGGCCCGCAGCGGGACGCCGGTGTCTCGCGGGATCTCCTCGGACAGGAAGGAGAGGCGGTCGACCACGTGGCATCGTCTCCGGGGTACGGTCAATCGAGGTTGTTATACAAGCTCATCATACAACCCTGCCGAATCCTGGAATGTCGGTCCTGCGACGGCGTACGAGCGGACCGTCGGCGGTACTGAGGTGCACGAGGAGGACCGATACGCCGTGGGCAGGTGACCCCGGTGGCAGCGCTTGGCGCGGGGTTCGGCGAAGAACACTGTCCGGGTGCCCCACTCCCCAAGGCGGCTCCACATGGAAAAGCCCCTGGCCGGCGGTGACGCCGGCCAGGGGCCCCCTATGTGATCAGCCTGCGTCAGTCGTTGTCCGACGACGGGATGTAGGCGCCCGGAACGTCGTTCGGGGCGTAGATCTTGGCGTCACCCGGGAAGGGCTTGGTCCACCCGTGCGCCTCGTACCACGCGAAGCGCTTCATCTGCTCCGGAGGAGCAGAGTCGGCCTTGGCGTTGGGCCCGGTGAACGCCTGCTTCCCCTTCCAGGTCTGCCACTGCGCCGCCACCTGCTGCTCGGCCGCCGGCACCTTCGCCGTCGTCGGCGCGGGTGCGGCGTTCGGGTTCTGCGGCGCCGGGGTGTCCAGGCCACAGGACGGCGGGGTGGACAGACCCAGGGTCAGCGAGGTCCGGTTGGGCACAGCGGTGAACGGCGTGTAGTCGGGCGTGGCGGTGAACGCCGTAGCCATCGGAGTGGCGGCGCTGTCCAGCTGGTTCATCGGGTGGATCCCGAGCATCTGCTCGATGGTGCGAACCATGGTGATCTGTGTGTAGTAGTGGCTGTCCACGGTGCCGTGCTGGGCCCAGGGGCTGATGATCTGGATCGGAGCACGGTGGCCGTCGACGTGATCGACCCAGCCCTGGGAGTCGTCCTCGACCACGAAGATCGCGGAGTCCTTCCAGTACTTGCTGTGCGAGATCTCGTCAACCATCTTGCCAAGGGCAAGGTCGTTGTCGGCGACCTGGGCGGGCCCGGTCGTCGAACCGCCGGTGTGGTCGTTGGACAGCCAGAACATGTTCAGGTTCGCCGGGCCGTTCTTTTCGAAGTCCTGCTTCCAGACCTCGTACTTGTAAACGTCCGGGACGCTGGTGTCGAACTGCGGGAAGCCAGGCACCGACACCGCGTTGAGCGACGGGATCGCCGAGCCCGTCTTGATGGGGTAGGCGGAGGGCTTCCCGGTCGCGTCCATGACCTTGGCGTCGCAGTACAGGTTCTGCCAGGTCGCGTCCGCCGGCTTCTGCTCGAACGACTGGAACTCGCCGAAGTCCTTGACGGACTTGCCGACCGCCTGCGCACCGGTCCAGATGAAGCCGGTCTTCTGGTGGCCCAGAGCGTCGTCCTCGGTGTCGTAGCTGCGTGTGTACTCACCAGCGGAGGACTCGGTGTACTCGGGGTTGTCGGCCTGCATGATCCAGTTGTGGCCCTCGGCGGAGTTCGTGCCGGTGTCGTAGGCGTTGTCGTACAGCCCGAACTGCGTGGCCAGCGCGTGCTGGTTCGGCGTCACGTTCTCGCCGTACTGGATCAGTCTGGGGTCGTTGTTGCCCTTCGGCATGTCACCGAAGACCTCGTCGTAGTTCCGGTTCTCCTTGACGACCAGGAAGACGTGCTTGATCGTCGAGGGGTCGCCGAGCTGTACGGGGACCGGCACCGGCTTCTTGTTGGCGTGGCCCTTGCCGTTGGCGATCTTGACCGAGTTGTTGGTCCAGCCGTTCTGCTCGAAGACCTTGGCCGTGTAGGACTTGATGGTCTTGTCGTCCGGCAGCCTGAACCGCTGCAGGCTGGAGGTCGTGTCGTGGGTGCCGTGGTACCAGGCCGGCGGCGGGAAGTTGGAGGGGCTACGGGCGTCGATACCACGGGTGTTGGAGACCAGCACGTCCTTGCCGACGGTGGTGATCTCGGAGGGGAAGTAGTCCGTCGGGAGCAGGCCGACGTAGCTGACCGGCTCCTGCGGGCTCTTGTACCGGTAGACGGCGATCGCGTTGGCGCGGCCGAGGGTCACCAGCAGGTGGCCGTCGTCGGTGAGCGTCACCGCGTCGGGCTCGTAGCCGACCGAGGCCTCCGGCCACGGCTGGGTGGCGATGGTCTGGACGACCTTGTCCTTGCGGGTGTCGATGACCGACACGTCGTTGGTGGCGGTGTTGGTGACGAACACCGCGCCGTCCTTGGCGTAGACGGCGGTCGGGTGCAGACCGACGTCGATGCTGCTCGGGGCGGCAGCCGGGTTCGCCAGATCGATCACGCTGACCGTACCGGTGGTGGTGGCACCGGTCTTCGGGTCGGCCGGCACCTGGGTGCCGTACGAGTTGATCGTCGTCTCGCCGGGCTTGGCCGGGCGGCCGCCCTCGTTGCTGACGTACAGCTTGTTGCCGACCTGGACCATGTCACGCGGGGCGTTGCCCACGGTCCAGCTCTGCTTGATGGCGCCGGTCGCCGCGTCGAGCGCGACCACCCGGTTCTGGCCGTTGACGGCGACGTACACGGTCTTGCCGTCAGCGGAGAACACCGGCTCACCCACCAGCGCGTGCTTCGAGCCCTGCGCGGCGATGGTGATGAACGTCGGGTCGGCGAGGGAGCCATCCGCGTTCACGGTGAACTTGGTGTAGCCGTCGGTCTGGCCCAGCCACAGCTGCTTACCGTCGGGCGAGTACGTGGGGCCTTCCTGGCCCACGTCGTTACCGGGGATGCGCAGATTCGCCGCGGCGTTGTTGCCGACGTACTGCTGCAGCTTGTAGTTCTTCAGGTCAATGATGGCGAGCGCCATCCCACCGTCGGTGATCGAAGCCGCGAGGTGGGTGCCGTCCGGGCTCACCGAGGACGACATGATCTTGCCCTCGTTGAGGACGAGACGCTCGCCGATCGGGTTGATGTACTGGTCGCCGGACGTGACCAGGCCCTTGTCGGTGGTCTGGGCGACCTGGTCGGTGCCGAACACCCCGGTGTTGGCGTAGGCGATGCCTCCGCCGGCGACAACCAGAGCGGCGGTGGCGGCCGCGAGGAGGTTGATCCGGCGGCCGGTGAGTCGGAGTCCGAAACGATCCTTCGTGACGCGCTGGCGCGTGACGTGCATGAATCTATTCCTTCGTCGTGCTTGCGAGCAGGTCGACGTTCCCGTCGAACTGCCACAGGGGTTGGGCACGTCCCCGTTCGGGATGCGCACCTGGAAGTAGCAGCAAGAGGAACCTAGAGATCTCGCTTTGCCTCGAGGAAGCGCACAATCGAACATTGGACAAAATGCCACTCAACCCGTCAATGCACCATTTAACCGGGCGATAACGTATTTAACTCTGCGCTAACTTACTTAACGCGGCAAATCCGTCGATTCGTACGGTTGCAACGCGCTCGGCGCCCTGGATTTCACCCGTGCCGGGGCGACGTGACTCAGGCACACCACGAGCAGCCGAGCAAACGCCCGTCGTGTGTGACCGTGTGACAGGTCGAGCGGCCACAGCCCGCGGATGCGGCCTCGGGCGTCGTACGGCAGGTTCCCGTGCCGCGGTCCAGCACGGCCGGCCAGGCGCTGTCGCGGCAGGCGTGGCGTCGGGCGTGGGCCTTCGCGAGTCGTATGGCGAACAGGGTGGATCCGAACGGGTCCCGGACGATCACCGCGCCGCGGCCTGCCCGGGTGCGGCGGGCGGATGCTCGGTGCGCCGGCAGGTGCAGAGACGTCTGCGGGCTGCCGGGTGGGATCCTAAGCTGGTCATTCTGCCATGGGCGGACGGCTGTGGACAGATCGGATTCGGCTTGTAAACAGAAGGTCTGGGGTTCGATTCCCCAAGGCGGCTCCACATGGAGAGGCCCCTGGCCAGCGCTTTCGGGGTCAGGGCCCTTGGGGTTGCACGTGCTCTCCGAGCTCAGCGAGGAAGATCAGTAGCCGATTTTCAAGCTGACAGCGGGTTCGATTCCCGTCACCCTCCACCTCTCGGCTGCCGGCAGTTCAGGCCGCCTGTCGCTGGCGTCGTCCTAATTCGGTTCGACGTTGCGTCGGCGGTAGCGGTTGCGTGCGCCCAAGCAAACGGCAGCGAGTACGGATGCAGTGGCGCTGGCGAGCAGGACGGCGCCCTTGGCATTGGTGAGGGCGGCGCTTTCTGTGTATGACAGCTCGCTGATCAGCAAGGAGACGGTGAATCCGATGCCGCCGAGTAGTCCGATAGCAGCGATGTCAGGCCAGTGCAGCCCCGGATTCAACTCGGCGCGGGTGATACGGGCGATCAGCCACGTGCCGCCGAAGATGCCGACCATTTTTCCGCCGATCAGACCGCCAAGGATTCCGAAGGTGATCGTGCTGGACCAGAAGCCGTCCGTCCCATCCAAGGCGATCCCAGCGGACATGAGGGCGAACGCCGGCAGCGCCAACCCCGCCATGATCGGTCGCAACGTGATCTCGGCTCGATGTGACGGGCTCGCCCTTTCGCCGGGGCGGGGGGAGGTACGCATCAGGAGGCCCATCGCGACGCCGGCCATTGTGGCGTGAATACCGGAGGCGTGAGTCAACGTCCAAATGGCAGCCGCCAGCGGCGCGTACACGAGCCATTGGGGCACGCCGGCTCGTACCCGGTCTGGAAAGCGACCCCGCCCGTTTTGCAGGTACCCGAACGCCGCCAGGCCCAGGACGGCACCGCCCAAGGTCATAGGGGACAGACCTGCGGTGTGAAACGCGGCGATGACGATGACCGCGCACATGTCATCGACGGTGGCCAGGGTGAGCAGGAACGTGCGCAGCGGTGAGGGAAGGTGGCGACCGACGACCGCCAAAACGGCGACGGCGAAAGCGGCGTCGGTGGACATGGGGATGGCCCATCCGCTGATCGCCTGGGGGCGAAAGAGGTTGACGGCCACGAAGACCGCAGCGGGGATGAGGACGCCGCTCAGCGCCGCGACGATGGGCAGGATCGCATGGCGCGGGTGGCGGAGTTCTCCGTGGGCGATTTCCTGCTTGAGTTCGTTGCCGACGATGAAGAAGAACAGCGTCAGCAGACCGTCCGACGCCCAGGCGTGCAGTGGCAAGTTCAGGTGCAACCAGGCGGGGCCGAAGGTGAACGAGCGCAGCGACTCATAACCATCGGACAGGGGGGAGTTCGCCCACACCAGCGCCACGACAGCGGCGCCGATCAACAGTGAACCACTGACCGCGTCCGAGCGCAGCGCAGCGGTCATCCGCGCGAAGGCAGACATGAGAACAGCTCCAGGAACGACGCGACGGCACTTGGGCGAACATCGCGGCAGGTAGGCGGGAGACGGCGTCCCGCTCAACGCAGAGCGGGCTCAGGCACCTTGCGGAATGCAGACGTTCACCAGTGCGCCCCATGTGCTGACGTAGCCGTTCGTGCCGATCGGGCGCCACTCAAGCGGCGCCGGCGCCGTAGGCTCACCGCACCGCAGTTCCAGACCACGCCGGGAAACAGACCGCGGGACAGACAGCGACGTGCTGTGACTCATCTCCCGCTCCCTCCCTGCGTTGTGGATTGCATGCCCAACGGACCCCACCCTAACAAGCCGTCTCGTACAGCCCGGGGTGATGCTTAAGCGTGCGTTTTCGCTATGCCTCGGCTGTTTCGTCGGGGTCTCGTGTCTTTCCGGACGCGGCGATACCCGTCAGTCGGCAGAGGGCCGTGAATCCGTCCTCTGTGCCGGGCCAGTGTCGCCGTACGGCATTCAGACCGGCGCGACGAACGACACTGCGAAGGACGGCTGTGACGATGATCGCGTCATCGGCGTAGCCCAGGACGGGGATGAAGTCGGGGACCAAGTCGAACGGGATCGCCAGGTAGACCATCAACAGGGTGAGCCGAACCCGAACCCCGCGGGGCAGGGTCTTGTCTCCCGCCAAGCGGCGCAGAAGCCGTAACAGGTCCGGCAGGATCCGCAGCGCCTCCTTCAACAGGCCTGCTTCGGGTCGAACGATGATCAGTGCCCCGATCAGCAGAAGCCAACTGACTATGAGCGCGACGGCGATGCCGAGGACGATGTCCCACCACATGTGTCACTCCTTGTTCGTCGTGTCGTCGCCGTCGTCTGATGACCGACCGGGACCGGGCGGCTGGAAGCGAGCTTCCCAGCCGGCAGCTTGGTGCAGGATCAAACCCGCGCCTACCGAAGTGCGCGGACGGTCGGCAGGGGTGACCGCATCAGAAGTGATCCTTGCCCCGCACGACGACAGCCATGTTGCCGTGCACGGCCACTGAGACGATTCTCAGGCGTCCGAATTGGACGCGCTTTATCAGGTGGTCTGTGCTCAGCAGATGTCTATCCTGTGATGGTGCGTGCGGGTTCTGCAGTGGACGCGGCTACGGCGGTGATCTTCGCCACGTTCATGGCCCTGATGTCGCAAGTCGCTCGGGTGACCCAGCCAGAGGCCCGTCCCGCAACCGCGCTCGGTCTTGCACTCCTGGTGGTGTGCGGGTTGGCGTTGGCTCTGCGGCGAATCAATCCGCTGCTCGCCTTCACACTGACCGTGGGCACAGCGGTGGCTTACCTGGGGTTGCGGTTCGCCGGCTGGCCTATCTACCTCGGCGCGTTCGCGGGTCTGCTGGCGCTCGTATTCGGGGTCACCGAAGCGCGCGTGTGGGTTCCGTTCGCCGCGATCGGCGGGGTGGGGATGGCGGTCGCCACGGGCGCGCCGGAAGGCTGGCAGCCCGCTCCGATGATCACAATCGCGGTGGTATGGGCGGCGGTCGCGGTTCTGGCCGCCCGGGCCACGCAGGTTCGCCGGAAGCTTGCCGAGGAGGAGGCCGCCGGCAGGGTGGTCGAGGAGCGGCTCAGGATCGCCCGAGAGTTGCATGACGTGCTCTCCCACAGCCTGGCCACGATCAGCCTGCAAGCCGGCGTCGGACTGCACCTGGTGGACGACCGGCCGGAACAGGCTCGGGAGGCGCTGCACGCGATCCGCCAGGTCAGCAATGACGCGCTGGCACAAGCACGCGCCGCATTGGCGGTTGTGCGAGGGCCGGGTGAGGAGCCGCCGCAGGCCGCGCCCGGCCTGGCGGACCTGGATGCGCTGGTGACGTCGGTGCGCGCGACCGGCTTGGGTGTGGATCTGGCCGTCGACCTGGGGAGCCGCGCGATCCCGGACGTGATATCTGCCACCGCCTATCGAATCGTCCAGGAGGCGTTGACCAACGTGATGCGCCACGCCGGACCCGGCGCTCGTGCCCGGACCCATGTCGGGACTGCCCACGGCTGGCTGGAGATCGACGTCACGGACGACGGCATCGGCGCTGCCGTACCGGCGCACAGCCCCGGCCACGGATTGCGTGGGCTGGCTGAACGGGCCACAGCGGTCGGTGGCGAGTTGCAGGCTGGCCCGGCTTCCGGCGGTGGCTTCACCCTCCACGCCCGCCTGCCGCTGGGGGCGGAAGGGTGAGTGTGCTGCGGGTTGTGCTCGCCGACGACCAGGTGATGATCCGTTCCGGACTGAGGGCGCTGCTGACCGCCGAACCCGGCCTGGAGGTCGTCGCCGAGGCCGGCGACGGACAGCAGGCGCTCGCCGCCGCTCGCGCCCATCGCCCCGATGTGATCGTGATGGATATCCGCATGCCGGTGTTGGACGGGCTGGCGGCTACCCGGGCGATCGCCGCCGACCCAGAACTGTCCGATGTACGGGTGCTGGTACTGACGACATTCGATGAGGACGCACTGGTCTTCGAGGCGATTCGTGCGGGCGCGGCCGGGTTCCTGCTCAAAGACGCCGAGCCCACTGAACTGCTGCGCGGCATCCGGGTGGCCGCTGCCGGTGACGCGTTGCTCTCCCCGCAGGCCGCGCGCCGACTGGTCACGGCGTTCGCGGCCGCTCCCACACCGACCGGGCCTGCCGCGCGAGCACTGGATTTGCTCACCGCGCGGGAACGCGAGGTCGTCGCTCTGGTGGCCCGGGGGTTGTCCAACGAGGAGATCGCCGATCGGCTGGTGATCAGCCCCGCGACCTCCCGTACCCACGTCTCCCGGGCAATGGTCAAACTCGCTGCCCGCGATCGCGCGCAACTGGTCGTCTTCGCCTACGAATCCGGCCTGGTCCACCCCGGCCGCACCAGTTGACCTGCGCGGATTCCTCCCGAATACGTTCAGCAACGTACGCCGGGATCTCCGGATACCGGGGCCAACGCAGGTGAAGTGCCGCCGGGCAACCGACGACGTGACCTATGACCGAGCGGAAAGCTACTGGCAGCACCGCAACGGCGAGCTCTCCCGAACTCGTCGTTGCGACGTCGGCGGTTTCCCAGGAGGTACCGGAAATGATTCTTTCCGCGTTCGGGCGCTCATCCCGCCCGGCGACCCTGAATGAGCACACCTCCGATTCGCCCACCCCGGACGAGAAAATGCCCGGATATGAGCGACTATGGCGGCTTGTCTTGGCGGTGGCGATCGTCGGCGGACCGCTCGGCTACGACGTCGGCAGCATCCTCATCCCGGCCGTCCACGAGGACGGAGCGACGAGCATCGCGGCGAACGCCGCCGCGAATCCGATCACCAACGCCGTGCACCTGGTCGCGTACGTCCTCGCCTCTTTCCTGCTCCCTCTCGGAGCGGTCGGCCTCGCGTATCTCGCCTATGCCCGGGCACCGTGGCCGGCCACGATCGGTGGGCTGCTCGCGGTGGTGGGCTGGCTGCCGTTCTCGGCCCTGACCGCCCTGGACGACCTCACCATGGCCATGGCTGCCCTACCCGACAGTGGTTCGTACGCCACGCTGTTGGACCAGTTCGCGAACGACGCGGTGATGGGCGGTTACCTGCTCGTCTATATCGTCGGGCATCTGGTGGCTTACGTGTTGCTCGCCGTCGCGCTGCGCCGAGCCGGAGTCATCCCGAGATGGGCGGCCTGGTCGATGATCGCCAGCAGCCCCCTCACAGTCGCCGTCTTCGTGTTGCCGGGCCGCCCCCTTGTCCTGGGTGATGTCGCGCTGACTCTGCTCGTGATCGGAAGTGTCCCCGCAGCCCGGGCCATGGCCGGTCTGCCTGGGATTACCCGAAGCGCCGAAAGGGCCAGATCGGGATGTGTTTGAGGCGCGCCGCTGAGGTGAGTTTCACCCTGTATGCCTGACGAGCGGCCGAGGAGAGATCCGGACCGCCTCGGATCGGGAGGACCGATGCGTCGTGAAATCGTCAGTGGCATGGTGGCCGGAGCGACCGGCACCATGGCCCTCAACATCGTGACCTACCTCGACCAGGCCTTACGGGGCCGGCCGCCGAGCACCATTCCTGAGCAGACCGCCGGCGAACTGGCCGAACGAGCAGGCCTGGATCTCGGAGAAAAGGCCGGAAACCGCAGGCAGGGGCTGGGACCCCTTCTTGGCGTCGGGGTCGGGCTCGGCCTGGGCGCGGCTTACGGCCTGTTGCGAGTGCCCCTGCGCGAGGTCCCCCTTCCTGCCGCCGCCGCGGCGCTCGGCCTGCTGGCCATGGCCGCCAGCGACGTGCCCGCGGCCGCGCTCAGGCTGACCGATCCTCGCGAATGGAGCCCCGCGAGCTGGGTGAGCGACGCTCTTCCCCACCTGGGGTACGGAATGGTCACCGCCGCCGTCTACGACTCCATCGCCTGACCGTCAGGTCCCCCGGGATCTGAAAACCGCCCCGGTTCACCGCCAGATCGCTTGTGCCAGTGCGGCGCCGACGAACGCCGCACCAAGACCCGCGACCACACTGGCGACGACATTGGCGACGGCGAAGAACCGTGCTCCGGTCTCGGCCAGTCGCAACGTCTCGTAGGAGAACGTCGAGTAGGTGGTCAGAGCCCCACACAGCCCGGTCCCCAGCAGCAGTTGCACGGTCGACGATGCGGCCCCCGCTGCCACAGCGCCCGTCAGCAGGCCGAGGACCAGGCAGCCGAAGATGTTGACGACGAACGTCCCCCAGGGGAAGACCGTGTCGTGCCTGACCTGGATCGCCCGGTCCGTCAGGTATCGCAGAGGGGCGCCCACGACCGCGCCGGCGATGACCAGCAGCCAATTCACCGAGCCGCCTCCCTGCCCACATATCGAACGACCTCGACCTCGTCCAGGATCGCGAGTCCTTCACCGACCAACTCGTCGAGTTGCGGCAGGAATGCACGGATCGGTTCGGCCGCATCCACGATCACAATGCAGACCGGGAGGTCTTCGCTCAACGACAACAGTCGCGCGGTGTGGATGAGCGAGGAGGCGCCGTAGCCCTCCACGCCACGGAAGACGCTCGCTCCGGCGAGACCTGCCTTGTGCGCCCGGTGCACGATCTCACTCGACAGCGGCCGGTGATGCCACACGTCGCTTTCCCCGACGAAAACCATCAGCCGCATCGCCGTACCTGTCAGACTTGTCATCGCGCCCTCCATGCGATCAGCCGGCGCGTCACCTTGGCAGCCGCCCAGACCCCGGCTAGGGCGGTGGACAGGGTGAGCGCCAAATACCCGAGCCCTGCCCCTGGGTGCCCGAAGTCAACAAGACGCTGGATATCGACGGCGTAGGTGGAGAAGGTCGTGTATCCGCCCAAGATGCCGGTGCCGAAGAAGGGCCGCATGAGACGGTGCGCCGCCCACAATTCGGTGATCACCACCATGAAGGCCCCGATGATCACACACCCGGTGAGATTGACCAACAGGGTTGTCCAAGGAAACGCGCCAGGTGGAGTGGGCCAGAGCAACGACGCACCATAACGCGCGCAAGCCCCGATAGCACCGCCGATCGCAACTACAGCGACCACGGGGCCCTGGCCGCGCCACAGATCTCGCCGCCATACGGGAACCCTGAAGTCGACATCAGAATCGATCGGCTCGCCTGCCACCTGCGACTGGGGCGCATCCATCGACACTCCTCCTACCTGTACACGCACGCGCGTTTTTACCAGGTAGGGACCGTTGGCGGCATTACTCGCCGCGGTTCGGGCACGGCGGGCCCCACCGCCGTGCGGCACCCCTCAGAGGCACCGCTTGAACAAGCCTACCGGGCATGAGCGCGTTCGCCGTCAGGGGCCTTGCGCTTGTCCGGTCAAGCTCCAGATCTTGCTAGCGGTCAGGAACTCTTCCTCTACTTCCGGGTTAAAAGTGCGAGACGGATCGAGCCGAACCGCTTGGCCGGCCCGCTGGTGAAATCGCGGCGAAGTGCCTGGAGGCGCGGGTCGTTCGCATACCTGGGCGTGAGATCGGGCGAGATCAGCCACACCCGCTGCAGGCCGGCTGCGGCGGCTGTCATCTCCGCGGGTGTGCGTGGTTCGTACACGCCGGGTGCGTTGGTCAGGTCGACGAGGTGCTCGTACGGTGCCTCGTACACGCTCACGAAAAGGTGAAACCTCTGGGGGACGTACAGGGCGCCGTCTCCGGGCCGCTCCTCCGCGGCGAGGACGGCGGCCAGCGACCGCAGGTCGTCGGGGCGGCTGTCCGGCTCCCGGATCGCCACCTGGGTGCTCGCCGTCAGGGCACCGACGAGTACGACCGCAACCGCAGGCGCCGCGTATGCGAGGCCTCCCCGAAGTGCGGACGCCGCGCGCTCCAGACCGATGCCTGCGAGAAGCGCGAGGGCCGGCACAACGAACAGCGCGTAGCGCGGGCTGTAGATCGGATGCACCTGGGAAATCACGAAGAAGCCCAGGAGCGGCAGGACGACCCACAGCGCCAGCACCGGGGTCCTCCTCGACCGCCAGGCGCCATAAGCGGCCAGAGCCAGGACCACCACCGCAGCGGCGGCGTTGCCCGCGACCTCGCCGAAGAAGGCCCCCACGTCTCTCCAGTCCGGCGGGCTCACCCAGAAGAGTTGCGCCTCACGCTCGCCGGAGGCGACGGCCACGAGCGGGAGCAGAGCCGCACAGGCTGCGGCGACCGAGATGACCCAGGGCAGGACACGGCGAGGCCGCGCCAGCCGGACGGCCAGCGCATGGGCGGGAAGAAGGAGCAGGGCATAGAGATGAAAGGAACCCAGCAGGAAGACGCTCACCGCGTAGGCGGCGTACCGGCGCCTGGAGGCATCGCTGAGCGCGGCGACAAGAAGCCACGTGGCCAGAACGGCGACCGCGCTGACGATCGCGTAGCTCCTGGCCTCCTGGGCGTAGCGGTCTGCCATCGGCAGCAGCGCGTAGATCAGGCCTCCGTACAGGCCGGCCAACGGCCCCGCGAGCCTGCGCCCCAGTGCGGCCACGCCGTACGCCGCGGCGCCGAAAGCGAGCAGCGACGGGAGCCGCAGCAGGAACTCCGATCCACCGGACGCGGCGAACGGCCGCAGAAGGAGGTAGTAGAGCGCGTGGACGGCGTCGATGTCTCCGATCAGCTGCCGCATATACGACAACGGCAGCCGGGCGACCACTCCGCTGACCGACTCGTCCCGCCACAGGGAGGGCACCGTGATCCGCCAGCTACCGAGCGCCAGAGCCACGATGGCAGGCACCCACACGGCCGCCGTGTCCACGCGGCCCCTTCCGGCGCGCTCGCCGGGGGATTCAATGACGGACCCGGCTACGGATGAGGGGCCGTCGGGACCACGTGAACGTAGATCAGACGCGCTGTCCATGGGCAAACGGTAACGGGCAAAAAACTCACCTGCTAACAACAGCGACCCCACCATCGCGGCAGCTCGTTTCAGGGACAGATCAGACGGGAAGCCGGCCGCGTCGTGTCCGTGGGCAGTGTCGACGATCGGATGGTCGGAGGCATTGAATCTTGGATAAATGGATCATTAGCCTCAATCTGGTCGGCGACTTGCGCGCCGCCTCGCGGAATCGCCGCCGGGCATCCGCGCGCTCGATGTCAGGCTTTGGAGGTACGGTGACGCCGGATCCGATCCCCGCAATCGATTACATCTCATCGGGATACGACCCCGACCCCGCGCTGTCGATGTCGTTGCATGCCGACGCCTACACCGATCCGAAGTGGTTCGACGTCGACCAGAAGGCGATCTTCGCTCGTACGTGGCAGTGGTTGTGCCATGTGGAGAAGCTGCGGGAGCCGGGAAGCTATGTGACCGGCACGGTGGCCGGCATGCCGATCGTCGCCGTCCGGGACGAGGCAGGCGCACTCCGCGCGTTCTACAACGTGTGCAAGCACCGCGCGCACGAACTCCTGACGGGGTCCGGCGTCCGGCGCAGCATCGTGTGCCCGTACCACGCCTGGAACTTCGACCTGGCCGGCCGGTTGAGGCGAGCGCGCAACACCGGCGACATGCCGGGCTTCGACCCCTCCACGGTGTGCCTGGACCAGATCCAGGTCGCCGAGTTCGGTGGCATGGTCTACGTCAACCTCGATCCCACGGCGGCTCCTCTGACCGAGCAGGCCGGAGACCTCGAGGCGGAGATCGAGGCGCGGGCGCCGGACGTGGCCAAACTGACCCTCGCCCGGAGGCTCACGTACACCATCGCCTCCAACTGGAAGAACGTCGTCGACAACTTCCTGGAGTGCTACCACTGCCACGTGGCCCACAAGGACTTCGTCTCCCTGGTCGACATGAGCACCTACAAGGTCACGACGTACGGGATCTACTCCAGCCACATGGCGCAGGCCGGGAAAACGGACAATTCCGCGTACGACGTGTCAGGTGCGACGGTCACCGAGCACGCGGTCTGGTGGCTGTGGCCCAACACCTGCCTGCTGCGCTATCCCGGCCGGGGGAACTTCATGGTGCTGCAGATCATCCCTGACGGCCCGGAACGGACGCGCGAGATCTGGGACTTCTATCTGGAGACCGCAGAGCCGAACGAGGCTGAGGTGGACAGCATCCGGTACATCGACGAGGTTCTCCAGGTGGAGGACATCGCCTTGGTGGAAAGCGTCCAGCGCGGGATGCGCACCCCCGCGTTCACCCAGGGAAAGATCGTTTACGACCCCAGCGGGTCGGGGTTGTCGGAGCACGCGGTCCATCACTTCCACGGCCTCGTCCTCGACGCCTACCGAAACGAGCTTGAACGATCCGGCTCGGCCCCCATGAGGTGAGGTGCCGGCGGGTTGCCATGAGAGGGCGGGATGAGCCGCCGCCCCAGGTCGGGGCGGCGGCTGATCTTCTTAGGCCGCGGGGTTGGTTCCGGCCATCATGCCGTACGCGGTGTTGACGGCGGCCGAACTGCCGTCGCGGTAGTAGAGGAAGCCGTCATTGGCCTGGAACACGATCCGGGATCCGCGGACCGAGGGGCTGGTGTGCGCCATCATCCCGTACCGGGTGTCGACCGTGGAGCCGGCGCTGTTGCGGGTGAACAGGAAGCCCGTGTTGGCCTGGAACGCGATCGTCCAGGAGGTGCCCGACGCCGAGATCGCGGGGCTGGTGTCGGTCATGAGGCCGAGACGCAGGTCGGTGCCGGTGCCGTTGCTGTTCAGGATCCACAGCAGGCCGGTGTTGGCCTGGAAGGCGATCACGTAGCCGCCGTTGGACAGTTTCGCGATCGACGGGCTGGTGCCGCGCATCATGCCGAAGCCGGTGTTGACGGTGGCGCCGCCGGAGTCGCGGTAGTAGAGGAAGCCGTCGTTCGCCTGGAACGCGATCCGCCAGCTGCCGGTGTCTCCGGCGATCGACGGGCTGGTGCCGGCCATCAGGCCCAGGCGCAGGTCGACCGTCTTGCCGGTGGACATGTTCCGGGTGAACAGCAGGCTGGTGTTGGCCTGGAAGGCGATCTGCCCGCCGGAGATGGACGGGCTGGTGCCGGCCATCATCCCGAGCTGGGTGTCGTGCATCGCCCCGTTAGTCGCCCGGGTGAACAGGAAACCGGTGTTGGCCTGGAACGCCACCTGTCCGTTCGAAGTGGCCGGGCTGGTGCCCCGCATCATGCCGTACCGGGTGTCGACCATCGCGCCGTTGGCGTCCCGGGTGAACAGGAAGCCGGTATTCGCCTGGAACGCGACCAGCGAGCTGGTGCTGGTGGACGGAGGGTCTGGCTCGTCCGGGGTGGTCGAGCCAGGCGCAATGTAGAACCAGTCATTCGAATCGTCGTCGTTGTCGACGTACCAACCCCCGGGACTGGTGTTCTCGCCGACGCATACCGCCTTGTCGGAAACGCTGGGCCTGGTGATGCACAGGCGGATTCCACGATGGGCGCCGTCGATCAACCGGGTGTTGTACCAGCCGTCGAATGGGGCACGGTCGTACTCGACGAAGCCATCTGGTGTGATCTTCTCGCAGTAGTGCCAGGTGAAGTCGCCGCCGAATTTCGCGGCCAGCTCTGACGTCGTGTACTGCTTGTAGTGAGGATCGGACGGCGGCACTTTGTCGTTGGTGCGGTCGATGCTGAAGTAGTCGCCGGCCTTGAGGTAGGCCCTTCCGTATGCGGACGCGTTGTTCCCAGCCGTGCGGAGCTCCGGCTTGGTGCCGTAGATCTCCTGGCTGCCGTACGGGTACCCGACGCTCTTGTAGTAGATGCCGTCGTTGTTGTCGCAATACTTGGCGTCGGCATGCGGCTCGGCGAACGCCGGGGAGGCGACGCCGACGACGGCCGCGGTGACGGCGAGCACGGTCGCCGCCGTCAGGCTCGCCCATCGACGAAGGCGGATGCTTTTCATGTGGGGGGGCTCCGGGAGTGAGGTGTGCGCCGGGTTCATCCGGCGCAGAGAGCTTCGCACGCCCGGAAGGCCAGGAAAAGATCTTCTGGGAATACGGAGCTACGCGTGGATCGGCCGGATGGTGTTCCCGTTTCAGGCCGCCGCGGTGTCCTGGGTGCGCTTACGGGTGACGTAGTTGCGGGCCACGGCGGTCAGGATGGCGGCCGCGGGGAACCAGACGGCCGCCACCATCCAGAAGTTCTCGTCCCTGCCGACGAGCGGGAGCGGGGAGAAGAGCCCGCAGAAGAACAGGCCGAAGGCGAGGCCCAGGGTGGCGACCATGCCCGGCGTCGGGGCCGGGGCGGCGCGGCGGCGTAGCCGCCAGGCGCACGCGATCGTCATGAGGATGCCGGTGGGGACGATGATCAGCGCGAGGATGAGGACTCGCGTGCGTATGTCGGCGGGGGCGTCGTCCGTCTTCTGGGAAGCGCCCTCGGCCGCGATCTCGGTGAGCAGGCCGCGCCAGATGGTACCGGTGACCCGGTCGCCCTTGTGGATGCCGTCCACGACGGGGCCGTCGGAGGAGTAGAACGTCTCCCACCTGACGCCGTCCGCGCTCATGAGGAGCACGCGGTTCAACTTGCCCCTGCTTTGGGTCAGGCTGACGCCGGACACGGTGAACTCCTGCGTCCAGCGGCATTCGGCGGGCGCGGACGGAGCGGCCGGGCAGCGCGCCGCCGCCTCGTAGGCGTGCAGGTCGCGGTCGCCGCCCGGCGCGATCGTCGCGACGAGGAAGGCGGCGAGCACCACCAAGGCGACGCCGGCCAGCAGGGTGAGGACGGTTGCAACGGTGCTGCGCAGGATCCGGGTGATGGAGATGGGGGTCACGCCTCATTTTCCATTTAGTGAATCTTGGGATCCTGGTTGGGGCTCTCGCCGGCTTTCCTTAGGGGTGTACCTGCAGACGTCAGCATGTCGCCCAAGTACGGGCGGCATGTGTCGCGCCGTTATGCATCACCCGTTGTCTGTACGGGCATCGGCGACCGGGACCATCAGCCGCGCGCCGGTAATGACAATGGACTGTGGCGAATATTCAGATACGCCCTGCACGGGCGGAGGAAGCCGGAGTGCTCAGCGAACTGGCACTCCGATCCAAGGGGCATTGGGGCTACGACCGCGCCTTCTTGGACGCGTGCCGGGCGGAGCTGACCTTCCCGCCCGAGCGATTGCGGGCGGGTCGAGTCGCTGTCGCCGAGTCTGCCGGTCGAGTGCTGGGCTTCTACAGCCTGGACGGAGAACCGCCCAGCGGGGAACTGGGCAACATGTGGGTCGACCCTGACTCCATCGGCAGCGGCGTCGGACGCCGTCTGTGGCACCACGTGATGCAAGCGGCCCGGGTGGCCGGCTTCACCGTCCTGCGCATTGAAGCCGATCCGTTCGCGGAAGGGTTTTACCTGGCGATGGGCGCCGAGCGCGTCGGTGAGACACCGTCAGGCTCGATACCCGGTCGCGTTCTGCCATTGCTGCACGTACGAATACCGCTTCCCTCACCGGCGCAATCGTGAGCCCGCCAACCCCGGCTCTGGACCTCGGTCTCAGCAGCAGGACGCGGTGGCTCAGGCGGTTCGCGAAGCCCAATGCGACTCGACGAGAAGGTGGGCGTGGGCTAGGG
>NZ_BOOR01000054.1 GCF_016863335.1 Planotetraspora thailandica
GACCCCGCCGAACAACACCGACGGCGCCACCCCGGACCACGGCCCCAGCAGCGAGCGGAGACCCGCCCTGATGGCAGTCGCACCCTGAGAATCCGGCGTTCCAGTAAGGAAGGCAGCGCCGGAAATCCGCCCAGTTCGAGAACCGGCCGGTGACGTGCCTCGACCACGGACGGACGGCGGACCATGCCCGTATGCAGAGGCTCTGGCGTGCCTCTGTCCAGTGCCGCGCGGCAAGATAAGGGCCGGCCGCGTGAGAGCAGCCCGTGAGGTCGCTCGCGACAGGGCCTCCACGCGAACATTGGTCAGCGAAATGCCTGATCAGCGCCGATGGTGATTGTCCTGGCTTCCGTTCACAATTGGGTGGGTTTTCGCCGACGGAAAGGCAGCCCTGTCATGAAGCGATTCCTGCGCTGTGCACTGATGGCGGCGGCAAGCATTCTGCTGACGGCGGCGCTGGCTTGGGTGCCCGTAACACCGGCGGCGGCAGCCGTCCCTTCCGTCGTCTACATCAGGCCGCTGACGGTCGCGCGTCACCACGCCGACCGCGCGCCCGTCGCCGTCGGCCGCGATCGCCGCGCGGCGGCCATGGACAGACACGTCGGTGTGCAAGGGGCGCTCGGTTACGGCGCCCCGGTGAACACGCTCACCGGCAACCCGTTGGTGTGGGACATGACCGTTGTCTCCACCTATCAGGGATTCCAGGTGGTCACCTTGGCCGTCATCGGCACGCCGTTGTGCCTGGGCAAGGTGCCCAGCCCGGCGACGAGCACGGCGGTGGTCCTGTACGGCTGTGACAACGGGCCGTACCAGCGGTGGTTGCTCCAGCGCACGTCGACCTACGGCGAGGCGAAGGTGTATTACTTCCGGAATTTCGTGCAGGGCGTTCCGGGAGACTGCCTCAAAGTCAATCCCACCGGTCCCTCCTCGGTCGGGGCCTGCGTCCCGCATTTCGACGAATACGCCGTCTTCGTCATCTGACGAATAGTCTCGGCTTTCATGCGCTTGACGGATCGGCTGGCGGACACGTTCAAGCTCTTCGGGCCGGCACAGGACCGGCCACGAAGGGTGCGAATTCTCAGCGCGGCGGCTCTCGCCCAGGCCTGTACGGCCGGCCGAGCCGTACGCGCCCGGGAGGGTGAGGGCCTCGTCGTGCCCGCCCGGCTGGTGCGTGAGCTGTGCCGCGGCGGGCGTGAGGAGGTCGACCCGCGTGGACTGACGATCGAGGGCGCCAGGATCGACGGCGACCTCGACCTGAGCGGGATGCAGGTTCCCTTTCCTCTGCGTTTCATCCGCTGCTCCTTCGACCGGCCGGTCAATCTGGACGGCGCCGACCTGCACGTGCTGACTCTGGACGCCTGCACGGTGCCGGGACTTCTGGGCAACGGCATGCGCGTGCGCCGCGACCTGGATCTGTCGCGATCGCGCATCACAGGTGACCTGTGGACGTCCGCGAGCACCTCGTGTACGGCGGCGGTCTGGCTCTGCGAGTCGGAGATCGGCGGCCGCATCCTCTGCCTGGACACGGTCATCGACTCGCGCATGCGGGCCGTACAGGCCGACCGGATGCGGGTCGGCGGAACGATCCGATTGCTCCACGGATTCGAGGCGCGTGGAGGGATCCGGCTGCTCGGGGCTCAGGTGGAAGGCTCGCTGGACTTGGCCGGAGCCAGGCTGACCCGGCCGGACCGGGGGCTGGCCCTCGACCTGGGCGATGCGCACATCGGCGGAAGCGTCTTCCTCATCGACGACCGGACGGGCCGCCGTCCACTGATCCGAGGCAGCCTCGATCTCGGCAACGCCCGGATCTCCGGGGAGTTGCTGGTGCGCAACGTGACCATTGAACCCACGGAAGAGGTCAGAGGAGCGGGCTATTCGAGCAGCCGCGGCGGGGGCACCGCGGTGAGCGCGCCCGGCCTGTACGTCGGCGGAGACCTCAGCGTCGAAGGCGCATGCCGCATCGGCGGCGGCGTCGACCTCGCGATGGGTTCGTTCAGCACCATCCGCATCCGCAGAGGATGCGAGCTGGCCGCGGGCGGCGGGCGCGCGCTCGACCTGACCAACGCCGAGCTGCGCTCCAGCCTTCTCATCGAGGACGGCGTGGCGGTCCGGGGCACGCTACGGCTGGCCGGGACCCACATCAGGGGCGACCTCACCCTCGAGGGGACGACGTGGAGCGACCCGGAGGGCGGCTCGCTCATCGCCGCGGAAGGGGTCGTCGTCGACAACGTGGTGAACCTGAGGAGGCTGGAGGCGAACGGCGGCAGGCTGAGGTTCCGCTCCGCGACCGTCGGCGGCATCGTGGACGCCCATGGCGCCCGGCTGCACAATCCGGGCGGTGAGGCGTTGTCGCTCCAACGGGCGGTGGTGCGCGGTTCGGTGTCGCTGTCGGGAGGCTTCGCCGCCGAAGGCCGGGTGCTGCTGAGCAGGTGCACGGTAGAGGGGAGCCTCGACTGCGAAGGCGGCACGTTCGCCGAAGGGCTCTGGGCGGTGGCGGCCATCGCGCGCGGAGGCATGCGCCTGCGATGGGCGCAGGTGCCGCCCGTGGTCGACCTGACGGGCGCATCCACCACCGTGCTCACCGACGACCCTGACCGGTGGCCGCGCGCGACGGTGATCGCCGGATTCGCCTACGACCGTTTCGACGGCTCATGGGACTGGCGGGCTCGCAGGGACTGGCTGCGCGGGATGAGCTCGTTCGACGCCGGGCCGTACGAGCAGGCGGCCAGGGTGTTGCGCCAGCACGGCCGCGCGACGGAGGCCGAACGGCTGCTCATCGAGCAGCGCCGGCAGGCGCGCAAGGCGGCGGCCTCCCGCGGCCGCTCGCCCCGCCAGTGGATCCGAGGCGCGCTCGACCTGCTGTACGGCCTGAGCGTCGGCTACGGCTATCGGCCGGGACGCACGTTGTGGCTGCTCGGCGCGTTACTCGTCGTGGTGGGGGTCATGATGGCGACTCCCGCGGTCCAGCAGACGATGCGGGCCACCGACCCGCGGGGCAACGTGTACGCGGTGGACGGGCGGCTCGTCACGGTCGACGGCGCCGTTGCGGGGGAAGACGCCACCGCGGCGGCGGCGCCGCGCGCCGCCCGCCCGGGGCCGTGCGGGGACGGGCAGGTGCGCTGCTTCGACCCGCTGTTCTACAGCGTGGACACCGTCGTCCCGCTCATCTCACTGGGCCAGCGGGCGACGTGGTATCCCGAGACACGCAGCGCTCACGGCTCGCTGGTCTCGACGCTGCTGAACGTGGCCGGCCTGCTGGGCTGGTTGTTGTCGACGGTGGTCGTGCTCTCGTTCGCCAGGCTCGCCCGACCGGCGTGATCTGAAATCTTGGCTTGTTGACGGTGCAGGGGGAGAGACGACCGTGCGGCGCGAGATTCGAGGCGGTAGTTCCTCGGTGAGAGGGCACCCCCTTCGGAGTGCCCTCTCAATGTGCCGTCAGCCCTGACGGCCCTTGAAGCGCGGATCCTTCTTGTTGATGACGAAGACCCTGCCCCTGCGGCGCACGACCTGCGCGCCAGGCTTGGCCGTCAACGAGCTCAAAGAGTTGCGGACCTTCATCGCTCACACCTTCCTTCGAGCACATCCCCGAGGCGGGGACGGTGTGCGGTGGAGGCAAACCACGACACCGCCCCGTGCATTCCCGGGTTACTCCGTCATCGCCTGTGACCCGTCGCGCGTGTGTTGCCGGGCCCGGTAGGCGGTCGCCTTGGCGCGGTTCTGGCACGACAGGTCGCAGAACCGGCGGGACGCGTTGCGGCTGGCGTCGTAGAACACCCGGTCACACGCCGCGGCGGAGCATCGGCCGAGCCGCGCGGCCCGCCCCGCACCGATGATCATGGCGATGCTCGTGGCCATGTCGGCGACGTAGGAGTCGACCGGTTTCTGGCCCACCGCGTGGAACGCCAGCACCAGGGGCCGGCCTGGCCGTCCGTGCAGGTTGGGCATGGCCTGATGGGCGGCCAGCAGGTCGTTCAGCACGTCGGCCGCGGTCTGCACGTCGCCGCCCACGCACGCGTCGAGCGCGACCCGGAGACGCCGGACCGCCGCCGTCAGCCTGGTGGCTTCGTCGGGGCCGAAGGGCGCGGTGTGGATGCCGTCGAACGCGGAGAGGGCGTGTTGGATCACCGCCAGCTGATCGCCTCCCGAGCGTGCCGGCTCGACGGGTTGGCCGTGGGCGTGCTCGGTTACGAGGTCGTTGACCAGGCGCAGAGCGAGGCCGGCGAACTCGGCGACGTAACTATCAAAAGTCTGTTGACTAGTGATGGAGGCCGGATCTATCGTCACTGCCGTATCTTATCTAGCCAGTGATGGATGGAGCCCCCCAAATGCTCGCGATTCCGTTGAGTGACGCCAGCCGTATCGTCGCCGGCCTCCTGCTGCTGACCATCGTGACCATCGAGTTCGGCGGCTGGTTCATGACGAAGATCGTCCGCGGTGATGTGCCGATGACCGACTTCCAGAAGGCGTTCGCCCGGGCCGGGCACGCGCACGCGGGTGTCCTGGTGACGCTCGGTCTGGTCTGCCAGATCCTGGCCGACGCGACCACGCTCACGGGCGCGGCGGGATGGGTCGCGAGGCTCGGCGTCCCCGCGGCGGCCGCCCTGATGTCCGGCGGGTTCTTCGCCGCCTCGGCCGGTCGCGGGCTCACCGGCCCCAATCGGTTCATCGCGATCCTCTGGCTCGGCGCCGCCGCCCTGGCGATCGGCGTCGTCACCCTCGGCATCGGCCTCCTCACCGCCTGACGGCCGCCGCCTTGGGTGTGGCCATCAGGCCACACACCTTGGGGGTGATCATGCAGAAGCTCGGTGATCACGGCTCCTACCTGCGCCGACTCGATCCGTGATCATGCAGAAGTTCGACTACTGAAGGCCTGGCCTGCGCGTTCTCGCTCCGTGATCATGCACTCGGCGCGGCAGTGCATGATCACGATCGGGGTTTTCGCAGGTCGTACGGCATGCGGCCGAACTTCTGCATGATCACGATGTGGGTTTGCCCAGGTCGTACGGCACGCCGTCGAACTTCTGCATGATCACGGGGAAATGGTGGGTCACGGGGAAGGGGGGCGGGGGTCAGGGCTGGTATTCGGCTCGGTATTCCTTGACGCGATCGATGTGGGCTTGCAGGCGGGCGGGGATGCCGTTCTCCCGCCGGATCACGTCGTCCGACGTGCGGTAGGCCGCGGCCCCGAGCAGCCCCCGGTCTCCCCGCACCCCGGCGAGCAGCGGCAGGCGCATGCACAGGTAACGCCCGACCGCGGGAATGGAGTCCTCGGGCGGCAACGGCGGCACCGGGATCGTGCCTCTCCGGTCCGGCGGAAGGTAGTAGCGCAACACGGAAGGCGTCCATCGGGCGATGCCGTACTCATCCTTCGCCGGGTCGGACAGATCAGGATCGAAGCCGCTTTCCGCCTTGAGCATCGCCGCCACCAGAGCTGGGCTGAGGCCGGGCTCGTCGCACATGGTGCCCGCCTCGACGATCAGCGCCCGATACCGCTCCGGGACGTCGGCGTCGGCGCGCAGCCACCGCTCGTGCGAATGACCGGCGAGCGGGACCGCGCCCACCGTGCCTGCCAGGAGCATGGCGGCGGACGCCGCGGCGAGGAGCCTGTCCCGCCCCCGGCGGGCCGCCGGGACCGAGCCCGTCAGCACGCGGGCCTGGCGAAGCTGCCGGGCGGCGGTGGGGCGGGACTTCGGGCTCGGCGCGAGGCAGCCGGCGATCCAGGAACGCCAGCCCGGCGGCAGCGACGCCGGCAGCGTGAGAGGTCGCTCACCGATCGCGTACTCGGCGGCGGCGACATGACGGGCGCGCGCGGTCGGCGCGGTGAAGGGAAGCCGCCCGGTGAGCAGCTGGCAGGCGGTCGTTCCCAGCGCCCACACGTCGGCGGACACCCGTACGGCATGGCCCCTGTCGGTGAGCGACTCGCCCCAGCGCTCGGGGGGCACGTAGTCGAGCGAACCCATCGGGGGGAGGTACCCGTGGGTGCCGTCGATCTCGGTGGCGAGGCCGAAGTCGGCGAGCTTGACCGAGCCGTCCGCCATCAGCAGCACGTTGCTCGGTTTGAGGTCGCCGTGCATCCACCCTTCGGCGTGCAGGTGGGCCAGGCCCTCGCAGATCTCGATGATGAGGCGTGCGGCGCCGGGCACGGGGACGCCGTCGCGGACCAGGTCGGCGAGTGATCGCTCCGCGAGATCCATCACCAGGACGCAGGCGCCGTCGAGATCGGGACAGCCGGGGTCGTCGACGACGAGCGTCTCCCTCAGCCCGATCAGGCGGGCATGCCTGACCTGGCGGTGCAGGCGTATCTCCCGCTGGGTCATCTCCTGGAGATGACGCAGCTGCCGCCGGGTCACCGTGCCCGTCGGCATGATCTTCAGCGCGGCGGCCGTCCCGTCGCAGTCCCGGCCCTCGTAGACGCTCGCCCAGCTGCCTGAGGCGATCGGCCGGCTGACGCGCCAGCCGCCGATGCGGTATCCCACCGGAAGACTGACCGCCCACCCGTCGGTACGCATCGTCGTTCGCCACTCCTGCAATCCCGCTATATCTGGAGAGGTGAGCATATTGGGGTGGTCGTTACGGATCGAGTAATTTCAGGTGCTCGTCGGTCACCAGATCGAATCGCAGGGCGATGGAGATGAGCGCTCCCCGCTGCCAGTCGGCCTTGCGCGTGCTCGGCATCGGCTTGACGCGCAACTTCGTCCGCGCCAGATAGTCGATGTGGAAGTTGACCGCGGCCCGGGACAGATCGGCGTAACCCGGAACGCCGCTGAGCCGCTCGATGACCTCGGGCACCGTCGGGATGACCGCGGACGAGCCGTCGCGCAGGCGCGGCTCGCACAACGCGACCAGCACGAGGAAGTATTTGGCCGACTGGTCCAGGGAGAACGCCGAAACGGTGGGCTCGCCCGCCAACGCCGTGTCGGGCAGGTCGAGGTCGAGGAAGCTGTGTTGCGGGGCGAAGACCAGGAAGGAGCACGAGCCGCCCGCCACCGGAATCACCACCCGGGCGAACTCGAACGGCACGGGCGCCTCCGCCCGCAGAGGAGTCACCTTGAGGAACTCGCCGCCGCCTTCGGGGTTCTCGACGACCAGGGTCGACGTGCGGCTGAGATTGGTGAGCAGCCAGTAGTCCTCGACGGCTCTGATGACACCGGCCCTCCGCGAAACCCCCGGGTGGTCGAGCACCAGGTCGACCGGCGCCGATGCGGAGCTTCGCCCGAAGGTGGCCTCCTGGCCGGGGGAAAGCTCGAGGACGGCGGGTTCGGGACCGACGCCTTCGGCCTGAAGAAGGATCGTCCGCACGCCCATTGCCTCCTCTAACCTTCCAGGTTCACAGAACATCCTTTCACTCGCCAGGATTGTCCCCGTTCGCGTCGAAATCGCATTCCCGCCTGGGGACACCGCCGCGGCAGGCCATGCGGGGGCGGGCGACGCCGTGAGCGGTGGGCGGGAATGCGATTTCGTCGTGACGAGAACCGGACTCCCGCCCGCGCGCCTCAGTCCGTCAGCGGAAGGTAGACCCGGCCTCCCTTGGCCGCGAACTCCTCGGCCTTGGCCTTCATCCCGGCCTCGATCTCGGCTTCGCCGTACTCCGCGTTGATGCTTCTGCTGATCTTCATCGAGCAGAACTTGGGCCCGCACATCGAGCAGAAGTGCGCGGTCTTGGCTCCCGCCGCCGGCAGCGTCTCGTCGTGGAACGATCGGGCGGTGTCCGGGTCGAGGGACAGGTCGAACTGGTCCTCCCACCGGAACTCGAACCGGGCGTCCGACAGGGCGTCGTCCCATGCCTGAGCCAGGGGATGACCCTTTGCCAGGTCGGCCGCGTGCGCCGCGATCTTGTAGGTGATGACGCCGGTCTTCACGTCGTCCTTGTTCGGCAGCCCCAGGTGCTCCTTCGGTGTGACGTAACACAGCATGGCCGTGCCGTACCAGCCGATCATCGCGGCGCCGATGCCCGAGGTGATGTGGTCGTAGCCGGGGGCGATGTCGGTGACGAGCGGGCCGAGCGTGTAGAAGGGGGCGTCGCCGCAGAGCTCGCGCTGCAGGTCGACATTCTCCTTGATCTTGTGCATCGGCACGTGGCCCGGCCCCTCGACCATCACCTGCACGTCGTGTTCGCGTGCGATCCGGGTGAGCTCGCCGAGGGTGCGCAACTCGGCGAACTGCGCCTCGTCGTTGGCGTCGGCGATGGAGCCCGGCCGCAGGCCGTCGCCGAGTGAGAACGCCACGTCGTAGGCGGCGAAGATCTCGCACATGTCCGCGAAGTGCTCGTACAGGAAGCTCTCGCGGTGGTGGGCCAGGCACCAGGCGGCCATGATCGAGCCGCCGCGCGAGACGATGCCGGTCTTGCGCCGCGCGGTGAGCGGAACGTGCGCCAGGCGCACGCCGGCGTGCACGGTCATGTAGTCGACGCCCTGCTCGCACTGCTCGATCAGCGTGTCGCGGTAGACCTCCCACGACAGGTCGGCCGCCACCCCGTTGACCTTCTCCAGCGCCTGATAGATCGGTACGGTTCCCACGGGCACGGGGGAGTTGCGGATGATCCACTCACGTGTGGTGTGGATGTCGCGGCCGGTCGACAGGTCCATGATCGTGTCGGCGCCCCAACGGGTGGCCCAGGTCATCTTCTCGACCTCCTCCTCGATCGAGGAGGTCACGGCCGAGTTGCCGATGTTCGCGTTGATCTTCACCAGGAAGTTGCGGCCGATGATCATCGGCTCGCTCTCCGGGTGGTTGACGTTCGCCGGGAGGATGGCGCGTCCGGCGGCCAGTTCCTCGCGGACGAACTCCGGCGACACTCCTTCCCTGGCCGCGACGAACTCCATCTCGGCGGTGATCAGTCCGCGCCGGGCGTAGGCGAGTTGCGTCACCGGCGCGCCCGTCGCCCGCAGCGGCCGCCGCCCGTCCCCCTGGAAGACGGTGGTGCGGCTGCCCGCCCACGCCGCCTGGTCCTTGAACCCGTCGTCGACCGGGCGCACCTGCCGGCCGCCGTAGCGGGCGACGTCGCCGCGCGCGAGGATCCAGTCCTCGCGCGAGCGCGGCAGCCCTCGCGTGACGTCGGTGGTCACCGCCGGATCGGTGTACGGCCCGGACGTGTCGTAGAGCCGCACCCGTTCGCCGTTGGACAGCAGGACCTCACGCATCGGGACCCGCAGGTCACCCTTGTGGATCTTGGAAAAACGCGCGTCACCCATCGCGCAACTCCCTTCGCCGGCATTACCCGGAGCAGGTTCTGGCGGTCGGCGGCTGACTGGTAGCCGTCCTCTCAGCCCGGTCACACCGGGCTCCCGCGTCGGACGGCGCAACCGTAACCCGGCATCCGGGAGAGCACAAGGGTCGCGATCAAGAGGGCGGAGGCTCGGGAACCTTACGAGGCCGGGCGGAGTAGAAGCAGCGACACCGGGAGGAATCTTGCGCGCACCCCTTCACGCGACGGTCGTCGTCGCCGTCGTGTTCGCCGCGACCGCCTGCACAATCACGTCCGGCCCCGCGCCGTCCGGTTCTGCGCGTCCGCCGGTCAGCGCCGCGAGCGCAGCAGATGCCGGCTGCCGTACGCCGAAGGAGCCGCAGGCGACGGGCCTGGCGGACGTGCGGGGCGTGGCCCAGAACGCGGAGTTGTGGGCCCTGCCGTTCGCGCCGCTGCCGTTCGCGCGCGGCAAGGAGATAAAGATCGTCTGGCGGATGACCGGCGCCGGGCCGCTGGAGATCGGCGCGACCCTGCCGGACGGCACGCGGGCGACGCGCGTGTGGGGCCCGGAGGAGCACGGGGGGTCGAACTGGCGGCGCCCCGGCCAGGAGTGGGGAACCGGGTTCGTCTTCCCCAAGGCGGGATGCTGGCGGGTGCACCTGACCCGCACGAGCGGGACGGGAGACGTCTGGCTCCCCGTGGCCTGACCGGGCTGATCGCGGGTTTGCGGCTACCCGGTGATGAGGCGGATCGCCTGGTCGCCTGCCTGGACCGTCCAGCCGTCGTCGTGGTGTGCCAGCACCGTACCGGGAGCGGCCGGCCCGTCGGATGAGATGAGCCGCAGGCCGGTGACGATCGCCTCCGTGCCGTCGAGCAGCACGCGGGCCTGAGGAGAGGTGACGTTCAGGGCGGCGACCTTGCGCCGGAGCGTGGCAGCGGGCTCGGTGAGGTCGATACGGCGCTCCGCCTCGGTGTAGAACGGCGCTTCCGTGGCTTTCGCCGGGTCCTGCGGAGTGCCGCGTTCGCCGGCGACGGCCCGGGCGACGCCCTCGTCGAGCACCTCGGCCAGCATCTCGTTCCACGCGGCGAACAGGGCGGGTCCGTCGAGGTCGTCAGGCAGGGGGCGCTCGCGCTGGCTGAGGATGGCTCCGGTGTCGAACTCCGCCTCCGTCCGGTGCAGGGTGGCCCCGACCGTGGTGGCTCCCTCGTAGATGAGCCGTCCCGGATTGGGGCCACGGCCGACCGGCAAGGGCGACGGGTGCAGGTTGAGCGCGCCGTACTTCGGGAGGCCGAGGATCTCGGCGGGGATCAGCCGCGGGAAGGCCGCGGATATGACCAGGTCGGGAACCAGCGAGGCGATGACCGGGGCGGCGACCGACCGCAGGTCGCGGGTGACCAGCACGCTGGTCTCCCGGGGGAGTTGCAGCACGAACGGCGCCGCGTTCTTGTCGTATCGGTCGCTGGTGCCGACCGGCGGCGTCACCACCAGCACGATTTCGTGGCCGCGCCGTTCCGCCCATTCAGCGATCACGTTGTAACCGGGCAAATATGCGTTCAAGGTCACAATTCGCAATGAATCGGTATTCACCGGGGCAGTGTGCCATATAGAGGTTAATGTCAGGCGAAGCGCTCGATGGTCACGGGGATGAGCCCCTGAAAACGCATCTCCGTGGTCAGCTCCCGCAGCAGCGGGCCGATCGCTGTGGCGTACGGACCGGCCAGCAACGCCGTCACGTCGAGTCCCGTCGCGTCCAGCCCCCCGGCGACGCCCGCACCGATCCGGCGGAGGTCCCAAGTGAACAGGTCGGCGCCCGCGTGCAGCCGGGCCGTACCGGCGACCCGGGCGTGCGGATCGGCGGCGAGGTCCATGCTCCACACGTCGCGCAGGTGGGCGAGGTGGCCGGAGTCCAACTGCCCGGCGAACAGAATCCGGTAGACCCGCCTGTCGTGGTACCCCTCGGGGACCTCCGGCGGGCCGAACAGCAGGGGAGCGGAGCTCGGGAACGGCTCACGGTCGTGGAACCTGCTCCGCAACGCGGTCTCGCCGGGAAGGTCCTCCCCGGCGAGACCGCGGTAGACGCTCTCGGCTTCGCTCCTGCGGGCCGCGACGATCCGGGACCGGAGCAGCGGGTCCCTGCGCATCTCGCGGCTGAACGCCGCCGAGTTCCACCATTCACCGTCCGCGGCGCTCCACCCGACCGAGTCGAGGCCGACGGCCGCATGGTCGTCGCCGTACACGTACTCCTCGACGACGATCCCGTCCACCCGGGCGGGGCCGGTCTCAGAGTCGGTCTCAGAGTCGGTCTCAGAAAGGACCAGGTAATAGTCGAACGGGGACGAGGACGAGCCGACGACCGCCGTTTCGCTCAGGCGGTTGATTCCGGTAGCCATACGGCACATTCTTCTCGTCCTCGTCCACAGGTCAGGCGCCGGCCAGTTCGGCGAGCACGTCGCGGGCGGCCGGGCGCCAGCCGAGCTCCGCGCGGGCGCGGGCGCTGGTGACCTGCTGGTCGAGGGCGAACGCGTCGGCGAGCGGGCCCATCTGCTCATACGCCTGTTCGAGCGTGATGGAGGCGACCTTCCCGGGGATCCCGTTCGCCTCGGCGACGGCGCGGGCGATCTCCAGCACGGTCGGCGCCTGGTCGGCGGCGGCGAGGTACTTGCGGCCGGGTTCGGCGCCGAGGGCGAGCACGTACAGTTCGGCGACGTCGTCGACGTGGACGACGGCCCACCGGTTCGAGCCCGTCCCGATGTAACGGACCTCGCCGTCGCGCCGGGCGGGCTTGGCGTAGAACTCCTCGATCAGGCCGCGGCCGCCGCCGTACACGACGCCCGGCATCACCAGGACGGGCCGGCCGCCCTGACCTGCGCGGGCGAGCACCTGCGCGTCGCTGCCCGGCAGCCAGGAGACCAGCGCGGGCGGAGCGGCAGGGGAGTCCTCGTCGGCCACGCCGGTGGTGTCGCCGTACACCCAGGTTCCGCTGGTGTGCACGTACGGGCGGTCGCCCGCGCCGTCCAGCATCGCCGTCGCCGCGGCCAGGCCGATCTCGGCGACCTCCGGTCCCTGGTGCTGGGCGAGGTTGATGACGCCGTCGGCGTCGTCCGCGGCCTTGCGGAGGATGTCGAGGTCGGTCAGCCCGCCGCGCACGACCTCGGCGCCGAGCGCGCTCACCGTGCGATCGGCGGCGTCGCTGCGGGCCAGGCCGCTGACGGTGTGCCCATGTGCGGTGAGGGCACGGATGACCGCCTGGCCGAGATACCCGGAGCCGCCGGTGATGAAGACCTTCATGGTGCTGAGTTCCTTCTGTGTGAGTTGTGCGTGAGTCGTGCGAGAAGAGTCCGATCAGCACGTTCACGGCGAACACGTGCTCCAGCCCGTCCACGGTCTCGACCGCGGCATTGTGGATCACCGCGCCCGGTCCGCGTTCCTGGCGTGCAGCGTCACGTCGTGGCCCTCGGCGGTGAGGACTCTTTTCACGCCGTCCACTCTGATCCGCGGACGCGGGGGCCGTCCAAGACCTTTGCGGGAGGCGGTAATACCCTCAGGGCATGGCGTATGCAGATGTCGACCTGCGGAAAATCCGCTACTTCATGGCGGTGGCGGACGAGCTCAACTTCGGCCGGGCCGCGGAGCGGCTGCACATCGCCCAGCCGGTGTTGTCCCGGCA
Source organism: Planotetraspora thailandica (assembly GCF_016863335.1). Taxonomy (GTDB): domain Bacteria; phylum Actinomycetota; class Actinomycetes; order Streptosporangiales; family Streptosporangiaceae; genus Planotetraspora; species Planotetraspora thailandica. The sequence goes on from NZ_BOOR01000054.1 coordinate 12,850, forward strand.
GATCCAGGCTCTGGAAAAGGAGCTGAACGCGGAACTGTTCACCCGGGACAAGCGCAGGACCGCGCTGACGGCGGCAGGGAAGCAGCTGGTCGTCGACGCCGAACTGCTGCTCGCCGGCGCCGAGGCGCTGCGCCGCCGGGTGGCCCAGGCGGCCCGCGCGGCGGACACCTTCACCGTGGGCTTCATGCCCGGCCTCACCGTCACGGGCCCGGTGCGCGCCCTGGGCCGCGCTCATCCCGGTCTCACCGTCGACGTGCTGCGCACCGGATGGGCCGACCAGGTGGCCGTGCTGCACGACGGCCGGGCCGACATCGGCTACGTGCGCCTTCCCGTCGATCCAGCCGGCCTGGAGATGCGGCCGCTGTTCAGCGAGCGGCGGGGCGTGCTGCTTCCCGCCGATCATCGGCTGGCCGGCGAGGAGTCCCTGCACATCGCCGACCTCGCCGACGAGCACCTGCTCCAGCATCCGGACGCCGTGCCGGAGTGGAGCCGCGTCGCCGCGGAGATGCGCGAACCGCGCCAGGTCGCGTCCAGTACGGCGGAGCGCACCGTGGAGGAGAAGCTCGAACACGTGGCCACCGGCCGGGGGATCAGCATCCTCCCGGAGTCGACGGCCATGTATTACCAGCGGCCCGACGTCGTCTACGTGCCCATCCTCGACATCCCGCCCAATGAGGTGGCCCTCGCCTGGCTGTCGGCGCGCCGCGACCCGCTCATCGCCGAGTTCGCCGCCCTGGCCACCAAGATGTCCTGAGCCCGTCAGCGATCACTCAGTCGCCGGACGACATCGTCGAGCCGGGTACGGAGCGGGGCGACCTCCTCGTGCGGGTTGTACGTGCTCGCGGTTCCCGCCGTCAGACGAGGTGGCCGTCCACCGGGAGGACAGGCGCGTCCACCGGCACCGTCGCCGGGTATTTCAGGCCGGCTCCGGTGTTCAGGACCACGACCTGTTCGTCCGCGCCGATCCATCCCGACGCGCGCAGCTTGCGCGCCGCGGCGAAGGCCGCCGCGCCCTCGGGGCAGACCCACGTCCCCTCCAGGGCCGCGACCTGCCGCAGCTCGTCCAGCAGTTCGCCGTCGGTGACCGTGACCGCCGTGCCGGACGTCTCCGCCAGCGCCTTCAGGATGAGGAAGTCTCCGAGAGGCTTGGGCACGTTGATGCCGAACGCGACGGTACGGGATCCCTCCCAGAAGCGGCTCTCCTGCTCTCCGGCCTCGAACGCGCGGACGATCGGCGCACATCCTTCCGCCTGTACGGCGACCAGCCGGGGCAGGGGGCCAGAGATCCAGCCCAGCTCGCGCAGCTCGTTCAGGGCCTTGTGGATGCCGATCAGGCCGACCCCGCCTCCGGTCGGGTAGAGGATCACGTCGGGCATGCGCCAGCCGAGCTGTTCGACGATCTCGATGCCCATGGTCTTCTTACCCTCGATGCGGTACGGCTCCTTGAGCGTCGAGGTGTCGAAGACCCGGCCGCCGGAGGCAGCGATGAGCTCGCCGACGATCCGCCCGGCGTCGCTGATCAGGCCGTCGACCAGATGCAGATCGGCCCCCGAGGCCACGCACTCCCGCCGGGTGATCTCAGGCGCGTCCACCGGCATGACGATCGTGGTGGCAAGCCCGGCGCGTGCGCCGTACAGGGCCCAGGCGGCGCCAGCGTTGCCGTTGGTCGGCATCGCCAGCCGCTCGATCCCCAGCTCGGCCGCGCGGGACACGCCGACCGCGGCGCCACGCGCCTTGAACGAGCCGGTGGGGATCAGGCCCTCGTCCTTCATCAGCAACCGCGGCAGGCCGATCCGCTCGCCGTACCGCGCCATCGGCAGCAACGGGGTCAAGCCCTCGCCGAGGGTGGTCACCGCCTGCGGGCTCCTGACCGGGAGCAGCTCGTGGTAGCGCCACAGGTCGGGGGAGCGGAGCGCGAAGTCACCGGGGCTCACCGAGTCGCGAACGGCAGCCAGGTCGTAGCGGGCCAGCAGCGGTGATCCGCATGCTTTGCAGAGGTTCTGCGGCTGCTCGCTGTCGTGCTCGGCCCCGCACCGGCCACACTCCAAATGGGTCAGCTGGCTGAAACTCACACCTGCTCCTCGGCTGCTGCTCTGATGGACACTCGACGAGAGCTACGCCGATACTGTGACATACGCCGTCAAGGGTCCGGCGGTCCGGGGCGGGGCCGCACGGGGGGTGCGTCAGAGCGCCGAGACCGATGCGGGCGCGCGTTCGGCCCGGCTGAACGCGCGGACGACGTTGACCGCGCCGTGGCGGCGCAGCGCGATGCGCGACAGCAGATCGACGACGGTCTCGACGGCCTCGGCAGGCAGCTCGGGCGTCGGGATCCCGGCGCTGTAGGCCAGGTCGTCGCAGTGGATGACGATCTCCAGCAGCCGGCTCGTCACGAAGTCGTCGAGGCTGATCGCCCACGGCCCCCACGTGGGACGCCGCACCGGCCGGGAGGGCGCCCCCGGCAGCACCTCACGCAGTTCCCGGACCACGGCGTCGACCCGGCCGGCCAACGCGGCGGGGCCGTCCGCCGCGTCCTGTTCCCCGCTCGTCCTGATGAGCACGTTGAACGGATCGTCGAGATCGGACCCGATCCAGCTCACCCGGGTGTAGTACTCGTGGATCGGAATGATCGGCTCGACGGGCACCGGTTCGGCGAGCACCTTGGGGATGAAGAAGATCTGCCCGGCGAGATGACCGGCGAGACCCTGGACGCTGAGTTTCGGCAACGCGCTCGGCCCGTGCCAGGCGGCGGCCACCTCGGGGGAGGCGAGGAGTCTCGCCGCCGACGCGGCCGCCGTGAGGTAGAGCTCTCTGGTGTGGGGCATGCTGAAGCCTCCGACGGTCCGTGGTCGTGTCTCCGACGGCCAACGCCGCGTCGTGGCGAAGCATTCCGCAGGAGCATGGTCCGAGCCTCAGTCCCACCAGAAGGCCCAGCTGTTGACGCCGACCAACCGCTCGGCGTAAGCCCGGAGGGTGTACGGGCTGTGCCCCTGCTGGATGTTGTCCGGGCAGAAGGTGAAGTGCTCGGCCGCGACGTGCAGCGCGTGCTCCATGGTCGTGGGAGGAGCGGCGACGCTGACGTAGAGGGTGTCGAACCCGACCGCGACCACACGGGCGCCGAAGCGGCTCTCCCAACTGCGCAACATCGCGGACAGGGGCGGGGTCTCCTGATGGTTGCACGGGCCCGTCCAGCCCATCACCGTGAGGGCGTCCGCGCCGCGGTCGGCCGCCACGAGGCCGAGATGCCCGTGTTGCCCGTCGAGCTGCTTGGCGTACCAGTCGGCGGCTTCGCCCGGGTCGGCAGAGGGCTCGCCCGGCGGGGCCAGGCCGGGACATTCGGGGCCGAACGGCTCGAGATCCTCGAAGTCGTCGGTCCCTTCGTCGTCTTCCTCCTCCACCCACTCGGCCCATTCGTCCGCCATGTGGTCCGCCGCGTCGTACGCGTCGATCTCGGCGGCGGATTCGGGCGTGAGCTCGCCGCTTTCCCATGGCCGGTCGGTGGCGCCGTCGAGATCGTGCAGCAGAAGCAAGGGCCAAAGTCCCGACTGAGGGTGCCGGGCGCGGAAGGCCGCCCAGGTGGCACCGTCGATCGGCTGGTTGCTCATCCAGAAAACCGGTGCGGGGGACGAGTCCGCCGTCATGAGGCGCCCATCGGGCAGCGGGACGTCCAGCCTGCGGCCGGCGGCGCCGCCGCGAAACAACGGGGCAAGCGCTTCAGGCAGCGGGAAGTCACTGTCCGTCATCGGGGATCCTCACGTGTCGGCTGATCGACTCTCCCAAGGGAGTGGTGAGGGCACCGTACTCGGGCAGACCGACAAGTCCGGCGATCACGGGTGTCGCCTGCAGATGCCCACGGCCCCGCCGTGGCCGCGGAGCCGTGGGCAATGCGGTCATTCGGCGAGTGCCGCCTTCACACGATCGGGGGTGAACGGCAGAGTGCGGATGCGCTTGCCGGTAGCCGCGAAGATCGCGTTGCCGATCGCTCCGCCGATGGTGCCGATCGCCGGTTCACCGGCACCCAGCGGCGGCTTGTCCGTGTGGTTGATCAGGATGGTTTCGATGGCCGGAACGTCGCTGAAGCGCATCACCTCGTATCCCGGGTTGGAGGCGTTCGTCTGCCAGGTCACCGATGTGATGCGGTCGTCGGTGTAGGACACCTGCTCCTTGAGGGCGCGTCCGATGCCTTGGACGACGTTGCCCTCGATCTGGTTGCGGAGCCCGTCGGGATTGATGATGAGGCCGCAGTCGTGCGCGACGACCACGCGGGTGACGGTCACCTTGCCGGTCGCGGGGTCGACCCGCACCTCGACATAGGCGGCCGCGTACGCGTTGACGACTTCGTACTGCTGGAACGCGACACCGGCGCCCGTGCCGTCTCCACCGGCCGGCCGTCCGCGCCACATCGGACGCAGTGCCTCGCAGACCGCGACCGCGCGAGGGTCGGTCAGCGAGGCGATCCGCAGTTCCAGCGGGTCGTGGCCGCCGGCGTGGGCCAGCTCGTCGAAGAACGACTCGTTGGCGAAGCTGTTGGAAAAGCCGCCGAGAGATCGGAGGGCGGTCGTGCGGGGGATCCGGTACGTCAGCGGACTCGCCGCCACGGCGGACGCCGGACCGGTCGTCTCGAAACTCTTGAGGAGGCGGGCCTCGACCCGCTGCGGGAAGCCGTACGTCACGGGCGCGTTGCGTCCCGACGTGTCCACCGAGGTGCTCGGCAGCGGCGCCGGCAACAGGCCCATGAGCGCGCCCGCCAGCAGCGTGCCCGGGACACCGGCGACCGGCCTGCTGTTCGCGGTCGCCGCGTAGTTCAGATGCGACCAGGCGATGATGCCGTCGGGGCCGACGGCACCCTGCATGTCGTGCGCCTGAGCTCCGCCGAGCGGCTCCCAGCCGTGCTCGTCCTGCCGGGTCCACTGCACGCGCACCGGCTTGCCGACCGCCTGAGAGAGCACGGCGGCATCGGCGGCGCAGTCGTCGGCGCCGTTGTGGCCGTAGCACCCGGTGGCTTCCACGTAGATCACCCGGACGGCGGAACGCGGGAGTCCGAGCAGCGGAGCGATCGCGCCGGCGAGGGCGTTGACATCCTGGGTGCCCGACCAGATGGTCGCTTGGACACCCGTTTCCGGGTCCGGTGTCCGACGGACGTCGGCGACGGCGCTGGAGGCGCCCATCCCGGCGTGCATGTGGAAGGGGGAGAAGTACTGCGAGCTCAGGACCTTGTCGGCGCCGGCGAGGATCGGGGCGACGTCGTCATCGATCTCGACCACCGATGTGTAGTGGTTGGCCGGGTCGCGGACCGCGGTCGGAAGGTCGGCCTGAGGGATCAACTTGGCCCCGCTGGTCCAGCTGACCGTTATACCGGTCCTGGACGAGGCCGCGGCGGACGCGGCCCACTCCGACGTGGCCACCACGCCGATGAACCGGTCGCGTTGCACGACGTCGACGAAGCCCGCGATCGCCTTGGCCCGGTCGAGACCGCCGATGACGGGCTGCGTGGCGTTGCGCCCGGAGGGCCGCACCACCCGCCCGTGCAGCATGCCCGGCACCTTCACGTCGTGCAGGAACCGGAAGGTCGCGTTCGCCTTGGCCGGGAGGTCGACCCGCGGCACGCTCGTCCCGACGACGACGTAGTCCTCGGCCGCCACGAGCGGCACGGTCTGATCGACCGGCCGGACGGTGACCCCGCTCTTGAGGAGCTTCTTGTACGTCACGCTGCGCCCGGACGGCCGGCCATTCAGGTAGAACCTGCCGTTCTCGGCCGCCAGCTGCTCCGGAGCGACCTTGAAATATGCGGCGGCCCGGTGCAACAGCTCCTGGTAGGCGGTCGCCGCCGCCTGCTGGAGTTGGATGCCACCGTTCTGGACGGTCTTCGAGCCGGCGGTGACGCCCTGACTGACGCTCAGCAGGGTGTCGCCCTGCACCCATCCGACATCGGCCACACCGAGCCGGAGTTCCTCCACGACCATCTGGGTCAACGCGGTCTGGACGCCGGTGCCCAGCTCCACCTTGCCGCTGTAGACCGTGATCTCCTTGTCGGTGAGGACCAGCCACGACTGTGTCGTGTCCGCCGGCGCCCCCGCCGCTGTCACCCGCACGAGCCCGTCCCGGTCATGGGACGCGGCCGAGGCCGCCTTCGCGGGTCCTGCCAGTGTGAAGCCGATGGCGATGGCGCCGCTGCCGAGGAGGAACTGCCGCCGGGTCGTCTGCGTGTTCATCGGGCCATCTCCTCGGCGGCCGAGCGGATGGCGGCGACGATGCGCGTGTGGGTGCCGCAACGGCAGATGTAGTTCCGCGTGTTGCCGGGTGCCGCACCCGACAGGAAGGCTTTGACCTCGTCCTCGGAGGGAACCGAACGGTCGCCACCCGCTATACGCCCCTCGATCCAGCCCAGCGACCCCATGATCATGCCGTTGATGCAGAAGCCGCATTGGCCGGCCTGCAGTTCGACGAACTCACGCTGAAGAGGATGGGGGTCCTTTTCATCGTGCGACAGGCCGTCGAGCGTGCGCACCTCCGCCAAGTCCTCAACCGTGTGCAGCTGGACGACGCACGAGCGCGTGGGCACGTCGTCGACGAGCACCGTGCACGCACCGCACTGGGCCAGGCCACAGCCGAATCTGGGTCCGTGCTGTCCGAACTGCTCGCGCAGCCAGTACAGCAGGATTTCGGAGCTCTCAGAGGCGCCCGAGCCGATCGCCTGATACTCGGCGGTTACTTCCTTGCCGTTTAGGAGAATTGTCCTGAATGGCATGCAAAATCCCTGTTCCACTAGTCGGGTCGGAGATCAACCTCTCTGCCTGACTCGTGCGAGATGGACTAGGGCATCCATTTCGCCCAACAGGGGACGAACGGATTGTTTCCAAAAGGTGCTGTTGGCTCTGCTCAGAAGGGTGGGATCGGTATGGCCGCTGTCGTCCTTGTCGGCACCCTGGACACCAAATGCGCCGAGTACATCTGGCTGCGCGACCGGCTGCGGGAGTACGGCGTGACCACCACCTGCATCGACGTCGGCACCTTCTCCGACGGTGGGGGGATCGCCGACGTCGGCCCGGCGCAGGTCGCCGCCGCCGCAGGGAAGGATCTGGAGGTCCTGCGGGCCGGCAACGACCGCGGCGCCGCCATGGCGGCCATGAGCGCGGGCGCCACGGCCGTCGTGTCACGGCTCTTCGCCGAAAGAAGGCTCCACGGCCTGCTGGGCGTGGGAGGTTCCTCCGGTTCCTCCGTGGCCGGCGCGGCGATGCAGGCGCTGCCCGTCGGCGTGCCCAAACTCCTGGTGACCACCATGGCCGCCGGCGACGTACGGCCCTACGTGGGCGCCAAGGACGTCACCCTCATGCCCTCGGTGGTCGATGTGGCCGGCATCAACCAGATCTCCCGCGCTACTTTGGGAAACGCCGTGGCCGGCATCGCCGCCATGGCGGCCGCCTACGAGAGCCGAATCACGGCGCAAGAGGGGCACCACGACAGGCCGTTGGTCGGCGCCACCATGTTCGGCCTGACCACTCCCGCCGTCGACGAGGCCAGGGCCAGGCTGACCGAGCTCGGCTACGAGGTCCTCGTGTTCCACGCCACCGGTGCTGGTGGACGGGCCATGGAATCCCTGGTGACCGACGGCTTCCTCGCCGGGGTGCTGGACCTCACCACCACCGAGCTGGCCGACGACCTGCTCGGCGGCGTGCTCTCAGCTGGACCGCTGCGGCTGGAGGCCGCGGGCAGGGCGGGGATTCCCCAGGTGGTCAGCGTCGGCGCGCTGGACATGTGCAACTTCGGGCCGCGCGAGACCATCCCGGACAGGTACGAAGGCCGCACCTTCGTCATTCACAACCCCACCGTGACGCTCATGCGGACGACGCCGGACGAGATGGCGGAGCTGGGCCGGCGGATCGCCGCCAAGCTTCGCGGCGCCACCGGGCCGGCGGAGGTCTGCCTGCCGACCAAGGGGGTCTCCGGAATCGACGTCGCAAGCGGGCCGTTTTACGACCCCGAGGCTGACGCGGCCTGCTTCGCCGCGATCCACGAGGGACTCGCCGGCTCCGCGGTGTCCGTCCATGACGTCGATGCCGCGATCAACGACCCAGGTTTCGGCAGGGCGGCCGCCGACCGCCTGCACCACCTCATCACGGGCACGTGACCCGCGTCCCGGGTAGCGCACGACCACGCACAGATCGGGAGGGACGACGCATCGTGGACCGCAAGGAAGCACTCGCCCGGCTCCGCGCCACCGTCGACGCCGGCAAGCCGATCATCGGCGGAGGCGCGGGTACCGGCCTTTCCGCCAAGTCGGCCGAGGCCGGGGGCATCGACCTGCTCATCGTCTACAACTCCGGGCGCTACCGCATGGCCGGGCGAGGCTCGCTGGCCGGGCTGCTCGCGTACGGCGATGCCAACGCGATCGTGCTGGAGATGGCGAACGAGGTCATCCCCGTCGTCAAGAACACCCCCGTCCTTGCGGGCGTCAACGGCACGGATCCGTTCCGGCTCATGGGGCCGTTCCTCGACGAGCTCAAACGGATCGGGTTCACCGGCGTGCAGAACTTCCCCACGGTCGGCCTCATCGACGGCGTCTTCCGGCAGAACCTGGAGGAGACGGGGATGGGGTACGGCCTGGAGATCGACATGATCGCCGCGGCGCACGAGCGCGACCTGCTCACGACGCCATACGTTTTCGACCCCCACCAGGCCGCCGCCATGGCCAGAGCCGGCGCGGACCTTCTCGTGCCGCACATGGGCCTGACCACCAAGGGCACCATCGGCGCGACGACGGCCATCACTCTGGAGGAGGCGGCCAGGCGGGTCCAGGAGATGCACGACGCCGCGAAGAAGGTGAACCCGGACATCCTCGTGCTCTGCCACGGCGGGCCCATCGCCGAGCCGGCGGACGCTCAGTACATCCTTGAGCACACGGAGGGTGTGGTGGGCTTCTTCGGCGCCTCCTCCATTGAGCGGCTTCCGACGGAGCGTGCGATCACGGACCAGACCAGGGAGTTCAAGTCCATCACCTTCTGATCCTGCGCCCGATGCAAGTTACTTCCGCTGACTTATCCGCGTTCAGCGTCGACGCGAAGTTGCTCTATTGCCGAGTGTTGGTGAGCTTGGCGCTGGCCGACGCCCTTCTCGATCCTCGCGAGATCGCGAATCTGTATTTGTTCGCATCGACGATCGGTCTCGACGGCGAAGCGCGATCGGAGTTGCGCAGTGAAATCACTGGGGCGCAACGCGACGCAGGGGTCCCCGACGCCACGGTGGAGCTGTCCAGGGAATTGCACGACCTCCTCGAGGAAGATCAGCGCGAGCCGGTGTTCACGGTGCTGGTGCGCGATCTGGTGCGAATTTCGCGTGCTGACAGGCATGCTGCGGACGCCGCGCGTGATCAGCGTCTCCGGCCTCGGCGGGGCGGGAATCACCTCGGGTCTGGCGGCCCTGGGGTTCGGCGGCCTGCTGGGCCTGAGCGCGATGGCACGGGATCGGCACGGTGGTGATTCTCGGGGTCGCGGTCCATCAGGGCGTGCGTTACGTGCTGGCCACCAATGAACGCGAACGAGAGAAGCGACGCGAGCATCTGATTCAGCAAGTCATCAAGAATCACCAGCAGGCAATGGCCGAGCTCATAACTTGCAATCGGCTGTAGCGGTTCGCTTGGCGGGGCAAGCGACGTCGCAGCGATGCAGGCCGTCGTCGGGGGAATCGTCGAAGTGGCACGCGCATCGCTTGGTTCCGGTGGCCCGTAACACGGGGTTATCAGCTAATCCTTGAGCGGTGCGGGTCGAACTGGTCGTGGCAGACGTGGTCTTTCTGGGGCCCCATCCGTTCCAATAACGATCAGCATCTTGACCAAGCGTTTAGCTTGTGGAGTACATTCGCTCTGGCTGCGGTGTCGTGGTCGTTCATCGTCGCTTGCGAGGGCCACATGGATGAGTCCGCCGACTATGTCATCGTTGGGGCCGGGAGTGCCGGATGTGTGCTGGCCAGACGGCTCGCCGACACCGGGGCCCGCGTCATTCTGCTGGAAGCAGGCGGATCCGACCGGTCGAGACTGGTGCGCAAACCCGGGCTGATCGCCGTGTTCCACAACATCCCCGAGCTGAAGAAGCGGCTGGACTGGGGCTACTACAGCAGCCCGCAGGCCGCCGCGCTGGACCGCAGAATCCCGCAGACCCGTGGGCGGGTGCTCGGCGGCTCGGGGTCGATCAACGGGATGGTGTTCGTGCGCGGCCACCGCCGGAACTACGACGACTGGGCGGCCGAGGGCTGCCAGGGCTGGAGTTACGCCGACGTCCTGCCGAGCTTCAAGCGGATGGAGAACTGGGAGGACGGCGGCACCGACCTGCGCGGATCCGGCGGCCCGATCCAGGTGACCCGCGCCAAGGACATCACCCCGGCAGCGCAGACCTTCATCGAGGCCCTCGCCGACACCGCGGGCGTCGTGAAGAACGACGACTACAACGGCGAGCACCAGGAAGGCGCCTCACTCTTCCAGCAAAGCGCCCACCGCGGGCTGCGCTACAGCTCGTCGGTCGGGTACCTGGACGGCCATGGCCTGCCGAACCTCAAGATCGAGACAGGCTGCCTGGTGACTCGCGTCGTGCTCGCGAACGGCCGGGCCACCGGGGTGGACGTGATCACCAAGGAGGGACACCGGACGATCCGGGCCACCCGGGAGGTGATACTCGCGGCCGGCACGTTCGGCTCGGCGCAGCTCCTCATGCTCTCAGGCGTCGGCCCCGCCGCGCACCTGCGCGAGCACGGCATCGAGGTCGTCGCAGACCTGCCGGTCGGCGACAACCTGCACGACCACATGTTCGTCCCGATGACGTATCTCATGAAGTCGGCCCGCAACAGCGGCACCGCGCGGTACTTCGCCGCAGGGCTGATCAGGGAGACGCTGCGCGGCGGCACCACCTGGGTGAGCCGCAGCGTCTTCGAGGCCGTCGGCTTCGTCCGCAGCTCCATGGCCTCCGGCGATGTCCCGGACATCCAGATCCACGCGCTTCCATGGGGATACCCCGGCCCCAACCAGGACGCCCCCATCAGGCACAAGGTCGACCCGCGCCCGTCCCTCACCCTCATGGCCACGCTGATCTACCCCAAGAGCCGGGGCACTCTCCGGCTCTCCTCCGCCGACCCCACGGCTCCGCCGGTCATCGACCCCGCCTACCTCGCCGAGCCGGACGACCGCAGGCTGCTTCTGGACGGGATGGACCTCGTCCGCGACGTGATGGCCAATAAGATCATCTCTGCCGACGTGACCGGCGAGCTCGCCCCCGGCCCCGCCTACCCGGACCGGGCCGCCCTGGCCGCCGAAGTGCCGAACCGCGCCACGACGGTGTACCACCCGGTCGGCACGTGCCGGATGGGCGTCGGCGAGCGGGCGGTGGTCGATCCGGAACTTCGGGTGCGCGGCATCGAGGGCCTGCGCGTCGCCGACGCCTCGATCATGCCGTCCATCACGGGAGGCAACACCAACGCCCCCGCGATGATGATCGCCGAACACTGCGCATCTCTCATGCTCCAGCCCTGAGTTTCGCAGGCCGCTGCATCCCAGGACCTTAAAGTGATCCGTGCGTTCGTCGAACGGGCTCGTGAGTCTGGACCGCTTTCGACGCCGAGTTACACCTCTCACGCGCCACGCTCGCGGCGGCACGCCCCCGGAGGGTCCGGTGCACGTACGAGCGGTCAGAGCTCGATGGGGAGGTGGCGGGGTCCGCGCAGCATTGCGCTGCGCCGGTAGGGGGGCGGATCCTGCACCAGGGTCGTGGTGCCGAGGCGGGGGATCAGCGCGGCGAGCGCGATCTGGGCTTCGATACGGGCGAGCGGTCCGCCGTAGCAGAGGTGGATTCCGCTGCCGAAGCCGAGGTGCTGGTTGTCTGGCCGGGTGGGGTCGAAGCGCTCGGGGTCGCGGAACCGGTTGGGGTCACGGTTGCCTGAAGCCAGCATGAGCACCAGGGGTACGCCCTTGGGGACTGTGGTGCCCGCGACGTCGATGTTGGCGAGAGGAGTGCGCTGTCGCATGTGGACCGGGGGCTCGTAGCGCAGCAGTTCCTCAACCGCGTTGGGTAGCAGTTCGGGTTCACGGCGCAGCCGTTCCAGTTGGCCGGGATGGCGCAGCAGGGTGAGCACCCCGTTGGTGATCAGGTTGACCGTGGTCTCGTGTCCGGCGATGAGCAGTAGTACGGCGGTGGCCGCCAGCTCCTCCCGGGTGAGCAGTCCGGCCGGGTCCGGCTCGTTGACGAACGCGGAGAGCATGTCGTCACGAGGGTGGCCGCGGCGTTGCTCGGCGAGGTCCACGAGGTACCGGCCCATCTCCACCCGTGCCCGGCCGCCGACTCGCCGGCGTTCGGTGGGATCCGCGCCAGGCTTGATGTCGGCGGAATCGATGATCGTGGCGGACCACTCGCGGAAGACGGGCTCGTCCTCGCGCGGTACGCCGAGCAGTCGACAGATGACGGAGACGGGCAGCGGATAGGCGAAGTCATCGACGATGTCGATCCGGGCACGGCCGTCGAACGCCTCGATCAGTTCCTCGGCGATCTGGGCGATCTCGTCACGCATCGCGTCCAGACGGCCTGGGCTGTGCGGCGGCCCGAACGGCCGCATGGCCAGGCTGCGCAGCCGGTGGTGCTCGGGGTCGTCGAGAACGATGAGGGAGATTTGCTCCTCTTCCTGGGGCAGGCCGCGGTACGGGGCAGCGAGGTTGCGGCGGTCCGCGCTGATGCGGGGGTCGTGCAGCAGGGCCATGATGTCGTGGTACGCGCCGATCAGGTAGCTTCCGTCCGTCTGCCGCGCCACCCCCGCCTCGCGGAGTTCCGCGTACAGCGGGTAGGGGTCGGGCCGGTTGGCGTAGTCATTGATCCGTTCCAGCAGAGTGTCAATGGCCATGCGGGGCTCCTCGTAGCTGGGAAGAGACACAAGGGGTCAGTCGGCGGGCCGTACCACGGTCAGCCGGCGGTCGGGCAGGTAACCGGTGAGCGCGACGGTGGGACCGTGGAAGAGCCCCTTGGGGTCCGGCACGTTGGAGGGGATCGGGAACGCGGCGACCAGCGGGCGACCGTCGGCCGCGCCAGGCCCAGGCGGGAAAGGAGCGGCGGTCTCGATCAGGCCCTGGTAGTACTCGAGCCACTTGGCCATGTTCACGGTGACCGCGGCGGTGATGCGGCCCCGGTAGCCGTAGACCGCCACCAGCCGGCGTTCGTCGAGCGAGCCTTGGGCGATGACTACCTGGTCGGAGAATGTGGGGACGCCCACGGACTTGATGTTGAGCCCGAACTGGCTCGACCAGAAGACCGGGACCGCGAGGTGCGGGCGCCGCGCCGGCTCCGGACTGACCATGTTGTGTGCCGCGACCTCGGCCTGCGTGACCGCGTTGCCCCAGTGCTCCAAGGAGAGCATCTGGTACTCGAACAGCGGGTGCGGGAAGCGGGCGGCATCGCCGGCCACGAAGACGTCGTCGGTGACGATCCCGTACATGTTGAAGGCGCGGCACCCTGCGTCGCAGGCGACCCCGCGCGGGCCCGCGGCCAGCCCTGCTTCCGCCAGCCACTCGGTATTGCGGACCGCCCCCATGGCGACGACGCACACGTCCGCGTCGATGCGGCTGCCGTCGGACAGGTCCGCACCGGTGAACCGGCCATTCCCACGCAGCGCGGTGACCGTCACTCCGCAGCGTAGGTCCACGCCGTGTGCCCGCTGCAGACCGGCCGCCAGCATCGAGAGCGTGCCGCCGAGCGCGCCCACCAGCGGTCCGGGGCCGCGTTCGGCGAGTGTGACCTCGATGCCCCGCTCCCGGCAGGCCGAGGCGATCTCCGAGCCGGTGAAGCCCCCGCCGATCACCAGAACCCGGCGCGGTCCGGCAGCCAGCCGCTCGGTCAGGCGCCCGGCGTCGTCGCGGGTGCGCAGGGTGAACACTCCGTCGAGGGCGGCCTCGTCGGCGTTGCGCCAGGGTCGCGCCCGGGTCCCGGTGGCGATCAGCAGCCGGTCGTAGGTCACCGACTCGCCGTCGGCCAGCAGCACCTGCTTCCCAACCGGGTCCAGCCCGGTGGCGCGCACCCCGAGCCGCCACTCCGCGTCGGGGTCACGGCGCATCGGCAGTGCGGCCGCGTCCGCCGCCATCCTCCCGAGTAGCACCTGTTTGGACAGCGGCGGGCGGTCGTAGGGCGGATGGGGCTCATCTCCGATCACGGTCAGGGAACCGGTGAAGCCTTCCTCCCGCAGCGTCTCGGCGGCCCGCAGCCCGGCCAGCGACGCGCCGACGATGACGATGCGGCCCTCCCGAAGGTCATCGGGCACCGGCGCTCACCTCCTCACCCAGGAGGATGGCTTGGACCGGGCACGCCGCCGCGGCCTGGCGTACGCGGTCGAGCTGGTCATCGGGGACGGCTGGGTTGTACAGCAACGCCTCCTCCCCGTGCAGCTCGAACACCTCCGGCGCGAGGAACACGCACTGCGCATAGCCTTGGCAGCGAGTGAGATCTACGACGATCTGCATCCCAAGCCACCCCTCCCTCGCCTCAGCTCCCGGTTTCTTTCCAGGTTCGGGAAGGATCAGGCGCTCGCACCGCTACTCCGCCAGGGGTTTGTCCATGTCCTCACCTTGCGGGTACGCCGATTGGCGCAGCCCAGACGGTTCGTTGGGCTGAACGAGTGGATGCGGGCACGCCTTGAGTGACGGGCCGCCTGGCCTGTGACTACGAGGTTTATCTGATTGGGCGGTCTGGCCCGGGAGAAGCCACCGCCAGCGCCGGAGGTCGAGGCGAGGATCCCAGCTCTGGTCCGCAGCTGGACCGGGTCGAGCTCCGCAGCCATGCCCGACAGGAGCGCAGTGGCGCGCGAATCGATTTCCCGAAATATGTCACAAAATGCCCTGCTGTCCCGTCTTTATCAGTGAGGAACGCAAGGAGACGGGACAATGAGGAAGCACATCCTGATCGTCGGTGGCGGATACGTCGGCATGTACAGCGCCATGAGGCTGCGCAAGCTCGTCCGCCGCGGCGAGGTGGTTGTCACTGTGGTGGACTCGCGCGGCTACATGACCTATCAGCCATTCCTCGCCGAGGCGGTGGGCGGCGCGATCGAACCGCGCCACGTGGCCGCTCCGCTCGTGCAGGTGCTCAAGGACGTGCGGGTGCTGACCGGGCGTATCACGCGGGTGGACCATGAGACGCGCAGTGCGGAGTTCCAGCCGGTGCAGGGCCCGGCCAGGACGATCCCGTACGACATTCTCGTCATGGCGGCCGGGTCGATCGTTCGCGCGATGCCCATCCCGGGGCTGGTCGAGCACGCCGTCGGTTTCAAGACCATCGGTGAGGCCGTGCACCTGCGCAATCACGTGCTGGCCCAACTCGCGGCGGCGGCGTCCACCGACGACGAGCAGGTACGGCGCAGGGCGCTGACGTTCGTGGTGGTCGGGGGCGGGTTCTCCGGCGTCGAGGCGCTGGCCGAAATGCAGGGGCTGGCCGACGCGGCGTTGCGCTACCACGACGGGATCCAGCCTTCCCACTTGAGCTGGACCCTGGTGGAGGCCACCGATCGCATCCTGCCCGAACTGCACGAGGATCTCGGCCGCTGGACCGTGGACGCGCTGCGCAAGCGCGCCGTGGACGTGCGGCTCGGCGCCCGGCTGACGTCTGCGTCCGGCGGGGTGGCAGTGCTCTCGGACGGGACCGAGATCGACGCCGGCACCCTCGTGTGGGCCGCGGGTGGACGGCCGAGCCCGCTCGCGGCGACCAGCGGGCTGCCGGTGGACCGCATCGGGCGGATCATCACCACTGAGTACCTGACGATTGCGGGCGTCGCTGACGCGTTCGCGGCCGGCGACGGCGCCGCCGTACCAGACCTCACCCGCCCGGGACAGTTCACCGCGCCCAACGCCCAACACGCGGTACGGCAGGGCAAGCTGCTGGGGCGCAACCTCATCGCGTACGTGAGGGGCAAGCGGCTCAAGCCGTACCGGCACGCCTACCTCGGCTCGGTCGCCGGCCTCGGCCATCACCAGGGGGTCGCCCAGGTGTACCGGATCAAGCTCACCGGGTTCCTCGGGTGGCTCGCGCACCGGACGTACCACCTGGGCTGGGTGCCGACGGCCCGGCACAAGGCCGCCGTGCTGGCCGACTGGGCCCTGGCGGCGCTCTTCCGGCGCGAGACCGTGCGACTGGAGGCCATCGAGCACGCGGACGAGGACTTCCGCCAGGCCATGGCCGTCCAGCAGGACGGCCATGACTCTCGCTCGGCCATCGAACAGGCCGGCTCCCGATCGAATCCGGGAACGTGACGGCGCCGTCTTGAGCGCAGCTGTCGATCCCCGCGCCAAGAGGGGCCGGACGCCAAAATATAAAGATCCCATCATTGGATAACGGGTTGTATGGTGTCTAATGGATTTATGGAGACAGATCTGGATCCCCAGGAGACCGCCGAATGGCTCGAATCGCTTGAGGCGGTTCGGCGGGCGGCAGGCCCCGACCGGGCCGATTTCCTGCTGAGAAAGCTTGCCACGAGCACGCGCTATCTCAACACCGTCCCGACAGCGGAGGAGCCTCCCTACCCGGGAGACCTCGGGCTAGAGGAGCGCATCGCGGCCTACGACCGCTGGAACGCGGCCGTCATGGTCAGCCGGGGCAGCAAGCTGGGGCTCGGCGGCCACCTGGCCACCTACGCCTCGGCCGCGTGGCTGTACGAAGTCGGCTTCAACCACTTCTTCCACGCGGGCCACGACCAGGTCTACTTCCAGGGCCACGCGTCCCCCGGCATCTACGCCCGCGCGTTCCTGGAGGGGCGGCTGAGCGAAGCGCAGCTCGACCTGTTCAGGCGTGAGACCGCGGGCGGCCTGCCGTCGTACCCGCACCCGAGGGCCATGCCGGACTTCTGGCAGTTCCCGACCGTCTCAATGGGGATCGGCCCGTTGAACGCCGTCTACCAGGCGAGGTTCAACCGCTACCTGCACAACCGCGGGATCAAGGACACCTCAGACAGCCACGTCTGGGTGTTCCTCGGCGACGGCGAGATGGACGAACCCGAGTCCACGGCCGCGCTCACGCTGGCCGCCCGCGAAGGGCTGGACAACCTCACCTTCGTCATCAACTGCAACCTGCAGCGGCTGGACGGCCCCGTACGCGGCAACACCCGGATCGTCCAGGAACTGGAAGGGGTCTTCAGGGGCTCCGGCTGGAACGTGGTCAAGGCGCTGTGGGGCTGGGAGTGGGACGATCTTCTCCGTTCCGACGAGCTGGTGGCCAGGCTCGGCGAGGTGCCGGACGGCCAGTTCCAGACTTTCGCCGCCTCGACCGGCGACTACATCAGGAGCCATCTGTTCGAGGGGCTGGACATCGCCCGGGCGTACTCCGACGAGGACCTGCGGCGCATCGTCGCCGGCTCGCGGGCGGGCCACGAGCCGCGCAAGGTGTACGCCGCCTACCGTCAGGCCCGTGACCATCGGGGCGGCCCCACGGTGATCCTGGTCCAGACGGTCAAGGGCTGGACGCTCGGCTCGGGCGTCGAGGCGCGCAACGCCAACCACCAGATGAAGAAGCTCACCCAGGACGAGTTCCGCGCCATGCGCGACCGCCTCGGCCTGCCGGTCTCCGACGCGGCGCTCAGCGAGGAGCTGCCGCCGTTCCTGCACCCCGGCCCCGACTCGCCCGAGGCCCGGTACGTGGCCGAGCGGCGCCGCGCGCTGGGCGGCCCGATCCCCCGCCGGACCGTCTCCCACCACCCGCTCGCGCTGCCCGGCGATCGGCCCTTCAGCCGGCTCGAGGCCGGCTCGGCACAGCCGATCGCCACCACGATGGCGTTCGTCCGGCTGGTCAAGGACCTGATGCGGGAGCCGGAGACGGGGCGCCGGTGGGTGCCGATCGTGCCCGACGAGGCCAGGACGTTCGGCATGGAGTCGCTGTTCCCCACGGCTAAGATCTACTCTCCCCTCGGCCAGCGGTACGAGTCCGTCGACCGCGAGCTCATGCTGGCGTACAAGGAGGCGACCGACGGCCAGATGCTCATCGAGGGCATCACCGAGGCGGGCTCGATGGCGTCGTTCACCGCGGCGGCGTCCAGTTATGCCACGCACGGCGAGCCGATGATCCCGTTCTACATCTTCTACGCGATGTTCGGCTGGCAGCGGACCGGCGACCAGATGTGGGCGCTCGCCGACCAACTCGGCCGCGGGTTCCTCGTCGGCGCGACCGCGGGCCGCACGACCATGACGGGAGAGGGCCTCCAGCACGCGGACGGGCATTCGCAGTTGCTCGCCTCCGCCAACCCCGCCTGCCTGGCGTACGACCCGGCCTTCGCGTACGAGGTCGCCACGATCGTGCGCAACGGGCTCGAGCGGATGTACGGCCCGGCGGCCGAGGACGTGTTCTACTACATGACCGTCTACAACGAGCCGCTGCCCCAGCCCGCGATGCCCGAGGGCGTGGCGGAGGGCATCATCAAGGGCATGTACCGGTTCTCCGCCGGGGGCGGCCAGGCGCACCTCCTGGCCAGCGGCACGGCGATCCACTGGGCGCTGGAGGCCCAGCGGCTGCTCCAGGAGGAGTACGGCGTGGGCGTGGACGTCTGGTCGGTCACCTCATGGAGTGAGCTGCGCAGGGAGGCCATGGCTACGACCGGCGTACCGTACCTGCAGCAGGCCCTGGCAGGAACGGAGGGGCCGGTGATCGCGGTCAGCGACTGGATGCGGGCCGTGCCCGACCAGATCCGGCCGTGGATCGACCGCCCGTGGACGTCTCTCGGCACCGACGGGTTCGGGCTCTCGGACACTAGGGAGGCCGTGCGCAGGCACTTCGGCGTCGACCCGCAGTCGATCGCGGAGGCGGTACTCAAGGCGGTCGGTGGCTGACCACGGCCCGCACGGCGGCGGCCCTCTCCATCAATCAATGGAGAGGGCCGCTTCACCGCTCGTCGTGAGTGCGTCAGCAGGAACCGAGCATGCTGTTCAGCGCGGACTTCTCGGCTCGCCTGGTGCCGTCACGCCTGAGCATGGGGCCCTTCGATCTGTCTGGCGATCGTGACACCTCTGTGATCTTCTCCGGCTTAGGGTCGGCGAAGCGCACAAGGTGATCTATCCGATTGTTTCGCGTAACGGGCCACGCGATGGTGTCGCATCAGGGGGAGGCCGATGTTGCCCCAGCCAGCCCTGTCCTGCCAGTCGCTCGCCTGCCGGGCCGGCGGCAGAGAAGTGGTGTCGGACCTGTCGCTGGAGATCATGCCCGGCGAACGGGTAGCGATCATGGGCCCTTCCGGCTCAGGGAAGACGACCCTGCTCACGACACTCGGCGGGCTCATCCCGCCCTCCGCCGGACGGGTCCTCGTGGGTTCTGTGGCCCTCGATGAGCAGCCGTCGCTGCGCAGGAACCTTGCCCTGGTCTTCCAGTCGTACGGGCTCGTCTCGCTGCTGACCGCCGCCGAGAACATCGAGGTGGCCCTCAGGGCGGCCAGCCGCCCGCCCCGGGAGGCGATAGCCGAGGCGGCGGACGTCCTGGGACGCATGCGGCTCACCGCCTACGCGGACCACCTCATCGAGGAGTTGTCCGGCGGCCAGCAGCAGCGTGTCGCGGTGGCCCGGGCCCTCGCCCTGGCGCCGGCTGTCATCCTCGCCGACGAGCCGACGGCCGAGCAGGACAAGGTCAACCGCATGCTGGTCCTCGATGCGCTGATGGCGGCGCCCGCCGCACTCGTGATCGCCACGCACGACCCCGAGGTGGCCGATCGCTGCGACCGGGTCGTGGAACTGCGGTCGACGGCAGGTGTCCGATGACACCGGCGGTGCGCTGCGACGGCGTCGTGCAGATCTACAAGACCAAGGAGATCGAGGTTGTGGCCCTGCGCGACATCGACCTGGTCATCGAGGAGGGGGAGAGCGTCGCCTTCCTCGGGCCTTCGGGCGCGGGCAAGTCGACGCTGCTGTGGCTGCTCGCGGGGCTGCTGCGGCCGAGCGCCGGACGGCTCTGGCTGGGCGACACCGAGATCGGCAAGCTGGGCCCGCGCGCCCTGGATCGGCTGAGGGCCGCGGACATCGGAGTGGTCCTGCAGAACCCGGCGCGCAACCTCATCCCGTACGCCACCGCCGTCCAGAACGTGACCTTCGCGCAGCGTGCCGTCAGACGGCGTGGCAGGAGGCCGGCGGGCGACCTGCTCGACCGGGTCGGGCTGACCGCCGTCCGCGACAAGCCGGCCGGGCGGTTGTCCGGGGGAGAGCAGCAGAGGCTGGCCGTCGCGATCGCACTGGCCAACCGGCCGCGACTGCTGCTGGCCGACGAGCCGACGAGTCAGCTCGACGCCGTCACCGGCCAGGCCGTGATCGAGCTCATCAGGGACCTCGGGACGACGTCCGTGGTCGTGACGCACGACGTCAGGGTCAGCGAGGCCACCGGCCGCACCGTCACGATCAGGGACGGGCGGATCGGCGCCGAAGGCAGAGGCGGAGAGGACTTCGTGGTGGTCGGAAGAGAGGGCGCCGTCCAGTTGCCCCCCGAATATCACGAACTGCTGCCTCCCGGCTCGATGGTGCGCGTGGAGCCGCTGCCGGACGGCGTCGTCCTCAGGCGGGCCGAGCCGTGATCTTCCGCGGACTGTGGCGCCGCCGCTGGTTGTCGCTGATCGTGCTCGTCGTCGCGATCCTCCCCGTGGTCGCCGGGTCGCTCGGCCCGATGTACACCGATGCGGCCCGCACCACGCTCATGCGTGAGACGCTCGACCACGCGCTCCTCGATCACCGCGGCTGGCGCGTCACCTCCGTGACGGACTCCGCGGGCAGGCTGGTGGAGCACGTCAAGGCGCCCTTCCTGCTTCCGCCCATCGAGGGGGCGGAACTGCTCAGCCCCAACGACAGGGCCACCAGGACCTACCCTCTGATGTGGGTCGACGGCCAGTGCGACCACGTGACGCTGGTCGAGGGCCGGTGCCCGGAGGCGGCCGACGAGATCATGGTCACCGGGGCCTCGGGCTTCAAGGTCGGCGGCACGGTCAAGCTGGCCCTGGTGCGCGAGCCCGACTCCGACGAGCCGCGTCTCACCCCTCTACACGTGGTCGGCGTCTACGAGACCGACGCGGCCGACCCCCTCTGGTACGGGCGGAGTCTGTTCCCGCAGACGGCCGGGGTCACCGAGGGCAACGGCGACCCCCTCCTCACCGTGCCGGACACCCAGCTGAAGCGCGCAACCGCGACGGGCGGCGTCATCGGCGTTCCCGGTGAGTCGTGGGTCAGCAGCGCCATCGTCTACATCGACCCGCAGAAGATCACCGGCGACGACCTCGCGCTGCTGGAGTCCATCCAGGCCGAACTGCGCGGCCTCGGGCGGAGCGGACAGACCACCACCGTTTTCAGCTACATGGACGACATGCTGGCAGCCGTCCACCGGCACCTCGACTCTCTGTCGGTGCCGACGACCCTGGTGACGCTCCAGCTCGTGGCCCTGGGCTGGCTCCTGATGTTCCTCACCGTCCGCGACCTCGTCGCCGCCCGTGCGCAGGAGATCGCACTGGCCAGGCTGCGCGGCCTGCCCACCCTGCGGATCTGGGCGTTCGGCCTGTCCGAGCCCGCCTTCCTCCTCCTCGCGGCGCTGCCTCTCGGGCTCGCCGCGAGCTTCGCGGTGGTCCAGCGGATGAGCGAGACGCTCCTCAGTAAGGATCTGGAGGTCACCGTCGACGGCTTCACCGTCCTGTGCGGCGTGGCCGCCGTCTTCGGCGGCCTGCTGGCCACGGCGCTGGCGGCCAGGCAGACGGTGACGCAGCCCGTCGTCGAGCAGTGGCGGCGCACGCCCCGTTCGCACCGCCGGGGCTGGGTCGTCGACGGGGTGGTGCTCGCGATCACCGCCGTGGGGCTTGCGGAGCTGGTCGCGGGAGGAGCCATCACCGATACGACGGGCCAGCGCGCGAGCGCCCTCGTCGCGCCGGGCCTGCTCGCGGTGGCGCTCGCCATGATCGCCAGACGGATCCTGCCGCTCGCCTGCCGCGCCCTGTTCCGGCTCACCCGGACCCGCGGGAACATCGGCGCCTTCCTCGCCATGCGCCAGATCTCGCGCGGCTCGGCCACGGCGAGCTCGGTGGTCGTGCTCGCCGCGGGTCTAGGGCTCGCGGTCTTCGCGGTCGCAGCGTGGTCGGTGACCTCGCGCAACTACCAGGAGGTCGCGCGCGTCCACAACGGCGCCGAGACCGTCTTCGTCGTTCCCAGGACCGACACGGCGACGCTCGGGAAGATCTCCGCGGCCATTCCGGGCACGGCCCCGGTCATCGTGACACCCGGTCCTCCCACGACGCTCGCCACCGACCCCGCCCGCTTCGCCTCGGTCGCGCTCTGGCGGCCGTCGTACGGGAACGACCAGCCACTGAGCCGGCTGGTGGCGAAACTCACCCCCCGTGTGGCGGCACCCAGGGTGATGCTGTCCGGCGACCGGATCCGCGCCCACATCACCACGTCGCCGTTGCCCGAAGGCTGGAGCGCCAACCTCTACGCCGATTTCCGGGTAGCCGGCGAGACCAGACCTGCCGCGATCCCGCTCGCCAGGCCGGACGCGCGGACCACGCTGTACGAGTGGGGCCTGCCGCGCGGCTGCCTCACCGCACCGTGCGAGCTGCGCGGCCTGCGCCTGGAGGTGATGGGGGACACCGGCACGAACTTCGAGGACCGGCCGAGTGGCAGTGCGCTCCTCACGAAACTCGAGACGCGGAGCGACGGCCGGTGGACCACCGTCGACGCCGGGCTCGACGACCCGAACAGATGGACCTCGACCTCCGCGACCTCGGACGGCGGGCTTCCCCTTTCCTTCGACCCGAACTTCAGCGTGAGCAGGCCTGACACCTTCCCCGACCCCATGCCCGGGCTGTCGTCGGGAACGGCGGCGGGCCAGAGGCTGCCCGGCCTGGATGACGTCTATTTCTCCGCTTACAAGTCCGTCGCCACGACACGGGCCCTTCCCGGCCTGAACGCCCCCGGGGTGGTCGTGGACCTGGAGACGGCCGACCGGGTCGCCTACGGCTACTCCTCGCGGACCGAGTTCCAGATCTGGGCGGCTCCCGGCCGTGGGGCCGAGGTGCGCGAGGCGCTGCGCAGGGACGGCGTCCCCGTCCTCGCCACGCGCACGCTGGACGACCTCGTCGCCGCCTACACGAGTCAGGGACCCGGCCTCGCGCTGCTTCTGCTCATCATCTCGGCGGGCGTCGCCGCCCTGCTCGCGCTCGGCCGGGCCGTACTGGCACTCCACGCGGCGGCGCGGCGGCGTACCTACGAGATGGCGGCCCTTGAGGCGGCGGGCGCCCGCGTGCGGCCGTTGCGGACGGCGCTGCTGCTGGAGCAGACGATCACGTTGTCGTGGGGAGCGCTGACCGGGATACTCGCGGGCCTGGTCGCGGCATGGGCCGCACTGCCGCGCGTGCCCGAGTTCGCCGATATCCCTGTGACGCCTCCGCTGGACTACTCGCTCGTGCCCGTGCCCGTCATCGCCGTGGCGTGCGCCGTGCTCGCCCTGAGCATGATCGCCGCCGCGGTCACGTCGGAACTGCTGCTGCGCGGCGTCCGCGTCGACCAGCTTCGCGAGGCGCCCGCCTGACGCGACCCGCCGCCCGTCGGCTACCGCCCCGGCATTGTTGATCATTTCGCGTATATATCTCGTTCGGCTACTCTGAATCGCTTTGTGCAGCGGCCCGGTTCCGATGATCCAGCGCTGCGAACTGAGACGCTAGAAGCGTTCGCCGGCGAAATGGGTGCCCGCCTAAGGGCTTTCATTGAAAGCCAACTACGGGGACTGGAATCAACACCATCAGAACCCAGCAGGCGGCCGCGATATAGCGGGAGCGGCCCTATTTACTCGACCAAAACCGGCGGGGCCGCTGGTGCGCGACCCCGCCGGACGAACGCCTTCGCTCAGCCGCAGCGGCTCGCGTTGAAGGTGAGGGTCGTGGCGACGAGCACGCGACGGATCATGAGCCGCCCTTCCTGGTCACGGGAAAATGGGCTGGAACCCGGCAGGGTCAGCGGAAACGCCCCCTACAGGCGTTCGATCACTCGCAGGGGGTTTCAACGTAGTCCTGGTGGACGGTTTTCACGCCCCAGCTGTACGCGCTGCCGTCGCACGTCGCCCCGAATACCCCGACCACTTGGGTGTAGGAGCTGTCGGAGTAGTACGTGCTCTTGCAGGCGTAGCCGAGGGGGCAGGCCCTGGCTTGGGCGGGACCGACAGGGAGGGCGACGAGGGCGGTTGCGGCCAGGGCCGTGGCGACGAGGGCTCGACGGATCATGCAAGGTCCTTCCTGAGCACGGAACGGCGTGGTTCCGCCACCCGTCGGGCGGCGGCCCAACCCATGATCGAAATGATCCGTCACGTTCACATGAAACGCAATACTTACTCATATTCATGCGATCTGTAGAACGCCAAGTGCATTCGCCTGCTCGCCGAAATATGCACCCGCCAAGCGCCCATCGTCCACACCAAAGCGCTTGCCTGTCGTCACGCTCGGCACTATGGCCTTCCGCCTTTATCGCGTGGACGATTCCGGCCCGCTCCTTTCGGGTGTCAGATCGGCCACGACTCCTGTTGCCAGGCGGCGTTCCAGAACATCCATTCGTAGCGGGACGTGGTGATGAAGTGCTCCCGGGCTCGGGAGCGTTGAGCGTCGGTTGCTTCGTCCCCGGCGCGGTCGGCCAGGGCCACCACCCGGCGGACCACGCTCTGGAACGCCTCGTCCCCGTAGGTGGCGATCCAGCGGCGGTAGAGCGGGTCGGGCGAGGAGCGTTCGAGCAGGGCCTCGCCGACACGGGCGTAAATCCAGTAGCAGGGAAGCACGGCCGCGAGGCCGTCCAGGAACGAGCCGCCGTACACCGTCGCCAGCAGGTAACTGCTGTACGCCCGGGTGGTCGGCCCCACGGGCAGCGTCGCGGCCTGCTCGGCGGAGCCGCCGAGATCGGCCATGAATGCGCCGTGCATCTGCTGCTCTGCGGCGATCGCTCCCACGGCGTCGCCGGCGAAGGCTCGTACGTCGCCCTCGGCCGGCGCTTTGGCCGCGCATATCGCCAGGGCTCGCGCGTAGTCGCGCAGGTAGTGCGAGTCCTGCACCACGAAGTGCCGGAAGGCGTCGCGCGGCAAGGCGCCGTCGACCAGGCCGGTGATGAACGGATGGGCGAGGATCGCCTGGTAGATCGGGCCGATGGCGTCCCACAGCTCTTCGCTGAACGGCTGCCGGTTCGCGTGCGGAAAGGTCGGCTCGGACATCGTTTCAGACCAACTCCCTACGCCGGTATGACCCGGTCAGGTTCGAGCGGTCTGCGGCCGCGCCAGCCACACTCTCAGCCCGGTGCGCCGGACTCCCGCGGTGTCGTGGTCGAGGCTAACGTACGGAACCCAGGTCGGTCAGACCCGGCAGAGGATCTCGCCGTGCAGGAGGGACAGCCAGCCGTCGTCCGCCGCGGCCCACTCGAGCCACCCTTCGGAAATGCGCCTGAGGTCGTCGTCCGTGGCCGCGCCCATGGCGAGCGCCTGCCGGGCCATGGCCGAGTGCAGGATGCGGTCCGCCCACATCCCGCCCCACCATGCCCGATCTTCGGGAGTGGCGAAGCACCAGGTCGAGGAGCTGGGGGTCGCGGCGGCGAAGCCCGCGGCGTGGGCCCACGACAGCAGCCGCCGCCCCGCGTCCGGCTCGCCGCCGTTGCTTCGCGCGACCCGCTGGTACAGAGCCATCCACGCGTCCAGCGCGGGCAACCGCGGATACCAGGCGAAGGCCGAGTAGTCGCTGTCACGTGCCGCCACGATGCCGCCGGGCTTGGTCACCCGGCGCATCTCGCGCAGCGCCCGCACCGGGTCGCCGACGTGCTGCAGCACCTGGTGGGCGTGGGCCACACCGAAGGTGGCATCGGCGAACTCGAGCGCGTGTACGTCCGCGACGGCGAAATCGACGTTGCGCGCGCCCCTGCCCGTCACCCCGGCCCGAGCCAGTTCCAGCGCCTCAGTGGTCACTTCGGACGCCGTCACGTGCCCCACCCTGGCCGCCAGGTCGGCGGTGATGGTGCCGGGTCCACTGCCCACGTCCAGAACCTTCATGTCCGGCTTGAGGTGCGGCAGCAGGTACGCGGCCGAGTTCTCGGCCGTCCGCCACCTGTGTGATCGCAGCACCGGCTCGTCGTGGCCGTGGGTGTAGACGGCATCCATCGAAACTCCTTCGTCTCTCCTCCGACTTGGCAACCATACCTATATCTCACCATAAGAGAGAGATGGTCTCACCATATGGAACAGCGGCCGGTCGTTGAAGACGGCCGGCCGCTGAAGGACGGCGCGGGTCAGATGGCCCAGCGGCCGCCGTCGACGTGGACGGTCGTTCCATGGATGTAGCTCGACTTCGGCGAGGCGAGGAACGTGATGGCTTCCACGATCTCCTCCGGCCGCGCGGGACGCCCGGCGGGGAAGGTCTTCGCGAGGGCATCCAGGTTCTCGCCCATGGGAGCGGTGCCCTCGGTGCGCGTCGGCCCGGGGCTCACCGCGTTCACCCGCACTCCACGCGGGCCGAACTCCGCCGCCCACGACTTCGTCAGCAGCACGACCGCGGCCTTGCTCGATCCGTACAGGCTGTAGCCGGCGTGGCCGTACTCCGCGACCATCGTGCTGACGTTGATGATCGAGCCGTGGCCGCGCTCGGCCATGGCCGGAGCGAGCTCGGCCACCAGGAAGTAAGGAGCCTTGACGTTCACCCCGTAGACCGCGTCGAAGTCCTTCTCGGTCATTTCAGTCGTGGGCGCGAACGGGTAGATCCCGGCGTTGTTCACCAGCACGTCCACCTTGCCGACAAGGGCGGTCGCGCTTCTGGCGAGCGAACGCGCGGACGCCTCGTCATGCAGGTCCGCCGCCACGAAGTGGGCCTCGCCACCCAGCGTGCGGATCTCCTCGACCGCCTGCTTGCCCTGCTGCTCGTCGCGGCCTGAGAGGACCACGGCGGCACCGAGCCGGGCCAGTGCCTGAGCCGTTACCCGTCCGATGCCCTTGGTGGCCCCGGTCACCAGTGCTCCGGTTCCCGACAGCTCTCCGGTCATTGCTTTCACCCCTGATCGATCGTTTGATTCGTGTACCAGCCGGTCGAGACCGGCTCCAAGGGGTTCAAGGCGAGGGCTCTCAGGGACCTTCCAGAATGTTCATAGCGGCGGCTTATGATCGCCATCAGGCCGGCCTTGAGCGGTTTTCCCAGATCAGAGCCTTAGGAGATGTTCGTCGAAGCCGACGATGAAGTTGGCCAGGTCGCGGCGGTGTGACTCGGCGGACCAGACCGCCCAGGTGCGCCGCACGATCGGATGGCCCGCCAAGGCCGACCAGGTGATGGTGTCGGGGAGCGGCTGTGACCAGTTCGGCGGTGCCAGCGCGAACGCCTTGCCGGTGTTCACCGCGGCGAGCTTGACCTCCGCGATGAGGACTTGGTCGTCTGGTGCGGCGGGGCCGAGGCTGAGCCCGTGGCTGCGCAGGATCGCGGTGATCTCGTCGTACCAGGCGGGGCTTCCGGAGCGGGGGAAGCCGACCCACTCCAGCCCGCCGAGTGCGTCGAGACGGACGCCGTCCGGGCCGGACAGTTCGGCGGCCTGCTCGGCGGCGAGAAGCACGCCGAGGTTCTCTCTGGCCACCAGATGCGCGTCGAACTCCTGTCCGGCGGGGCGCTCGCGGAGCAGGCCCACGTCGAGTTCGCCGGCCTGGAGAGCGGCCAGTTGCGCGGCCGTGGAGAGGTGACGGGCTTGCACGCGGGTCTCGGGGCATGCCGAGGTGAGTTGCTCCAGGGAGGCCGCAAGCAGATCGGACGGCAGCTCCAGGGGGATTCCCAGCCGGAGGACCCTGCAGCCGTCGGTCGTATACGCGGCCATCGTGTGAAGCGCCCTGTCGTGCCGCGCCAGGACGGCGCGCGCCTCGGTCAGCAGCGTCATCCCCGCGTCGGTGAGCCGTACGCCGGTGCTGCTGCGGACCAGCAGTTCGACTCCGAGCTGGCGCTCCAGCGTGCTCATGGTCTGCGACAGAGCGGGCTGGGTGATATGCAGCCGACGGGCCGCGGCCGACAGGCCGCCCTCTTCGGCCACTGCGACGAATGCGCGTAGTTCCCGCAATTCCATCCATCTATGGCACCACATGCCCGAAATGCCTTCGCGCATGGTCAGCGGCATGCCGGAAAGATCTTGTCTCCGCTGAGTCGCCCTGCGACACTGACGGCCGTCCTCATTTCAAGGGAGCCCCCCCATGACGCGTCACGTGCCCGTCGTTCTGGCCTCTGCCGGGCTGGCGTTCGCCCTCGCCGCCTGCGGCGGAGCCTCCTCAACGGGCGAGGCCGCGCCCGCCACGCTCGACGCCAAGGCCGATCTCTCCAAGCAGAGCCTCACGATCTCGATCTGGGACGGCTACAGCCCCAAGGACCTGCCGCAGACGGTCAAGGCGAAGCTCGGCTTCAACACCACGGTGGCCATCCACGACACCAACGAGACCGTGATGGCGAAGCTGACGGCCGGCGGCGACAGCGGCATCGACGTGGCTTTCGTGTCGGGGCAGTACGCGCAGGCGCTCAACGCGCAGGGCCTGCTGGAACCGATCCACGCCGACCTGGTCCCGAACCTGACGAACCTGTATCCCGAGGCGGCTCAGCTGCCCTACGACAAGGGCAACACGTTCTCGGTTCCCTACACCTGGGGGACCACGGGGCTGTGCTACCGCAGCGATCTGGTCAAGACGCCGCCGACGAGCTGGAACGACCTGCTCAGCCCGCCTGCCGAGCTGAAGAAGAAGATCACCATGATGACGACCGAGCGGTGGCTGGCGCTGCCGGCGCTCAAGATGCTCGGCGCCTCGGTCAACACCACCGACCAGGCCACGCTCGACAAGGCCAAGGCGATGCTGCTGAAGGTGAAGCCCGACCTGCTGGCCTACGACGACACGACGTTCGGTGACCGGCTCAAGTCGGGCGAGGCGGCGATGGTCGAGGCGTGGGACGGGTGGTGCCCGACCGACCAGGAGAACATCAAGTTCGTGGTGCCGAAGGAGGGCAGCGACCTCTGGGTGGACACGATGGTGATCCTCAAGAGCTCGAAGAACAAGGAGGCGGCGCACGCCTTCGTCAACCACGTCCTCGACCCGTCGGTGCACGGCTGGGTGCCCCCGAACATCCTCTACAAGGTCCCCAACAAGACCGCGATGGAGAGCGTCGACCCGGCCCTGCTCAAGGACCACCCGGAGCTGGCGCAGACCCCCGCCGATCTGCTCAAGGGTGAGGGTCTGATCGACCTCGGTGAGGCCTCCGTCGCCTACACGCGCCTGGCCACCGAGGTCGCGGCGGCCCAATGACGCCTTCTCCCGCAGGCAGAAGGGCGGCCGCCCGGGTCGCCACACTGGGACCCGGGTTCGCCTTCCTGACCGTCTTCCTGCTGGTCCCGCTCGCCCTCGTGCTGAGCTACACGGTTTTCCGCCGAGGCCGGTTCGGTGGGATCGTCTACGAGCCGACGGGGGAGAACTTCGCCCGCCTGGCCGACCCGCTCTACCTCGACGTGGTGCTCGGGTCGGTCAGGCTGGCGGCGGTCACGACGCTGCTGGCGCTGTTGCTCGGTTACCCCACGGCGTACATGATCGCCAGGCTGCCCGGCCGGTGGAAGGCGATCGCCCTGGTGGCGGTGGTGTTGCCGTTCTGGACGAACTTCCTGATCCGGACGTACGCCTGGATCGTCCTGCTCAACTCCCAGGGGCCGGTCAACTCCGGGCTGGAGGCGCTCGGGCTCGGGCCGGTCGAGTTGCTCTACACCGACGGGGCCATCGTGGCAGGGCTGCTCTACGCGTACCTGCCGCTGATGATCCTCCCGCTCTACTCGGCCATCGAGCGGCTGGATCCTCAGCTCAGGGAGGCGTCGGCCAACCTCGGCGCGCGGCCCGCCCGTACCTTCTGGTCGGTAACGCTGCCGCTCTCGCTGCCCGGCGTGCTGACGGGCTGCGTGTTCGTGTTCGTGCCCAGCCTGGGCAACTTCGTCATCCCCGAGTTGCTGGGCGGAGGCCGCCGGATCATGGTCGGCAACCTCATCCGCGACCAGTTCCTCAAGGCCAGGGACTGGCCCTTCGGGTCGGTCCTCGCCCTGGCCGTGATCGCCGTGCTCGTGCTGCTGCTGTTCGCCCAGGCCTGGGCCGGCCGGAGGGCGGGGCGCAATGGCTAGAAGAGAACCGGCCTTGCGGGGGAACGGCTGGCTGCGGCTGCCCTTCTGGCTCACCTACCTGTTCCTCTACGCGCCGATCGCCGTGCTCGTCGTCATGTCGTTCAACCGGAACAAGACGCCCTACTCATGGGGCGGCTTCTCCCTCGACTGGTACGGCAGGCTCGCGGAGAACTCCTCGCTCCGCACCGGCCTGGTCAACACGCTGATCGTCGCCCTCGGCTCGACCGCGCTGTCCACGGTGCTGGGCACGCTGCTCGCGGTCGGGCTGGCCCGCCACACCCGGTCGAGGGTCCTGGACGCGCTGTCGACGCTGCCCGCGATCCTGCCCGACCTCGTCCTCGCCATCGGGCTGCTGGTGTTCTACTCAGCGATCAAGATGACGCTGGGGCTGCACTCGGTGCTGGTCGCGCACACCGTGTTCGGCATGGCCTTCGTCACGGCGGTCGTCCGGGCGCGGCTCGGCCACGCCGACACATCCTTGGAGGAGGCCTCCCAGGACCTCGGGGCCACGCCGTACACGACCTTCATCAAGGTGACGCTGCCGACGCTCGCGCCCGGCATTGTGGCGGGCGCGCTGCTCGCCTTCACGCTGTCGCTCGACGAGTTCGTGATCGCCTTCTTCACCCACGCCCCGTCCCAGCCGACCCTGCCGATCGTCATCTACTCGATGGTGCGGTTCGGCGTCACTCCAGAGATCAACGCGCTGGCGACGCTGCTGCTGGCGGTGAGCTTCACCGTCGTGATCGTCGCCCAGCGCCTGACGAAGCTGACCGAGGCACTGTGAACACACTCATCTCGATCGAGGGCGTCAGCCGCCGATTCGGCGACGTGACGGCGCTCGACTCGGTCAGCCTGGACATCCGGCAGGGCGAGTTCTTCGCGCTGCTCGGGCCGTCCGGCTGCGGCAAGACGACCCTGCTGCGCATCCTCGCCGGGTTCGAGGAGCCCGATGCCGGCTCGGTGCGGCTCGACGGCGCCGATCTGCTCGCCGTCCCGGCCCATCGCCGTCCGGTCAACCTCATGTTCCAGTCGTATGCGCTGTTCCCCCACATGAGCGTGGAGAAGAACGTGGCTTACGGCCTGGAGCGGGAGAAGCTGCCCCGGCAGGAGATCCGCAGGCGGGTCTCCGAGGTGCTGGAGACGGTGGGCCTGGCCGCTCACGCGCGGCGCAGGCCGCACCAGCTCTCAGGCGGGCAGCGCCAGCGGGTCGCCCTCGCCCGGGCGATCGTCAAGCGGCCCCGGCTGTTGCTGCTGGACGAGCCGCTGTCCGCGCTGGACAAGAAGGTGCGGGCGGAGATGCAGCTGGAGCTCAAACGGCTCCAGCACGACGTCGGCATCACCTTCGTCGTGGTCACCCACGACCAGGAGGAGGCCATGTCGCTCGCCGACCGCATCGCCGTCATGCAGGGCGGCCGGGTCGAGCAGATCGATGCTCCGGTCGCCCTTTACGACCGGCCGCGCACGCCGTTCGTCGCCGACTTCATCGGGGCCAACAACCTGTTCGCGGGCACCGTGTCCGGCGGGGGTCTGGAGGTGAGCGGCCTCGGCGTCCTGCCGGCTCCGACGGCCGGCCTCCCGGAGGGCGCCCAGGCGCTGCTCGCCGTCCGTCCCGAGCGCGTACGGCTCGGCCAGGGAACGCTGACAGGCACGGTGGTGGACGTCAGCTTCTACGGTGGCGTCTCGCATGTGGCGCTGAGCGTGCCCGGCCACGGCGGTCACGTCCTCGTGGCCACCCAGGGGCCTGCGAGGGTCGAGACCGGTACGGAGATCGAGCTGGGCTGGGATGCCGCCGACGGCGTTGTCATCGCCGCCGATGACGCGGCCGTCGAGAACGGCGCACCCGTTTGACCGGCTTCCCGTCAGCTCACTTGATGACCTTGAGGATCTCTGCGGCCAGCGGTCCGGCGGAGGCGGGGTTCTGGCCGCTGTAGAGGTTACGGTCGGTCACGGTGTGGGGCTGGAAGGGCTGGCCCTTGTCGAACTTCAGGCCCAGCTTCACCACCTCGGTCTCCACCAGCCAGGGAGCCTTCGAGGCCAGGTCGACCGCTTCCTCCTCTTCGTTGGTGAAGCCGGTGACGCGGTAGCCGGCGAACGGCGAGCTGCCGTCGTCCTGCTTGGCGGCCAGCAGCGCCGCCGTCGCGTGGCAGACCACAGCAAGCGGCTTTCCCGAGCCGAGAGCCTCGACCAGCAGCCTGCCCGAGTCGTCGTCGGACGCGAGGTCCTCCATGGGGCCGTGTCCGCGGATGTCCTTGAGGGCAAGATCGAGCCAGGCAAGGTCTTCACCCACACCATTCGCCTCGAGGAGGTCCCCGGTGGCTACCGCGCCATGGCCGACCGCCAGGCGATCAAGGTTCTCATCCAGATGTGACCACCTTTTCATCTCGGTCAAGTCAGAAGCAGAAGGCCCGCTGCCGCCGACCCGGCCAAGGCTCCGCCGTAGCAGAGCAGGTTGATCACCCTGTCGAGGTGCTTGAGCTGCAGCCCGTCATACAGCGCGTAGCGGAACCGGTGAGCCCAGTGGAAGAGCGCCAGGACGCAGAGGCCGAGAAGAACGACGCGGGTCGCCGGGTGGCCCAGCACGGCGGACAGGTGCGTGTAGTCGGGCGTCACCCAGCCCAGCGGGAGCGCGAGCCCGAAGAGGAACAGCAGGGCCGGGACCAACAGGGCCGACACCACACCGCCGGCACTGAACAGCAGCCACAGGAACGGTTCCATCGGACGCCTGGCCATCGTTCACCCCAGTATCAGAAAGATCACGAGCGCCGATGCGAGCATCCAGGCCACGAGGTCGCCCACGCCGATCACGGCAGGCGGCAGGCGCCTGCCGCGCAGCCGTACGACCATCGCGTGCGGCGAGAGCGTGAACAGCCAGGTGACGGCGTGGAGCAGGATGAAGCACAGCGCGACCACGTTCAGCAGGAGCAGCCCCGGCGTGGCGCTCCAGTCCACGAACCTCCGGTAGTCCTCCGGCCCCTGAGCGACCGCGTTCACCAGCAGCAAGAGGAACACCACGAACCACGCCACGAAGACGCTGCTCAGCTCGCGGAGCACGAACAGCAGGTAGGAGCGGCGGCGCAGCCACCAGAAGACCGGGACGCGAGGCCGGTGCCACCGGGGGTGGAAGGGCGTGTACTCGACCTTCATCGTGCCCCCCGTGGGAGCAGAAGGGTCTTGAGGGCGTCCATGGCCGCCGTGAACTTGTAGCGCTGGATGGCGCCGGCCGGGTCGACGTCCTTCGGGCACACCGCGCTGCACTCGCCCACGAACGTGCAGGCCCAGATGCCGTCGGCCGACGAGAGGACGTCCATCCGCTCCGCGGAGCCCTGGTCACGCGAGTCGAGGTTGTAGCGCTGGGCGAGAGCGATGGCGGCGGGGCCGAGGAAGTCCTGGTCGAGCGCGTAAACGGGGCAGGCCGAATAGCAGAGCATGCAGTTGATGCACATGCTGAACTGCTCGTACTCTTCGCGCTCCGCCGGCAGCTGGAGATGCTCTTCTTTTGCCGGTCGTTCCTGCTCGGAGCGGATGAGCCAGGGCTTGACCCGCGGCAATTTGCGCATGAAGTCGCCGATGTCCACAACGAGATCGCGCACGATGGGGAAGTTCGACAGCGGCTCGATGCGAATCGGACCTGGAGCGTATTCCTTCAGGAAGGTGGCGCACGTCAGCTTCGGCTCGCCGTTGACGATCATGCCGCAGCTCCCGCAGACGCCCATCCGGCAGGACCAGCGGTAGGAGAGCGTGCCGTCCAGGTGGTCCTTGATGTGGTTCAGGCCGTCGAGGACCACCCACTCCTTGCGCAGCGGTATGTCGTACTCCTGCGCCGTCGGCTCGGTATCGCTTTCCGGCCGGTAGCGGGTCACCCGCAGGGTGATGCGATCCGCCATGAGAGTCACCTCCCGTACACCCGCTCGCCCGGGGGCCACCGGGTGATCGTGACCGGCAGATACTCCACGCGCCGTGATCCGTCGGCGTCGCGACAGACAAGCGAGTTGGCGAGGAATCTGCGATCGTCACGGAGCGGGAAATCGACGCGCTGGTGCGCTCCGCGCGACTCCTCGCGCAGCAGCGCACAGTGAACGATGCTTTCCGCCACGTCGAGCATGAACGAAAGCTCGAGAGCGGCGAGCAGTTGGGTGTTGAAGGTCCGGCTGCGATCATCGAGGCGCGCGCAGCGGAACCGCGCCTGCAAAGCGCTCAGCTTGTCCGCGGCCTTGGCGAGTGAATCCCGCGAACGGTAGATTCCCGCGCCTTCCTCCATGGTCGCCCGCATCTCCTGCCGGATGACGGAGATCGGTTCCTTCCCGTCGTCGCGACCGAGCAGGTCGCGTTCCAGCCGCCGTCGCTCCTCCTCCGCCTGCGCCCACACGCCCGGCCGTACGGCGCCGCCTGTGCCGCGCACGCCCGAGGCATACGAAGCGGCGGCCCGCCCGGCACGGGCGCCGAACACGAGCAGTTCGGACAGCGAGTTGGAACCGAGGCGGTTGGCGCCGTTGATCGTGACGCAGGCGGTCTCGCCGGCGGCGAACAATCCCTCCAGGGGAGTGGCGCCGTGGACGTCGGTGTGAACCCCGCCCATCATGTAGTGCACGACCGGCCGCACGCGGATCAGCTCGCGGACGGGGTCGATGTCCTCGTAACTGCGGCATAGCTCCCGTACGAAGGGAAGCCTGGCGTCGATGACCGTCTCTCCGAGGTGGCGCAGGTCCAGGTGCACGACGGGCCCGTAGGGCGTGTCGACGGTCCGGCCCTTCTCGACCTCCTTGACGAACGCCTGCGACAGACGATCACGCGGACCGAGTTCCATGCTGCGCAGCACGGGCGTGGGTGAGGGCGTGCCGAGGTCATAGTCCTGCAGATAGCGGTAGCCGTCCTTGTTGATCAGCCAGCCGCCCTCGGCCCGAGCCGCCTCCGTGATGAGGATGCCCGTGAACGGCAGGCCGGTCGGGTGATACTGAACGAACTCCATGTCCTTGAGCGGGGCACCCGCCCGGTAGGCCAGGCCCATGCCGTCGCCGGTCTTTATGGCGGCATTGGTGGTGAACGGATAGATCTGCCCGCACCCGCCCGTGCACAGGATGACCGCCTTGGCGGTGATGGCCTCGATCCTGCCGGAAATCAGCTCCACAGCGACCACACCGGCCACGCGGCCGTCGTCGACGAGCAACTTCGTCACGTACCACTCGTCGTAACGAGCGATGCGATCGCACTGGAGGGAGGTCTGGAACAGCGTGTGAAGCAGGTGGAAGCCTGTCTTGTCGGCGGCGAACCACGTGCGCATCTTCCTCATTCCGCCGAACGGCCGTACGGCCACGCGTCCGTCGGGATCGCGGCTCCAGGGGCAGCCCCAATGCTCCAGCCTGAGCAGTTCCTCGGGCGCTTCCTTGACGAATATCTCGACGGCGTCCTGAGCGCACAACCAATCTCCGCCTGAGATCGTGTCGTAGGCGTGCTCGTCGAGGCTGTCATCAGGTCGGATGACGGCTGCGGCGCCGCCCTCGGCCGAGACCGTGTGGCTGCGCATCGGATACACCTTGGAGACGATCGCCACGCTCAGACGCGGATCGTCATCCGTGACGGCGATCGCCGCGCGCAACCCCGCGCCACCGCCGCCCACGATCAGAACATCATGCGAAAGCGTCATGGCCACGCCATCAACTCGGAGCGATGTTGCCTTCAGCTAGGTGTGCCGGCTGGGGTCAGAGCCGTCACAATCCATGGTTCGCGCCGACCTCGTCCCGGACGACCTTCCCGTCGTGCCGGACGGCTGTCATCTCGATGCTGCCATCGTGATATTCGTGACGGCTCCTGCGGCAGCCGCAGGAAAAGTACTCTTCCCGGATGACCAGGCCATCTCCGTCATCGTCCAGGTAGTGCTCGCCGTCCACGGTCTTTCCGCACGGCGCCTTCTCACCGGTGAAACGGGTTCTCGTGCCAATCATCGTCCGCCCCCCTGTAGACGGCTGGACGCCCCGGACAGCCGGCAAATCCCGGCTCCACGCGCCGCGGTGAGCCCGGGGCCACACCACGAACGCGTTCGGTGTCCTTTTTCCAGCCTCTCACCCAGGAGACGCTGGGGAAAGACCCGCGATCAAGATCCCCGAGGCGGACGGCGCAGGCTCCGGAGTGACATCTGATGCCGATGGTGGCACTGGTGCCCGTTCTAGGCCTGCCGGCCCGTCGGTGCGGGCTGGGCGGCGATGGCTCCGTGGATGATCTGTCTGATTCGTGCGGGAGACTGGGTCAGCTCACCGTCGGGTGGCAGAGGGCGGTCAAGCGGGGCAGCCGGCGGCGCATCTCCTCACGGTCGTCGAAGTCGAAATCCCACGCCGGGTCGAGCGGCGGATGCCTGATCGTGAAGGTGCCCTCCGGCGGCTCCTCACCGGTCACCGCCTGATAGGCGTTCCAGACGGCGCTTAAGACGGCGTCGCCCTCGAGGTCGTCGCCTCGGGCGCACGCGTCGGCGACCACGGGCAGGTCCGCGAGGCTGTCGGGGTCGGCGAGCGCCTGGCCGTACACGGTCTCACCCTGGGCGATGAGCCAGCCGCGGAAGTAGTCGAACCCGTCGTCGGACGCTCCGCCGTTGATCAGATAGGCCGCCGCCCACAGGTCCGCCCGATAGGAGGCCGTGAGCAGGTCCCACAGTGGCTGGTCGAAGGCGATGATCTCCGCGGGGTCGCGCCGCGAGAGCAGGGCGGTCATCTGTTCGGCGACCTCGTCGGCGTCGTCGCGGGTCACGTCGTCGAGGGCGGCGCGGGCCTGTTCCACCAGGCGCCACACGTCGTCGGTGTTCATGACCGCAGACTGTACGCGGCGCCCCCGTCAGAATTCGGCCGTCAGAATTCGGCGGGTCCCTGGGGGCCGCGATAGGGCAGCGTGCGGCTGTAGACGAGGTTGGTGGTCGTGCTGCCGAACTGCGCCAGCTCGTCGACGAGCTTTTCGAGATGGGCCATGGACGCCGCGGCCACCTTCAGCGTGTAGCAGTCGTCTCCCGTGGTCCGCAGGCATTCCAGGATCTCCTGGCGTTCCCCGAGCAGTTGGTGCAGCGGCTGGTGCCGGCTGCCGGGATATTTGAGCCGTACGACGGCCAGTACGGCGAAGCCGGCCTTGTCCAGATCGACCTCGGCGTGGTAACCGGTGATGACGCCCGCCGTCTCCAGGCGCCTGACCCGCTCGGTCGTCGCCGAGGCGCCGAGGTTCACCCGCCGCGCGAGCTCGGTGAGCGGCAGCCGCCCGTCACGCTGGAGCTCCACGAGGATCGCCCAGTCGGTCGCGTCAAGACTCTCGGCCATTTGGTCAGAATACCGTGATATTCCCGGCTGATCGGCGCATAGGCCGTGGACTATCCCTTCATTAGAAATACTCCGAAAACTAATCTTGTGCTGGTGCGAATAGGAGTGAACGTCCCGAACTTCGGGCCTGGCACCGACCCCGGCGTCCTGCGCGCCTGGGCGCAGACCGTGGAGGACCTGGGCTACGACCTGCTCATGGTCTCCGACCACGTCGCCGTGACGCCCGACGTCGCAGAGCAGTATCCGGCGCCCTTCTACGAGCCCTTCACCACACTCGCGTGGCTGGCCGGCATCACGAGCCGGGTGCGTCTCGGTACGACGGTGCTGATCATGCCGTACCGGCATCCGCTGCTCGTCGCGCGCATGGCCGCCGGCATCGACCGGATCTCCGGAGGGCGGCTTGTCCTCGGCGTGGGCGTCGGCTGGGCGCGGCAGGAGTTCGAGGCGCTCGGCGTCCCGTTCGAACGGCGCGGGCAGTTGACCGACGAGCACCTGCGTGCCGTACTCGCCGCCTGGCGGAACACCGACGACTACCAAACCGGGCCGATTCCGATCTGGGTGGGCGGCAACAGCGACGCCGCGCTGCGCCGGGCGGTCCGCCTCGGCGACGCCTGGCATCCGCTCCGGTTCACGCCCGGCTGGTTGCGCGGCGCGCTGGACAGGCTGGCGACCATCGCGGACGAGGAACGACGCCCGCCGCCCGCCTTGGCCCCGCGCATCGCGCTGCGGCTGGCCGGCTCCCCGGTCACCGCCCCCGGCCGGCTGATGGGAGAGGGCACGATCGACCAGATTCTCGGCGACCTGGAAGACGTGCGCGTGCTCGGCGCCGAGACGGTGCTCCTCGACCCGTTCAACGGCGATCCCGACGAGACGCGCCGTCCGGAAGAGGCGTGGAGCGCGCTCACGACCGTGGCCGGGCACTGGAACTCCAAGCACGGGAACCTCGGCACAGACCCCACAGGAGCGGAACGACCATGACGCATGACGACGAGAAGTTTCTCCGCCGGGCGATCCGGCTCGCGGCCGATTCACGGGCGGCAGGAGACGCGCCGTTCGGTTCCCTCCTGGTGGGCCCGGACGGCACCGTTTTGGCTGAGGACCACAACACGGTCCTCAGCGACGGGGACATCTCGGCACACCCGGAGCTGAAACTGGCCCGATGGGCGGCCAGGGAGCTGGATCCCGCCACCGCCGCCGCGACCACG
The DNA here is from genome assembly GCF_016863335.1 of Planotetraspora thailandica. Classification (GTDB taxonomy): domain Bacteria; phylum Actinomycetota; class Actinomycetes; order Streptosporangiales; family Streptosporangiaceae; genus Planotetraspora; species Planotetraspora thailandica. The sequence continues at coordinate 51,468 of NZ_BOOR01000054.1, forward strand.
ATGTACACCAGTTGCCAGCCCTGCGGAATGTGCGCCGGCGCCATCGAAAGGTCCGGCCTGGGCCGCGTCGTCTTCGCGCTGTCCGCCGAACAACTCGCCGACCTCAAACCGCACGCCTCTTCGGCCGGCGTACGGCAGGACGGCCCCGCCCTGCTGGAAGAGGCGCGGGTTCCCGTCGAGGGCTACTACCGGTGACGCGGGCACGTCCGTAGGCTCGGTCGTGGCCGGCCCATGTCCGGTACGGCAGAGCGGCCCCGACGTCTCCGGTGCACGGCGCCACGGCGGTGCCGGCGGACAGGAGAAGACCGTGAAATACATGATCCTGAGCTACGCCTCGCAGCAGGACTACGACAACATGGCCGGGCAGCCGTCCGGCACGCCCGCCTGGTCGCCGGAGGATTTCGCGGCGATGGGCGCGTTCATGGAGGAGTTCAACAAGAGCCTGGAGGAGTCCGGCGAGCTCGTCGAGACGCGGGGCCTCGTCGCGCCCGTCCACACCCGGAGGGTCGGGTCGCAGGACGGCGTCATCGTCGTGACGGACGGTCCGTACGCGGAGACCCAGGAGGTGCTCGCCGGCTACTGGATCGTGGAGTGCGACAGCTTCGACCGGGCGACCCAGATCGCCGCCCGGCTGGGGGAGTGCCCCGCTCCGCCGCAGGTCGCCGCGCGGGCCTACGCGGACGTGCGGCCTCTCGCCGAGTCGCGGTCCGACCTGGAGTTCTGATCGAGCCCGAGCCCGAGACCACGATCGAGGACCTGCTGCGCGAGACGGCGCCGCAGGTCCTCGGTGCGGTGGTGCGGCGATACGGGCACTTCGACACGGCGGAGGACGCGGTGCAGGAGGCCCTGCTCGCGGCGGCCGTTCAATGGCCGCAGGACGGAGTGCCGGGCAACCCTCTGGGCTGGCTGATCACCGTCGCGTCCCGCAGGCTGACCGACCTGCTGCGCAGCAGGCAGGCCCGGGAACGCAGGGAGGACGTCGTCGCCCGGTGGACGCCGGCCGAGCAGTGGCTCGCGCCCGCCGCCGACAGCCCGGTCTCCGATGCCGACGACACGCTCATCCTGCTGTTCATGTGCTGCCATCCGGCCCTGTCGCCCGCGTCCCAGATCGCGCTCACCCTGCGCGTGGTCGGCGGCCTGACCACGGCGGAGATCGCCAGGGCGTTCCTCGTGCCCGAGGCGACCATGACCCGGCGCATCACCCGGGCCAAGAAGACCGTCAAGGACAGCGGCATCCCGTTCGGAATGCCGCAGGGGCGGCAACGGGACGAACGGCTCCGCGCGGTGCTGCACGTGCTCTATCTGATCTTCAATGAGGGTTATGCCAGCACGTCGGGGTCGAACCTGCATCGCCCCGAACTGTCGGCCGAGGCGATCCGGCTGACCCGGATCGTTCACCGGCTCATGCCCGGTGCCGGCGAGGTGGCCGGACTGCTCGCGCTCATGTTGCTCACCGACGCCCGCCGGCCCGCGCGCACCGGTCCGGACGGCGGGCTCATCCCGATGGCCGAACAGGACCGCAGTCTCTGGAACGCCGAGCAGATCGCCGAGGGAGTCGCACTCGTCACCGACGCGCTTCCCCGGGGCAGGCCCGGGCCGTACCAGTTGCAGGCGGCGATCGCCGCCGTCCACGACGAGGCGCCGAGCGCGGAGCAGACCGACTGGCCGCAGATCAAGGCGTTGTACGAACTGCTCATGGGCATCGCGGGCAATCCCATGGTGGCGTTGAACCACGCCGTCGCGGTCGCCATGGCGGACGGCCCGCGCGCGGGTCTCGACCTGATCGGCGAGCTCGAGTCGGACACCAGGTTGGCCGAGGACCATCGGCTCCACGCCGTCCGGGCGCATCTGCTGGAGATGGCGGGTGACCTCGCGGGGGCGTACGCGGCTTATCAGGAGGCGGCCAGGAGGACGACCAACCTCCCCCAGCAGCGCTATCTCCACGCCAAAGCCACCCGCCTGACCGTCACCCCCACCCTTTACCCGTGATCATGCAGAAGTTCGGCAGGACCCGGGCTGACCGGGCCCCCTCTGGCCGTGATCATGCAGAAGTTCGGTGGTATGCCGTGTGACCTGGGCTTTCGTTCATCGTGATCATGCAGAAGTTCGCGCGAAGCCTTGTCTGCCTGCGGAAACGCATTTCGTGATCATGCAACGCCCTTCGCCGATTGTGTGACGGGGTCGTCACTGCATGATCACGAAACTTGTCTGCGCACGTCAGAGGGCGTTTCAGCGAAGATCTGCATGATCACGGATGGGGAACGCGCATGTCAGAGGGCGTTTCGGCGAACTTCTGCATGATCACGGGGCGGGTGTGCGCAGGTCAACCGGGCCTCTCTCGAACTTCTGCATGATCACGCCCAAAGACACACGCGCGCCCAAAGACATCAACAAGGGGTCAGGGGGTGTTGGCGTGGGCGGTTTGGAGGGCGGACAGGAAGAGTTCGACGGGCTGGGCGCCCGAGACGCCGTAGGCGCGGTCGAGCACGAAGAACGGCACGCCCGTCGCCCCGAGCGTCGCCGCCTCGCGGATGTCGGCCTCGACGTCCTTGGTGTAGTCGTCGCCTGCCAGCACCCGCCGCGCCTCGTCGGCGGGGACGCCGACCTCACCGCTCAGCCGTACGAGGGTTTCGGTGTCGTTGAGCGTCTCGCCTTCGATGAGCTGGGCGCGCATGAGCCGCTCGTGCATCTGCGGGCCGAGGCCGTGCGCCTTGGCGAGATGGGTCAGCCGGTGCGCGTCGAACGTGTTGACCATGACGGACTTCTCGAAGTCGTACTCGAGGCCCTCCTCGGCGGCCAGCGCCTTCACGCGGTCGGTCATCGCGCGCACCTGCGAGGTCGACCCTCCGAACTTCTCTGACAAAGCCTCGAAAACGGGCTGGCTGACGCCCTTGGGATAGCTCGGGTCCAGCTGGAAGCTGCGCCACACCAACTCGACCTCGTCGGCGTGCTCGAACCCGGCGAGGGCCTTCTCCAGCCGCCGCTTGCCGATGTAGCACCACGGGCACACGACGTCGGACCACACTTCGACCTGCACTGACTTCCCCTTGCTCAGAGATTGCTCAAAGAAACGGGTCTCGCGCCTACATGCACGTCCCGTCGACCGAGCACGTATCGGCGTTCTCCGTGTTCAGCACCACCAGACGGGGGACCGCCCGCACCGGTTCCGCGGCAGCGACGCTATGAGTGGCATCCTGCTGCGCGGACGGCTCCTGCAGGGTTTCCATCGGCTCCTCCTGGTTGCTCATGTGCGCGTAACACCCGCCGTATCGCAATAAATCCCGATTGGGGTCAGCGGCTGACGACATTCCGCATGGGGGTGCCCGCGAGGAACGCCCGGACGTTCTCCGCGATGAGCTCGTCGGCCCCGAGCGGTCGTCCTCCCGCCGCGTGCGGGCTGATGATGACGTCGGGTTCGTCCCACAAAGGGGAGTCGGCGGGCAGCGGCTCGGTCTCGAAGACATCGAGCGCGGCCCCGGCCAACCGGCCGCTCCTGATGGCGGACACCAGGGCGTCGGCGTCGACGGTGGCACCACGTCCCACGTTGACCAGCCAGGCGTGGGGCGGCAGCAGCGCGAGCAGCCGGGCGTCGAGCGCGTGGCGGGTGTCGCTCGTCGCAGGCAGGATCATGATCAGCAGATCGGCCGCAGGCAGCGCGGCGGGTAGCTCTTCCTCGGTGATCACCGGGTAGCCCTCACGCGTCCCCGCGGTGCGGGCCACCCCGGTGACCCGGGCGCCGAGCGCGGTCAGCAGCGGCGCGAGTTCACCGGCGATCGAGCCGAATCCCCAGATCAGCACCTCGGCGTCCCGGAGCGTGCGGAACTCCCCAGCCGTGGTGATCGGCTGCACGCCGCCGAACTCGCCCGCCCAGCGACGGCCGATCTGGGCCCGGGTCAGGCGGTGCAGCCGGCGTGCGGCGGCCAGCACGAGCGCGAGCGTGTGCTCGGCGACCGGGCGGTCGTGGAGCGAGCGTCCCGAGGTGATGACGACATCGGGCGCGAACCCGGCCGCCACCACTTGGTCGGGGCCTGCGGCCAGCGACTGCACCCAGCGCACCGCGGTGAGCCTCTTCGCCGCGTCCGCCAGCTGGTCCGTCGGGTTCCCCCAGGTCACGAGGATGTCGGCGTCCGTGGCGTGCCCGGGGATCGGCTCGTCGGGGGAGTACTGGACGGCGGTGACGCCCTCAGGCAGAGACGGGTCCAGCGGGATGCTGGTCGGCAGCAGGATCTTCAGGCTCATCGGGCTCCTCGTCGGCGTCCGGACGGGTGGTGGAGATCTTACAGAGTGGCCGTGCGCAGCCGAGTTTCGAGGTGGTCGCCTGCCGAGTCGTACGGATGACCCGCCGGCGCGAACCCGCACGTCACCATATGTACTCGCTCTGCCGGGACGTTGAGACATCGGCGGTCATGTCATCGAAAATCATGTTGACATGTCACATGTGAGTTCCGAAACCATTGACGACATATGTTCGTAACACCTAGCGTTTGGGGCATTCGAGTTCAGGCCTAAGCAGAGGGTCACCCGCCCGACCGCGGCGGCCGCCGAGACGGTTGGGGTCGAATGAAAGCCGCTCTGCTGGAAAATGTCGGAACTCCCCTTGTCGTCCGCGAGCTGACGCTCGACGAGCCGCACGAGGGTGAGGTGCTCGTCAGGGTCGAGGCGGCCGGCGTGTGCCACAGCGACCAGCACTATCTCGCCGGGGACCTGCGATGCCCGCTCCCGGTAGTGCCCGGCCACGAGGGCGCGGGCGTGGTCGAGGCCGTCGGCCCCGGCGTCACCCGTGTCGCCCCGGGAGACCGGGTCTGCCTCATGTGGCGGCCCCGCTGCGGCCAGTGCAGGAACTGCCTGGTCGGACGGCCCGCACTGTGCGAGGCGGCGGGCATCCAGGCGAGTTCGGGCGGCCTGCTCGACGGCACCAGCCGCCTGAGCTCCGCCGGTGCGAAGGTGCACCACCTGCTGGGCGTGTCCTGCTTCGCCGAATACAGCGTCGTCTCCGAGCGCGCCGTCGTGCCGGTGCCGGAGGGGGTGCCCGCCGAGATCGCCGCCATCGCCGGCTGCGCGGTCATCACCGGCGTCGGCGCCGTACTGAACGCGATCGGCCGGTGCGCGGGCGACGGCATCGTCATCTTCGGGGCCGGCGGCGTCGGCCTGTCGAGCGTGCTCGGCGCGGTGCTGGCCGGGGCCAACCCCATCGTCGCCGTCGACGTCGTGCCCGAACGCCTCGAAATGGCGGCGAGCCTCGGCGCCACGCACACGGTGAACGCCGCCCGCGACGACGTGGCCGACGCGCTGCACACCATCCGCCCCGGGGGAATGGAGTGGGCGATCGAGGCCATCGGACGGCCCGCCACGCTCGAGACGGCCGTCGACGTGCTGCGCCCGGGCGGCACGCTCGTGGCGGTCGGCCTCGGCGCGGTCGGCACCACGTTCTCCGTGCCGATCAACGTGCTCGTCCAGCGGGAGAAGCGGGTGGTCGGCAGCCTGTACGGCTCGGCCAACCCGCTCGTCGACCTGCCGCGGCTGTTCGAGCTCTATCTCGCCGGGCGGCTGCCGCTGGACGCTCTCGTCGGGCGGCGCTACACCCTCGACCACATCAACGAGGCCTTCGCCGACCTCACCAGCGGATCGGTCGGCCGGGGCGTGGTTCTCCCATGGGAGTCGCAGTGACCATCGCACATGACGAGCTTCGCTACGCCACGTATCCGAGCCTGCGCGACCGGGTCGCCTTCGTCAGCGGAGGATCGACCGGCCTCGGTTCGGAGTTCGTCGCCGCGCTCGCGGCCCAGGGCGTCCGCGTCGGGTTCGCCGACATCGACGTCGCCGGGGCGGGGCGGCTGCTGGACCGGCTGAGCCGTACGGACTGTCCCGAGCCGGTGTTCGTCGAGGCCGACGTGCGCGACGTCGGCCAGGTGCGGGCGGCCGTCGCCGAGGTGACGGACAGGCTCGGGCCGATCTCGATCCTCGTCAACAACGCGGCCAGCGACGAGCGCCACGACTCGGCGACGGTCGACGAGGCGTACTGGGACAACGCGATCGCGGTGAACCTGAAGCACCACTTCTTCGCGATCCAGGCGGTCGTCCCCGGCATGCGTGAGCTCGGGGGCGGATCGATCATCAATCTGGGGTCGATCAGCGCCCACGCCGACTTCACCGGCCTCCCGGCGTACGTGACGGCCAAGGCGGGCATCGAGGGCCTCACCCGCACGCTGGCCCGCGAACTCGGGCCGGACCGCATCCGCGTCAACTGCGTCATCCCGGGCTGGGTCTTCACCGAGCGGCAGCTCGCACAGCTGGTCACGCCCGAGACGCTGGAGAAACTCGGCCAGGTGCAGTCGCTGAAGGACAACATCATGCCGGTCGACGTCGCGCGGCTGGTCTTGTGGCTGGCGGCCGATGACAGCACGATGTGCACCGGCCAGAAGTGGATCGTCGACGGAGGGTGGATGTGAACGACACGACAGGGCCGGCACAGGGCAAGAGGCGCAGCGCGCACTGGTTCGCCGCCGAGGGACGCTCGGGCATGCTGTACCGCTCCTGGATGCGCAACCAGGGGTTCGGCCCGGAGGTGTTCGACGGCCGGCCGGTCATCGGCATCGCCACCACCTGGTCGGAGCTGGCTCCGTGCAACTCCCACCTGGACCGGGTGGCAGACGCGGTGAAGCGCGGCGTCTGGCAGGCCGGCGGCTTCCCGCTGGTGTTTCCCGTGCCGGCGACCGGCGAGACGCTGATGCGCCCCACCGCGATGCTGTACCGCAACATGCTCGCCATGGCGGCCGAAGAGCTCATCAGGGCCAACCCGCTGGACGGCGTGGTGCTGCTCTCCGGCTGCGACAAGACGACGCCCGGGCTGCTCATGGGGGCGGCCAGCGTGGACCTCCCGGCGGTGATGGTGACCGGGGGCCCGATGCTCAACGGCAAGTTCCAGGGCCGCGACGTCGGCTCGGGCACCCACGTGTGGAAGTTCGAGGCGGAGATCAAGGCCGGGCGTATGACGGTCGAGGAGGGCTACGCCGCCGAGGGCTGCATGGCCCGCTCGAACGGGCACTGCATGACGATGGGCACCGCCTCGACGATGGCGTGCATGGCCGAGGCGCTCGGCATGCAGCTGCCCGGGTCGGCGACCTGGCCCGCGGTCGACATGCGGCGGCTGGAGGTCGCCCAGCAGGCCGGGCAGCGGATCGTCGACATGGTCGAGCGGGATCTGCGGCCGAGCACGATCCTCACCCGTGAGGCGTTCGAGAACGCGATCAGGACCAACGCCGCCATCGGCGGGTCGACCAACGCGATCATCCATCTGACCGCACTGGCGGGCCGCCTCGGCGTCGACCTGTCGCTCGACGACTTCGACGCCCTCGCCCGCGACGTGCCGACCGTCGTCGACCTCATGCCGTCCGGCCGGTTCCTGATGGAGGACTTCTGCTACGCGGGCGGCCTGCCCGCCGTGATGCGCCAGCTCGACGAGGCCGGTCTGCTGCACCCGGACGCGGTCACCGTCAGCGGCGCGACCATCCGGGAGAACGTGGCGGACGCGCCCTGCTGGAACACCGAGGTGATCCGCCCGCTGGCCGAGCCGCTGCAGCCCGCCGGCACCGGCACCGCGATCCTGCGCGGCAACCTCGCCCCGAACGGCGCGGTCATCAAGCAGTCGGCCGCGTCGCCGTCCCTGATGCGCCACGTGGGCAGGGCGCTGGTGTTCGACTCGCCGGAGGCCTACCACGCGGTGTGCGACGACGACGACCTCGACGTTACGCCCGACGACGTGCTGGTCATCCGGGGCGCGGGGCCGAAGGGCTACCCGGGCATGCCGGAGGTGGCCAACGTGCCGCTGCCCGCGAAGCTGCTGCGCGCCGGGGTGAGCGACATGGTGCGCGTCAGCGACGGGCGCATGAGCGGCACAGGGTTCGGCACCGTCGTGCTGCACGTCTCGCCGGAGGCCGCGGTCGGCGGCCCGCTCGCGCTGGTGCGCACCGGTGACCGCATCGAGCTCGACGTGCCGGCCAGGCGGCTGACCCTGCACGTCGGCGACGAGGAGCTCGAACGGCGGAAGGCCGAGTGGCGGGCTCCCGCCGCCGAGGACGAGGGAGGCTACCGCTGGCTCTACCGTGAGCACGTGCTGCAGGCCGACCACGGAGCCGACTTCGACTTCCTGCGCGGCGGACGAGGAAGCGAGGTGCCGCGTGACTCCCACTGAACACACCGACCAGGCCGACCGGCCGGTCACGGTGGCCGACATCGCCGCCGAGGCCGGGGTGTCGCGCGCGACCGTGTCGAAGGTGCTCAACGGCCGCGCGGACGTCGCCCCCGCCACCCGGGCGCAGATCGAGGCGATGCTCGCCGACCGGGGCTACGTGCCCACCAAGCGGACCCGCCGGGCGCTGGCCGCGGAACGGCGCGGCGGCCTGATTGAGATGGTCCTCAACGACGCCGGCACTCCCTGGGCCGCCGAGATGATCCGCGGCGCGGAGGCCGCGGCCCGGGCGGCCCGGGCCGGCGTCGTCGTCTCCGTGCTCGACATGGGGTCGCGCCAGGCGCAGGACTGGCTCGAAGACGTGGCGGAGCGCGGCTCACGCGGCGTCATCCTCGGCCTGTCGGAGCTGACGCAGTCCGACCACAAGCGCATCTCCCGGCTCGGCGTGCCGGCGATCCTCGTCGACCCGGTCGGCGACGTCGAGTTCGACATGCCGTCGATCGGCGCGGGCAACTGGGGCGGCGGCATGGCCGCGACCCGCCACCTCGTCGAGCTCGGCCACCGGCGCATCGCGACGATCACCGGGCCGATGGGCTTCCTGTGCAGCCAGGCGCGGCTGGCCGGATATCGCGCCGCGCTCGACCTGGCCGGCATCCCCGCCGACGACCGGCTCGTCGAGCACGGCGACTTCCACTACTCGTCCGGGCTGACCTCGACACTGGCCCTCCTCGACCGGGACGACCCGCCCACGGCGATCTTCGCGGCCAACGACGAGCAGGCGCTCGGCGTCTACGCGGCGATCAGGCAGCGGGGCCTGCGCGTCCCCGACGACGTGAGCGTCGTCGGCTTCGACGACGTGCCGATGTCGCAGTGGTTCTCCCCGCCGCTGACGACGGTGCGCCAGCCCATCGCCGACCTGGCGGCCCTGGCCGTCAGGACGCTGCTCGCCCACGCCGACGGGGTGGAGCTGCCGCAGGGCCGGGTCGAGCTGTCCACGAAGCTGATCGTGCGCGACAGCACGGCGCGCAAGGACTGACCTCGCACCCCCAAGGAGTCACGTGAACATCGTCAGATTCCGCACGCGGAATTCCGCCCGCCCCCGGATCGGTCTGCACGACCACGACGGCGTCGCCGAGCTGGCGGCAACGGGCTCACTCGCCGAGCTGTGGGCGCTGCCCCTGGCCGACCTGCGCGCCCTGCTCGACGGCGCGCCGCGTAGCGAGCTCGTCCCCCTCGCCGACGTGGAGCTGCTCGCGCCCATCGACGGCACCACCGAGGTGTGGGCGGCGGGCGTCACCTACGAGACGTCCCGCGAGGCCAGGGTCGAGGAGAGCGAGCGCGCCGCGACCATCTACGAGCTCGTCTACGACGCCGAGCGCCCCGAGATCTTCTTCAAGTCGGTCGCGTGGCGGGTCGCCGGCCCCGGCGGCGAGGTGGGCGTGCGCGAAGACTCGGCCGTCGACGTGCCTGAGCCCGAGCTGGCCCTCGTGGTCAACCGTTTTGGCGAGACCGTCGGCTACACGGTCTGCAACGACGTGTCCTCGCGCAGCATCGAGGGCGAGAACCCGCTCTACCTGCCCCAAGCCAAGATCTATTTCGGCGCCTGCGGGCTCGGCCCGTGGATCCGGCCCGCCTGGGAGATCGGCGACCCGTACGACCTGACGATCGAGATGACGATCGACAGGGACGGCACGCGGGCGTGGAGCGGGCAGACCAGCACCTCCCGCCTACACCGGAGGCTGGACGACCTGGTCGCCTACCTGATGCGCGGCGACGTGCACCCCGACGGGGTCGTGTTGTCGACCGGCACCTGCCTGGTGCCGCCTGCGCCGTTCACCCTCGCCCACGGCGATGTGGTCGAGATCGGCATCGGCGGCGTCGGCGTACTGCGCAACACCGTCGTGCGCGGCGTCCCCGGGCACGCGCGAATCGCACAGGAGGTACGGGCATGACCACCCAGGAAACGGACACCACGCCGGCCGGACTCGACGACCTGTGCGCTCGTGCCGATGAGGCGGCGGCCGAACTGGCCGCAATCGGCCGGGCCGGACGCGCCCGGCTGCTGCGTTCGACGGCGCGTTCGCTGGAGGAGCGCAGGGCCGACCTGGTCGCCGCCGCGGCCCGCGAGACGTCGCTGCCCGAGCAACGGCTGAACGGCGAGCTGACCCGCACCTGCTACCAGCTCGACCTGTTCGCCGGCGTCGTGGAGGACGGCGCCTACCTGGAGGCGACGATCGATCACGCGGGGGACACCCCGATGGGCCCGCGCCCGGATCTCCGGCGCATGTTGCTGCCGCTCGGGCCGGTAGCGGTGTTCGGCGCGAGCAACTTCCCGTTCGCGTTCTCCGTGCCCGGGGGAGACACCGCGTCGGCCCTGGCCGCCGGATGCCCGGTGCTCGCGAAGGTCCACGAGGGGCACCCCGAGACGTCGCTGCTCAGCCGTGAGGTGCTGGCCGCGGGAGCCCGGGCCGCCGGGGTCACCTCCGACGTCGTCAACCTGGTGCACGGTCGTGAGGCGGGGGTCGCCCTGGTCGCGCATCCCGCCGTGCAGGCCGTGGGATTCACCGGGTCGGTCGGCGCGGGCCGGCTCCTGTTCGACGTCGCCTCGTCCCGGCCGTCGCCCATCCCCTTCTACGGGGAGCTGGGCGCGCTCAACACGTTCGTCGTCTGCCCCGAGGCGGCGCGTGCGCGCGGCGAGGACATCGCGGCGGGCCTGGCGTCCTCGTTCACCCTCGGCGTCGGCCAGTTCTGCACCAAGCCGGGCATGGCCCTGCTCCCCGCAGGCCCGTACGGCCAGGCCGTCCAGGACGCGCTGGCGGCCCGAGTGAAGGAGATGGGCCCGGGCGCCATGCTCGGCGAGCGCATCGCGGACGCCTACCGGCGGGGAACGCAGGAGCTGCGCGGCATCGAAGGTGTGCGGGTGCTCGCGACCGGCGGCGAGGAGGCTCCCGGCATGGGCGCGCCGCTGCTGCTGCACGCCGACGCGGGCAGCCTGGCGGGCGCGCTGACCGAGGAGTGCTTCGGCCCGGTTCTGGTGGTCGCCGAATACACCTCGGCCGAGCACCTGCTCGAGCTGCTGGCCACGTTCGGGCCGGCGCTGACCGGAACCGTCCACGCCGAGGCCGCCGACGCGGACCTGTCCGCGCGGGTCTTCGCCCACTTGTCCGGTGTGGTGGGCCGCGTCGTGTGGAACGGCTACCCGACCGGAGTGGCGGTGGCCTGGGGCATGCACCACGGCGGCCCCTACCCGGCCACCACCAACGCGCTGCACACCAGCGTGGGCGCCACGGCGATCCGCCGCTGGCTGCGCCCGATCAGCCTGCAGGACGTCCCGCAGGAGCTGCTGCCCGACGAGCTGCGCGACGCTCCCGCCGCCGCGGCCGGACTGGTCCGCCGGGTCGACGGTGTGCTGACCCCGGTCGAATGAGCCGTGCCGGTCCGGACGAGAATCCGATACGGCCGTCTAACGAACGAAAGAGACATCACGGAATGACCTCACAACCCCAGGCGACCCCACCCCTGCGCTGGGCGATCATCGGCACCGGCGGGATCGCGCGCAAGTTCGCCGACGACCTGCGCCTGACCGGCTCGGGCGAGCTGGTGGCGGTCGGCTCCCGCTCGGCCGAGCGCGCCGCCGCCTTCGCCGCGGACAAGGGCGCTGCCCGCTCGTACGGGGACCAGGCCGAGCTGCTGGCCTCCGGCGACATCGACGCCGTCTACGTCGCGGTGCCGCACAGCGGTCACCGGGACGCCGCGGCGGCGGCCATCGAGGCGGGCAAGGCCGTCCTGGTCGAGAAGCCGTTCACGATCAACCGCGCCGAAGCCGAGGAGCTGGTCAAGCTGGCCCGCTCCAACGGCGTCTTCCTGATGGAGGCGATGTGGACGCGCTTCCTCCCGCACATGGTGCGGATCCGCGAGCTGCTCGCGCAGGGCCGCCTCGGCGACATCCGGCAGGTCAACGCCGAGCTCGGCGTGTGGTTCAAGAGGAACCCCGAGCACCGGCTGTTCAACCCCGACCTGGGCGGCGGCGCGCTGCTCGACCTCGGGGTCTACCCGATCTCGTTCGCGTCCATGGTGCTCGGCACGCCCTCGAGCGTGCTCGGCTCCAGCCACTTCGGCGACACCGGGGTGGACGCCCAGACCGCCGTCGTGCTCGGCTACGAGCAGGGCCGGCAGGCGGTGATCGCGACCTCGATGGAGACGTGGCTGCGCAACCAGGCGTCGATCTCCGGGACGGACGCCCGCATCGAGATCGACTTCATGTGGTACTCGCCGAAGTCGTTCACCCTGACCGACCGCACCGGCGCGGTGGAGCGCTACGACTTCTCCGTGCAGGGCAACGGGCTGCGTTTCCAGGCCGAGGAGGTCGCGCGGTGCGTGCGGGCCGGCCTGCTGGAGAGCCCGGTCATGCCGCTCGACGAGACCATCCAGATCATGGGCACGATGGACGAGGTGCGGGCCCAGGCCGGCTTCCGGTACCCCGGCGAGTGACCTGATCCCAGAAGGGCGGGGCGACCTCACCTGAGGCCGCCCCGCCATGTCTCTCAGCGCTCGCCCACCGTGGCCGTCATGACCCGGTCGAATCCGATGTACCGCCGCTGCCCGGTGAGGGACACGGTGATGGTCTCGCGGATGTCGGCGCTGGAGGCGCCCACCCGCAGCTCGACCTCGCCCGGGTCCACCTGCCTGCGCCCGGACGCCCCGGTGTAGGAGGTCTGGTCGGCGTGCAGCGTGATCGTGACCTCGCGCGTCTCACCCGGGGCCAGGTCGACCCGGTGCGCCGCCACCAGCGACTGCACCGGGCGGGCCACCTCCGCGACCGGGTCGTGGAAGTAGACCTGCACGACCTCGGAAATCGTGCGGGCGGCGTCGTTGCGCAGGGCGACCCGCACGTTGTAGACGCCGTCGGTCGTCCACGTGGCCGACGGGTCCCCGGTGACGCCCTCCCACGTGACGGGCGTGTAGGACAGGCCGTGGCCGAAGGGGAACAACGGGGTCGGGTCCACCGAGCTGACCTCGCTGCGGCGGGCCAGCGGCGCTCCCAGGTAGGTGGACGGCTGGTTGCCGCCGCCCTCGCCGGGGAAGCCGACCGGCAGCCGTCCCGACGGGTCTGCCCGGCCGGACAGGACGTCGGCCAGCGCCCGCGCGCCCTCCTCGCCGGGGAAGAACCCGCAGACCACCGCCGCCAGCCGGTCGATCTGCCGCGACAGCTCGTACGGCCGGCCGACCAGCAGCACCAGCACGACCGGGGTGCCGGTGGCCAGCACCGCCTCGAGCAGCTCCTCCTGACGGCCGGGCAGGCGCAGGTCGGGGGCGTCGCAGCCCTCGCCGGAGGTGCCGCGCCCGAACAGCCCTGCCTGGTCGCCGAGCACGGCCACGCACACGTCGGCCTCGGCCGCCGCCGCCACGGCCGCGGCGATGCCCTCGTCGTCCCCGCCGAGCACGGGCACACCCTGCTCGTAGCGCACGTCGTAACCCGCGGCGTCGGCGCGCAGCGCCTCGACCAGGGTCGGCACCTCGATGCCGATCGGCACGTCCGGGTGGTGCACGCCGACGTGCATCGGGAAGGAGTAGCAGCCCATCATCGCCTGCGGGGTGTCGGCGCGCGGCCCCACGACGGCCAGCTTCAGCCCCGCCGCCAGCGGCAGCGTTCCGGTGTTGTGCAGCAGCACGACCGAGCGGCGGGCCAGCTCGCCGGCCAGTTCCCGCACCTCGGGGCCGTCCAGCACCACGTCGCCCGTCTCGTCCAGCACGGACGACTCGGGCGTCCAGTCCGCGTTGAGCAGGCCGAGCCGTACCTTCTGCAGGAGCACACGGCGCAGGGCGCGGTCGATGAGCGCGACGTCGACCTCGCCCCGCTCGATGGCCTCGACCAGGGGCGGGCCATAGCAGTTGACCGTGGGCAGTTCGACGTCGATCCCGGCGGTGAGCGCCAGCCGGGCCGCGTCGCCGGGCGAGCTCGCCACGTTGTGCAGGGTCTGCAGGAACGCGACGGAGAAATAGTCGGCCACGACGGTGCCGGTGAAGCCGTAGGTGTCGCGCAGCAGGTCGGTCAGCAGTCCGGGGTCGGCCGCGACCGGCAGGCCGTCGATGTCGGCGTAGGAGTTCATCACCGAGTCGGCCCCGGCCTTGAGTGCCATCTCGAACGGCGGCAGCAGCACGTCGGCGATCTCGCGGCGGCCTGCCGACACCGGCGCCAGGTTGCGGCCGCCCTTGGACGCCGAGTAGCCCACGAAGTGCTTGAGCGTGGGGATCACGCCCGCGGACGCCAGACCGCGCACGTAGGCGCCGCCGATCGTGCCGACGAGGAGCGGATCTTCGCCGATGGTCTCCTCGACCCGGCCCCACCGCAGGTCGCGGGCGACGTCCATGACGGGTGCCAGGCCCTGGTGGATGCCGAGGCGGCGCATCGTCGCCCCGATCTGGGCGCCCATGCGCTCGACCAGGCCGGGGTCGAAGCTGGCCCCCCAGCACAACGGCGACGGGTAGACCCCCGCCTGCCACGCCGCCAGGCCGGTCAGGCACTCCTCATGCACGAGCGCGGGGATGCCCCACCGCCCCGCCTCGGTGATCGAACGCTGGGCGCCCGCAAGAGTCCTGGCTCCGGTGACGACGTCGACGGGCGTGGTGCCGAACGGCCGGGTCAGCTGGCCGATGCCGTCGGCGACCAGTTCGTCCCATCCGACCGGCAACGAGGTGAACTCATGCTGGTGGGGGGCCATCTCGCCGTCGCTGTTGTCGATGCCCACCCAGACGCCGTACAACTGGGCGACCTTCTCGGCCAGGCTCATCCGGGACATCAGGGCCTCGACGCGTTCGTCGTCGGGCACGCCGGCGTCCCTCCACACCTCGGAATCAGTGCTCACAACCACGGTCTTCTCCGTTAACTCGTTGGGATCGAGGGGCCGGCATCAGTCCAGCCATCCGCCGGACGCCGGGACGTGCCGGTCGAGCTCGGCCCACAGCTCGCCGGGAATCGGGGTGGTGGCCAGGTCGAGGGTGGTCGCGATCCGCTCGGGCGTGGACACGCCGACGATGGTCGAGGTCACCCGGGGGTCGCGCAGGGAGAACTGCAACGCGGCGGCGGCCAGGGGCACGCCGTGGGCGCGGCACGCCGCCTGCATCGCGCGGACGGCGTCGCGCACCGGCTCCGCGGTGTCCCTGTACGCGTAGCGCGGCTGGGCGTCCGGGCCCTTGACGAGCATGCCCCCGCCGTACGGCGCGCCGTTGACGAAGGCGACCCCGCGCTCGGCCGCGTCGTCGAGCAACGGCCCGGCCTCGCGGTTGACCAGGGTCCACCGGTTGTGGTTGATCACGGCCTCGAACACGCCGGTCCCGACGAAGCGGCGCATCAGGTCCACCGGACCGCCTGCGATGCCGAGGTGGCCGATCACCCCTTCGTCGCGCAGCGCGACCAGGGCCTCGACCGGACCGCCGGGGGCCATGGCCTGCTCGAACGTGACGTGGAACTCGGGGTCGTGCAGGTACATCATCGGCACGTATCCGACGCCCAGCCGGTCGAGGCTCTCCTCGACCGAGCGGCGCACCCGCTCGCCGGAGAAGTCGCCCGTGTCCGGGTCGGCGTCCGCCTTGGTCGCGAGGACGAACCCCTCGGGCAAGTCGCGGCGGCGCAGCACCGCGCCGATGCGCCGCTCCGCGCTGCCGCCGCCGTAGTTGTTGGACGTGTCGAGGAAGTTGAACGGACCGTCGAGCACGGCCTCGACCGTGGCCTGCGCCCGCTCGTCGTCGACGGCGTAGCCGTACAGGTTGGGCATGCTGGCCAGCGGGCTGGTGCCGATGCAGATGGGGGTCACGGCGAGCCCGGTGCGGCCGAGGGGACGGCGGCTCGCCGGGTCGATGGCGTCGATGGTCAGGTCGTCTGCCATGTCAGATCGCAAACTCGTTCGCGCGGCGGCCGCGGAAGCCGGGCTCGGCCCGGAAGATCATGCCTGCCGTGGGCTCGCGCCGCAGGTCGTCGGGGGACAGGTCTTCGGTGGAGGTGCTGATCAGGAGCTGGTCGAGGGCGGGCCCGGCGAAGCAGCACGACGTCACCTGCCGGGTGGGGAGGGTGATCGTGTGGTCGAGCCGGCCGTCCGGGGTGTAACGGCACACCCGCGACCCTCCGAAGAAGGCCACCCAGACGGCGCCCTCGGCGTCGACGGTCAGCCCGTCCGGGATTCCGGGGATGCCGGAGGTGTCGGCGAAGGCGCGCCGGCCGGTCAGCGCCCCGGTGGCCACGTCGTAGTCGAACACGTCGACGCGGCGCAGCGGGCTGTCGGCGAAGTAACACAAGGTGGCGTCGGGGGACCAGTCGATGCCGTTGCTGATCGTGGTGCCGGTCAGCACGGTGTGGAGTGAGCGGTCGCGGTCGAGCCGGTAGAGGGCGCCCGCGCCCGGTTCGACGTCGTAGGCCATGCTCCCGGCGAAGTACCGTCCGGCGGGATCGACGTTGGCGTCGTTCATCCGCAGCCCGGGCAGCCCCGCCAGCGGCGAGGCCAGCCGTTCGCGGACCTCGCCCCCCGTGTTCAGGCCAACCGTGGCCAGCGCGACGCCGTCGCAGTCGGCCACCACGACGGTCTCGGGGTCGGTCGTGGGATGTACCGCGGTCACCGGGGCCGGCAGGTCGAACCAGCGCAGGTCGCCGTCCTCGGCCTCGACGTCGGCGTCGAACACCCGCCCGCGGGGGATGTCGACGAAACGCAGCCGCCGCGCGGCGGCGTCCCACACGACCCCTTCGCAGTGCACGCCCGCGACGTCCAGCCACGGCCGCGCGGGAGATTCCGGCTCGCCGGCCATCACGGCGCCAGCGCAGCGAGCGCCGCGGCGGCGGCCCGGTGCCCCTCCACCAGCCGGCCGAGGACGGCGTCGGTCGCCGCGTCGGGCCGGGTCTGCTCGGCGTGGGCGGCACGATGGTCACGCAGCCGCCGGGCGCCCTCGGACCAGGTGGTCGTCGGGTTGAACGCCGGGACGAACCGCTTGATCTTGCTGTTGTCGAAGACCGCGCTGTGCTGCAGGTCCCCGACGATCAGGTCGGACCAGAACCAGTCCGGGGCCACGACCGGCAGGAGCTCCGACGGCAGGTGCAGGAGCCGGGCCGGCGTGCCCTCGGTGCGCCCGACGATGTCGTAGATCTCGTTCCAGGTCAGGGCCTCGTTCGAGGTGATGTGGAAGTCCTCGCCGATCGCCTGCCAGTTGCCGATCAGGCCGACCAGGCCGACGGCGAAGTCGCGCGCGTGCGTCAGGGTCCACAGGCTGGTGCCGTCTCCGGGCACGACCAGCTCGTCACCCCGGGCGATGCGGTCCCACGCCGTCCAGTCGCCGGGCAGCGGCGGGTGGGCGTCGTCGTAGGTGTGCGAGGGCCGCACGATCGTGGCCGGGAAGTCCCGCTCCTCGTACGCCCGGTGCAGGACGTCCTCGGCGGCGATCTTCTCCCGGGCGTACCCCAGGAACGGGTTGCGCCGGGTGGTCGACTCGACGAACGGCACCTGCCGCACCGGCTTGTGGTAGATCGAGGCGCTGCTGATGTGGATGTACTGGCTCGTGCGGCCGGCCAGGAGGTCCACGGCCGCGGCGGCGTCCTTGGCTCCGAAACTGAGGAAGTTGACCACGCTGTCGAACGTGGCGCCGCCGAGGGCCCGCCGCAGCGACTCGGCGTCCTCGACGTCGGCCTCGATCGTCGTGACCCCGTCGGGAAGAGGCCGGCGGCCTGCGGTGCGGCCGCGGTTGAGGACGTGCACGTCCTGGCCCTGACGGACCGACTCGGCCACGCTCGCCGAGCTGATCGTGCCGGTGCCGCCGATGTAGAGAACCTTCACTGCGGGACTCCAGATCTTGGATTTCGTGGATGGTGCGTGAGGCGGTCAGCTGCGGGACTTGCCCGCGAACCAGTCCTCGAAGCCGTTCTCCACGATGCTGATGAGCAGGTCGTCCGGCCGGATGCCGATCTCTTCGAGCTGCTTGGCGATCTGGTCGAACATCGCGTATTTGGTGGTCACGTCGTACATGTGGACCATCAAAATCTGGATGCTGACCAGCTGCCGCCGCTCGACGCCGTTGTAGCCGGGATCGAAGACGATCTCGCCGGGCTCGTGGGTGCGGAAGATCTGGAACTTGTCGGTCGGGTCCATGCCGAGGCCGTCGACCAGGGCCTGGTGAATCCCGTCGCTGATCTGCGGGCCCAGCCGCTCGGCGAGGGAACGTTCGAGGTCGATCTGCACAAGAGGCAACGTTGGTTCCTTCGAAAGCCGTGCCGAAAAGTTTCGAAAAACAATGGAAACTTGGGGAGTGCAGAGTCAACGTAGAACGGCCGATCGGCGAACGTCAAGGGCGCTCAAGCCGAGAAAAGGCTGACATAGTGACATTTTTGCTTGTCAGAGGCCTGGCAGGAGAGTCTGTGCGCCATCGTTCGGCGTCCCACCGCGGCGGTACGGCAGGCCGCACGACGCACCCCTCGGCTGTGCCTGCCCTACAACATCATGCCTGATCAGAGGCATGATCAGGGAGTGGGGACGGCCGGTTGGGGCGGCTCGCAGGCTCGAGCCGCCCGTCCCGGCGATCCGAAAACAACTTTCGCTAAAGTTTCTCGGCCGTAACGAGGCCGGCAACCGAGGGCTTGGCGGTTACGGAGGTTCGGCCGTAAACCCGGACGTAACGGCGCTCAGCCGCGGCGGCGTGATCCGCGCGCCGGCGGCTGCCACGGCGCGGTGCTCTCGCGCACGACCAGGCTGGTGGACAGCTCCAGGTGCATCGGCGGCTCGCCGGGGGTGTGCGCGGTCTCCAGCACGTTGCGGATGGCCAGCGCCGCCATCTGGGCGAGTGGCTGCCTGACGGTCGTGAGCTGGGGAGACATCCACTCGCACATCTCGGTGTCGTCGAAGCCGACGACGCTGAGATCCTCGGGGATGCGCAGACCCCTGGCGTGGGCCTCGTCGTAGACGCCCGCCGCCTGCTGGTCGGACCCCGCGAAGATCGCCGTCGGCGGTTCCGGCAGGTCGAGCAGTTCGGCCGTGCCGCGCCTGCCGCCCTCCGCGTAGAAGTCGCCCTGCCGTACCAGGCTCTCGTCGAGCGCGAGGCCGGCCCGGCCGAGCGCGGCGCGGTAGCCGTCGAGGCGCTCCAGGCTGCACCGCCTGTCCATCGGGCCGGTGATCACCCCGATGCGGCGATGGCCCAGCTCGGCCAGGTGCTCGGTGGCGGCGAAGCCGCCCGCCCAGTTGGTGGCCCCGATCGTCGGGATGTCGCGGTCGTACCCGCCGACCTGGTCGATCACCACGAACGGCGTGTCGATCGGCCGCAGTTTCTCCACGGCCCCCTGCAGGGTGCTGGTGACCACCAGCACCACGCCGTCGGTCGGCCGGGAGGCCAGCGTCTTCAGCCATTCGCGGGGCTGCGCCTCGCGGTCGTGGGTGACGGTCAGAACGAGGCTGGCGCCGAGCCGGTAGGCCTCCTGCTCGGCGCCTCTGAGCAGCTCAGAGGCCCAGGCGGTGTCCAGCTCCGTGATCACGAAGTCGACCAGGCCGACCTTGGCGGTCTCGGCCCTGGTCCGGCGCTGGTAGCCCGTGGAGATCAACGCGTCCTGGACCCGCCTGCGGGTCTCCTGACCGACCGCCTCGCGGCCGTTGAGCACCTTGCTGACTGTCGGGGCGGACACCCCGGCCGCACGCGCCACCATCGCGATGGTCACACGGTCGCCGTCGGTGCGCCGGGGGGTTTCTGCCGTCCGCTTCCTCGTGCTCACATGCTCGGTCGCCACGACACCTCTTCACGCGCTGAACCGGTCTGTCGAAAGTTTCTCTAACGGTAGCACCGCTGGTGACGGGCCCGTTGACGACGTTGAAGGTAAGCTCCTGACAACCTGAATACCGGCTTGTCCGAATCTTGGCCGCAACCTGGCCCGCGGGCACGCTCCGGCATCGGCCCGCACGCCCCCCCCGTATGGCCTGCCTCGTGCGATCGGCCCGCGCTGACCTGTGGCTAAGGCGCCGACGATCTCGGTGGGCGGCCAGGGTGGCGCTCGGCCGGCTGACAACACGACGCCGCCCGGCAAGGTCGTCCTCGTAACTGAACGGAAACAAATTCGGCCGAAGTTCTTGACACTGTCACTCGGCCGGTGTTTCTCTCTCACGAGAAGACTTTCCGAAACTTTCGGTTTTCATGCCCCGAGACCCACGCCGACCTCGTCGCCGCGGACGACCGGGACCCCCGTGCTCAGGCGGGAGCACACGCCACAACCGTCGTCTCCGTCTCCCCGGAGGACGGCACGGCGTCAACACGACCAGTGCGTGCCAGTCACGTGCAAGGAGAGATCACATGCTGGGATCCTCGCTTATCAACAAGCACCGAGTCTCCGGAGCCGTCGCCGTGCTCGCGGCCTCGGTGCTGACGCTCGCCGGATGCGCCGGCGGAGGAACGACCGAGACGGCCGACAAGGGCTCCGCCGACTCGGGCAGCATCACCTGGTGGGGATGGACGCCTGACGGGGCTCCCGCCGAGGCGTACATCAAGGCCTTCAACAAGGTCTATCCGAACATCAAGGTCACCTATAAGAAGCTGACGATCGACGGCTACGACGCCGCCATCCGCCCCGCCCTCGCCTCCTCGGTCGGGCCGGACGTCTTCGACGTCGCCCCCGGCGCCGCCAACGGCTCGGTCGACATCTACGGGGTCAACGCCGTCGACCTCACCCCCGCGGTGGCCAAGGTGCTCGGTGCCGACTGGAAGTCCAAGCTCGCCCCCATCGGCGTCTCCAGCCTGACGGTCGACAACAAGCTCGTCGGGCTGTCGGTCGGCTCCAACTACGCCGGGCCGGTGTGGATCAACCAGGACCTGTTCGACAAGTACGGCCTGAAGCCGCCCACCAACTACGACGAGTGGAAGCAGGTCTGCGCCGACTTCAAGACCCACGGCATCAAGTGCTTCGTGCAGGGCGCCGCCCAGACCGCCTTCAACGAGGACACGCTGCAGGCGATCAGCAACAACGTCAAGCCGGGCGTGTGGGCGCAGGCCCTGGACAAGAAGGTCCCGTGGACCGACCCGACGATCGTCCAGGCGCTGACCATCTGGAAGAAGCTGTTCGACGACAAGATCATGCAGGACGGCGCCCTCGGCGTTCAGCAGTACCCCGACGCCAACAACGACTTCATGTCGGGCAAGGCCGCCATGGTCATGATGGGCACCTGGTACATGCAGTACTCCACCGTCGACGGCAGCACCGCCGCGATCTCCGGCGCCGGCGTGGGCGACCCCAAACCCTTCACCCAGCTGCCCATCGCCTTCCCTGACGTCGCGGGCACCGGCAACGTCGGCTCCCTGTACGGCGACGCCGACTTCGGCCTGGCGGTGAACAAGAAGTCCAAGTCCATCGCCGCCGCCACCACCTTCGCGACCTGGCTCACGACGTCGCAGGCCGGCCAGCAGGCCGTGGCCGACATCCTCAACGACATCCCCGCCCTGACCAGCGTCCAGCCCGACTGGAACACGATCAAGCTGGTCAACCCGCAGGTGCAGCAGCCCGCGTTGGAGAAGCTGATCACTGACGCGGGCAAGTCGGCCGAGCCGCGCCTGTCGACGGTGAGCGCCGACCTGCAGACCGCCATCGGCGTCGCGTCGACCACCGTGGCGGCCGGTCAGGCCACGCCGGAGCAGGCGGCCGCGACCCTGCAGAGCACCGCGGAGAAGATCAAGTAGAGCCGCAGACGGCACGTCTCATCCCACACGCGCAGGGAGATCCATGACTTCCATCACCTCGCCGGAGACAGGGGCGCGCCGTCCGACGCCCGCCTCTCTCCCGGGCGCCCCCCGGAAGAGGGGCGGGAGGCCCTCAGGTCTGCCGTGGATCATGCCGGCGTTCGTCTTCGTCGTCGGCCTGATCTACTACTGCATCATCGAGACCGGTTACCTCTCGACCCTCGACTGGGACGGCACCAGCCCGACCCCTACGTCGGTCGGGGCGGGCAACTACACCGCGATCCTGCAGGACCCCATCTTCTGGAAGGCCATCTGGCACACGGCGGTCTTCTTGGCCGTGACCTTCGTCGTGCAGACCGCGCTGGGGTTCGTGTTCGCCGCGCTGCTGCACTCGAAGGTGAAGCTCGGCACCCTCTACAAGGTCCTCGTGTTCACGCCGGTGGTGCTGGCGCCGGCGACGATGGCGCCGGTGTTCCGGCAGATGTTCGCCGCGGACGGCCAGCTGAACTGGGCGCTGGACCACATCGGGCTCGGGTTCCTCACCCAGCCGTGGCTGGCGCAGTCGAGCACCGCCATGCCCGTGATCATGTTCATCACGGTGTGGCAGTTCACCGGCCTCACGTTCGTGCTCTACTACGCCGCCATGGGGCAGATCGACCCCGAGACGCTCGAGGCCGCGCGCACCGACGGCGCCAGCAACCTCCGCGTCCTGGTCAGCATCGTCTGGCCGGGCGTGCGCGGCACCACGGTGGCGCTGGCGATGCTGAGCGTGATCGGGGCGCTGAAGACCTTCGACATCCCCTACCTGGTCACCATCGGCGGCCCCAACTACAGCACCGAGTTCCTCGGCACCTACATCTACCGGATGAGCATCCCGATGGCCCACGTCGGCTACGGGGCGGCCCTGTCGATCCTGCTGCTCATCCTGGCGTTGCTCGGCGCGATCATCGTCGCGACCCGGGCCAACCGGAAGGACGGTGAATCCGGTGTTTGAGGCGCGCCGGTTGTCGACCAAGCTGCTGCTCCAGGTCCTCGTGACCCTGCTGATCATCCCGTTCGTCTTCCCCCTGGTGGTCATGATCCAGGGCTCGCTGGCGGGCCAGGGATTCGGCAACTACCGGGCCGTGTTCGCCGTCGGCACCGTGGGGACGTTCTTCAGGAACAGCGTCATCGTGTCGGTCTCGACGATCCTGATCGTCTACGTGCTCACCATGCTCGCCGCCTTCGGGTTCTCCAAGCTGCACATCCGCGGCAAGGAGATCTACTTCTGGATGATCCTGGCCGCGCTCACGCTGCCCGAGGTCGTGCTGCTCACCCCGCTGTTCGCGACCACTCTGAGCATCGGCGTGTACGACACGTACTGGGCGGTGGTGCTGCCGCTCGCGGCGCTCCAGATCCCGTTCACCGTCCTGCTCGCCCGCAAGTTCATCGACGGCGTGCCCGACTCGCTCTTCGACGCCGCCCGGGTCGACGGCGCCAACCTCTTCACGGCCTTCCGCTTCATCGTGCTGCCGATGACGCGGCCCATCGCCGCGGCGATCGTCGTCCTCACGCTCATCGGCTCCTGGAACGACTACCTCCTGCCGCTGGTGCTGATCCAGGACCCGGCCAAGCAGACGATCACGCTGCTGCCGCAGTTCTTCGTCAGCCAGTTCAGCAACGACCAGACCAAGGTCCTGGCCAGCGCCGTCATCACCGCGATCCCCGAGATCGTGGCCTACCTGTGCCTGCAGCGCCTCTTCGAACGGGGCCTGGCGGCCGGCGCGCTCAAGTAGCCGGCACTCTCTCGGCCCTCCGCATGATCCCTCGCCAGATATGAGGAACACACTGCAATGACCTCGAGCAACACAGCCTTCCTCCGCACCTCGGGCCGCCAGTTCGTCGACGAGACGGGCGCCGCCGTACGCCTGCGGGGCGTCGCGGTGGGCGGCTGGCTCAACATGGAGAACTTCATCACCGGTTATTCCGGCAACGAGTCGCTGATGCGCGCCACGGTGCGCGAGATCCTGGGCGACGAGCGCTACGAGCTGTTCTTCGAGCGGCTGCTGAGCTCGTTCTTCGCCGAGGGCGACGCGAAGTTCCTGGCGGAGATCGGCATGAACTGCGTGCGCTTCCCCGTCAACTACCGGCATTTCGAAGACGACGACAAGCCGTTCGTGTTCAAGGAGGACGGCTTCCGGCACCTCGACCGGGCCATCGAGGCGTGCGCGCGGCACGGCATCTACTCGGTCGTCGACCTGCACGCGCTGCCCGGATCGCAGAACCACCACTGGCACTCCGACAACCCGACGCACCGGCCCGCGTTCTTCGACCACCCCCACTTCCAGGACCGGGTGGTGGCGATGTGGGAGCGCATCGCCGACCACTACAAGGACAACCCGTGGGTGGCGGGCTACAACCCGATCAACGAGCCCGCCGACGAGTCGCGCAAGGTGGTGGGGCCCTTCTACACCCGCCTGGTGGAGGCGATCCGCGCGGTGGACCCCCGCCACACCCTCTTCCTCGACGGCAACACCTACTCGACCGAGTTCGACGTCTTCGACGCCGAGTGGGACAACACCGTCTACGTCTGCCACGACTACGCCGCGCCCGGCATGGGCAACGGCGGCGACTACCCCGGCGTCACCGACGGCAAGTACTACGACAAGGCCGCACTGGAGGCCAAGTACCTCCAGCGCACCGAGTACACCCGCCGCACCGGCACCCCGGTCTGGGTGGGGGAGTTCGCCCCGATCTACACCGGTGACGAGCGCAAGGACGCCATGCGCCGGCAGGTCCTGGAGGACCAGCTCGAGATCTACCGTCGCGACGAGGCGAGCTGGTCGAGCTGGATGTACAAGGACCTCGGCCGCCAGGGCGTGATCAACGTACGGCCCGACTCTCCGTACATGAAGCGCTTCGGCGACTTCGTGGCGAAGAAGAACCGGCTCGGCGCCGACAACTGGGGCAGCGACGGCAACGGGATCATCGAGGTGACCAAGCCGTTCCAGGACATGATCGCGCGCGAGTTCCCCACGTTCGACCCCTACCCGTGGGGCCGTTTCGACTGGGTGCGCACGCTCATCCTCAACATCGCGGTCGCCCAGCCTCTGGCGTACGAGTACGCCGAGCTGTTCCGCGGCCTCGGTGACGACGAGCTGGTCGCCCTGGCCGAGTCGTTCGCGATCGAGAACTGCGAGGTGCGCACCAGCCTCGTGGAGCAGCTGAAGGCCGGCTGACCTTACGGCCACGCGATGCCGGTCGGCCGGGACGCCCCGGCCGGCCGGAGCCTCACTCGGGCCACGGCGAGTTCTGGATGACCTCGACGAAGTCGCCGCGGACGAACCCGGGCACGAAGTGCTCCAGGACGTCGGCCTTCACGTTGCCGAACGTGGTCTCCGGCTTGGGCGCGATGCCCTCGGTGAAGGCCTGCAGGATGCGCCGCTTGAAGTCCGGGCGCGGATGCAGCGTGGTGATCTCCGCACGGTCCGCGTCGGAGACGTCGGCGTAGCCGATCCCGAGCACGTCGTATTCGACGCCCGCGGTGACCAGCGCGACCTCGGGCTCCATGAATTCGGGGATGCCCGGCGTGGTGTGGAGGGCGATCGCCGTCCACACCCGCCGGACGCCGTCTTCCGGCACGCCGTGGCTCCGCAGGAAGTCGCGGGCCTCGTCGGCGCTGTCCACCTCGAAACGGCGGCCGCTGGTGCGGAAGCGCTCCCCGAGGCCGAGGTCGTGGAACATCGCGCCGACGTAAAGCAGTTCGGGGTCGAAACTCAGGCCGCGGTTGCGGCCCTGGAGGCTCCCGAACCAGTAAACGCGGCGGGAATGGTTGTAGATCAGCTCGTTCGTGGTGTCGCGGACGAGCTCGGTGGCCTCGGCGGCGAGCCGGGTGTCCGGCACGGCCACGCCCGCGGCGGCCTGCTCGTGGACGGTCATGGTGTGACTCCTCGCGATAGGTCGGTACGGCTCCAGGCTGCCCGTGGCCCTCGGGTGGCGGCCATGTCTTCCGGGACAGGAACCCCACAGCCGGGGACATGCCCGAAGGCGGCTCCCGGCATCGCCGTACGCTGGAAAAATGCCCGGAAGACCGCACGAGGTGATCGTCTTCGCGTTCGACGGCGTGCGGCTGATGGACGTCGCCGCCCCGCTCGAGGTGTTCTCGACCGCCTCCACCGCCGCGCGTCCCTACACCGTGCGGGTGTGCACCCCGGACGGGCGCGAGGCCACCACCTCCACCGGCCTGCGCATCTCCGCCGACCTCCCGGCCGGCCAGGTGCGCGCGGCCGACACGCTCGTCGTGCCCGGCCCCGCCGACCTGGCCGCCTTCCAGCGCAGGCCCGAGCTGGTCGGGCACGTCAGGCGCCTGACCGGTACGGCGGGGCGGGTGGCGGCGGTGTGCACCGGCGCCTTCGCCCTCGCGGCGGCAGGCGTGCTCCGGGGCCGGAGGGCCACGACGCACTGGGAGCACGCGGAGGCGCTCGCCCGCGGCTATCCGGACATCACGGTCACCCCCGACGCGATCTACGTGCAGGACGGGCCGGTGCTGACCTCGGCCGGGGTGACGGCCGGCATCGACGTCTGCCTCGCCCTCGTGGAGCAGGACCAGGGGCCGGACGAGGCCCGCAGGGTCGCCCGCGACCTGGTGGTCTTCCTCCAGCGGCCGGGGGGCCAGTCGCAGTTCTCCGTCGCGTCGCGCACCTCAGCCACCCGCCATCCCGTCCTGCGCCCGCTGCTGGACGCCATCGCCGCCGACCCGGCGGCCGACCACAACCCGCGCGCCCTGGCGAAGAACGCCGGGGTGAGCACCCGCCACCTGTCGCGGCTGTTCCGTGAGCAGACCGGCACCACCCCGGCGGCCTACGTCGAGACCATGCGGCTGGAGGCGGCCCGGATGCTCCTCGAACGCGGGGAGAGCGTGACCGTGGCGGCCAGGCGCAGCGGGCTCGGGAGCGACGAGACCCTCCGGCGGATCTTCGCTCGGCATCTCAACACCACTCCGTCGGCGTACGCCGCCCGCTTCCGGACGACCAGCCCGTCCTGAAAACGGTGCGATGACGGCGCGGCGGCCTTTCCCGCGAGTTGCCTGACAGTTCGTGCGGGGCCGGCTCACGGACGGGGGCGGGCGGCCTGCGCGGTGAGCGCCGCGGCCGGCGCCGCCGCCGCCAGTACGGCCAGAGCCGCCCGGGCCCCGGTGACGTCGGGGCCGTGGGCGAGGTAGAGGGCGAGGGTGACGACGGCGATGCCCAGCGCCGTGCCGACGCCTCGACTCATGTTGATCATGCCGCCCGCGGTCGCCGACATGCGCACCGGCACGGCGGCCATGACGGCCGCGTTGTTGGCGGGCACGAACACGCCGAGGCCGAGGCCGAGCACCGCGAGCATGACCACGAGCAGGCCGGGTGTCGCGGGCGCGACGATGAGCAGGGCCACCGCGGCGGCGCTGGTCAAAGAGCCCGCCAGGCTTCGCCTCCGGTTGCCCCACTGGCGCGGGAGCGTGTGGTCGGCGATGATCGCGGCCACCGCGAATCCGGCGGGCAGCGCGGTCAGCACAAGACCGGCGTGCAGTTCGCCCAACCCTGCGGCGACGAGCACCTGCGGCACGAGCACGAGCGGGCCGAACAGCACGAGATATCCGAACATCGCACCCGCGAGACCGGCCGCCACCGCGGGGTTGCGCGCCATGGCGGGATCGACCAGCGGGGAGGCGGCGCGCCGCTCCCGCCTCCAGAAGCCGATCGTGCTCACGGCGGCGAGCACGACGAGGGCGGCGATCGACCAGGACGGCATCGCGAGGCCCGCCGCGGCGGAAAGAGCCAGCATCAGCCCGGTCGTGGCGGTCGCGAGCAGGAGCAGGCCGGGCCAGTCGAACCCGCCGCCGCGGCTGTATTCGCGGGTTCTGGGCAGCAGGTAGCGCCCGGCCACGACGGCCGCCAGGCCGACCGGCACGTTGATCCAGAACACCCACCGCCATCCGGCCGAGGCCACCACGAGGCCGCCGACCGTGGGACCCAGGGCCAGGCCCACGGCCTGGGCGGCCGCCTGCACCCCGAGCGCGATGCGCATCCGCTCCCGGGGGACGCTGGTCACCACCAGCGCCACGCTGTTGGCCTGCAACATCGCCGCCCCGGCCGCCTGGGCCATGCGGCAGGCCACCAGCACCGGCAACGAGGGGGCGAAGCCGCAGGCCGCGGAGGCCGCCGTGAACACGCTGAACCCGCACAGGTAGACGAACTTGCGGCCCAGCGCGTCGGCCAGCCGCCCCGCCCCGACCAGCAGGGCGATGAGGACGAGCAGGTAGGCCAGGGCCACCCACTGCACCGCGGCCAGCGGGGCGGCGAACTCCCGCTGGAGCGAGGGGAAGATCAGCGTGACGATGCTCGCGTCCAGTTGTCCCATGAACGCGCCGATGCACACCGAGCCGACCGCGAACCAGGGCGCGTACCGATTCGACCGCACCCGGTCAGGCCGGGCCCGCTCTTTCAGCAGCCCCCACATCGCCTGAATTCCGGTGTCGGAAATCCTGAAATTCCAGATTATCCGTACCTCGGGTGTCAGCCGGGTCGGCCGCCGCTCAGCGGGCTCCCGCCGGCTCCGGTACGGCTTCCGCCGCCCGCCTGCGGGAGGCCTCCAGGGCGAAGCTGACGCTCGCAAGCGCGAACCCGATCAGGCCTAGGCCCACCCCGACCCAGCTGGGCGCGACGTAGCCGAACCCGCGCGCGATCACGATGCCGCCGAGGAGGGCGCCCAGGCTGTTGGCGATGTTCATGGCGGACTGGTTGACGGCCGCGCCCATCATCTGCGCGCCGGGCGCCACCGAGATCAGGCGCGACTGCATGGCCGGGCCGAGGAACAGGCCGGCCACCCCCACGAGGAAGGCCCCGGCGAACAGGCCGGCGTGCCAGCGGGAGACCAGCGCGAAGATCGCCATTGAGGCGATGAACGCCGGAAACCCGATCATGATGGCGAGGCGCAGGTTGCGGTCGGAGGCCCAGCCTCCGGCGGCGTTCCCGATCGTCATGCCGAGGCCGACGGCGACGAGCACCCACGGCACCGTCGAGGCGGAGAGCCCGGCGACGTGGGTGGTGACCGGGGCGATGTAGCTGTCGATCGCGAAGAAACCGCCGAAGCCGAGCGAGGCCGTGGCCGCGACCAGCCAGACCTGCGGCGCGCGGAAGGCGCGCAACTCGCTGCGGGCCGATCCGTTCGGATGGGCGGCGACGGCCGGCACGGTCGCGAGCACGGCCAGCAGGGTCACGACGAACACCGCGGCGATGGCGAGGTAGGCCACCCGCCACCCGGCGTCCTGGCCGAGCCGGGTGATCGCGGGCACGCCGACGACGTTGGCCACGGTGAGCCCGCCGAGGGCGACGGCGAAACCCTTGCCGTGGCTGCCCGGTCCCATGATCGATGCGGCGATGAGGCCTGCCGCGCCGAAATACGCGCCGTGCGGCAGGGCGGCGACGAACCGGGCGACCAGCACGAGACCGAACGTCGGCGCGAGAGCCGAGGCCAGCGTGCCGACGATGAAGATCGCCAGAAGGCCGAGGAGCATCGTCTTGCGCGGGACACGGGCGGTCAGCGCGGCGAGGATCGGCGCGCCGACGACGACGCCGAGGGCGTAGACGCTGATCATCCAGCCGGCGTGGGCTACCGCCTGCGACGTGGACTGCGTGTACATCTCCGGGAGCAGGCTGCGGGCGATGTCCGGCAGCAACCCCATCGCGACGAACTCCGTCAGGCCGATGGCGAAGCCCCCGAGGGCAAGGGCAAGGAGCGCAGACCGGCGTTGTGCCGGAGTGAGGGGGCTCATGAAAAACCTTCGTGATCGAATGAGCGCGGGATCCGCATGCAGGGGATGGGCTTCGGCGCTCGGGAACAGCTGCAGTTCAGCGTATAGCAACGCTGTTGCGTAATAAGGTGGCGGGGTGGACAAACCGGCCGACCTGGACTATCTGCGCGACTACAACGACGCGTCCGTGGTCGCGATCGCCCGCCGCATCGGGGTGTTCGACCGCGCGACGATCGCCTCCGAGACGGGCCTCACACCGCAGGCGGTCTCCAAAGTGATCGCCCGGCTCGTCACCGCGGGCCTGGTCGAGCCGGACGGCGTACGGCGGCAGGGCGTCGGCAAACCGACCAGCGTCTACCGGCTGGTCCCGGACAGCCGCTACGCGATCGGCGCCCACGTGGCCCGCCGTACGCTCCGGATGGTGCTGAGCGACCTGGCCGGGCAGGTGCTCCACACGATCCTCAGGCCGCTGCCCCTGGACTTCACCCCGCAGCACCTGCTCGACGAGGTCGCGGCGGGGGTCGACGCCCTGGCGGGGGAGTGCAGGTCCGGGCGGCTCGTCGGCGTCGGGATCGGCATGGTCGGGCCGCTCGACCACGCGCAGGGCGTCGTCCGCGACGCGCACCGGCTGCGGCACTGGCACGACGTGCCGCTGCGCGAGATGGCCGCCGAACGCCTCGGCCTGCCGGTCATGCTCGACAAGGACGTCGCGGCGGGAGTCGCCGGGGAGGCCTGGCTCGGGGGCAAGGAGTTTCACGACGCGGCACTGATCATGGTCGAGTCCGGCATCGGGGCGGGCCTGTGGCTGGGCGGCAGCGCATACCGGGGCGCGCACACGAACGCCGGCGAGTTCGGCCACATGGTGCTGCAGATCGACGGCCCGAGTTGCGTGTGCGGCAGGCGCGGCTGCCTGGAGATCCTGCACGACCAGGCGCTCGCCCGCGGCGAGGTCGAGACCGCCGCCCGCGTGCTCGCCGTCGGCGTGGTCAATCTCCTGCAGTCCCTCGACCTCGATCATGTCGTGCTGGCCGGCGCCGACCTGCTTCCGCACGCCGCCACCTACCTCGACGTGATACGGACGGCCGTCCGCACCGAGGTGCCCCGCGCCGATTGGCTGGCCGCCGAGGTCACCACGTCCAGGCTCGGCACCGACGTCATCGCCGCGGGGGCCGCGATGGAGATGCTCAACGAGCGGTACGGCCGGCCCACCGGCCCCCGATCGGCCGACCACGCCCCCGAGCCGGCCACCTGAGCTGAGGGGCTCTACGACCCCGCCTGGGTGGGTGCCGACGGCTGGTGAGCGGTCAGCGTCTCCAGGTAGTGCGCGTTGTACATGACGCCGAGGACGTTGCCGAACGGGTCGACGACGGAGGCCGTGACGAAACCCTCTCCGCGTACGGCGACCGGCTCGTGCTCCTCGGCCCCCATGGCCAGCAGCCTCTGGAACGCCCCCTGCACGTCGTCGACGTGCCAGTAGAGGATCGGCCCGGCGGCGGCTGCCGTACCGGGGGGTGCGAAGCGGCGGTCGATCAGGCCGAGTTCGTGCTGGTAGTCGCCGATGCGGAACTCGACGTACGCCGGCGGCCCCGACTCCGGCCGCTGGAAGTAGGGCGCGACGCCGAGGAGCTCGGCGTACCACTCGGTGGCCGCCGCCATGTCGTCGGCGAAGTAGTTCACGGTGGTCAATCCACGCAACATCGATGGGGCCTTCCTGCAAATCGAGGTGGACGGATTCCATCCTCCGCGTCAAAGTGCTCACCCATTGAGCACTTTGTTTGGCAGGTTGGATTCATGCGCGCCGACCGTCTTGTGGCCACCCTGCTGCTCATGCAGGCGAGGGGGCAGGTGACCGCCGCCGAACTGGCCCGCGAGCTGGAGGTGTCGGTCGCCACAGCCCGCCGCGACCTCGAAGCGCTGTCGGCGGCAGGCGTGCCCGTCTACCCGCAACCGGGGCGTGGCGGCGGCTGGTCGCTCCTCGGCGGGGCCAGAACCGACCTGACCGGGCTCACCGCCCCCGAGGCGCAGGCGTTGTTCCTGCTGGCGGGCCCGGCGGCGTCGGCCGCCCCGGAGGTCAGGTCGGCGCTGCGCAAGCTCGTGCGCGCCCTGCCCGGCACGTTCCGCGCCGACGCGGAAGCCGCGGCCGAGGCGGTCGTGATCGACCACGCCCGATGGGGCGAGCATGCGCAAAGCAGGCCGGAGCTGGTCGAGACGGTGCAGACCGCCGTCGTGCGGCGAAGGAAGGTCCGGTTCCTCTACAAGAACCGGGAACGGCTCGTCGACCCGCTGGGGCTGGTCGACAAGGACGCCGTCTGGTATCTCCTGGCCGACACGGAAGACGGACGGCGCACGTTCCGCGTCGATCGCATCACAGACGCGGTCGTGACCGACCTCGACGCCGAGCGGCCGGCGGGCTTCGACCTGGCGCAGGAGTGGGAGCGGGTCGTCGACGAGGTCGAACGGCGCCGCTCCGGTCTGTCGGCCACGGTGCTGATCGAGGCGAGGTTCCTGCCCGTCCTGCGTGACCGGCTCGGGCGCCACTGTGTCGTCGACGGAGCCGCAGACGACGGGCGCGTCCGCGTACGGGTGACCGCGCCGACGGCACTGATGATCGCCCAGCACCTCGCCGGCTGGGGCGCGCTCGTCGAGGTCGTGGGGCCGGAGAGCGTGCGCGCCGAGCTTCACCGGCTGGGCACGGAGCTCGTGCGGCGGAATCAGCCGCGGTAGAGCTGGGCGAGACGGTCCTGAAGCCTGGCGTGGCGGAACTGGTAGACCGGGCCCGCCTGCCGGAGCAGGCCCACACGGTGGGCGTCTTCGAGGAAGCTCATCAGCCGCCGCGGGACACGGCGCCGCAGCTGCAGCGCCGTCACGGCGACGAAATAGATCGAGCTGGCCCCGGTGAACCCGAAGGTCAGCGTGAAGACGACCCCGCCCGCGATCCCGAATGCGACACCTGCGGCGACGCCGCGCAGCAGCCCGGAGAACCCGGCCACGAGCGTGCCCGCGATGCCGAACGCCAGGCCCAGGGCCACCCCGAAGGCGAGGGACCGTCCGTACACGAGTTGCAGGTCGCGCTGGAGGGTGATGAGCGGGGCCTGTGGCCGGTCGGTGGTCAGCGGGGTGGTCACCCACCGGTTCAGCCCGAGGGTGAGACCGCCGACGGCGCCGACCAGCAGGCCGTACAGGACGAAGTCTCCGGCCTGCGAGCTGATGCCGGCGACGCTCCAGAGGGCGAACGCGGCGGCCATGCCGACGGGGAGCACGATGAGCAGCCCGAGCACGAGACGCCCGGCGAGGCTGCCGACCTGGCCGCGCAGCCGCAGGTTGGCGTAGGCGGGTTCCAGGGCGGCGCCTTTGACCCGCTCCACGATGAACCCGCCGGTGAGCCCGCCCACCAGGCCGCCGACAGGCCCGCCGGCGAGGCCGAACAGCAGCGCCTCCCACAGGCTGCCCTCGTGAGGGCTCCTGAAGGCCACGATGACGTCGCTGGTCAGGCCCACGGTCAGGCCCACGGTGAGGCCGACGGTCACTCCGCCGACCAGGGCGCTCCAGGGCCGCGACACCGCACGGTGCAGGTGCCACCACCGGAAGTCCCTGCTCCCGTCCTCCGACATGTGGTGGGCGAGGAATGCCAGCCACCGCCTGGCCTCGTCCGGTTTCCACACGCGGCGCGGCCGGAACGGATGGTCGTGGTCGTGCGGGTCTCCGGGGTCGTTCTCGGGCGGCGCGGCGGCGAACGCGGCCTGCACGAGGTTGTCCAGCAGGTGCTCGGTGACGGCCTCGGCGGTCGGGAAGCGTACGGCGTCGCACAGCTCGGAGGGGTCGGCGTGGGTCTCGATGTAGACCTTGCCCAGCAGCCACAGGGTCAGCGGCGTGGTCAGCGCCTCGGCGACCGGACCGCGGGGGTCGTCCTTGATGGCGGCGAGCAGCCCGGCCCAGGCGGGCGCCTGGCGGGGCGCGAGGCGCGCGCGGATGTAGGCGACGGCGTCGGAGCCCTTGACCGGCCGGGGTTCGATGACCGCGCCGCCGGAGAGCACGTCCCCGCCCTGGTGGACGGCGGCCTGGTATTCCAGGGTGCGGCAGGTGAGGATCACAGAGTCGATGCCGGCCGCCGCGTTCAGCGCGGTGATGACGCGGGGCCGCACCGGGCCGGGCAGCTCGTCCAGGCCGTCGAGCACGGGGAGGATGCGCCGGTGCGTGACAAGACCCCGCGCGCCGTCCGGCCCGAACTCGCCGGCCCGTAACGCGGGATAGTTCTCGTGCAGCCGCCTGCCCAGCCACCGGTGCACGGGCTCTGCCTCGGGGTCCCAGCCCGACATCGACAACAACACCGGCACCGGGTCGCCGGGCCGGGGATCCTCCAGCAGTTCGCGGAGCAGGAGCACGGCCAGCGTCGTCTTGCCCATGCCGGGCTCGCCCAGGATCACCAGGCGCCGCCGTACGAGCTTGCGGAAACGGCCGGCCAGCTCGGGCATGCGGTCGGTGCGACCGTCGAACCGCACACGGCCCAACCCGAACAGCGTGCGCAGCAGCCGCGGACGGTCGACCCGATCGTCCTGGTCCATCACGTCGAGGCCGGAGACCTTCCAGCGGACGGGCAGGGGAGACGGACCGTCGAGCTCACGGATGAGGATTTCCTCGCGCCACTGGGCGCGGACCAGGGCCCGCAGAGTGTGCTCGGCCCGGTCGACCTGCTCGGGTGAGCTCGTACGGCTCGGCTGCTGCTGCCGCCACGCGGTGATCAGGGTGGGGATGAGGGTGAAGACGCCGAGGGCGAGGCTGGCGAGCTGAGCCCAGTTGGCCGCCTTGTCGGAGTCCGACAGCTCGGCCAGGGCGTAGCTGATGACGACCAGGATCGCGACTCCGGCGATCGGGACGGCGACACGTCTGCGCCAGGGCCAGCCGCTCATTCACACATGGTGACAGCGCGCGCACGCGGCTTGGCCACCTTTGGCCGCATTAGGACACTTATCCCTCGCCGCGGAACCTGACGAAGGCCCTCGCGCCGGGGAAGACGCGAGGGCCCGTCAGTGGTGCTGCTTACGCGAGGCGGTAGGCGACCATGAAGGTGTCGGTCGGGAACGTCGTTTCCCGCAGAGGGATGATGGTCCGCGGAGCCTCGATGATCGTGATCGTGGAGCCGCTGACCTTCGAGACGATCACCGTGTGCGCGGGGCGGCCGCTCGAGTCGGGACGGCTGAGGATCAGGTCGCCCGGCTGCAGGTCGGAGACTCGGTGAATGGTGTAGGCGAAGATGGACGGCCGGTGGTCGTACATGTTGTACGTGGACACGTTGCCGATGTCGACGCCGGTGGCCTGGTAGAAGGCCCAGCGCATGAGACCCGAGCAGTCGAAGCCGATGCGCTTGTCCGCGGCGCACGCACCCGTCTCGTCGTAGCCGTTGATCCCGTCGCAGTAGCCGCGGGTCGGCCCGGGGTGGGCGCCGTGACCGCCGCCCCACGCGTACAGCGGGTGGTTGGTGATCTCGGCGCGGGCGGCCGCGATCGCCGCGTTGACCTTCTCCTGGTGCGTGGACGACGGCGGAGCCGGCGAACCGGGGTCCCAGCCGGAGGGGTCGCCGCCGGAGGGCGGAGGCGTGTTGTCGCACTTCGGCAGGCCGGAGACGAACCCGCTCGTGCCCGTCTTGACGTAGTAGTCGACGACCCAGAGACCGTCGGTGGTCTTGTCCCAGATGGCCGAGCCGCCGTAGGTGAACTCGCCGTACGCCTGGCAGGTGATGGTCACCGTGCTGCCCGACGGGTATTTGTCGGGGTACGCGTGGTTGCTGAGGCTCTTGGCCGTACGGCCGTCGAGGGTGGCCGTCACGACGTACGAGTGACCGCCGGTGGAGCCGCCGCCGGAGGTGCAGCGGGGCAGGGCGGGGGAGAAGCCGCTGTAGCCGGTCTTGACGTAGAAGTCGGGGAGCCACCAGCCGTCGGCGGTGAGGTCCCAGATCGTGCTGCCGTAGGCGGCGGGGCCGCTGTCCTGGCAGCTGATCTCGACGTACTGGCCCTCGAAGTACCGGTCCACGGAAGCGTGGTTGTTGACGTCCTTGACGCTGCGGCCGTCGAGGGTGGCCGTCACCGGGAACGAGTGCGGGCCGGTCGCGGGCGGGTCGACCTCGTCGCCGCTGCAGCGCGGAAGCTGCGGGGTCGGGCCGCTGTAGCCGGTCTTGACGTAGAAGTCGGGGACCCACAGGTTGTCGTCGGTGAGGTCCCACAGGTTGCTGCCGTACGCGTCGGGACCGGTCGTCTGGCAGAGGATCCAGACGACGCTGCCGCTCGGGTACTTGTCGACGTACGCGTGGTTGTTCACGTCACGCTCGGTGCGCCCGTCGAGGGTCGCCGAGACGGTGTACGGCCGGCCGGTGCCGCTGCCCGGCGCGCTGCCGTTGACGCAGCGGGGCACCTCGTCGGTGAAGCCCGAGTGCCCGGTCTTCACGTAGTAGTCGGTGACCCACAGGTTGTCGGACGTGCGGTCCCAGACGGTGCTGCCGTACGCGTCGGGCCCGCTGTCCTGGCAGATGACCGTGATCGTGCTGCCCGACGGGTACTTGTTCGGGTAGGCGTGGTTGTTCAGGTCCTTGGCCGTGCGCCCGTCCAGGGTCGCGGTGACCGTGTAGGAGTGCGGGCCGACCGCCGCCTCCGCCGTGCCGGGCGCGGCGAACAGCGCGATGAACAGCGCCGCGGCCCCGACCAGAGGCGCGCAGATTTTGCGCAGCCTTGATGGTCCAGACTTCACGAGAGTCCTTTCAGGAGGGTGGCGCCGGACGGGGGGAGACGCCCCGCGGTGCTTCCGGGCATGCGTCGCCGGCGCCTTGTGTGCCGCTTGCCGACCCGTGTGCGGATCAGGACGGATGGGACTCGTGAAACGCCCCCGAATTCACGACTGCCCGCCTCTCTGTGGTGACCCTGAACCGGCATGGGACGAGCCGGCAAGGAGCATCATGGGCGGCGATCTTCGTTGTCAGGTAGGGCGTCTGACAGGTTCTGACACGCTCTTACAGCGTCAGCCGGCCACGTTGACGACGAAGTAGATGGGGCGTGAGCCGGGGAGGTACGGCACTCCCGCGCCGTCGACCATCTTCCAGCCGACCCAGCAGGATCCGGGGGAGCCCGGCGCCATGACGGGCACGCTGATGCGCACGTGCGCTCCTGGTGCGGTGTCGGGGATGCGCACCTTGCCCGGTGTGGAGCACGTCCCGTTGTCGGCGGGCAGCGGCGCCCGCTCGAGGAACCGGTCTCGCCACGCGACGGTGCCCACGTTCGCGATCTCCCACGTCTTCGTGAAGCGTTCTCCCGGCTTCACGACCGTGCCGTCGGGGATGGTGACGTCGGCCACGAACACGCTCTGGTCCCCCGGGAACCGCGGCTCGGTCGGCGTCATGTCGGGGAGCTGGAGGGCCGGCTCGCCTTGAGCCTCCCGGGACGGCACCGGCTTCGCGCCGTGCGGCAGATTGACGTACGCGAACACCACGGCCGCCGCCAGCAACGCGCCGAGCGCCGCGGCGACGAAGACCACGCCGCGGCCGGTCCGCCGCGCCCTCCCCTGGGCGGGCGCGGGCACGAGGATCACGGCGGGCACGGAGACCGGGACCGGGACGGCCGGCATGACGGCTCCCTCGGCGTCCGGCTGCGCGGCTGTTTCGGGCGCCTCGGAGGTGGCGGGCGGTGGCGTCGGGGTCTCCGGGTCGCCGAACGCCTCGCTCCACCGCTTGCGCCACTCGGCGACGTCGCCTCCGCAGGCCTCGACGAAGGCCTCCGTCGTCGGCCAGCTCGGAAAGCGGGTGCCCTTGGCCGCCTCGTGCAGCGTCGCATGGCTGACGACCCGCGACCTGGCGGCCATCACCCGGAACGACGGGTTGCCCGCCTCGGCGCGGAGCTTGCGTAGCTGCTCGGAGAACCGTTCCTGACGATCCCGCCTGCTCGACGCCGATTCGGGCACCGACAACCTCCGCACCGACCGGGGGATGACTGTTTAGTTGACCGCCGGAGAACTTAGCCTGTGCCCCACAACGCGGCAAATCTAGGAGTTCGCCCGGGCGTCGCAGGCCGCGCGCGCGTCGCGGACCTGCTCGATGTGCTGCTCGGCTCACGGCTTGATGGCCGGCTGGAGGCCCTTACTGAGCTCGGTCAACTCGGTAGCTCAGTGCAACAGGCCGGCCTTCCTGGCGTCGTGGCGGAGGCGGTCGCGGTGGCGGGGGTGGGCGATCGCGATGAGCGCCTCGGCTCGCCGGGACAGGCTCCTGCCGCGCATCTCGGCCACGCCGTATTCGGTGACGATGTTGTCGACCGTGTTCTTGAGCGTGGTGACCACGCTGCCCGGGGTGAGCCGGACGTTGATACGCCCCACACCCGAACGGGTCGTCGAGTGCAGCACGAGGAAGCCCTGCCCGCCCGCGGAGTACTGCACGCCGCGGGCGAAGTCGGTCTGGCCGCCGGAGCCCGACCAGTAGCGGCCGGCGATGGTCTCGCTGGCCGCCTGGCCCATCAGGTCGACCTCGCTGGTGGCGTTGATGGACACGAAGTTCGGCTCGTTCGCGATGACCCGCGGGTCGTTCACCCATTCAGCCGGGATCATCTCGACCGAGACGTTGTGGTCGAGCCAGTCGAGCAGCCTGCGGGTGCCGACGCAGATCGTGGCGACGTGCTTGTTGCGCCGGGTGCGCTTGTGAACCCCCGTGACGACGCCCTTTTCCGCCAGGTCCGCGATTCCGTCGGACAGGGCCTCGGTGTGCACGCCCAGGTCGCGGTGGCCGGACAGTGCGGGCAGCAGCGCGTTGGGGATGCGGCCCACGCCGACCTGCAGGCAGGCGCCGTCGGGGATCCGGTCCGCGATGTGCCGGGCGATCGCCATGTCGCGCTCGTCGGGTGCGGCGCGGACGATCTCCGGCAGCGGCACCTCCGACCGGCACCACCCGGCGACCTGACCGAGGTGGATCTGATTCTCCCCGAAGGTGTACGGCATGTGCGGGTTGACCTCGACGAAGAACGGGATCCTGCCGATGAACGAGGCCGTGTAGTCGGCGCTGGTCCCCAGGCTGACATAGCCGTGCCGGTCGGGCGGGCTGACCATGGCGAGCGCGATGGTGCATTTCGTGGAGCTCCGCATGAGCGCGGCGGCCTCGCTGAAGTGCGCGGGGACCAGTTCGACCTGGCCGTCCCAGTAGGCCTGGCGCGAGCCGGGCCCGAGGAAGTAGTCGACGTGGCGCAGGCGGTCGCCGAACTCGCCTCGGATGTAGGCGCGCTCCTTGTAGGGGTCCATCCGGTGGATGCGGACGCCGTCGAGGCGGTCGGCGTTCGCCTCGAGGGCGTCCAGCAGGGCGACGGGCTCGCCGAGGCATACCGGGACGATCACGTCCGCCCCGGGCGGGATGTGGTCGAGCACGTCGCCGGGTTCGTTCATGTCCCGTCCACCGCGCGCAGGGAGCGCTCGTCCCAGACCGGCTGGACGGCCGTCACGTCAGGCCCATGGCCCCGGCGATAGATCATCATGGTCCGCTCGAAGACGATGACGATCTCGCCCCGCTGGTTGAAACCGGCGGTTCGCACGGTGACGATGCCCACGTTCGGCCGCGACCGCGACTCCCGGGCCGACAGGACCTCCGACTGCGAATAGATCGTGTCGCCCTCGAACACCGGATGCGGCAGCCGGACCCTGTCCCACCCGAGGTTGGCCATCACGTGCTGGGACACGTCGGTCACGCTCTGCCCGGTGACCAGCGCCAGCGTGAAGGTCGAGTCGACCAGTCGCCGCCCGAACTCGGTCTGCTCGGCGTAGTGCGCGTCGAAGTGGACCGGCATCGTGTTCTGGGTCAGCAGGGTCAACCAGACGTTGTCGGTGGCGGTCACCGTGCGCCCCAGCGGATGCCTGTAGACGTCGCCGACCGTGAAGTCCTCGAAATACCGGCCCGACCACGAGACCTGCCCGGATTCGGTCGTCATGTCTTCTCCCTCTGCGTAGGCGTTTCCCCGCAGAGGTCATCTATCAGCAGCGCCGCGTAAAAAGACCGCGGGGGTACGGCCCGCCCTCCCGGCGTGCGCCGGCCGGCCGATCTATGCGATCGGCATTGCGACGGCAATCGACCGCCCTCTCCGGCCGGCCGCGCGGGAAGCATCTCCTCACGTACTGGAGCGGAATCCGGTGGCAAGCCCCCAGTGTGGGTCAATTCGTCTGGACGGCGCTGGAGGCAGGTGCTGACGATGGATTAATCGCAATTCGCCGCGAGCGAATGCGAATCGGAGAGGAGATGCCTATGCATGGCAAGCGCCTTTCACTGTCGCTCGGCGCGGCGCTCCTGGCAGCCCTGACGCTCGGGTCCGCTCAGGTGGCGCAGGCGTCGTCCAACCAGCCCCTCACCAAGACGGTCGTCAGCGCACCGCAGGGCGAGAGCAACGCCCGCGTCGCCACCAGCCCCCCCGGTCCTGACGACAGGCACCGCAGGCACCACCGGGAGAGGCACCACCGGCACGAGAGGCACCACCGGTTCCACCACGAGCGGCGTCACCACCGGTTCCACCACGAGGGGCGTCACCACCGCCACGGCAGGCATCACGAGCGAAT
The DNA here is from genome assembly GCF_016863335.1 of Planotetraspora thailandica. Taxonomy (GTDB): domain Bacteria; phylum Actinomycetota; class Actinomycetes; order Streptosporangiales; family Streptosporangiaceae; genus Planotetraspora; species Planotetraspora thailandica. The sequence continues at coordinate 91,670 of NZ_BOOR01000054.1, forward strand.
GCACTGAGAACCGGCCCGCGCACCCCCCTTCTCGGTGACGGCGGGAAACGAGGGGCCCCGTGCCGACGGCACGGGGCCTTTTGATGTCCGCGAAACCTGACAGCTGGGGCGTAGATCTTTCTTTCCACCTATGTCAGGATATGCCCATGGGCGGTTACAGTCTCTGAATGCGTTTTGTCCCCTTTGTCATGATTATCGCAGCGGTGGTCGCCGGCCTGACCACGCCCGCATGGGCGATCACCAATGGGTCCGTGGACGGCGCCGGCCACCCTGAGGTGGGCGCCCTTCTCGCGTCCGAGGTGCACGACGACGGCACCTGGGCCGAATGCACCGGCACCCTCATCTCGCCGACCGTCTTCCTCACCGCCGCCCACTGTGGGAGCAAGCGGCAGACGACCGCCCGGATCACCTTCTCCGCCCACTACAAGTCGGGGGATGCGGTCTACACCGGGCGCTACGTGCCGGACCCCCGGTTCAAGACCAAGGAAGACCTGCACGACATGGCCGTCGTCGTCTTCGACAAGCCCATCCAGGGAATCGTCCCCGCGAAGCTGCCCACCGAGGGCCTTCTCGACCAGATGAAGGTCAACGGCGGCCTGGAGGCCGGCCGGTTCACCCCCGTCGGGTACGGCTCGCTCAACCCGAAGCTGCACCGGCACGGCAAGCCGACGTTCATCTACGACGACACGCGCCACGTCACGTCGATCTCCTTCAACAAGCTCAGCCGCTACTGGCTGGACCTGTCGCTGGACACCGCCAAGGCCGACGGCAGCACCTGCTTCGGCGACTCGGGCGGCCCCAACTTCCTGGGCGGCACCGATTCGCACCTGCTGGTGGCCACCACGATCAGCGGCGACGACGACGCCTGCAAGTCGACCAACTTCGACTACCGGCTGGACACGGCCTCGGCCCGCGAGTTCCTCGGCAAGTTCGTCACCCTGCCCTAGCCGCTCAGGCGGCCCCCATGTGCGAGAAGGGACCCCACACGGACGGGGAGACGCCGTCACGGTGGAGCGCGCCGATCTCCCGGCCGAGGGCGACGTTGGACGGCTCGCCTCCGAGACGCCCAGCGAGCCGCCCGGTGATCCGCTCGTGCAGGCCGCGCATGAGGCGCACCAGGTCAGGGCTGTCCGGCACGGGCCACAGGGCGCCGATCACCGACCGCGCACCCGAGGCGAGCAGCACCGCCGGGAACCCGAGCTGCTCGCCGGGGTGCCGGTCGCCGATCCCGCCGACGTCGCACGCCGACAACACAGCCAGCGGGGCCGAGGCGAAACGCCTGGTCCAGACGTCGCGCAGCGACAGGCCCGGCCCGAGCACGAGCGTGGACGCGAGCGGCCTGGAGTGGTCGATCACGCCGTGGCAGGCCAGGTGAAGGGTGCCGGCCGACAACAACCGGTCCAGCAGCTCGGGGAACGGGGGAGCGCCGTCCTCGCCGAGCACGACGGGCGGCACGCGGTACACGTCGGCGACCTCCGCGACCTCGTGATGCACTTGCGTGAGCGGGCGGTGGGGCCCGGCCATGGAGGGGTCACCGGCGACCAGCGCCTCGGCTTGCCCGGCCGCCTGACCGGCGGGGATGCTGCTCGCCAGCAGCAGCCCGCGCGCCGACGGGACGACGGTCAGGTCGATCGTCGCGCACACCGGCGTTTCCGACGTGATCGCGGTGAACAGCGGGAGCAGCGCGGTCTCACCGACCGGCACCACCGCGACCGGCTCGGCCGCCAGCTCCGGCCAGCGCTCCAGCACCGGGCCCCACACGGCCGCGCCGACCCGCGTGAGCACCTCGTGCAGCCGGGCGGCGCGTGACGTCCTGCCGCGCGGCGCCGTACGGATGCCGTCGAGGGCCTTCTCCACCTCCTCGAACCCGAGCCCGGGCAGTTCCAGGCTCTCCGCGGATCCGTCGAGGCGGGTGCCGACCTTGATGACGGCCCCCGCCCTGGGACCGGCGATCACGTAGAGCAGCGTGCGTCCGGAGACGGCCGCGGCCTGGAATGCGTATGTCCCGGGATGCTCCAGGTGATAGCTGCCGCCGGAGGCCGCCGCCGACCTGATCTTCCGGAGGTCGTCGGCGAGCATCGAGGTGACCCTGGCCGCAAGGGTGCCGTCGGGCACGGTCGCCGACTCGGGGGCCGGAAGGGGCTCGCCGCGTACCTCCTCGATGAGATGGCGCTGGGCCGCGAGGGCGTCGCGGAGGGCCGCCTGGCCGTCCGCGGTCGCCGCGAGCCGCTCCACCGCGCGCTCCAGCATCTGGTCGCCGACGCGGCAGGAGGTGATCGTCTCGATCATCATCACCCCCATCTGGGCCCAGCCCGCCCGGTGGGCCGAATAGGCCACCACGTCAGCCATCCGGTAGAGCACCCCGGGCGGAATCAGCCGGTCGTCGACCTCGGGCCCGGCCTCCCGGATCGCCAGCGCGCCCACCCCGGCGCCCAGTCCGAATCCCACGATGGCGGTCCTGCGCCAGTCGTTCGCCCCGAGCTCGCAGGCGATCGACAACCGGGCCACGTCGATGAGCGGCCGGGGATCGCCCCCCGCGGCCACGGTCTGAAACAGCCGCTCGGTCAGTTCGAAGCTCTCGTCGCGAACGTGCTCGAACAGGGTCATGTCGCTGCTTCTGACGGCCTGGCCGTACAGCGTGGCCAGCCTGGCCACCTGCTTGGCCGCGCGCCTGGTCCCGCCGAACACGGCTACCTGTCCTCGGTGTCGAAGTCCTCGGTGTCGAAGGCGGCCGAGATCGCCGCCTCGATGGCGCCGAGATCGGGCTGCGGTCCGCCCTCCCGCTCGAACTCCAGACGCAGCCTGGTCTCCGCCTCACCCCGGCGCACCACCACGTCGACCTTCACCGCCGTGCCCTCGGCCTTCGCGCGCCGGGACACGGCGTCGGCCAGTCGCCCGACGAACCGGGTGACCGAGCTTCTGATCATCACGAACGTCACGATGGAGGCGCCGAGGTTGATTCCGTCGACGACCACGCCCGCCACCCCGGCCGGGCCGGTGTCCCTGAGATCCTCGACCTCCTCGACGCCTTCGCCCTCGAGATACGGCGCGAGCTCTTCGGGGACCTCGACGAGCAACTCTTCCGCCATGAGCCCGGCCCTTCGATTTGGGGGATGTACCGCGCCATTGTCGCCACTTCGCCCCGGAAGAGACGCTGATTGCGGGAAAAGCACCGCTGCCGTCCGCCGGCCCGTCCGCGCAGCGGAGAGGCTCTATCGTTTTACGCATGACCGAACAGTTGAAGCGCCCAGCCGCCATGCCCGAGAAACCCTCTCTCGACGGCCTGGAGGCGGTATGGGTAGCCCGCTGGGAGGCTCAGGGAACCTATCGATTCGACCGGACGAAGACGCGCGAGCGGATCTACTCCATCGACACCCCGCCCCCCACAGTCTCCGGCTCGCTGCACGTCGGGCACGTGTTCTCCTACACGCACACCGACGTCATGGCCCGCTACCAGCGGATGAACGGCAAGTCGGTCTTCTACCCGATCGGCTGGGACGACAACGGCCTGCCCACCGAGCGGCGCGTACAGAACGTCTACGGCGTGCGCTGCGATCCGTCCCTGCCGTACGACCCCGATTTCGTGCCGCCGGACAAGCCCGGCAAGCGCGAGGTGTCGATCTCGCGGCGTAACTTCGTGGAGCTGTGCCACAAGCTCACCGCCGTCGACGAGCAGGCCTTCGAGGACGTCTGGCGCCGGGTGGGGCTGTCCGCGGACTGGTCGCTGCTCTACACGACGATCAGCGACCGTGCGCAGGCCGTCTCTCAGCGCGCTTTCCTGCGCAACCTCGCCCGCGGCGAGGCCTATCTGTCCGAGGCCCCCACGTTGTGGGACGTCACCTACCGTACGGCCGTCGCCCAGGCCGAGCTGGAAGACCGGGAATGGCCGGGGGCCTTCCACCGGATCTCCTTCCACGGGGACGGCGGGCCAGTCTGGATCGAGACCACCAGGCCCGAGCTGATTCCGGCGTGCGTGGCGCTGGTCGCCCACCCCGACGACGAGCGGTACCGGTCGCTGGTCGGCACGACCGTGCGGACTCCGGTGTTCGGCGTGGAGGTTCCCGTCCTCGCCCATCACCTGGCCGAGCGGGAGAAGGGCTCCGGCATCGCGATGATCTGCACGTTCGGCGACGTCACCGACGTGACCTGGTGGAGGGAGCTGCAACTGCCGACCCGCCCGGTCATCGGCTGGGACGGGCGGCTGCTCCCCGAGCCGCCGGAGGGCGTGGCGGCCGAGCCGTACAAGGAACTGGCCGGAAAGACCGTGCACAGCGCGCGCGAGCGGATCGTCGAGATGCTGCGCGAGTCGGGCGATCTGGACGGTGACCCCCGCCCGGTCGTGCGGCCGGTCAAGTTCTACGAGCGGGGCGACAAACCCCTGGAGATCGTGACCACCCGGCAGTGGTACATCCGCAACGGCGGCCGTGACGCCGAGGTCAGGCGCCGCATGCTGGAGCGCGGGCGCGAGCTGTCGTGGCACCCCCACCACATGCGGGTGCGCTACGAGAACTGGGTCGAGGGACTCACGGGCGACTGGCTGATCTCCCGGCAGCGGTTCTTCGGCGTGCCGTTCCCCGTGTGGTACCGGCTGGACGCGCTCGGGCAGCCGATGTACGGCGAGCCGCTGCTGCCGCCGGAGGACGCGCTGCCCGTGGATCCCAGCTCGGACGTGCCGCCCGGCTACACCGAGGACCAGCGCGGCGTGCCGGGCGGGTTCATGGCCGACCCCGACGTGATGGACACGTGGGCGACCTCGTCGCTGACCCCGCAGATCGCGGGCCGCTGGGAGACCGACGACGACCTGTTCCGGCGGGTCTTCCCCGCCGACCTGCGCCCCCAGTCACACGAGATCATCCGCACCTGGCTCTTCGCGACGGTGGTCAGATCGGATCTGGAGTTCGGCGCCGTGCCGTGGAAGGACGTCGCGATCTCCGGGTGGATCCTCGACCCCGACCGCAAGAAGATGTCCAAGTCCAAGGGCAACGTGGTCACCCCGATCGACCTGCTGGAGCAGCACGGCTCCGACGCGGTGCGCTACTGGGCGGCGAGCGGCCGTTACGGCGTGGACACCGCGTTCGACGCCGGCCAGCTCAAGATCGGCCGTCGCCTGGCGATCAAGATCCTGAACGCGTCGCGGTTCGTGCTCGGGCTGGGCGGCGACGGCGGGCAGGTCACCGAGCCGGTCGACCTGGCCATGCTGGCGGCCCTGGCCGGGGTGATCCGCGAGGCGACGCAGGCGTTCGAGGCCTACGACCACACCCGGGCGGTCGAGGTGACCGAACGGTTCTTCTGGACGTTCTGCGACGACTACCTCGAACTCGTCAAGGCCCGGGCGTACGGGTCGGACGCCGCCGCCGAGTCGGCGCACGCCGCCCTGCGGCAGGCGCTCGACGTGCTGCTGCGGCTGTTCGCGCCGTTCATGCCGTTCGTCACCGAAGAGGTGTGGTCGTGGTGGCGTGAGGGCTCGGTGCATCTCGCGCCGTGGCCGGCCACGGCGGACGGCACGGCGGACGGCACGGTGGACGGCGTGGCCGGCGACCCGGCCGTCCTCGCGGCGGCGGCCGAGGTGCTCGGGCGGGTCCGCAAGGCCAAGTCGGAGGCGAAGGTCTCGATGCGCGCGGAGGTTGCCGGGGTGACCGTGGCAGGGCGGGGCGTCGGCCTGGTCCGCTCGGCCTTGGACGACCTGCGCGCCGCCGGCAACATCGCCGAGTTCACGCTTGCCGAGGGCGATCACGACCTGACGGTCGAGGTCGCCCTCGGCTGAGGGCCGTTCCGCTCAGCCGCTCGTGCGCGCCCGGTCCCGCCGGGCCGCACGGCGGCGCCGCCACACCATCACGGGGACGGCGCCGACGACGCCCGCCGCCATCGGGGCGCCCGCCACCGCGGCCTGCAGCGCCGGCTGGGCGAAGGTGTCGGGGATCGGGAGGATCTTGGCGCGGTCGAACGGCCAGATGATGACGAAGGCGCGCCCGACGACCTTGTCCATCGGGATCGTGCCGCCGCCCGGGTCGCCCGTGTGGAGGCGCGAGTCCCAGGACAGCGAACGGTGGTCGCCCATGACCCAGAGCCGGTCGTTCGGCACGGTCACCTCGAACTGCTGGGCGGACGGCACGTCGCCCGGATAGAGGTAGGGCTCGTCGAGCGGCACGCCGTTGACGCTCACCCGGCCCTTGGCGTCGCAGCACTTGACCGTGTCGCCCGGCACGCCGATGACGCGCTTGATGTAGTCCTTCTCACCGGGCACCAGGCCGAACACCGTGCCGACCCAGTGGAAGGCCTTGGCGATCGGGTTGGAGGGCTCCTCGTACGGAACCTCCGGGTCCCAGGAGTCCACGCCGGAGAACACGACGATGTCGCCGCGCTCGATGTCGCGTGTGTGGTAGACGAGCTTGTTCACCAGGACCCGGTCGTTGACGAGGAGGGTGTTCTCCATCGACTCCGACGGGATGTAGAAGGCCTGGACGACGAAAGACTTGATCAGCAAGGCTAGGCCGAGGGCGATGACGACGAGGACCACGAACTCCCGCAAGAAGGAGCCCTTCTTGCGTGCGTGCTTTTCATCGTTCTGCTGCGTGTCTTCCGTGACCACGTCCACCTCGTCCCCCAAGGGCGGGTGCACCCCGGCACCGTCGCCCTGATCTTGGCCAGTCATCGCCGTGAGCTTAGACGATGTCAGAACCCCCAGTATGGCCCCAGGGCGGGCCGCTGGAGGCTTCGCCGCCCCCGTCGCGTGGCGCGGGCAGGTGGACGGCGCAGACGGCCACGTCAAAGGGGGCCCGGCAGAAGCCGGGCCCCCCAAGTCGCGCCGTAAACAGTCAGCGGATCGGCGCCGTCAGTGCGCCATCACCGGGACCGCGGGGGAGTCCTCCCCGTCGCCGGAAGTGGAGACCACGCGACCCCCCTGAGCGCGTGCGTTGACGAGGACACCCGCGATCAACGCGGACACCACGAGGATGCCGACCGCCCACCAGATCGCCGTGGCGTAACCGTGCACGGCCACCTGGTTGACGAAGCCCGCCTTGCCGAGGGTGGCGGCCTCGGCCAGGTGCGCCTTCTGCCAGGCCGTGGCGGCGCTGGCGGCGATCGTGTTGAGGAGGGCGGTGCCGATGGCGCCGCCGACCTGCTGCGAGGTGTTGACCATCGCGGAGGCGACACCGGCGTCGCGCGGCTCCACGCCGAAGGTCGCCAGGCTCATCGCCGGCATGAACGCGGTGCCCATGCCGAGGCCGAGCAGGATCTCGGCGGGCAGAACCAGGCCGGCGTAGGAGCTGTCGACCTTCAGTTGGGTGAGGAGCAGCATGCCGGCCGCGGCGACCACGAAGCCCGGCGTCATCAGCACGCGGGGCGCCACACGCGTCATGAGACGCGCGCCGATCTGCGTCGAGCCGATGATCATGCCGACGACCATCGGCAGGAAGGCGAAGCCCGACTGCAGCGGCGTGTAGCCCCTGACGACCTGCAGGTAGTAGGTGAGAAAGAGGAACAGGCCGAACATGGCGATGATGGCCAGGCCCAGCGATGCGTAGACGCCGCCGCGGTTGCGGTCGGTGACCACGCGCAACGGCAGCAGCGGGCTGCGGACCTTGCTCTCGACCAGGATGAACGCGACGAGCAGCACCACGGCCGCGGCGAACAGGCCGATGGTGGCGCCCGCGGTCCAGCCGTCGGACTCGGCGCGGGTGAAGCCGTAGACGAGCGACACCAGTCCGAGGGTGGCCAGGACGACGCCCGGGATGTCCAGGCCGCTGCCGTTGCGGGCCCCGGCGGGCTCGCGGATGACGAAGACGGCTCCCGCCACGGCGATCGCCGCGAAGGGGATGTTGACGAAGAACGTCCAGCGCCAGTCGAGGACCTGGGTGAGGAAACCGCCGAGGATCAGGCCGACGGCGCTGCCGCCACCGGCGATCGCGCCGTAGATGCCGAAGGCCTTGGCGCGCTCCCTGGCCTCGGTGAAGGTCACCGTGAGCAGCGAGAGCGCGGCGGGCGCCAGCAGGGCGCCGAACGCTCCCTGCAGGGCGCGGGCGCCGAGCAGCATCGTCTCGTTGACGGCCGCCCCGCCGATGGCGGAGGCGGCGGCGAACCCGATGAGGCCGATGGTGAACGCCCGCTTACGGCCCCACAGGTCGGCGATGCGGCCGCCGAACAGGAGAAGGCCGCCGAAGGCCAGGGCGTAGGCGGTGATGACCCACTGGCGGTTGGCGTCGGAGATGTGGAGGTCGGTCTGGGCGGAAGGCAAGGCGATGTTCACGATGGTCGCGTCGAGCACGACCATCAGCTGAGCGAGGGCGATGAAAAACAGGGCTCTCCAGCGGCGGGGGTCCGGCTGGACCTCCTGCTGGACGTGCCGGCCCGGGGCCGTTTCAGGCATGAATCGACTCACTATCGGTGTGGAGAAAAAAACTGCAGGTGAAAGAGAGCTGTCGGGCTGCCCGCGCGGTGAGCGCGGGCGGCCGGAATTTCTACATGGTCGTGCCCTGCGGATTTGGTCGGAGGTCGGCGAACGTGGCGCCTGCTCCCGGGAGAGCGGAGCGAGCGGGGGCACGCAGTCCGTCGAGGAACAGCTGGAGATGGCGGTCGAAGAACCTTTCCAGACCCAGGCACGCCGTGCCGGGCAACGGCCGGGTGAGCTGGGGGAGCGCGATGAGGATGTCGCCGGGAACCACATCCGGGCGCAGCAGCCCTGACGCCCGTCCCTGGTCCATGATGCGCTCCAGAGCTCTTTCGACCCTGATCCGCTGGTCGGAAAGCTCGACGGCGAGTGGCCTGCACCCCTCGTCCAGGGTGGAGCACAGGGCTCCGATGTGCTCGTGCGCCGCCCCGTGCACGAAGCGCCGCAGCGCCTCGAACGCGTCCGGCGAATCGTCCAGCACGGATTCGGCCAGCGCCACGACCCTGTTCATGACCTCCAGGGTCACCTGGCGGATCAACTCGGTGCGATCCGCGAAGTGCCGGTATACGGTGGCGTTGCCGACCCCGGCCCTGCGCGCGATCTCGTCGAAGGTCACCTCGGGTCCGTGCTCCACGAACGCCTCACGCGCGGCGGCCACGATGCGCTCCCTGTTGCGTGACGCATCCGCCCGCATCCGGGTCACGCGGCTCCGCTCGGCGGTCGTGCTCACGGTGACGCTCCCTTCGGTCGACAGCTACGGCCGGCTTCGGCGCCGGCCGGTCAGAACCGGGGAAGATCTCCCCACTTCCTTGACGTAATGAGCAACAGGTGGGGCGTGACCAGATATTTCGGGAAATTGTGTTAGCTGCATCACCACATTCCGGTTGATTCGGATGTGAGGATCGGTGGGGAACCGGCACCACCCTGAGGCGCGCGGAAACCGGTCGGGCAAGCTGTACGCGGCGACCTTCACGAACCACGCAAGGGACGAGTGGATGAGCACATCGGCGGCCGCCGCCGGATCAGGGCGATTGGAACGCCGCCTCGGCGTGTCCGACGCCGTCGTGATCGGACTGGGCGCGATGATCGGCGCGGGCGTCTTCTCCGCGCTCGCCCCGGCGGCCACGGCGGCCGGCTCCGGGCTGCTGCCCGGCCTGGCCGTGGCCGCGGTGGTGGCGTACTGCAACGCGACCGCGTCGGCCCGGCTGGCCGCCCGCTACCCCCAGTCGGGCGGCACCTACGTCTACGGGCGTGAGCGGCTGGGGGACTTCTGGGGTTACCTGGCCGGGTGGAGTTTCGTGGTCGGCAAGACCGCCTCCTGCGCGGCGATGGCCCTGACCGTCGGCTCCTATGTCTGGCCCGGCCAGGCGCACGCGGTTGCCGTCGCGGCGGTGGTCCTGCTGACGGCGGTGAACTACGCCGGGGTGCAGAAGTCGGCCTGGCTGACCCGTGCGATCGTCATCGTCGTCCTCGTGGTGCTCGCGGCGGTGGTCACCGCCTGCCTGACCGGCGGCTCCGCCGACGCGGCCCGGCTGGACGTCGGCTCCGACGCCACCTTCGGGGGCACCCTGCAGGCCGCCGGGCTGCTGTTCTTCGCCTTCGCCGGATATGCCCGCATCGCCACACTAGGCGAGGAGGTGCGCGACCCGCAGCGCGTCATCCCCCGGGCGATCCCCCTGGCCCTCGGCATCACCCTGGTCGTGTACGCGGCAGTCGCCGTGGCCGTCCTGGCCGTGCTCGGCCCCGGCCTGCTCGCCGGCTCGGCCGCGCCGCTGGCCGACGCGGTGCGTACGGCAGGCCTGCCGGAACTCGCCCCGGTCGTGCGTGCCGGCGCGGCGATCGCGGCGCTCGGCTCTCTGCTGGCTCTCATCCTCGGCGTCTCGCGCACCACGCTGGCGATGGCCCGCGACCGCCATCTCCCGCACGCGCTATCGGCCGTGCACCCCCGCTTCGCCGTACCGCACCGGGCGGAGGTCGCGGTCGGCCTGGTGGTGGCCGTGCTCGCCGCCACGGCCGACGTGCGCGGGGCGATCGGCTTCTCTTCCTTCGGCGTGCTCGTCTACTACGCCGTCGCCAACACCTCCGCGTGGACCCTCAGGCCCGACGAGGGGCGCCCGCCCAGGATCGTGCCCGTGGTCGGGCTGGTCGGGTGCCTGGGCCTGGCCTTCGCCCTGCCCCCCACGTCGGTGCTCGCCGGCGCGGCGGTCATCGCGGTCGGAGCCGCCGCCTACGGCCTGCGTAAGGGGTTCACCCGGGGCCGTGAAGCCGGGCCGATGTAGCCGGTCTAGTCGAAAGGGTCCCATTCCGTGCCGTAGCGGAGCAGCGAACGGGCGAGGTCCTCGTGCCGGGCCGTCCACGCGTCGTCGAAGACGAACCACTGCTGGTAGCCGAAGAAGTCGCTCATGTGGATCGCCATCTGCGCCAGATGCTCGTCGCAGCGCACCAGCGTCCGGCGCACGTCCCGGCCGAGCAACGCGCCGGCGTCCGCCAGGCGGCCCATGGCGAAACGATGCGCCTCCTCATGCGTGCCGTACAACTCGTCGGCGCCCTCCTCGTAGGAGGGCCAGCGGTTGCAGCGTTCGAGCGCGGCACCGAGGTGCTCCTCCCCAGGAGCGACGAGAGCCCGGAGCACCAGCAGCTCGCCCGGCCATCGCTTCAGGTCGTCCGTCGTGGTGCGAAGGTGCGCCGCCAGGTCCGGCAGACGTACGCCCGGGAAGGCGAATGGCGGCTGCCAGCAGACACTGTCGCCGTCGTAGTGCGTCAGCAGGACGACATGCACCATGCCCGGGCCGTCCTCGGCGGAGACCTCCACGGCGTCGAAGGGGAGCGGCCAGTCGTCGTGCAACAAATATGACGCCTGGTCGGCGAGGGTGGAGTCGAAGAAGAAATACGGCAGCATGACCTCGTCGTCGTCGGTGAGCACACGCACGCTGTGCGCGTCGACGCGCAGTTCACCCTCGTAGTAGAGGTGTTCTTCGAGGAGATCGCGCAGCTCCTGCCAGGACTGCGGCGCGGCCAGCCCGTGCTCACGCGCCCGATCGAAGATCGTGTGCAGGCCGTACACATCGTCACCGAGCTCGGCCGTGAGCCAGGCGTCGACTTCCTGGGCCTGGTCGGTCACCACGGCGGCCCAGCCCCGGCGGAACCAGTCCAGCACGGTGGCGTCGGGAAGCTCACGGACCCTCTTGCTCAGCGGTCCTTCGTAATGCGTGCGATAGACGAAGAAGATCATGTGGAGAAGGTGCCAGACGGTCCCGACAAATTGCGAAGATCAGTGCGGGAACGCCCTGGGCGGGCGGCGGGTGATCTCCTCACGGAAGTCGTCGACGATCGAGTGGATCTGCCGCATCAGCACCCCGGAAGCTACCAGTGGTGTCGATATCGCGGAGAGCCGTTCGTATAGGGGGCGAGCGGGCGGCGCGAGGCCGGCCGTACATGACATGCCGTACGTGACACAGTGAAGCCGACAAGGAGCGCCAGATGACGCAGTACATGCTCAGCGTCTACCAGCCCGACGGGGAACCGCCGGGGCCGGAGATCCTCGAACCGATCATGCGGGACCTCGCCGTCTTGCGACAGGAGATGGAGGCCGCCGGCGCGTGGGTCTTCAGCGTCGGGCTCCACCCCGCTCACGCGGCCACCGTCGTGCGTGTGAAGGACGGTGACCTGCTCATGACCGACGGGCCGTACGCCGAGGGCAAGGAGCACATCGGCGGTTTCACGATCGTCCGGGCGCCCGACCTCGACGGCGCCCTCGAATGGGGACGCAGGATGGCCGAGGCGACCACCCTGCCGATCGAGGTCAGGCCGATCCAGGGCGAGGCCGGGAGCTGACCTCGTCCATGCCGCCCGTGCCCGCCTCGGAGGTCGAGCACGTGTTCCGACGGGAGCACGGCCGTGCCGTGGCCGTCCTGACCCGCGTCTTCGGCGACGTCGACGTCGCGGAGGAGGCCGTGCAGGACGCGTTCGCCACGGCCGTGCAGCGGTGGCCGGTCAACGGGCCGCCGCCCAGCCCGGCGGGGTGGATCATCACCACGGCCCGCAACCGGGCGATCGACCGGCTCCGCAGGGAAGCTGCCCGTGCGGACCGGCACGCCCAGGCGGCCCTGTTGCACGCGCGTGCGGAACCGGCCGAGGAGGGGCCCGTGCACGACGACCGGCTACGCCTGATCTTCACCTGCTGCCATCCCGCGCTCGCCCCGGCCGCGCAGGTCGCCCTGACGCTGCGGCTGCTCGGCGGGCTGACCACGGCGGAGATCGCCCGCGCGTTCCTGGTGCCGGAACCGACCATGGCCCAGCGCCTGGTCCGGGCCAAGGCCAAGATCCGGGACGCGCGCATCCCCTACCGGGTGCCCCGCGACGCCGACCTGCCCGAGCGGCTGCAGGCCGTGCTCGCCGTCGTCTATCTCGTCTTCAACGAGGGGTACGCGGCCAGTTCGGGGGAGCGCCTGGTCCGCGACGATCTCTGTGCCGAGGCCGTACGGCTCGGCCGGCTGCTGGCCGAGCTGATGCCCGACGAGCCCGAGGTCATGGGCCTGCTGGCGCTGATGCTGCTGGTCGAGTCGCGCCGGGCCGCCCGGGTCGGCGACGACGGCGCGCTCGTGCCGCTGGCCCGTCAGGACCGGGATCGGTGGGACCGCGACCTCGTCGCGGAAGGCCAGGTGATCGTCCGCCGCTGCCTCCGGCGGGGCATGCCCGGGCCGTACCAGGTTCAGGCGGCGATCAACGCCGTGCACAGCGACGCGCCCACCGCGCAGGACACCGACTGGGGGCAGATCCTCCAGCTCTACGACCACCTGCTGGCGCTGACGCCGACCCCCGTCGTGGCGCTCAACCGCGCCGTCGCGGTGGCCGAGGTCCACGGGCCCGGCGCCGCGCTGCATCTCGTCGACGGGCTCGACCTCGGCGGCTATCACCTTTTCCACGCCATCCGGGCCGACCTGCTCCGGCGGCTGGGCAGGCACGCGGAGGCGGCCGAGGCGTACGACGCGGCGGCCGCCCGCGCCGGCAACGCCGCCGAGCGCGACTACCTGCTGGGGAAGAGCCGGTCGAGCTGGTAGTCGACCGCCGCCTCCACCTGCTCTGGAGTGAGATGGCCGATCAGCGCCGGGTTCACCATGCCCTGGGCCATAGTGAACAGGATGGTCGCCTCCTTGCCGGCGTCCAGCCCGGCGTACACCTGGCCGAGCGCCTGCGCCGTACGGATCTGCTCCGCGTAGAAGCCGACGACGTACGGCAGAGCCGCACGCAGGAGCGCCGCGAGATCCTCGGCGACGACCGAGCGGGCCAGGTAGGCCAGGCCGATGCGGGCTTCGAAGGCCCGTTCCTCGTCGAGGGGGAGCAGCTCCAGCAGCCCGGCCCGTACGAGCGCCCGTGGCGATCCGGCTGCCGCCGCCCGGGCCACCCGCTCGCCGATCCTGGCGTTCAGGTGGGCGAGGGCGAACATGAGCATCTCGTCCTTGGTGGAGAAATAGTGCTGGACCATGCCCATCGACACCTCGGCCTCGGCCGCGACCTCGCGGAGGCTCACCGCGTCGAGCCCGTCCCTGGAGATGATGCGCAGCAGCGCCTCGGCGATGTGCCTGCGCCGCGCCTCGTGATCGACGATCTTCGGCATCTCCGGTCTTTCCAATGCGGTCGTATTGAATCCCGATGGCGGCCGTTTTACAATGCGAATGCATTGTAATTCGCCCTCGAGAGGACGAACCATGTCTGAAGGCCGTTCCACATGCGCGTGCTGATCATCGGAATCGGCACCCGCGGCGACGTCGCACCCTACACCGGCCTCGGCGTCCGCCTGCGCGACGCGGGCCACGAGGTGGCGATCGCCGCGCATACCCCCTACAGCGATCTGGTCACCGCCTGCGGGCTGGAGTTCCGCCCCGTCGCCGGAGATCCCTTGCCGCTCCTGCCGGTGTCCGCCGGCGGAGCCAGGATGTCTCCGGCGGCGAAGGCCCGAATGTTCGCCGAGTACGGCAGGCTCACGGCCGACGGCATCCTCGCGGCAGCCGAGAAGGGCACCGACGTGCTGCTGCTGGGGGCGGCCGCCTCCGCCGGATATCACGTGGCCGAAGCCATGGAGATCCCGAGCATGGGGGTCCATCTGCAACCCATCGAGCCGACCGGCGACTTCCCGCCGGTCACGGGGGCGTTCTCCCGCTCGCTCGGCCGGCGTGGCAACCGCGCCGCCGCCCGGATGCTCTTCGCCGCGCCGTCGCCCGCTCACGCCGGCTCGGCCAAGCACCTGCGGGCCAGGCTGGGGCTTCCCCCGGTGACCTCCAACGCGGTCTACCGGCGAAGGGAGCAGACGCGATGGCCGGTCTACCACGGCCACAGCGCCGCCGTGCTGCCTCGCCCGGCGGACTGGAGGGAGGGGCTGGAGGTGGCCGGGTACTGGTGGCCGGAGCGCGCACCCGGCTGGCGTCCTCCAACGAAGCTGCTCGACTTCCTGGAGTCGGGGCCGCCCCCGGTGTACGTCGGGTTCGGCAGCATGGGCTCCGGCGATCTCGGGCGGCACACCGAGATCGTGCTGGCCGCGCTCCGCCAGGCCCGGCTGCGCGGCGTGCTCCAGACCGGCGCGGCCGGCTTGGCGGTGGAGGACGACGACGTGCTCGGTGTGGGGGACGTGCCGCACGAGTGGCTCTTCCCCCGCATGGCCGCGGTCGCCCACCACGCCGGCAGCGGGACCACGGCGGCCGGGATTCGCGCCGGCGTGCCCGCCGTGGGCCTGCCCGTCATGGGTGACCAGCGCCTGTGGGCCGGCCGGCTGGCCGCGCTGGGCGTGGGCCCCGGGGCGATCCCGATCCGGCGGCTGTCGGCCCCGCGACTGGCCGCCGCCCTTTCCGCCGCCGTCGCCGACCCGTCTCATCGGCGCAGGGCGGCCGATCTGGCCGAGCGTGTCGGGCGGGAGGACGGCGCCCGGGTGGTCGTCGAGGCGGTCGAACGGCTCGGCGTACCGTGGTGACATGTCCGATTCGGCGGGTGTCGGGGGTGACATGGCCACCTATGAGTTCCAGTGCTCGGCGTGCGGGCCGTTCGACGTGGTCCTGCCTATGGGGACCGCGTCGCCGTACCGGGACTGCCCGCAATGCGGGAAGCCCGGCCGCCGCGTCTTCACCCCGCCGCACCTGGCCCGGCTGAGTCCCGCGCTCGCCGGGGCCTTCGCGCGGGAGGAACGTAGCCGTCACGAACCCGAGGTGGTTCGAAGGGCCGGCTGACCGGAGTTCAGTGAGGAGGTCGCCATGCCCGAGGTCGTCTTCCACGTGGACCAGACGCGGTCCATGCGGGACCAGGAGGTGCCCGGCCACAACCGGTGGCATCCGGACATCCCTGCCGTCGTGACCGTGCGGCCCGGCGCGGAGTTCCGGGTCGAGTGCCGGGACTGGACCGACGCCCAGATCGGCAACAACGACTCGGCCAACGACGTGCGCGACATCGACCTGTCCCTCCCGCACATGCTCAGCGGGCCGATCGCCATCGAGGGCGCGCGGCCCGGCGACCTCCTGGTGGTCGACGTCCTCGACCTCGGTCCCATCCCTCAGCAGTCCGGTGACGTCGCCGGGCAGGGCTGGGGCTACACCGGGATATTCGCCAAGGTCAACGGCGGCGGCTTCCTCACCGACCACTTCCCCGGCGCCTACAAGGCGATCTGGGACTTCCACGGCCAGCAGGCGGTCTCCCGGCACCTGCCCGGCGTGCGGTTCACCGGCATCAGCCACCCCGGGTTGTTCGGCACCGCGCCGTCCCTCGATCTCCTCGCGACATGGAACCGGCGGGAACAGGCGCTGATCGACACCAATCCCGTCCGTGTGCCGGCGCTGGCACTGCCACCCGAGCCGCGGGGCGCCGTCACCGGCACCGCGCGCGGCGAGGTGGCCGCCCGGATCGCCGCAGAAGGAGCCCGTACGGTGCCGCCCCGCGAGAACGGCGGCAACCAGGACATCAAGAACTTCAGCCGGGGCTCCCGCGTCTACTGCCCGGTCTTCGTCGAAGGCGCCAAGCTGTCGGTGGGCGATCTCCATTTCAGCCAGGCCGACGGCGAGATCACCTTCTGTGGCGCGATCGAGATGGGCGGGTTCATCGACTTCCACGTCGATCTCATCCCGGGCGGCATGGAGAAGTACGGGGTGACGACCAATCCCGTCTTCCTGCCCGGCAACGTCGAGCCGCGCTATTCGGAGTTCCTGTCGTTCATCGGCATCTCGGTCGACCACGACAGCGGCACCAACCACTACCTCGACGCGACGCTGGCGTACCGCAGGGCCTGCCTCAACGCCATCGAATACCTGAAGAAGTGGGGCTACACGGGCGAACAGGCCTATCTGCTGCTGGGCTCGGTGCCCATCGAGGGCAGGATCAGCGGGATCGTAGACATCCCCAACGCCTGCTGCTCGCTGTACATCCCCACGGTGATCTTCGACTTCGATGTGCGTCCCAGCGCGGCCGGGCCCACCAGGGCCGACCGTGGTCAGTGCGCGGTCACCAGCGCCTGAGCCCCAGGGGCGGCACCAGCGGCCGGCATGCCGGCTTGAGCGCAGCGGCCCCGGGCGGCCTGTGCTCAGCGCGGCGCGGACGTGGCATCGGTGTGGAGCCGGCGTACCGCCGGCGTGGCGCGTTTGGCGGCGGCGCCCGCCCGGCCAAGCGGGGCGACGGCCTGGGCGTTGCGTCGGTCAGGGCCTGTTCACTCATTCAGGCGCCGGGAGTGCGACGTCGCCTCTGCGTTGATCGGCGTGCGTGGGTCGCTGATCTGCCGGGCGTGCCGAACTCGTCGTACATATCGGGGCGGTGAGCAGGCAGCCGGGCGTGCCGAGCGCAGCGGACGGTGACGTGACGCGCGGGCAGCACGCCCGCGCGGCCCTGGAACGGCCTGCCATGGGTCAGAAGGGCGGGATGTCGAAGGCTGGGTCTGGGCGAGGTGGTGGATGGGGTCCGGGTTGTGCTGCTTGTGGTGGTTCGAGCCATGGGGGCAGGTCGTCGCCGGGGAGT
>NZ_BOOR01000055.1 GCF_016863335.1 Planotetraspora thailandica
TGACGTCTCCGACGGAAAATCCAGGGGCGCTCACAGGCATGGCAATCACCACGCATCTCGCCAGGAGACTCGCAAGTTCAAGGTCACTCCCCAGGTTCGGGCAGAGGGCTCGTCGTTGAGACGCATAGCCGTACGGAAATCCATCCGGGGGCAAAAGGCGTACCGAGAAACCCGAACTTGGCGAGAACGCGCGGATGCCCCCAGCCGATCTGGCATTACACGGAGGCGCGATCGGCCAGGGAAGGGCGAAGCGTCCTTCCTGCGGGTTCGGGGTAACTCACAAACATGACGCTGTGGGGCAAACGTGACGACATGGTCGTGCATGAGCGGGAGCCGTTCAACGCCGAGCCTCCCCGCCGAGCGCTGGCGGGGAGCCCGATCACC
Organism: Planotetraspora thailandica; assembly: GCF_016863335.1. Taxonomy (GTDB): domain Bacteria; phylum Actinomycetota; class Actinomycetes; order Streptosporangiales; family Streptosporangiaceae; genus Planotetraspora; species Planotetraspora thailandica. Next base: position 385 of record NZ_BOOR01000055.1, read on the forward strand.
ACGCTGGACAGCTTCTACAGCCGCAACCACGGGCCCGTGCCCCAGGTTGACGCCGCCACCTGGCGGCTGGAGGTTGATGGACTGGTCCGGCGGCCGCTGAGTCTTTCCCTGGACGACCTGCGCGACAGGTTCGAGCACCACGAGGTGACCGCGACGCTGCAGTGTGCCGGGAATCGGCGGGCCGGGCTGATGGAGGTCCGCGACATCCCCGGCGAAGACCCGTGGGGTCCGTGCGCGACCTCCACCGCACGGTGGACCGGAGTGCGGCTCGCCGACGTGCTCGCCGAGGCCGCCCTGCTTCCCGATGCGGCCCACATCGCCTTCGCCGCCCCCGACGTCAGCCAGATCGCCGACCCGCCGCAGCCGTACGGCGGTTCCATCCCGGCGGGCAAGGCGTTGTCCGGCGAGGTCCTGCTGGCCTGGGCCATGAACGGCAGGCCGCTGCCCCGCATCCACGGTGCCCCGCTGCGTGCGGTGGTCCCCGGCTGGATCGGAGCCCGCAGCGTGAAATGGCTGCAGCGCGTCACCGCGCAGCGTGAACCGTCCGAGAACTACTTCCAGGCCGTCGCCTACCGCCTGCTGCCGCCCGAGGCGGACCCCGACAAGGCCGGGCCCAGCGACGGCATCTCCTTGGGGCCAGTCGCTCTCAACTGCGAAATCCTGCGGCCGGACGGCACCGGCCCGCTGCCCCCCGGCCCCACCGAGATCACCGGTTATGCCTTCGCCGGCGACGACCGCACCGTCGCCCGCCTCGACGTGTCGCTGGACGACGGCTCCACGTGGGCCCAGGCCGATCTCGACGAGCCTCGCGACACGTGGGCGTGGCAGTTGTGGCGGATCACCCTTGACCTGCCGCCCGGAGAGACCACGATCACCGCCCGCGCCTGGGACTGCACGGCCGCAGTTCAGCCGGGATGTCCCGGCGACCTGTGGAATCCGAAGGGTTATGCCAACAACTCGTGGGCCCGGCTGCGCCTCACCTGCCGCCCCTGACCTCCCGCGTGACGGCGATGCCGTACGGCTGCGCGCCGACAGGGACGGTGGCGACGATCTTGTTCGTGTGCGTGTCCAGCACCGCCACGTCGCCGTCGCCCTGGTTGACGACGTAGGCGACCCCCTGGCCCACCGCCACGCCGAACGGGTCGGTGGTGCCCTCGGTGCCGTCCGGCACGGTCGCGACCACCGTGCGGGTCTTCGGGTCGATCACCGACACGCGGGCGGGACCGAGGTCCGCCACGTAGACGCGCGTGCTCCCGGCCGCCACGCCGAAAGGCCCCACGCCGACCCGGACGGTGGCGACGACCTTGCCGGCGCGGGCGTCGATCACCGACAGGCCGGCCGATCCCTCGTCGGCGGCGTAGACCAACCGGCTGTCCGGGCTCACGGCGACGCCCGCCGGGGCCACGCCCACGGGAACCGTCGCGACGACCCTGTCGGTACGGGCGTCGATCACCGAGACGTCGTTCGAGCGCTCGTTGGCGGTGTAGACGAAGCGGCCGTCCGGGCCGGCCGCCACGCTCACCGGTTCCGCGCCCACCGGAACGGTCGCGACGACCCTGCCGGCGCGGGCGTCGATCACCGACACGGTGTTCGATCCGCCGTCGGCGTCGTAGACGTGCCGCCCGTCGGGGCTCACCGCCACCCCGACCGGTTCCGACCCCACCTGGACGGTTCCGGTGACCCGGCGGGCCCGTGTGTCGATCACCGACACGCTGCCGGACCGCTGGTCGGCGACGTACACGTGGTTCCCGCGCGGATCGGCGGCGACGCCCGACGGCGCGTCGCCGACGGGAATGCTCTCCACGACCTTCCTGGCGCCCACGTCGACGACCGCGACGTCGTCGGCGAACTGGTTCGCCACGTACAGGAACGTCCTGGCCGAGGGATCAGCCCGCGCCGCTGACTGCCACGCGGACGCCGCCGGGCCGTACAGCCCGGGGAGAAGACCCGCGGCGATGACCACGGTGAGCCCGCCTGCCCGGATGAAGCGCATGTCGTGCCTCCGTTCGGTTCGATGAGGAGCTGTCAGGCGAGCAAGCCCCGCGCGTAGTAGTCCGCGTTGTCGCGCACCCCCGGCAGGACGAAGAAGTAGCCGCCGCCGGTCGGGCTGATGTAGCGGACCAACGGCTCGGCCTCCAGCCGGTTCTGCATGGCGATATAGGTGTCCAGCTCCCGCTGGAAACAGCAGAAGACGTGGCCGACGTTCACGTCTCCGGCCGGGTCGGGAGTGCGCACGTACTGATAGCTGCGCCGCAGGATCGCACTCGTCGCCGCGGTCTCCGGCGTCTGCGGGTTGGCCAGGCGGATGTGCGAGTTCAGCGGCGTGATCGCCCCTTGCGGATCGTTGGTGTACACCGGGTCCTGGCTCTCCTCGGTCCCGTACATCGGGGCGCCGGAGACCTTGCGCCTGCCGATGATCCGTTCCTGCTCGCCGACGGGGACCTTGTCCCACTCCTCCACGAAGAACCGCACGATGCGTACGGCCTGGTAGGTGCCGCCCACGGTCCAGTCGGGCTCGCCGCCACCCGGCTGCACCCAGACCTGCTGGTTCATCTGCTGCGCGTCGCCGGTGTCCGGGTTGGCGATGCCGTCCTTGAAACCGAGCATGTCGCGCGGCGTGCCGGTCGGGCGGGGCGGGTTGACGAAGCCGTCCGCGCGCCAGCGGGGAGTGAGGACCCCCTTGGTGTGCGCGAGGACGTCGAGGAACGCGTGCACCAGCACGTCCCGATGGCCGGCGCACAGTTGCAGCAGCAGGTCGCCGTGGCATTCGGCCGGGTCGAGCCGGTCATACTCGAAGGGCCGCATCGTCTTCAGCTGGATGGGCTTGCGGCCGGCCAGGCCGTACCGGCCGTCGAAGAGGGACGCGCCGACGGCGGCGGTCACGGTGAGGCCGTCCGGGACGATGCTCCCGCCCAGCAGGCGGTCGTCGTGCGGGCCCGGGCCCGTCGCGGGCGGTGTGCTCCCCGACGTGAGCACGCGTGCCCGGTCGGTGAGCGTGCGGAACAGGCCGGTCAGCTCGTCGCGGTCGCGCGCGGTCACGTCGAAGGAGGCGAAGGTCGCCGCGGGCTGGGCCTGGGGCGGAGGAGGGCGGTCGATCCCGGCCTGATGCGCCGCGTGGAACGCGAACACGGCGGCGGCCGCGCCGTGACCGGAGGCTCGCGCGTCGGCGGCCCGCACCGCGTCTTCGGCCAGGAAGCCGGACGCCGCCCCGGCGGCGAGCGCTCCCTTGAGGAAGGAACGGCGTGAGAAGGACGACCGTGACCTTTCCTCCCGGCCATGAGGTGAGCTGTCGTTCATTCAGGCCCCCCGTGGGATGCGACGTCACTCGGGCCGCTCTCGCGCGTGCCGCCGGGGCGTGGCCGAATGACCGAACTGATCGTTTTTCGCGGGCCGCCGACCAGAGGCGGCGCACCGGATTCACGCAACCTTGTCCGGACAGTTTATACTTTGTCCAAGTACAAGATGGAATGGGGTGGGCGGCAGATGGCAGGCGAGGACGCCGCGCAGCTGCAGGAGGCCGGGCTGCGGGCCACCCGCCCGCGGCTGGCGGTGATCGAGGCGCTGCGGGCCATGCACGGGCACCACACGGCCGACGAGGTGCACGCCCATCTGATCAGGAACGATGTCGCGCTGCCCCGCACGAGCGTCTACAACTCGCTGACAGCCCTGGCGGACGCCGGTCTGGTGCTCCGCGCCGACGTCGGGCGGGGCGCGACGGTCTACGAATCTCGTACGGCCTGGCATCACCACTTCGTCTGCCGGCGTTGCGGCCAGGTCAGCGACGTGTCCTGCCTCGCGGACGCCAAGCCGTGCCTGAGCCCCGTCGACGACGTGGGACAGGTCGATGAGGCACAGGTCGTCTTCCGTGGCACCTGCCGCCGGTGCCTGGACGAAGAGGCCGCACACGACGAGCGGGGCACGAGGGGGAGAGACACACGATGAGCACCGACGTCAACGACGTCCACGCGGGCCACGACCGGAGGGCGGTCGCCCGCTACCGCGACCTGCTGCGGTCGGAGCGGGAGAGCGCCGCCCTCTACCGCGGCCTGGCCGACGGCTCCGACGGCGAGCGCAAGATGATCCTCATGGAACTGGCCGCCGTGGAGGAACGGCACGCCGCGCACTGGGCGGGCAAACTGGACGCGCTCGGCGAGAAGGTTCCCGACCCGGAAAGCCCGGGGCTGCGTACCCGGCTGCTGACCATGCTGGCCCGCCGGTTGTCCGCCGACGTCGTGCTGCCGTTCGTTGAGCGGGCCGAGCACTCCGACGCCGGCCTCTACGACGGCGACCCCGACGCCGCGCCGGGAATGGCCGTCGACGAGCGCTCGCACGCGCGCGTGCTCACCCGGATGCGTGACCAGGGCGGCACACGCGAGACCGGCCGAAGCATCGCCCGGCGGGAGTCGTGGCACCGCGGCGACCGCTCGGGGACGCTGCGCGCCGCCGTCTTCGGCGTCAACGACGGTCTGGTCTCCAACACTTCGCTGGTCATGGGATTCGCCGGGTCAGGAGCCGCCGGCTCGACCATTCTCTTCGCCGGTCTGGCCGGGCTCCTCGCCGGTGCCTTCTCGATGGCGGCCGGCGAGTACATCTCGATGCGCAGCCAGCGGGAGGCCTACGAGCGTGAGATCGCCCTGGAGTCCGAAGAGCTCCGCGACGACCCCGAAGCCGAGGCCGAGGAGTTGGCGCTGATCTACCGGGCCAAGGGCCTGGACGCGGAGGAGGCGGAACGCGTCGCCACGACCATCATGAAGGACCGCGAAGCGGCCCTGGACACCATGGTCCGTGAGGAACTCGGCCTCGACCCGGACGAGCTCGGCTCGCCGTGGTCGGCGGCTCTGTCCAGCTTCGTCGCCTTCGCCGTCGGGGCCGTCGTGGCCGTCCTACCGTACTTTTTCGGGTCCGGTCCGGTCGCATCCGTGGTCTCGATCGCACTCGCCGCCGTCGCCCTGTTCTCCGTCGGCGCCGTCCTCGGGCTGCTCAACGGCAGGGGATCGCTGCGCTCAGGCGCTCGCCAGCTTCTGATCGGCGGAGGAGCCGCCCTGGTCGTGTACCTCATCGGCCATCTGATCGGCACCGGCGCCCTGTGATCATGCGGCCCGCAGGTAGCTGAAGGAGACCGGTCCGGCAACCTGAGGCCGCCCGGGTCCCCCGAATGGGGGAGCCGCGGCCCCGCTCTCGCGCGATGCGCGCCGTCCTTCCCGCCGGAAACGTGGAGTCAGAGCATCTCCACCGTTCCGGAGGACGACATCCATGAAGATACGCAGAGCGGGGCCGTACCTGGTCGTGCCCCTCCTGGCTGCCTGCGCGACCGCCCCCACGTCCGGAGCGGCCGCCACGCCGAGCCCCACCGCATCACTGCTCGCGGTGTACCGGGAGCTCGCCGCCTGCCTGCGTCAGAACGGCGTGCCGAACTTCCCCGACCCGGTGCTGGACGCCCAGGGAAACCCTCAGGTGAACTCCTCGGTGAAGATTCCCGGCAGTGCCAAGACCGCGTGCGCGTCCATTGCCGCCCGGCTGCCCGCGGGGGGCGACAAGGGGCCGAAATACACGGCCGCCGAAATGGCCAAGCTGAGGCAGCTGGCGCGGTGCTTCCGCGAACACGGGGTCCCCGACTGGCCCGACCCCAACGCCCGGGGCGAGTTCCCCCTGCCGAAACGGCTGCTGGATCTGGGCAAACGCGGATGGCGTGATCAGCTTCCCGCGTGCAGGCAGTATTTCGTGGGCAAGAGCATCGTGATCGTTTCGGACAACGGATGAACCGGCCGAAAGCGATGATCGCCGGTGTCGTGGTGCTGGCGGGCGCGGGCGGAGCCTGGGCCGTGACGCGAGCCGAACCCGCGCCCGCCACCTCCGCGCCGCCGCCGACGGGCACGGCTCAGGTGACGCGCACCGACGTGACACGGCAACAGCAGGTGAACGGCACTCTGACCTACGCGGGCAGCTACCAGGTGTCCGGCAACGGCGCGACGATCACACGGCTGCCCGCCGTCGGCTCCACCGTCACCAGAGGCCGCTCCCTCTACGAGGCCGATGGCCGCCCGGTTCCTCTCCTGTACGGCTCCCGCCCCGCATGGCGCACGCTCGAACTGGGTGTGACCGACGGCGCCGACGTGCTGCAACTGGAGACCAACCTGCGCGCGCTCGGGTACACCGGGATCACGGTGGACCGGCACTTCTCTCTGGCGACCTACTACGCCGTCCGCAGGTGGCAGCACGACGCGAAACTCCCCGTGACCGGAACCGTGCCTCTGGGCCAGGTCGTCTTCCTTCCCGGAGCGCTCCGGGTGACGGGACACGACGTGCACCTGGGCGCGTCCGGCAGTGGGCCGGTGCTGCACGGGACGAGCACGGCTCCTGTCGTCTCGGTGGAGCTCGACCCCGCCCAGGTGCCAGGTGTCAGAGTGGGCGCGCCGGTGCTGGTCACACTGCCCGACGGCAGCACGAGGGACGGCCGGGTGGCGACGGTCAGCCCCGTGGCCGTCACCAACGAGGTGCAGGACGGGCCCGCGCAGTCGTCGGTGCCGATCACGATCCGGCTGTCCGGCCGCACCGGCCGCACACTCGACCAGGCGCTGGTCCAGGTCGCCCTAACCACTGAGGAGCGCAAGGACGTGCTCACCGTGCCGATCGTGGCCCTGCTGGCCAGACCGGGCGGGACGTTCGCCGTCTCCAGCGGCGGCCGCCTGGTTCCCGTCCAGGTCGGATTGTTCGACGAGACCAGCGGGCTGGTCGAGGTCACCGGTGTCGCCGAAGGAGCGAGCGTGGAGGTGCCGGCCGGATGAGCCATAGCGGAGTCCTGGAGCTGCGCGACGTGTGGAAGGTCTATCCGGGGGAGCCGCCCGTGGAGTCGGTCAGGGGCGTCGGCCTCACCGTCGAGGCGGGCGAGATGGTGGCGATCGTGGGTCCTTCAGGGTCGGGCAAGTCGACCCTCCTCCACCTCATGGCCGCGCTCGACCGTCCCACGTCCGGCTCGGTACGGCTTGCGGGGCACGCCGTACAGGAACTGGGGGAGCGCGGGCTCGCGGGCCTGCGTGCCCATCACGTTGGAGTCGTTTTTCAGCAGTTCTTCCTGCTGGACAGCCTCACGGCGCTGGAGAACGTCGCGACCGGGCTGATGTATCGCGGCGTCCGGGCCGGGAACCGGCGGGAGCGGGCGGCGCAGGCGCTGGAGCGGGTAGGGCTGGGCCATCGGGTCGGGCATCGTACGGCGAAGCTGTCCGGCGGGGAGCGCCAGCGGGTCGCGATCGCCCGGGCGCTCGTCGGCGCTCCGTCGATCGTCTTCGCCGATGAGCCGACGGGGAATCTCGACACGGCGGGAACCACGGAGATCATCATGCTTCTTCGGGAGCTCAACGCCGACGGCGCGACGTTGGTGATCGTCACTCACGACGGGGATGTGGCGGCCGCGTGCCCGCGCAGGATCGAGCTGCGTGACGGGAAAGTCGCCGGCACGACCGAACGGGAGGACGTGCGATGACGGCCGCCGAGGCCGCGACGCCTCCGCCGCCGCGGGTGCGCGCCGCCGACCTTCTGGCCGCCGGCACCCTGGGACTGCGCACGCGGCGCCTGCGGGCCGTCCTGTCGGGGCTGGGCGTGGCGATCGGCATCGCCGCCGTCGTCGCCGTGGCCGGGGTGACGACGTCCAGCCAGGCCGCCCTGCTCGCCCAGATCGACCGGCTCGGCACCAACCTGCTCACCGTCTCCAGCGGCACGGGCCTGTCGGGTGCGGAGCGGGAGCTTCCGGCGGAGTCGGTCCGGATGATCCGGCGGGTGGACGGCGTCCGCTCCGTCTCGCCGACCGCCCAGCTGACCGCCGTCAACGTGTACCGCAACCAGATGGTCCCCTCGGGTCAGACCGGCGGCCTGGCCGTACGGGCGGCCGACGTGTCGTTGCCGGCCACCCTCGACGGGCGGGTGAGCCAGGGCCGGTTCCTCGACGCGGCCACCGCCGCCTACCCCGTCACGGTCCTCGGCCACGAGGCGGCGACGACGCTGGGGATCAGCCGGGTCGACCCCGGCACGCGGGTGTGGCTCGGCGGCCACTGGTTCACGGTCGCCGGAATCCTCGACCCGTTCCCGTACGCTCCTGAAATCGACAGCTCCGCCCTGATCGGATTCCCCGTGGCGGGATCCATGTTCGGGTACGACGGGAACGCGAGCCGCCTCTACGTCCGGGCCGGACAGGAACGGGTGATCGAGGTGTCGGAACTGCTCCGGGCGACCGCCGACCCGGAGAACCCCGACTCGGTGGATGTGTCCCGCCCGTCCGACGCGCTCACCGCCCGGGTGGCCGTGGCCCAGTCGTCGGCCGCGCTGTTCCTCGGTCTCGGCGCGGTCGCGCTCCTCGTGGGAGGCATCGGGATCGGCAACATCATGGTCATCTCCGTGCTGGAACGGCGCGGCGAGATCGGGCTGCGCCGGGCGCTCGGGGCCACCAGAGGGCACGTCGCCGGCCAGTTCCTCGCCGAGTCGCTGATCCTCGGCGCACTCGGAGGAGCGGGGGGCGTGCTGATCGGCTGCGCGGTCACGGCGGCCCTGGCGCGCGGCAGGGGATGGGCGATCCAGATCCCGGCCGGGGCGCTGTGGGGAGGCGTGCTGGTGGCGGTGATCGTCGGCGGGATCGCGGGACTCTACCCGGCGGTCCGCGCCGCCCGCCTCCCCCCGGCCGAGGCGCTGCGGACCGGCTGAGGCGCTGCGGACCGGCTGAGGGCAGGGCCGCGGTCAGACGTCCAGGGCCTCATCCAGGGCGATGAGGCCCCGCTGCAGGCCGAAGATGGCGGCCTGGGTGCGATCGGCGAGACCGAGCTTGGTCAGGATGCTGGACACGTGCGTCTTCACCGTCTCCCTGCCGAGCTTCAGGGAGCGGGCTATCTCGGCGTTGGAACGGCCTCTCGCCAGTTCGGCGAGCACCTGGACCTCCCGGGGGGTGAGAAGGTCCATGGGGTCGCGGCGGCGGCCCTGGCGTACGCGTTCGATCAGTAGGGCCGCGGTGCCCGCCTCCAGCACGCTTCCGCCCACCGCGGCCGCCCGCACCGCCTCTACCACCCGGTCCACCGCCGTGGTCTTCGACAGGTAGGACAGCGCGCCCAGCCGGACCGCCTCGATCACTCGCTCGTCGTCGAGGAAGGAGGCCAGCACGATGACCGCCGGGCCGGGCTCCATCTCCCGGAGCACGGCCAGGCCGTCCTTGCCCGGCATCACCATGTCGAGGAGGACCACGTCGGGCCGCAGCGCGGCGATCGCCGTCAACGCCCGCGCCCCGTCCGGGCACTCGCCGACGACCTCGACGCCGTCCTCCTGCCTCAGAACGAAACGAAGGCCCTGGCGTACGACCTCGTGGTCGTCGACGATCAGAACACGGATCATGGTCGCTCGCTGAGGGTCGAGAACGCCGGGGCGTCGGTCGGGAACGCGCTTTCCGTGGCGGCGGGAGGCAGCATGGCGGCGACCGAGGTGCCCTCGCCGGGCGCCGTTCGCAGCTCGAACGTGCCGCCCAGTTCCTCCACACGCTCCCGCATGAGGCGCAGGCCCATCCCGTGGTTCACCGGCCCCGGATCGAAGCCGCTGCCGTCGTCGCAGATCTCCACCTGGACGGTCCCGTCGTCGAGGGCCAGCCGTACCCGCACGAGTCCCGGATCGGCATGCTTGATCGCATTGCTGAGCGCCTCCTGAACCAGGCGCAGCACGGCGTGCTCGGCGGAGGGCGACAGCGGGACCTCCTCTAGCCGGGTGTCCACCCGCAGGCCGAGCCGGGCCTCGTAGGCCCTGCACAGCTCCTCGATCGCGGGCACCAGGCCGGCGTCTTCGAGCGCGACCGGCCGCAGTTCGAGCAGGAGCGCCTGCATCTCACGCATGGCCCTGTTAGCGGTCGTTTCCATCGCCTCCGCCTCCTCCCGCAGCCGGTCGGGGGCCGCGCGCCGCATGCCGGCGGCCAGGAGGCTGAGGGAGAACAGATCCTGGGATATCGAATCGTGCAGTTCGCGGGCGATGCGACCGCGCTCGGCCTGGCGCGCCTCCGCCTGCCCCGCCGTCCGTTCAGCGCGCAGCGCCGACTCCAGCCGCACGGTCATGCGATTGAACGACTCCTCTAGCCGGCCCACCTCGTCCCCCTCCGTCACCGGCACGCGCGGGCGGAAGTCGCCCTGGGCGACCCTGCTCGTGATGCTCGCCAGTTGCCGCAGCCGGCCGAGGAGGCGGCGCGTGCTCAGCAACCCGAAGATCAGCCCCACGGGCACGGCGAGGAGAAGCACCAGGAAGCCGGGCGCGAGCAGCCGCAACAGGGAGTCGGGTGCGTTTCCCGGCCCGCTGTAGCCGGACGGCGCCTGCACGTAGACGTATCCGGCCAGCGTGTACTGCGATGCCTTGGCCGACTTGGTGGAGCGGAGTGAGGTGGGAGGGTAGAGCAGCACCGGGCTCAACCACCACGTCGTGCTCCCCGTGCGGGTCGTGCCGCTGCCGCCGCCGCCCTTCGGGAGAAGGCGGACGTCGAGCCGGGTGCCCGGATGGTAGGTGCCCATGGCGGAGCTGGCGACGACCAGCCCGTTCGCATCGGTCAGAGCCTCGATGGGCTGGTCCGCCGCCTCGCCGTGGGTGAAGGTGATCGGCACTCCCTGGTCCGGGTTTCCCTTGCTCCCGCCGATCGAGATCTCGTCACTGGTCACCTTCTGCGCCATGTTGAGCAGACCGGTCATGGGCACGCTGGGATTGGCCGCGCTGAGGTTGCTGACGGCCAGGCTGAGGATCTGCGCGTCGGGCCCGGCCTGGTTCTGAAGACGGTTCTGCAGGCCGGAGTCGCCGATGATCGACGGCACGTAGACGCCGAGCAGCACCGCCTCGACGACCGCGACGGCCGCGGCCGTCACCAGCACGTAGGAGGCGGCCATCCGGCGCCTTAGTCCCATAGGCCGCAGCGTAACTTTTCCGGGCGTGGCGATCCTCCCCCTGCAGAGGGAGGATCGCCACGCCGCAGAGACTAGGTCAGAGCGTCGGCGAAACGGTCGATCTGGTGCAGGTCGTTCGCCCAGCAGTAGAAGACGACCTCGTCGGCTCCGATTCCGGTCAGTCGATCGACGGCCTCGCGGACCTCGCCCGGGGTGGTGAGCATGCGCTCCACGACCATGTCGGCGTAGTGGGCCGGCAGGTCCATGTACTGCGGCCCGCCGCAGTACCGCTGAATGTGGAGGCGCGCCTCGTCGACGACGGGCTCCGGCCCGAGCGCCGCGTAGAGCTGGGCGACCAGCTTCGGGCGGCCACTGCGGCCGGCCGTGCGCCATTCCTCCTCGGTGATGCGGAAGACCCGGTCCATCTCGGCCAGGGGCGACGCGCAGAGCAGTCCGTCGCCGAAGCGGGGGATGCGCCGGATGGAGGCCCGCCGGAAACCGCCGAACAGGATCTCGGGGCCGCCGGGTCGCGTGGGTGCCGGGCCGATCGGCCCGCTCTCCTCCCCGTACGGCTCGCCGGACCAGATGCGCCGCATGTCGGCCATGATCCGGTCGAGGCGGGCCCCGCGCTCATGGGGATCGATCCTCGCGGCCTTGTAGTCGTCCCGGCGCGACCCCAGCCCCACCCCGAGGGTGAACCGGCCGCCCGAAAGGCGGTCGAGGGTGGCGATCTGCTTGGCCATCAGCGCGGGCTCGCGTAGCGGGGCGAGCAGCACCTCGGTCTGCAGGCGGATCCGGGTCGTCGCCCCCGCCAGCACGGCCAGCGCCACCAGGGGCTCCGGGTTGTCGTACACCAGCCGGTCCAGCAGGGCCAGGGTGCTGAAGGGGCCCGCGTCCGCGGTGCGCGCCCATTCGAGCAGAGCGGGCGGATCGCTGACGGGCAGGCCGAGGCCGACGTTCATGTGTGACACCCCCGTGGTCGAGGCCACTCTAACCACGGGCCGCCGCCGTACCGGATCATCAACGCGCCCTTGCGGGTGATCATGAATGCGCCACAAGCCGGGCGGCGGCCGTCATGGGGTCGTCGTCGGCGCGGGGTAGTCGCGCAGGTCGACGCCCGTGGCGTAGCCGTCGGTCAGCTTCATCATCATCCTGAGCAGGAACGGGTTGGAGAAGGTCCGGTCGCGCATCCGGATGCGGAGCCGGGAGGCCGGGGCGAGGAAGCGGCCGGCGTTCCCCGAGCGAGCGATCTTGGCGTAGCCGTACATGGTCTCGTCGTAGCGCGCGAAGGCGGTGCGGTGGTCGCCGCCTGCGGCGGCGAGCTCACCGGCGAGGACGTAGGCCCCCACGACGGCGAGCCCGGTGCCGAAACCACCGAGGACGTTGCCGTACGCGGAGTCGCCCACGAGGGCGGCCCGTCCGGAGGTGTAGGTCCTCATGTGGACGCGGCTGATCGAATCGAGGTAGAACTCGGGCTCGTCGTCGAGTGCGGCGATCATTTCGGGCACCCGCCACCCGCTTCCGGCGTACGCGTCCGCGAGCATGCGCTTCTGCCGGCCGACGTCGTGCCGGTCGTAATCGAGCTCCCTGGACGCGAACACGAACATCAGCGGCGTCTTCGGGCCGCCGTAGACGGCCAGCCGTCCCGGCTCGTTGTACATCAGCTCGACCGAGCGTTCTGCCGGCGGCGGGCCGGGAACAGGCAGGCCGGGGGAGCCACCGGCCACCGCGTAGTAGTAACCCAGGAAGCGCACGAACCGGTCCTCGGGCCCGAAGGCGTGGTGGCGCACCGCCGAGTGCAGGCCGTCCGCGCCGAAGACGAGGTCGAAGGTCTCCGGCGGGCGGCATGCGAAGGTCACGTCGACACCCGACGGAGTCTCGTCCATCGCCGTGATGTGATCGCCGAAGACGTACGCGCACGTGTCGGCGGTGCGCTCGTGCAGCAGCGTGCCGAGGTCGCCGCGCAGGATCTCCACGTCGCCGCCCGTGAACTCGGCGGGGATCGTGGCCCGCGGCCGGTCGTGCTCGTCGACGATCCGCAGGTCGGTCTTGCCGGTTCTGCGGAGGTGCACCTCGTCCCAGATGCCCATCTTCTCGAGCACCGTGCGGTGTGCCCGTCCCTTGAAGTCGACCGCCTGGCCGCCGCCGCGCAGGGAGGGCGCACGCTCCACCACCGTGACGTCGTAGCCGTACCGGCTGAGCCAGTAGGCGAGGGCGGGGCCGGCGATGCCGGCGCCGGAGATCAGGACCTTCTTGCCGGGCATGGCACCTCTCCCGATTAATTGCTTCCACCGGACACATTAAAGCGTCTGATAGAAACAATTAGGTTGTCAAGCTCGGGAGCGAGATGGTGAACGAGAGGATCGCGGCCCTGCTCTGGCCTGAGCACGAGCGCGCGAAACGGGGGCCCAAGCCGCGAATGACCGTCGCGCGCATCGTCGAGACCGCGATCGCGGTGGCCGACAGAGACGGCCTCGACGGCGTGTCCATGCAGCGGATCGCCGACGAGCTCGGAGCGACCAAGATGTCGTTGTACCGCTACACGCCGGGCAAGGCCGAGCTGATGGCGCTCATGCTCGACACCGCCGTCGGCGGGCCGCCCGAGGCCCTGCGCGAAGGCTGGCGCGAAGGGCTCACCGACTGGGCTCTGGCACTGCACGACGCCTTCCGGCGGCACCCGTGGGCGCTCGAACTCGCGGTCGGCGCCCGTGTGTTCGGCCCCAACGAACTCGACTGGATGGAGGCGGGGCTGTCGGCGCTCCGCGACACTGCGCTGAGCGGCGCGGAGCGCGTCGACGCGCTGGTCCTCGTGACCGGTCACGTACGGAGCATCGTGCAGCAGGGGGCCGCCCCAGGATCGCCGGAAGGACCCGAGCGCGGGGTCGACCGGCTCATGGCCGGCATCATCATGGCCAACGCCGGGCGATATCCCGAAACGCTGGCGGCCTTCGCCTCGGCGCGCACCGCCGGAGAGCAGGACCAGGCGCTCACCTTCGGCCTCGACCGCATCCTGGACGGCCTCGGCGTCGCGATGACGCGCTCAGGGTGAGCTCGGGCGGCGCACCGGGACGCCGTGCCTTCGCAACGTGTTCAGGAAGGCGCGCTCGTCGGCAGGGGTGACTCCGTAGTGAGCGCCGTTCCTGGTTGTGATCACGAGCACGTTGTTCGAGGGATGTGTGGCGCACATCCGGATCCGGCCGACATCGGTGCAGCGCATGCCGTACAGGGCGATGCCCGGCAACGCCAGTGAGGCGGCCGATCCGGCTGACAGGTGGGCGGTCCTCGTCACGGACGTGATGTCGGACAGGCGGATGCGGTAACGGAGCAGCGGTCCGTACTGCGCCGTCAGCGTCGTCGGCGACGTCACGTAGCGCATCAAGGGGAAACACAACGCGAGAACCATGAGGTAGGCCGAAGCGACGGCGAGGACGAGGCCGGCGACGAATTCGGCACGGGTTTCGCCGGTGACGCTTTTTGCGGCCGCGAAGCAGACGGTCGCCGCCACGACGGCCAGCGACAGGTAGCCGCGGGACGGCCGGGGTGTGAAGCGCTCGGGAGGCATCAAGTTCCCTTCCTCAGGAATGAGGGCCCGGCGTATGACCGCGCCGGGCCCTCGGATCTCAGCCCTGCCCGGGCCGCATCCCGTGGTTGCCGTTCTTCTTTCTCCGGGTTCGTTTCTTGCGTGCGCGTTTGGACATGGTGATGCCTTTCAGAAGGGCCAGGCGCCGGCGCGTGCCATCTCGATATGCGTGATCGCGGCGAACCAGGCGTCGGCGGGTTCGGTGATGATGTGTTCGTGGCCGGGCACGGTCACGGCCTCGGCGGCCTCGACGGCGGCGCCGGAGTGGGTGAGCACGATGACCCGCTCGTGCCCTTGCACGTGCTCGCGCAGCGCCCGGGCCACCGTCGAGGGCCCCTCGGGCGCCTGGAACCGGCCGAGGACACCGATGAGACGCTCGCTTTCCTTGATCTCCACCGGTCCCGTGACGGGTCCGCACTCGACGAGTTCCGCCGAGGGGGACCGCTGCGCGAGGGCCGAGCCGAAGACGGCCGCGGCGTCCGCCCGGGTGAGCGCCGATGCCGAGGAGACCGTCTTCGACATCTCCTCGCTGCGGTCGACCAGGATCAGCGTGCGACCGGACAGGGCGGGCACCTGGGCCGTCGCGTGGTCGAGGGCCTGCTCCAGCGCCCACGACCATCGCGCGGAGGTGACGGAGCGGTACGCGGACAGGATCTCCACGGGGAGGGCCCTGCCACGTTTGACCGACTTCGCGTGGGCCAGGTCGGACGAGATCCAGTCGGCGATCTCATCGGACACGCCCGCGAGGTCGAAGTCGCGCAGGTGGGCCAGCCTGTCCCGGTAGCTCATCGGCGGGACGACCGTGGCCCATGCCTTGTCGGTCATCTCCCCGCCCAGCCACGCGCTCACGTGCTGCCACGACATCGCGGCCTTGACGAACACGCCGGCGGCGTCGGGCCGGTCGAACACACGTGGGCGCTTTTCGGCCGGCAGAGCCTCCAACTGGGCGCGGGCGACCAGCGTCGTCAGCGATGAGGGAACCGGGTGGGTGCCGCGCCGGCGGAGCGCCGCGTATTGGAAGACCTCGTTCTGGATCTTGCCGAGCGCTTTCGGATGGGTGAGGGCGATCACCTCGGCGAAGCGCATGGCGGCGTCGTCGGTGTCGTAGGTGGCGAGCGCGATCTCGTCGTACAGCCGCTCGGCGGCGTCGGCCACCCCCGCCTTCACCGGCTTGGGGATCGACCGGCCGTACCGGCGGAGCCAGTGTGCGAGCAGGTCGCCCGGCTCGTCGGGGCGCGACAGGACTTCGTCGATCACCTCGCGGATCTCTCCGGGGGCCGCGAGCCCGGCGTCCGTCCGTGCGTGCACGAACTCCACCGCGACCGCGATGCCGAACCACCGCAGCGCGGGTTGCGTGCGGGCCCAGCCGATGAATCCACGCATCCACGCGTCGTCGGCGACCGCCAGTTGACCGGCCAGCGAGGCGTGACGCTCGCTCAGATTCCGCGCGTTCGGGTCGGCCAGCGCTCGCGCGGCGAGCAGGAACAACTCCTTCTTGGCGGTTGCCACCGCTGAAGGCGCGAGGGAGTGAGGTGTGGTCATGGCTCTTTCTCCATTGATCGGCGGGAAATGGTCCCGCCATTGGAAAGGGCCTCCCGGAATGGAGTGACCGGAATTTTCCGTGAACGCCGAAGGCGTGGCGAAAAGGGATGCGGCGTGCCCGTTCGCGCAGGCGCGGCGATCGCCCGGGAGGCCGTCCCGCCGGACCACGTCATCGTGGTCGCGGGGCGGTGAGGATCAGCCTGAACGGCGGACGTCCATCACCAGAACGAGCGATCCCGGATCAGGGAACGCGGTGTCAATCGGGAACGTGAAAAGAGAGACGACACTCGCGCGTGGAATTCTCCGCGCATGCCGTTCCCCCTTCCCTCCGGAATTCCTGATTCGTTCGAGAATTCACTATGTCGCTTCGGGGAACGTCCGGGCAAGAGACTTTGACGCCTCCCTGATGCCCATTTCCCGCACAGGCATGACCCGTGCGCCGAGCAGGCCCCGGCGCACGGGTCGGATCAGCCCAGCAGGCCGTCGGCGAGCGGGCCGAGCGACAGCGCGGGCAGGAAGTTGAGCAGCGCCACGATCAGCGCTCCGCCCGTGGCCAGGACGACGAAGCTGACGCCTTGAGTGCGCAGCGTGCCGGCCGTCACCGCGACGGGCTGCTGCCGGACGAGCCGGCCGGCGAGCGCCAGCACGAACACGATCGGCAGGTACCTCCCGACGAACATGGCCACGATCATGGTGAGGTTGTAGAACATCGTGTTGCCGTTCAGCCCGGCCATGGCGCTGCCGTTGCTGTTGACGCTGCTGGTGAAGGCGTAGAGCACCTCGGTGAGGCCGTGCGCCCCCACGTTGCCCATCGACGACACGCCCGCGGGGAGCCCGACCGCGATCCCCGTGAACGTCAGGACCAGGGCGGGGGACACCAGCGAGTAGAGCACCACGTACCGCATCTCGGAGAAGCCGATGCGCTTGCCCATGAACTCGGGCGTGCGGCCCACCATGAGGCCGCCCAGGAAGACCGCGATCAGCACGATCATGATCAGGCCGTACAGGCCGCTGCCCGTGCCGCCGGGGGCGATCTCGCCCAGCATCATGGCCGCGAGCAGCACTCCGCCGCCGAGGCTGGAGAAGCTGTCGTAGGAGGAGTTGAGCGCGCCGTCCGCGGAGGCCGTCGCGGAGACGCCGAACAACGTGCTTCCGGGGATGCCGAAGCGGGTCTCGGTGCCTTCCATCTGTGCGCCCACCGCCTGCGCGACCGTGCCGGTCTGCGCGCTCTGCGCGAGGTTGCCGGCGGCCAGCAACAGGCCGAACAGGATGCCGACCACAATCAGCAGGGTCCAGCCCAGCCTGAGGTTGCCGGCCATCCGCCCGAAGGTGCGGATGAAGGCGGTCGGGACGATCAGCATGATCAGGATCTCGAGGGCGTTGCTCAGCGACGAGGGGTTCTCGAACGGATGGGCGCTGCTGGTGTTGAAGAAGCCGCCGCCGTCGCCCGTCATGAGCTTGACCGGCTCCCAGGAGCCGACCGGCCCGCCGATCAGGGTCTGCGTGCCGCCCGCGACGGTGTTCACGGCGTGCGCGCCGTCGAGGTTCTGCTGGACGCCCATGCAGATCAGCAGGAGACCGAAGACGACCGCCAGCGGCAGGAGCACGCGGAACACACTGCGGACCAGGTCGACCCAGAAGTTGCCGATTTCGGTGCCGCTCCGCCTGACCAGGCCGCGGATGAGCGCCAGGCCCACGCACATGCCGACGGCGGCGGAGGCGAACCCCTGCACGCCGAGGCCCGCCATCACGGCCAGGTGGCCGGTGGTGGACTCGCCCGCGTAGTTCTGCCAGCTCGTGTTGGTGGTGAAGCTGACCGCGGTGTGCAGCGCGAGCTCCCACGGCATGCCCGGGTGGCCGAGCGACCACGGCAGGGATCCCTGGAGCCTCAGCAGCGCGAAGAGGGCCGCGATGCTCACCACGGAGAAGGCCAGAAGAGCCAGGACATAGTGGCGCCAGTCCTGCTCACGATCGGGGTCGACACCGCAGATCCGGTAGAGACGGCGCTCGATCGCGAGGTGGCGGCCGCCGTCCAGGGTGCGGGCCATGTAGTCGCCCACGGGGACGTGCAGGGCCACCAGGAGGGCGAGGACGAACAACGCTTGCAGCCAGCCGTACATGATCAGGACTCCCGGTCCAGCGCGAGGTTGAGCGTCAGGACGTTCACGCCGGGCTCTCCGAGGAAGCCGAGGGCGCGGCCGTCGGTGTTGGCTTTGATGAGTTCGGTGACCGTGTCCAGGCTGAGGCCGCGTTCTCTGGCGACGCGCGGCGCCTGGAGGGCGGCGTAGGCGGGCGAGATGTTCGGGTCGAGGCCGCTGCCGCTCGCGGTCACCGCGTCCGCGGGCACCACAGGGAGAGCGGGGGCGTCGCCGCGGACGGGGACGATGAGCGCCTTGCCGTAGTCGGTGCCCGGCTGCGCGCACCCCACGGTCACGCCTTCGTAGACAGGCAGGAACGGCGTGGCCGGGCACGCCTGGTTGAGGCTCACCACGCGGGTCGCCCGCCCGGTCAGGCCCTGCTCGCGGAACACGCCGAGCACGGCGCCGACTCCGTCTGAGGTGCAGTACGGCCGGGCGCCGCTGACCCCCTCGAACTCGCCGACGGCCTTGCTCCGCTCACACACTTGGGTGAGGAGGCTCAGCTTGCCCGAGTCGGGCTCGCCCGGCGTGGGCAGGACGTCGA
The DNA here is from genome assembly GCF_016863335.1 of Planotetraspora thailandica. Classification (GTDB taxonomy): domain Bacteria; phylum Actinomycetota; class Actinomycetes; order Streptosporangiales; family Streptosporangiaceae; genus Planotetraspora; species Planotetraspora thailandica. The sequence goes on from NZ_BOOR01000055.1 coordinate 19,072, forward strand.
CGACGCTCTCGGAGCCGAGGTTGCTCGCCGCGGTGGAGCCGGGGTCGTAGCCGTCGCCGGCGGCGGAGGGGCGGCTCTGGAAATACCGCCTGATCGGCGTGCCGTCCGTGCCGGTGAAGGACTGGCCGATGAGCTCGCTGCCGACCGGCTTGCCGTCCTTGTCGACGGGGGAGCCGTCGGCCCGGTGGCCGAACACGGCCTGAGCGACGCCGGTCATCGCGAGCGGGTAGAGCAGGCCGACGGTGAGGGTGAGCACCACCACCACCCGTACGGCCGCCAGATGGTGGGCGAGCCACCGCGGAAGACGATTCATGATCAGATTCCTGGAATGAACTGGACGACGAGGTCGATCAGCTTGATGGCCACGAAGGGCACGACCACTCCGCCGAGGCCGTACACCCAGAGGTTGCGGGCGAGCAGTGTGGAGGCGCTGGAGGGCCGGTAGCGCACGCCCCGCAGGGCGAGCGGGATCAGCGCGACGATGACGACGGCGTTGAAGATGACGGCGGACAGGATGGCCGAGAGAGGCGAGTGCAGACCCATGATGTTGAGGCGCTGCAGCCCCGGGTAGATCGGGCCGAACATCGCCGGGAGGATTGCGAAGTATTTCGCGATGTCGTTGGCGATGGAGAACGTGGTCAGCGCCCCACGCGTGATCAGCAACTGCTTGCCGATCTCCACGATTTCCACGATCTTCGTGGGGTCGGAGTCGAGGTCGACCATGTTCCCGGCTTCCTTGGCGGCCGAGGTGCCGGTGTTCATCGCCACGCCGACGTCGGCCTGTGCGAGCGCCGGCGCGTCGTTGGTGCCGTCACCGGTCATCGCGACCAGCCGCCCGCCCTCCTGCTCCTTCTTGATCAGCGCAAGCTTGTCCTCGGGGGTCGCCTCCGCCAGGAAGTCGTCCACCCCCGCCTCGTCCGCGATCGCCTTGGCGGTGACCGGATTGTCACCCGTGATCATCACGGTGCGGATGCCCATGCGGCGCATCTCATCGAAACGCTCACGCAGACCGGGCTTCACGACGTCCTTGAGACGGACGACGCCGAGCACGCGCGTCTGCTCCGCCACGACCAGGGGCGTCCCACCGGAGGAGGACACCTCCTCGACCACGGCGGCCAGTTCCGGCGGGACCGACCCGCCGTTGTCGCGCACCCATGAGGACACGGACGCGGCCGCGCCCTTACGCAGGACGCGCCCGGGGAGGTCGACCCCCGACATCCGGGTGACGGCCGAGAAGGGCACCCACACCCCGTCCGCCTCTGCGCCCGCATCCGGCCCGACGCGCTTGCGGGCCAGGTCCAGGATGGAGCGTCCCTCGGGAGTCCTGTCGGCGAGGCTCGACAGCAGGGCGGCGCGCGCGAGGTCGCTCTCCCGCGTCCCGCCGACCGGGATGAAGGCGTCGGCCTGGCGGTTGCCGAACGTGATGGTGCCGGTCTTGTCCAACAACAGGGTGTGCACGTCACCCGCGGCTTCGACGGCACGGCCCGACATCGCGAGCACGTTGCGCTGCACCATCCGGTCCATGCCGGCGATTCCGATCGCGGACAGGAGCGCGCCGATCGTGGTCGGGATCAGGCAGACCAGGAGTGAGACCAGTACGACGCCCGCGATGCCCGAACTCGTGATCGCCAGAGTGTCGGGAGCCGCGGCCATCACGCCCTTGGAGAAGATCGCCATCGGCTGCAGAGTCACGGTGGCGAACAGGAAGATGATGGTCAAAGCGACCAGAAGCAGGTTGAGTGCCAGCTCGTTCGGGGTCTTCTGCCGCTTGGCGCCCTCGACAAGGGTGATCATGCGGTCGATGAAGCTCTCGCCCGGCTCCTGCGTGATCCGCACCACGATCCGGTCTGAGAGGACGCGGGTCCCGCCGGTGACGGCGCAGCGGTCGCCGCCGGACTCGCGAATGACCGGGGCCGACTCTCCGGTGATGGCGGACTCGTCGACACTGGCCACCCCGTCGACCACGTCGCCGTCGCCCGGGATCAGGTGGCCGGCGTCGACGGCCACGACGTCCCCGCGCCGCAGGCGGTCGGCGGGGATCTCCTCCTCACGGATCGCCGACGGCGGGGCTCCTTCCGCCCAGCCCACGAGGCGCCGCGCGACGGTCTGCCGCCTGGTGAGACGCAGGGTGGCAGCCTGGGCGCGGCCCCTGCTCTCGGCCACGGCCTCGGCCAGGTTGGCGAAGATCACGGTCAGCCACAGCCAGGCGGTGATCAGCCAGCCGAAGACGGAGGGGTGAGGGATGGTGAACACCGTGGTCAGCAGAGCGCCCACCTCGGTGACGAACATGACGGGGTTGCGCCACAGGACTCTCGGGTCGAGCTTGCGCAGCGCCTCCGGCAGCGACTTCCAGAGCTGGCGCGGATCGAGCAGCCCACCGGCGACGCGGTGACCGGGGCGGGGCTCCTCCGTGCGGGGGGCGTCCGGCGCGACCGGCGCTTCGGTGACCATCAGAACCTCTCAGGGGAGCGGATCGCGAGAAGCAGGTACACGAGTAGGGCGATCGAAACGATCAAGCCGACAAGATTTTCGAAGGTCATGCAAGATCACCACAAGATTTGGAACCACAGACGCATGTGACCGTAGGACTTATGGGCGTGACGGTCGCAACCCGATTGACGCATTAACCACGCGATCGCTTCGGGACGTTGACGGGGCCGTCTCCGGCCGGAAGGCGGGGCGTCAACGCCGCGTCAGGTTTCCCGGCGCCGCCGTCTGGGTTGCGTAGTGATCGGCTTCATGACGTCCGCCCTGGGTCTAGCGTCACCGCAAGGGTTCTCGCCGGGGCGGGAAAGCGGGCCCGTCCCGGCAGGACCGTGGAAAGGCGTCCGTGGAGAAGGACATGATTCGCGAGACCGAGCCCCCTGATACCGGCGTCGGCATCGAGCAGTTCCATCACCCGCGCGCGGTGTGCAGCGGCCGCCGCCCCTCACCTCTGCGCGAATCGCTCATGCGCGGGCTGTCGGGCACCGTGCTCGAGCTCGGCGCGGGGGACGGCGTCAAGTTCCGCCTCTATCCCTCCGAGGTCCGCGAGATCATCGCGGTGGAGCCCGACCCCGGCCTGTGCGACACCGCACGGCAGGGCTACCGGGACGCCGTTCCGGTACGCGTGCTGTCCGGCTCCTTCGACCGCCTGCCCCTTCCCGACGAGGCCGTCGACGCGGTGATCTGCTCGCTGGCCCTGTGCTCCGCACCCCGTCTGGATGCGGCGCTCAGGGAGATCAGACGGGTCCTGCGGGCCGGCGGCCGGCTGCGCTTCTACGAGCACGTCCGCTCCGTCAACCCCTTCACGGCCCTGACGGAGAGGCTGGTCAGCCCGCTCCTGACGCAGTCGGGCGGCGGTTGCCACCCCGCCCGCGACACCGTGCGCTCCATCACCGCCGCGGGTTTCCAGCTCGACCAGGTCGAGCGCTTCGAGGTCGACCGGGTCGCCCACGTGTTCGGAGTCGCCCGTCGGCAGTGAGCCGAACCTTTTGCGACTTTCCTGTACCTTGGTGCCCAGGTGCGCCGGGAAGTCTGGTCGGCATTTCCAAGGGCTGCCGAGGAGTCGCCGGTGCAGAGCGTGCAGATTGTGCTGTTCCTGGTTGCCGTGGCCGCCGTGGTGGCCACGTTCGCCGGGCGGATCAGTGTGCCCGCGCCGTCGCTGCTCGTGGTCGCCGGAGTCGTCATCGGGCTGCTGCCCTTCTCCGAGCAGATCCACGTCACCCCAGAGGTCGTCAGCCTGATCGTGCTGCCGCCCCTGCTGTACGCGGCGGGGGAGGAGCTCTCCCTGCGCGAGCTCAAGCGCCTGTGGCGGCCGGTCGCCCTTCTGTCCGTGGGTCTCGTGCTGTTCTCCGCCGCCGCCGTCGGCTTCGTCACCACCCTGCTGACCCCGCTTCCCCTGGCGTTGGGGTTCGTCCTCGGCGCCGTGCTGGCCAGCACCGACCCGGTGGCCGTCACCGCTCTCGGCCGCAGGCTCTCGCTCCCTCCGCGGCTGCAGACCCTCGTCCAGGCGGAAAGCCTCTTCAACGACGCCACCAGCCTCATCCTGTTCCGCATCGCGATCTCGGCAGCCGTGGCGGGCGGCGTGGCGGGCTGGGTGAGCATCAGCACCGACTTCGTACGGCTGGCCGGAGGCGGTGCCCTCGTGGGCGGCCTGGTCGCCGCCGGCGTCTCGCTGGTGCGCCGGCGCACCGACGATCCGGTGCTGGAGAGCGTGATCGCCCTCATCGTCCCCTACCTGGCCTACGTGCTGGCCGAGACCGTCCACGCCTCAGGAGTGACCGCGGTCATCGTGGCCGCGATGATCCTCGGCGTCAAGCAGCACGAACTGAGCAACGCCGGCACCCGGCTCCAGCTGACAGCGGTCTACGGAACGGTGATCTTCATTCTGGAGAGCGTCGTCTTCAGCCTCATAGGCCTCCAGCTGCCCGGTCAGATCCGCGAACTGTCCGCGGACGAGGGGGCTTGGGTGCCGGCCGTCTTCGCCGTCGCGCTCACGCTGGTGCTGGTCCGGGTGGCCTGGCTGTTCCCGCTGTCGGCGATCCAGCAGTGGCGCAGGGGCGGCAGGTTCCGTCCGTCGTGGCAGGTGCCCGCGGTCGTCTCCTGGGCGGGAGCCCGCGGCGTGGTGCCCCTCGCCGCCGCCCTGTCGATCCCGGTGTCCACCGCGGCAGGGCAGCCGCTGCCTCATCGCAGCCTGCTCATGGTCCTGGCGACCGGAGTGATCGTCATGTCCCTGGTCGTTCAGGGCTTCACCCTCGCCCCGCTGGTGAGGCTCTCGGGCCTGTCGGTCGCCCCCGACCACTCGCGCGCCGAATACATCCGCGCGCGCCGGCGGCTCACGGAGATCGCCGTCGACTACGTCGACCAGCTCGAAGACGTCGAGGCCGCCTCACCCACCATGATCGAACACGTCCGCCGGTCGCTGCGGCTCCAGATGGATCTCGACCAGGAGTCCGAGGACCTCACCGGCCCCTACGGTCAGATACGCCGCGAGGTGCTCGCCGTACAGAGCGACGCGCTCGCCCACATGTACGCCGAGGGGGAGATCGGCCACGAGACGCATCGCCGGCTCCAGCGTCACCTCGACCGGCAGGATCAGCGCTTCACCGACGAGTGACCGCGCGGCCGAGCACGTGGCTCACCGCACGGAAGGAGACATCGGACACGTCTTCGACCGCGAAGCCGGCCGCCTCGATCGCGGTCAGCGTGTCGCGGCCGGGGTGGCAGCCGCCCGACACCCGGGGCCACAACGGTTTCACGAGGCGCTCCGCCGCCGCGGTCAGCGGGTTGCCCGAGCGCACGTGCTCGTAGAAGCGGAGCTCGCCGCCCGGCCTGAGCACCCGCTTGAGCTCGGCGAGCGCACGGGCGAGATCGGGCGCGGTGCACAGGACCAGTGAGCACACCACGGCGTCGAGCGCGCCGTCCGGCAGCGGGAGGCCGGTGAGGTCGCCGACCACCGGTTTCACCCGCCCGTCGCCGCAGGCCAGCTGCACCGTCTTGAGCAGGAAGGGGTCGGTCTCGGCGAAGGAGATCTCGCGGACCGTGTCCGGATAGCAGAGGAACTTGACGCCGTCGCCGGCGCCGATCTCCAGTACGGCACCGCGGAGCCCGTCCGTCAGTCGCCGCCGCTCGTCCGTGGGCCGGAGATGGGAGTTCCGGCCCACGCAGGCGGGCCGTGGGTGATGGAACTGCTCCATGCCCCGGCCGTACCACGGCCGGAGGTCCGTCGCACGCCAGGAGGAAACCATGGTCATGGCTCAAATATCGGTCGGCCGTCCGCTGATCGGCGCATCCTTGATTCGATCCTGACGGCGACGGCTCACATCGCTACGCGGGTTTGACGGGCTGGGAGCCGCAGAAGACCTGCGCCGGGCCCGGAGGCTGGAAGCCGTCGCGAGCCGCGTCAGGGCAGGGTGGCGCCGGTCAGCTCGTCGCTGAGATCCCACAGGCGGGCGGCGTCCTCCGCGGAGGCCGCGTGCGGCGACAGCCCGGCCGGGGGAATCTCCGACGTGCCATGCCGGAGCGGGTCGGTCGTGCGCGAGTCCGGATCGACGACGACGGCGATGTTGTTGTCCAGGCAGTAGACCCCGCCCTTGTCGTCGAGTTGCGGGCTGACCGCGCACCACACGCTGGTCGAGGCGCCCTGCTGGACGTTCTTCTTTCCGGCGAAGGGGTCGATGACCGGGTTGCCGTGCTCGTCGAGGAGGCCCATCGCGCGCAGGGCTTCGGTGGGTGCATAGCGGCTGAGATTGGTGCCGAGGATGGAGCCCGGGTGCACGGAGAAGGCGCGTACGCCGTGGGCCGCGCCGCGCCGGTCCAGTTCGCGGGCGAACAGGATGTTGGCGGTCTTCGACTGGCCGTACCCGAGCATCGGGTGGTAGTCACGGCGCTCGAAGTGGGGGTCGTCGAAGACGACCGGGGAGTACCGGTGCGCGGCGGCGGAGACGGCGACCACCCGCGCGCCGTGGGCGTCGAGGAGCGCCCGCCACAACCGGACGGTGAGCTGATGATGCCCGAGGTGGTTGGTGGCGAAATGCGACTCGTAGCCGCGGGCGTCGCGGGAAAGTGGCACGCCCATGATCCCCGCGCTGTTGACCAGGATGTGCAGAGGCCGGCCGGAGGCCAGGAAGCGCTCGGCGAAGGCGTCGACGGAGGCGGGGTCGATCAGGTCCAGCTTCTCGATGTCGACGCCGTCGACGCCCTTCAGCATGTGGGCGGCCTTTTCCGGCTGGCGTACGGGCACGATGACCTGTGCTCCGGCCGCGCGCAGCACCCGCGTGGTCTCCGCGCCGATGCCGGAGTGGCCGCCGGTGACGATCGCGACCTTGCCGGTCAGGTCGATGCCCTTGATGACGTCGTCCGCTGTGGAGGAGGCGTCGAACGGTGTGTCGGTGATGGGTTCTTGCAGGGTGCTCAATCGGGACTCCGTTGTGCTCGGTGGTGGCCGGGGTCCGTGGGCCATCCGGCCTGGTGGGCTACTATTCCGGAGAGCTCTCCGGATGGCGTGTCACGACAGTACCGGAGAGGTCTCCGGTACGCAAGAGAGGGCGCCATGGCCGAGCAGCGGAACGAGCCCGTGCGGGCGGACGCGCGGGAGAACCGCGCGCGCATCATCGAGGTCGCGCGGGACGCGTTCACGGCGTCCAGCGACGCGTCGCTGAACTCCATCGCCAAGAAGGCGGGCGTGGGGCCGGGAACCCTGTACCGCCATTTCCCCACACGTGAGGCGCTGATGCTGGCCGTCTACCACCACGAGGTGGAGCGGCTCGCGGAGTACGCTCCGGAACTGCTGGCCGGGCACCCTCCGCTGGAGGCCCTGCGGTTGTGGTGTGACCGGCTGGCCTACTACGGGCGAATCAAGCACGGCATGTCGGACATGCTGCACGCCCTCACCGACGAACGCCTGGCAGGCGAGGTGTACGACCTGGTCATCGGCGCCCTCACCCTGCTGCTGCGCGCCTGCGAGCGCGACGGCGTCATCCGGGGCGGCGTCGACCCGGACGACGTGCTCCTGATGCTGGGCTTCCTGTGGCGCGTCAGCCCCGGCGAGGAAGGCGAGGCCCGCGCCGCCCGGCTGCTCGACCTGGTCGTCGACGGCCTGCGCGCCGGCGCGCAGGCGGCCTCCTCCGGCTCCTGACGTCGCGCCGGTTGTACGGCGACGCTCGGGCGTCTACTCCTTCTTGCGACGCTCGGAAACCGCACAGGCCACCGCGCCGATCATGGCGATCATGGCGATCTGGAGGAGGACGCCGCCCGCGCGTTGGTCGCCGGAGCCGAAGGAGAAAACGCCCCCAAGGATCAGTGCCCCCGTGCCGACGGCCAGGAAGACGTTACGTCCAGTCAGTCCGAAGAGCTCAAGCATGCAGGCGATGCTAGGGCCTGCGGTGCACGCCAGTGATCACTTGAACTGCATGATCACGATATGCGTTTGCGCAGGCCGGGTGGTGTTTCGCCGAACTTCTGCATGATCACGGCTGGTGTTTGCGCAGGTCGCCCCGCCTGCCGCCGAACTTCTGCATGATCACGCGGAGGGGGGCGTGGGGTGGCGGGTAAATGGGTTTCTTTCGGGTGTCGGGGGTGGCTACGCTCCCCATGAAGATCATGCGCTGCCGCGAACGCCAGTGGCGCGCACACCGTGACGAACGAGGGGAGCCGGCCGTGCGCTACCGCACCGCTGTCGTCATTCCCCAGTCGCGCTATGAGGTGATCCTGGTGTCTTCGTTGGCGCTCGCTGCCGGCTGCGCGGCCGGCATCGACCGTCTCTGACGAACACCCGACCCCTGTCCGCCCGGCGCATCGGGGTCTCCGTGTGGCCTGGATCCAGGCCGTCTCGTCCGGGAATCGCGCTGTCCTGTTTCCGACCTTCCTGAAAGGCCATGGACCGTGCGTGCCAACCTGCACCATGCCGAAACGCTGACTGGCGTCCGCAATCTGGGCATCCTCGCCCACGTCGACGCGGGCAAGACCACCATCACCGAACGGATCCTGTACGTCACCGGCGCCACCTACAAACGTGGCGAGGTGCACGCCGGGACGACCGTCACCGACTTCGACCCCCAGGAGCGCGACCGCGGGATCACCATCTTCGCCGCGGCGGTGAGCTGCGTCTGGGACGGACACCGCATCAACCTGATCGACACCCCGGGCCACGTTGACTTCTCCGACGAGGTGGAGCGCTCGCTGCGGGTGCTGGACGGCGCCGTCGCGGTGTTCGACGGCGTCGCGGGCGTCGAACCGCAGAGCGAGTCGGTGTGGCGGCAGGCCGACCGGTACGGCGTGCCGCGCATCGCCTTCGTCAACAAGCTGGATCGCGCGGGCGCCGACCTCGACACGGCGGTCGCGTCGATTCGCGCGCGGCTGCGGGTGACCCCGCTGGTCGTCCAGCTTCCGATCGGGCGCGAAGGCGGATTCACCGGGGTCGTCGACCTTGTGCGCATGCGTGCGCTGGTGTGGGCCGACGGCCGCGACGCGTTCGCCGAGGGCCCGGTGCCCGGCTCCCTGCGGGAGGAGGCGCTCCGGCGCCGCCGGTCTCTGGAGGAGGCGGTGGCCGAACTGCACCCGGGCGCGTTGGAGGAGTACTACGCCGAGCCGGAGATCTCCGCGCCGACGCTCGCCGGCGCGCTGCGCGACCTGACCCTCAGCGGTGAGGGCGTGGTCGTGCTGTGCGGGGCCTACCGCAACCGCGGGATCGAGCCGCTGCTGGACGCCGTCGCGGCCTACCTGCCCTCGCCGCTGGACGTGCCGGCGATGACCGGCACACGTGGTGAGACGACCCGGGAACGGCCCGCCGACCCGGCCGGCCCGTTCGCCGGGCTGGTCTTCAAGGTGAGCTCGACCGCCACCGGAAGGCTGACCTACCTGCGCGTGTATTCAGGGACGATCAGAAGGGGAGACGTCGTGCTGGACGCGGGCGCCCGCCGGACCGAGCGGATCGGCCGCATCCTGCGGGTGCAGGCCGACAGGCACACGGAGGTCGACCTGGCCTCGGCCGGAGACATCGTCGCGGTCGCCGGGCTCAAGGAGGCGCGTACGGGCGCCACCTTGTGCGATCCCGCCGCTCCGCTGGTCTTCGAGCCCCCGGCCGGGACCGATCCGGTGGTCTCGGTGGCGGTGGAGGCCGTCAGGAGGACCGACGGCGAGCGGTTCTCGGCGGCGCTGGCGCGGCTGGCCGAGGAGGACCCGTCGCTGGTCGTCCGCACCGACGCAGAGACCGGCCAGACGGTGCTGTCGGGCATGGGCGAGCTGCACCTCGAGGTGGCGGTGGAGAAGATCCGCCGGGGGTACGGGCTTGACGTCGGCGTCGGCCGGCCGCAGGTGGCCTACCGGGAGACGGTCGTCCGCGGCGTCTCCGGCCTGACGTACCGGCACGTCAAACAGGACGGCGGCGCCGGTCAGTTCGCTCACGTGGTGCTGGACGTCCAGCCGCTGGAGAGCGACCCCGGCGGCGTCCGCGACGGCAGGCCCGGAGCGATGGTCTTCACTTCGGTCGTCACCGGCGGGCGGGTGCCGCAGGAATACGCCCGAGCGGTGGAGGCCGGATGCCGGGACGCCCTGGCGGACGGTCCCCTCGGCGGCCACCCGGTGACCGGCGTCCGGGTCACCCTGACCGACGGGCTCACCCACCCGAAGGACTCCTCGGAGATGGCCTTCCGTACGGCGGGCCGGCTCGGGCTGCGGGAGGCGCTGCGCGCCTGCGCGATGGTGGTGCTGGAACCGCTGGCCGAGGTCACGGGCACCGTGCCCGACGACATGGTCGGCGGGGTGCTGGGCGACCTGGCGGCCAGGCGCGGCCGGGTCTCCGGCTCGGCCGCGCGGGCGGGCACGATGGTGATCACCGCGACGGTGCCGCTGGCCGAGCTGTTCGGTTACGCGACCCGGTTGCGCAGCCGTACCCAGGGCAGGGGGACCTTCACCAGCCGGGCCGTCGGGTACGCCCCGGTTCCGGGCACCGGTGGGACGCCGTCCCGATAGAACCGGTGCTCCAAGCGGCCCCGCCCGCACCCGGGCGGGGCCGCTTTCGCGCGATCAGGAGTCCGACGGGCTGTGCACGAGCTCGACGGGCTGCATGGCGTGCACGCTGGTGTCCGTTCCGGGGTGATCGGGCAGGTCCCGGTCGGCGTGGTCGGCGTGGAAGAGGGCTTCGTCGAGCAGCCGCTGCACGTGCACGTCCGCGGCGGAGTAGTAGACGAAGGTCCCTTCCCTGCGGCCCTTGACCAGCCCGGCCAGGCGCAGCTTGGCCAGATGCTGGCTGACCGCGGTGGGAGCGGCGCCGACGAGCTCGGCCAGGCACGCCACCGACGACTCGCCCTGCAGCAGCGCCCACAAGATCTTCATCCGTGTGGGGTCGGACAGCAGCCGGAGGGACTCGGCCGCCAGGTGCACCTGTTCGTCGTTCGGCATCCGGAAGCCCGATAGGGACGTGTGCATGACCCCACGATACGCCAGAGCAAAGTGTCTGACTATCTGCGTACCTACGCATATATGATGATGCGGTGATAGTGAATAATGCCTCTGACGTGCGCGAATACGCCCAGCGGCCAGACAGGGCGCTCGTACGGCCTCGCCGTACCCGCCTGTTCCATCTGGCGGAGGTGCGTTGGGCGGCCGCCGCGACCGCTCTGTTCGCCGTCGGAGGTGCCGCGCAGCTCGCCGGAGCCCCCGCGTGGTCGTGGTGGGGGCTGTACCTCGCCTGCTACGCGGCGGGCGGCTGGGAGCCCGCCCTCGCCGGCGTACGCGCGCTCGCCGAGCGCCGGCTCGACGTCGACCTGCTGATGGTGGCGGCCGCGCTCGGGGCGGCCGCGATCGGGCAGGTCACGGACGGCGCGTTGCTGATCGTCATCTTCGCCACCTCCGGAGCTCTGGAGTCCTACGCGACGCGGCGGACCGAGGACTCGGTGCGCGGGCTGCTCGACCTCGCCCCCCAGAAGGCGACCCTGATCGAGGCCGGCGGGACCGAGCGTGTGGTGCCCACCGAGGATCTGGAGATCGGAGACGTGATCGTCGTCCGGCCGGGGGAGCGCGTCGGCGCGGACGGCCGGGTGATCGACGGCCTGAGCGAGGTCGACCAGGCCACCATCACCGGGGAGCCGCTTCCCGTGCCCAAGCAGGCCGGAGACGAGGTCTTCGCCGGCACGATGAACGGCACCGGGTCCATGCGCGTACAGGTGGAACGGCCCGCCGGGGAGACGGTGGTCGCGCGCATCGTGGCCATGGTGGAGGAGGCCGGCCGGACCAAGGCCCCCACCCAGCTGTTCATCGAGCGGGTCGAGCAGCGCTATTCGGTCGGAATGGTGGCGGCCACTCTGCTGCTGTTCGCGATCCCCCTGGCATTCGGCGCGCCGTTCCAGGACACGCTGCTTCGCGCGATGACCTTCATGATCGTCGCATCGCCGTGCGCGGTCGTGCTGGCCACCATGCCTCCGCTGCTGTCCGCCATCGCCAACGCCGGACGGCACGGCGTGCTGGTCAAGTCGGCCGTCGCGATGGAACGGCTGGGCACCGCCACCCTGGTCGCCTTCGACAAGACCGGCACTCTTACCGAGGGGACGCCCCGCCTGGCCGAGGTGCGCCTCCTGCCGGGCGGCGCGGCAGGTCAGGTCGCGGGTGATGTGACAGACGAGGCCGGGCTGCTGGCCCTCGCGGCCGCCGCGGAGAATCCGTCGGAACATCCGCTGGCACGCGCCGTCGTGAGCGCCGCCCGCGAGGCGGGGCTTGCGCTCGAACCGGCAGGGGACTTCGCCTCGGTGCCGGGCCGCGGGATCCGCGCCCGCGTCCGGGGCCGGCTGGTGGAGGCGGGAAGCCCCGCATTCCTGCTCGGAGACGACGAGCAGGCGCGCGGGATCGTCACCGCACTGGAGGAGGACGGGCAGACAGCCGTGGTGGTGCGCCTGGACGGCCGGGTCGCGGGCGTGCTCGGCCTCGACGACCGGCTCCGGCCGGGCGCCGCTCAGGCCGTCGGGCGGATCAGGACGCACACCGGAAGCAGTCCCGTCCTCCTGACCGGCGACAACCAGCGTGCCGCCACGAGGCTCGCCGACCAGGTGGGAATCACGGACGTGCGGGCCGGGCTCCTGCCGCACCAGAAGGTCGAGGCGGTGAGGCGGCTGGAGGGAGCCGGCCACAAGGTGGTCCTCGTCGGCGACGGCGTCAACGACGCTCCTGCCCTGGCCGCCGCGCACACCGGGGTCGCGATGGGCCGGGCGGGCTCCGATCTGGCGTTGCAGACGGCCGACACGATCATCGTCAGAGACGAACTGGCCGCCCTCCCCGCCGTCATCGCCCTGTCCCGGCGGGCGCGCAGGCTCGTCGTCGCCAACCTCGCCGTCGCGGCGGCGTTCATCTCCGTCCTGGTGGCGTGGGACCTGTTCGGCGACCTGCCGCTGCCCCTCGGAGTCGCCGGGCACGAGGGGTCGACCATCGTCGTGGCGCTCAACGGCCTGCGCCTCCTGCGCGGCGCGGCCTGGCGCGGCCCGTCCGCCGTACGCCGGTGAAGGCGAGCCGGCGGTCAGGCGTCTTCAGCGGCGTCGTCCAACGCGGCCAGGAGTCCTTCTAGGTCGTCCGCGCAGGGGCCGCACGCGCGCAGGTGCGCCGCCGCGCCTGGGTATCGCGCCTCGGGGTCGGCGCCGGCCTGTACCAGGTCGGCGTAGATGTGCATGATCTCCATTGCCTCGCCGCATCCCACGTCGTGGGGGTCGGTCTGCAGGAAGCGCTCGAGTTGCGACCAGCCGTTCATGAACGCCTCGCCTCGCGGTTCAGGTAGCCCCGGGCGGCCAGAGAGGCGGCCAGTTTGCGCCGGGCGTCGAAGAGGGTCTTGTAGATGGCGTTGCGATTGGAACCCGTCTCAGCGACGAGGGCGTCGAGCGGGATTCCATTAAGCACGAGCGCGACGAACACGCGTCGCTGGTGGGCCGTCAGGTCGTCGTCCACCGCACGGCGCAGGGCGGCGACCAGGTCGTGCCATTCCGACTGGCGGGCCGGGTCGAACCCGAACCGGTCCGGCAGCCGGTCCCAGTCTTCTGCGTCGAGCTGTGCGTCCGGGTTGCGCCAGTAATGGCGGCCGATCTTGCCGGAGACCTCGAAGATCACGAACTTGTACGCCCAGGTGGTGAACCGGCTCTCCCCGCGGAACTGCCCCACCTTGCCGGTGAGGGCCATCATGGCGTCGGCCGCGGCCTGATGGGCCAGGTCGTCGAGCTCCGGGCCGCTGATGTTCAGCCGGGGCGCCCGTCTGCTCACCTCGCCGCGCGCCACGCGCACCAACAGCTCGTGCAACCGTACGAGTGCGCGTTCGCGCTCCGCGCCCGTGCCGGTGAGCGTCCGGACCCATTCGGCGGATTCAGGATCGAGCGGCCGCGTCGTCGTCGCATCGCCGTGTGCGGCGGGTTCGACAGAAGCCATGCCGTGAAACCTACCAAGGGGGTGATTCGCGGCTCGAAGCGGCGACGGCCCGGCGAGCTGCGCGGACGAGGCCGTGAGCGTACGGGCCGGCGGAGACGGCGGGCGGCCGCAGCGGACGCCCGGCTATGCATGGGCGCCCGCCGCGGGGCTCGAGGAGGCGTTTCCCAGAACCGTCACGCCGTACGGGCGTGCCTGATCACGTGCTGGATCATTTGGGCCGCGTCGTTCAGAGTGCGACTATTCCCTCGCCGCCCACGGCTCCGGGCACGGTCACGGTGCCGACCCGCGTGAGCGAGCCGTCGGAGTTGACGCGGAAGGCGTCGACGTTCCCGTCCTTGCCGGTCTGCACGTAGAGGTAGCGGCCGTCGGAGGAGGCGGCGGCGTCCACGGTGCCGGCGTCGGTGGCGGTGGTGCCGAGCGCCTTCACCGAGCCGGTCCCGGTGTCCCGGTACCCGGACAGGGTGCCGCTGCCCGCGTTGGAGGCGTACAGCCAAGGGCCGGTCTTCACGATCCAGCAGGTCGCCGCCTGGCCGGTGGCGATCTGCTGAATCTGGGTCGCCGTGCCGCTCCGGCCCAGGGTGTAGGTCGCCACGGCGTTGGGCCCCGCCTGGGTGACGACCATGCGGCGGCCGTCGTCGAAGAGGAACGCGAAGGGGGCCGTCCCGTCCTGGGTGGTGGTGACCGGCTTGGCGGAGGGGGCGCCGAGGAGGCTCAGGCCGAACACCTTGATGGCGTTGCCGTTGCCCTTGGTGACGACCACGAGGCGGTCGCCCCCGGGGGTGAAGCCGACCTGGCCCGGGGTGGTGGTGAACTGCGGGGTGGCGGCGGGGTCGAGGCCGAGCCCGCGGTTCCAGGAGGGAACGCGCACGACGCGGTCGCCGACCCGGCGGTAGCCCTGGATCGACCCGCCGTCCAGGGCGTTGAGCACGTAGACGAGGTCTCCGCGCACGGCGACGCTGACGGGGAACGTCCCGCCCGAGGACACGACCTGGGTGCGGGTGAGCCGGTCGCCGTGGACGGCGAAGACGGTGACGGTGTCGCTGCCCGCGTTGACCGCGTACAGCAGGCCGTGCCGCTGGTCGTAGGTCAGGGATCCCTGGGAGGCGAGGTGGTCGACGACGGAGCCCTCGAGCACGCCCCCGAGGCCGCCGGTCGCGTAGGCGCCCGCACGGGTGAGGGAGCCGTCGTGGCCGCGGTCGTAGGCGACGACCGTGTTGCCCTGCGGGTCGTCGGTCTGGGCGAACACCGGGTGGGCGGCCCCGCTCCGCGCCGATGCGGAGGCGGGGGTGGCGAGTGCGGCGGCCGCGGTGACGGCGACGCCGGCCAGGCTGAGGACACGGACGGTGGTCTTCATGGTCTCCTCGTTCAAGGAAGGGTAAAGACGAACGGTCTGTTAGCGGCTCCGCGGCCCCGAATGCTTACCGGCGAGACGCCGAATTAACGACCGGTTCTCCGGTTCGTAAGATCTGCCTCCGGCACTCGCGCCGTGACGCGCTGCGACCCACGATCTAGGCTGCTCGTGATGAACGACTTCAGGTGCACCCAGTGCGGCACGGTCGGCCTCGAACCGGGTTTCGTCGAGGACGCCGGTCAAAGCTCGCAGGGATACCTGCGGTGGATCGCCGGTGCCCTCGAGCGTGGCCCGTTCGGCGGCGCGAAGAGAATCGGCCGCCAGCGCTGGCAGGTCGACGCCTACTGGTGCCCCCGGTGCGCCCATCTGGAACTGTTCGCGGGCAAGCCGATCTGACGCCGTACGCGGGCTGCCTCTGCTAGGCCCGGTGCGCCATGAGTGAGCCGGTCAACCGCCGCCGATGCCGTCGAGGATGCGCTCGAGACCGTAGGCGAACTGCTCGGTGAACGTCAGGTCGCGCGCCTCCATGACGCGTCTGGCGAAGTGCGGGTAGTCGCCGCTCGCGATGACCTCGCTGATGTACGGCCCCACGCTCGCGCGCCATTCCTGCTCGCTCTGGCCCGTACGGCGGTGCGCCTCCAGTTCGGC
Organism: Planotetraspora thailandica; assembly: GCF_016863335.1. Taxonomy (GTDB): domain Bacteria; phylum Actinomycetota; class Actinomycetes; order Streptosporangiales; family Streptosporangiaceae; genus Planotetraspora; species Planotetraspora thailandica. The sequence continues at coordinate 34,949 of NZ_BOOR01000055.1, forward strand.
GAGCTCGCGTGAGACGGCGCCGAGCACGTAGTCGCCGATCAGGCCGATGACGCCGGCCACCCGCGTCGCGTCGGGGGTCAGCTGCGCCGCAGCGGCGAGCGCTTCGTTCATCTGGCGCAACGAGTTGGGCCCGAGCGCGGGGCGGATCATCAGCAGCGTGCCGAGCCACGGATGGCGCAACATCAGGGCCCGCTGGGCGTGCGCGTGGGCCGCCAGGTCCGCCCGCCAGTCGCCGGAAAGCGACAGGGCCGGCACCTCGTCTCTGACCACGTCCACCATCAGGTCGAGCAGCTCGTCGCGGTTCCTGATGTGGCGGTAGAGCGAGGTGGTGCCCGATCCCAGCTCGGCCGCCACCCTGCGCATCGACAGGGCGTCGAGCCCTTCGGCATCGGCGACGGCGACGGCCGCCCTGGCCACCCGTTCGAGGCTCATCGCCTGCCGCCGGGGACTGTACGGCTCGCGGCTCCACACCAGTGACATCGCCCTACCCCCTCTGGCGCCCATCCTACGGTTGTGGCTACAGTGTGCCCAAATCGGGAACAGTGTTCCCAATGAGGAGGATTCATGCATGAGGTTCTGATCGTCGGCGGTGGCACGGTGGGCCTGAGCGCCGCGGTCTTCCTGGCTCATCACGGCGTTCGCTCGCTCGTTGTGGAGCGCGAACCCGGGCCGCAGGTGCACCCGAGAGCCACGGGCGTGGGATCGCGCACGATGGAGATCCTGCGAGAGATGGGTCTCGCGGACGCCGTGAACGCGGTCGCCGTCGACATGAAGGGCATCTCGCTCGGCAAGGTCACCGTGGAGACGCTGGCGGGGGCCGACTTCACGACGATGAGCCCGAGCGCGCAGGTCTACCGCGATCCGGACTTCACCCCGGCACGCATGCGCGGCACATGCCCGCAGAACCGGCTCGACGGAGTGCTGCTCGGCGCGGCCCGCGAGCGCGGGGCGACCGTCTCCTACGGGACCGAGCTGGTCTCGTTCGAGCAGGACGACGACGGGGTCACCGCCGTGCTGGCCGGCGCCGGGGGCACGCGGACCGTGCGCGCCCGTTACCTGGTGGCGGCCGACGGCGTGCGTGGCGCCGTGCGCGACGCGCTCGGCATCGGCCTGTCCGGCCCGGGAGTGCTCGGGCCCGGCATCAACAACGTCCTGTTCCGCGCGGACCTGCGGCATGTCATCGGCGAAACCCGCTTCGCCGTCTGCTCCGTCACCACCCCCGAGGCGCCGGGGACCATCGTGACGATCGACGGTGAGAAGGAGTGGGTGTTCCATACCAACGCCGACCCCGCGCACGCGCGGGACGTGATCCGGGCGGCGGTGGGCGACCCCGGGCTGGAGGTCGAGATCGTCAGCGTGCTGCCCTGGCGGGTGCGCGCCCAGATCGCCGACAGGTTCTCCGCCGGGCGCGTCTTCCTCGTCGGGGACGCCGCGCACGCCGTGCCGCCGCTCGGGGCGTTCGGCATGAACACCGGGGTGGCCGACGCGCACAACCTCGCGTGGAAACTCGCCTACGTGCTGCGGGGCGAGGCCGGCCCCGCGCTCCTCAGCACCTACGACGAGGAGCGTCGGCCCGTGGGCGCGCTCGCCATGGAACAGGCTCTGCTGCGCCTGGCCGACCCGCGCCTGCACTGGGACAACGATCCCGCGATGGCGGCCGAGCGGGCCAGAGCGGGTGTGGTCAACGCCCCCGTCGTGCAACTCGGCTACCGGTACGGCCAGGCCGTACAGGATCTGCCGTCGGCCGAGGACGTGGCCCTCGACCTCGACGGGTCTGTCGGCTCGCGCGTCCCCCACATGTGGGTCGCCGACGGCGTCTCCTCCCTCGACCTGGTCGAGTCGCGGTTCACCGTCCTGGCGGGCGCGGAGGACACCGCGTGGGCGTCCGCGGGCGCTCGGCTGATCGACGGCTGGCCGTACGGGCCGCTGCTGGTGCGCCCCGACGGCTTCGTCGCCTGGCGCGGCACCACCCCCGACGACCTCCCGGGCGTGCTGTCCCGTCTGCTCCACACGGCGTGAACCCCCCGGGCGTCGGCACGGCTCGCCGTACGGCAACGCAGAAGTACCGTGGGTGCGCCAGGTTTAATGCCACCGTAATTGCACGCTGCGTGATCGTGAAACAACCGATGGTCAGCCTGGCGTCATGACTCGAGCACGGGGGGCCGGGCGAGCCCGGTCGGGAACGACGCCGGACGGGCGTCACGTCTCCTCCAGTTGGCGGCGGGAGGCCGTGGAACTGGCGGCGCTGTTCGTCGCCGTGGGCGTGGCGCACCTTCTCGCGACGATGCTGGGCGACACGGAGCCGGGACCGCTGCTGCTCGTGTCCCTCGGAGTGGCGCTCGTCGCGGGGGCCGCCGTCCACAAGCGGCTCGCCCACCGGGGCGGAAGCGCGCGCGCTCCACGCGGAACCGCCGACGTCGGAGAGGACAGGCCCATGCGCCTGTGGCGCATCCGCACCCGCGTGGTCGACCGGCCCGGCCGGCTGGCCGAGCTCGCGGGGGCCTTCGCCCGGCTTCGCTGCAACGTGCTCGCCCTGCACATCGCGGCAACGGGCAGCAGCGCGATATCGGGATGCGACGCCCTGGACGAGTTCGTCGTCGAGGCGCCCGCGGGCTTCACCGGGCACGACCTGCGGGCGGCCGTCGGCGACGCCGGAGGGCTCGACATCGTGGTCGTGCGGGCCCAGGTCAAGGATCTCATCGATCCGGGCGTGCAGGCCCTGGTGCTGGCGCACCGCGTCAGCGAAGACCCGGGCCGGCTGCCCGAGGCGATGGCCGAGCTGCTGCGTGCGCCCGACGTGCAATGGCGCCGCCCGGGCGACACCGTGGACGACGCCGGTGAGCTCGGTACGACCCTGGTGGTCTCCGTCCACCCGGAACGCGCCTTGCTGGTGAGCCGTCCCGACCTGCCGTTCACGCCGACGGAGGCGGCCCGGGCGGCGGCCCTGGCCACATCCGTCAGGCAACGGCGTTACTCCTGAAGGCGCCGGCCGGCGGTTCCCCGGCCATCAGGCGAGGGACACGGTGACACCGCCGGAGAACATCGAGTCGTGCAGCGTGATGGCCTTCAGCTTGAAGTTCTTCGGCACGTCGAACAGCACCAGGCCCTTGACCTCGTTGCCGGGGTTGATGTTCTTCAGGAACGCATTGGAGTCCTTCAGCCAGATCGCGGCACCGGAGTCGGCGTCATATTCGCGGCCCGCGCTGTCGATGAGCTTCTGGTCCGAATCGCTGAACATCTGCGCCTCGTCGCCGGTGTTCTTCACGGTCAGGTGGACCACGATGTACTGCCCCTGAGCCTTGGAGACGGTCAGGCCCTCGCCGACCTTGGACAGGCCCTTTTCAACCGTGGTGACCTTGAAGGAGAACTTGCCGTCCTTCACCACGTCGCCGACGCCGGGCGCCTGCGCCTTGTCCCCGGACCCCTTCGAGGTCTGCGACGTCCCCGCTCCAGGAGCGGCCGACGTGCTTTCATCGCCGGAACCGCTGACGGCGACCCCGACCACCACCAGGCCGACGAGGACGGCGCCGCCGATGAGCACCGCCTTCAGGCAGCCGCCGCTCTTCTTCTGCTGCACGATCACGGTCTGCGGATACGGCTGCGCATAGCCCTGGGGGGCGACGTTCTGCGGGTTGTCGTGCATGAGATCTCCAGTCATCGAGGGGTGAGCCGGTCGAGCGCGCCGACGCGCAACGGCGTGCGTTCCGCGCCCGTCGCGCGGCGCCGTACGACCGGCTCCGTGTAGACGTCCGGTATTAGAGCAGACTGTGAACTCGGCGCACAAGCTGATTCGCGATGTGGACAATTTCCGGAAAAGTGCCGTAGGTTGCAGCGCATATGTCAGAGCTCTGGGCTGATCGAACCGGAATCCCTGCCAGACTGGTCCAGAGCCGCGGCCCGTGTACGTCTCCGCCGGGGAATCGGAAAGAGGTGCGTGATGCACGACGACGCCACGGTGGCATCGGGCGACATCGCCCGGCTGGCCGGAGTGGGCCGGGCCGCTGTGAGCAACTGGCGCCGCAGATTTCCGGACTTTCCCGAGCCCGTCGGCGGCACGTCGTCGAATCCGCTGTTCTCCCTCTCCCAAGTCGAGACGTGGCTGCGCGGCCAGGGAAAGCTGGAGGAGCTGCCCGAGGACGAGCGGGTGTGGCAGCAGATCCGCAACTCCGCGGACGACCTCCAGCTCGCCTCCCTGGTGAGCTCGGTCGCGGCGTCGCTCGTCGGCGCAGGCCAGGAGCCGCCGCAGCCTGAGCTCGCGGGCGCGCACGTCCCCGGCCCCCTGCTGGAGAGCGCCACCGGGCTGGCGGCCGCGAGCGGCGTCGGCGACACGGTGGAGTTCCTCTTCCGGCGCTACGTGCAGACGCACTCGCGGCGCGTGCAGGTGGTCGGCTCCGACGTCGCCGCATTGATGGCGAGCCTGCTCGGGCCCTGCGAAACGGTCCTCGACCCCCTGTGCGGCTTCGGAACGTTGCTGCTGGCCGCCGTGTCGCCGGACGGTCCACGGCCCCGCCGGGTGTTCGGGCAGGAACGCGACGCCGCCATGGCCAGGTTCGCCGCCGCCCGCCTCGCCGCCCGGGGTGCCGAGGCGGACATCCGCGCCGGCGACGCACTGCTCGGCGACGCCTTCCCCGGCGTCGAAGTGGATGCGGCGCTGTGCGTGCCCCCGGTCAACGAGCGGGGCTGGGGTTATGACGTGCTGACCAACGATCCACGCTGGCAGTACGGCCTGCCGCCACGAGGGGAGTCGGAACTGCCGTGGGTGCAGCACTGCCTGGCCCGCGTGCGGCCGGGCGGGCATGTGGTCGTCCTCATGCCGCCTGCCGCGGCGAGCAGGCGCTCGGGGCGGCGAATCCGGTCGCAACTCCTGCGGACGGGGACCGTTCAGGCGGTGGTGGGTCTCCCCGCGGGGTCGGCCCCGCAGTCGACCCTGCCACCGCACCTGTGGCTCCTGCGCCGCCCGGATGAAAAGGGCGTCGTCCCCACACATGTCCTGATGGCCGACGGCCCGATCGAGTCGTTCGCCGACGGCCTGGAGGCGGCCGGCCGGGCTGTGCCGATCATGGATCTGCTGGACGACGAAGTGGATCTCACGCCGTCCCGCTATCTCCCCAAGGCGCCCTCCGTACGGATGGGAGACCTGACGAAGTCACGCGATGACCTGAACGAGCGGGCCTCAGGCTTGACCCGCCTGCTACCGGCCGTCCGGAGCGAGACGCGCGAACTGACCATGACCACATTGGGAGAGCTGGCGCGGGCGGGAACCGTTCACCTCGAGCAGACTCCCATGCGGATGCAGACCGATGCGGGAGAGGCACCGTTGCTCACCGCCAAGGATGTGGCGATGGGCCGCGGGCCGACGGGCCGGGGGGAGGCGAGGCCGGAGGCGGTCGTCGCCCACGCCGGCGACATCGTGGTGCCCGCGGTCACCCACGACGTGAGCGCGCGGGTGGTGACGGACACGGTGCTGCTCGGCCCCCATCTGTTCGTGATCCGGGTGGACACGGAGATCCTCGACCCGCACTTCGTCGCGGGCTTCCTGCGCGTCTCGGCCGAGCAGGCGGCCACCACGTCGTCCGGGACGTACCGGGTGGACGTGCGGCGTGCCCAGTTGCCCCGCCTGCCGATCGCCGAACAACGGCGGTACGGCGACGCCTTCCGCAGGATCGCCGAGTTCGAGAACGTGGCACGCGACATCGCGGAGATGGGCGGCCTGCTCGCGGCGAACATGCTGCACGGGCTGATCGACGGCGCGCTCCAGCCGGACGGCTAGCGGGCGATGGCCAGCATGAGCTGGGCGGCGGTCGGCCGGCGCTGCGGATCCTTGTCCAGGCAGGCGGCCACCGGATCGCGCAGCGACGGCGGCAGTGGCAGCAGCGCGGGCTGCTGGTGAAGGACCGCCTGGAAGACCTGGAAAGCCGTGGCGCCGTTGAAGGCGAGCAGGCCGGTAGCCCCGTAGAACATGGTCGAGGCCCAGCTGAAGATGTCCGACTGCGGGCCGACCGGCAGACCGGAGACCTGCTCAGGCGACATGAACGCGGGTGTTCCCTTGACACCGCCCGAGGTCATGGTGACCTGATCCAGCGCCTTGGCGATGCCGAAGTCGATGACCCTGGGCCCGTCTGAGCCGATCAGCACGTTGGCGGGCTTGAAGTCGCGGTGCACGATTCCGGCGGAGTGGATGGCGTTGAGCGCCGCAGAGGTCGCGATGGCGAGCCGGATCAGGGCATCGCCGCTGAGCGGGCCCTCCTCCCGGACGAGCCGGTCCAGGGAACGCCCCGCGACGTATTCGCTCACGATGTAGGCCGTGTCGCCGTCGACGCCCACGTCGACGACCCGCGCCGTCGAGAACGCCGGCACCCGCTGCGCCGCGGCCACCTCACGCATGAAGGCGTCACGTTCCTGCGTGCCCCCGCGGAACCGCTCGTGCAGCACCTTGACGGCGACATGTGCCCCGTCCGGTGCGATGCCCATGTGCACCGCGCCCTGCCCTCCTTCGCCGAGTTTGTGCAGAAGGGTGTAGGCGCCGAGCCTCTGCGGCTGACCGGTGTGGTGAGTGACCGGCGAGGCGGGCGCGCCCCAGGGATTCCAGGAGGAACTCGCAGCGGGCATGGACGGGTTCGGCGGCACAGCCGCGCCTCCGTACGGGGTGGGCACGGTTCCGGAGGGCGCCGGCGAGGGCGCCGTGCCCGGCCACACCGGCGCCGGCGGAACGGTCGCACGAGGCTCGAACACTCGTCTCCGCAGGACGAACGCATGGGTGGTGCCACCACCCCAGGCCCCCAGGATCCAGATCCACATCGCAACGTTGTACTGCGCGCTGTCCGTGGGCAGCGCCGGAGTGTCGACAGCGGACAGGTAGGCGACGAACGCGGCGAGATAGGAGCCGGCCGCGATGCCTTGCTTCCGGCTCCTCAGCCGGATGGCTGCCGACCCGATGACGAACGAGGTCAGGAAGCCCAGGGAGAAGAAGGGAACGAGTGCCCACAGGACGCCCAGCGTCACACGCACGGGCGATTGGCGGGCAACCGGTTGCGCGTCGTAACGCCGGGCACGGACCGCGTCCTCAGTAGGCATGGTGCGAATTCTAAGGATGCGCACGTTTGTGGGGGACCGCTCCATTCATTGGTGATCCGGTAATTTCTCCGGTGGGCGTGAGGGTTCACGGAAGGCGGCCGGATTGAGCAGGCGGACCATCGACGGTCGTTACGAGCTGGACCCCCTTTCCCGGCGCGGGGGAGGCATGGGGGAGGTCTGGTTCGGCTACGACAAGCGTCTCGACCGGCCCGTCGCGATCAAATTCATCCGGGTGGACCGGCAGCCTGACGGAAAACCGGACAAAGAGCTCACACAGCGCTTCGTCCGCGAGTCCCGGGTAACGGCACGGCTCGAACATCCCGGAGTCCCCGCCGTCTATGACTGCGGCACGCATGGTGACGAGATTTACCTGGTCATGCAGCAGGTCGCCGGTTGCTCGGTCGCCACTTTGCTGGACGAGACGGAGATCCCGGTCGCCTGGGCCGCGGCGATCGCCGCCCAAACCTGCTCGGTGCTCGCCGTCGCCCATGCCAACTCGCTGGTCCACCGGGATCTCAAGCCCAGCAATCTCATGGTGAGCCCTGACGGAACGGTCAAGGTTCTGGACTTCGGAATCGCAGCCGCCCTTTCCCCGACGGCGACGAAGCTGACCCGGACGGGTGTCGCGATCGGCACACCGGAATACATGTCGCCGGAACAGGCGACGGCGGGCTCTGCCAGTCCGCAAAGCGACCTGTACTCCCTCGGCGTCGTCCTGGACGAGATGCTCTCGGGGGAGAACCAGTTCTCCGGGCCCACGCCGCTCGCGTCCATGCACAACCACATGGGCCGGGCCCCGCGCCCGTTGCGGCATCGGCGAAGGGAGGTGCCTGAGGGCCTGGAGCGGCTGGTCCTCTGGCTGCTGGAGAAGTCGCCGGACAAGCGGCCGCCGTCGGCCGCCGTGGTCTACGAACGGTTGCTGGATTTCTGCCGGCAACTGCCGGCGTTCCCCGGATATGTGGACGTGGCTTCGCTTCACCCGGTCCGGATGTACGCGAGCGTCGTGGGCAGAATCGCCGCGCCCGCCCAGACGACGAGTTACGTCGCGCCGGTGATCACCCGGCCCGCCCGCCAGGCCGCGGCGCATGAACCGTTCCGGCCCAGCGACGTCGCCCTCGCCCGCAAGGACGCTCACGCGCTCAAGGTGCAGTCCCGGTTCACGCAGGCCGCCGAGGTCCTCGCCGCGTTCGTCGAGCCCGCGGCGCGTGCGCTCGGGACGGCCGCCCCCGACGTGATGGCGCTGCGGATCGAGCTTGCCGACGTCCTGTTCCTCGCGGGCGACTACCGCCGGGCTGCTCCCGAGTTCGCCGCGCTCGCCGCCGACCTGACCGAACGGGACGGGCCCGGCGGCGACCTGGTCCTGCGTTTCCGGCTCATGGAGGCGAACTGCCACGCCGCGGCCGGTGAGACCACGCTGGCACTGACGCGGCTCGGCCGGCTTCTCGACGACGAACGGCGCTTCGGCGTGGACGAGGACCAGGTGCTGGACCTGCGGCGCCAGATCGGGCTGCTCGAACTCGGCGCGGGGGACCGCGTCCGGGCGAGGAAGACGTTGAGCGACCTGCTGCCGGATCTGGAGCGTCGGTACGGCCCCCGCCATCCGAGCGTGCTCAATGTGCGGGAAATCCTGAGCGGCCTGGACGGGGAGCGCTGACACGGCCAGGCTCGGCGTCGAACGGGCACGGGCCGCGAGGCCGGTGAGTTTCGTCGGCCTGCCGTACGGCAGGTCCGGTGCGGGGTGTCAGTCCTTCAGGTCGAGGGACTCGACGACCTGGCAGGGGTTCTCGGGCGACTTGGAGTGGGAGAGGCCGTTCGCGGCCTGGCACAGCCCGCGGAGAACCTGCTCGGACTGTTCGGCGTTGAGCGCGCCGAGCACGTGGTGCTCGACCTGACGGACACCTTCGGAGAGCTGGTTCAGCAGCTTCCTGCCCTTGGGCGTCAGGGTGACGCGCCGTGAACGCCGGTCGACGGGGTCGGGCTGGCGGGACACGAGCCGCAGCGCCTCGAGGTCGTCGAGCAGGTAGGTCATCGCGGTGCGGTCGATGCCGAGATGCTCGGCCATCTGCGCCTGATTGTGGCATTTGCCGGAGTCGGCGAGCGAGAGTACCTGGTAGCTGCGGGGGCCGCCCGGCAGCTCCGCGACGACGTTCTCGATCCCCTTGAGGTAAGCGCGCAACAACGTCCCGAGCGCCCATCCGAGGTTCTGGTCGAAACCTGCGGGCGCTCGCGTGTCTTCTGCCGTCTCACCTGCCATCTCGCCCGAGTTTAGCTTCATCTGACGCCCACATGCTCTGCCCGGCAGACGCTATCACCGGGAGGCAGCCTCCCTGATCTCGGCTGTCGGCATGTCGAATGGTCTGAGATTCAGACTATCTGAAAATACGACGCATTGCACTGGCGCTCCCGCCTGGATCCATCGTATGGTCTGCTCATGAGATGTTCTGAAAATCAGACCATCTAGTTAAGTCACCACTTTCCTGATCGAGGAGATCCACGTGAGCACCATCTTTCGGCTGGACGCGAGCATTCGGGACGAGGCGTCGGGATCGGTGACGAGGGCGGTCGCCTCGACGCTGGAGACCGCGTTGACCGCGCAGCAGGGCGGCCTGACCATCGTGCGCCGGGAGATCGGCCTGACCCCGCTGCCGTCGACCGCGTGGGCGGCCAGTGCGTTCGCCGGCTATGTGCCGTCCGAGGAGCGCAGCGCCACGCAGCGGGAAGGGGTCGCCCTCGCGGCGACGCTGGCCGACGAACTGGTCGAGGCGGACGCTTACGTGCTCGCCGTGCCGTTCTACAACTACGGCGTCTCCCAGCACTTCAAGACCTGGGTCGACCTCGTGATGACCGACGCGCGGTTCGGGCCGGGCGCGAAGCCTCTCGACGGGCGGCCGGCTTTCCTCGTGATCGCCCGCGGCGGCGGTTACGGCGCGGGCACTCCGCGGGAGGGCTGGGACCACGCCACCGCGTGGCTGCTTCGCATTCTCACCGACCTGTGGGGCCTGGACGTGCAGATCATCGAGAGCGAGCTCACTCTGGCCCCCGTGACGCCGGCCATGGAGAGCCTGCGCGAGCTCGCGGCGAAGAACCTGCGCAACGCGCACGACTCCGCAGAGGGCCACGGCCGCGAGCTCGCCAGGAAGCTCCTCGTGGGCTGAGCCCGGGTGCTCACCCGGCCGCCTCGACGGGGGCGAGGCGGCCGGCGGTGGCGGTGCCCGGGCACGGCGTGAAGAGGACGAGCAGCGGGACCCGGCCGTCGCCGGGCGGATGTCACACGGACCGGCGGAACGCGTCGAGCGCGATCTCCAGGTCGAGTGATCCGCCCGCCTCGTGCCCGTTGAACTCCCACGCCCGCAGCTCCTTCGGCCCGGCGTAGGCGTTGTAGGCGGCGAAGGCGGTCGAGGACGGGCAGACCTGGTCGAGCAGGCCGGTTGAGAACCATGCCGGGGCGGTGGCGCGCTGGGCGAACGCGATCCCGTCGAAATAGGCAAGAGTTCCGAAGACGGTGGCCGCCGCTTCGCGATGTGTGCCTAGATATCCAGATATTTCCAGGTATGGGCCGTCGGTGCTCGTGCGCACGGCCTGCCGGATGTCGCACAGCAGCGGCGCCTGCAGATGGACCGCGCGCAGGTCCGGCGCCAGGCCCGCCACAGCCAGCGCGATCCCGCCGCCCTGGCTCGCCCCGACGACGCCGACCCGCGCAGGGTCGACCAGGTCGACGGCGCGCACCGCCTCCACCGCGCGGACCGCGTCGGTGAAGACTCGCCGGTAGAAATACGTCTGTCTGTCGTCGATCCCGCGGGTCATGAACCCCGGGTAGGACGGGCCCGCGCCGACCGGGTCGGGGGTGTTCCCGCCCGCCCACGCGCCGCCCTGACCCCGGGTGTCCATCAGCAGGTGGGCGTACCCGGCGGACGGCCACAACAGGTCGTCGAGGGGGTGACCGCGCCCGCTGGAGTACCCGTGGAACTGCACGACCGCGGGCAGCGGTCCGTCCCGGTGCCGCGGGACGCGCAACCACGCCCTGACCGGGTGCCCGCCGAATCCGCGGAAGGACACGTCGAACACGTCGATCGTTCGCAGCGCCGTGTCGACGCGGGTGAGGTTCAGATCGAGGGGGTGGTCGGCCGCCGCGTCGAGGGTGTCGCGCCAGAACGCGTCGAAGTCCGCTGGAGCCTCGTAGGAGCCGCGGTAGTCGCGCAGGTCCGCCGTCATCGGCTCGCCGTCCTCTCCCGTACGTTCAGCGACGGCCCGAGCAGGACCGTCTCACCCGCGCCGAGTGTCACCTCGGCCGTCGTCGCGCCGTGGCGCAGGCGGGCCGTGCGGGTGCCGTCCCGAAGCTCGTCGCGGATCGTCAGCGAGACGAGCTCGCCGTGCCGCCACGTGAGGTCCAGGGTCCACCCGCCGCGGCAGCGCACACCCCGGGCGGATCCGTCGGCCCACTCGGGAGGCACGGCCGGCAGCACCCGGATGAGCCCGCCGTGGCTTTGCACCACCATCTCCAGCAGCGCCGCCATGATGCCGTAGTTGCCGTCGATCTGGAACGGCGGGTGGGTGCTGAACAGGTTGGGCAGCAGGCCGCCCCAGACCGAGCCGTCGACGGGAACGTTCACCTCCGGGTCGTCGCTGTACGGACGGGTCGCCTCCAGGAACAGCTGCCGAGCCGTACGGGCGTCGCCCAGACGCGCGCGTAGCGCGATCTTCCATGCCCACGACCAGCCCATGGCGCCGGGCCCCCGCGCGTCGAGCGACCGCGCGGCCGCCGCGGCGAGCTCGGGCGTGCGGTCCGGGTCGATCTGGCCGAGCGGATAGAGGCCCGCCAGGAACGACAGGTGCCGATGGTGCGGGTCGTGTTCCGGGTGGTCCTCCGCCCATTCCCGCAGCCGGCCGTCCGGGGCGATCTCCGGGCCCCGCAGCCGGGGCAGCGCGGCCCGGATCTCCTCGCAGATCGGGTCGTCGAGGCCCAGTGCCTCCGCCGCGTCGAGGCAGTGCGCGAACAGGGCGCGGATCAGCGCCATGTCCATGGCGGTGGAGTACGACAACGACTCGGGAGTTCCCCGCCAGGAGACGAACAGGTTCTCCGGCGACGTGGAGGGCACGGTGTCGAGCCGGCCGCCGGGTCCGTCGACCAGCCAGTCCAGGCAGAACTCGGCGGAGCCGCGGAGCAGCGGCCAGCCGCGGTCACGCAGGAAGTCCAGATCGCGGCCGAACTCGAAGTGCTCCCACACATGGTGGGCCAGCCAGACGCCGCCCATCATCCAGATGGCCCACGAGGGGTTGCCGCGCCCCATGCCCACCGGCAGGGCCCAGCCCCACATGTCGGTGTTGTGGTGGGTGACCCAGCCGCGCGCGCCGTACAGCTCCCGGCTCACGTCGGCTCCCGTCCGCGAGAGCCGTTCGATCAGGTCGAACAGCGGCTCGTGGCACTCGGGCAGGCCCGCGGTCTCCGCACCCCAGTAGTTCATCTGGGTGTTGATGTTGACGGTGTAGTTCGACGACCACGCGGGGCGCAGGTCGGCGTTCCACAGGCCCTGCAGGTTGGCCGGCGGCCCGGCGCCGGGGCGGGACGCCGACGCGAGTAGATACCTGCCGAGCTGGAACATCACCGTGGCAACCAGGCCCTCGTCGGCGCCGGACAGGACGTCGCGCTCGACGTCGAACGTGCCCGACCGCCTGGACCCGATCGTGAGCCCGGCCGACCCCAGCAGCGCGCGCAGATCCAGCCGGTGCGCGTGCAGCAGTTCGTCGCCGCCGTCCGCGACCGCGGCCTCTGCCGCTCGGGTGGCACGGGCCAGGTGTTCCTTCCGGGTCGCCGACGAGATCAGGTCCGCCGGGCGCGCCCAATGGTCGGCGGCGCCCGTCGAGCTGGTGACGACCACCAGCGCCCGCGACATGCCGGCGACCGACCATGCGCCGTCGGAGGCGGTGACCGTGCCGTCGGTCTCGATCCGCACGGCCGCCGCCGCGAAGGGGTCGTAGCCGCCGCCCGCGGGAGCGCCGTAACGCAGGGGTTCGGCGACGTCCGGCTCGTGCAGCGGCGCGCCGTCCACGGGCACCTCGACGCCGAGCGTCAACCCGGCCGCACCGGCCGAACGGTGGACCACGCGCAGCGGCGAGGACAACTCCAGCCGCATGTCCACTGTGCTGTCGTCGATGCCGCCGCCCTCGACGACGACCTCGACGCAGATCGCCCCCGCCGGCCGGCTCGCCCAGGTGCGCCGGCGTACGGTGCACCCGCCGAGTTGGACGAGCTCGCTGACCAGGCCCTCGTCGAGGTTGAGCGTGCGGCCCCCGTAGGACGCGTCGCCGCCGCCTTCGAGGGTCATCCACAGGTCGACGAACGGCAGATACTCCTGGCTGTACCTGCCTTCGAAGGACATCAGCAGCGACTCGGCGCGCCGGTGGTCGTCCTCGCGGACGGCCTGCCGCACCTCGGCCAGCCGGTCCGGGCCCGCACCCGCGGCGAGCACGTCCGCGAGCGCGCGGGCCGGGCCTCCCGGATCGCCCGACCAGACCGTCGCGTCGTTGATCTGGAACCTGCTTGTCCGGACGCCGCCGAACACCATCGCGCCGAGCCGGCCGTTGCCGACCGGCGCCGCCTCGAACCAGTTCGACGCGGGCCGCGGCCACGCCAGAACGAGATCGCCGTCGCCCATCCGTCCTTCACCCACTTCGATGCTCGTACACGGAGAAGGGCCCGGCACCGCGCCATATCGTGACGCCGTACCGGGCCCGGAAACCTACCGGCTGCTCAGCGGGACCTCGACCTTGTCGATGTCCGGCGAGTAGACCGGCGTGCTGCTGTCGATCTCGATGGTGTTCGCGCCGGCGTGCAACTGCAGCGGCACGGTCAGCGTGGCCGGGATGTCCCAGCCGCCGCTGGGCGGGAAGGCCAGAGTGACGCCGTTCTGCCCGTTGGCCGACACCGTCGCCGAACGCGGATCGCCCGTGACATAGCGGATGTTCACCTCGTAGACGCCCGCCTTCGGCACGGTCACGCCGTTGAAACGCAACGCGCCGCCGTTGTAGAGGTTGCCGACCTTCGTGCCGCCCGAGCAGCTGGAGCAACCGGCCGTCGAGGCCCCGCCGACGAGCGTGTTCGCGCCGGCCTCCGCCTCGTAGGAGGCCGTCTTGACGGCGCCGCCCTTCGGCGTGACCTTGAACAGCCTCGAGCCGTGCGCCGGCAGCGTCGCCGAGATGGACCCGTCGTACGTGCCCAGGTCCTTGCGCTGCCACAGGTCGCGGACGGCGGCCTTGCCGCCGAAGCCGAAGCTGCTCCAGTTCCCGGTCACCTTCGCGGGCAGGCTGCCCATGTTGAACAGCGCCACGGTGTAGGTGCCGTCGGCGTTCTTCGCGCCCCAGACCTGCGCGGGCCCGGTCGGCGTCACCGGACGGGCCGGGATGCCCTGCTGGTCGACCGCGATGACCTCGCGGTTGGTGAGCAGGGACAGGCCGTAGGAGTCGAGCTTGGTGAGGTCGTCACCGGTGTAGAGCGGGGCCGCGGAGATCGCCCACAGCGTCATGTAGCTCTGCCGCTCGTCGGTGTTGAGGCCGTCCATCTCACCGCTGCCGACATCGAGCGAGTCGAGGTCGTTCCAGCCGCCGGGTCCTGCCCACGGAGTCCAGGCGGGCACGTCGTCCCACCGGATCTTCACGGAGTTGTTCCACGTCACGAGGGTGTCGCAGTAGCACTCGACGTCGGTCTCGATGCGCCAGCCGTTGGAGTACTTCTTCCAGTCTGCGGCGTAGTTGCGGTCGAGCGACCACGACACCAGGAAGCGGATCGGACGGCCGGTCTTGTCGATGGCGGCCCGCCAGGCGGCGACGTCCGGGACGTTGTTGTAGTTGTCACCGCTCTTGAACGAGCCGGGGCCGACGCCGTCGAGCTTCAGGAAGTCGTAGCCCCAGTCGGCGATCAGCTGGGCCTGCGAGTCGACGTACTTCTGCGCGCAGGACTTCGAGAAGTCGATCTTGTACGAGCTGTCCCAGCCGTTGGTGGTGCGCAGGTCCGGGTACACGATGTCGGCGGTGGTGCAGCCGGGGGCGTTCCAGATCGGCGTCGTGCCGTTCCGGTAGGCCTCCTTGGCCAGGCCGACGGCGAGGTAGATGCCGGCCTTGAGGCCCTTGGCGTGGAGCTGGTCGGCGACGTACTTCATGCCGTGCGGGAACCGCTCCGGCGAGGCGATCTCACGCCCGTACTCGTCGAACCCGGGCGTCCAGGTGGTGGTCCTCGACCAGCCGGCGTCGATGTTGACGTAGTCGTAGCCGTACGGCTTGAGCTTCTTGGCCAGCACGTCGGCCTGCTCCAGCACGTGGGCCTCGGTCAGCCAGTTGCCGTTGCCTCCCGGGTTGACCCCCGGATAGTTCGTGGACTCCAGGCTCCAGCTGCTCCAGCCCATGAGCGGGCGGTCCGCGATGCCGTCGGCGGCCGCCGCGGCGGCCGCCTTGTCCGCGGCCGCCAGGGCGGCCGACGAGGGGTCCCGGGTGACGGCGCCCGGCGTCGCGAGACTGTCGGACGGCTTGGGCCGCGGACCGGTTCCCGCCGCCTGCGCCGGTACGGCGCCCGCACCGAGGCTCACGACCAGGGCGGCCGCGAGGAGCGAGGCGCCGGCGCGGATCCGGCGTCTGCGGGGGGAGTCTCCGGGCCGTCCGGATGTGCCTGATGGTGACTGCACGTCACGCCTCCTGAGGGGGTGATGCCGGCCGCGCCGCGGCCGGAGGGGGGAATTCGAGGCAGACAGGTCAGGGAGCGACGAGCGACTGGATGCTCACCGCTGCCGCTCCGCGTGCCCACTCCTCGAAGGGCAACGGGCGGATGGACAACGGGCACTGGACGGCGGCGCCGAAGGCCTGGCGCTCGAATCCGGTGCGGATGTGGGTTTCGAACAGGTCGTAGGCGGCCAGCCCCTCGCCGGACACGACGATCCGGGCGGGGCCGACCAGGTTGGCGACGGCGGCGATGCCGGTGCCGATCGCGGTGCCCCCGCGGGCGAAGACGGCGGCGACCCGCTCGTCGCCGCCCCGCGCCAGGGCCACCGCGTCGTCGATGGTCAGGCCGGGCTTGCCCGTGCACGCGCGGGCCTGGCTGACGATGGCGTCGGTTCCGGCGATGGCCTCCACGCAGCCGCGGCTGCCGCAGTGGCAGTCGGGGCCGGTGGCGTCGACGCCGATGTGGCCGATCTCGCCGGCCACGCCGTGCGAGCCGGAGACCAGCCGGCCGTTGACGACCAGGCCGCAGCCGATGCCGGTGCCGACGGTGATGAGGGCGAACGACTCGGCGCCGACGCCTTCGCCGAACCAGTGCTCGGCCGTGGTCAGCGCTTTGACGTCGTTCTCCACCGTGACGGCCAGCCCGGTGATCCGCGCCGCGCGTTCGCGCAGCGGCACGTCGTGCCACCGCAGGAACGGCGAATAGCGGACCAGGCCGGTGCCGCGGTCCACGTCGCCGGAGACGGCGAGCCCCAGGCGGCGGGTGCGGGCCCGGTAATCGCCGGGACCGTCCAGCAGGTCGTCGATGAGCCGGCCGAGTTCGGTGAGGACGGCGTCGACGCCGGGGTCGGCCAGCGGCCGGTGCGCCGCGACGCGCACATCGGCGGACAGGTCACAGACCACGCCGATCAGCTCGTCGGCGGTGATTTTCACGCCGACGAAGTATTCGCGATCCGGGCATATGGCCAGGGGGCTCGCGGGGCGACCGGCTCCGGGGCCGGTCCGCTCGGTCGCGGCCAGCTCCTGGAGGTAGCCCGCCTCGATGAGCGGCCGCGCGGCCTTGGTGACGGCGGCGGAGGACAGCCCGAGCCGGTTGGCGAGGCTCACCCGGCTCAGCGGTCCTTCGGTCAGCACCGCCGTGAACACGGCCGTGGCCGCCGGGGCGAGGGCACCCGTGCCGGTCTCGGAAAGCATGGCCCGAAACGTAGGCGTAATAATTTCCTTCGTCAAGTATTGATTTGCGGGCCGGACGAGTCCTACGCTCAGCGGCACTCACCGGCCTGTCCGTCCGACTTTGAGGACCCGATGCCCTCTGTGCTCTTCGACCCCGATCACCGCCTGTGGTTGCTCCGCGGCCCGACCACGGCGTATGCCGTACGGCTCGCCGAGGACGACAGTGTGCGGCACGTCCACTGGGGCGCCCCGCTGACGCTCGGCCAGGCGGCCGAGCTGGCCGAGCGCATCTCACCGGCGGCGAGCAGCTTCGAGGCGGTCGCCGACGTGGACGAGCTGGCGGTGGAGGGCGGCGCCCGCTTCGGGCCGCCCAGCCTGCTCGTGCGGTTCGCCGACGGCACGCGCGGCGTCGAATGGCGGTACGCCGGCCACGACATCGACGACGACGGCGGCCACCTGCGCATCCACCTCGACGACCGGCACTACCCGCTCAGGGTCACCCTCAACTACCGGGTGCACGCCGGCAGCGACGTGATCGAACGATGGACGCTCGTCGAGAACCGGGACGAGCATGACCCCGTCGCCGTGCTGCGCCTCGACTCCGCCGCCTGGGCGGCCCCGCATCGCACCCGTTACCGGATGAGCCACCTCGTCGGCGGCTGGAACAGCGAGTTCCAGCTCCGGCGCACCGACGTGCCGGTGGCGGAGACGGTGCTGACCAGCCGCCGCGGCATGACCAGCCACCACGCCAACCCCTGGCTCGCCGTCGACGACGGCACCGCCGTCGAGGAGCACGGCGAGGTCTGGAGCACCGCCCTCGCCTGGAGCGGCAGCTGGCGGGTCACCCTGCACCGCGACCCCGTCGGCCGGGTCACGTGGACGGGCGGCTTCGGCCACGAGGGGCTCACCTGGTCGCTGGCGCCCGGCGAGACGCTCGAGACCCCGGTGTTCGCCGGCCTCTACACGGCGAACGGCTTCGGCGCGGCCAGCCGTGCCTGGCACGCATACGTCCGCGAGCACGTGCTGTCCCACCCCGACGAGACCCACCCCGTGCTCTACAACTCGTGGGAGGCGACCGGCTTCGACGTCGACGAGGCCGGCCAGATGGCCCTGGCGGCGCGCGCAGCCCGCCTCGGCGTCGAGCTCTTCGTGATGGACGACGGCTGGTTCGGCGCCCGCACCAGCGAACGCGCCGGCCTCGGCGACTGGACGCCCAACTCCGACCGCTTCCCCTCCGGCCTGGGACCGCTGGTGGCGGAGGTGCGCCGGCTCGGCATGCGCTTCGGGATCTGGGTGGAGCCCGAGTCGGTCAACCCCGACAGCGACCTCTACCGGGCGCACCCGGACTGGGTGCTCCACATGGCCAACCGTGGCCGCACCGAGATGCGCAACCAGCTGGTGCTCAACCTCGCCCGGCCGGACGCCGCCGAGTGGACCCACGCGTGGCTGGACCGGCTGGTCGGCGAGTACGGCGTCGACTTCCTCAAGTGGGACGCCAACAGACCGTTCACCGAGGCCGGGTGGCCCGGCCACGGCGACCCCGACCGGTTGTGGATCGAGCACACGCGAGCCGTCTACCAGATCATGGACCGGCTGCGGGCCGACCACCCCGGTCTGCGCATCGAAGCGTGCGCGGGCGGGGGAGGGCGCGCCGACCTCGGCGTCCTGGCCCGCACCGACCAGGTGTGGATCTCGGACAACACCGACCCGGTCGACCGCATCGGCATCCAGCACGGATTCAGCCAGCTCTATCCCGCGCACGTCATGAGCGCCTGGGTGACCGACAGCCCCAACGTCGCCACCGCGCGGCGCACCCCGCTCCGCTTCCGGTTCCACGTCGCCATGGCCGGCGTCCTCGGCATCGGCGGCGACCTCACCGCGTGGACCGAGCAGGAGCTGAAGGAGAGCGCCGAGCTGGTGGCCGCCTACAAGCGCGTCCGGCCGGTCGTCCAGCACGGCCGGCAGCACCGCCTGCGCGGCGACGGCACGCTGACCGCGGTGCAGTACACCCGCGACGACGACCACGTGGTGCTCGCCTGGTGCCCCACCCGCGCCTTCGGCCACGACCCGGCGCCCCTGCGGCTGGCTGCGGTCCAGCCCGAGGCGACCTACCTCGACCTGGACACCGGGGCGACCTACCCGGGCGCCGTTCTGCTGCACTCGGGCCTGCCCCTCGACCTGCCTCCCGGTGACCACGCCAGCACCCTCGTCCGCCTGCGGAAGGCGGGCTAGCCCGGCATGGACACGCAGGCACTCCCCTCACCACCATTGGAGATCCCATGGCATCGCACCACCCCCGGCCGATCTTCGAATCCCGCCTCGACCGGCGCACCCTTCTGAGGGGCCTCGGCGGCGGGGCCGCGGCCCTGGCCGCCGCGCCGCTGCTCGCGGCCTGCAGCGGCGGCCCGGCCCCGGCCGCCGCCGGCGCCAACGCCACGTCGCTCGGCTCCGGCCTGTCCGACCCGGTCCCGCGCAGCGCCGTTCAGGCGATGGTCGACGCCTTCAAGGCGAAGTCCGGGGCGACCGTCAAGATGAACGTGATGCCGCGCGCCCAGCTCGTCGACAACATCAGCTCGTACCTGCAGAGCAACCCCGAAGACGTGATCACGTGGTACGCCGGCTACAAGATGCGCTACTACGCGGCCAAGGGCCTGCTCGCGCCCGTCGACGACGTGTGGGAGAAGATCGGCGGCAACTTCTCCGAGGGCATCACCAAGGCGTCGGAGGGCGAGGACGGCCACAAGTACTTCGTGCCGAACTACAACTACCCGTGGGGCTTCTACTACCGCAAGAGCCTGTGGGCCGAGCGCGGTTACGAGGTCCCCGCCACCTTCGACGCGTTCCTCTCGCTGTGCGTCCAGATGAAGAAGGACGGCCTGATCCCGATCGCGTTCGCCGACAAGGACGGCTGGCCGGCGATGGGCACCTTCGACTACATCAACATGCGCACGAACGGCTACCAGTTCCACCTCGACCTGTGCGCGCACAAGGAGTCGTGGGACCAGCAGAAGGTCAAGGACGTCTTCGACAACTGGAAGGCGCTCCTGCCGTACCAGGACCCGGCCGCGCTCGGCGCCACCTGGCAGGAGGGCGCCAGGTCCATGACGGGCAAGAAGTCGGGCATGTACCTGATCGGGGCGTTCATCGCGCAGGACGTCACCGACAAGGAGATCCTCGCCGACCTCGACTTCTTCCCCTTCCCGGCGATCGCGGTCGAGGGCACCGACGCCATCGAGGCGCCCATCGACGGCTTCGTGCTGTCGAAGAGGGCCGCGTCCAACAAGACGGCCAAGGACATGGTGGCCTTCTTCGGCACCGGCGCGGGGCAGGACGCGTACGCGGCGAAGGACTCCTCGAACATGCAGACCGCGAAGGACGCGAACACCTCGTCGTTCAGCGAGCTCAACAAGAAGGGCGCGGAGGCGATTGCGGGCGCCAAGTTCATCAGCCAGTTCTTCGACCGCGACGCCCTGCCCGCCATGGCGAACAACGTGATGATCCCCGCCCTGCAGGGCTTCATCAAGGACGGCACCATCGACACCCGCACCATCGAGGCGCAGGCCACGTCCCTGTACGCGGCCGAGTGAGCCGATGAGCGCCATACCGCAGACGACCCTGCCTCCGGCAGCCGCCGCGCGTGACGGCGTGGCCGCGCACACCGCGCGGCCACGCCGGGTGCGGCGCCTGTCGGGGCGGGACCGGCTCGTGCTCGGCCTGATGGTGGGCGTGCCGACGCTCATCCAGGCCGTGCTCGTGTGGATCCCCACGCTGCTGTCGATCGCGTTGTCGTTCACCCGGTGGAACGGCCTGGACCTGTCCGGCATCCGGTGGGCGGGCCTGAGCAACTACTCCTACGCGTTCAAGGAGTATCCGCCGTTCTGGCCGGCCGTCGCGCACAACGTCATCTGGCTGGTGTTCCTCGCCCTGATCGCCACCCCGATCGGCCTGCTCCTCGCGGTGCTGCTCGACCAGAGGATCCGCGGCACCCGCATCTACCAGAGCGTCTTCTTCACGCCGGTGATGTTGTCGCTGGTCATGGTGGGGATCATCTGGCAGCTGGTCTACGCCCGCGACGAAGGACTGGTCAACAACCTGCTGGGCACCGCGGGCACGCCGGGCGCCGTCGACTGGTTCGGCGACTCCGACGTCAACCTGTGGGCCGCGCTGGTGGCGACGACCTGGCGGCACGCCGGCTACGTCATGGTGCTCTACCTCGCCGGCCTCAAGGGCGTCGACCCGAGCCTCCGGGAGGCTGCCGCGCTCGACGGCGCGAACGGCCGCCAGACCTTCTTCCAGGTCGTGTTCCCGGCGATGCGGCCCATCAACATCGTGATCGTGGTCATCACGATCATCGAGGCGCTGCGGGCCTTCGACATCGTGTACCTCATCAACAAGGGCACCAACGGGCTCGAACTGCTCAGCGTCCTGGTGATCCAGAACCTGGTCGGCGTGGGCACGGTGATCGGCGTCGGGTCGGCCCTCGCGGTGATCCTGCTCGCCATCTCGGTGGGTCCCATCGTCTACTACCTGGTCCGCACGTTCCGGAGGACTGACTGATGACGGCGACGGCGACGGCCGCCCCCGCGAGAGGGGCGGGCAGGCCGCACTACGGCACCCACCTGTTCCTGATCGTCATGGCGGTGATGTGGCTGATCCCGCTGTTGTGGACCCTCTACGCGGCGCTGCGCCCGAAGGCGGTGACCGACAAGTACGGCTACTGGAGCCTGCACGGGCCGATCAACCTGGACAACTTCACCAACGCGTGGACCCAGGGCGGCATGGCGACCTACTTCGGCAACACCCTGACCATCACCGTGCCGTCGGTCCTGCTGACGCTTCTGCTCGCCTCGATGATGGCGTTCGCGGTGAGCCGCTTCACCTGGAAGTTCAATCTGACGCTGCTCGTGTTGTTCACCGCCGGCAACATGCTGCCACCCCAGGTGCTCGCGGCCCCGCTGTTCGAGATGTTCAAGCACACGCCCCTGCCGTACTCGATCAGCTCCTCCGGCACCCTGCTCGACACCTACTACGCCGTCATCGCCGTCGAGGTCGCCTTCCAGATGGGCTTTTGCACCTTCGTGCTGTCCAACTACATGAAAGCGCTGCCCGGCGGACTGACGGAGGCGGCGCAGGTCGACGGCGCGAGCGTCTGGCAGCAGTACAGCCGCATCATCATGCCCCTGACGCGTCCGGCTCTGGCCGCGCTCGGCACGCTGGAGGTGGTCTGGCTGTACAACGACTACTTCTGGCCGCTGCTGTTCATTCACAGCGGTGACCGGCTGCCCATCACCACGGGGATCACGAACCTGCAGGGCCAGTTCCTGCTGGACTACAACATGATCGCGGCGGGTGCCACCATCACGGTCATCCCGACCCTTGTGGTCTATCTGGCGCTGCAACGGCACTTCGTCGCGGGTCTCACCCTCGGTGCCAGCAAGGGGTGAGGCGGCCGGGCCGACAAATGCCGCGATTTTGTCGGTCGGAGGCGCGAGAATGGCGTCCATTGTGATGACCACATCGACGCAAACTCGCGCTCGCCCGCTGCCGGTCGACCTTGTCGACGGGCCCGCCGGGCTGCTCTATCTCCTCCCGCGCGCCCCGCTCACCCTCGACGACTGCGAAGCGCTGTCCGAGGCCCTGGCCGTCCGGGCCGCCGCCCTGCGCGGCGCGGCGCTTCACGCCTCAACGGACAAGAAGGAATTCTGACGCCAAGGCGGAAGCGGCCGGCTCGACAGTGACACGGAGGCGACACGGGGGCGTGCCGGTGCCCCGCCCAGGGGCCCCGGCACATGTCAGCCCGGCGTCAGATCCGGAGCCGGATTCGGAATCAGATGAGGCCGCGCGACGCGAACACGGCACGGACCGCTCCTGCCGCCGCCGCTCCGCCGTGCCGCTGTGCGGCGGCGACGGTGGCCTCGGCCGCCGCCTTGAAGGTGATGTCCTTGGTGAAGTCGAACTGCGCGTCGATGATGATCGTGCTCGCCGCGCGGTCGCCCAGCATGGCGCGGATCTCGTACAGCGCCGCGGACCAGATCTCACCGTCGGCGTGGACCTCGCCGACCATGTCCTCGGGGTAGTGCTTGGTGCCGTCCAGGCGGCGCAGGCAGTGGGGTGCGGTGGAGGTGTAGGAGACGGAGTCCCAGTCGGCGACGCACGCCTCGGGCGTTCTTGTTGGCGTGCCCGTCTTCCAGCTGGTCACGGCGACGGCGAGGTAGTCGCCGAAGGCCTCGCCGATCGAGCCTGACTCCAGGGTGGTTCCGAAGCCGGTGACCTGGCCGTCCTGGACCGAGTGGCCGTACTCGTGGACGATCACCTCGCCGTCCTCCCCGTCGTCCACGCCGCCCTTGCCCAGCGTGATGTTCGCCTTGTCCTCCCTGAAGAAGGAGTTGTCGCCGCCGTACTGGTTGATCCGCAGCTCGATCTGGCGCTGGTTGACCGGGCGCAGCCGGGAGCCGAAGCCCAGCGACTGGATGTACTGCTGCGCCGTGGTGACCCAGTAGTAGCCCATCACCTGCTCGAACTGGTCGCTGTCGCGGTGCCATGCGGGGAAGGACCCGTTCACGGCATGGGCGGCCTTTCCGGTCTCGCTCTTGACCGTGACGTATCGGCCGGTGAGGGTTCCGGAGCCGTCCAGGTCGGTGAGCGTGACCGTGCGGTACGCGGAGGCGAAGGCGGCGCCGTCGCGGTCCTTGTCGTCGGATAAGGATTCGTCACCGGTGCTCTGCACCGGGTTGGGAGAGAAGACGACGGCGGTGGGGTCGCCGGCGGCCCGGGCCGTGCCCGGCGTGAGGAGAACGGTCACAGAGGCCAGCGCCAGGAAGGCGGCGGACATACGGCGTCGGGGGGTGTTCACCGCAGAATCCTCCTTGAAGGGGAAACAATCATGGTGAATCTACGGCGGCGCCCAACGTCCTGTCACTGCCGGCGGGGGAGGAACCCGGCCGCCCCCGCGAGCTCGTGCGAACGGGCGCCGGCCCGCCCCGGGCGGCGGGGACGGGCCGGCGGACGGGTCTGCTCCTACGGGGCGGCGCGGTTCCGATGGTGGCGGTGTAGACGCCGGACTGGGCGTCCAGCAGCAGGTCGCCTGCGCCAAGTGCGGCAACGAGGGTGCGTACACCTCCTACGTCCGCCCGATGGAACGCACCCCAGAGGCGGTCGCGGGGAATGCCTCCAGCGGTGCTGTACACGGTGCGGGCACGTGTGGTGGGAGGCCACGATCGAGCAGAAACCGCCAAGGCTCGCCTCGTCCCCGCCGCAGCTGGTGCACCGGGCCTGGAGTAGGGGAGAGTCCGTGCGGTGACGTGTCGCCCGGGCGGTTGTCGACGGGCCAGCCCCTGGCGGTGACGTGCCCGGGCCGCCGCCATACGGCTGAGCTGGAAGCCGGCGGCCGCGCGCCAAGGCTGCAGGTCGGCTTCGCCCGCACCGCGGTTGAGCAGGCGCAACCTCACTGACCAACAGGTCGCCCCTAACCTCCGCCGAATTCGAGGAAAGCTGATGGCCCCCACGCCGCTACCCACCGCCACGGTCACCACGACGGCCACGGTCACCGTCACCAGCACGCCGAGGCCCGCGCCAGCCGATAGCCCCTCGTTGCTCGACCAACTACAGGGCTGGGGCACTCTGGCCGCGATCTTCGTCACGCTCGGCACCGTGTGGTGGACCAACCGCAAATCGGCCAAGGACCAGGCCGCGCAGTTCGCAGAGCTTCGTGCTCGTGAGCGACGCGAAGTCCTTGTTGAGCAACTCCAGCGGGTCGCCGAAAGTTACGCCGAGCGTGTGGGCCAGCCCGATGAGATACCGCCCCGATTCGGCGGGCTCATACCGGCAGAAGCACCCGTAAGCGCGCAGCGGGCGGACGCGCGCACGCGGACGAGGATCGCCCAGGCCAAGCTCCAGGCGCACGTTGCGGCGCTTCCGTGCACGTACGGTTCGCTTCTTAAGATGATCGAGTTCTCTTCGGTTCCGCAACTACTCACCGAGACTGCGGAGGCCGAAGCGAAACGGCGTCTCGCGATCCTGGGTGCGGAGGCCGAGAAGGTCGAGCCGCACATGATCTACGCCGAGCTGGCCGAGAACATCGCCGAGGCGATCGGAGAAGGCGAGGCCAAGCCGTGAGGTATGAAGGTCCACCCCACCGTGAGCGGTGCCAGCGCGAGCTTCTCGGCGGCTGTGTGCGGCCGCCTGAACCAGCCAGGAAAACGAATCAGGGCTCGCACCCATGAAAGTGCGAGCCCCGGTTCGTGGTTGGTCAGGCGGGAACGATGTTCTCAGCCTGCGGGCCCTTCTGGCCCTGGGTGATGTCGAAGGCCACCTTCTGGCCCTCGCGCAGCTCGCGGTAGCCGCCCTGAGAGATGATGTTGGAGTAGTGGGCGAAGACGTCGGCGCCGCCGCCGTCCTGTTCGATGAAGCCGAAGCCCTTTTCCGCGTTGAACCACTTCACGGTGCCAGTAGCCATGTCGAATCTCCTCTTGATAGGGGCAGAGCCGGAATCCGCACTACACGGATCCCGCGTCGCCGCGATAGGCCCACCCGGAGTCGACCGGCAAACAAAAATGCACCTGAGGCTGCATACCGTCAGGTGCACATAAGTTCTTATGGGTACTACAACTGCAACTTTGCCCAAACGTAGCACACGAGCTGGAGGAAAGGTTCGAGCCCTGTGGCTGCACAGGCAGAGAGATCATCGACAACCCCATCAGGAGCATGACCCGTGCGCGCAGTTGAGCCCAATGTCTGTGGCCTACGAGACGCTCCTGTCGCCCACCGCCACGCTGTCGGCCAGCGGCGACTCGGTCACGGTCACCTCCACCGTCACCATCTCCTGACCTGCCCCGGGGCGGGAGGTGACCGGTGGCCACACGCCAGAACACCAGCCTCAACCCAGCCCTCAAGAACAACAACGCCGGCTGGGGTGGCGCCGCGGCCCCGACCCGGATCACCGGTGTCTCAGGGTTCCCCAGGGCGACCGCCGCGCATTACGTGTCCGGCACGTTCATGCAGACCGAGGTCGGGCTCGTGGTCGCCGGCCAGGTCTTCACCTGTTCGGTCCACGCCCGGGCGAATGTCTTCAACGTCAACAGCGGCACCCTGTACATCGACTGGTTGACGTCGACCGGCACCCACATCAGCTACACCTCGACGGTGTTGATGCCGGGGCCGCCCCACGAGTTGTTCACGATGTCGAGGGCGAGATCCGGGCGGGGGTTCTGGCCGTTCAGGTCGGTGGGGGCGAGCATTCACTGGCCGGCGGCGAGCAGGGAGGCGTCGGAGCAGCTGTTGCTCTCGCAGCCCTTGGCGGCGATCCACCTGGCACCGGGGGCGACGCCGATGCCGTCGGCGCCGACCATCGTGCCCATGGTGTGGGTGCCGTGGCCGTAGTTGTCGCAGGGCGCGTCGCTCGGGCACACTCCCGCCGGGTCGAACCAGTTGTAGTTGTGGTCGACGGTGCCGTCGGCGTTCTTGCCGCGGTACTGGGCGGCCAGGGCCGGGTGGTCGAACTGCACGCCCGTGTCGACGTTGGCGACGACGATGCCCTCACCGCGGTCGCCGAGCTCGTCCCAGACGCGCGGGGCGTTGATGCGGTCGATGTTCCACTCGACGGCGTCGACCTTCTGGACGGCCTTGCCTGGCAGAGGGTCGGGCAGCTTGACGACCTGGTCGGCCTCGATCTGCTTGACCTCGGGCAGTTTCGCGATCTCCGCTGCCAGTTTGGCATCGCCGGTCACCTTGACGGCGTTGACGATCCAGAACGAGGAGAAGTCGGCGTGCTGGGCCGTCAGGAGCTTACGCAGGTTGGCCTGCGACGACGTGGCCTTCTCCGTCTTGGCCTGATAGACCTGCTCGGCCTTCTCTGTCTTGGTCTTCGCGGTACGGGCCGCCGTGAGGTCGGCGGCATCCTTCAAGCGCACCCAGAAGGTGGCCTTGTCGTCTTTGGCCAGTTCCGCCTGGATGACTTTGTCGATCTTGCTGGGCTCGGGGGAGGGCTGGGCCGCGCCGTACGCGGCGGCTTGGGGGAGGAGGAGTGCGAGGGCGGCGACGGTCCCTGTCAGGGCTGTTCGCCAGTGATGGGAGGTGCTGGACACACGGTCTCCTTCACGCGGGCGGGGGTCTCCTGCCGGAAAGCGAAGTGGGCCTTTATGTGATCTTTACAACCCACGTGAAGGATCCTGAATCGATCTTGTTAACTCATCAAGAGTCCGACTGGACGGTGTCAGAAGATTTAACAATCGAGTCGGTGAGGCCGGTGGCGGGTAGCCGCCAGACATGAGCGCGATGACGTGCGACTTCATTCGGACGACAGAGTTCCCGCGCGGTATTCCGGTCGACGCGTGGCGGTTTTACGCCAAGTGTCAGATCCGCCAGTCGTCCGGTGCCTATGGGCGGCCGGATTCGTGGCGGTGCCGTCCCAGCAGAAACGACGACGCGAGCACCGCCGCCACCGCGAAGCAGGCGCCGCCCACCACGTCGGTGGGGTAGTGGAAGCCGCTGCCGACGAGCGCCGCACCTGCGATGAGCGTCACGATGACGGCCGCGGTCGCGGCGACGACCCGGGCCGTGCCCCGTCTCGCCAGGACGACGAGAACCGTGAGCGCCGAGACGAGACTGACGGTGTGGCCGCTCGGGTAGGCGAGATAGTCGCCGAGCGGCCGGTCGAACAGCGGCTTCAGCACCCAGGTGTTGAGGGCCACCGGCACGACCGACCCGACGAGACAGAAGATCACGGCGTCCCATCGGCGGCGGAGCGCGCAGGCCACGGTCATCAGCGCGATCAGGGGGACCAGCACGTACGGCTCCGTCGGCAGGAGCGCCACGCGCAGCAGGGCTCCGTCGTCGCCGATTGATCCGGTGATCCCCCGCAGGAGGCCCGCGTCGAGCGCGTCAGGCCGCCGTTCCCCCGCCACCCACAGTCCCAGCCCCAGCGTGACCGCCGCGCCCGCGGTGGCACCGGCGGCGCGTGCCCTCACACCCGTCACGCCGGAGAACCTTAGCCCGGTGGCACCCGAGGAGGTTGGGCGGGTCAGAATCCCGCGACGACGACCTTGCCGATCATGCGGCCGCTCTCGACCATCTCGTGCGCGCGCCGCAGCGACGCCGCGTCGACGGGCCCGAGCGTCGTGGTGGCGGTGGTGCGGACCTTCCCCTCGTCGACCAGGTCGCGCACCCGCTCCAGCAGGTCGTGCTGGGCGATCATGTCGTCGGTCTCGAAGAGGGATCGGGTGAACATGAGCTCCCAGTGGAAGGTGATGCTCTTCTCCTTGAGCGGCAGCAGCTCCAGCCCCTCGGGCTCGTCGATCGCCGTGATCTGGCCGCCGGGCCGCAGGATCTCGGCGTAGGCCTCGATGGCCCCTCCGGTGATGGGCGAGAAGATGTAATCCACGCCACCGGGAGCGACGGCGCGGACGTTCCGTACGAGATCGTGATGGTCGACCACCTCGTGCGCACCCATGTCCCGTGCCCACTGCTGCGACTCGGGCCGCGACGCGGTGGCGATGACGGTGACCCCGGTGAGGGCGCGGGCGAGCTGGATGACCATGGAGCCGACACCGCCCGCTCCGGCCATGACCAGCAGGGTGCCGGTGCTGCCGGCGTCGAGGCGGAATCGGTCGAACAACGTCTCCCAGGCCGTGATCGTGGTCAGCGGCAGCGCGGCCGCGTCGGCGAAGCTCAGCGAGCCGGGCTTGTGGCCCACGATTCGCTCGTCCACCGTGTGGAACCGGGCGTCGGTGCCGCTGCGCGCGATCGACCCGGCGTAGTAGACCTCGTCGCCCGGCTGGAAGAGCGTGACGTCGCCGCCGACCTCGACGACCACGCCGGCGGCGTCCCAGCCGAGGACCTTCGGCCGGCCTCCGGGATCATTGCCGGCGCGCACCTTCGTGTCGACGGGGTTCACCGAGACGGCCTCGACGCGCACCAGAAGATCGCGCGGGCCGGGCGCGGGAATCGGCAGTTCGAGATCTTCAAGACTGGCCGGGTCGGAGATCGGAAGTGGTTTGCGGTATCCCACCGCCGGCATCGTGTTCGTCATGCTGCAACGGTATGAGAAGTGAAGTACTTACCCGCAAGGGAGCCTAGTTCCCATTGGATACCATGCTCGCATGACCACCATCTCGGAGTGCGGCCCGAACGACGTCTACGCGGCCGCCTGCCCCTGCCGGGACATGCTCGATCTGCTCGCCAACAAGTGGAGCGCGCTCGCCCTCGGCGCGCTCGAGGACGGCCCGCGCCGCTTCGGCGCGATCAAAGAACGGCTCCAGGGCATCAGCCCCAAGGTGCTCACCCAGACCCTGCGCCGGCTGGAGGAGCACGGTCTCGTCTCCCGCGAGATCTTCCCCGAGGTTCCGCTGCGGGTGGAGTACTCCCTCACGCCCCTCGGCGTGGACGCCTGCGTGCCGCTGGCAGGCCTGCGCCTATGGGTCGAGGACAACATCCACCGGTTCCCGGCCTCGGCCTGAATCCCGGGTTTCCGGGATCATGTGCCCACGGGTACGGCGGCGAGCAGGCGGCGGTAGCGCCGGGCGTGCCGGGCGAGTTCCTCGTCGCCGGTGCCGCGGGCGTCGTGGAGGATCAGCGGCTCGGCGAAGGTCATCCCCATGCGGTGCGCGGTCTGCTCCATCGGGCGCAGGAGTTCCGTCATGGTGAAGCGGTGGAAGCCGCCGTGCCGGTACGCATCGGCTATGCCGCCGGTGGACGCAGCGACCAGCATGGTCTTTCCGGTGAGCAGACCTCCCGTGTCGTAGGCGAAACCGCGGGCCATGACCTCGTCGAGCCACTGCTTGAGGAACCCCGGCATGGCGTACCAGTGGAACGGGAACTGGAAAACGATCACCTCGTGACCCGTCACGAGCCGCTGTTCCGCGGCCACGTCGATGGTCCTGCCGGGATAGACCCGGTGCAGGTCGTGCAGCGTGACGTTCTCGAGACCGCGAATCGCGTCGGCCATCGTGGCGTTGATCCGCGAACGGGCGAGGTCGGGGTGGCCCAGCAGAACCAGAGTGCGAGGCGCTGACTCGATCATGACGACTTCTTTCTGAGAACGGTCGGTGCCCCAGTGGTGCCTATCCTGACTTCCTGGGACATGGGGGAGGGAGGGTGTCGGTGCAGAGCCGTGGGGGCGGAACTCGTCGTGTCGCGATCCTGGCGTTCGACGGCGTGACGATGATCGACGTCGCGGGTCCCGCCGACGTGTTCAGCCACGCCGCCCGGCTCGGCGCGGCGTACGAGGTGACCGTGGTGTCGCCGGACGGCGCCGACGTCGTGACCTCCACCGGGCTCACGCTGCACGTCGCCCGCGCCGCCGCGGAGTGCGGCCCGGTTCACACGGTGCTCGTGCCCGGGGCGTACGGCATGGTGGACCGGCCCTTCGACGCTGCACTGGTCCATGCGGTCGGGCATCTCGTGCAGGGCGCGGAACGCGTGGCGTCGGTCTGCACGGGGTCGTTTCTACTGGCCGAACTGGGGCTGCTCGACGGGAGACGGGCCACGACCCACTGGCGTCAGACCGACGTGTTCGCGCGACGTTACCGGCGGGTGCTTGTGCAACCTGATGCGATCTACGTCCGGGACGGGCACATCCTGACGTCGGCCGGAGTCAGCTCCGGAGTCGACCTGTCCCTGGCGATGGTGGAAAACGATCACGGTCCGACACTGGCCGCCGACGTGGCCGAGGCGATGGTGGTCTTCATGCAACGGCCCGGCGCGCTGTCGCAGTTCTCGGCGCCGTCCCGCCGTCACGTCGGCCGCGACGATCCCCTCCGGCCCCTGCTGGACGCGATCGCGGCAGACCCCGCCGGCGACTACACGGTGCCGTCCATGGCCGCCGTCGCCGCGGTGAGCACACGGCAGCTGACCCGGCTGTTCCACGACGCGGTGGGCACCACCCCGGCGCGTTACGTCGAGACGGTCCGGCTGGAGAACGCGCAGTCGCTGCTGCAGAGAGGTCACACCGTCGGCGCCGCGGCGGCGAAGAGCGGATTCGGGAGCGCCGAGACCCTGCGTCGTGTGTTCACCAGCCGCTTCGGCGTCTCGCCGTCGGCGTATCGCGACCGGCCGCACCCCGTACCGCCCTCGCATGCTGCGTCCCCCGAATGATCCGAAGTGATCCGCCGTCCGTCGCGGCGGGAGTGCGTCCAGCGTGCCCGTACGGCACGGCGGTGTGAACCGTGCTTTCCGCCAGGAACGCCGCACATTCGGACTCGTGAGGCCGAGCCCTTTCAGCGATATCAGTCGAACGCGGCCAGATGGCGCTCGCGCGCGCTGCTCAGGTGGTCGCGCATCGCGGCCTCGGCGGCGTCCGGGTCCGCGGCCAGGATGGCCGCGGCGATGCGCCTGTGCTCCTCGGTCGTCGCGCTGGCCTGGGCGTAGGGGAAATAGCGGCGGTGCAGATGCAGGTGGGCGTGCAGGCGGTTGATGCCGTCGCGGAGCAACTCGTTGCCGGAGGCCTCGGCGATGAGGTCGTGGAACCGCGCGTCGAGCACGGTGAACGCCGCATGCCAGCCGTCCGGGTCGTCCTCCTCTGACGCGACCGTCGTGGCCGCCTCGCCGCTGATGGCCTCCCGGCGTGCGGTGTCGGCGCGCTCGGCGGCCCACCGCGTGGAGGCGCACTCCAGCAGTAACCGCATCTCGAACATCGCCTCGAACTCGGCGCGGGTCAGCAGCGGGCTCACCGTGTAGCCGACGAGGGGGCGCTTGCGCACCAGGCCGTCGGCTTCGAGCCGGGCCAGCGCTTCGCGGACGGGCGTGGGGGAGACGGCGAACTCGCGGGCCAGGGCGTCGATGTTGATCCGGTCCCCGGGGGACAGGCTGTGTTCGAGCACCAAGCCCTTGAGCGTCTCGTACACGTCCTCGCCCAGCGTCGAGCGCCGGAACCGGATCGGTTCGGGGCGTGCCATCGGCCTTCCTCTCGGCTGTTTCGTCGGCTCAATTCATGAATGTTAAGCCTTGACCGACCTATGGGCGGAGGACTATACATCCATGAAACATCCTATAGGATCCACGATATCTCAAGAGGTGCGGTCATGATCAAAAGACCATTCGTCCGGGCCGCAGGGATGGCCGCACTGGTGGTGACCCTCGCGCTGGCCGGCTGCACCAAGAAGAGCGACGACACGACGGCCGGCCCCGCCACCCGCACGCCCGGCCAGGTCAAGATCGCTCTGGTTCCCGGCGGGGCGCACCCCTACTTCCAGCCGTGGAAGGAGGCGGGCGCCACGGCCAAGACCCAGCTCGGGCTCGGCGACGTCACCTACAACGAGACCTCCGACTGGGACCAGACCAAGCAGAACGACGTGCTCAAGTCGCTCGCGGCCCAGGGCTACAACGCGTTCGGCGTCTTCGGTGTCTCCCCGGAGAACATCAACGCCACCTTCGACGACCTCAAGCGGCAGGGCTTCCCCGTCGCATCCCTCGGATCGTGCCCGGCGGGCGACGCCGACAAGGCCGACTTCTGCCTGTCGACCGACGTCGAGCAGGCCGCGTACAAGGCCGCGCAGGCCGCCATCCAGGCCATGGGCGGCTCGGGCAACCTCGTGCACCTGACCGGTAACAAGGTCGACTCCAACACCCAGCGCCGCATCGCCGGCGTGCAGAAAGCCGTCGACGAGACCGGCGGCAAGGTCAAGCTCCTGCAGACGGTGACCGACGTCGACAAGGACCTGCAGAGTGCGCAGAAGGCCGTCGCCGACCTGCTCGCAGCCAAGGGCACGCAGATCCAGGCCATCGTCAACACCGCCTACAACCCGGCGGTCGCCTCGGCCGACGGCGTCAAGCAGGCCAAGCTCCCCATCAAGGTGATCGCGATCGACGACGACCAGACGATCCTCGCCGGCATCAGGGACGGCTCCGTGGCCGGCACCGTCCTGCAGAACCCGGTCGGCCAGGCGTCCGTCGGGTCGTACGCGCTGATGAAGCTCGCCGGCGGCTGCACGATGACGACGCCCGGCGTGGTCGTCGACTCGGGTTCCTTCGTCGTCACCAAGGCCGACGTCGACACCTACGACGCCGACAGGCAGGCCAAGACCGAGGAACTGCGCAAGGCCTTCGACAGCCAGTACCTCACCTGCAAGTAGAACCACCGCCCCAGCGAGGAGCTTCGTTGCCCGCGATCACCCATGCCGAGGCGTATCTCGTCGACCTCGAGGTCGAGACCGTACGCACCGACGCCGTCCAGTCGTTCCTCAAACAGGAGACCGTGTTCGTCGAGATCCGGACCGACGACGGCGGCTCGGGAACCGGCTACTCCTACACCATCGGCACCGGCGGCACCGCCGTCCTTGCCCTGCTCCGCGACTACCTGCTGCCCCGGCTGACCGGCGCGGACCCCCGGCGGGTGGAGGCGGTGTGGCGCGACCTGTTCGCGGCCACCCGCGCCACCACGGTGGGCGCGATCACGTCGCTGGCCCTCGCCGCCGTCGACACGGCGTTGTGGGACTGGCGATGCCGCGACGCCGGCCAGCCGCTGTGGGTGCTCGCCGG
Organism: Planotetraspora thailandica; assembly: GCF_016863335.1. Lineage (GTDB taxonomy): Bacteria > Actinomycetota > Actinomycetes > Streptosporangiales > Streptosporangiaceae > Planotetraspora > Planotetraspora thailandica. The sequence goes on from NZ_BOOR01000055.1 coordinate 68,372, forward strand.
GGGAGCGAAGGACAGCATCCCGCTGTACGACACCGAGGGCGGCTGGCTGCACCTCGGCACCGACGAGCTGATTGCCGGGGCGAAGGCCAGCCAGGCCGCGGGCTGGCGCGGGGCGAAGCTGAAGCTCGGCCGCTCGCCCGTGGAGGACGCCGAGCGGCTGGCCGCCGTGCGCGCCGCCGTCGGCCCGCACTTCGACCTCATGCTCGACGCCAACCAGTCGCTCACGGCGGCCGAGGCCGTACGGCGGGCCCGGCTCCTCGAACCGGCCGACCCGTACTGGTTCGAGGAGCCGCTGCCCGGCGACGACGTGGCCGGGCACGAGACCGTGGCGGCGGGCAGTTCCATCCCGGTCGCGGTCGGCGAATCCCTGTATTCGGCGGCGCAGTTCCGCGAATACCTGCAGCGGCGGGCGGCCGGAATCGTCCAGGTCGACGTGGCGCGCATCGGCGGCATCACGCCCTGGCTGAAGGTCGCCCACCTGGCCGAGACGCACAACGTCATGGTCTGCCCGCACTTCCTGATGGAGCTGCACGTCAGCCTGTGCTGCGCGGTGCCGAACAGCGGCTACCTGGAGCACATCCCGCAACTGCGGGCGATCACGCGCGAGGAGATCGAGGTCGTCGACGGGCACGCCCTGGCGCCGTCCGCCCCCGGGCTCGGCATCGTGTGGGACCGCGACGCCATCGACGACCGGAGGGTGCGGTGAGCAGCCCGGCGACGACGGCACCGGAGACCGCCCGCCCTCCGGAGACGCGCCGGCCCCCGAGGATCCCGCTGTGGGCCAACCCGCGCCTCGGCCTGGTCGTCCTGCTCGTCGCCCTCGTCGTGCTGTTCACCGCGCTGCGGCCCGCCTTCCTCGACACCACGCTCACGCTGGTGCCGTTGCAGTCCGACATCAGCGTCTACGCGGTGGTCGGGCTCGCCCAGCTCGCCGTCCTGTCGCTCGGGCACATGAACATGGCCGTCGGCAGCATGGCGTCGATGAGCGCCTTCGCCATGGGGCTCGCCTACGACCGGCTCGGAGTGCCGCTGCCCGTGGGACTGGTCATCGGGCTGGCCGCCGGGGCCCTGCTGGGCGCGCTCGCCGGGCTGATCATCTCGCGTACGGGCGTCAACTCGTTCGTGGTCACGCTCGCGATGGACTTCGCCCTGGTCGGCCTGATCACGATCCTCTACACGCGGTTCACCGACGGCGTCGCCTTCAGCGGCCAGCCCGCGGGGATGACGACGCTGCGCAACGACACCTTCGCCGACTACTGCATGGGCGAGGTGTGCGGCCCCCGCATCCCGCTGATCGCCCCGATCGCACTGGTCGCGGCGCTCGCGGTCGGGCTGCTGTTCCGGTACGGCAGGCTCGGCAGAGAGATCCTCATGACGGGCGCCAACGAGAAGGCGGCCGAGCTGTCCGGCATCCCCACGAAGAGACGGGTGCTGCAGGCGCACGCGCTGAGCGGGCTCCTGGCCGGGCTGGCCGGATTCCTCCTCGCGGCCAACAACGGGGCGTTCTCGGCGAGCATCGGCGACCAGTTCCTCCTGCCGTCGTTCCTCGGGCCCGTACTCGGCGGCACGCTGCTGGCCGGGGGAGCGGTCAGCGTCCTCGGCACGGTCCTCGGCGCGACGCTCACCCAGGTCATCTACAAGGGGCTCAACCTGCTGCAGTTCCAGCTCGACGAGCTGAAGCTCTACATCGGGCTGGTCCTGCTGGTCGCGCTCTCGCTGGACCGGATCCGGCACGTCATCGGCGAACGAAGGGGGGCTCGGGCATGAGCGCCGGCACCATGGTGGAAACCCCCGCAGGCGGGCGGATCAGGCGGGCCACGCGCCGGCCGGAGTTCACCCTCGCGCTGCTGGCGGTCGCCGGTTTCGCGGCCCTGGCCGTCGCCACGGACGGGAACCTCCTGTCCGGCGGAACCCTGGACGCGTTCTTCCGCTACCTCGCCGTCCCGATCGTCATCGGCCTGTCCCAGATGGTGGTCCTCGCGATCGGCCAGATGAACCTGTCGGTCGGCGCCCTCACCGGGCTGTGCTCGATGGTCGCGGCCTGGCTGATGCTCCAGGCCGGTCTGCCCGCGCCGGTGGCCGTGCTCGGCGCGCTCGCCGTCGGCCTCGCCGCGGGCCTGGTCAACGGGCTGCTCGTGGTGGTGACCCGGATCAACGGGTTCATCGTCACGCTCGCCACCATGACCATCATCGAGGGCCTGAGGTACGGCGTGAACGGGCCCGACACCTTCCAGGGATACTCGCAGCGGCTGCGCGACTTCGGCCGCGCCTCCGTGCTCGGGCTGCCGGTGGTGTTCCTCGCCGCGCTCGCCGTCGCCGCCCTCGTGGCGGTGTTCTTCGCCCGCACAGTCGCCGGCCGCCACCTCCTCGCGACCGGCGGGAGCCCGTTCGCCGCTCGGCTGTCCGGGGTGTCCAACGACCGGTCGATCGTCCTCGCGCACGGGCTGAGCGGGCTGCTCGCCGGAGCGGCCGCGGTCATCACCGTCGCCGCGTCCGGCTCGGTCAACTCCAGCATCGGCGACGACCTTCTGCTACCGAGCTTCGCCGCCCCCATCATCGGCGGGGTCGCGCTGGCCGGCGGCGTCGTCAGCGTCGCCGGAACCTGCCTCGCGGCCTTCCTCGTCCGGCTGGTCGACGTCATGCAGGCGCAGTTCGGCATCAATCCGCGCTGGATCGACCTGATCATCGGCGCGGTCGTCCTCGGCGCGGTGCTGCTCGGCACCGTGCGGCAGAAGCTGTTGCGGAGGTCGTCGTGATTCTCAGCGCCGAGGGTCTGGTCAAGACCTTCCCCGGGGTGCGGGCGCTGGACGGCGCCACCCTGCGACTGGCGGCGGGGAGCGTGCACGCCCTGCTCGGCGAGAACGGCGCGGGCAAGAGCACGCTGATCAAGATCCTTACGGGCGTGTACCGGCCGGACGGCGGCCGGGTGCTCATGGGCGGCGCCGAGGTGCACCTCGCCGGTCCGCTGGACGCCCAGAAGGCCGGCATCGGCGTGGTCCACCAGGAACGCAACCTGATCCCCGAGTTCTCCGTCGCGGAGAACATCGTGTTGCACCACCTGCCGCGGCGATTCGGCCTGGTCGACCGGCCGCGGATGAAGGCAGAGGCCCGCCGCTGCCTGGACCTGCTCGACCTCGACCTCGACCCCGACATGCCGGTCGCCGGGCTGTCCGTCGCGCAGGCGCAGCTCGTCGAGATCGCCAAGGCGCTCAGCGTCGACAGCAAGGTGCTGCTCCTCGACGAGCCGACCGCCTCGCTCACCGGAGACGAGGCCGACCGCCTCTACGGCATCGTCGGGAAGCTGCGCGACAACGGTCACGCCGTCGTGCTGGTCAGCCACAAGCTGGAGGAGGTCTTCGCCGTCGCCGACACGGTGACCGTGCTGCGTGACGGGCACACCGTCGCCGACGCCGAGCCCCTGGCGGGATACACCCAGGACCAGGTGGTCGACCTGATGGTCGGGCGGGCCTACGCGTCTGTGCGCCTGCCCGAGCGGCGGGTCGATCCCGAGACACCGGCGGCCCTCCGGCTGCGGGAGGTGAGCACCGCCCGCGGGCACCGCGACGTCTCCCTGTCGGTGCGCCCCGGCGAGATCCTGGGGTTGTACGGGCTGGTGGGCGCGGGCCGCAGCGAACTCGCCAAGGCGCTGCTCGGGCTCGACCGCATCACGTCGGGCACGGTCGAGGTGCACGGGCGGCCCGTCCGCATCCGCGACGTCGGCGAGGCGCTGCGCCGCCACCGGATCGGCTATGTCACGGAGAACCGCAAGGAGGAGGGCCTGTTCCTCGACCAGCCGATCACGCGCAACATCGGCGTGACCGTCTGGCGGAGCCTCGCCCGGGCCGGGCTGGTGACGGAGCGGGCGGAGCGGCGCGTCGTCGAGGAGTACGCCGACCGGCTCGGCATCAAGGCGTCCTCGCCCCGCCAGCTCGCCGGCCAGCTGTCCGGCGGCAACCAGCAGAAGGTCAGCCTCGCCAAGTGGCTCGCCGCGCGCTGCGAGATCCTCATCGTGGACGAGCCCACCGTCGGCATCGATGTGCGCACCAAGGCGGCCTTCCACGAGCTGATCGCCGAGCTGGCCGGCGAGGGACTGGCCCTGCTGCTGATCTCGTCGGACCTGCCCGAGATCGTCACGCTCGCCGATCGCATCGCCGTGATGAACGACCTGGCCGTCCGCGGCGAGCTCCTCAACGACCACGACTACGGCCGCATGAGTCAGGCGATCATCCGTCTGATCCACGGTGATGCGCGGTGACCGGCTGAGTGCGCCGGGGCTGACACGGAGGTTCGGCCCATCAGTCCCGCCGCAGCTCCGTGGCGAGGGAGGCCGATGTCCGATTCCTTCAAGACCCGGTCCGTACGGCGGGGCACGATGAGCCGGTGAGCATCGACCTTTCCGCGGCGGCCGCCTTCATGGCCACGCACGCCCGTCTCCTCGACCGCCGCCGCTTCGCGTTTCTGACCGGCGAGGGCGACGTCGCCGCGACGCTGAATGCGCTGGACGGCTACCGCAATCCCGACGGCGGCTACGGCTGGGGGCTGGAGCCCGACCTGCGTTCACCGGAGAGCCAGCCGGCCGGCGCGTTGCACGCCTTCGAGGTGTTCGACGAGATCGGCCCGGCCGCGGCCGGGCGTGCGGCCGGGCTGTGCGACTGGCTGGAGTCGGTCTCCTTCCCCGACGGCGGCGTGCCGTTCGCCCTGCCCACCAGAGACGGCGCAGGGAACGCCCCCTGGTGGGCCGGCGCCGACACCACCGTCTCCTCACTGCAGATCACCGCCGCGGTCGCGGCGGGCGCCCACCGCGTGGCGGTGCAGGACCCGGCCGTGGCCGCCCATCCCTGGCTCGGCCGGGCCACCGCGTACTGCCTGGCGGGCATCGCGGCGCTCGACGAGGCGCCGCACGCCTACACGCTGCTTTTTGTGGCGCGATTCCTCGACGCCGTGCACGCCACGCATCCCCAGGCGGAAGATCTCCTCGGCCACGTGGGCGCGTACTTCCCTTCCGACGGCCTTCTACCCGTCGAAGGAGGCGCCGAGGGGGAGACGCTTCGCCCGCTCGGCGTCGCGCCGTATCCCGGCACCCCGGCACGGAAGCTGTTCACGCCTGAGGCGGTCTCGGCCGACCTGGACCGCCTGGCCGGTTCGCAGGCCGGAGACGGCGGGTGGACGATCGACTTCGCCCCGATCTCACCCGCGGCCGCGATGGAATGGCGCGGCTACACCACCGTGAGCGCCATCGACCTCCTGCGCCGCAACGGAAGGATCTGACCGGGCGGATTCTCGATTGCGCGAACCCGCGCGCCGCGGGAACCATGGCGGCCATGCGCCGCGATGAGCACGCCGGACCCGTCGCATTGCGGGCCATGCAGGAACTGGCCTCCCGCGTCTTCCCCGTGACCGGCTACCGGCATGCCGGCGACCTCACCTGGAACTGGTGCTTGGCCCTCGGCAGCCAATTCGAATGCCCGACCGCCGTCTGGACGGCGGGGGATCGCACCCTGGCCTGGGGCTGGCTGGAGTCTCCGGACTCCCTGATGCTCCAGGTCGATCCGGAGCATCCCGAGATGGCCGGCGACGTGCTGGCGTGGGCCGAGCACACGGCCGGCGGGCCGCCGTCCGTAGAGGTCGCCGCGACGGAGACTCATCTGATCGCCGCCCTGGAACGGCGGGGCTACACCGCCGCCGACGACGGCCCGTTCATGGTGTGCATGGGCCGCCCGCTGACGGGGCTGCCGGAGGTTCCCGGCATGCCCGACGGCTACACGATCGATGTCCAGCGCGACGACGCCGGCGTCGCCGGTCGCGCCGCCGCGCATCGCGCCGCCTTCGGCTCGGCCCGGGTCACCGCCGAACGGCACGCCCGCATGAGGATGCAGTGGCCGTACCGGCCCGAATACGACCTCGTGGTCACCTCACCCGACGGTGAGGTCGAGGCCTACTGCCAGGGCTGGTTCGACGAGACGAACGGCGTCGGGGCGTTCGAGCCGGTCGGCACGCGGCCGGGCCGGCGCCGCCTCGGCCTGGCCCGCGCGGTATGCGTCGCGGTGCTGCACGCGTTCGCCCGGGCGGGCGGCCGGCGCGCCATCGTTTACGCGCGCGGAGACGCCGCCTATCCCGCGCCGAAACGGCTCTATGAATCGATCGGATTCGCGCCGTACACCCGCACGCGCATATACGGCCGTAGCCGGTGAGATCTTTCCGCTGACGGTGTCCGCGCGTTATGCCTCATCGCTCCCCGGCTCGTTTCCCGCGGGCGATCAAACCAGTGGCTTCGGGCGATCCGACCAGGTGCGCCGAGCGGATGATAATTGATCTGACTTCATGTCATGAGAAATGTTAATGGCTTTACGGATGTCTCATTTCAAATGTCACAATAAGTCCGGAATGGTGCTGCGCCGTGAGAGCGCTCTACGACGGGTGGCCGGGGTGTGCTTCTCGCTATGCGCCGACATGTAATACGCTCAATCCCGGCGAAGGCCCCGGCTGGGGCGTTCGAGCGCGTCCGGCAGGGTGGGCCTGCGGGCCGCGGCTCTTCCGGACCGGCCGGCCCGCCACCTGACGTCGACAAGCAACCACACCTGCCCTGACCTGCTGATCAGCGCCTCCCCGCGCACTTGGCACGACTCCACGAAGGTGGGCCGTGGGTAGCTTGATCACGTGCGCCCACGCATCGCCGGCAGGCCGGAGCTAGGAGGGAACACGGTGTCCAGGCGCACAAGCACCCCGTCCGCGGCCCAGATCCGCTGGATGAACGCCGCCGCCGTCTATGAGGCCATGCGCGCGCGGGAGTCCTGCACCGCCCGGGACCTCATGACGGTGACCGGCCTGTCGCGCCCCACCATCCACACGACCTGCGACTGGCTCATCGCTCAGGGGCTCGTGGTGGAGGTGGACAACGACCCCGTCCAGGACTCCCAGCCCGGCCGTCCCGCCCGCCGCTACCAGATCAACCCCCGCGCCGGGTTCGTCCTGTCCCTCGACATCCGGGAAGGCCGCGTCACGGCCGCCGTCGCCGACCTGACCGGCGGAGTCTGCGGCGAGTTGTCCCGCGAGATCACCCCCGACCCGAGCCTGCGGTCACAGGTCGCCGTGCACGGTCCGGAGATCGCCCACGACGTGGTCGAACTCGCCGGAATCGCGCCCGACGCGGTGTGGCAGGCCTGCGTGAGCATCCCCGCCCCCGTGCAGTCCCGCGAGTACGAGCCCTCGACCGCCGCGGAGTATCGGGCCGGCACACGCGACGTCATCACACGGCTTCACGAGACGCTCCCGTGGCCGGTGGTCGCCGAGAACGACGCCAACCTCGCGATGATCGGCGAGCAGTGGCAGGGCGCCGCCCGCAAATACGACAACGCCGTGCTGCTCGACGTGTGCGAGAACGGCTTCGGGGCCGGGCTCATCGTCAACGGCCGTCTCGTGCGTGGCAGCAAGGGGCTGGCCGGTGAGATGACGTCCGTCGACCTGCTGTCGGGCATGGGGCCGGCCGGCGGCGTGATGAACAAGATGGCCCAGCTCGGAGCCGATGAGGTTCGCGACCCGGCCGACCGGGAAGGCGTGCTCCACGACCTGGCGCACGGCGACCCGGGACAGGTCACGCCCGACGTCGTGTTCGCCGCGCTCGATCGGGGAGACCCCGCCGCCCGGCGGATCGCCGACGAGGTGGGCGGGATCGTGGCACGTCCCATCGCGATGCTGGCCACGCTGCTCGACCCGGAGCTCGTCGTCGTCTGCGGTCTTTCCGCCGAGGCCGCCGACCGGCTGATGCCGCCGATCGAGGAGCAGACGCTGGACCTCTACCGCAGGCTGGCCGCCCCGCCGCCGCGGCTGGCGCTGTCGGCCCTGGGGAACAGGGCGACCGTCCTCGGCGGAGTGCGCCGCGCGCTCAACGAGGTCGAGGGCCGGCTGTTCGGCTCGCCGCACAGCGACCGCTGGCCCGCCACGACCCTGCGCGCCGCCGACGCCCGGTAGCCCCGGGCCCTCTCCGCGCCTCTCGACAGCGACCGGCGGCCTGCCGTCGGGGATGCCTGCCGTGCCCATACGGACGGCGCGAAGCGTCATTTCCCCCGGCCTCGCGAGCGGTCACCCATGGCTCGTTCCGCCCGTTCACGGGGCACTTCGGCTGGGCCGTACCGGCAGCCGCAGGCCCTTTGCCATTTTGACTGTTGACGCCCGATCTAGCCTGTGGCTAGTGTATCGAAAAACCTTTAATAAATACCCCTTCGTAACATTGCGGTAACGCCCCTGCAGTAGCTCACAACGCGACCGAAACGGTCGCCATCGGGACCTACGGGCAGACGCGGAACCCCCCGCGCCGCCCGGGACGCCACAGACGAGACATCCCACTCGCCGGTGCTCCGCCGTCCCTCATGGTGTGCTCGCGCCGAGGACTATCGCCATAACCAGAAAGACTCCGTTGGGACACAGGAAGCTGAGAATCGCCATGCCGGGCTGATCGACACGATCGGCTCGCCGGCGCCTCCCCGGGCAGCGCCGCGCACTGCGCGCGCGACGTGGACACGACCACACCCGGGCGGCCCGGATCGAGCGGCGACCATGCTGCGCACCGTCTTCGCCCTCGACGCGAGACCTGGCCGGACTCCCCGTACGGATCTCCCGCCCGCGAGGCGGCCGGCCGGCGTGGTTGCGGGCGAAGAGGCCGAGAAGTGCCGATGCAGGGGCCGGCAAATCCCCGCCGACGCCAAATGATCGGTGCTAAAACGGAAACCAATGATGCAAACGTGACATTTACGACATTTCTGCTTAAATAGGGAGCCAGGTCGTATCGCGATCTTGGGACGGCCCCCAGGGCACAGAACATGTCCACCCCGCTGATCAGCCATCACTGATCGATCACCTCGACCCGCACCGCCTGGGAGGGCGAAGCGGTCCCGTCCGGAATTAGTGAGGAACAACTGTGCGTACACGCAAGCCGTACGTCTTCGCCGTCGCAGGCGCTCTGATGTTCGCCGCCGCGGCCTGCGGCAACAGCAACGACTCGTCCAGCGGCGGGTCCGCCAGTGGAGGCGCGGGCTCGTCGATCACCTACTGGGCGTCCAACCAGGGCACGAGCCTGGAGAGCGACAAGCAGATCCTCCAGCCGGAGCTCGACCGGTTCACCAAGGAAACCGGCATCAAGGTGAACCTCGAGGTCGTCCCCTGGTCCGACCTGCTCAACCGCATCCTGGCCGCGGCCACCTCCGGCAAGGGCCCCGACGTCGTCAACATCGGCAACACCTGGTCGGCCTCGCTGCAGGCGACCGGCGCGTTCGTTCCGCTCGACGACACCCAGCTGAACACCCTCGGCGGCAAGGCGCGTTTCCTGGGCCCGAGCCTCGCGGCGACGGGTGCCCCCGGGCAGCCCCCCGTCGGCGCGCCGCTCTACAGCACGGCCTACGCCCTCTACTACAACAAGCACATGTTCAAGGACGCCGGCATCGCCGACGCGCCGAAGACCTGGGACGAGCTGGTCGCCGACGGCAAGAAGCTCACCAAGGACGGCAAGTGGGGCCTGGCCGTCGAGGGCGCCAGCGTCAGCGAGAACGCCCACATGATCTTCACGCTCGGCCAGCAGCAGGGCGGTGACCTGTTCGACAGCTCGGGCAAGCCGCAGTTCGACTCGCCGGCGAACGTGGCCGCCGTCAAGCAGTACCTCGACTTCATCGCCTCGGACAAGATCACCAACCCGAGTGACGCCGCGTACTCCAACGGCACCGAGGCGCTTCAGGACTTCATCGGCGGCAAGGCCGCCATGGTGATGTGGCAGTCGGCCAGCGGCACGCTCAAGACGGGCGGCATGACCCCCGACGACTACGGCGTCGCGCCGATCCCGCTGCCCGACCCCTCCTCGGGCGGCAAGCAGATCGACAGCATGGTCGGCGGCATCAACATCTCCGTCTTCAACAGCGCCGCCAACAAGGACGGCGCGCTGAAGTTCGTGAAGTTCATGACCAGCAAGCAGACGCAGCAGGACCTCAACAAGGCCTACGGCTCGCTGCCGACGGTCACCGACGCCTACGACGACCCGGCGTTCCAGACTCCGGAGATCAAGACGTACCAGCAGATCCTGGCCAACACGGCCGCTCCGCTGCCCCAGGTGACCAACGAGAGCCAGTTCGAGACCCTGGTCGGCAACGCGATGAACCAGCTGTTCGCGGACGCGGCCAGCGGCAAGCCGATCACCGACGAGACGGTGAAGGCCAAGCTCACCGAGGCCAACCAGCAGATGACCAGCTGAGCAGACCTGCTCCGGGGTGCCGGGCGGTGACGATCCACCGCCCGGCACCCCGTGCCTGACCATGCACGATTGAAGATCGGAAGGACGTCAATGGTCGTGTCCGCCACGTCCCGGCCCGGCGGGGGACGGGGATCCGGAGACCCGGGGGGGCCTCCACCACCAGCCGGAGGTGGGAGGGGCCGGGTCACCCCCCGGCTCTGGGTGAGGCTGCGCCGTCTCGGCCTGCCGTACCTGCTGATCCTGCCCGCCCTCGTGCTGGAACTGCTCGTCCACCTGATCCCGATGGTGATCGGGATCGGCATGAGCTTCATCAAGCTCACCCAGCTCTACATTCGGAACTGGTCGGCGGCCCCGTCCGCGGGGTGGTCGAACTACCACCTGGCGGTGGACTTCAACGCCCCCGTCGGCCGCGCGCTGCTCCACTCGTTCTTCGTGACGATCCTGTTCACCGTGATCACGGTCGCGCTGTCCTGGTTCTTCGGGGTGGCCGGAGCCGTGCTGATGCAGGGGGAGTTCCGCGGGCGGGGCGTCCTGCGGGCGTTGTTCCTCGTGCCGTACGCGCTGCCCGTCTACGCCGGTGTGATCACCTGGAGCTTCCTGCTGCAGCGTGAATCGGGGCTCGTCAACCACGTGCTGGTGGACCAACTGCACCTGTTCGGCGACAAGCCCTTCTGGCTCATCGGGTCGAACAGCTTCATCTCCATCATCGTGGTGTCGTTGTGGCGCTGGTGGCCGTTCGCCTTCCTGGTGCTGATGGCCGGCCTGCAGAACATCCCGCGGGACCTGTACGAGGCGTCGGCGATCGACGGCGCGGGATGGATGCGGCAGCTGCGCTCGGTCACGCTCCCGATGCTGCGGCCGGTCAACCAGGTGCTCGTCCTGGTCCTGTTCCTGTGGACCTTCAACGACTTCAACACGCCGTACGTGTTGTTCGGTAAGACGGCGCCCCAAGAGGCGGACCTGATCTCGATCCACATCTACCAGAGTTCGTTCGTCACCTGGAACTTCGGAACCGGCTCGGCCATGTCCGTGCTGCTCCTGCTGTTCCTGCTGCTGGTCACGGCGGTCTACCTGGTGATCACCTCGCGGAGGAGGAGCGATGCGTGACCCCAAATGGCTGAAGTGGGTGCGCATCATCGGACTCGGCCTGCTCGGCCTGTTCACGGTGACGCCGATCTACGTGATGATCACATCGTCGATCAAGCCGCTGAAGGACGTCCAGGGGGACTTCCACTGGATCCCCACGACGATCACCTTCAGCGCCTTCCGCGACATGTGGTCGACGGTTCCCCTCGCGCACTACTTCGTCAACAGCGCCATCGTGTCGAGCATTGCGTCGGTCGTCTCGGTCGTGGTCGCGATCTTCGCGGCCTATGCCGTCAGCCGCTTCCGGTTCGCCGGGCGCAGGGCCTTCTCGATCACGGTTCTGTCGACCCAGATGTTCCCCGGCATCCTGTTCCTGCTGCCGCTCTTCTTGATCTACGTGAACCTCGGCACCGCGATCGGCGTGGACCTGTACGCCAGCCGCACCGGTCTGATCATCACGTATCTGACGTTCTCGCTGCCGTTCTCGATCTGGATGCTGGTCGGCTACTTCGACTCCATCCCCGTCGCGCTCGACGAGGCAGCCAAGGTCGACGGCAGCGGGCCGGTCGGCGCGCTGATCCGCGTCGTCATCCCCGCCGCGACCCCCGGCATCATCGCCGTCCTCATCTACGCGTTCATGAGCGCGTGGGGTGAGGTGCTGTTCGCCTCGGTCATGACCGACGAGTCGAGCAGAACGCTCGCCGTCGGCCTGCAGGGATACGCCACACAGAACAACGTGTACTGGAACCAGATCATGGCGGCCTCGCTGGTCGTCAGCATCCCGGTGGTGGCCGGGTTCCTGCTGCTCCAGCGCTACCTCGTGCAGGGCCTCACCGCGGGCGCGGTCAAGTGACCCGTCCCGGTCCGCACGGCACGACCGATCACCACACCACTCTTACCAAGGAGAACGGCATCATGGAGCCGCATCGGGGGGACGGCCCGGATCTCACGGCCTTCCCGGACGACTTCGTCTGGGCAGTGGCCACCTCGGCCTACCAGATCGAGGGCGCCGTCGACGAGGACGGCCGGCTGCCGTCCATCTGGGACACCTTCAGCCGCGTCCCCGGCGCGACCGACGGGGGCGACACGGGCGACGTGGCCTGCGACCACTACCACCGGTGGCAGGAGGACGTCGGCCTGATCAAGCAGCTCGGCGTGGACGCCTACCGGCTGTCGATCGCCTGGCCGCGGGTCGTGCCCACGGGCTCGGGCGCGGTCAACGCCAAGGGACTGGCCTTCTACGACCGGCTCGTCGACGCCCTGCTCGAGGCCGGCATCCGGCCGTTCGTGACGCTCTACCACTGGGACCTGCCGCAGGCGCTCCAGGACGAGGGCGGCTGGCCCCGGCGGGACACCGCCTATCGCTTCGCCGACTACGCCACCGCCGTGGCCGAGGCGCTCGGCGACCGCGTCACCGACTGGACCACGCTGAACGAGCCGCTGTGCAGTTCGTGGATCGGCCACCTCGAGGGCGCGATGGCGCCGGGCCTGCGGGACCTCGAGGCGGCCGTGCGCACGTCGTACCACCTGCACCTGGGCCACGGGCTGGCCACGCAGGCGATCCGCGCCGTCGCCAAGAAGACGCCCTCCGTCGGCATCGTCAACAACCTCAGCCCGATCGTGCCCGCCACGGACAGCGACGCGGACCGCGCCGCCGCCCTGCGCATGGACGGTCACGTCAACCGGTGGTGGCTCGACCCGATCCTGGGCCGGGGCTACCCGGAGGACATGGTCCAGGTGTACGGCGTCGACCTGCCGATCCAGGACGGCGACCTGGAGACGATCGCCCAGCCGCTCGACTACCTGGGGCTGAACTACTACTTCCGGCAGATCGTGACCGACGACCCCGAGGGTCCCGCGCCGTACGCGCGGCAGGTGCCGGTGCCGGGCGCGACGACCACCGCCATGGGCTGGGAGGTCAACGCGGACGGCCTGGAGCAGCTGCTGCTCCGCCTGACCCGCGAATACGGCGCAGAGCGGATCTACATCACCGAGAACGGCTCCGCCTGGGACGACAAGGTCACCGCCGAGGGGGCCGTCGACGACCCCGAGCGGATCGCGTACCTCGAGGACCACCTCGCCGCGTGTGCGAGGGCCGTCCGTCAGGGCGCTCCTCTGGCCGGGTACTTCGCCTGGTCGCTCATGGACAACTTCGAGTGGGCATACGGCTACGCGAAGCGGTTCGGCCTGATCCACGTCGACTACGACACCCAGGTCAGGACCATCAAGGCCAGCGGTCACCGCTACGCCGAGCTGATCCGCGCCGCCAAGGGCCTGCACGCGGGCTGACGTCAGCCCGCTTCGTGATCAGTGAGGCATCGGTGCGCGTGCCCGCCTTCCTCCAGGTAGGCCGGGGCGGGCACGCGCGCCACGCGAAAGAAAGGTCAGAACTCCAGTGCAGTCAAACGGCGCATACGTCGCCGACGCGAACCGATACGACGGCATGAGCTACCGAAGGCTCGGGACGTCCGGCCTGCTCCTCCCCGAAGTCTCCCTGGGGCTGTGGCAGAACTTCGGAGACGACGGCCCTGCGGACCGGCACCGGGCGATCATCACCCACGCCTTCGACCGCGGCGTCACCCACTTCGACCTCGCCAACAACTACGGCAACCCCGCGGGCTCGGCGGAGTCGAACTTCGGCGTGGTGCTGCGCGGCGACCTGCGGCACCACCGCGACGAGCTGATCATCTCGTCGAAGGCCGGCTATCGCATGTGGCCGGGGCCGTACGGCGAGTGGGGGTCGCGCAAGTACCTGGTGGCCAGCCTGGACCAGTCGCTGAAGCGGATGGGGCTGGACTACGTCGACGTCTTCTACTCCCACCGCTTCGACCCGGACACCCCGCTCGAGGAGACCGTCACCGCCCTGGCCGACATCGTGGCCCGGGGCAAGGCGTTGTACGTGGGAGTCTCCAACTACGACGCCAAGAAGACCGAGGAGGCCATCCGGCTGCTGAAGGAGCTGCGGGTGCCGCTCGCGGTCCACCAGCCGCGCTACTCGATGCTCGACCGGGAGCCGGAGAACGGCCTGCTCGACGTGCTGGGCGCGGGCGGCGTGGGCTGCGTGTGCTACTCGCCGCTCGCGCAGGGGCTGCTCACCGACCGCTACCTCACCGGAACCCCGGCGGGGTCGAGGATGTCGCGCGCCGACACCCTCAGGCCCGGGGTCATGAACGACGCACTGCAGAACACCCTGCAGGGCCTCGACGCCCTGGCGCGCGGACGCGGCCAGACGCTCGCCCAGACGGCGCTGTCGTGGGTGCTCCGGGACGAGCGCGTCACGTCGGTCATCGTCGGAGCCAGCAGCGTCAAGCAGTTCGACGACAACCTTGCGGCGTTGCAGGGACCGGCGTTCGGCGACGACGAACTCGCCCGCATCGACGACCTGCTGTCGCAGGCCGCCGGGGTGGAGCTGTGACGACGCCGGACCGGTGAACGACGCCCGCAAGGGGTCTCCTGTCCGTACGGCCACGGCATCCCCTCTCCACGCCGGAGGGGGACGCCGTGGCCGTCGTGCGTTGGGCCTGATGGGACGCAAGTTCCCGGGGTGATGTTCCACCTTTGCCGATGCTTTTGTACGCTATGCGACGTTCATTAGGTAAGCCTTACTTTAGTGAGGCGAGAGGGGAACGGCATGCAACGGCATCGCACCCGGCGGGGCGGCGCACTTTCCTGGCTGGCGGCGCTCGCGGCGGCGCTGATGGCGACCATGGTCCTCGCGGCCTGTTCCGGCAGCGGGTCCTCGGCTGCGCCGTCCGGCGACACGCATGCCGTGAAGCACGTGCTCGGCACCACCGAGGTTCCCGGCAAGCCGAAGCGCGTCGTCGCGCTCGAATACTCCTTCGTCCAGGCCCTGGACCAGCTCGGCGTCACCCCGGTCGGCATCGCCGACGACAACGCGTCCGACCGCATCCAGCAGCTGCTCGGCAAGAAGATCAGCTACACGTCCGTCGGCACGCGCCTGGAGCCCAACCTGGAGCTGGTGAGCAGCCTCAAGCCCGACCTGATCATCGCCGACTCGACCCGGCACGCCAAGATCTACAAGCAGCTCAGCGCGATCGCCCCGACCATCGTGCTCAACAGCTGGGAGGGCAGCTACCAGGAGATCAAGGACGGGGTCGTCACCATCGCCGACGCCCTGGGCGACCGCGCCGCCGGCGAGGCGGTCGTGCGCAAGCACGAGGAGACCATGGCGGCCCTGGCCGCGCAGATCCCCAAGGGGGAGAAGCGCACCTTCATGCTGACCGTCTCGACGCCCGACTCCATGACGCTGCACACCTCCACGTCCTTCACCGGGTCGGTGTTCCAGACCCTCGGTCTCACCCCCGCGGTCCAGTCCGACAAGCCGCAGGAGTCGGGCGCCGGTCTGGAACGGGTGGCGGCCGTGAACCCCGACGTGCTGCTCGTCGCCATCGACGGCTCGGGCACCGCGTACGACCAGTGGAAGGACACCGCCACCTGGAAGGGCATCTCCGCTGTGAAGAACAACCAGGTCTACGTGGTCGACCGCAACCAGTTCTCCCGCTTCCGCGGCCTCGGCACCGCCGAGGTGATCGCCAAGACCGTGCTGAAGAACGTCTACCATGTCGACGCCTGACACGGCTGCGCCACCGCGATCGGCCCCGGCACGCTCTGCCCACGCGGCGGACCTGGGGCCGATCCTGGTCCTGACGGCACTGCTGGCGGCCGGAGTGGTCGCCAGCGTGTGCGTCGGGGCCTCCGGCCTGCCCTTCGCCCGTGCCGTGCACGGGCTTTTCGTCTGGGACGGCTCAGCCGACCACGCCCTCGTGCTCGACGTACGGCTCCCGCGCGCGGTGCTCACCGTGCTGGTGGGGGCCAACCTCGCCGTCGCCGGCCTGATCGCCCAGACGCTCACCCGCAATCCGCTGGCCTCCCCGCAGACCTTCGGCATCAATGCCGGCGCCTCCGTCGCGATCGTCCTGGTCGCCGTCGCCCTGCCCTCCCTGGGCGGGGCGGGCCTGGTCGTGCCCGCCTTCGCGGGAGCGGCCGCCGTCGGCGCGATCATGTGGTTCCTCTCGGTGTCCGGCGCGGTGACCACCGTCGGGCTCGCCTTGGCCGGCGTCACCCTGCAACTGGTGCTCACGGCGCTCGTGCAGGCGCTGCTCATCATGAGCAACACCACCCAGGACATGGTGTTCTGGCTCGCGGGCTCGGTCACCGGGGCGGACTGGTCGAAGGTCGCGGTGATCCTGCCGTTCACGCTCGTCTGCTGCGCGGTCGTGCTGCTGGCCGGCCGGCATCTCGGTCTTCTCCAACTCGACGTCATGACGGGCGGCTCGCTCGGCCAGAACACCCGCCGCGTCGCCGGGCTGGCCTCCGCGCTGGTGGTGCTGCTCGCGGGGTCGGCGGTCGCGGTCAGCGGCCCCGTCGGCTTCGTCGGGCTGATCGTCCCGCACATCGTGCGCCGCCTGCCCGGCGGCGGCGACCTGCGCCGCCTCGCCGTGCTCTGCATGGTCGGCGGCCCGGTGCTGCTCGTGTGCGCCGACCTCGCCGGCCGGGTCGTCGCCTTCCCCCAGGAACTGCCGGTCGGCATCGTGACCGCACTGATCGGGGCCCCGTCGTTCGTCTTTCTCGCGGTGAGGCAGCGCCACAGATGACGCCACCGATGAAGCCACCGGCGACCCCGCCCATGACGCCTCCGGCGGCTCAGGCTCCGACCCCGCCCACGGCCGGACCCCGGCCGGCCCGAATACTGCTGGCCTGCACGGCGGCGCTGACCCTGCTCGTCCTCATCGCCCTGGTGAGCATCGCGCGGGGCGCCGTCTCGTTGTCGTTGTCCGACGTCGTCGACGGCCTGACCGGCGGCTCCAACGCGTTCATCGTGCAGGAGTACCGGCTGCCGCGTGTGCTCGTTGCGATCCTCGCGGGTGGCGCGCTCGCGATCGCCGGCGTGTTCCTCCAGGCCGCCATGCGCAACCCGCTCGCCTCGCCCGACGTGGTCGGGCTCAGCAAGGGCGGCGGCGTCGGCGCGACGGTCGCGGTCATGCTCGCCTCTCCCGCGTCGCAGGTGTGGGCCGTGCCCCTCGGCGTGCTGGCCGGGACCACCCTCACCGCGGCCGCGCTGCTGGTGATCAGCCGGAGAATCGGCGCAAGCACGGTGACGCTGGTGCTGGTCGGGGCGGCCCTGGCCGCGCTGGCGGGCGCGGCCATCGAATACCTCCTCGTGCGCGAGCCGCAGAGCGCCGACCAGGCCCTGGTGTGGCTGGCGGGCAGCGTGTACGGCAGCGACCGCTCCGACGTGACCGCCCTGCTGGTCTGGCTGGCGGTGTGCCTTCCCCTCGTCGTCGTGGCGACGCGCGCGGCCGACCTGGCCGGATTCGGCGACGACAGCATCGTCAGCCTGGGCGGCCATCCCGTGCGCGTGCGCGCCACGCTGATCATCGCGGCCGTGCTGCTCACCGCGGGCGCCGTGACGAGTGTGGGCGGAATCGGGTTCCTCGGGTTGCTGGCCCCCCACCTGGCCCGGTTCGCCGTCGGGTCGCGCGCACGCCACCTCGTGCCGATGTCGGCCGTCACCGGGGCGCTGATCCTGTGCCTCGCCGACTTCGTCGGCCGGGTCGTCGCACTGCCCAACGAGATCCCAGCCGGCATCGTGGCGGTCGTCGTCGGCGGGCCCTACCTGTTGTTCCTCCTCATCCGGGAGACCAGAAAGCATGCCTGACCACCACGGCGCGCACGGGCTCGGCGCCCGCGGCCTGTCCACCGGCTACGGCAGCGCCGTGGTCCTCGGCGACGTGACCCTCGACGTGCCCGAAGGCAGGATCACCGCCCTGATCGGCGCCAACGGCTGCGGCAAGTCCACCCTGCTGCGCACCCTGGGACGCGCCCTCGACCCGCTCGGCGGCACGGTGCTGCTCGACGGCGAGGACATCGCCACCCGGCCCCGGCGCGCCGTCGCCCGGCTGCTCGCCCTCCTGCCGCAAAGCCCGCTCGCCCCGGAAGGTCTGACCGTACGGGAGTTGTGCGGTTTCGGGCGGCATCCGCATCGGGGGATGTTCTCCCGTGACACGGCCGACGACCAGGCGGCCGTCGCACACGCGCTGACGGCGGCCGGGCTGGACGATCTGGCCGACGTGCCGCTGCACCGCCTGTCCGGCGGGCAGCGCCAGCGCGCCTGGATTGCCATGGCCCTGGCCCAGGAGACCCCGATCATGCTGCTGGACGAGCCGACCACCTATCTCGACATCGCCCACCAGCTCGACGTGCTCAACCTGCTGGCCGAGCTGAACCAGACCCAGGGGCGGACCGTCGTCATGGTGCTGCACGACCTCAACCAGGCGGCGCAGTACGCCCATCATCTGATCGCGGTGGCGGGAGGCCGGGTCCACGCCACGGGCAGCCCCGACGAGTTGCTCACTCCCGAGCTGATCCGGGCCGTCTTCGGCGTCGAGGCCGTGGTGGTCCCGCACCCGGTGACCGGCACGCCTCTGTGCCTGCCGATCGCGACAGGGCGCGCGGCCGAAGAGGGCGCCGACCCCGCCGAGGTGGGCGGCTGAACCGGTCGCCCACCCGGTGCCGGCGACCATGCCGGGGACCGCACTCCCCGTCTGCTCGCCTCGCCCGGGTGGGCGCGGATGAGGCGCCCTCCCGCGGTCGGCGACCGCAAGGGGCAGATCCTCTCCGTTGCCGGCCACCCCGGGTCGTCGCCGGCCAGCCTCGCCTGTGGCAGGTGATGTGCCGGGGTGAGTGACGCTGCGGACGTCACCCCATAAGTGTCTGACAATATTGCTTGCAGTTCATCCGATTTCGCGGTTCAGATGACTTTTGCCGGTCTTCAGCCTCATCGAGCGAGGAACCCCGGGCGTTTACGTCCGGGAGGCGTCGCTTCCCTAACCTGGGCTTGTGTCCGGATGTCAGTCCGGGTGCTTTTGGTTGTCGATGTGCTCCTTGATGATCGACAGCGGAGCTCCTCCGCAGGAGGCGGCGAAGTAGGACGGGGACCAGAAATGGCCGCCCCACAGATACTTGCTGATATGGGCCGGGTACTCCTTGCGCAGCAACCGGGCCGAGACTCCTTTGAGGCTGTTGACCAGGCCGGACAGTGCGATCTGGCGGGGTAGTGGACCAGGAGATGGACATGGTCATGCTCGCCGTTGAACTCCACCAGCGTCGCGCCGAAGCTGTCGCACACCTCGATCATGATGTCTTCGCAGTGGCGCAAGATCTCGTCGGTGAATACCTTCTGCCGGTATTTGGGCGGGAGACCAAATGGGCGTGCGGGTTGTGGATGGCACTACGGCCTCGTCGAATATCGGGTTCGGTTTCCAGCCCGGTGACATGGGCCAAACGGTAGTTTGTTCGATTGTGAGGCTGGTGGTGCAGGTGAAGCTCCTGCCGACGCCCGAGCAGGCGGCGGCGTTGGAGACCACGCTGCGTGCCGCCAACAAGGCCGCCGACTTCGTTTCGCGGGTCGCCTTCCAGCAGCGGTGTTTCCGTAACTTCGACCTGCGTAAGCACACCTACGAGCAGGTCAAGACCGCCTACGGGCTGGCCGCGCAGGCCGCCCAGCACGTGATCAAGAAGGTCTGCGACGCCTATCGCACCCTGCATGCCAACCTGGCCGCCCGACACCTGGGCAAGCCAGGATCGGCGCGGCGGGTCAAGGCTGAAAGCAAACCGATCTCCTTCCGCCCTGCGGCGGCCCAGCCGTACGACGACCGGTGCCTGTCGTGGCAGCACGGAGACCGGACGGTGTCGATCTGGACGATTGCCGGGCGGCTGCGCGGTATCGCGTTCACCGGCTCGGCCCAGCAGTTGGCGCTGCTGGCCAAGCACCGTAAGGGTGAGTCTGATCTGGTGTGGCGGGAGGGCATGTGGTTCCTGCACGCCACCGTCGAGGTGGCGGATGTCTCGATCACCGCGCCGGACGGGTTCCTCGGGGTGGATCTGGGCATCGCCAACATCGCTACCATCTCCGATGGGGTCCGGCACAGTGGCAAGGGCGTGAACGCGGTCCGGCATAGGCACCGTGAGCTGCGCCGCCGCTTGCAGGCCAAGGCCACCAGGTCGGCCAGGCGGCTGCTGAAACGGCGCCGTCGTAAGGAGGCCCGCTTCGCTGCGGACGTCAACCACAGCATCGCCAAGCAGATCGTGACCGTGGCAGAACGCACCGGGCAAGGGATCGCCCTGGAAGACCTTAAGGGCATCCGCGACCGGGTACGGCTGCGCAAGCCCCAGCGGGTCACGCTGCATTCGTGGAGCTTCCACCAGCTGGGAGCCTTCATCGGCTACAAGGCGGCCCGGGCCGGGGTCGCCGTGGTCCACGTGGATCCGTCCTACACCTCCCAGCAATGCTCGCACTGCGGGCACGTGGACAAGAACAACCGGCCCGACCAGGAAACCTTCGCCTGTACGTCGTGCGGCTTCGCTGAGCACGCCGACGTCAACGCAGCCCGCAACATCGCCTCACGCGGTGAGGCGGGCTGGGCAGTGAGTCACGCTGCCTGACGCGGACCGGACCGTCGACGCCATCGACGGCGAGGAGCTGCAAGCTCGGTCGTTTACGGCCGAGAAGCTGACAGTTTGCGGCTGAGGACCGGGTCGGGGTGGTCCTCGAAACCGAGGCTCCGGTAGAGCCCCTGGCCGTCGGGGCTGGCGTTGAGATCCACCCGGCGCAGGCCGCGGCCCTCGAACCACGCGAGGAGATCCTCCATGATCGCCCGGGCGTACCCCCGCTTGCGGTACGCCGGGTCGGTGACGACGCCGAAGACGTGACCGATCAGCCCGCCCGGGTTGTACGGCGTCGGCAGCCGCCGGTCGACGGCCCCGATCCCGCAGGCGGCCAGGCCCGTCTCGCCGTCGACGACGGCGATCCGCACACCCGTGTCGGCGACCTGCTCGGCCAGTGCCACCCTGCAGCGTTCCTCCCAGTCGTCCGCGCCGAGCGAGGCGGGTCCCCACACCGCGGCGAGATCGGAGAACAGCAGCACGCGGAGCCGTATCAGTTCGGCGACGTCATGGGGAGTTGCGGGACGCACGAGGACCATGGCCGGGAGCCTACGGCCACGCTCGCCCGTCCAGCGAGGCACCCCGTGCGGCCGCGGACTGCTCCCGGGCACGTCACCGCCCGGGTCCGGCGTCGAACCGGCTGCACCCGCACGAGCAGGTCCCGGCCGGAGGGTCCGCCCAGTACAAGGCGACGAACGGCTCCGCGGACGAGGGATGATGCACCCGCTCCCGGGTGACGCGGTAGGACGCGGTGCTGTCCGGCTCCTCAGGAGAGCGGCGTGGCACCGGCACCGTGAGGAGGCCGATGTCCTGCTCGACGCGGGTGAGCATGCCGTGGCAGGGGCCGCCCAGGCAGATGGCGTTGTGAGAAGGTCTTGCCGGCTGCGGCGTGCGTGCCGCCTGCCCGCGGTCCGGCGAGGTGGCCGGTGACGTGGCCGGTGAGGTCATGTCGTTCACGCGCACGGGGTCGCTCGGCGCGTCCGCCCGTCGAAGGGGCAAGGCCGGAAACGTGGTCACCAATTCACCATACGCTCGCAGATTCCGGCCCCATGAGTGCACTGGCATCGCATCGGCATGCTGGCCCGACGGTTAGGCATTGCACATGCGGGAGCGCGCCGCGCTGGCCGGTTCTCGTAGGGTCGTGCCATGAGTGAACCGGCGTCTTTCGCGGCGTTCGTCGCCTCCGTTCCCCGGTTCCGGGCAGGGGCGGGAGCCCTTCTTCGGGACGAGCGCGGGCGGGTTCTGCTCGTCCATCCGGTCTACAAGGACACCTGGGAGATCCCCGGCGGGCTGGTCGAGGCCGGAGAGTCTCCGCTCGCGGCGCTCGTCCGCGAGCTAGAAGAGGAACTGTCGATCACACCGTCGCCCGCGCGGCTGGCGTGCGTCGACTGGGCGCCACCGAAGCCGCCGTGGGACGCCGGGCTGATGTTCGTCTTCGACGCGGGAACGCTCAGCGCATCCCAGATCGACCAGATCCGCCTCCCGCCGGGAGAACTCGACCAGCACCTTTTCGCCCCTCCCGCCGACCTCGACGGCATTCTGCCTCCGTCATTGGCCAGGAGGATGCGGACGGCCATCGCGGCGGCCGACGCCGGAGTCACCCTCTACGCGGAGGACGGCGTCGCCCGCAGCCTTCCGTGACGGCGCTCGCGCGAAGGGCCGCGGGCAGCACGCCCGCGGCCCTCGCGGAACCGGCCCGGGTCAGGAGCCGATCTTCTTGCCCTGCCTGTGCCATGCGACCGCGACGGACGGCCGGGGCTGGGAGGAGCCGCCGTCGGGCCAGTGGCTGAACGGGTTGTCGGGGGTCGCGCCGGTGATCTCACCCGGGTGCTGCACGGCGACGAACACGCTCAGCTGATCGGGGGTGATCAGCGGCCCGCAGGTCTCCGCGCCGTACGGAACGGTCAGGAACTGGCGCACGCGACCGCGCTCGGGGCCGGACAACGGCATCGCGAAGAGGCCGTCGTTCTTCTTGAGCGCGTTGCCGTCCGTCGAGATCCACAGATTGCCCTCGGCGTCGAAGGTGACGTTGTCGGGGCAGGAGATGGGGGAGACCTTGCTCTTGTCGTAGCCCGCGAAGTACGTCGAGGGGTCGGCGGGGTCGCCGCAGACGAGAGGGATCGACCAGGCGAACGTCGTCGCGCCCGCGTCGTTCCAGCGCTCCACGATCTCCAGGATGTGGCCGTGCATGTTGGCGCTCCGCGGGTTGGCCTCGTCGGCCTGGGCCGCGGTGCGGTTGGAGTTGTTGGTCAGCGCGACGTAGACGGCGCCGTTGACCGGGTTGCGCTCGATGTCCTCGGGGCGGTCCATCTTGGTCGCCCCCACCTTGTCGGCGGCGACGCGGGTGTAGACGAGCACCTCCTGGGCCGTCATGCCCGTGACGTAGGACTTCTTGCCGCTGACCAGCGGGATCCAGGTGCCCGAGCCGTCGAAAGCGCGGTCCTTCGGCAGCGTGCCGGAACCGTCGATCTCGGCAGCCGGGCTGTCGCCGGTGAACTTGGCGACGTACAGCGTGCCCTCGTCGAGCAGGTCACGGTTGTGCCGGTCGTAGCCCGGGATGTAGCGGTCCTTCGACACGAACTTGTAGATGTACTCGAACCGGCCGTCGTCGCCCATGTAGACGACCACTCGGCCGTCGCGGGCGAGCGTGGTGGTGGCGCCCTCGTGCGCGAACCTGCCCAGGGCGGTGCGCTTGACCGGCGTGGAGTGGGGGTCGAACGGGTCGACCTCCACGATCCAGCCGAACCGGTTGATCTCCTGCGGGTGCTTGGCGAGATCGAACCGCTCCTCGACCCGGTCGAAGCGCCGGTTGCCGCTCGGGATGGACGTGGTGGTGCTGACGCCGTACCGGGCGAGGTAGGTCTTCTGCGCCTCGGGCACGCCGTCTCCGCCGACGAAGTACTGGTTCCAGTTCTCCTCGCCGCTCAGGACGGTCTGCCACGGGGTCGTGCCCCCCGCGCAGTTGTTGAGCGTGCCGTAGACCGTGGTGCCGTGCTTGTCGGCCGCCGTCTTGAGCAGCGCCGAGCCCGCCGCGGGCCCGGTGAAGACCATCCGGGTCTGCGCGGTGATACGGCGGTTGTACTTGCGGCGTCCGTGGGTGACGAGCTTCCACTGGCCGGTGCGCCCGGCCCGCTCCACCTCCACGATGGAGCCGCCGTGCGCCGCGAGACCGATCTTGATCTGCTCCAGCGGGGCGGTGTCCCCGCTGGTCCAGCCGCGGAACATGAGGTTCTCGTCCGTGTATTCGTGGTTGACCCAGAGCAGGCCGCGGTCGCGGCCCAGGGGGAAGAACGTCACGAAGTCGCAGTTATAGCCGAACTGCTTGGCCTGCGCCGCGGCCGTCTGCCGGTTGAAGTCGAACTTCGGCGCGTCGGGAAGCACCGGGTCGCCCCAGCGCACCACGACAGAGGACGCATATCCGGCCGCGACGGTGAGCGCGTCCGCGGAATTAGGTGCGACCGCGGTGAATCCGAGTCCGCCCCGGCGCCCGGTGGCCGGGGTGTGGCCGGTGCCGGCCACGGCCGGAAAGGCCCCCGCGACGCCGGCGGTCGCGACGAGCGTGCCGAGCGCCCCCGCACGGAGGGCGCCGCGCCGGGAAAACACGGCGGAGAGAATGTCGCCGAAATACGGATTGTCACTGGTGTTGGGAACGTCGTGCGCACAGGCATTGCCGCAGCGGAACTGGCAGGTCATGGCATCGCGGCCGCCCGAGCGTGGAGCGGATAACAGCGGGAGCAACCTTCGGGGAGAAGGGTTCGTCACCGGAGCCTCCATGATCGTAGGCGATTGCCTTTCACCGTATGATGAGCCGTCTGAACTCCAGGTGAATTGAGCTTTCCTGTTGGGTTAAGCGATTTCCGTAAAGGTTGTGGCCATGATCTCCGGCAAATCGGTCAGCCACAAATAACGAAAAATCCGATTATGAATCCATGACGGCATGATTCGACAATTCGTCACGAATTATCGACATATTTAGGGCAATTGGGGCTTGGGTCGTCATGCGCGGTCGGCGAGCGGGCGCCGCCGCAGCGCGACGTCCACCAGGGCGGGGTGCGTCCACGCGCCGTCGGGGTGGTAGACGTCGGTGCCCGGAGGCACGATCTCGTCGATGCGGTCCAGCGTCGCGTCGTCCAATGTGAGGGACGCGCCATCCAGAAGGGATTCCAGCTGCTCCATGGTGCGCGGGCCGATGATGACCGAGGTTACGGCCGGATGCGCCACGGGGAAGGCGACCGCGAGCTGGGGGAGTGAGCACCCGATCTCCGTGGCGAGCGCGGCGAGCTGCTCGGCTATGTCGAGCTTGGCCACGTTGACCGGAAGGGCCGGGTCGAAGCGGCCCGGGTTGAGCAAGGCCCGGCCGGTGGTCAGGTCGACGGGCAGGCTCGTGCGGTTCCTGCCGGTGAGGAAGCCCGAGGCCAGCGGCCCCCAGGTCAGCACGCCCATGCCGTACCGCGCGCAGGTGGGCAGCACGGAGGCTTCGACGCCCCGGGCGAGGATCGAGTACGGCGGCTGCTCGGTGCGGAAACGCTGGAGGCCGCGGCGCTCGGAGACATGATGCGCCTCGGCGATCTCTTCTGCGGGGAACGTCGAGCAGCCGAAGGCCCGGATCTTCCCCTGGCTCACCAGGTCGGTGAGCGCGGACAGGGTCTCCTCGATGTCCGTGGTGTGGTCGGGACGGTGCACCTGGTAGAGGTCGATCCAGTCGGTGCGCAGCCGCCGCAGGCTGTCCTCCACCGCGGTGACGATCCAGCGCCTGCTGTTGCCGCCCCTGTTGACGCCCTCGCCCATCGGGAAGTGCACCTTGGTCGCCAGCACCACCTCGTCGCGTCGTCCGTACAACGCCTTGCCGACGATCTCCTCGGACTCGCCGGCCGAGTACATGTCCGCGGTGTCGACGAAGTTGACGCCGCCGTCCAGCGCGGCGTGCACGATGCGCGCGCACTCGTCGTGGTCGGGATTGCCGACCGCGCCGAACATCATGGTGCCGAGGCAGTGCACGCTGACCTTCATGCCGGTACGGCCGAGGACGCGATAGTGCATGATCATGCTCCTTGGGGACGGTCTTCCAGACCGGGGTCGCTGACGCGCGGCAGCCTAGGAGCTCGACTCGACTCTAGATCAAGCCTCATCCTTATCGACATGACGGACAATTCGACCACTATGACCATCGGTGAGGTTGCGGCGCGCACCGGCCTGAGCGTCCACACGCTGCGTTTCTATGAGCGTGAAGGCATCCTGGCCGACCCGGTGCGGCGCGACGCGGGAGGGAGGCGCGTCTACACCGAAAACGACATCGAGTGGCTCAACCTGTGCGTCATCCTGCGGACCTCCGGCATGCCCGTTCCTGAGATCCGCCGCTACACCGAGCTGGCCAGACAGGGCGACGGCACCGAGGGTGAGCGCCTGGCCCTCCTGCGCGAGCACCACGCCAGGGTCACCGCGCAGATCGGCGACCTGCACCGTTGCCTCGACCTGATCACCTACAAGATCGGAATCTACGAGGACTTCTTCGACGAAGCCGAACGCGAGCACGCCGGCGCCCTCACGCCGTGACGCTCCGCCCGACGGACCTCACGGCTTGCGCGCGTAGACGTAGATGACGGGCAGGTCGAACAGGTCCGGCCGGCCGAGCGCGTCGTCGAACCGGGCGACGAACGACGACTCGAAGGCATCCCTTTCTGCGGGGCCGAGCGAGGCGACCTGCGGATAGTGCGGGCTCGCCGCGTGGCTGCGCCAAAGCTCGCGCCCGCTCCGCGGCTGGAGGGCGAGCACCCCCTGCACCGCCCGCTCGAACGTGAAACCCGTCCTCGTCAGGGTGTCGCGTGCGCGCTCCTCGCTGCCCACCTCGGCCATCGGGTCGGCGAGCGTGAGCCCGACGTCCGCGGCGCATTCACGAAACAGCCGGGCCGCGAAGGGATGGCCCTCGCGCATCGCGGAGAAGCCGACCACTCCGCCCGGCCGCAGAATTCTGTGCCACGCGGCCAGGGCCCGATCGGCCGGCAGGTAGAGCATCCCCGCGCAGCACAACACCGCGTCGAAAGAATCGGCCTCGAACTCGTCCAGAGCCGTCACGTCCGACTTCACGAACGTGACGTTCGACAGCCCCGACGCGTCGAGCAGGCGCGCGGCCTCGCGCAGCATGCCCGCCGAGACGTCGGCGCCGACCACATGACCCGAAGGGCCGACCACCCGTCCGGCCGCCAGCGCGGCGAGCCCGGTGCCCGTGGCCGCGTCCAGCACCCGCATGCCGGGGGTGAGCCCGGCGAACTCGACCAGCCGCTCGGCATAGGTGACGTGCCAGTCCAGGTCCCCATACCCTGCGGCCCGCCCGTCGAAGTAGGCCTCCATGCCGTTGTCGTCCATGGGAGAGATCGTGGCAGACGGGGTCGCGGGCGGTGGAACGCGATCCTGGCGGGGGACGGTGCGGGAATTGTCACCGGGGGATGTGAGGATGGGGGGCATGCCGTTGCCCCGCCCCCGTGAGCGTGCCGACCTGCCGTACGCGCCCCATCTGGAACCGCACGAAGGCCGTCTGCGTCCGTCGGGCGACTACGACGCCGTGGCGTTCGACGACGCCGGGTTCGACGATGCCCAGGCCGGTGACGCGCGTTTTCTGGAGTGCGTGTTCTCGGAGGCGGCGTTCTCCGGCGGGCGCTACACCCGGGCGCGCTTCTCTGACGTGTGGATGCACACCGTGCGATGGGTCGGCGCCGACCTCGGCGAGACGAGGTGGCTGGACACCGAGGTGATCGGCAGCGTGCTCGCCGGCATCCAGCTCTTCAGCTCCGAGCTCAACCGCGTCGTCTTCCACGACTGCAAGTTCGACTCGGTCAACTTCCGCGGGGCGGCGTTGCAGGAGGTGTCCTTCGTCAACTGCAGGCTGGGCGAGGTCGACTTCGCCGGTGCGACGCTGAACCAGGTCACCTTCGAGGGCTCCGCGCTGGAGGGCGTGCGGTTCGACAAGGCGCGCCTGAGCAAGGTCGACCTGCGCGGGGCGACGCAGCTGGGCATCAAGGACGGCTACGACTCCTTGAGGGGCGCCACCATCAGCGACGCCCAGCTGACGATCATCGCGCCGATGCTGGCGCAGGTCCTCGGCATCGAGGTGAAGGACCGCTGACCGTGGCCCGCCCTCGGCCGCCGGAGGCGTAGCCGGGATCGCTGAGACCTCCGCGCGTTTCTCCTGCTACCTGAGCCTGCCTCAATCGCCTTTCCCGCGGCGAGCGGCGACGCCGGCCGCCACCCGGACGAAAGCAGCGAGGGCCGGCGATCGGCTCTGCTCCGGCCAGGCGATCATCATCGTGGTCGGCGGGGCATCGAGAACGGGCACACACACGACGTCGCCGCCCAGGTAGCCACGAGCGGACTCCGGCAGGATGGCGACGGTCCTCCCCATGGCGATGAGTTGCATCAACTGTCCGGCGTCACGCACTTCGGGACCTTCGGCATCGTCCTGAAGCAGGCCCGCCCAGCGCGGCATGACCTCGCCGTCCAGATCCGCCAAGGTCACCGCTGCCCTTCCCGCCAACCGGTGCCGCGCCGGCAGTATCACGACCTGGCCCTCGACCAGCAAGTCCTCAGAGTCGAGCCCGGTCAGGTCAGGCCGCCCGTGCAGTAGCCCGACATCGGCGAAACCGCCACGAAGCAAGGCTGCCTGCTCGCCGAAGCCGCAGAACAGCACGTCCACTGCGATCGCCTCTGGTTCGCTCTCATAGGCGGCCAGGATTTCCGGCAACATGCCGCCGTCACCGACGGCCTTCGTCACCAGGACCAGCCTGTGATCTTCTTGGCCCGCTCGCTGGGCACGACGAGCAGCCGCCGCCAAGCCCTCCAGGGCCCTCCTGCCTTCGTGGAGTAGCACCTGCCCCGCGGCTGTGAGAGTGACCTTTCTGCTGGTTCGCTCCAGTAACAAAACGCCCAGGCGACGTTCGAGCTGCTTGATGGTTCTGGACAAGGGCGGCTGCGCAATGCCGAGGCGTTGTGCTGCTCGGCTGAAGTTCAGCTCCTCGGCGACCGCCACGAAATAGGCGAGCTCGCGAGCCTCCAACCCATCCATACCCCTAGGGTATCGTTCATGATCGAGCTGGTCATGGTGCTTGCCGCCCATACGTGATGACGTTTGTTCATGACACAAGACACGGTGTCCACCCCGAAGGTCGCTCTGGTGAGCTGGAAATGACGGAGAGGTACTGGCGTCCCGGCCGGCTCACCGTACGGGTGGTCAACCCGGTGATGCGACGGCTGGGAACGGTCACCACGCTTGAGGTCGTGCGACGCCGGACCGGCACCCTTCAGCTCGTCCCGGTGAACGTCCTCGAACTCGACGGCGACCGTTACCTGGTCTCCATGCGAGGTCAGACACATTGGGTGTGTAACCTCCGTGCCACTGGCCGCTGCCACCTGCAAAGGCGTGGCCGGCGGCGCGCGTACCTGGCAGTGGAGCTGTCCGGGGAGCAACTGTCGCACGTCATCGCCGCCTACAGGGATCGATGGCAGGTGCAACGCTTCTTTGAAAAAATGCCTGATCCAACCGACCATCCGGCCTTCCGTCTCTATCCGGTCGAGAACGTATCTGTGGAGCCAGGGATCGAACCCCAGGCCCTTTGACGCCTTTGTACCGGCCAGATCTGCCGCCTTCGGCAAACCGCTGCCACGAACCCGAACGGCTATCGGCGGCATAGATGTGCGAGCGATATCGGATTGAGGCAGGTCGGTCCGTACTGGTTGGATTCGGCTGCATGCGCACCATCACGAGCGAGCGCCTCCTGCTGCGCCCCTGGCACGACGACGACGCCGACTTCCTCCTGGATCTCGAGTCGCGCTGGGAGGTCGTGCGCTTCTTGGGGGTGCATCCCACGACCATGCGCACCCGCGAGGACGCACTCGCCTCGATCGCACGCCGGCGCGCCGTCGACCACCCGATCCACGGGATCTGGGCCGTCACCACGGCCGCGGACGGACGGCTGGTCGGAAATCTCCTGCTCAAGCCGATTCCCCTGTCGGCCGGCGAATCCACTGACGAGCCGAACGACGTCGAGATCGGCTGGGCCCTGCATCCGGACGTCCGGGGACAGGGCTACGCCACCGAAGCGGCACAGGCCGTCCTCAGCGACGCGTTCAGCCGGGGCCTGGCGAAGGTCGTCGCCGTCACGGATCCCGGCAACCATGCCTCCCAGGCCGTCTGCCGGCGGCTCGGCATGACGCACCTGGGCCGTACGACGAGGTACTACGACGCCCCGCTCGAACTCTTCGAACAGCTGCCCGCCTGACCGGCACGACCGGTGCGGTCGCCTCGCGCGCACATCAGCAGAAGAGGGAGCCGGCGGGCAACCTTTCCCCGCGATCACGCGTATGTGAGGGCATGAGTCCCCGAGGAGCACTATGACCCCGCCCGCCGAGGGGTTCGCCGACTTCGTCGCGGCCAGGGCCACAGCCCTGCTGCGGACGGCATATCTGACCTGCGAGTCGGCGGCCGACGCGGAAGACGTGCTGCAGAGCGCGCTCGAACGGGCCTACCGCAACTGGCACCGGCTGCGCCGCGACGCCGACCCCGAGCCCTACGTGCGGAAGATCATCGTCAACCTGGCCATCAGCCGGGCCCGCCGCCGGGCGATCCTGCGGCTGATCCCCGTGCACGCCCCGCCCGACATGCCCGTTCCCCGCGGAGACGTCGAACTGCGCCAGGTGCTGCTCGACGCGCTTCGCATGCTGCCGCCCCGCCAGCGGGCGGTGATGGTGCTCCGGTACTGGGAGGACATGACCGAGGCGCAGACGGCCCGGATCCTCGGGTGCTCGGTCGGGACGGTCAAGAGCCAGGCGTCCAAGGCCCTGGCGCGGCTTCGCGTGCTGCTGGACCGGGAGGTGGTCATCAATGTCGAGGCTTGAGAACGAACTGCGCACGGCCATGGCACAGGAGACCGCCACGTTGCGGGCCGCGCCCGACCTGGCCGACCGGGTCGTACGGCGCTCGCGCCGTCGCAGGGCCCGCCGCATGAAGCTGGTGGCCGCCGCTGCCGCCGTCGTCGTCGCGGCGGGAGCCGTACCGGCCTTCGTGAAGCTGTCGCGACCCGACCAGACCGTCTCCGACCGGGCCCTCGCCGAGGTCGACGGAGTCGAGGTGCACTACCTGCCCCCCGACCTGGGCAAGCCGGAACGGCTGACGCTGAAGGAACGCGACAACCAGGACACGATCCGCCTCTGGGGCCAGGGTCTGAGGTGGTCGGCGGGAGACCGGTTCGTCCAGGTGTCCGTCTACCGGCCCAAAAACACGATCACCGATGTGATGGACATCTGGGGCCTGAACATCCTGCGCGACGTGGACGAGTCGACGGCCAACCAGGGCTTCGCCAGCACCACCGACCATACCGACCGGATATGGGTCGCCCAGCCGGGCGTCGTGCTGAGGGTCATCACCTCGGTGTCGCTGAAGGGCGACCTCGACCGCATCGCCAAGGGACTGCGGGTGAGCCGGGCCGCGCCGAACACGCAGCCCACCGCCGCGCAGCCGAGCCGCGCCGACGATCCCCTCTCGTTTGCAGGCGTACGGCTGGGTCGCCTGCCGGACGGCTTCACGACCGAGCAGGGCGATGCGTACATGATCACCGATGGCATAGGCCGGTGGTTCAACCGCGGCGGCGGGAGCCTGTCGGTGGAGGTCGTCTGGGGCGACGGTGCACACGACCTCGACAGCTTGCGCGAGGCCACGGTGTGGCCGAACGACGAGCGGCTCGTCAAGGTGCGCGAGAGCGAGGTGCGCGAGATCGCCATGCGCGGCACGCATGCGCTTGAGGGGACGGCCCTGTCGGCGAGCAGACATGGCGGCAAGGGCCGGATGCTCCTGTGGGTGATCCGGCCGGGTCTGGGCGTACGGATATGGGCGTCGCCGGATCTCGTGGGCACCATGCCGGAGATCGCCCGTGGCATCACGCCCATCCCGCCGTTGAAGGGAGACGCGGTCGCCGAGGTGCGGGTGCCCTACGTACCTGAGGGCCTCCGGCCGGACAAGACACGATCGGCGACGGGCCCCGACTGGGTCATGACGGCCCGGCGCTGGCGTTCACCCGCAGATCCGGCGCGTCAGGTGTCCGTGGAGGTGTATCACGGAGGCGCCGTCGAAGAGCGGGACTGGGCGGGCCGCACGGCGGGCGTCGACGCGGAGCCGGACGTCATCGGCGGAGTCGAGGGCATGGTGTGGCGGTCGAAGCGGGAGCAGAGGTTCGCCTGGCGAGACGCCTCCGGACTCGGCGTCGCCGTCGGGGCGGGTTCCCGGACCGAACTGGCCAAGGTCGTCGAGGGCATCCGCGCATCCGCGTGACCTCCACGCGGGCAGCGGTCGGGTCGGCCTGCTGGGGTCGCCTTCATCACCGGAGGCGGCCCTGGTCGCCGTCCGCGGCGGGCGTGGGTCACGTTCTCGCCTCGGCCGCGGACGGCGAGGTGATGACGAGGACGGCGTCAGCGGGCTCGTCCCACTGGCAGGCGTACCGGTGCGGAACGTCGCTGAGCCACTCGCTCGACCGCCCGGCGGGGATCTCCGACTCCCGTCCGGCGGGACCGGCGACGATCGTGCCACGGGTGACGAGGAGGTGCTCGCGCACCCCCGGCCCGTGGGCGGGGGAGGAGCGGTCGGCGCCCGGCTCAAGCCGCAGCGCGTAGACCTCGACGGTCGCGTCCGGGTAGCGGCGGGCGTCCAGCAGGCGGGCGGAGACGCCGTCCGCCCCGACCTCGGCGCCGATCCTGTCGTCGAGCAGCGAGGCCAGAGGCACGCCGAGCGGACCGGCGAGGGCGTACAAGGTGGCGAGCGTCGCGTTGCGCATGCCCGACTCGATCTCCGACAGCGACCCCTTGCCGACGCCCGCTTCGGCGGCCAGCGCGGACAACGACAGGCCGCGTTCGACGCGCAGGGCGCGCACCCGTGCCCCCACCCGGGCGTTCACTTCGTCCATCCGTCGATGCTAGCGTTCCATATACAGAACGATCACAGGTGAGCGAAGGATCCCCCCATGCGTCAAACCCTGTGGCAACCGCTGTCCGCCGGGCTCGTGGCCGCCTTCGTCGGCTACACCAGCTCGTTCGCCGTCGTGCTCGCCGGGCTCCGCGGGGCCGGGGCGACCGCCGGGCAGGCCGCCTCCGGGCTGCTGGTGCTCTGCCTCACCCTGGGACTGGGCACCATGCTGCTCGCCTGGCGGTACAAGACGCCGGTCATGCTCGCCTGGTCGACCCCGGGCGCCGCCGTCCTCGCCGCCGGAGGCGCCGTCGCGGGCGGCTGGCCTGCCGCCGTCGGAGCCTTCCTCGTCACCGGCGTGCTCATCGCCGCCACCGCCGCCATCCCCCGCCTCGGCGACCTGGCCGGCTCGATTCCCGCCCCGATCTCCCAGGCCATGCTCGCCGGGGTGGTGCTTCCCCTGTGCCTGGCGCCGGTCACCGCGACGGCGCGGCATCCGGCGGTGCTGCTGCCGGTGCTCGCGGTCTGGCTCGCCGTTCTCGCGTTCGCCCCGCGTTGGGCGAACGCCGCCGCCCTGGGCACCGCCCTCGCCGTCGCGGTCGCGGCCCTCGCCGCCGACAGCCCGGACGCGGGCGCGTTCACCCCGCATCTGAGCTGGACGGCCCCCGCCTTCACCTGGCAGGCCCTTGTGGGCATCGCCGTCCCGCTCTACCTCGTGACGATGGCCTCCCAGAACGTGCCCGGCACCGCCGTGCTGTCCGGCTTCGGTTACCGCACGCCATGGCGTCCCGCCCTCGCCGTCACCGCCGCCGGGACCATCGCCGGGGCCCCCGCGGGCGGCCACGCGATCAACCTCGCCGCGATCTCCGCCGCACTGTCGGCCTCGCCCGACGCCGGGCGCGACCCCGCCCGCCGGTGGATCGCCGCGTTCACCACCGGATGCGCGTACGTCCCGCTGGCCTTCGCCTCCGCCGCCCTGTCCGCCGTCGTCACCGCGGCGCCGGACGGGCTCGTCGTCGCGGCGGCCGGCATCGCCCTGTTCGGCATCCTCGGCTCCTCGCTCGCCTCGGCGGCGGCAGAGCCGCGCGGACGCGAAGCCGCGATCGTCACCTTCCTCGTCGCCGCCTCCGGCGTCACCGCAGCCGGAATCGGCGCAGCCTTCTGGGCGCTGCTGGCCGGCCTCGCCGTACGGCTGATCATCGGCCTGCGCGACCGGCGGGCCGCCCCGGCGCCCGATACCCGAGATGGTGCCGGGGAGCCGGGCCGTACGGCCGGAGCCTCCCGGGGGTAGCCCCGCGCCGCCGTCCGGGCAGGTCCGTGGTGGGATTGGATTGCCTGTGGGCTCGCCTGGGGGGTGTGAACCGCATGGACGTTCGCCTGATCGGCGATGGAGGGGTCGAGGAGCGTTCCGCCGGGGAACTCGCGGCGCTGCTCCACCATGGGGACGGCCTGGTCTGGGTGGACATCCCCAGCTGTGACAGGGACGCCGCCCACGTGTTGTCGGAGGTGTTCGGCTTCCATCCGATGGCGATCGGCGACTGCGTCGAGCGCAACCGCGTTCCGAAGGTGCACGCCTACCGGGACCACGTGTTCGTCGTCCTCCACGCCCCGGAGCGGGGCGAGCGCGGTCACGTGCACTGGGTCGAGCTCGATCAGTTCGTCGGCCGGAACTACCTGGTGACCGTGCACGGGCCGGTCAATCCCGCGGTCGACCCGGAGACGGCCCTGCGGGAGACCCGGGCGGTGCTCGCGCGGATCAAGGCCGGGCGCCTGCGGCCGGCCACGCCGTTCGAATTGTCGTACGCGGTGGTCTCGGCTCTCATCCGCCGCCAGGAGGACTACGTGGAGGCGGTGACCAGCGACGTCTGGCGGCTGGAGCAGCGGGTGACGGGCGGGCGTGTCGGCGACCCGGAGGAGTTCCTCACCGACTTGTTCCGCGCCCGCCACGGCCTGCTGGCCGTACGGACGATGAGCGCGCAGAGCGGCGCGATCTACGGCCGGATGTCCCACCTGTCCGGCATCTCGCCGGGAGGGCAGCGGCTCGTGGTCGACATGGCCGACCAGTTCGACCGGGTCCGCAGCGTCGCCGACGGCGAGCGGGAGTATCTCCAAGGGGTGATCGAGTTCTACCAGACCACCCTGACCATCAAGTCGGCGCTGGTCGGCCAGGGCCTGAACGAGGAGACCAAGCGGCTGACCGAGGCCAGCTACACGCAGAACGAGGAGATCAAGAAGATCTCCTCGTGGGCTGCGATCCTGTTCGCCCCCACACTCATCGGCACCGTGTACGGAATGAACTTCCAGCACATGCCCGAGCTGCACTGGATCTTCGGCTATCCGCTGGCGTTGTCGCTGATGGTGCTGACGTCCGCCACGCTCTACCTGGCATTCAAACGGCGAGGCTGGTTGTGACCGCACGCCCTCAGCGCGGCGGGCGCATCCTGTCGAGTTCGAGGTTGAGCCGCAGCACGTTGACCCGGGGCTCGCCGATGAAGCCGAGCACGCGGCCTTCCTCGTTGCCGGCGATCGCCTTCAGCACCTCCTGCACGGACAGGCCCCGCGCCCTGGCGACACGGGGCGCCTGCAGCCGGGCGTACGCGGGGGAGATGTGGGGGTCGAGGCCGCTGCCGCTCGCGGTCACCGCGTCGGCCGGTACGGCGGGCCTGGCCGGGGCGGAGCCGCGGATCGGCACGATCTCGCCGGTCCGGTAGTCCTCACCGGAGCGGGCGCACTCCACCGGCACGCCCGCGTAGGCGGCGAGGAACGGCCGCGCCACCACGCCGCACTGCTCGTTGACGCTGACGATTCGGACCGGCCGGGCCACATGCCCGGTCTGGTCGCGAGGCCCGATGACCGACACCACCGCGCCCACGCCGCCCGGCGTGCAATACGGCCGCGAGCCGTCCACGCCCTCCAGCAGGCCGGCCGCCCTGCTGCGGGAGCAGACCTGGGTGAGCAGGCTGTCCCGCGCCCGTTTCGCGGCGACATCCCGGGCCTTCGCGGCCGGGTCGGAGGGAAGCGTGTCGACGACGTCCTCCGGGCCCAGATTGCTGCCTCCGGTGGCGGTGGGGTCGTACCCTGCTCCGGCGGCCGACGGGCGGCTCTGGAAGTACCGCACGAGCGGCCTGCCGTGGCCGTCGGTGAACGCCTGGCCGATGAGGCGGCTGCCGACCGTACGGCCGCCTTCCGTGATCATCGAGCCTTCGGCGCGGCCATGGAGGCCGGGAAGGAGCGCGACCCCCCAGACGGCCAGGGGATAGATCACTCCGACGATCACGGTGAGGGCGAGCAGGGTGCGCACCGCCGCCACCAGCGGGAGCATCCATCCTGGCACCCGGGCCGGCAGGGAGGTGCGCGCGGCGGTCATGAGATCCCCCGGAGGAGCTGGATGAGAATGTCGATGAGCTTGATGCCGATGAACGGCGCGATGATGCCGCCCAGGCCGTAGATGTAGAGGTTGCGGGACAGGAGTTTGGAGGCGCTGGAGGGGCGGTAGCGCACGCCGCGGAGGGCGAGCGGGATCAGTGCGACGATGATGATCGCGTTGAAGATGACCGCCGACAGGATGGCC
>NZ_BOOR01000056.1 GCF_016863335.1 Planotetraspora thailandica
GGCCTGTGCACCCCGGACGGCTGCGCGGCGCCCTGACACCGGTGCGGTATGGGCCTGGACGTACGGGCGGGTGGGGCCAGACCTACTTCGAAGCCGCGCCAGGTGATATCGGCCTCCGTCCGGTGCACAGTGGAACCGCCAAGCCGTACCGGACAGATCCGGGCATTGCGGGGGTGCCGGGGTCGTGAGGCGAGAAGGAACAGTCATGCGAAAACTGATGTCGTGGGTGGCGAGTGCCCGCGTCGGGTTCGTACGAGCGTGCGTCGTGGCGGTCGTCAGCATGCTGGTCCCGGCCGTTTGGGCCGCCGCCGTGGCGCTGTTGATCTGGTGGGGCGGAAACCCGTGGTCGTGGACGGCGCCGTTCGTGTGGGCGTGTATCGGCACGCTCGCCCTGTCCCGCCCGGTGTGCCGAATGGTCCGCTCCCTCGTCGCGAAGTGGACGGGCACCGTCATCCCCGCCGGATACCGGCAGGCCGGGCCGGTGACACAGATGGCGACCGGGTACTGGTGGAACGGGTACTCCTACGAGCGCACCAGCCGGGACGCCCGCCTGGACCAGCAATGGCGAACCCGGTGGAGGGATCCCGCCACCTGGCGTGACCTGCGGTTCACGGCGATCGCACCGATCACCATGGGTGTGACCGCGGCCATCCCGCCGGCCGGAGTCGCGGCGGCGGTCCTCGGGTTCAGCCGACACGAGTTCGCCACCGTCCTCGTCGGGGTGCTCGGCCTGGTCGTGGCCGTCGCCAGTGCTCCGTACGCCTGGCGGTCGATCGAGCCGGTGGCCGTCCGCTTCCTGCGCGCGTCGCCTGCGATGGAGCTGGCGGACCGGGTGGAGGAGCTGACGGACCAGCGCGCGGACATCACGGTCGCGCAGGCCGCCGAGATCCGCCGGATCGAGCGCGACCTGCACGACGGGGCGCAGGCACGTTTGGTCGCGCTCGGGCTGTCCCTGGTGACCGCGGAGAAGCTCATGGAAACCCACCCTGACCAGGCCAAGGCGCTGCTGCGGGAAGCGCGGGCCGGCGCCGCCACATCATTGACCGAGCTCCGTGACCTGGTCCGGGGAATCAGCCCGCCGGTGCTGAACGAGCGAGGGCTCGTCGACGCCGTTCGCGCTCTTGCCCTGGACAGCCCGCTCGAAGCGGCGGTCACCGCCGACGTTCGGATGCGCCTGGAGCCGCCGATCGAGTCCGCCCTGTACTTCGGAGTCGCCGAACTGATGACCAACGCGGTCAAGCACGCCCACGCGACCCGGGCGCGCATCTCCATCGCCCGAAACGATGCCGACATCGTCGTCGACGTCGAAGACGACGGCCGGGGCGGGGCCGGCGAACGAGACGGCGGTGGACTCGCGGGGCTACGCCGCCGCCTCGCCGTCTTCGACGGCACCCTGGAGATCACCAGCCCGGCAGGAGGTCCGACGCGGGTGAGGATGATGCTGCCATGCGAATAGCCGTGGCCGAAGACCTCTACCTCCTGCGCGACGGGTTGGTCCGCCTCATCGAGGCGTACGGACATCAGGTGGTGGCGACGGCGACCACCGGACCCGAGACGCTGGATGCGCTGCTGACGTGGCGGCCGGACGTCTCCGTGGTCGACGTCCGCATGCCGCCGACCCAGTCGGATGAGGGCCTGCGCGCGGCTCTCGCGGCCCGCGGCGAACTGCCCGGACTTCCCGTCCTGATCCTTTCCCAGCACGTCGAACAGCTGTACGCCCGCGAACTCCTGGCCGACGGCGCCGGCGGCATCGGTTATTTCCTCAAGGAGAGCGTGTTCGACGCCGACCAGTTCATCGATGCCCTGGAACGCGTCGCCGATGGCGGGACCGCCATGGACCCGGCCGTCATCGCCAAATTGCTGTCCAGCGGGCCGTCGAACCGGCGGCTCGGACGGCTCACCGAACGCGAACACTCCGTGCTCGGCCTCATGGCCGAAGGATTGTCCAATCAGGCCATCGGCCGACGGCTGTTCCTCAGCGAAAGCGCGATCAGCAAATACACCACTTCTCTGTTCGGCAAACTCGGCATCACCGATGACGACGACAACAATCGCCGCGTCCTCGCCGTCCTCACCTACCTGAACAACACGTGACGTGCGTCTCGAGGCTTATCTGCCGGGACCGCTTTGGTACGTGGTCCGGCCCTTACGGTCACAGTCCACAGTCGGAGATCTCCCAGGAACCGCCGACCTCCACCAGCACCAGGCCCTTTTCGTTGGTCATGTCGGACGCGGCGCGTGAGTGCATGAAGGTGTACGTGGCCTTCGGCGTCGGCTTGCCCTTACGCGTGTTCTTGGGCGTCGGCCGCACCCGCTCCCCGATGTCCTGCGTATACACATGGACCGAGTTCTTGCCGTTGTTGACGGTGCGTCTCACGGTCGCGTCGCCCAAATCACCCTTCTCGGTGCTGCTGAGGCGGTTGTACTGCCGCTCCAGCGCGGTGGGACAGTCGCCGAGCTTGACCTTCAGGCTGTCCGTGAGCAGTTGGCACGCGCCCGCGTAGTCACGATGGCTCAGCCGCTGGAAGTAGCTGGTCGCGACCCCGGTCGCACTGTGGTCGGCGACGCCGCTGCACGCACCGAGCGTCGCCACCGCGAGCGTCGCCACCGCCGCCGTCCATATCCGCCGCATCAGAGATTTCACCTGCCTGATCTGGCTGACCGCCGTACGCGTCCCGGCGATCAGTTGGAGCGCTCCACGTACCGGACCGCGTCCCCACCCGAGCGTCGGGGTTGGAGCCCCGGAACGGCGTCGATCTTTCACGACTCCTACGGAAATGTCTAGGTCACGCTCGTCCTGTACGGATGATCAACGGCGAGGCGCTCACGGCGGCAGAGGTCAGCCGGTCAGCACCTTTCCTCAACGTCTTCGCGGAACGTCCGATGTCGCGCAAAAAGGTGTAACTTGCGCACGCACGAGATGCGGAGGAGGAGACAGGTGTCTACTGGTGGCTTCTCGTCGAAACGGCTGGCTCGGGTGCGAGAACTGCTCGAGCGTCACGTCGACTCCGGCTTCGTCCCGGGTATGGTGGCCGTCCTCGCCCGCCACGGCGAGGTGCACATCGAAGCAACGGGCAATCTCGCCTTCGAGGGCGCAGGGTCGAGGACGCCGATGGCAGGCGACACGATCTGTCGCATGGCCTCGATGACGAAGCCGATCGTCGCCGCGTGCGCGATGACGCTCGTCGAGGACTGCACCCTCCGCCTCGATGACTCGGTCGACGACCTCCTCCCGGAGTTGGCGGACATGACCGTGCTCGCCGATCCCAACGGGCCACTGGACGACACCGTTCCGGCCAAACGCCCGATGACGCTGCGGGATCTGCTGACCTACACCCTCGGCACCGGCATGGTCCCTGCCGAGCCGGGAACGGTCCCGATCTCCGACGCGCTGAACGCACTCGGCCACCCGCCGCTGGACGAGTGGATGCGCCGGCTCGGCACGCTTCCGCTCGTCCACCAGCCAGGTGAGCGCTGGATGTACGACACCGCCGCCGACGTGACGGGCGTGCTCATCGCCCGGGCCACTGGCATGTCTTTCGGGGATGCCTTGCGCGAGCGGATCTGCGATCCGCTCGGGATGAAGGACACCGCCTTCAGCGTGGGCGGTGAGAGCATCGGCCGGTTGGCGACGGCGTACGACCGCGACAATGCCGTCACCGGAGAGCCGGTCGTCGAAGACGGCCTCGACGGGCGGTGGAGCCGGCCTCCGGCGTTCGAAGGAGGTGGCGGCGGGCTCGTCTCAACCGCCGACGACTACCTCGCCTTCGCCTCGGCGCTGCTCGCGGGCGGTTCCCACCACGGCGAGCGGGTGCTCTCGCGGCCGTCGGTGACGCTGATGACGAGCGACCACCTGACCCCGGCGCAGAAGGCGGTCTCCGGGTTCTGGCCTGGATACTTCGACACCATGGGCTGGGGTTTCGGGATGTCGGTCCGCACCCGCCGTACGCACCTCGGCCCCTCGGTCGGGAGCTACGGATGGCCCGGCTTCTACGGCACCGCCTGGTACAACGATCCCGCCGAGGACATGACGACGATCTTTATCATGCAGCGGGCGCACGCAGGCGACCAGAGGCTGCCGATGTGGAACGACTTCTGGACCGCTGTCTACCAGGCAATCGACGACTGACCGCGGGGGCCGGAGACCGCCAAGCCAGGCGGCGGTGTCCGCACTGGCTCACCTAGCCGGCGAGGCCGGCTTCGTAGGCGTAAATGACGGCATGGATGCGGTCGCGGAGCTGGAGCTTGGCGAGGATGCGGCTGACGTGGGTCTTGACGGTGCCTTCGCTGATGATGAGATGATCGGCTATTTCCTGGTTGGACATGCCCTGGGCGATGAGTGAAAGAACGTCGCGCTCGCGGGACGTCAGGAGGGCCAGGCCTGAGCCGCCCGCGGGGCGCGGTGCCGTGTCGACGAAGTGCTTGATCAGGCGGCTGGTGACCGTGGGCGCGGCGACGTTCTGGCCCGCGGCGACCGTGCGGATCGCGGTGACCAGTTCGGCCGCGAGGGTGTCTTTCAGCAGGAATCCCGCGGCTCCCGCGTGCAGGCCCGCGTAGACGTATTCGTCCAGGTCGAAGGTGGTCAGGATGATCACATGTGGGCCGGTTTCCGCGGAGCGAAGGCGGCGGGTCGCCTCGATGCCGTCGATCCCGGGCATCCGGACGTCCATGAGGACGACGTCAGGCGCCTCCTGGGCGGCGACCGACAGGACGGCGAGACCGTCGGCGGCCTCACCGGCCACCCGAATGTCGTCGGTCTCGTCCAGGATCATGCGGAAACCGGTGCGGACCAGGGCCTGGTCGTCGGCGATCACGACGCGGATCATGCCGGCACCGCCACCGGCAGGACCGTGGTGACCTCGAAGCCGCCGTGGTCGGCCGGTCCCGCCCTGAAGGTCCCGCCCAGTGCGTTCACCCGTTCCGCGATGCCGCGCAGCCCGTTCCCGAAGACCGGTATCTCCGCGACCGCGCCGGTGTCCGCGACCCGGATGCGCAGGGTGTCGGCGTTGAAGCACAGGTCCACGCTGCAGCGGCTGCCCGGTGGGGCGTGCTTCAAGGCGTTCGTGAGCGCCTCCTGGACGATCCGGTAGGCGGACAACTCGATGCCCGCGGGCAGTGTGGCGGGCTCGCCGGTGACCGCGAACTCGACGGGGGTTCCGCTGGACCGGACGCTTTCGATCAAGTCGGGAAGCGTGGCCAGGCTGGGCTGGGGAGCGAGTGACGGGTCGGTGCGCACGAGGCCGAGCAGGCGGCGCATCTCGGCCAGCGAGGCCCGTCCCGTAGTGATCACATTGGCCAGCGCGACCTCGCTGCGTTCCGGATGCCGGCGCAGAGCCGCCTGCGCCCCTTGGGCTTGGACGACCATCACGGAAAGGCCGTGCGCGACGACGTCATGGAGTTCGCGTGTGATCCGTCCGCGTTCGGTCGCGACGGCCAGGGCCGTCCGCTGCTCCTGTTCGCGTTCCAGGTCGGCCGCCCGGGCCTGCAGGACGGCCAGGTGGAAACGGCGGGTCCGGGCGTTGTCACCCGCGGCCCAGGCGATGCCCAGCAGCAGCGCTGGAACTACCGCATACGACAGAGCCTGCAACAGCACGTCCGCCAGCGGGTCCGCCAGAGCGAGTTTGTCGGCAGGGCTCTTCGCCGGGTTGGTCTTCGCCAAGATGGTGAGTATTGGGGTGTCAATGAGAGGGCCGACCAGGCCGATGCCGACCAGCCCGGCTTCGAGGGTGACGAGCACCGCCAGCGACAGCCGGCGAGTACCGGCGGCACTCGCCAGCGCGTACAGAACTACCAGAACGACCAGGTCGAGGGGCAGCAGATCGCTGCCAAGCACCGCCTTGGGACTCGGCGACACCAGCATCATCGCCGGCCAGCCAAGAAGGTGCGAGGCCGCGCATGCCGTGGCGAGCAGCATCGCCGCCAGCGGCCACCGGTGCCGGGCGAAGACGGCCGCGACCGCGAGCAGGGCCGCCAGCCACCAGCAGACAATCTGCAGTCTCCAGTCGTCCGCCGACCCGTAGACGCTGATCATCTTGCGCTGCGCCGGCGTGTTGAAGAAGGGATCGGCGCCCAGCAGCGCACTGGTCACGGCCAGCACGATGACCATGGCGCAGTCGCCCAGGAACGTGCGCATGGCGGCAGGGTATCCGCGCCGGAATGAAAAGCGGATCTGTCGTGAGATATACATCCGGGTCCGCCGGACGGCAGACGCGGCGGCCCGGGCGCACGTCCAACCTGGGGAGCATGAAACGCATCCTTGCCTGTACGGCCCTGGTCCTGGTGTGCATCACCGGGTGCTCGGCCGCCGGCGGCGCCGACACGCCGTCCCCCTCGCCCAGCCAGAACAACTTCCAGCGCTTGATGACGATCGGAAGGAAAATGGCCCAGTGCGCCCGGGCCCACGGCCACCCGAACTTCCCCGACCCGGTCGCGAACGCCGAAGGCGACGACATCGTCTTCAACCTTCCCGGTGGAAACGGCGATGTGAAGACCGTGTTCCGCTCGCTGGAGGGCTTCCCCGAGTGCAAGTCGCTCCTCAACCAGCTGTCGGACGCATCCCCACCCAGGAAGAGCAGGCCGCCCCGAGTG
The DNA here is from genome assembly GCF_016863335.1 of Planotetraspora thailandica. Lineage (GTDB taxonomy): Bacteria > Actinomycetota > Actinomycetes > Streptosporangiales > Streptosporangiaceae > Planotetraspora > Planotetraspora thailandica. Next base: position 6,589 of record NZ_BOOR01000056.1, read on the forward strand.
GGGGACCCGGGTCCGAAGGACGTGCCCGCCCTGCGGAACTTCGCGAAATGCCTGCGCCAGCACGGAATTCCGGAGTGGCCCGATCCCAAGGCCGACGGGAGCTTCCCGCTGTCCGGGACGCCGCTGCAGGCCGAGGGCAAATCGAACCGCATCAGGACCGCCGCAATCGCGTGCGAGCAGTTCTGGTCCGGCAGGATCCTCAGCTCATGAGGACCGCGCGCGTGCTCGTTGTCGTCGTCGCGGTCGCGGCCGCCGGGACCGGTGCCTGGGCGATCACCCGCCAGGATCCTGCCGCTCCCAAGGTGAGCGGATCGCCGGTGGCCGTCACGTGGGTGACGGTCGGCCGGGGGGACATCGTCGCCCGGATGCCGCTCGGGGGGACCCTCGGCTACGACGGGTCGTTCACGATCGTCAGCCAGCTCCCGCCGGGAGTGATCACTTCGGTTCCCGCACCGGGCGCGGTGATCAAGCGCGGCCGCCGCCTGTTCGCCGTCGGGGCGGCGTCCACGGTGCTGCTGTATGGCCGGACGCCCGCCTACCGGGCTTTCGCTCTGGGCATGACCGACGGCGCCGACGTCAAGCAACTCGAAAGCAACCTGGCCGCGCTGGGCATGGAACCGGGGACAGTGGACCGGCATTTCTCCGCCTACACCGCGGCGGCCGTGCGGCGCTGGCAGAAGGCGCGCGGCCTGCCCTACGCGTCCCGTACGGGACGACTGGAGGCCGGCGAGGTGATCTTCCTGCCGGGGGCCGTACGGGTCACGCAGGTCCACAGCCCCGCGGGGTCTCTGGCCGGGCCGGGCGCTCAGGTGCTCGTGGTGAGCTCGACGAGAAAGGTCGTCCGGGTCTCCCTGACGACCGATCGGCGGTCGCAGGTGCATGTGGGAGACCGGGTCAGCGTCTCCCTTTACGGATCTTCACACACCTATGACGGGCGGATCCGTTCCATCGGGAAAGTGGCGACCACGCCGCCTCAGCAGCAGCAGGGGCCGCCGGGTAGTGAGGGCCCGGCCACCATCCCGCTGACGATCAGCCTGGTCAAGCCGGGCAAGGAACTCGCCCAACTCGACCAGGCTCCGGTCAACGTCGACGTGATCAGCCAGCGGCGGCGCAACGTGCTGACCGTCCCGGTCACCGCCCTGCTGGCCGGTTCCAACGGCGGCTACCAGGTCGCGGTGCTGGACGGCACCGCCCGCAGGCTCGTCCAGGTCGTGCCCGGGCTCTACGACGACCAGTCGGGAACCGTCGAGGTGACCGGCATCGAGGAGGGCGCCAAGGTGGAGGTGCCCGTCTCGTGAACCGTCTCATGAACGATGTGGTGCTGTCCTTCGAGGGCGCGGTGAAGACCTACCCGGGGACGCCTCCCGTCGAGTCGCTGCGCGGGGTGGACCTGACCGTACGGGCCCGGGAGATGGTCGCGGTCCTCGGGCCGTCCGGATCGGGCAAGACCACGCTGCTCAACCTTGCCGCCGGGCTCGACCGTCCTACCGCGGGGTCCGTCCACCTGGCCGGGGAGCGCATCGAGACACTGTCGGACCGGCGGCTGTCCGGGCTGCGCGCCCACACGATCGGCGTCGTCTTCCAGCAGTTCTTCCTGCTCGACCATCTCACGGCACTCGACAACGTCGCCGGCGGCCTGCTCTACCGCGGCCTGCCGCCGCGCCGTCGCCGTACCGCCGCCATGGACGCGCTCGAACGTGTCGGCCTGTCCCACCGGGTCGGCCATCTGACCCGTCTCCTGTCCGGCGGCGAACGCCAGCGGGTCGCCATCGCCCGCGCCCTGGTCGGTCGTCCCGCCCTCGTGCTGGCCGACGAGCCCACCGGCAACCTCGACTCGGCCAACGGCGACCAGATCCTCACCCTGCTCCGCGATCTCAACGCCGACGGCGTCACCTTGCTCGTGATCACCCACGATCCGCATGTCGCAGCCGCCTGTACCCGCCGCATCCAGATCCACGACGGCCGGATCGGCGGTGAGTCATGACCACGCCCGTCTCCCGGCTGCGCGCCGGTGACCTGGTGCCGCTGGCCACGGTCGGGCTGCGCAGCCGCAGGACGCGGACCGCGCTGTCGACGCTCGGCATCGCCATCGGCATCGCCGCGATCGTGGCAGTACTGGGCATCACCCGCTCCAGCCAATCCGAACTACTCGACCGGATCGACCGTCTCGGCACCAACCTACTGACCGTGGCCGAACTCGGCGGCAACGAGGAACCACTACCACCGACCGCGCGCACGAGCATCGCCCGCACCGACGGCGTCGAACACGTCACCGCCACCGCCCAACTCCACGACACCGGCGTCTACCGCAACGATCGCATCCCCGCCGGGCAGTCGGGCGGGATGGAGGTCCGGGTCACCGAAACGACGCTGCTGTCCACCCTGGACGGCCACCTCGCAGCTGGGAGGTTCCTCACCCCGGCCACCAGCGGCTACCCGGTCGTGGTGCTCGGCCACGGGGCCGCCGAGACGCTGGGCATCGCCCACCTGGATCCGGCCACCCGCGTCTGGCTCGGCGGCCGATGGTTTACCGTCGCGGGCATCCTGCAACCCGTCGAGCTCGCCCCCGAGATCGACCGGTCCGCGCTCATCGGCACCGGCATCGCCGCCTCACTCGGCTACACCGGCCACCCCACCCTCCTCTACCTACGCGCGGCCACCGAACACGTCACGAAAACCGCAGGCCTGCTGGCCCGTGCCGTCAACCCCCAGTTCCCCCAGGAAGTCGCGGTCACCCGCCCGTCCGACGCGCTCGAATCGCGCTTGCTCGTCGCCGACTCCACCACGTCCCTCCTCCTCGGCCTGGGCACGGTCGCCTTGCTCGTCGGCGGCATCGGCATCGCGAACGTCATGGTCATCTCCGTGCTGGAACGCCGCACCGAGATCGGCCTGCGCCGCGCCCTCGGCGCCACCCGCCCGCACATCGCGACCCAGTTCCTGCTCGAATCGCTGCTCCTGGCCGTACTCGGCGGCTTCACCGGGACACTGCTCGGCTCGGTCGCGACCTACATCACCGCGATCAACCGGCACTGGCAGCCGATCATCCCGCCCACGGGCATCGCCGCCGGCCTCGGAGCCGCTGTGCTGATCGGCGCGCTCGCGGGCCTCTACCCGGCCACGCGAGCCGCCCGCCTCGCCCCGACCGACGCACTGCGCTCCGCCTAAGCCATCAGCTCCCTGACCAGGCCTAAAAAGGTTCCGGCCAGGGAGCTGCTTCGCCCCCCGCCGCCGGTTGGCCGGCTCAGGCGAGGGTGTCGATTGCGGTGACCTCTTCGGGGGAGAGGTCGAAGCCCTGCAGGTCGAAGTTGGTGGCGACGCGCTCCCGGCGGGCGGACCTCGGCAGGATCACGATGTCGTGTTCCAGATGCCAGCGGAGGACGACCTGGGCGGGAGTGACTTCGTGCCTTTGGGCGATCTCGGTGAGGACCGGGTTGTGCAAGTCGGTGTTCTTGAGGCCGCTGTAGCCCTCGACGACCACCCCTCGGCGGCGGTGCTCCTCCAGCAGGGCCGGGTCGTGCTGCGCCGGGCTCCACGGAATCTGGTTGACCGCCGGCTGCTGTCCGGTGGCCTCGGTCAGCAGGTCGATCTGTGCCGGGCTGTAGTTGCTGACCCCGACGTTGCGGACCAGTCCGGCGTCCTTGGCGGACAACAGTTCCTGCCATGCCGAGACGAGCTCGTCTCGGTCCGTCGGCCAGTGGATCAGCCAGAGATCCACGTAGTCGGTGCCGAGCAGCCGAAGGCTCGACTCCAGGATGCGACGGGCCTGCCGCGCGTTCTGCGGGGGGAGCTTGGTGGTGATGAAGACCTGCTCCCGGTCCAAGCCGCTGTCTTTCACGGCTCTGCCGACGTCCGACTCGTTCTGGTACAAGGTCGCGGTGTCGACGTGTCGGTAACCGATCTCGAGCGCCGCACGCACCGACTCGTACGCCTCCTTGGGCTGGAGTTGCCAGGTCCCAAAACCGATCAACGGCAGCGCAGTGCCACCGGGCAGGTTCACTGTCTTAGTCATGCGTAGCATTCTGCCCCAACACCCTTTTTTGATCGACGGCCGCTCACTGGCTGTGGCACTTTGTCGAGCTGCTGGTGCGGGCCTCTGCCGCCGCCCTGGCCGAGGCGGGTCCTGTACGCCGGGGAACAGTCCGGCCCTGCCTCGTCGGACGAGGAAGGGCCGCGGACTCGTCCGGTCAGGCTGTGGCGAGATAGGCGGTGAGGCCGTCGAGCAGGAAGTTGCTGCCCTGTTCGGCCTGGTCGCGGTTTTCGGCGGTGTCGAACGTCTGGGAAAGGCTGATCTGGGTGCGCTCGCCCTGGGCGGCCAGGTCGACCGCCATCAGGACGGGCTCGTCGCCGCCGGGTACGTTCATGCTCATCACCAGGCGCTTGTTCTCCACGACCTCGGTGTAGCCGCCCGACAGCGGGACGCGGGTGCCGCCGGGGATGACCATGACCGAGCTCCAGGCGCCGCCGGGCCGGACGTCCAGGACGACGTCTTCGGCGCTGGCCCAGGTACCGTAGATGTCGGCGATGGTCCACGCGGACCAGACCTTGTCGACCGGGGCGTCCAGGGTGCGGGTGAGGTTGTAGTCGTATCCGACCGTGCTCATGGCGCATCTCCTTGTCTGACCCCTGTCGGGGGGCTTGGTGGATCAACTGATCTCAAGGTATAATAACGATCATTGATAGTCAATGATCGTGATGAAATTTGGAGTCGAGATGGACGCCGACAGCAGGGAGCCGGACTTGGGGATGCTGATCGGGCAGATGGGGCGGGCGCTGCAGGATGAACTGTTCTCCCGCCTCGCCGAGCAGGGCCATCCCCAGGTGCAGCCGCGGCACGGCACGGTGCTGGCCGTGCTGCCCGCTTCGGGCGCGCGGGCGACCGAGCTCGCGCAGCGGTCCGGGCAGCACAAGCAGATCGTCGGGACCATCGTCGATGAACTGGAGCGGCTCGGCTATGTGCGCCGGGAAGCCGACCCGAGCGATCGGCGCGCGAAGCTCGTCGTCCCCACCGAGACCGGCCTGGACGAGGTCGACAAGGGCCGCGCCATCCTCGCGCAGATCGAACAGCGCCACCGCCAGGAGTTGGGGAGCGAGGTCTATCGGGTCTTCATGACGGCCCTCGAACACGTCACACGATCCCAGCGCGCCTGGCGGCAGTTGAGCGACGTCCCCGCCGACGGAGGATGAATCGAAGGAAGGCCGTCATCCACCTGGCCTTCTACGCCGCCCGGCCCGGCGCCAGGTCCGCGATCGCTGTTGCTGAGAATGTCTTCGCGGCCTCGTAATCCAACCCGGTGCCAGAAAGAAGGGAACCGATCATCATGTCCACCTGGCTGATCACCGGATGCTCGACCGGTCTCGGAAGAGCCCTTGCCGAAGCCGTGCTCGCCCGCGGCGACAATGCCGTCGTCACCGCCCGAGACGTGTCGAGCGTGCAGGATCTCGCCGCCGTCCACCCTGAAACCGCCCTCGCGCTCACCCTCGATGTGACCGAGCGGGCCCAGGTCGAGAAGGCGGTACGCCGCACCGAGGAGCGCTTCGGCTCCATCGACGTGCTCGTGAACAACGCCGGCTACGGATACCGCGCCGCCGTAGAGGAAGGAGACGACGCGGACGTCCAACGCCTGTTCGCCACCAACTTCTTCGGCGCCGTGGCTTTGATCAAGGCCGTCCTGCCCGGGATGCGTGCCCGGCGCTCCGGCGCCATCGTGAACATCTCCTCGATCGGCGCCCGGATGACACCCGCCGGATCCGGCTACTACGCGGCCTCGAAGGCGGCGCTTGAGGGCATGACCGGCTCGCTGCGCAAAGAACTGGCGCCGCTGGGCATCACCGCCTTTTCCGTTGAGCCGGGCGGGTTCCGCACCGACTTCGCCGGCCGCTCGCTCACCCAGTCCGCCGAGGCCATCCAGGACTACGCCGAGACCGCCGGCAAACGCCGCAAGGAGAACGACACCGTCCACGGCACCCAGCCCGGCGACCCTGCCAAGGCGGCACAAGTGATCATCACTGCCGTCCAGTCACCGGAACCGCCGGCTCTTCTCCTGCTCGGCGGGGACGCGATCGACACGTTCCGCAGCGTCCTCGATGCCGACCGCGCTTCCCTGGACGCCTGGGCTCAGCTGAGCGCCGGCACTGACATCGATGAGCAACAACTGTGACCATGTGGGCCCCTGTGGCTGACCAAGGAGTCGGCCCTCGAAGGTGATCTCGGCGGTCAGGAGGGCGGCTCCGTCCCTGCGGGGCAGGCATTCCGGCTAGCGGGATGACGGGGGCCCGGCCTGCGGGATCGGAGATGGGTGCTGCCTTCATAGTGGGATTGCATGCTGCCCTAGAAGACTTCCGTACTGCGCGGCGGAATCCTGAGAGGAGCCGTAGCCGGAGGGTAGGGGAGCCATGGCGGCGACGACCCTTTCCACTGGGCCCGCCTCAGCATGGTTCGAGATCGCGACTCGCTTTTGACGGGGAGAGGTCGCCATGAGGGGGAGAGCGCCTGGGGAGTGAGGCCCAGGGCTTCGCACGGTAGGAGGGAGACATGTGCAACAAGAGCCCACTTGGGGAGTTTCTGAGGGCGAGGCGGCGGCTCACGAGCCCTGCCACAGCAGGGGTGCCACACGTTGACTACCGTCGTAGAACGCCAGGGTTGCGGCGCGATGAGGTGGCGATGTTGGCCGGCCTCAGCATCGGCTACTACACGCGGTTGGAACAGGGCAAACAGCGCTGCCCGTCGGAGCAGGTGATCGGTGCCCTGGCGCGGGTCTTCTGTCTTGACACGGACGCCACCGCGCATCTCTACGAGCTCGCACACCCCCGCGCGCGCATCCGAGAGTCCACCCATCGGCCCATCGATCCCGACGTGGTGCGACTGATGGAGCGATGGACACACGCGCCGGCTTTCGTGGTGAACCACCGCTGGGACGTCTTGGTGCGCAACCGGTTGTCCACCGCCTTGTGGGAGGGGTACGAGTACGTGGACAACCTGATGCGCTTTACCTTCCTCAATCCGGAGTCGCGCGAGTTCTATCTCGAGTGGGAGAAGGAAGCAGCCTTCAAGGTGGCCCATCTACGCGCCACGACGGTAGCGGTCCACCACGACGCCTTCCTGCGCGATCTCATCGCTGAACTCTCAGGCAACAGCGAGGACTTCCGCCGGCTCTGGGCACGCCATGACGTATGCATCACCGCGCGGGAACCCAAGCGCCTGCATCATCGGAGAGTCGGCGACCTGATCCTCTGGTGCCAGATGTTCTCCATTGAGGGCGCTCCCGGCCATCTCATTTTCGTCTCCCAGGCTGAGCCCGGCTCCCCGTCAGAGCACGCGCTCGCCAGGATGGCCGGCATGGGCCGCGGCCCGCGCCACATCACGTTCTGCCACTAGACACGTGGCCGCACTTCGACGACGACCCTGATGGAATCATGCGTTCGAGACCATCCGTCTCAGCAGGCGTCGGCAACATGGCGGGCGCGCCGAAGGCCGCCGCGACGGCGATCGAGGTTACGGGACTGGCATAACGCGGTTACGGCAGGGCGTGCGTAGACCCCAGCCGAGCGATCCTCACGATGACTCCTCCACCGCGCCGACTTTCGCGGAAACCGATGCACGGGGACGCGGGGTGGGCGGTGACGCGACGGCCACCGCCCACACGTCGGAGTCCTACTGGAGGAGCTCCTTCATCGTCGCGATCTCCGCAGACTGGCTGGAGATGATCGAGCCGGCCAGTTGCTTGGCCGGTTCGTAGACGCCGTTGCTCTGCTCGTCCTTGGCCATCGTGATGGCGCCCTCGTGATGCTGGATCATCATGGTGAGGAACGCCTTGTCGAAGGCGGCCCCGGAGAGCGTGCCGAGCTTCTTCATGTCCTCGTCGGACATCATGCCGGGCATGCCGTGGTCCATGGACATGCCATCGGTGCGAGGCACCTGCATTCCCCAACTCGTGAGCCAGCCGCTCATGGTCTGGATCTCCGGGTCCTGCGCCGCTTCGATCTGGGCGGCCAACTTCCTGACCTCGGGGCTTGCGGCTTTGGTGTCGGCCAGCTTGGCCATTTTCACTGCCTGACGGTGGTGCGGGATCATCATCTGGGTGAACATGACGTCGCTATCGTTGTGCTCTGCTTCGGCGCCCACTGTGGTCGCGGGCGGGGCTGATGAGGTGGCCGGCGTTGATGACATCGCGGACATGTCATGAGTGCTGATATCCGTGGCGCTACAGGCCGTGACCAGCAGCCCGGCCGCCACCAATCCGGCCGAGCCCAGGACGAGACGGTTCATAGAAGGACAACCTCCGTGCTTGTGATCTGTTGTGAGCCGCAGGCGGTCGAGGGAGACCGCCGTGCACCTGTCACAGCCGGAGCACGGAGAGTTGCGCGAGCGTGGGACCTCGTGGGCGCATCAGGACTGGATGACGGAGAGCCTGTCCACGTGATCGGACGGCCGGCTGCTCCCACCTATGGCCCGACGCCGCAGTCATGAGAAGCAGCACTGCTCCGGCGAGCAGAAAGGCGAGACAAACCTGACCGCCCCCATGGCCGTCGTGCGGTGCAGGGCTGCCGCCGTCATGCTGTGCGCCGGGCGACATCGGCATCGGCAGCGCATGATCGTGACCAAGATCCGCAAAGACGCTCGGGGCGGCGACGGGCCCCGGCGATGGCTGCAAGCCATGCATGGCGAACAGTCCGCAAACTACGGCGGCAAGCATGAGGAGCCCACCCAACGAGTGTGCGAGCATGCGAGCGGGCCTGGTCACGTTGTCACAGTATCGACGCGTTCGCCTGAATCCTGCCACGCCGCCCCAACGAAGGAGTCATCGCTGACTATCGAATTTGGTCAGTCTGAGTGCGCTCTGGCAGCCGGTCGGACCAAATGCGTGACGCAGTGACAACCAGGCTGCTGCGCTCGATCAGCTCCGCCGCCGCGCCGGTGCTGTCCAGCACCGGCGCTCCCTGGCCTCGGTGAACAACGTCACCAGGCGGCCCGGCACGACCGTGCTTCCGGGGATCATGCCGCGGTGACCTCGGCGCCGCCGGCCAGCAGCGGCCCTGCGGATGTCTCGCCGCCGCCTCGCCAGAGGCCGTACGCCGCGACAGCGGCGCCCAGGGCCATCACGCAGACGCTCGCGACCTCGAGGACGCCGCCTGTGACGACGTTGTCTCCGACGACGCCGGCCGCGAAGAGAACGGGCGCCAAGGGCGAGGTCACGCCACGGCGCACCAGGGCGATCAGCACCAGCAGCATGGAGAGCATCCCCAAGAACACGTAGTAGGTCACCGGCACAGCCCAGAGCCCTGGGCCCTGGAAGCGCTCCACGACGAATTCCTCCATCGCCGTCTGGTTCAGACCGGATGCCCCGGTCTCGACCAGAATCAGGTGGAACATCGCGAATGCGCCGGAGCACGGGACTGCGGGCACCAGCAGGGCCCACCCGATCCGCCCCGCGACGCTGCCTCGCATGATGGGCCCCAGACCGGCGAGGGCGAGCCCGAGCAGGGCCGCGGCGCCGAGCGCGATCAGACCACCGGCGGTGAGCCGGCCGCTGCCCTCGGCGATGGCCGCGATCGAGGTGGTTTCGTCCAGGTCACCGAAAACCGACTCCGCGACCGCGACGCACAGCCACGATCCGACCAGCGCCAACGCGGTGACCCGGAGCGACGGCACCTGACCCGCGCCCTCGCCGGGCCGGAACGGGGGTAAGGGCTTGAGGAGTTTCATGAGGGTACTCCGGTAGTTCGGGAATGGTGCGGCCACGCTAGGTCGCCGCCGGCCGCCGGTGCGTCCGCCGTGACGGACCTTTCGCCTCATCCATATGGAGTAGGCCGCCGCTACCGAGGGCATGATCCGCTGGAGGCCGCCCCGCATTACAGTTCGCCCATGCGCAATCCGTTGTCGCGGCGCCGGTGGGTCTTCGACCTCTTCCTCGCAGTGCTGGCCGCGGCTGCGTCGATCGCCCAGCTCGTCATACCGAACAACGACGGCTACTTCGGCGGACCGATGTGGCTCAACGTGGTCGTCTCCCTGCTGAGGACGGTCCCCCTGGCCGTACGCCGGGTCTGGCCTGTCCCTGTCGCGGTCGTCGTGTTCACGTCGGACATCCTCGCGAGCCTGTCCGTTCCCCACACCTCCACCTTCTGGGGCACGGTGCTGCCGATGGCAATCGCGATGTACTCGGCGGCACGCTGGAGCGACGCGCGACGGTCACTGCTGATACTGCCGCTCCCGGTGGCCGCCTTCGCGCTGTACCCGATCCACATGCGGAGCTTCGGAGGGTGGGAAGACATCCTCTTCCCGCTGATGATCCTGTGGCCGACTTTCATCGCGGGGTACCTGATCAACCGGCTCCTGCGGCAGCGTCACGACCTCAAGGAAGCACTGCGCCAGCTTGCCGAGCAGCGCGACGCGCACAGCCGCCACATCGTGCTGGAGGAGCGGACCCGGATCGCCCGTGAGATGCACGACGTGCTCGCGCACGGCGTGACCGTCATGGTGGTACAGACGGGCGCTGCGCGGATGGAGCTCGACGAGTCCGCGACCGCGGCGCGCGAGTCGCTTCTCGCGGTGGAGGCCACCGGGCGGCAGGTCATCGCCGAGCTGCGCCGGACGCTCAACCTGCTGCGACTGGCCGACGACCTCCCCCCGTCCGGGCATCCCTCGCCCGGTCTGGCGGACCTGCCGGAACTCGTCGCGTCGATGCGCAAGGCCGGCCTGACGGTGGACCTGCACCTTCCCAAGCATGTCGAAGCCGATCCGGGGCGGGAGCTGGCGGTCTACCGGGTCGTCCAGGAGGCCCTGACCAACTCGCTGCGGCATGCCGGCCGTACCCGAGTGCACGTACGCATCGCCGCCGACCCGCACCTGGAGGTCGAGGTGGCCGATGCAGGCCCGCGCCACGGAGACGGGCGCGGATCCAGGCTCGGAGGCGGCCACGGACTGATCGGCATGAAGGAGCGGGTCACGATGTACGGCGGTCGGCTGCTGGCGGAACCACGCGGATCAGGATTCGTCGTGCACGCCGCCTTTCCACCCGCGGAGCGTGTGCATTGATCCGCGTGCTGGTGGCCGACGACCAGGCGCTGGTGCGTGCCGGTTTCCGCTCCATCCTGGAGAAGCAGCCGGACATCGACGTGGTGGGCGAGGCCGGGGACGGGGTCGAGGCCGTGTACATGGCCCGAACCCTGCGGCCGGACCTGGTGTTGATGGACATTCGGATGCCCCGGCAGGACGGGCTTTCGGCCACGGAGGAACTGATGGCCTCCGAGGCGCCTCCCCGCATCGTCGTGCTCACCACCTTCGACGCGGACGAGTACGTCTACGCCGCGTTGCGCGTCGGGGCCACCGGATTCCTGCTCAAGGACATCTCACCTGAGGACCTGGTCGCCGCTGTCCGCAATGCCATGTCAGGGGACGCGATGCTCTCCCCGCGGATCACCCGGCGCCTGATCGAATCCTTCGTGGGGAGCCCGCCGCCGGCCGGCGGGGTCCCGGAGGCGCTGCGCGGCCTCACCGGCCGTGAGCTCGACGTGCTCCGCGAGCTGGCGACGGGGGCGACCAACGCCGAGATCGGGGTCCGGTTGTGCCTGGCCGAGACGACGGTCAAAACCCACCTGGCTCATGTGTTCGCCAAGCTACAGGTGCGGGACCGGGTGCAGGCCGTCGTGCTGGCCTACGAAAGCGGGCTGGTCCGTCCTTCCGCGTGACCTCCCGGATTCGTCCCGGAAAGCAGGACGCCGATCCCGGAGGCCGGGATACGGGAGGTGATGACCACGGGATGGCCGGACGCCGAGCCTGGAGGGGTCGTTCGAACCCTCAGGAGGTTTCAGGTGTCCGCCACCACCACAACAGCCGTCGACCGGGTCAGTGGGCACGGGAGGAGTCTCGCGGCGTACGGGACCGCGCTGCTGATCGCCGTCGACGCGGTCGTCTCCACGGTCGGATCGGAGACCATCTCCGACCACTCCTCGGGGGCCGGCCGGCTCTCCGAGGCGCTTGTCGGGATCGCCTTCCTGACGGCCGCGGTCGCCTTGGTCCTCTTCCTGCCGCGCGGTGTGCCGGCTCGCGTGACTTCGCTGCCGGGCATCGCCGCGACGGCGCTGACCGGGGTCGCGATGCTCAGCGTCACCGTGACCGGTGAGGAGTGGCCGGAGCCGATCGTCACCGTCCTGGTGCTCGTCAATCTGGTCGGGCTCGTCGCCCAGGGCGTCATCGGGTGGCGCACGCGGGTGTGGCCCTGGTGGGCGGGGCTGCTGGTGTCGCTGTTCCTGCCGGCCATGTTCTTCCTGCCGAACCCGGTGAACTCCGTCGTGATGGCGTTGATCTGGGCCGGGGTCGGGCTGGCCGGGCGACGGTCGTGACGATCCGGCCGTTTTGCCAGCGGTACCACCGCCAGCAATGATCGCCTCCGTGTCCACGGAAACCGCCGCACCGACTCGCCGTCCGCCACGCCCTTGGTGGTGTACGGCGGTGTGGTGGTTCGGCGTCGCCGCGACCGCCCTCTTCCTGGTCAGTGTCCCCGTCGCCTTCGAGCGGATGCGTGTGCCCTGCGACGGGGCCACCTGCCCGGCGGGCACGATCTCCTCCACCCAGGCGCACGCCCTGACCGCCCTGGGCCTGACCCCGAGCGGTTACGCCCTCTATCTGATCGTGCTCGTGACGTTGCTCGCCGGAATCTACCTGGCGGTGGCCGGGCTGCTGCTCCGGCTGGCCGGGCGACGGGTGTCCGCCGCCTATGCGGCGGCCGTGCTGGTCGCCGTCGGGGTGACGTTCCCGCAGACGCTGCCCGAGCTCGCGGCCACCGATCCGTTCTGGTCGGGCGCGGTGGACGTCGTGGAGCGGCTGAGTTTTGTGGTGTTCGTCTGCTGGGCGTTGTCGTTTCCGGACGGTCGTTACCGGCCGCGGTGGACGGCGGCGGTGGCGCCCGCGCTCCTCGTCTACGAGGGGCTCGGGCTGTTCGGGTTCGATCCGGAAACCGGCGGCCTGGTCGACCTCGCCCTGACACTCGCTCTGGTCGTGTTCGTCGTCGCGGTTCAGACACACCGCTACCGGCATTCCGGCGAGTCGTCCGAGCGGCGACAGATCCGCTGGGTGGCCGGGAGCATCGCCGGCGCCTTGATCGGGCTGGTGCTCGCATCGGTGGCGCAAGGGCCGCTTCAGATCAGGCCGGGCAGCCTGGCCGACCTGATCGTCCAGGGCGGGATCGTGCTCGCTTTCACGCTGATTCCGGTGAGCATCGCCGCCTCCGTGTTACGTCGAGGGCTGTGGGACGTCCGGGCGTCGGTCGGCCGCGCGGTGACCTACGGCGCTCTCACGCTGGCGGTCACGATCTGCTACGCGACTCTCGTCGCGGCGGTGACCGCGATCTCTTCGTTCGACGGCACGGGGGTGGCCATCGCGGGCGCGGGGCTCGTCGCCATCGTCGTGCACCCCGGGTATGTACGGCTCCGCCGGGCGGTGAACCGTCTGCTCTACGGCGAGCGGGACGACCCCTCCGCGGTGCTGGACGAATTGGCGGACCGCATCGCCTCGGCGGCAGAGCCGACCGTGGTGCTCACCTCGGTGGCGCAGGTGCTGGTGCGCGGCCTGCGCCTGCCGTACGCCCGGATCACCGTCGGCGGCGGACTGCTGCGCGGCGAGGCAGGGGCGCTGCCCGGCTCCTGGCCGACCGTCGACCATTCACTGACCCATCAGGGTTTGCCGGTGGGATCGCTGACGGTGGCCCTGCGTGACGGCGACGGCCCGCTGGAGGGGGCCGACGAGCGGGCACTGGCCGCCGTGGCGCGGCAGGCCGCCGTGCTGGCGCACGCCGCCCTCCTCACGCACGAACTACGTGAGTCACGACGGGCACTGGTGACGGCGCGGGAGGAGGAGCGGCGGCGGCTGCGCAACGACCTGCACGACGGACTGGGACCGGCACTCGGGGCGGTCATGCTCAAGCTGGCGGCCGCGGGTAACCGGCTGTCCGGCGATCCGGCCGGTGCCGGCCGCCTGGTCGAGGAGGCGCGGCAACAGACCCGCGCCGCGGTGGCGGACGTACGCCGGCTGGTCTACGGACTGCGGCCACCGGCGTTGGACGAGTTGGGCCTGGTCGCCGCGGTGCAATCCTTCGCGCAGGGGCTCGACCGAGACGGCACGCGGATCTCGGTGGCCGCCGTCCCGGAGTCCGCGGACTTCTCGGGACTGCCGGCGGCGATCGAGGTCGCGGCCTACCGCATCGCGCTGGAAGCGGTCACCAACACGGTGCGGCACGCCGCGGCGCATTCGTGCGCGGTCCGCGTCGCGCTCGACGCGGGGGCCTGCATCGTCACGGTCGAGGACGACGGGGTGGGCCTCCCCTCCGACGCCGCCGCGGGGGTGGGCCTCACCTCGATGCGCGAACGGGCGGCCGAGCTGGGCGGAGTCCTGCGGATCGACGTCCTTCCGGCCGGTGGCACCCGCGTGCACGCTACCCTGCCGCTGCCGGGCCGAGACGGCGAGGGGATCCAGGCTGAGGAACGGCTTGCATGGAGGAAGTGAACATCCGGGTCGCGGTCGCCGACGACCACACGCTGTTCCGGGACGGGTTGCGCGCACTGTTCGACTCGGTGCCCGACATGACCTTGGTCGGTACCGCCGCTACCGGGGACGAGGCAATCGAACTCGCCGTCATCGCTCGCCCGTCCGTCCTGCTCATGGACATCCGGATGCCGGGCATGAACGGGCTGGCCGCCACCCGGCGGGTCCGTGCCCTCGCGCCGGAAGTGGCGGTCGTCATGCTGACGATGGTCGACGATGACGAGTCGGTGTCCGCCGCGCTCCGCGAGGGCGCCTGCGGTTACGTGCTCAAGGACGCCGACCAGGAGGAGATGCTGCGGGTCGTCCGGGCAGCCGCCCGCGGCGAGTTGCTCTTCGGCGCCAGCGTCGCCCAGCACGCCCGGCAGCTGCTGGAGGCTGCGTCGCGTTCGCAGCAGCCGCCGTTCCCGCAATTGTCCGAACGGGAGCGGGCGGTGCTGGACCTGCTCGCCGCCGGCTACGAAACGGCCCGGATCGCGCAGACCCTGCACCTGAGTACCAAGACCGTGCGCAACTACCTGACCGTGATTCCGCGCCGGCTTGGGGTGCCGGATCGGGCCGCCGCCGTCGGCTTGGCGCGGCAGGCCGGGCTGGGCCGAGGACGGAACCGGCCGGCTCCGCCTATCTGAGCGGGCCGGCGTCTCCGGGCGGAATGCGGTCAGGGGGCCACCGCCTGCCGGCGGCGACCGCCTGACCTCCCCCCAACAGACCCCTCCTGTCAGGCGTGCGATGCCACCGGCGCCTCGACGGCCACATCGGCCGCCCGCCCCGGGCGGATGCCTAGCGCCAAGCCGATCAGACCGGCGGCCATCAGCACACTCACCACGAGCTTGGGCGCCACATCGGCCGTGACGAAATCGAGCACCTGACCGCCGGTGAGCGCGAGTGGCACCCACAGGGACACGAGGTCGGCTCGCCAGGCGCCGAAGGCCAGCACAAGGAGCCCGATCATGAAACCCAGGATCCAGACCGCGAACCCCGCCATCACGAACGGGTCCTTGTCGAGGGCGTCGGTGACCGGCCGGATCGCCCCCGTGCTCACGTCGCCTCCGGCGAGTGCCCCGAAGAAGGCGTTGTAGTGCCAGAGGTGGACCGTGGAGAAGTACAGCCCGGGAACCGCGAAGGCCGCGCCGACGGTGGCGACGAGGCGCTTGCGGCGGCCGACCGCCACGATCAGACCCGCCATCGACGGCAGGAGCAGCAGATGGGCCAGCGCGAAGAGGATCGTCTCGGCCCGCCAGGCGCCGAGGCCGGCGGCGGCCACGTCGACGTTCGCCGCGGTCTCCTTCACCTCATCTGGGAACATCACCCAGTAGAAGGCGTTCGCGCCGCCGTAGAGGACGCCGCTCACGGCCATCGCGATCGCCGCGAAACTCCCGCCGTACGGGCGTGTGGTCCGGTCACTCATCGAGGTCTCCCTTCGTGATCTCTTCACGACGCCGACGCTAGGAGTGCCGTGCCGTCCGGGGCGTCGGCCGGGACGTTGATCGACGGGTTGACGCCGTCGGCCGCCCGGTCCACCCAGGGGTGGACGCCCGGTCATGGAGGGCTCGGATACGCTCCGGGCCATGGCATGGGTCCGGAACCTCGGGCGGCGGGGTGATCTCGCCCTCGCCGCGGCCGGTCTTGCGCTGTTCGGCTTCGGCCTGGCCGAGCTCTACGTACCGCTCGCGCCGTACGGTGACGAGGGGTCCGATCTCACCGCGCTGCCCGGCGGCTGGATGGCCGTGCTCACCGTGCTGCTCGCCGGCTACTGCCTCGCGGTCGCGGCCTGCACGTCGTATCCGCGCACTGCGGCGGTGCTGGCCGGCGCCTGCTTCACCGCGCAGATCTTCACGCCGGTCCTTCCGATATGGCCGGTCGTGCCGCTTTTGGCGCTGCTGGGGGCCTGCTTCGGCTGCGTCGCCGTGGGCGGCCACCATGGGCCGCTCGTCGCGGGTGTCTCGTACTTCGTTTCGTACGGCATCCAGGCCACGAGATCGGGCAATCAGGACTGGGTGTTCATCGTCTTCGTCGCGTTGGCGGTCATGGGGCCGGCCTACGCCGTGCGCATGCGGCGAGCGCAGGCGGAGCGTCTCGTCGCGCTGGCGGCCGAACGGGAGGCCGCCGCGCGCGCCGACGAGCGCCTCCGGGTGGCCCGCGAACTGCATGACATTGTCTCGCACGGCGTTACCGCGATGGTGCTGCAGGCGGGCGCCGCTCAGGTCGTGCTCGGCTCCGACGCGCGGCAGGCCCGCGAGTCGCTGGACGCGGTACAGGAAGTCGGGCGCGACGTCGTCACCGAGTTGCGCCGGTTGCTCGTCGTCCTGCGCGGTGCGGAGGGCGGTCCGGAGCGGCTGCCCTCGCTACGGAACCTCGACGTGTTACTCGCCGGTGTGCGGGCCGCGGGAGGACGGGCCGAGGTCACCGTCAACGGCGACCTCGGAAAGGTGCCCGCCGCCGTCGACGTCAGCGGCTACCGGGTGGTGCAGGAGGCTCTGACGAACGCCGCCAAACATGCGCCGGGTGCCGCGGTCTCGGTCTCCATCGACGTCGGACGCACTGATCTGCGGGTGCGTGTCGTGGACGACGGCCCGGGTGTGGGCAGGCGGAGCGACGGCGGCGGCCACGGGCTGACCGGGATCAAGGAGCGTGCGGAGCTCTTCGGCGGAACGGCCACCACAGGATCGCGGGGCGGCGGCGGATTCGAGGTGTGCGTCGACCTGCCACTTGACGCGAACGCTCCATCGCTGTCGGGGACAGGAGCACCGGCGTGACGCGCATCCTGATCGCCGACGACGAGGCGCTCGTGCGCGGCGGCCTGCGGATGATCCTGGGCGCGCAGCCCGACATCGACGTGGTCGCGGAGGCCGTGGACGGTGAGGAGGCGGCGCGGCTCACGGCGCGGTACCAACCGGACGTCGTGCTGATGGACATCCACATGCCGCGGCTCGACGGCCTGGCGGCGACGGAGCGGATTCTCGCGGACCGCCCCGACCGCCGGATCGTCATGCTGACCACGTTCGACCTCGATGAGTACGTCTACCGATCGTTGCGTGCCGGCGCATGCGGATTCCTGCTCAAGACCACTCCGCCCAAGGACCTCGCGAGCGCCCTGCACGCCGCCGCCCGCGGAGACGCCCTCCTGTCGCCGGGGATCACGCGCCGTCTGATCGACCACTACACCGCGACGGCCCCGCCGGTCAGCGTGCCGGGACTGGCGGATCTGACCGGCAGGGAGACCGAAGTGCTGTGCCTGATGGCCGGGGGACTGTCCAACCGCGAGATCGCGCAGGAACTCTTTCTCGGTGAGGCGACGGTGAAGACGCACGTCAACCGCATCTTCGCCAAGCTGCGGGTCCGAGACCGGGTACAGGCGGTGGTGCTCGCCTACGAAGCCGGCGTGGTACGCCCCCGCCGCGAGCCGCGCAGCTCGCCATGACGGGTCGAAGGCCGGGTGTGGCCGGCGACGACGATCAGGGCGTACTCCTGTCGGAGTACGCCCTGTGGTCGCTCGTCGTGGTCGTCCGGCAGTGCGCCGACGGCTGTCCGGCGGCGCTCCCCCTCAGCCGGTGACCGCCGACGGCGACCCGACCTGGTCTGCCCGGTGAACCGGGGAGACCAGCAGCCGTGCCACCATCACGAACGGCGGAAGCAGGAGCAGGTTCGCCAGAGACAGGGTCGGTGACAGGCTTCCGGCGAACATGGTCACGATCAGCCACGCCGGCACACATGCGAAGGCCCACCACGGGACCACTCCGGCTCGCGCGTACCCGAGGACGACGAGCAGCGGGCCGAGAAGCTGGCCGACGACCATGACGATCAGGGTGGCGTCTTCCATCCCCGTGCCGCCTGCGCCGTCCAGGATCGAAAGCGCGAGGTCACCGGCTGGTCGATGGTGCGCGGCGATGGCGTTCAGTTCGACGTAGGCGGCCTGGTGCATGGCCCAGCCCAGGGCCCCGATGACCGCGACGGCACCCGTGATGAACGCCCAGCGCTCGCGGATCTGGCGCAGCCCCTCGACGAGGCCCAGCATCGCGGCAAGCCATGCCGGTGCGGTGACGACGACGAGCCAGCCGAAGATCTCCCAGACGCCCCGCGCCTCCGCGATCGCCGTCAACGTGCCCTCCGGTGAGCCGGATTCGTCACGCGACTCCACCAGCAGGCGGGTGAACTCCGTGGCGGTGAACAGCACCGGTGCGGCCACAAGGCATCCGGCGAGAACCTTCCGGATCATTTCTGATCTCCCTCAGACGATGGTCGGACAGGGGAAGTCTCGTTTTCGTTCGGCGTCGCGCGCGTCCGCCCACGGTGCCCGTCCGGCGACGCGGGAGATCGCACCCGTCGTCCCCAGGTGCCACGACGATGAGACCTCGGGAGGACGTGGTCGATAAGTACAGGTTGGTAGCATCCCGCTGTGCGAGTGAGCCGATCCGATCTTGGTCTGGCCGGGCTCCTGGCGGTCGGCTCGGTCGTCTCGCTGCTGTCAGCGGACGCTCCGGCGGTCACCCTCGTCGCCCAGCCGGCCGCCGCGCTCTCCCTGGCCTTGCGCCGCGTCAACCCGTTCGTTCCCGCCGTGGCCACCCTGGCGGCGACGCTGGTCGTCTTCGCGGTCGTCGGCGAGGGCCCCGGCGACGTCTTCTACCTGGCGATCTGGATCGTGGGCGGTTACGCCTGCGGGGCGTACCTGCCGTTACGGCAGGCCGTGGCCGCTCTCGGGCTCTGGTGGGTCACGCTCGTCGTCTCGGCGTCGTCGCTCGGGCTCGGCTGGGGCGACGTCGCCTTCATGGGCATCCTGACCTTCGGCGCCTGGGGTCCGGGAGTCGCGGCGCGCCGGAGCGAGGAGGCGAGACGCGCGGCCGCCGACCTCGCCGAGTTGCGGGAGAGGCAGGCGGAGCGCGCCGTGGCGGACGAGCGGGCCAGGATCGCGCGGGAGTTGCACGACGTGGTCGCGCACGCGATCGGGATCATGGTGGTGCATGCGGGAGCCGCTCAGGAACTGCTGGCTCAGGACCCGGATCGCGCTCGCGAGGCCCTCGACACGGTTCAGGACACCGGGCAGGACGCGGTCACGGAGTTGCGGCGGATGCTCGGACTGCTCCGTGAGACCGAGGCGTCGGCGGCCGCGCCGCTGCCCAGGCTCGCCCAGCTCGACGGGCTGGTGACGGGAATGCGTGCAGCGGGCCTGTCCGTCGACGTCGAGCGACTGGGCGACCTCTCCGACGTCTCGCCCGCGCTGGACCTCACGGCCTATCGGATCGTGCAGGAGGCTCTGACGAACGCGATGAAGCACGCACCAGGCGCTTCGGTGCGGCTCAGGCTCCGGCGTACTCCCGATGACCTGGAGATCTCCGTGGTGAACACGATGTCTTCACCGGAGGGCCGACGATCGTCGATGGGCACAGGAAGCGGACTGATCGGGCTGCGCGAGCGGGTCTCCTTCTTCGGTGGCCGGTTCGACGCCGGGAGCGACCCGACGGGAGCGTTCCGGGTCACCGCCTCGCTTCCCCTGGCGAGCCAAGGACCTGCGATGGCCGAGAGGCAGCCGATATGACCGCCGCCTCGCGGCTGAGGGTGGTGATCGCCGACGACGAGGCGTTGTTCCGCAGCGGGCTCAAAATGATCGTCGAAGCCCAGCCGGACCTGACGGTCGTGGCCGAGGCGGAAGACGGCCGAGAGGCGATCGAGGCGGTCCAGCGCCACAACCCGGACGTGCTGCTGATGGACATCCAGATGCCGATCCTCGATGGGATCGCCGCGCTCGCGGAGCTCCGCCGGCGGGGATGCGGCACCAAGGTGCTGGTCCTCACCACGTTCGACCTGGACAGGTACGTCTACGACGCGCTTCGCTCGGGCGCGAGCGGATTCCTGCTCAAGACCACCCGTCCGGCCAGACTGGTCGAGGCGGTGCGCGCCATCGCGGCCGGCGACGCGCTGCTGGACCCCCTGCTCACCCGGCGGCTCGTCGAGGAGTGGGTGGCGCGGCCGCGGCCGGATGCGGCCGATCCGCGGCTGGCCGCCCTCACCGATCGCGAACGCGAGGTGCTCACCCTGATCGGCCGGGGATTGTCCAACGCGGAGATCGCTCGCGATCTTCATCTGGGTGAGTCGACGGTCAAGACGCACGTCGGCCGCACGCTGGCCAAGACGGGCAGCCGCGACCGGGTTCAGGCCGTCATCCTGGCGTTCGAGTGCGGCCTCGTGGCGCCGGGCGGCTCTCCGTGACAGCGCCCGCGCCCCCAAGCGGAGCAGACCTGTCCTTCACGCGACACCGCCCGATGCCGGCCCCGTGCCGAGACCGGCGTCACGGGCGCGGGCGACGGCCTCGGCTCGGGAGGACACGTCGAGCTTGCTCAAGATCGCGCTGACGTGGTTCTGCACGGTCTTCACCGACAGGAACAGCGCGCGGGCGATCTCAGGGTTGGAGCGGCCTCGGGCGACATGGTCGAGTATCTCGGTCTCGCGTCCGGAGAGCTGGGCGAACGGGCGATCGGTGGTCGTCCTCAGCGCGGCCCTCGCCACCATCGCACCGACCCTGCCGCTCAACACGACGTCACCTTCCGCGACGGCGGCGAGTGCCCGGGCGATCCCCGCCGGCCCCGAGGACTTCAGCAGGTAGCCGCGCACGCCGGCCCGCAGCGCCCGCAACACCGCCTCCTCATCGGCGTGCATGGTCAGCGCCATCACCGCCACACCGGGCTGCCGTTCGATCAGCTCGGCCGCGGCGCCCGCGCCGTCCAGCACGGGCATGTCCAGGTCGACGACGGCCACGTCGGCTTCGATTCGTGCCGCCAGCTCAAGCAGTTCGGCCCCGTTCGAGGCGACGCCCACGACCTCGATGCCGTCGACGGTCTCGAGCATGGTGCGCAGTCCCTCGAGGAAGATCGGGTGGTCGTCGGCGAGCAGCACCCTCACGGTCATTCCCGCACCCCCGGCAGTACGCACCGCACCAGCATCCCGCTGCCGGGACCCGGCTCGATCTGGAGCACTCCCCCGAGTGCCTCGGCCCTTTCATGCATCGAGCGCAGCCCCACGGCGCCGGGCCGTACGGGTTCGGTTGCCGGGCCTGCGCCGTCGTCGCTGATCTCCATGGTCAGTTCGCCGCCGTGCGCCGCGATCCGCACCTGTGCCGTGGTGCCGCCGCTGTGCCGTTCGGCGTTGCGGAGCGCCTCCATGACGATCCGGTGGGCGGCCGTCTCGATGGCGGGATCCATTGCCGGCAACCTATCTGGAGCCTCCAGGGTCACGGCGAGCCGGCCGGCCCAGCCGTCGATCTGGTCGCGGAGCGCGGCGACCAGCCCTCGCTCGACGAGCGCCGTGGGCCGCAGATCGGCGACGATGCGTTGCACTTCGGCGAGTGCCTCCTCCAGATCGGCGGCGGCCGCCGCGAGTACCTCCTCCGCGCGTTCCACCTGCGGGCGTACGAGCAGGTTGCGAGCGGCGGCGATCCGCATCCCGGCCGCGCCGAGCAGGGGGCCGAGGCCGTCGTGCAGGTCGCGCTGGAGCCGGCCGCGCTCCTCGGTGCGGATGAGGGTGAGTCGTTCGTGGCTGCGCCGCAGGGCGGAGTCGAGCCCGGCGGCGTGGACCACGACGCCGAGATGCCCGGCGAGGTCCGAGAGCAGCCGATGGTCCGCCGGGGACAGCGGTTCGGCCGGATGTCGCCGGGCGGCTACCAGGTTCCCGGCGGTCTCACCGGACACCTGCAGGGGAATCCGGGCGCCGTCCGCCCCGGTCACCGGGGCTCCGGCCGCCGCGGCGACGGAGCCGTTGGGCAGTTCGACGGCGACGTACGGCAGGCGCAACGACCCGGCGAGTTCGTCCACCACCCGGGCGAGCAGCGGCTCGCGCGTCGACTCGAGCAGTCTGCCGAGCGTGCGCACCACCTGGTGCGGATCGCGGCGGTCGCCGAAGAGCATCCGGTCGAGCGCGGCTTGCAGGATCGTGCGCAGCGGGAGCGCGACGACCGCGATCAGGGCGGTGACCAGCACCTCTGGCAGCAGGTCGGAGCCGGGCAGGGCGGCGTCGAGGCCCAGGACGAGTCCGATGTAGGCGGTGAGCAGGACGGCGGTGAGCACCGTGTAGAGCAAGGTCCGCCGGAGCACCAGTCCGAGGTCCCACAGGCGGTATCGCAGCACGGCGACCGCGATGGCGCCCGGCAGCAGAACGAGTGCGAGCGCCTCTGCGATCCAGGCCGTGCCGAGCAGCGCGGTGGCGGCCGTAACAGGGGCGATGACCGCCGCGGCGGCGGCCACCCAGCGGATCTGCTGACGCTCGACCTGGCCACTGCGGATGTAGCGCACGACGAGGGCGACGGCGCCGAGCAGGAAGGCGGCCTGGAGCAGCGCGAAGAACGGAGTGATCAGCGGGAGGAGCGGCTGCAGTGCGGATATCCCGAACGGGTTGGGTTCGCCGCCGACGGTGCCGTCTCCGCCTGGCAGGAACGCGACGAGCAGCGCGAGGCAGACGGCGAGTGCCGCGAGGACCCGCTCCCCGCGCCGCCACCATGGTCCGAGTGGAGTGCCGGCGGGGAAGCGCAGCATGAGGGCGACGACACCGACCGGGATGGTGAGCCACAGCCAGGTCGGCAGCCAGAAGAAGAACGGCCCGACCGGCCCCAGATGGCGATGATGGCCGAGCGTCACCGACGCGGTCACGGCGTAGAACGCGCCGCCGCCGATGCCCGTCGCGATCAGCACCGGAGCGAGCGGATGGCGCCGCCGGCGGGCGAGCACGATCCCGGTGCCGCCGAGCAGGCCGAGGGCGACGGCGTAGAGGCCGACCGTGGCGCGGTCGCGCAGGATGCCCCCGCCGGGGAGGACCCACAGGCACAGCGACAGCCACACGAGTAGGACGGACTGTGCCACGAGCGCGGCGAGTGCGGCACGTCTGCGGATCATCTGAACCTCTCGGACAGGCGCGTCGTCGGCGATGGCCGGCCGCGACAGGCTAGCCGCGACCGGCCGGCGGGTGAACTCAGGTGGTCACGGGCACGTCCGTCCCGGGGGCCGACGGCGTAGGGATTCGCAGTCCGGCCGCTCCGCTCCACAACAGCGCGGCGCCGGTGAGCGCGATGAGGGCGGGAGGGAAGACGAAGGCGACCGCCGCGACGATCAGCATGATCGCGGCCGGCTTCGGGAGGACCCGCGAGCGCAGGCCGCTGATCCCCAGCGCGAGTATGCCCGCCGTCAGCAGCGCCATCGTCCCGTACAGCCCGGCTCCGCCCATCTCACCGGCCAGTTCGGGGCTCTTCGAGTGCGCCAGCCAGGGCAGAACGGTGCCGATGTACCACTGGGACACGACCCCTCCGGCGGCTCCGGCCGTCGCGAGAAGTGCGGCGGTACGACCGAGTCGCCGCCCGGTGAAGCCGGTGTGGGTGACGAGCGCGGGGACGGCGACGAGCATGCCGCAGAACCCGAGTAGCACCAGATGGGCCGAGACGGAGTGCGCGGTTCCCGCGGCGATCTCGGGGAACGGCCGGCTGTCGAACACGCTCAGGAACTCGAACGGCGCGGCGAGCAGCAACGGGAGGCCGGCGAACACCAGCAGGGGCCGGCCCAGGCCGTGCAGCGCGGAAGGGTCGGATGGAACGGAAGCGACGGCGGTCATGGCCTACCTTCTCGGGGACTCCGGGTCAGCGGGGTCGACGTCGCCCCGCAGGAGCCAGTGTTCGGCGCCCGGCCTCCCAAGGGCCTGAGGCCGTTCTCCCTCTCCGGCCGGGACCCGATCTGTCCCCGTCGCCGGGAAACGGATTCCCGGCGACGTCGGGAATCGCGCCGATGTGCCGGGAACGCCGGATGAGCAGCATCAAGCGCATGAACATCCCCTACATCCGAGCCGGAGCCATCGCCGCGATCATCGGCGGAATCGCCGCGGCGCTCCTCGGTCTCCTCCACCTTCTCTCCCTGTACGGCGCCGCCGAGACGACGGCCTACATCGCCCGCGGTCTGCTCCTCGCCTTCACGATCGTCGTGCTGGCGAGGATCGCCGCGCGGCCCCTCGCGACGGTGGGGGCGGTCCTCGCCGTGACGGGGGCGCTGCTGCAGGTCGCCATGATCGTGTCGGCCGAGACCGGGATCGCCGTCGACTTCGAAGGCCCCCTCATGCCGGTCTCGCTTCTCGGCCTGCTCGTCGGTCAGATCCTCCTCGGCATCGCGCATTTCCGGGCCAGGGCCCTGCCCGTGTGGGTGAGCGCTGCCATCGCTCTCGGAATCCTGCTGACCGTCGTCCCCATGGTGGGTGAGATCCTCTACGGCGCGCTCTTCGCGGCCATCGGTCTGTCCATGTACGGCAAAGCCACGGCCGAGGTTGTCCCCGCCCACTGATCACCACGAAGATGGCGAATCCCCCGCCTCAGCGGGGGCATTCGCGTGCGAGAGGAGCGTCCGCCGGTGGTGCGGGCATGGCGATGGGGTCCCGTCGGCCGGTGGGCGGGGGGACTGTTCGGGTTGACCGCGCTGCTGGCGGTCGCCGGGCTTGTTCCCCGGTTGGCGGCCGGCGAGGAGCCGGCGTGGTCCAGCGTGGGGTCGAGTCTTCTCCTGCCGCTGGCCGCGGCGGCGGCCGGGGCTTTGATCATCGCTCGGAAGCCGGGGCACGTCGTGGGTCCGCTGCTGGCCGCGTCCGGGCTGTCGATCGCACTCGGTGACGCGGCCGAGGCCTATGCCCGGGTTCATCCTTCGGCTCTAACGGGCTGGCTCGGCTCCTGGGTTTCGAGTGCGGGAACGGGGCTGTTGCTGTTCCCCCTGCTCTTCGTTCCGGACGGCCGGCTGCCTTCCCGCAGGTGGCGGCCGTTCCTGATCGGAGCCGGCGGATTCTTCTCGGCGCTGACCGTGGCCGCCGCCATCACCCCGGGTCCGCTGCGGGCGGCGCCGGCGTTGCCTAATCCGTTCGGCGTTTCCGCCCTCGCCGGTCCGATCGGGGGCGTCCGGGCCGCCGAGCCGGTGGTTATGGGCGTCATGGTGGTGGTCATGGCGGCGGCCGTGTTGCTGCGGCATCGCCGTGCCGCTCCCGAGCAGCGCCGTCAACTCGAGTGGCTCGTCGCGTCGGCCCTCCTGTTCATAACGGTGATTCTGGTCAACGTCGTCGCGGGCGCTCTGGGCGTCACCCTGCCGGGCCTCGTCAGCGACGGGCTCTTCCTGATGGCCGTGATCGGCTTCCCGGTGGCTCTGGGCGTGGCGATCCTGCGGCACCGCCTCCTCGACATCGACGCCGTCCTCGGCCCGGCACTGGCCTACGGCGCGGTGTCGGTCGTGCTCACCGGCCTCTATCTGGCCGTCGTCACCTACCTGGGCGGGCTGGCGGTCTCGCCCGCCTCCCTCGTCGCCGCGGCTCTGGTCGCCGTGGTGTTCGCGCCCCTTCGGGACCGGCTCCAGGCCGTGGTGGACAGGTTCCTGCATGGTGAGCGGGAGCCGTACCGGCTGCTGGTGGAACTCGGGCAGCGGCTGGACGCGCTGGTCGAACCAGACGCCGTCCCGGGGACCGTGGCACAGTCCGTCGCCGAGACGCTGCGCCTGCCGGGGGCCCAGGTGGTGATCGAGGCGCGGGACGGCTCAGTCCTGCGCATCGCCTGCCACGGCCGGCTGGAATCAGACCCCGTCAGTCTTCCCCTTCAGCATCACGGCGAGCGGGTCGGGCGGCTCGACGTGAGCCGCAGAGCGCCGGGGGAGGAGTTCACCCGTCGCGAGCTCCGCCTGCTCGCCGGCCTCGCCCAGCAGATCGCGGTCGCCGCCTCCGTGGTCCGGCTCACCGATGAGTTGCGCGCCTCACGTGAACGTCTGGTGGTCTCGCGCGAGGAGGAGCGCCGCCGCCTCCGGCGCGACCTGCATGACGGAGTGGGTCCGCGGCTGGCGGCGTTGTCGATGCGCTTGGAATCGGGCAAGGCCGGGTTGGCGGACCGGCCGGACCTGGCCGCATGGGCCGACGAACTCGGCGGATACGTCAGAGGCACCATGGACGACCTCAGGCGAGCCGTGCGGGGCCTGCGCCCGCCGAGCCTGGACGAGCTCGGGCTGCTGGGCGCGCTGGAAGAGATGTGCGCGCGGCACGACATCGTCGCCCTCCACCTGCCGGAGACCCTCCCTCCACTGTCGGCCGCCGTCGAGGTGGCGGCCTACCGCATCCTCGATGAAGCCGTGACCAACGTCATGCGGCACGCGCACGCACGACGTTGTGACGTCTCGGTGACGATGGACGAGGACCTGGTCGTCGAGGTCGCCGACGACGGGGGCGGCTTCGCCGGAAGGCGTGCGGGTGTCGGCATGCAGAGCATGCGGGAACGAGCGGAGGAGCTCGGCGGCCGGCTGACCGTGGAGACGTCGTCCACAGGAACTAAGATCATGGCCGTCCTGCCGATGGGAGGCCGGCGATACGTATCGTGATCGTGGATGATCACCCGCTGTTCCGGGACGGGCTGCGCGGACTGCTCGAGTCGATTCCCGGGGTCGAGGTGGCGGGCGAAGCCGGCGACGGAGCGGAGGCGGTCGCCGTCGTCGCGGAGACGCGGCCCGACGTCGTCCTCATGGACGTCGCGATGCCGCGGACCAACGGCATCACGGCGACACGCGAGATCCTGGCCCGCCATCCGGAGGTCGCGGTGCTGATGATCTCGATGGTGGACGAGGACGCGTCACTCGTGGCCGCTCTCCGCGCGGGAGCTCTGGGCTACCTGCGGAAGGACGCCACACGGGACGACGTGCGGACCGCTCTCGACGCGGTGGCCCGCGGCCATGCCGTGCTGGCCCCTGGACTGGCCAGAAGGCTGCTCACGGCGCCCCCCTCGCGCGCGTTCGACGAGTTGACCGTCCGGGAGGAGGAGGTGCTGCGGATGATCGCCGACGGGCGTACGAACGAGGAGATCGCGGCCTCGTTGGTGCTCAGCCTGAAGACCGTGCGCAATCACGTGTCCAACATCTACGCCAAGCTCGGTGTCGCCAGCCGTACTCAGGCGGCGATCAGGGCCCGCGAAGCCGGACTGTAGATCCTCGCCAGTACCCGTCATCAGGAGCGGTGCGGATCCGTCCCGGAGGCCGGTCGGCCGAGGCCGTGGGCGCGTGCCTTGGCCACGACCTCGCCGCGGTCGGCGGCGTGCAGTTTGCCGAGGATCGTCGAGACGTTGTTGCGCACGGTCTTCGGCGTGATGGAGAGCCTGCGGCCGATGGCCTGGTTGCCGAGGCCGCCGGCGACGAGGTCCAAGATCTCCAACTCGCGCGGACTCAACTCGGGGAACGGCCGCGCCGTCACGGCCTGCGGGCCTTCTGCGAAGGAGCGCAGCACCCGACGGGCGATTTCAGAGCCGAAGACGGCCTCGCCCGCGGCCACGGCCAGCACGGCACGCACGACGTCGGCTCGGTCCGAGCCTTTGAGGAGGTAGCCGGTGGCGCCGGCACGGATGGCGGCGTACACCGAGTCGTCGTCGGCGTGCATGGTCAGCACGAGTACGGCGGGACCGCCCTGTGCGCTGATCCGCCGGGTCGCCTCGACGCCGCTCATCCCCGGCATCGTCAGATCCATCAGCACCACGTCGGGCCGCAACGAGGTGACGGCCTCGATCGCGGACACTCCATCGGTGGCCGCCCCCACCACCTCGAGCTCGGGCAGGCCCGTGAGTGCGGTCCGCAGGCCGTCAAGGAAGATCGGATGGTCGTCGACGATGAGGACCCGCACGGCCGTGGTCATGATCACATCCTCGCAGCAGACGAGGACGGCACCGGCAACAGGGCGATGACCCGGGTGCCCCCGCCGTGACCCGCTGCGACCGTCACGCTGCCGCCCAGCTCGTCGGCGCGTTCCCGCATGGAGGCGAGGCCGACGCCGTCGCGGTGGGGCGACGCGAGGCCGGTCCCGTCATCGGTGATCTCGACCCGCAGCCGGTGTTCGTCCAGGTTCAGCGTGACAGTGCAGGTGCCGGCGTCGGCATGCCGGACGACGTTGGTCATCGCCTCGGTGACGATCCGGTATGCGGCCACCTCGACGGCCGCGCTGTTCACCGTCAGATCGTCAGGACAGTCGACCACCACGTGCAGACCTGCCACGCGCAGTGCGGTCGCGTGTTCTCGTACGACTCCGACCAATCCGAGATCGTCGAGAGAAGGCGGACGCAGCCCGTGGACGACCTGGCGGACATCGGTGACGGACTGGCTGATCAGAGCCTTGATCTTCGAGATCAGCCGGGACGCCTCGGCGTCGAGCGCCCGGTCGGCGAGCACGTCGACCTGGAGGCTGGCCGCGGCCAGCAGCGGACCTAAGCCGTCGTGCAGATCCCGCCGGATCCGCAGGCGTTCCTCCTCCCTCGCCCGGACGATGTGTTCCCTGGACTCGCGCAGGTCCTCGGCGAGGCGAGCCGCCCTGACCGCGATGGCGATCTGCCCGGCGAGGTCGGTGAGCAGTTCCAGCTCGGCGGCGTCGAAGCGGGCCTGCCCGGAACGGCGGCCGACCAGCAGCGTTCCTTCCTGCCGCCCGTGGCTGATCAGGGGAAGAGCGAGCATGTGTGGGGCGGCGGCGACCTCGGCGCCGACCAGGACCTGCGCGTGCGGCAGGCGCAGCATCGTGCTGAGAGCGTCGGTGACCGTGCGCAGCAGCTCCTCCAGTGCGTTGGTGCGGGCCAGTCGTTCAGCGAGATGGGTGAGCACCTGGTAGGGACGACTGCGATCACCGAAGAGCAGTCGGTCCACGACACGCATTAGCCGGTCTTTGACGGGACTCAGCGAAACCGCCACCACGGCCGTGGCCAGCAGTGAGGCGCTGCGGCTCGGGTCGGGCGCGAGCAGCGTGGACGTGGCCGCGAAGCTCCCGAGGTAGGCCGCGATCACCAGCCCCGTGAGCACCGAGTACACGATCGTGCGATCGAGCACGACGGCGATGTCGAACAGGTCGGCCCGTAGGACCGCCACTCCGGTGGCGGCCGGCAGCGCGGCCACCCCGATGCCTTCCAGGGCGGCCCCGGCCCACTCAGGGGTCCACGCATCCGTCACCAGCCCTGCCACGGTGGTCACGATGAAGACGACGGCGGCCAACGCGAGCCAGGCGAGCCGGTCCCTGTCCGCCCCGCCCGCACGGCGCCACCGCACGATGATCGACGCCATTCCGATCATGGTGAGGCCGAGCAGCACGAAGAGCGTGACCGTCGTGACCGCCGGGGCCACCGTTTCGAGCGCGGGTACGCCCAGGGGGTTTTGGGCGTAGTCGTCCTCGAAGACCCGTCCCGGCGTGACGACGACCGACGTGATGAGGACCGCCAGCGCGGCCGTCGTGGCGTGCAACGCCCACCGCCAGCGCGGCGTCGGCAGTCGCCCGTCGGGATAGAGCAGCAACGGGTAGGTCGTGGCACACACCCACCCCAGGGCGAACAGCGCATTCTGGACCAGCACCAGCAGCGGTCCCAGCACGGAACCCGGGTGCGTCGCGACCATGTGCTGGGAGAGCCCGTCCATGACGGCGGCGCCGTACTGCAGCACGCCCACGGCGAGAAAGAGCCAGCCGACGCGGTTCTCCGGGCGATGCCACGCGATCAGCCCGCCGACCAGTGGAAAGGCGAGAAATCCGGCGAACCAGATGATGTCCGCGGTCGATGGAGCGTCCACCGCGCTGACCAGCCCCGCGCCGAACGCGGTCACGAAGAAGAGGACAACGGATGCGCCGAGCAGACCTGCGGCACTGAAGCGCGACAGCCCGGTGCGGGCCACGATCATCTCCTTGCGTTCCACGACGGTGCTTCCACGACGGTGCGGGAACCATAACGCGGCCCCCGTCCCGTCGTCCCGGGACGTTCGTCCCGTGAAGGGACAGACGTGGACAAGGGACTCGTGAGGGCGTCCGACCGTCGTCTTCGGGCCGTCGGACCGAGCAAGGTCATGGGGACGGCGTCGTTGACGATCCGCCGTTCTCACCCACCTGGAGGAAAGATGTCCACGATCAACGCCGACGCGGCGGTCGAACCGGCGGCCGCGCGGATTTCCGCGCGATCCGCATACGGCACCGCGTCGGTCGCGGCCCTGGCCCTGTTCGCCTTGATGTTCGGTACATGGGCGCCCGAGTCCCCCGACGTCGGCACCGCCGGTGCCGCCGAAATCCGCGCATGGGCGTCGGAGGCCGCCTCCACGTTGCAGATGAATGCCTTCGCCGGAGCGCTCGGTCTCGTCGCGCTGATCGTGCTGACCGGCGCCCTGGCCCGTCTGGCCCGCCGGTTCCTCCCCGAGTCCTCGCTCCGTGAGGTCATCGTCCTCGGCGGCGGACTGCTCGTCGCGATCAACGCCGTCGTCACCGGTCTCACGTTGCTTTGGCTGCTTTCGGACGTTTCCGCGCTCAATGACACGGTGGTGCAGACCTGGTATTCCATGTCGTGGTTCGGCCAGATGCTCGGGGAGATCTCCATCGTCGCCCAGTCGGTGTTGCTGGCAGCGTTCTCGATCGCCGCCCTCCGCGGCAGGATCATCAGCCGGTGGATGAGCTGGCTCGGCGTCGTGCTCGCCGCGACCGGTCTGATCAGCATTGTGGGATTGGTCGTGCCGTCGGCGGTCTTCGACACGGCCTGGCTCGCCGCCCTGTACGGATGGTCCCTCTGGCTGCTGATCGCGTCGATCGTCTTCGGCGTCCGGCGACTGCGGGGGTAGCCACAGCACCTGAACAGCCCGAACGCCTCGAGCCGAGTACGGCCGGGGCGTTCTGCGGCCCGGCTCAGGAGGTGCGCTTGCCGGGCCGGCTGGTCGATTGCCTCCGGTCTCACGATGTGTGAACTCCGTCAGCCCTGGGATCTATCTCGAAAGGCACCGAATTGCTTTCGCTCGAGATTGATCTTCGTGCGGCATACCAGGACGCCTTTTTCTCTTGCGCGAAATTTAGCAGGGGAACAGCCGATATGGCCGGCCGGCTCTCGGGCCGCATATGCCGAGGATTCAGGGGGATCGGGCGCTCGCCGTCGAGACTGACGCCTCTGTTTATCGATCGCGGCCAGGGGGACATTGCTGTCGTAATCGCCCATTCCGGGCGAATCAGCGCATTCGGGAGGCCGACATGTATGGACACCTACCGTATCGCGATTCCGGTCCGGCTCCCCGCATCGGGGGCGTGCGCGGCTGGCAGGCCGACATTCTTCGCGGCCAGTCATAGCTGAATGAGCCGGGGTACTGCGGCCCGTGCAGGCCGCAGTACCTCGACCATGTCAGGCGGGGCGATGCATTGGGGGCGTTCGTGGCGCGACTGTCTTACCCTGCCGCTCGGCGCAGCGATGTGGTGGAGGATCTGTTCGGATTCCGGGTTCCCGATCCCTACCGATGGTTGGAAGACGGCGATGACGCGTGCGTGCGGGACTGGGCAACGGCCCAGGATCGTCTCTTTCACACGTATCGCGCCGGATGGCATGACAAGCAGTCGTGGGCGTCCTTGGTGGACCAGATGTCATCCTTCGGCGTCTCGGAGCCGCCGATGGCGCGTGGTTCGGTCTTGTTCGTCGCCGAGCAGCTCCGTGGGGATGAGCAACGGCGCCTGCTCGTCGTCGACGCCGAGGGGAACAGGCGGGCGCTGGTCGATCCGATAGAGATCGATCCGTCCGGCCACACCGGGTTGTATGCCTGGTGGCCGTCGCGCGAGGGCGAACGTGTGGCCGTCCAGATGGAGGTCGCCGAGCAGCCCGGCAGCGACGTCATGGTGCTGGACGTGCGCACCGGCGAGCCGGTGGACGGGCCGCTGCCACGCGCCCGCAACACCTCGCTTGCCTGGCTGCCGGGAGGGGACGCGTTCTACTACGTCAGCCGTGTTCCCGATGAGGAGCTGGCCCCTGACGACATGCGTCTGCACCGGCGGGTGAGGTTGCATCGCATCGGTTCGCCCTGGGAGGCCGACACCGTGGTTTTCGGCGGCGACGACGCCCCCGACCACTATTACGGGCTCACGGTCAGCGCCGACGGCCGTCATCTGGCGATCACTGCGACGGTCGGGCCCGCCTCGCACAACGATGTGTACGTGGCGGAGCTCATCGATCCGGAAACCCCGCATTTCGTCAAGATCGTGGACGGGCCCGCCATAGGCGCCCGTGTTCTCCCGCGTTTCCTCGCGGACGGCGATCTGCTGCTGGTAACCGACCATGAGGCCCCGTGCGGCCGCATATGCACGGCGCACCGGCACGACACCGACCCGGCTGCATGGCGAACTCTGGTAGCCGAAGATCCCGAGGCTCCCTTGGACGAGTGTCTGGTCCTGGACGACCCGGCGCTTCCGCAGCCCTTCCTTCTGGTGGCACGCACCCGCCACGGCACCTCCGCCCTGACACTGCATGACCTGGCCAGTGGCCGGCTGCTCGGCGAACTGCCCCTTCCCGGTGCGGGCGTCGTTTCGTCCCTGCGTACAAAAATCCCGCACGGACGTCACGCATGGTTCAGCTACTGCGACGCGACCACGCCCCCCACCATCTATCGCTACGACGCCACGAGCGGAATGACGGAGCAGGAAGCCGGCGCCACAATAGCCGGACATACTCCAGAAATCCGCAGCCACAGCATTCGCTATCAGGCCGGCGACGGCACCGAGATCACGCTGTTCCTGTTCACCCCGTCTGAAGAACATCAGGGCCCCCGGCCCACTCTCCTTTACGGCTACGGCAGTTTCGGCATGCCGATGCGCCCATGGTTCTTCCCCATGGCAGCCGCATGGGTCAGCGCCGGCGGCATCTATGCGCTCGCCTGTGTACGCGGGGGAGGCGAAGAAGGCCAACGCTGGCACGACGCCGGCCGCGGACCACACAAACACCGCGCAGTGAGCGACTTCAACGACGCCGCGGCCTGGCTCATCGACACCGGTCGAACCACCCGTGACCAACTGGCGATCTATGGCCAGTCCGGCGGCGGACTGCTGGTCACCGCCGCCGCCACACAGCGACCGGACCTGTACGCCGCGGTCATCGCCGAAGGCCCGCTCTGTGACATGGTGCGCTACGAACAATTCGGCCTGGGATGCACATGGACCGACGAATTCGGCACCGCCTCCCAGTCCGAACAACTCCAATGGCTTCTCTCATACTCGCCTTACCACAACGTCACGCCCGGAGCCCCTTATCCCGCATTCCTCTTCGCCGGCGCGGTAACCGATCTGCAGACTGGAGAGGCCCACGTCACCAAAATGTGCGCGGCCCTCCAACACGCCACCAGCAGCGACCGGCCGATTCTCATGCGTCGAGAACCCGACACCGCCCACGCCGCCTTTCCTGCGAGTAAAGAACGCGCCCTGGCGGCGGACATCCTGGCCTTCGCCGGAAAATACACCGGTCTGTCGCTGGAAAAGCCGACCGAGCGTTTTCGCGAGACTGCCGCAGAGGCCCACTGAGTACGCCTACGGGAATGCGTGGCGTAGGGAAAATCAGCGATTACGCAGTAATTCGTCGAATGAGGCTAGGTGGCGAGAGGGAGGCGGAGGACGAAGCGGGCGCCCGTCGGGTGGTCGGCGGCGTACAGGTGACCCCCGTAGACCCGCGCGATCTCACGTGCGATGGGCAGGCCGAGCCCGGAGCCACCGGGGTCCTTGCGACGGGCGTCGTCCAGGCGGCGGAGCCGTTCGAAGATCTTCTCGCGGTCGGCCAGGGCGATGCCGGGTCCGTCGTCGATGACCTCGAGAACCGCATCCGGCGGGTCCGTGGTGACGATGATCTCGATTGTGGTGGTGGTATGCCGTTCGGCGTTGGCCACCAGGTTGCCCAGAAGCCGGGCCAGTCGGATCCGGGAGGCGCGCACCATGACCTGTGGATCGGTGCGGGTGTGGACGGCGGCCGTCAGGGGGCGTCGTTCCAGTTCCTCCACGACGAAACGGCCCAGATCGATCAGTTCGGCGGCGTCGCCGGGCGTCGCGGTGTCCATCCGGGCGAGTTCGAGCAGGTCGGCCACGATCTCATTGAGCCGCTCGGCGTCTCGCAGCAATTTGGACAGGATCTCGTGCGTGTCGGTGCTGGGCTCGGAAAGCGCGACCTCCAGTTCGGTCAGGAGCCCGGTGATCGGGTTGCGCAGGTCGTGGGAGGCGTCGAAGACGAACCGCCGCTGCCGTTCGATGGCCTCTTTCAGAGCCGCCATGGTCTGGCGTTGTTGTCCGGCCGTCCGCTTGAGCCGTTCGTTGAGGTCGTGCAGCTCGTGGGCGCGGGCGTAGACGTTGGTCGTCACCGCCTCCAGCGCCGTCCGGGTGTCGTCGACTTCGCGTTCGCCGTACCGTCTCAGCTGGTGGAGGAAATCGGTGACCTCCTCGACCGTGTGAATGATCAGTTTCACTTCGCCGTCCGGGCCGAGGACGGGCGTGTCGACCGCACTCCAGTACCGCTCCTTGAACACCCCCGGCCGGCCGGGCGTCTCGACGTCGTACCTTTGCAGTGGCAGGGCGTTTCGCTCGCCGGTGGCCACCACCCGTTGCAGCGAAGCACGCAGAACCTGCATCCCATGCGCGGCGGGATCGTTGGGAGCGTGCGGATTGTCGGGAAAAGCGGTGAAGGCCAGATGGCCGAGCACGTCAGCCCGGGTCCTCCCCATCACAGCCAGAAAGGCCTCATTGACCGCCACGATGACGAAATCCGGCGTCAGCACCGCCGCCGGGACCACGAGGGCATCGAACACCATCTTGTAGTCGAGCGCTGAGTCCATCACCTCACCTCACCGCCAGTAGCGTGATGGAAATCACAACTTACTACGCGAAAAGTGTGTTGTTGCCATAAAGGCGGTCATATGGGTCTTGCCTGGAGAGCAATCGTCAAGAGTTGCGGGTCCCGCCTCACGTCAGGTTTCGCGTGCAGGCGGTGATCGGGCCAGCCGGTGTCGTGGCCGAACGTCGTGATGAGCATCCGGTCGTCGGCGTAGATTCGCGGCATGCGCGTGCCGTTTGCCAGCCTTGCGCCGGCCGGTCACACCTACCCGCTGATCCCGCTCGCGATCGCCGTACGAGATGCCGGACATGAGGTGTATTTCGCCGCCGGGGAGGCCATGCACGCACCGCTGGCCGCGAACGGACTGCGGCCCTTCCGCCGAGCAATAGTCAAGACTTGTGGATGAAGATCTTTTAGGCGGCTTCGGGTTGGGGGTGTTCGTCGGGTCGTTCGACGAGCTTGCCGGCCTCGAACGTGGCGCCGGCGCGGACGAGCGCGAGGAGTGCTTCTCGAAGGACCCACTCCACGCCAGCGGACTTGACCGCTTCGAGTTCACCATCCTCGGAAGCGGCGGTGCCGGCCAACCGGGACCGGTGACCCACTACACCCGACCAGATCCGTCCCGCCGCAGGTCGCAGGTGGCCGTGGACGGCATTCCCCGTCCGGACAGACGCCTGCAGCGGTCGGGAAGAGCTGGCCATGGGGTGTGCCGCTGCCCATCCGAGGGTGAAGTCGAGATCCGGTGGGGTGGTGCTCGAGCCCAGCGGAGTGCGCCGTGCTGAGTCCGGCACGCGAGGACTACCTGCGGACGCAGATCGCGCACCGATTAGGTTCCCGCGCCGTGCCCGTCTGTACGTGTGAGATCGACTCACGAGAGGCTGGCACGATGCGGAAACTGATCTTCGGCATGAACCTGAGCCTGGACGGCTACATCGCCGCGCCCGGCGACGACCTCGGCTGGAGCGTACCGAGCGACGAGCTGTTCCAGTGGTGGTCCGACCGGGTGGGGGCGACCGGCCTGGCGCTGTACGGGCGCAAACTGTGGGAGACGATGAGCTCCCACTGGCCGACCGCCGACCAGCAGTCCGGCGCCACACCGGCGGAGATCGAGTACGCCCGCCGCTGGCGGGACATGCCGAAGGTGGTGTTCTCCTCGACGACCAGCACGGTCGACTGGAACACCCGCCTGGTCACCGGCGACGCGGTCACCGAGATCACCCGGCTCAAGGCCGAGGACGGCGGCCCCATGGACATCGGCGGCGCCACGCTCGCCGGGGCGGCCATGCGGGCCGGGCTGATCGACGAGTACGTGCTGGTCACCCACCCGGTCCTGGTGGGCGGCGGCACGCCGTTCTTTACAGCCCTGGACAGCTGGGTGAACCTGAACCTGGTGGAGACGCGGACGTTTCCCGGCGGCGTGGTGCTGACCCGATACGAGACGAGGCGATGAGCACGGGCCAGATGCTCGGCTCGTGAGGCCAGGTCCTGGGCTCGTGAGGCCAGGTCGAAATCCTTCCTGGCGTGCTCACCGTGACCCTCGGCTATGAGGGAACCTTCCCCGGGCCCTTCCTTGCGTTCCGAGTGAGCTGTTGACCGACTTGCTGGAGATGAGGGCGACGGCGTCGTTGATTGTGACGATGTTCTTCGGGCATGAAGATGCCCCGCCGGCAACGCCGGCGGGGCGGTGGTGTTCGCGTTGTCGCGTTGGTGTTCAGCTGGTCGGGGTGCTCATTCCGCGGTGACTTCGGTGACGGCGGCCCGTGCGCTGGACTCGTCGACGATGCGGCTTTTGTCTGATGACAGTGTCGGGGGCAGGCCCAGCCATGGTTTGTCGGTGGCGTCGAATCCGGTGAGCTCGGCGATCTTCCCGTCGACGATGTGCAGGACCGCGATGGTAAATAGCCGGTACTCCGGGTCGTCGGGGGTGCGGAGGTACAGCACGGCGGCAGGCATGCGGTTGACCGTCGTGGTGATACAGCGCCAGTCGTCGTGGCCGCGCTGGAAGAGCCCACCGGAGACCCAGCCGTCCACCGCGTCCTTGGCCGTGATGACCGAGGTTCCCGGCTCGGGCAGCATCGCGAAGCGCAGGTCGTCGCGCAGCAGGGACATCAGCCCGTCCAGGTCGTTGCGCTCATGGGCGTCGATATACGACTTCACCACGCCCCGCTCGTCATTCGACAGCTCGTGGGTGGCGGGGCTCCGCCAGTCGAGGCGGCGGTCGGGCAGCTGCTCGCGCATCGTCACACGCGCCCGCTGCAGTGCGCTGGTCACCGATGCGACGGTCAGCTCGAGGGCGTCGGCGGCCTTCGACGCCGGCCAGCCGAGGACGTCGCGCAGGATGAACACCGCCCGCTGCCGCGGCGGCAGGTGCTGGACGGCGACGATGAACGCCAGCTCGATCGTCTCCCGCGCCACCACCGATTCCTGCGGGTCCTCGGGGAGCATCCGGTCGGGGTACGGCTGCAGGTACAGCACTTCGGAGCCGGGGTCCGACAGCCCGGACGGTACGGGTGTGCGGTCGTTGCGCTTCTCCAGGAAGTCGAGGCAGGCGTTCGTCGCGATCCGGTACAGCCAGGTCCGCAGCGCGGCGTGGCCCTTGAACGACTTCCGCTTTTCCCACGCTCGCAGGAACGTCTCCTGCGTCACGTCCTGGGCGTCCTCGTAGTTCGCGAGCATCCGGTAGCAGTGCACCTGCAGCTCACGCCGGTGGCGCTCCGTGATGAGTGCGAACTGCGTCGTGTCGCCTGAGCGGGCCGCCGCGATGAACGTGGCCTCATCGGCGCCCAGCGGTCTGGCGTCGGTCATGGTCATCAATCCTTCCACCGGTGCGAGGGCTACCGGAACTGACGACATGGCGGAGGATTTCTGATCGGTGAAGCCGCGGGCAGGCGCCAAGCGCATATGAGGTCATCCCCGCTGTCTGAGGATCGTCGCCGTGGTCTCGTCGGCGGGCAGGAAGGCTTCAAGGCGCAGCTCGGACAGGGTGACGTCGACGGCGGTCGCGAACGACGTCAGCGTGGTGATGAGGTGCAGTTCGCCTTCCCGCACCCGCAGTCGCAGCGGTACGGCGAAGCCGAGGTGCGCGGCCGGTGGATCGATGTCCGGAAGGTAGCCGGCCAGTTCGGCGATGAACTCCTCCAGGGCGGGATCGGGGCTTTGGCGTGCCTGGTCGCGCAGGCTGCCGGTGATGTGGCGGCCCCACTCGGCCAGGTTCTGAACCCGGCGAGCCATCCCGTCGGGATGCAGGGCAAGGCGCAGCACGTTGACCGGGGGCTCCAGTAGCGCGGGCGCGGCGCCCTCGGAGAGCACGTCGAACGCCGGGTTGGCGGTGACCAGCTCGCCGTACGGCCGGACGACGACCGCGGGGTATGGCAGGTGCCCGTCGAGAATGCGCTCCAGCGCTTCGCGTACCGGCCCGAGCTCGGGGGCGTCGAGACTCGACTCGGTATAGATCGGCGCGTAGCCCGCGGCGAGCAGGAGCTCGTTCCGCTCACGCAGCGACAGATCCAGAGACTCGGCGAGCCGGACCACCATGGCGCGCCCCGGTTGCGAGCGTCCCTGTTCAAGAAAGCTCAAGTGGCGCTGAGTCGTGTCGGCCCTGATCGCCAGATCCAGCTGGCTGATGCGGCGACGGCTCCGCCAGCGTCGTAGTTCCCGGGCGAACTGCTCCTCCAACACCGTCATATCCCTATTGATACTGGACGTCCGAAGCGGGGCGATTCCCTGCAGGGAATCGCCGTACCGCAGGCGGGGTCGCACACTGCTGCGCATGAGCAACTCACTCGATGTGAAGCAATGGAGTGACCGTTATGTCGCCCAATGGAACGAGCCCGATCCGGCGATGCGGAGCGCGCTCATTCGCGAGTTGTGGGCGCCCGACGGGATCCAGGTGCTGGTCGACCCGCCGGAGACAATCCGCGACGCCGCCTCGGAGCTCGCGTTTCCCGTGCCCCCGCTGGAGGTCCGCGGCCACGATGCCCTGAACGCCAGGGTGACCCGTGCCTACGAGATGTTCGTCGCGCCGGGTGAGCACGTCTTCGAGGCCGCCGAGGAGCCGTTCCTTCTCCTGCCCCACGTGCTCGGCATCCGGTGGTCGATGGTGTCGATCCGTACGGGCGAGGCCGTCGGCGGCGGCCTGGACATCCTGGCTCTGGACGGCGATGACCGGATCCGCACCGACCACCAGTTCATCGGAGTGAGTTGATGCGCTTCATCAAGATCGTCCGTACCGGGGATGGCGGATCGGCGTTCGAGGACGGCGAGATCGTGCTCGAACACCGGCATGTCGCCGACGGGGTGCCGGCCATGGCGGTCGGCGGGTTGGCGTCGAGCGGCGGCGTGCAGTTCCTGCGCAGCGCCGCCTTCGACAGCACCGCACACCCGGCGCCGCGTGAGCAGTGGGTGGTGATGCTGCACGGAATGATCGAGGTGACGGTCAGCGACGGCAGCCGGCGTCGCTTCGGCCCCGGCGACCTGGTGCTCGCCGCCGACACCACGGGAGTGGGGCACGTCACGACCGCCATCGGCGACTCGCCGTTGGAGGCTCTGTTCATCCCCGTCTGAGCGGACGGCCGGCAGTCGCCGAGGCGGTGACAGCCGAAGTCCACAAGTTCTGAGGAGCCCCGCTCGCCAGGGGAGCGGGGCTCCTCATGTCCGGCCGGGCTCAGCAGGCCTTGGAGTAGACCGTCGACTTGGACTTGTAGGAGCAGGAGTCTTTCAGCGTGCCGGACGCGTTCCGCAGATAGGCGGTGTCCGAGGTGTTGTTCCAGATGTAGGCGACGGAGCCCTGGGTGTAGCTCCTGCCCCAGTACCGGTTGGCGGAGGTGTTCTTGCCCTTGCCGGTCCGCACGGTGACCGTCTTGCCGGCGCCGAGCGTGAACGTGCCGAACTTGAAGATGTGACCCGAGGCGGTGCTCTGCTTGTCGCGGAGGGTCCAGCCCTTGAGACTGACCGCCTTCTTCGTCATGTTCTTGATCTGCACGTACTCGCCGTTGAGCTTCGTGTTCGTGACAGGGGTGTCCGAAGTGCGACCGTACGAGTTGTAGTAGATCTTGGTGATCTGGATGGCCGGGCCCGCGGCGTAGGCGGGCTGGGAGATGACGACCGCGCCGACGCCCAACGTGGCGGCCAGCAGCAGGGAACGAGCACGCACAGGAGGCTCCTGAGGTGGGGGATGTGTCCAGCCAGCCGATCTTAATGATCGGAATAGTTACCGATGGACCGTTCCTGCATCGCTTTGGTATCTCTCGTGGCCTTTTGTGCTCCCTTCCCGCGCCCGAGTGCGGCAGATGCCTGCTTGCCCGGTGGGTCGAACATGTGGGTAACACTCGCGGCCTTTTCGACACGTAGGTGGTGTTTCCCCACCCCGTGCAGTGAAGGAGAGTCACATGCGACATACCGGATTCGGCCACCGGGCCCTCGATGGATGACCGCAAAGCCAGGTTCGAGGAGATATACGCCGCGACATACGAGCCGATCCTGGGTTACGCGTTGAGACGCTGCTCCTCTCCGGAGGACGCGGCCGACGTCGTCGCGGAGACGTTCACCGTCGCGTGGAGGCGGTTCGAGGAGATGCCCGCCGGTACGAAGGCGCGGCTCTGGTTGTACGGCGTCGCGCGGCGGGTGCTGGCCAACCATCGGCGTGGCGAGTCACAGCGGCGGCTGCGGACCACGGAGCTCCGGGACGAGATCGCCGCGGTCAGTACGGATCCCGTCGACGCGTCGGCCATCGGCCAGGCGTTCCGGGAGTTGTCCGACGACGACCGGGAGTTGCTCGGTCTCGTCGCCTGGGAGGGGCTCGACCACTCCGCCATCGCCGCCGTCCTCGGCTGCTCGCGAGGAGCCGCGCGCGTCCGGCTGCATCGTGCGCGCAAGCGCTTCTCCCG
Organism: Planotetraspora thailandica; assembly: GCF_016863335.1. GTDB lineage: Bacteria > Actinomycetota > Actinomycetes > Streptosporangiales > Streptosporangiaceae > Planotetraspora > Planotetraspora thailandica. The sequence goes on from NZ_BOOR01000056.1 coordinate 47,588, forward strand.
CGCGCTCCGCTCGGCCGGAATCGACGTGGCCCCGCCGGCTGTGAGCCGCCCCATCAGCGAACGGAGTTCTCTCATATGAAGACTCACCCCACCGATGACCTGGTACGCAAGATGACCCCCGTGCGCGACGAGTCCCTGGCCGGATTCGGGGATCGGCCCGCCGCGCGGAGCCTGCTGGACGACGTCACGGCCCTTCCCGTGTCACACGAGGCGCCCCGGCTCCGTCGCCGCGTCCTGCTCACCGGCCTGCCGCTCGCCTCCGCTGCGGCGGTGGCCGCGGTGGTCGTCGCCATGTCGGTCGGCGGCCCGTCGGCCGACGTCCCCGATGCGACCGGTCCCAGGCCCACGAGTTCCCCTGACGGTCCCGCGGCTTCCGCCTCGCCCACGCAGCTCAAGCCGGGGAAAGTCCAGCTGGCCGCCCTCTCCTTTTCCACCCAGGGCAAATACCTGGTCGTGAAGGTGAAGGACCCGTTGGCGGACCCGGCGCGCTACAAGGAGCAGTTCGCCGAGCATGGAATGGACATCAGCCTCACCCTCGTCCCGGCGTCTCCGTCGGTCGTGGGCACCGTGGTGTTCTCGGAACTGCCCGACACCGTCAAGATGCTGCCGGCTAAGGGCAAGTGCTTCAGCGGCGGCGGGGCCTGCCCGGTAGGCGTGAAGATCCCCCTCGATTTCCACGGGTCCGGGGGGATCGTATTCGGCCGGCAGGCGCGCCCCGGCGAGACCTACGAGAGCACGAACAGCGCGTTCGCCCCCGGCGAGATCCTGCACTGCGTCGACATCCGCGGTCGCACTGTGGACCAGGCGCTGGCCGTCCTCAAGGGGCGCAAGGTGACCGTGGGCAGTTGGCATTACGAGGAGAAGCGTGCCGACGGGACCTACGGCGTGACAGGAGCACGGGGGAAGATTCCCGGCAGCTGGTACGTCTCGGGTGCCGATCCCTACGCGCCCGGCCAGATCATGTTGTGGGTGCAGCAGAACCCTCCTGTAGCGGGGGAGAGCGAGGCCTATTACCAGAGCCTCACGCAGGGCTGCCACAACTGAACGGCGACCCGTGGCGCCCCGCCGGGGGCCGGGGCGCCACGGGGCTTCTGTCATGGAGGACAGGGTGTCCGCTCGCTTCGGCGTCGCGGTGAACCTTTTCCGCGTCGGGGCCGTGCTCTGTCGGGACATGTCGTCGAACGGGTCTCGATGGAGACCGGGCGCCCGGCAACCGTGATGCACCGACCAGAGATTGGGAACAACGCAGTGTCGCACCGTCGTACGACCCGCCGGACCGTCAACCGCGCCAAGGCGGTTCTGGCGCTCGTCACACCGGGGGTGATGATCCTGACCGGTGTCTCGGCCTGCGGGACTTCCTCTCCGGCCACTCCCACGGCGGTAACCCCTACGGCGGTAAGCCCCACATCGGAGACGTCACCGATCACGTCGACCCCGACCGGCGTCACGCCGAGCGCGAGCGACGCCCCCGCGTCGTCCACCCCGGTCGGCGGCGGCGCAACACCGGCCTGCACGGCGACCGACATCAAGGTGACGCTCACCGAGCAGCCGCAACGACGCGAGGGCGACAGCCGGATGGCGCTCGTCCATCTGACGAACGCCTCCGGCCGTACCTGCAACGTGGGCGGCTGGCCGGTGATCACGCTGGCGAACGCGGCCGACGAGGCGGTGGCCGTGCCGACGAAGAACGTTGCTCAACCGGGCAAGTCGGTGCCGGCCGACCTGGCCCCGGGCGGGGGCGCGTTCGCCGGTATCAAGTGGACGATCTGCGACAAGGCAGCCGCTGATTGCCCGGCAGGCAACACCATCAAGGTCGGGCTTGCGAAGGGCGGGCCGCTCGTGGCGGCGACCCTGGAGGGCTTCCCCAACCCGGAGCAGTCCGGCATCACCTTCAAGTCGCTCCAGGTCGGCACAATTCAGCCCAGCAATCAGGGCGTCGTCGCCTGGTGAAGAGGCGCGTGATCGGCGGGTCGACCCTGCCCCTTGACCGCAGCACCTGAACACCTCGAACGCCCCGAGCCGATCACGCCGGGGCGTTCTGATCTACAGTGACGGCAACGGTCTTTGGATCAGTGGGGGCGAGCGCGTGGGGGCCGTCGAGTCGGACCAGCCGTCGAGATACCTTCTGGTCGACGAGGATGACATCGTTTTGTGTCCCTGCCAGGATGTCGACGGCTTATTCGTGGAGGATCCACAAGCGCCGTCAGCGCCCTTCGACATGCTCGGCTGCGAGCCGTCCCAGTCGTTGATGGATTATCTGAGCGGGTCCAAGCGATATCGGACACGCAATCCCCTCTTCCCTGGAGATCTGCTGGTTCCCGATGCATCTGGCGGTCACCTCGGCGGGTTCTCCCTCGTCGGCTGCCAGGTCGTCGGCTGGCGCGAATCCGATCGGGGAGCCGGGTTGATCGACATCACGGTGGACGCGCCGTCGATGCGGCCGTCGTCCAGGTCGAAGCCGATTTGGGAGAGCTGGCGGGTCGGACGACCTGAGTCGATCAATCTTTGGGCCGAATACGACGCCGCCGGCAGGCGCGCGTGGCTCGACGTCGTGGGGGCATGCACGTTCCGCGGCTCCAGAGAGCTGCTGGACGATCCACCTGGGAAGACGTATGAACTCGACGGGACCTACATCACCGACGAGACGAGCTTTTACATCGCGATGGGTGAGGCCATCAACGGACCAGCCGGATACTTCGGCTGGAACCTGAACGCTCTGGCCGACTGCACATACGGCGGTTTCGGGGCCACCACTCCGTTCACGCTGGTCTGGCGCCATTCGGACATCGCGCGCGACAGCCTCACCGGGCGGTTCGAAGACGTGGACGGAGAGGTGTCGCCGCCTCTCTTCGAGGTGATCGTGAGCCTTCTCGATGAACGCAGCGTGGATGTCGTTCTGGCCTGAGACGCATTCGCTACGGCTGGGCGTCAGGCGATGAGCCGGCAGCTGCGGCGTCGAACGAGGTCACGCTCGGTGGATCCCGGTTCCCGGCGTGCCCGCCGCAAGGCGGGCACGCCCATCGGCGACAGCCGTACGAGATCAGATGATCAGTGAAGCGGGACGGCCACCACGTCGTACGTGGTCGTCGGGCTGGGAGTGGTGGTGAAGCGGGCGTTGGGGAGATAGAGGCGGCCGCGGAAGGAGGCGACGGTGGTGGGGACGTCGAATCGGCTGTCCGTGAGCCTGCCGATCAGCGTTCCCGACGTGGCGGCGCGGTCCAGGTGGAGAGCGGTCACGGTGTTGAGGCGGTTCTGCACGACGTGGAGGACGCGGCCCTTCAGCAGCAGCCCATCGCCGTTGACCAGGGACTCGGTGCCGATGTCGACCAGGGTGGCGACGCCGGTCTTGGGGTTGACGCGGAACAGCTTGCCGGTGTTGGACTGGACGACGAGCAGGGCCTTGCCGTCCGGGGTCGGAGCGATGCCGTTGGCGTTGTTGCCGGTCGTGTAGACGATGTCTCCGCTCAGCGGCACTTTCACCGCCTCCTTCGGCAGCGCGCCACCGCGTCCGAAGGGCAGCTTGTACAGCACGGGGTTGGCCGAGTCGGTGAAGTAGGCCGCATCACGGGTGAGCAGCACGTCGTTGACGAACGCGGTCCCGGTGGCGAGCCGGTAACTCGCGAGCACCTTGCCACTGCGGGTGTCGATCACGCGGGCGTCGCCGCCGGTGCCGCCGGCGACGAACAACCGGCCGCGCGGGTCGACCTTGAGGCCGAGCGACGGGGTGCCAGGACCGGGATTGATGATCCTGCCGTGGCCCGTGCGCAGGTCGGCCCGGTAGATCGCGCCGGTCGCGCGCGAACCGAAGTACGCGGCCGGGCCGGGGCCGATGGCGATCCCTTCGGGCTGGAAGCCGGCTGGAAGGGGGAATCGCGTGGGGTAGGCCGGCTTGCTCGCGGAGGTGGAGACCAGGGTCGCGGAGGCGCCGGCTCTTTCGGGCGCGGTCCCGGCCGCTGCGGCGGCAGGGGCGCCCACGAGTACGGACAGGAACCCCGCTAAGACAACTGCCACCTTCATGTAGGACATCCCATCTGTTAGGGGTGCGGTGGATTTGCCGAAATGCCTGCCTGAACGAAGGATCTAACGTCCGACATAGTGCGAATGGTGCCCGCGAAGCCTCCGAGTGGTGTCGCCGTTCCGATCCGAGTCGGCCGATGTGCTGGGCGGCATGGCTGCCGGCGATGGGACAGCGCGGTGCCGCTGCTGCGGTGACGGCCGACGTCGCGCACCGTCATCCAGGTCCCAGGTGCGTCTCGTGCTCGTGTGCCAAGACCAGGGCGAACGCGCCCGGCCGCTACCGTCTGCGACGCCCCGAAGCCGAACGTGCGGGCGATCGCGTCGCGGCCGTTCATGATTTTCAGCGTCCAGTCCGATCAAGTTGCCGATCCCGTAACACACCGTTCAGGTTCCGTCCGCATGCGATCAAAGACCGCCGCCTAACCTGCCCTGTCGGCCCTGCTGAGGCACTGGGCCACAGCACGCCCCGCGAACCATTTGGAGGTGCGGTCTTTGTCTGCGCCGCTTTTCCGGCGACTCGCCATCGCCGCATTAACACTGTCCACAACAGGCGTCGCCTGCTCGCTGTTCGCCGCCCCGGCGTCCGCCAATTCGGCCGGGACCGGTCTGGTCATCAGCGAGGCTTACGTCAACGGAGGCTCGTCCGGCGCGAGCTACCTCAACAAATTCGTCGAACTCTACAATCCGACGCCGAACGCCATTTCCCTCACCGGCGACACCCTCCAGTACCGCGCGCCCACGAGCACCGTGGTCCCGAGCGGTTCGCAGGTGTTCGCGCTCTCGGGGACGGTCGCCGGCCACGGCCACTTCCTCATCCAGTTGCCGAGCAACAACGCGAGCACGAACCCCGGGTCGCCGCTGCCGACGGCCGATCTGAGCACCGGCGGGAGCGTCAACCCGGGCGCGGGTGGCGGCACGCTGTTCATCGCGGCCAGCACCTCGGGTGTGCTTCCCACCGACAGCACGGTGATCGACAAGATCGGCTGGGGGACCAGCAACTCTCCGGAGGCGAACGCTCCGACGGGTAACTCGCTGACCCTGAGCTACCAGCGTGGCGCGGACGGCGCGGACACCGACGACAACGCCGCCGACTTCCACGTCGCCGCCCCGAACCCCCAGAACGCCGCCGCCGACAGCGGCAACCCGGGCGGCGGCACCGGGACGGTCACCGTCACGAGCCCCGGCGCGCAGAGCGCCACCTCTGGCACGGCGATCACACCGGTCGACCTGCACGCCTCCGGCGGCACCGCGCCGTACACCTGGACGGCGACCGGCCTGCCCGCAGGGCTGACGATCTCCTCGGACGGCACCGTCTCGGGCACTCCCACCACGGCCGGCACGTCGTCGGTGACGGTGACCGCCACCGACTCGACCGGCGCGACCGGCTCGGCCACCTTCGGCTTCCAGGTCACCGAGGTCGTTTCGACCGTCACCCCGATCGCATCGATCCAGGGCACGGACACCGACACCTCGCCGTACCAGGGGCGGACCGTCACGACCGAGGGTGTCGTGACCGCGGTCTACGCGACCGGCGGCTTCAACGGCTTCTTCCTGGAGACGGGCGGTGCCGGCGGCACCAAGGCCGACGACAAGACTCCGGGCGCCTCCGACGCGGTGTTCGTCTACGGGTCGCAGTCGGCCGGCCAGGTCACGATCGGCGACAGCGTCCAGGTGACCGGCGAGGTCACCGAATTCCAGGGCGAGACCGAGATCCAGTTCCCGACGGTGACCAAGCTCGCCACCGCGCTGCCGGCCGTCGTCCCGGACCAGATCGCGTGGTCGGACCTGGCGACCGACGCCGCGAAGGAGGCGCACGAGGGTGAGCTGATCACCCCGCAGGGCGACTTCACGGTGTCGGACAACTACGACGCGAACTTCTACGGCTCCTTCACGCTGGCCGCGGGCGACAAGCCGCTGCGCCAGCCGACCGACGCCGGAACTGCGGGAAGCGCCGAGGCGAAGGCCGCCGCGGCGGACAACGCCGCCCGGATGGTGACGCTCGACGACGGCGCCAGCACGAACTACAGCACCAGCAGCTCCCGCAACGTTCCGCTGCCGTGGCTTACGGCGACCAAGGCGGTCACGGTGGGCTCGAAGGTGACCTTCCACCAGCCGGTGATCCTCGAATACCGGTTCTCGCTGTGGAACTTCCAGCCGAGGCAGCAGGTCACCGACGACGGCTCGGCGGTCGCCACCTTCAGCGACCTTCGCACCGGGAACCAGAAGCCGGCCTCCGTCGCCGGTGACATCCGCCTGGCCACGTTCAACGTCGAGAACTACTTCCCCATGACCGGCGAGGACTACGTCGCCAAGGGACTGGGCACCTGCACGTACTACACGGACCGGCAGGGCAACCGGATCGCGGTCAACACGTGCACCGGCACGGACGGCGGCTCCGGCCCGCGCGGCGCGGCCGACGACGCCAACTTCGCCCGCCAGCAGGCGAAGATCGTCACCGGTATCAACCGGCTCGGCGCGAGCATCGTGTCGCTGGAGGAGATCGAGAACTCCGTCAAGTTCGGTGAGCCGCGTGACACCGCCCTGGCCGGCCTCGTCGACGCGCTCAACGCGGCCGCCGGCTCGAACGTCTGGGCCTACGCGCCGTCGCCGTCCGCCGACAAGCTGCCGCCGCTGTCCCAGCAGGACGTCATCCGTACCGCCTTCATCTACAAGCCGGCCGACGTCACCCTGGTCGGACCGTCGACCGTGCTGACCGGCGCCTCCGGCCCCGGCCAGCCGTTCTCGATCGCCCGTCAGCCGCTGGCCCAGGGCTTCAAGAAGGCCGGCGCCACCGACAAGGACGCGTTCCTTGCCGTGGCCAACCACCTGAAGTCGAAGGGCGCCGGTACCCCGCTCTACGACGGCGACCTCGAGGACACCTCGTCCCCGGCCGTCGACCAGGGTGCGTTCAACGCGACCCGGGTCCGCCAGGCGCAGGACCTCACCGCGTTCGCGTCGCAGGCGGCGTCGGGCCTCGGCACCGACCGGATCTTCCTGCTCGGCGACTTCAACGCCTACACGCACGAGGACCCGATGCAGGTCCTGTACACCGCCGGCTACACCGACCTGGGCAGCACGCTCGACTCGTCGGAGTGGACGTACTCCTTCAACGGCCTGCAGGGTTCGCTCGACCACGTGCTGGCCAGCCCGGCCGCGCGAGCGATGGCGACCGGCGCGGACGTGTGGCAGATCAACGCGCAGGAGTCCGTGGCCTACGGCTACAGCCGCTACAACTACAACGCCACCCAGCTGTTCAACGGCACCGACCCCTTCGCGGCCTCCGACCACGACCCGGTGATCGTCGGGCTGAACCTTCCGGTCACGCCCGTCGCGCCGGCCTGGGTCGCCTCGAAGGTGTACAACACTGGCGACACGGTGACCTACCAGGGCTCGACCTGGCAGGCCATGTGGTGGACGCAGAACCAGAAGCCGGGCGACCCCAACGGCGCGTGGGAGCAGATGGAGACCGCGGCCGACGGCACCGCCATCTGGACCCCGTCCCGGGTCTTCAACACCGGTGACACGGTGACCTACCAGGGCTCGACCTGGCAGGCAATGTGGTGGACGCGGAACCAGAAGCCGGGCGACCCCAACGGCCCGTGGGAGCAGATGGAGACCGCGCCCGACGGCACCGCCATCTGGACCCCGTCCCGGTCCTTCAACGCCGGCGACGTCGTCATCTACAAGGACAAGAAGTACAAGGCCAAGTGGACGACCCGTAACCAGGTGCCCGGCCAGCAGAACGGCCCCTGGCAGCCCATCAGCTGACCAGTAGCCGATGGAGACGGGGCCGTCTTCCGACACAGGTCGGAGGCGGCCCCGTCGCTTACCGGGCCGACCGTGCCCGCCACGCCGCCGTCGCCTCCTATTCGGTAACCGTGCCGCCCATCCTGCCGGTGACCCCTGACAAATCGGGCACCCGCTTGCATGCAAGGATGCGCGCATTCACTACTCTCGTGGTCCATGAGCGACCCCAACCCCGCGGCCGGCCGTGCTTATACGCACGTCAAAACCCGCATCCTCAGCGGCGACCTGGCGGGCGGCACGCTCGTCAGCGAGGTCCAGGTCGGCATGGAGCTGGGTCTCAGCAGAACACCCGTCCACGAGGCCTTCCTCAGGCTCGACGCCGAGCGACTGCTCACGCTGTCGTCCAGGAAGGGCGCGGTCATCACCCCGATCTCGCCCCGTGAGGCGCGCAACGTGCTGGAGATGCGGGAGGCGGTGGAGGCCACCGCAGCCAGGCGGATGGTGGAGGACGGCTCGACGGACAAGACGCTGCCCGCGCTGGCTTCCGTGCTCGAACGGCAGCGCGTCCATGCCGCCGAGGGCGACGTCGACCGGTTCGTGGCCGCCGACGAGGAGTTCCACAGCCTGGTGATCGACGGGTCCGGGAACGACATAGCCGCCCAGTTCTACGCGCAGTTGCGCGATCGCCAGCAGAGGCTGCGGCACCTGCTGCTTCGTCTGCGTCCGGGCGACCTCGCGGGGGCGTGCGGCGATCACGAGCACCTGGCCGATGCGCTGGCGAAGAGCGACGCCGATGAATACGCACGCGTGCTCCACGCGCACATGGCGCGCTACGAGGGGGCCTTGTGAAGCACGCCGACGAGGGGACCACCCGTCACTGGATGGTCGTCTTCGGGGTCATCTTCGTGTGTTCGTGGTGCGGCAATCAGTTCAGTCCCCTGCTGTTGCTCTACAAGCAGCACGACCACTACTCCGCACTGATTGTCAACGCGTTTCTCGGCGTCTACGTGTTCGGCCTGGCGCCCGCGCTCCTGCTCTCCGGAGCGTTGTCCGACCGGCACGGCCGCCGTCCGGTGATGTTCGCCGGCATCGTGACGGCCGTGCTGGCGAGCGTCTGCCTGTCGTTCAGCGCGGCGGGCCCTGGCGGCATCTTCGCCGGTCGGCTGCTGGCGGGGATCACGGTCGGCACGGCGATGGCGGTCGGCAACAGCTGGCTGAAGGAGCTTTCCCAGCCTCCGCACGATCGTCGAGCCGACACCGGGGCGGGTGCGCGCCGGGCGTCGCTGGCATTCACGCTGGGTTCGGCCGCGGGGGCGCTGGTCGCCGGGCTGGTGGCGCAGCTGTCGCCGTGGGGCGAAGAGTTGCCCTTCATCGTGCACATCGCCATCACCCTGCCGTTCGTGTGGTTGTTGTGGAAGGCGCCCGAGACCAGCACGAGCGGAGGGGAGCCCGGGCCTCTGTACGCCCAGTTCCGCATCCCGGCGGCCGGGCACCGGCGTTTCACCCGGGTCGTGCTGGTCGCGGCACCCTGGATCTTCGCGTCGGCGGCCCTCGCCTACGGGTACGTGCCGGTTCTGCTGGCGGGCGTCACCGGAAAGTGGGGCCTCGGCTACGCGACCGCGCTGACCGTCGTCGCGCTCGGGGTCGCGGCTCTGATCCAACCCGTCGCCAAGCGCATCGACTCGCCGTCGAGCGCGCGCGGTCTGGTCGTGTGCCTGGGGACGGTCGCGGCGGCACTCGTCGTGGGCGCTCTGGCGGTGCAGTGGTCGTCGGTGTGGCTCGGCATGCTGGCGAGCGTCGTGTTCGGTGCCGGAATCGGCGTCGGACTGGTCTCCGGCCTGCTGGAGGTGCAGCGCATCGCCTCGCCGCGGGACCTCGCCGGTCTGACCGGCGTCTTCTACGCCGTCGCCTACGCCGGTTTTCTCAGCCCGACCGTGCTCGCCGCGGTGACTCCGCCGTTTTCCACGGTCGCGCTCTTCGCGGGCTTGGCCGTGCTCGCCCTGGTCTGCATGCTCATGCTGCTGCGTGCCTACCGCAGGCATCTGCCCCGCCCCCAGGCGCGCGCCGTACGGATCACAGGGGACGGACGCGTACGTCCGTGAGCGTGCTCCGTACCACTGATCGCTACGATGCGCCGGGTGCTTATAACCCAGGAGGTACCACAACGAACTCGGCCACGCCTGGCATGGCTCGACGCCCTGCGCGGCATCGCCGCCCTGGCGGTGGTCTTCGAGCACGCGCTCAAGCCGCTGCTCCCCGAGGCGCGGACGCCGGTCAAAGCGGTATTCGAGCCCGGCTGGTTCGGGGTGATGGTGTTCTTCCTGGTCAGCGGCTACATCGTGCCCGCCTCCCTGGAGCGGCGAGGCAGCCTGCGGGCATTCTGGATTTCACGTTTGTTCCGGCTCTATCCGCTGTTCGGAGTCGGCGTGGCCGCCACGGTACTGCTGGCGACGCTGGGCTGGGACCACCCGCACATCTGGTGGAGCGCACGGCCGGTCGCCCTGGCCCTGGGTCACCTGACCATGCTGCAGAACCTGCTGCACATGCCGAACCTGATCAACGTGATGTGGACGTTGTCGTATGAGATGGCCTTCTATCTGCTGCTCACCGCGATGTTCACCCTCGGCGTCAGCAGAAGAAGCACGACGACCGCACTCGCCTTCGTCGCGGCGGCGGCGCTGGGCGCGGGCACCCTGCCGGTCGCGTTGTTGTCGGCCGGAGGACCTGGCCGGATGCTGACGGTCACGCTGGTGGTGACCGCGCTGGTGGCAGCGGGCATGGCCGCTGTGCTCAAGGGCTCGGACACGGTCCGGCGAGCAGGCGCGATCATCATCGGGATCACCGTGGTGCTGCTGCTGGCCGTCAACCAGAGTTATCCCGGCCCATGGCAGGGGCTGCTGATCCTGGCCACCATGTTCGCCGGCACGGCGCTGTATCGGGCCGAGCAACAAGAGATCTCCTGGAAGCAGGCGAGTTGGGTGGCGCTGGTGCCGCTCGCCGGGATCGCGCTGGCCCGGGGTGGGCTCGGCTTCCAAACGGCCACAGCCGCCGCGTGGATCACCTTCGCCGCCGGCATGGCGCTGCGGCATCAGAGCATGCCGCGGATTCTCCGCCGGCTGGGACTGGTCAGCTACTCCGTCTACCTCCTCCACCTGCTGCTGCTGGAAACCGTCGCAGCGTTCTGTCCGCAGCCGCTGGCCGTACCGCTGGGCCTGCGGCTGACGGCTCTGACGTGCGTGGTGGGCCTGCTGCTCGGGCTCAGCGCGCTGACATGGCGTTTCGTGGAGGCTCCGGCACAACGGCTGGGTAAGCGCCTCGCATCGGAGGAAGCGAGCCCAACATGATGGGCGAAACGGCTTACAGGGGACGGACGCGTACGTCCGTGAGCGCACTCCGTACGAAGGCTTCGTCGCCTGCGGCGGCGAGGTAGAAGCCGTCATGGCAGGTGCTCTCCGCGATGGTGTGGCGCGGGTCGAGGACGACGCGCGCCCCGCCCGATCGGTCGCAGTCGGGGATCGGAGCCAGCACGAGCATCCGGCGGCTCAGCCCGCCGAGCCACAGTTGCGGCCCGACGAGCACGCCGTCGCGGATCTCACCGGGCTGCGAGAGCTGTAACGGACCGCGGGCCGACAGGGTGAGGAAACCGTCAGGGGTGAGCCTGCCGTGCAGGTTCTTCGCCCAGGCCAGCCGTTGTTCGAAGGTCATCCCGGCGGGCTCGTCCTGCAGGGCCAGTCGCCAGTCGCCGAAGGTGAAGAGCATGACCGACCCGGCGTTGTCCATTCCGAGCGGCCCAGGCCACACCGTGACGTCGCCGGTGAGACGCCTGATCATCGGCCGCCCGGCGGCCGTCTCCGCCTCGCCGTACAGCGGAGCGGTGAGGGGGCGGAACTCGTCCATCTCCCCGTTGCCGGCGAGAGTTCCGCTCGCGTACGGGCGAGCCCCCAGCGAGGCGAGGTTCAGGTCGGCCGGGTAGGTGATCTCCGCCCGTGATCCGTCGGGGAACGTGAGCCGCATCATCCGGGTGGCACCCGTCCCGCTCGCCACCGGATAGACGGCGTTGGGGGTCACGTTGATCGGGCTGGGCGTGGGTGCCGGGGAGACGATCGGGAGGGGAGGGCTCGTGTCCCGGCCGGCGAGAATCCCGATGATCGGCACGGCCACGAGAGCGACCAGCACCACGATTCCCACCCAGCGGGGCCTGCGGGGGCCCTGCTCGAGAACATCGACCTGGCCGGTGGCCATCGGCCTTCCTTTTGTCGTACGGCTGTCGCACCAAGTTCAGACCAATGGCCGCCATCGGCGCAAGCCCGCTCCTACCCGCGCATTCGGCTCTCGTACGAGATGGCGTCGCGGATCTGGTGCCGGTCGGTGACGCCGAGCACCGGGAAAGACCGGTAGAGGTGCGAGGACACGGTCCTCGGGGAGATGCTCAGCCGTTCGCCGATCTGGCGGTTGGTCAGGCCTTCGGCCGCGAGGCGGACGATCTCGCGCTGCTGCGGCGTGAGTTCGGTCAGCCGGTTGAGGTCCATGGGCCCCGTGACGGCGACCCCTGAGGCGCGCAACTCTGCTTCGGCCCGTTGGACGTACGGCTCGGCGCCAAGGCGCCGGAACACCTCCAGGGCGGTGACGAGGACGGGTTTCGATTCGTTGATACGCCGGCGACGGCGCAGCCACTCGGCGTAGTCCAGCCGCAGGGACGCCCGCTCGAAGGGCCACTCGTCGCCCGCGGGGTCGGCGAGCGCGCCGGCGTAGTGCTCCTCCGCCTCCTCGGGCGGCGACGTCAGCGCCCGGGCGTGTGCGAGAAGCTGCCGCAACCGTGGCGACACGTCGCCGTCGATCCGGCCTGCGGCGTGCTCGACCACCGCTCTGCCCTCGTCGGCCTTGCCCGTACGGGCGGCGGCGGTGGCGAAGTCCGCGAGCGCGAAGTAGGAGGCGTGGTAGTGGTGCGGTGCGCCGTCCGCGTCGAACACCTGGCGAAGAAGGCTGTAGGCCGTCTCGAAGTGTCCCTCGACGAGGGCGATCAGACCCTCGGCCCGGCGCTCACGCGCCGCGATCACCGGAGAGTCGATCGGGTCCATGGCGGAGACCGCCGTCGCGGTGAGCTCGCGGGCGCGGGCGACGTCGCCCCGCAGGGCCGCCAGCGTGGCCGCGACGAGACTGACCTCGGCAGTGACGATCTCCATTCCGAAGGCCCTGGCCAGTTCCGACGCCTCCTGGCTCGCGTCCAGCGCCTCGTCCCACCGGCCGGTGTCCAGGCAGGCCCACGCGAGCCCCATCACCACGGCGCCGCTGGCACCCTGCACCCCCGGCTTGCGGAGCATCTCCCGTGCTTCCCTGAGGACACGCACCGCCACGTCGGACTGGTCGAGCACCCAGGCGACCGAGCCCGCCGTCGACGAGGCGGGGATGTCCAGCCGGTGTTCCGTGATTCGGCGAAGTTCCGCCAGCGCCTGGGGACGTTCCCTGAAGGGGTCGATCGCGGCACGCGCCAACAGCCGGATCGCTCCGTAGGCCAGTTCCTTGCCGTGTGGCCGGCCCGGGTCGTCCTGCTGGGAGAGCCGGTTCACCAGCCGGCGCACCGCGGCCCGGCCGGCGGGCGCTCCCAGGTGGTAGGCGACGGTCGCCGCCGGTCCCAGAGCGCTCCAGGCGATGAGCGGCTCCTCCGCGGCCGTCTCCTCACCCAGCCTCACGAGCACTCTGAGTGCCTCCGCCTGACGTTTGGTCCAGGCGAGAGCCCATCCGATCTCCCGGTCGGCCTTCGCGTGCAACACCGGATCGGCCGTGCACGCCGACGCACGCGTCGCGAGATCCTGGACCCACGCGGCCTGCCCGGTGACTGTGGCGTAGTCGGCCGCGAAGAGGAGTCGTCGTGCTCTGTCCTCGGAACTCGGGCTCAGTTCGGCCGCCCGTTCCATGGCGAGGGCGGCGGCCACGCAGCCTCCGCGGCGCAGGGCCTCCGCAGCCGTCTCCACAAGGAGCAGCGCCACATCCTCGTCGGGATGGAGCGTCGCCCGCGCGAGATGCCAGGCTCGGCGGTCCAGCCGGTGCGTCAGGACGGCGGCGAGACGACGATGAGCCTCCGCCCGGTCGGCGAAAGGCGCCGCCTGATAGACGGCCGAGCGCATGAGGGGATGGGAGAACGCCACTCCCGCGCCGGTCACGGAGACCAGGCCGGCGTCCTCGGCAGGCCGCCACACCTGTGGGTCGAGACCGGGAAGGCCGGCACTGGCCGCCTCCAGCAGTTCGGAGGGCCCTGCCACGGCGGCGTACAGCAGGGCCGTACGGCATGTCTCCGGCAGGGTGCTCACGCGCGCGCTGAACAGCTGCTCCAAGCGGTCGCTGAGGGGGAGCGGGTCGTCGAGCCGGCGGCCCGTCCACATCTCCGTCGCCGTCGCCTTGCTCAGCTCCACCAGGGCCATGGGGTTGCCCTGAGCATGAGCCAGGACGGTGGACCGGGTCAGACCGCCGGGCCTGTGCGGTTGCACGTCCAGCAGAAGGTTCGCATGCGTCTGCGTGAGCGGTTCGAGCCGCAGTTTGCCGACGTCTTCGCCGAACGGGCGCGGTGGAGTCTGGCCGCGCGCGCTGAAGGCGATCGCGATCGGCTCGTTCCTGAAACGCCTCCAGGCGAAGGAGATCACGTCGCGGGAGTTGTAGTCGAGCCACTGGATGTCGTCGATCACGAGCAGGAGTGGCGACCGCTCTGCGACCTTGAGGAGCAACGTCACCGTGGCGATGCCGATCAGCAGCCGGTCGGGGACGGCGAACTCCTCGACCAGGCCAAACGCCGCCAGCAGTGCGTTTCGATGGGGCGCGGCCAGCTCGTCCAGAGGCGAGTCGGGCGAGCTCAACACAGGGTGAAGGAGTTGGTGCAACCCCGCGAACGCGAGCTGGGTCTCGGACTCGTTGGCCACGGCCGACAGAACGCGTACGTCCTTCTTGCCGGCCTCGTCCACCAGCCGTGCCAGGAGGCTGGTCTTGCCCATGCCCGCATCGCCGAGGAGCGCCAGCGCCTGGCCTGAGGGCGCGTCGATCAGGCCCATGAGTCGGTGAAGCTCGTCTTCTCGGCCGATGAGGGCCGTGCCGAGTGCGGGAGAAGTGCCACGCCCGGGTTGCGACATGTCGTGCGATTCCCATTCGTACAAAACGGACAGTCCACAGACTTTACTGGCAGCGACCGCCGTTCCGGCCGAGGTGCAGTCATGTGTCGGATACCGGAGGCCTCGCCACCTGTACAGACTGGTCGAGCCCCCGTACCTGCCGGTTCACCCGGCCCGCGATGTCCCGTGAAAGGAGCGGACGCCGGTCCATGCGCCACCTGATCGAGGCGGACATGCTGCTCGGCCGTGAACAGGAGAGCGCGCGGCTGAAGGGCATGCTCGACGCCGCTCGTCGGGGGTTCGGCGGCTGTCTCCTGCTGCGGGGCCGGGAGGGAGCCGGGAAGACGGCGTTGCTCGACCATGCGGTGCAGGCGGCGCCCGACGCCATTGTGGTGCGGATCTCCGGGGTCGAGTCGGAGACCGGGATCGGCCACGCGGCGCTGCACCAGGTCCTGCTGCCGTTCCTCGATCGCCTCATGGTGTTGCCCGATCCACAGCGGTCCGCTCTGGAGACGGTCTTCGGCCTGAGCGGCGGCATGACGCCCGAGCCGTTCCTCGTCGGGGTCGCCGCCCTCACTCTGCTGGCCGACGCCGCCGCCTCGTCCGGCGGTGTGCTGCTGTGCATCGTCGACGACGCGCACCTCGTGGACCAGGAGTCGGCTCAGGTGCTGGCGTTCGCCGCCCGGCGGCTGCGGGCCGAGCGCATCGTCCTGCTCATCGCGATGGAGGAATCCCCTTCTGGGGCTGCGACATGGGCGGGGCTGCCGGTTCACGAGGTCGGAGGGCTGGATCCGGCCGCGGCGCGCGAACTGTTGCTCTCGACCTCCAGCGACTGTGTGGCCGACCACGTGGTCGAGCGCATCGTCGCCGAAGCGGACGGCAATCCTCTCGCCCTCCTCGAAATCGGCAGTACGCTCACGCCGGACCAGCTGGCGGGCGTCGCACGCCTTCCCGAGCCGCTGCCGGCCAGCGACGACGCGCGGTTCACCAGGGAATTGGGACGGTTGCCTGCGGCCGCGCGCGTGATGCTGCTGACCGCTGCGGCGGAGCCGTCGGGCGACCCGGAGGTCGTCCGGCGTGCGGGAGCCGAGCTCGGTTTCGGGGACGACGTGGCCACGCTCGCCGGGGTCAGGGACGTCGTGGAGCTGGATGGGCGGATCCGGTTCCGCCATCCCCTGCTGCGCTCCGCGGTCTATCACGGCGCGTCCACGGACGAGAGGCGACGGGTTCACCGGGTCCTCGCGGCCGTCACCTCGGTCGAGCGGGACCCCGATCGCCGCACTCTGCATCTCGCCGAGGCGGCCCCAGGGCCGGACGAGGCGCTGGCCGCCGAGCTCGAGGCCGCAGCGGGCCGGGCCAGAGCGCGGAGCGGGCACGGCGCGGAGGTCGCCATCCGTCTGCGCGCCGCGGACCTCACGCCGGACGTCTCCCGGCGGGCGCGGCGTCTGGTGGCCGCGGCCCGAGCGGCGGTGAGCGCGGGCGCGTTCACCCAGGCCCGAGCGCTGCTCGTGGCGGCCGCGCCGCATCTGTCCGATCCGCTCACGCGGGCGCTGGCGGATGAGATCCAGGCCAAGGTCGAGCTGCGTCTCGGTGGCTCGGCCGCCCGGCAGCCTGCCCTGCTGCTGGCCACAGCCCGCACGTACGAAGACGGCGACCGCAGGCGGCGCGACAAACTCCTCGAGGCCATGAGCAAGGCCTTCGTCGTACGGCATGCGGTTGAACGAACGACTCCGCTCGAAGTGGCGGAAGAAGCGCTCGCACTCCCGCGGCCGACCGTCAGTGATGCGACGGCGGGGGACCTCCTGCTGCACGGCTGCGCCACGCTCGTCGCCGTCGGCTACACCAAGGCGGTGCCCCTCCTCCGCGCGGCCCTCGGCGCTCTCGCGGACCCGGAGGTGTTCGCGGCGGGTGCGCCCGAGTGGTTCATGTTGGGAGCCACGGCCGCACAGGCCGTATGGGACGACGGGTTCCGCGCGGGCTGGTTTCGGCGCGTCGAGGAACAGGCCCGGGCGGACGGTGCACATGAACGGCTTCGCTGGGCGCTCATGGCGGCGCAGCTCGAACGGGCGTCGAGCGGCAGGATCGCCGACGCCGGCGGTTCCCTGGAATCGGCAGGCGCCGGGCCGGAGACATGGGAGATCATCACGACGCCGGAGGTGCCGGCCTGGCAGGGGCGGGACGAGGAGACCCTGTCCGCCGCGGCGCGGTTCGAGCGGATGGCCGGCGACTTCGGCATGGGGGTTCTGGCGAATCTGGGCCAGGTCGCGCTGGGCGTTCTGGCGCTCGGGCGTGGCCGCTACCGCGACGCGTTCGAGGCGACCCGGCGGTTGTGCGAACAGGATGTGCTGAATCTTGAGCATCTGGCGCTCCCTGACCTCATCGAGGCCGGCGTGCGGTGCGGTGAGCGCGACCACGCGGCCGAGGCGCTCGGCCGCCTGAGGGTCAAGGCGGTCGCCGCCGCAACACCGTGGGCACTCGGACTGCTCGCCCGGTCGGAGGCGCTCCTCGCGGAGCCCGCCCGGGCCGAAGACCTCTATGTGCAGGCCGTAGAACATCTGGAACGCACGCGCATGGCGACGGATCTCGCCCGGGCCCATCTGGTCTACGGCGAGTGGTTGCGCAGGAACAAGCGCAAGAACGACGCCCGCCTCCGCCTGCGCCTCGCCCACGACATGTTCATCGAAATGGGAGCGGCGGCGTTCGCGGAGCGGTGCCGCATGGAGCTCGTCGCCGCCGGCGACCGGGAAGGCGGCACGGCCGTACGGGAGCCCGGCGACCTCACTCCGCAGGAGAGGCGGATCGCCAGGCTCGCCGCCGGTCGCGCGACCAACCAGGAGATCGCCGCACAGCTGTTCATCAGCCCGAGCACCGTCGACTATCACCTCAAGAAGGTATTCAGGAAGCTCGGCGTGAGGTCGCGCCGCCAACTCGTCCTGAGGGAGCTCTGAGTCCGAAGAAGCGGTGCGGGCATGGCGTGCCCGCACCGCTTCAGGCCGGATCGCCGGGCGCGGCCCCCGCCTGCACGCTCAGCGGACGGAGCAGGCCGCCTGCTCGATGAACTTCGTCACGGTGGCCGGCTGGGAGATGATCCCCAGGTGCGAGGCGGTGAACTTCTGGGTGTGCGCGCCGGCGTTCTTGGCCATCTCGATCTGCTGCGCGACCGGGATGATCTTATCGTTGGTGCCGATCAGGTCCCACGCGGGGATCGTCTTCCACGCGGGGGGGCCGGAGTGCAGGCCGAGGGCGAGCAGGGACGTCGGAGACTGCGAGGCCGCCAACTGGGCGCCCTTCGCAGGGGACAGGTCACCGGCGAAGGCCCGGACGAACACGTCCGGCAGCACGTAGGTGTCGTAAATGTTGTCCGGAGCGTTCGGGTAGTCGACCAGCTTGAACACCGACGCCGGGTTCGATGCGCCCGGCGCGAGCGCCGAGTCGGGACCGCTCAGGTCGGCTACGGTGTCGCCCTCGTCGGGGATGTAGGCGTCGACGTAGACCAGCGCCTTGACGTTGGGGTTGCCGGTAGCGGCGTTGGTGATGACGGCTCCGCCGTACGAGTGCCCGACGAGGACGATCGGCCCGGTGATGCTCGCCAGGTAGTCACGCAGGTAGTCCGTGTCGTCGGACAGGCCCCTGAGCGGGTTGGGTGCGACGGCGACGGTATAGCCGTCGGCCTGGAGCCGGGTGACCTCGCCGGACCAGCTGGACGCGTCGGCCCAGGCGCCGTGGACCAGCACGATCGTGGGCTTCACGTGAGTCGGCGCGGTGTGGGTCGCCGGTGTGTAGGCCGTCGCCGCGGTCGCGGGCGTCAGACCGAGCGGGATCGCGACGGCCGCGGCCGCCGCCGTCGCCGCGACGGCATAGCGGAGGCGGTGCCGCCCGAGGCCACGGGCGATGCGGTTGACGAACATGGAAGTGCCTTTCTGTGGTGCATGAGTGCGGATCCCGTCGAGGACGGGAGCGCGGAGGAAGGTCAAGGTCAGCGGAGGAAACCGAGCAGGGCCGAGTTCACCTGGTCGGTGTGGGTCCACGCGATCGCGTGCGGCCCGCCCTCGATGACGACGTACTGGAGGTCGCCGATGAGCCCCTTGAGGCGGTCGCCGGTGACCTCCTTCGGCAGAATCCGGTCCTGGTCGCCAGTGATCACCAGGACGGGGACGTCGAGCTTCGGCAGGTCGGCCCGGAAGTCGGTGAGCCAGGTCGAGATGCACTCGACCGCGGCGACCGGTGAGCCGGCGACGGCGATGTTCCAGCTCGACTGGAACGCCTGCTCGCTGACGAGGGTCCCGCCGTAGACGTCGTAGTTGTAGAAGTTCTCCAGGAACTGCTTCAGCCACAGCGGCCTGTCGGCCTTGGCCGTCTCGATGAAGCCGTCGAACAGGCCCTGCGGGACGCCCTGGGGGTTGTCGGCGGTCTGCAGCAGGAAGGGCGGGATCGGCGAGACCAGCACGGCCTTGCGCACGCGGGCGCTTCCGTACGTGCCGAGGTAGCGGGTCACGTCGCCGGTGCCCATCGAGTGGCCCACCAGGACGGCGTCACGCAGGTCGAGGTGCTCCATCAGCGCGTTGAGGTCCGCGGCGAAGGTGTCGTAGTCGTACCCGGTCGCCGGCTGGCTGGAGCCGCCCCAGCCGCGACGGTCATAGGTGATCACGCGGTAGCCGGCGTCGGTCAGCACCGACAGCTGCTTCTCCCAGGCCTTGCCGCTCAGCGGGTAGCCATGGCTGAGCACCACGGGCGTCCCGGCGCCGTGGTCCTCGTAATAGATGTCGATCGTTGCTGAGTTTTCCGTGCCTACGTTCAGGTACGGCATGCGGGTTCTCCGTCTCACGCGAGTCTTCGGTGTTCGGGGCGAGGCCACGGCAAGCCGATGGTCCTGGCCCATCCGCCGGAGACGCTAAACCCGGGCACGGCGGCCGGAAATCACGTGAATTTCATAGTCTGCGCGCCGCGGCCTGCGCAGACCCGGCGTCTACGCGTCCCAGGCGCACAGCATGTCGAGTGGCTCGGAGGCGCGATCGTCTGCGGGCGGCCGTCTGCGGGTGACTACGAATTTTGCAGGATTCATCCCCCGGCGCGTCCCTCCTACGGTCGGTCTCACGATGCCGGTTTTCCGCGCGTCGGCGATGTGGGCCGTCGTGGCGAGCCAGCGACAGATCAACGGATGCGGCGGCGATGTCCGCCGCCGTCCTCGCGGTACGGACAGGACGTGTGATGAGTGAAAAGGAAACGCCGACCAGGGGCCTGGATGAGGAGCGGCCGCTCCCGGAACCGCCCGACAGCCCGCTCGCCGCGGAGGTCCGGACGCTCATCATGCGCGCCGCGACCCCCGCCATCGCCAACCACAGCATCCGCACCTACGTCTTCGCCGAGTTGCTGGCGGCGCACCGCGGGGCGCGACCGGGGCGCGACTACGACCCGGAGTTGCTCTTCTTCGCCTGTGCGCTTCACGACGTCGGCCTCACTCACCTCGCCGACGGCCGGCAGCGTTTCGAGGTCGACGGGGCCGACTTCGCCGCCGACTTCCTCAGCACCAGGGGCGTGCCGGGCCGTGATGTGGACATCGTCTGGGAGGCGATCGCGCTCAACACCTCGGGCGGGATCGCGGAAAGACGCGGTCCCATCTGCGAGATGACGAGGACCGCGGTGGTGATCGACTTCGGGGCGGGCACCGAGTTCGTCCCCGACTCCACCGCAGCGCGCGTTCACCGGCTCTACCCCCGGCAGAACCTCGCGACCGCCCTCGTCGACGCCGTGGTAGCCCCGGCCGTGGCGCGGCCGGAGAAGGCCCCTCGGTTCTCGATGACCGCCGATCTCGTCGACCAACGCTCCCTGCCGGGAGGGGGAAGCGTGATCGAGGAACAGGCCAGGGCGGTCCGCTGGCGCGCCTACGACTGACAGTGATGATGGAAATGAGCGCCTCCCGGCGGGGTTTGACCCAACGACTGACTGACCTTGGGGTCCTCAACGGGATCTGTCGGCCCCGGCGGAGAGGCGCTCATGTGCACTCACCGGACGTGGCGTTGTGACTTCATAGGAGCCTGGCCAGAGGCCCCATCACTGTCTTGTCCGCGTTGCCCGGCTGGTGCGTGCCGCCCTGCCCCGGTCAACAACGACCGGACGACGATGCCCCCTATTACATCTGAAGACGCGCCGACCATCGAGGTCGCCGGTGGAGTCGACACCCATCAAGACACCCACACCGCGGCAGTGATCGACCCGGTGGGACGGGTGCTGGGCACCGAGCAGTTCCCCACCACCTCCACCGGATACCTAGCGCTGCTCGCCTGGATGCGAGGATTCGGGCGATTGTCGCGGGTCGGGGTCGAAGGCACCGGCGCCTACGGAGCCGGACTCGCCCGGCTGCTGCGAGATGAGCAGGTCGAGGTGGTCGAGGTCGACCGTCCCGACCGCAAGACCCGTCGTTTCCAGGGCAAGTCTGACCCGATCGATGCGATCCAGGCTGCCAAGACCGCGCTGGCCGACGAGCGGACCGGCACGCCCAAGCAGCGAGACGGCCGGATCGAGGCGTTGCGGAACCTGCGGGTGGCCCGGCGCAGCGCCGTCGATCAGTGCGCGGACACCCAACGCCAGATCAAGGCCTTGATCGTGACTGCTCCGGAAGAACTCCGCGAACAGCTGCGGGGTCTGCCCGTCAGGGCGCTGATCGCCGCTTGCGCGAACCTGCGGCCCGACCGGACCGATGCCGCCGGCCCGGCCACCGCTGCGAAAATCGCCCTGCGCTCCCTTGCGCGCCGCCACCAGCAGTTAACCACCGAGATCGCCGATCTCGACGAACTCCTGGATCCCCTCGTGGCCGCCATCAATCCCCGCCTGGTCGCCACGAACGGTGTCGGAACCGACGTCGCCGGCCAGCTCCTGGTCACCGCCGGGGAAAACCATGACCGGCTCCGCTCCGAAGCCGCCTTCGCCATGTTGTGCGGCGCGGCTCCGATCCCCGCTTCCTCGGGTAAAACCAACCGGCATCGCCTCAACCGCGGCGGTGACCGGCAAGCCAACGCCGCTCTCTACCGCATCGTCCTATGCCGCCTGCGCTGGGACCCCCGCACCCGCGCCTACATGGAACGACGCACCAAAGACGGCCTCTCAAAGAAAGAGATCATCCGCTGCCTGAAACGCTACATCGCCCGCGAGCTCTACAGGATCATCACGACAAACGATCACGAACGCGTGGCTTGACATCCATGGGAGCATCACCCTGGGAATCACCGCGTCAGTAGACCTCGAACCCGTCGTGCCGGGATGCGCCGTCGAGGAAGGCGATCTGCCATTCGGCCCTCGTCGAAGATGCCCCGCTGGTCGTCGATCAGGTCGCGCGCCTTCAGCGCCTCCTCCCACACCTGCTCGGCGGCGGCGAGCGCCTCCGCCTCCCCGTCGGCCTGGCGCACCCAATACATGTCGTAACCCACGGTGTTTCCTTCTCGCCTGAGGTGCCGGCCGGACGTCAGAGGTCGTCCTGGCCGAGGCCGACGCGGCCGTCGAGGAGTTCGCGGGCCGCGTCGAGGTGGCCGAGGTGGCGGGCCGTCTCTTCGATCATGTGCATCACGATGAAGCGCAGGTCGGTGACCTGGTCGGCGTCCCCCTGGTTGTGCCGTCCTAGGGGCGGAGCCGACAACGGGGTCTCGGCCAGTACGGCGTTCGCGCGCTCGATCTGATCGCGGTAGAACGCGAAGACCGCATCGGCCTGCCGGGTGGTCGTGAACGGCCCGCCGTGGTGCTCGTCGGGGTCGTCAGGCCAGGGAAGGGGCGCGGCGGATCCCAGGGCGACCTCCTGGAACCAATGCCGCTCGGCATGTCCGAGGTGTTCGATCATCCCGAGCGGTGTCCAGCCGGAGGGCAGCACCGACGTCGTCAGCTGATCGGCGTCGAGATCGGCGACGACGGCTAACGCCCTGGCGCGTTGGGCTTCCAAGAAGGCGATCAGGACCGTGTCCACAGAATCGGCGATCATGGCCCGAGTCTGCCGCATATGCGGTCACATCGACCGCTTCTCTCAACGGGCGATGCGGGGCACGTGTGGGCGCAGGCGGCCGCCCCACCCCAGTGCAGGCCCCGCTCGCCCGGCTCAGCGCCTGACCGTTACGCGCATTTCTAAAGGTGCTCGAAAATCTATCCCCTGACCTGGGTGGGCTGTTTACTATGCCTTTCTCCCGGGCCGGGTGTGGTTCGACTCTGGGGTGGTTTGTTGTCGCCTATATCCGGTCTTTTCCGAACTGTTCCTGGTCATAGTCGCGAGGAAGCGGACATTCCGCTGTTCCGCCTGGGTGATAGAAATGCGCTCGTATTAGTCGGCGCGCTCGCCGACGCACGGGGGTTCTCGGGTTCTCATCCCGCTCTCGTGAAAAGGAACATGCACCGGGGGATTTATGAATCGAATGGCTAAGGTGGCCGCGGTCGCACTCGGCGTCGGCGCCGTGGGCATGTTCGCGGCGCCGGCCCAGGCCGCCGTCGCGACGGTCGACCCCTACTTCGATGTGTGGGACGGCGCGTCAATCGGTACGAACCAGAACTTCGGCCTCCTGAGCGGTACGCCCCTGCTCGGAAGCGCGCTGCAGCGCAACTGCAACAACATCAGCAACGGTCCCATGCTCGGCACCGGTGTCGGCCTCAGCCTCAGCCTCAGCCTCGGCATCGGCATCGGCGGCGCAAACTGCGGAAACTCCATCAACACCGGCATGACCACCGGAGATGCCGGTGGGAACGGTGCTTTCGCCGTTGCCTCTGGCGCTTCGGGCCTTGCTTTTGCGGGCGCTCCGGGCGTTGCTTTTGCGGGTGCCGATGGAGCCAGCGTTTCGGGCGCTGCGGGTGAGAGTGGCGCTTCGGGCGTTGCTTTTGCGGGTGCCGATGGAGCCAGCGTTTCGGGCGCTGCGGGTGAGAGCGGGGCTCCGGGCGTTGCTTTTGCGGGTGCCGATGGAACCAGCGTTTCGGGCGCTGCGGGTGAGAGTGGCGCTCCGGGCGTTGCTTCTGCGGGTGCCGATGGAACCAGCGCCACCCTCACTTTCATACCCACCGGTGGTAAGCGCCCCAAGGGCGTCAACTTCAATGTCAGCGGCGGCAAGGGCGGCGGCGGCGGCGACGCGTCCGGCACGGCCTGTGCCTTCGCAGGCAACGGCGGCAACGGTGGCAAAGCCACCGGCGGCGACGCCGACAAGGGTGGCGCCGGTGGGATCGCCACCGGCTCCGGTGGCGCCGGTGGCGCCGGCGGCAGCGCCGCCGCCACCGGCGGCGCTGGCGGCGCTGGCGGTGCCGGCGGCTCCGGTGGCAACGGCGGCAACGCCAACGGCGGCACCGGCGGCAACGCCACCGGTGGCAACGGCAACTCCAGCGCCAACAACGCCAACGGCGGCACCGGCGGCGACTCCATGGGCAACACCGTCGGCGCCAGCGCCACCGGCACTGGCGGCAGCGTCCAGGCCGCCGCAGCCGGCTCCGGCCAGCAGGCCGGCAACGGCAATATAGGCATCGGCATTGCCTCCGCCTCCAGCGCCACCACCGTCGCCGCCACCGCCAGCGCCAACGGCGGCAGCGGCGACGCCAACATCAACGGCGGCAACGGCGGCGACGCCACCGGCGGCGCCGGCGGCCCCGGCGGCTTCTCCATCGGCGGCGCCGGCGGCAACGGCGGCTCCGGTGGCGACGGCGGCAGCGCCCTCGCCAGCGCCAACGGCGGCGCCGGCGGCGCCGGCGCCAGCGCCAATGGCGGCGACTCCACCGGTGGCAGCGCCAGCGCCAACGGCGGCAGCGGCAGCGCCTGCAACGGCAGTAGCAACATCGGCAACGGCGGAAGCGCCAATGGCGGCAATGGCGGCAACGTCATGCTCGTATTCAAGTGCCCCAAGGTTCACAAGAAGCCTTGTTGGGCCCCCACGACTACCAGGAGGACCGTTCACGGATCGCGACGTACCGCTGGACCGTCTTGGGATGACACCCCGTCGGCTCCGCCGCTGAGGCGCAACCGGTCGACCACCGCGTTCACCACCACGGTGGCTGCTAAGCCGGCGCGGGCATCTGATCCTCGGCCTGTCGGTTAACCTCTGAGCTGCTCATTTGCCGCATTCGGCGATGATGGCCGCTATCCGCCACAGCGGATAGCGGCCATCCGAATACGGCATGTCGCCGGGCAGCATGGTGGCCACCGTCTCATCTTCGGCTCGGGAAGAAGCCGGAGGGAGGCGGTGGCCGTGGCATTCATGCGGGCACACGTGTTGACGAGGGCTCCGAGGCCGCAGGGCCGCCGCAGGTCAGACGGGTGAGGGGGCTACGCGACTCCGGCTCGTGCCAGCCGGCGCATGACGAGCAGTCCGCCGATGCCGGGGATCAGCGCCAGGGCCTTGGTCCTTGCCCCCGCGTTCCGGTCGCGGGCGGTGGTGAGGACGACCAGCAGGTACGCGCAGCCGTGCAGCGGACCCACCAGCGAGGAGACCGCGGGCCAGTGCGCGGTCGCCAGGTTGGCCAGCAGCACGGCGAGGGAGATCAGTTCAACGGAGGCCGCGGCCTGTAGGACACGTCGCATCGCTCACACCCCCGTCGTGGAGCCGGGACGCACGATCATCAAGACGGTGACCACGGCCCACAGCAGGTTGAACACGCCGGTCGCCATG
The DNA here is from genome assembly GCF_016863335.1 of Planotetraspora thailandica. Taxonomy (GTDB): domain Bacteria; phylum Actinomycetota; class Actinomycetes; order Streptosporangiales; family Streptosporangiaceae; genus Planotetraspora; species Planotetraspora thailandica. The sequence continues at coordinate 73,065 of NZ_BOOR01000056.1, forward strand.
GCCAGCCGTACGGTGGCCTCGCGATCCACCGCGGCCGGCTCCGAACCGAGGGCGGCCAGTGCGGCGTCCTGCCGAGGCAGGATGAACAGGGCGAGGACGGCGGCGGCGAGCGCGGTGAGCGCGATCGAAACGATCACCCAGGTGTCTCCGAGCACGTGGAGACTGTTCGCGGTGGCCAGCCCGAAGGCCGGTACGGCCAGGCCGACGGCGGAGTAGACGCGGCAGATGCGGTGCAGGGTGCGGACGGTGGCCACACCGCCGGTGCCCTCCTGCCCGGCGCGCCGGACGGCGGCCGGGAACATGCTGGCCGCGACGGCGACCGGCCCGATCGCCATGATGGCGGCCAGGACGTGGACGGCGAGGAGCACCTTCGTCATGACGCGGCCCCTGACGTGCTCTCGTGCCTGGTATGTCCGTTCTGGTGCCGGACCAGGCCCCGACGTTCGTGGGCGGACTGCGCGTACATCGGCGAGATCTCCTTCTGGCTTCCTGGTGCCCGCCCAGGCTAGGGAGAGGGGAGCGCTCGCCCCAGTGGCTGGATCGCCAAATGCCAACGGATTCTCGCCAGGTCTCTGACGTGGGGTGACAGGCGTCAGAGCACAGGAACCGGGATGGCCGGATCACGTTTATTGTGGCCTTCGTGCACACGATCGCGATCCTCGCCCTGAATGACGTGGTGGCGTTCGACCTGTCGACGCCGATCGAGGTGTTCGGCCGCACCCGGCTGCCCGACGGGCGCAACCCGTACCGCATCCGGGTGTGCGGGCCCGAGCCGGAGGTGCGCAGCGCGGCGTTCACCGTCAAGGTGTCGTGGGGGCTGGAGGCGCTGGCCGAGGCCGAAACCATCATGGTGCCCGGCTGCTCGGAGCAGGCCGCGCCGCCTCCGCCGCATGTGCTCGAGGAACTCCGCCGGGCGGCCGCGCAGGGCACCCGGATCGCGTCGATCTGTAGCGGCGCCTTCATCCTGGCCGCCGCCGGTCTGCTCGACGGGCTGACCGCGACCACCCACTGGGTCGCCGCCGCCGAACTGGCCGAGCGGTTCCCGCTCGTGGACGTACGGCCGGACGTCCTGTACGTCGACAGCGGGCAGATCCTCACCTCGGCGGGCGCCGCCGCCGGCATGGACCTGTGCCTCCACATGATCCGTAGCGACCACGGTTCCGCCGTGGCGGCCGACGCGGCCCGCCTGTCGGTCATGCCGTTGGAGCGCGAAGGCGGGCAGGCGCAGTTCATCGTGCACGAGCACCCGCCGGCGCCGCGCGGGTCGGTCATGGAGCCGGTGCTGGCTTGGATCGAGGACAATCTCGGCCACGACCTCACCCTGGAGGAGATGGCCGTCCGGTCAGGGATGAGCGAACGCACCTTCAGTCGCCGTTTCCGCGAGCAGACCGGCACGACCCCGCTGCAGTGGCTGCTGCGCGCCCGGGTGCGCCGTGCGCAGTACCTCCTGGAGAACACCGATCACGGCGTCGAGAGGATCGCCGCTCAGGCCGGATTCGGCTCGCCGGCCGCTTTCCGCGAACGTTTCAAGCGGGTTGTCGGAACGACCCCGCAGGCCTATCGCGCGTCCTTCGGCGGCCGGCGTCCGCTGCCCGCGGTGTGAGCGTGCGGTTGAGTGCCGGCGGCCGCCGCCCGGGCGGGCGGCGGCCGTTGTCATGCGTTTCCCGATAGCGGGCCGGTCAGGCGTACGGATCGAACGGGATTCCGGCCGGCTTGGCCTTGGCGAGTTCCCCTTCGAACCAGCCGTTCCTGAGCCCGAACTGGGCGGCGCCGAAATCGGCGTTGACCAGCTTGTCACGGAAACCGGGCGGGTAATTGTCCCAACCGATCAGCGGCGGCCACTGCCACCATCCCTTGTGATTCTCCGGCTGCTCGCCGAAATTGGCGAAACGGAAACAGTGGGTGCTGATGCCGTCCTTGTGGTAAACGATCAGCGGGTGTTTCCCGGTTTCGTCCCACGGGATGTCGTTTCGAGCGCGGATGTTGTATTTGCCGTGGGCGGACGCCGCCACGTACATGCCCCATTCGCCCTGCACCCATACGACGACGTGCTCCCAGTCGTGCCGGTGACCGGCGCTTCCGGGGCCAAGGGCGGCCTGGTCCTTTTCGAAATAGAGCGCGTACATGTACGCGCACCATCCGTTGTTGCACTTGACGCGCGAATAGGCGTTGGTGTTGTCGAGGTCCCACGAGTCGCGGCAGTGGCCGTTCTCGGCTCCACCGAGCGCCAGGCCCGGGGCGATCGTCCCGTCACGCCCGATGGCCGGGGTGGGATAGCAACCGTCGCCGTCGTAGTCGAAACCCGGCTCGTAAATGCGGTCGGGCCATGGGGCCGCCCAGTCGAGCGCGGGCGGCGGATCCGCGAAGGCCACGCCGGGAAAGACGACGACCATCGCAATGGCGGCCACGAATGCGCGGACGGCGAAAGACAATTTTCCGAATCGCCTTCTGACCGGTCGTACGGCGTCCGGCGACGCCCCGGATGACACTGGTCGCATCAAACCTCCTGATCGATTTCCTGGCATATCGAAACGGCTGCGGGCACCGGAGGCGACGGAATTATCTGTCTTGATCGAGGATCACGGTAGGATCTTGACATCATTGAGTCAAGCCTGAAATAGGCGGAAGTTTAAGGACGCATGAACCTCTGGCGTCGGGAACATCCGCGTGCGCCCACGGGGGCGTATACGGCGAAAGGCGCGCGTCACGAAAGCGTGCGGTCACGCCCCGTCGCGGAATCGGAGAAGTGCGCGCTCATGCCGGGAGTTCGCGGACGCGTGCCGTACGGCCCGGCCGTGATGAGAGGCGACGCCTCACGCGGCTTCGGCGGAAACGGCCTTCTCGAACTCCGCCCGGAGCATTGACGCGCCGAACACGGGACCGCCGGGTTCGAACAGGCGGCCCGCCCGCAGACCGTCCAGCTGGACGGCGTCGTAGCCGATGCGGTCCACGACCTCCGCCACGATGTCGACGGCCGCGGGGTCGTCGCCGGCGACGCCGAGCGCACGCCGATCGGGGGAACCCGCGGGCCGTCGTTCCTCTTCGAGCTCGTGGTAGCCCTTGTGGTTGAAGGTCTTGACGATCGTCGAGCGGGCGAGGCGGCGCTGGACGATCTCGCTGCTGCCGTACCGGGGATCGTCGAACATGCCCTGGACGCCGTCGGTCGGCGGCCAGTAGTTCATCGTGTCGACGACGAGCTTGCCGGCCACCGATGCCGGGTCGAACGTCGCGAACGCGTGGAGCGGGATCGCGAGCACCACGATGTCGGCGTCACGGACGGCGTCGGCGGCCCAGCGCGGTTCGGCTCCCGGCACGAGCACCTGGGTAATGAGGGCGATCTTCTGGGGGTCGCCCGAAGCGGAGATCGTCACGTGGTAGCCGGCGTCGATCGCGATCCGCGCGATCACCGGGCCGACGTGACCGGCGCCGAGCACGGCGATCCGGGGCGACGACATGGCCGGCTCAGTCATGGAGGTCCTCTGCGGCGGGGTCGGGGTGGAGATGGTTCTGCAGGGCCGTCAGGATGCCGGCGAGAGCCTCGAACTGCTCGGGCGTCAGGGCGTCGGCGAAGTGCTTCTTGATGGCGCGCGCGTGGGGCGCGGTGGCGCTTCGGAACATCCGGGCCCCGTCATCGGTGAGTGAGACCTCGGCGCCGCGGTTGTCCGTGGGGCACTCGTCGCGGCGGATGAGGTGGCGTCCCTCCATCCGCTTGAGGTGATGGGAGAGCCGGCTCCGCTCCCAGTCGATGGTCGCCGCCAGTTCCGATGAGCGCAGCCGCCTGTCCTCCGCCTCGCTCAGCGCGAGCAGCACGTGATAATCGGCTGGAGAAAGGCCGGAATCCCGCAGCAGCTCTGCCCCCAGGATTCGGCGAAGCTCGGCGGTCGTGTCGACCAGCGTTCGCCAGATCGCGAGCTCCTCCACCGACATCCGCCGCCGGGCCGCCGCGCTGGTGGCGGGGCCGCCGTCACTCATGATCCACACCCCATCCGGTTGACGCTTCAATCATACGCGCATGGTTGACGTGTCAATCAAATGATCGGCCGGGGTCTACACGCATCGATGGCGGGCTGGTACCGTGACCGAGCATCAGTGTCGGACATCGGAGCGTGACATGGCAGGCGACGACGACATCTCCGGGTGATCCCGGAGCCCATGGCCATCGGTGACGCGCTTTTCGCGTAACCGCCGTTTGGCGATGTCCTCGTTTCCTGATCATTTCGCCGGACGGCTTCGCCGTACCGGCCGAACGCGAGAGCGATTCGATGTCCGACGCCTTGATCGTTGTTTCCAACCTGTCTTTTTCCTGGCCCGACGGCACCTCGGTGTTCGAGGACCTCTCCTTCAGCGTCCCTGCCGGCCGTACCGGCCTGGTGGCCCCCAACGGCGCCGGCAAGAGCACGCTGCTCAGGCTGATCGCCGGTGCGCTTCGCCCGGCTTCGGGCTCCGTCGCGGTGGAGGGGGCGCCGGGCTACCTGCCCCAGACGCTTCCGCTGGCCGACGACGTGACCGTGGCGGAAATGCTGGAGGTGGCGCCGGTGATCGCCGCCCTGCACGCCATCGAGTCCGGTGACGTCAGCGAGGACCACTTCACCACCGTCGGGTCCGACTGGGACATCGAGGAACGCGCCCGCGCCGTCCTGGACCGGCTCGGCCTGACGGACGTCGCGCTGGACCGGACGACGCGGACGCTGAGCGGCGGCCAGGTGATCTCGCTGGGCCTGGCCGCGCAGCTGCTGAAGCGCCCCGACGTGCTGCTGCTCGACGAGCCGACCAACAACCTCGACCTGGAGGCCCGCCACAGGCTGTACGAGGTGCTCCAGGACTACAAGGGCGCTCTGCTGCTGGTCAGCCATGACCGGATGCTGCTCGACCGGATGGACCGCATCGCGGAGCTCGGCGGCGGAGAGCTGCGCTTCTACGGGGGCAACTTCACCGAATACGAGACGGCGGTGCGCGAGGCCCGCGAGGTGGCCGAGAAGAACGTGCGCAACGCCGAGCAGGAGCTGCGGCGGGAGAAGCGGGAGGCGCAGCAGGCCCGGGAGCGCGCCCAGCGCCGGGCCGGCAACGCGGCGCGCAATCTCAAGTCGGCCGGGTTGTCCCGGCTGCACGCCGGCAATCACCAGCGCCGTGCCCAGGAGTCCGCGGGGAAGTCGGCAGAGGTGCACGGCCAGCGGCTCGACGCGGCGAAGGCCAGGCTGGACCAGGCCGAGCAGGCGCTGCGCGACGACCAGCGGATCTCGTTGTCGCTGCCCGAGACCAGCGTCCCGGCCGGGCGTATGGTGCTGGTCGGCGCGGGCATGCGGGTGCGTCAGGGCGACCGGCAGATCTTCGCGGGCGACGGCGCCGACCTGACCATCCGCGGCCCGGAGCGCATCGCCCTGACCGGGCGCAACGGCGCCGGGAAGTCCACCCTGCTGCGGCTCATCAGCGGTGATCTCGCGCTGGAGGCGGGCAGTCTGACCCGCGGACAGGGGCGGGTGGCGTATCTGTCGCAGCGGCTCGACCTGCTCGACCTCGGCCGTTCGACCGCCGACAACCTGAGGGCGTTCGCGCCGAACCTGAGGGACGCGCAGGTCATGCACGTGCTGGCGCGATTCCTGTTCCGGGGATCGCGGGCCCAGCTGCCCGTCGGCGCGTTGTCCGGCGGCGAGCGGCTGCGGGCCACCCTCGCGTGCCTCCTGTACGCCGAACCGGCACCGCAACTCCTGCTTCTCGACGAGCCGACCAACAATCTCGACCTGGTCAGCGTCGCCCAGCTCGAAGGGGCCCTGCAGTCGTACGAGGGCGCCTTCGTGGTGGTCAGCCATGACGAGCGGTTCCTCCGCGAGATCGGAGTGGACCGCTGGTTGCGGCTGTCCGAAGGGCGCCTGCTCGAGACCGCCGCCCCCGACGCGTGAGGTCGCCGGCAGGCCCGGCGAGGGGATTTCATCCATGATGCTGCCCTTAACACCATTTTTCCCTCTATCGCCCGAAATCGGGGAACGCTTATGCGTGAAAGCCGGCGGCGGCGCGACCTGAGGTGGTGCAGGCTCCATGGCGGACGAGGCCGACGTCTTCGACGTGATCGTGATCGGAGCGGGACCGGTCGGAGAGACGGCGGCCGGGCGAGCCGTACGGGGCGGCCTGACCGCCGCCGTCATCGAGGAACGGCTGGCTGGCGGCGAATGCGCCTACTACGCGTGCATCCCGAGCAAGGCGCTGCTGCGGCCGGTGGGGCTCGCCGGCGAGGTGCGGCGGCTGCCCGGCCTGGAGTTGCGCGGCCCGATCGACACCGGGGCCGTGACGGCACGTCGTGACGAGGCCGTCTCGCATTTCGACGACGCGGGGCAGGTGCAGTGGATTGAGAGGGTCCCGGCGACGTTCTTCCGGGGCCGAGGACGCCTCGCCGGGCCTCTGGCCGTCGAGGTGGCCGGGCCGGACGCCGGCGTCAGGGCGCTGCGGGCGCGGCAGGCCGTCGTGATTGCGACGGGCAGCGACCCGCTCATCCCCGACGTGCCCGGGCTGCACGAGGCGCGCCCGTGGACGAACCGGGAGGCCACCAGCGTGCGGGAGGTGCCCAGGCGGCTGGTCGTGATCGGTGGCGGCGTCGTCGGCTGCGAGATGGCCCAGGCGCTCCACGCGCTCGGCTCCCACGAGACGACCATGCTCGTGCGGGGCGAGCGCCTGATCTCGCGCACGGAGCCGTTCGCGGGCGATTTCCTGGTGAGGTCGTTTCGGGAGGCGGGCATCGACGTGCGCTTCGGCCGGACGGCCGTATGCGTCGAACGGCCGGTCCCCGGCGGCCCGGCGACCGTCGACATCGACGACGGATCGAGGATCGAGGCCGACGAGATCCTCGTCGCCACCGGCCGCCGGATCAACGTGTGCGACATCGGCCTGGAGACGATCGACCTGAAGCCGAACGGCCCGATCGAGGTGGACGCCAGCATGCGGGCGACCGGCGTCCCCGAGGGCTGGCTGTATGCGATCGGCGACGCCAACGGGCGCAACCTCCTCACCCACATGGGCAAATACCAGGCTCGCGTGTGCGGAGACGTGATCGCCGCACGGGCCCAGGGCCGGCCCGACGACCTGCCGGGGATGCGCGACACCGCCGACGACCAGGGCGCCCCCCAGGTGATCTTCACCGATCCGCAGGTCTGCACCGTCGGTCGTACGGAGGTTCAGGCCCGCGCCGCGGGCTTCGCCGTACGGATCGTGGAGTACGACATGGGGGAGGTCGAGGGGGCCTACCTCCAGGCCGAGGGTTATCCCGGCAGGGCGAAGGCCGTGGTCGACGAGGACCGCCGGGTGCTGCTCGGCGTGACGTTCGTCGGCCCCGCGGTCGTCGACCTCCTCCATTCGGCCACCGTCGCGGTGGCCGCGGAGGTGCCGCTCGACCGGCTCTGGCACGCCGTCCCCTCGTTCCCGACGGTGAGCGAGATCTGGCTCAAGCTCCTGGAGGAATACGGCCTGTGAGGCGCCGGATGGCTACTCCTCGTCCACAGCGGCGTCGATCCAGCGGAACCAGGCGTCCTGCCCCTCGATGTGCAGGATGAAGTCGGCCACCTGCTTGCCGTCAGGGTCGATCAGTTGCATCTGCTCGCTGATGCGATCGTAGGCGGCCTCCCACTCGTTCCAGTCGGGCTCCTCGTCCTCCTTCATGAGGGCGAGTTCCGCGGCGAACAGCGGCTCCACCTCCGCGAACCCAGCGTGGGCGACGAACTCGCCGGAGAGCCACGGGAAGTCGGCGTCGTTCACCCGGACCTCGCCGAGGATCTCCCCGCCCCGGCGCAACTCCCACGTCTCGTCGATCATGCCCGGGACGATACCCGGCACTTACGACAAAACGAATCCTTGAGGATGTTCCAGTGGATGCAGGGGTGATGAGATCTTGACGAGGGGTCGGCCGATGTTCAGCTGAGAGAGTTTTCGCTAGTTTCGTTTGTTGTACGGTCCGGGTACCGGGGACAAACGGAAACGGAGGCGTATGAGCGACACGCCGTTGGCCGCCGCGGACGCCCGGACCTTTCTTCCAGAAGAGGATCCTCAGACCCATGCCGCCATAGTCGATCTCGTTGAAGAGCTGCGCAAAGGAGGGCGACCGGTCGCTGATAGCCCTGCCCTTCTGACGGGTCCCGACGGGTCTCCGCGGTTGCCCTTGCCATTGCCGATCTACGAAGCCCTGCTGCAGGTGGCAGAGGCGCTGTCGAAGGGATTGGCCGTCACCGTGGCTCCATAGCGCATGACCATGTCGACTGACGAAGCGGCTGAGTCGCTGGGAGTCTCTAGACCTACCCTTGTCAAGCTTCTGGAAAGCGGCGAGATCGCCTACCAGTGTGCAACGGACAGGCCCGGAGCGCATCGTCGAGTAAAACTCCAGGATGTTCTCGCATATAAGGAGAGACGTCGGGCTGAGCGGCGGCGACTTCTTGACGAGCTGACCACAGAGTCCGTTGGTGCGGGAATGTACGACAAGCCCGCCAATGAATTCTGAGGAGCATATTTCAACCGCTTTGGAACGAGCGGACTCCTTCCATCGGCGATGCTGAAGCCGAAGACGACGCGGGGTCGTTCTTTCCCGTCATCATCTCTTGGTGAGCGCGTCCTCCTCGAGTTCCCGATCGGTCATGAGCCGGGAGCGGGTCAGGAAGCGCACGCCCTCGGGAGCCTCCAGGGAGAACCCGGCGCCCCTGCCCGGTACGACGTCGATGGTGAGATGCGTGTGCCTCCAGTAGACGAACTGCGACGCGGACATCCACACCGGGACGGGCGCCTGAACGCCCTCGACCACGAGATCGCCCAGGTGGACGTCGGCGTCGCCGGTACGGAACTCTCCCGCCGGGTAACACATCGGCGCGCTGCCGTCGCAGCACCCTCCGGACTGGTGGAACATCACCGGCCCGTGCAGGTCGGTGAGCCGCCGGAGCATGGCCGCCGCCGCCTCGGTCACCTCCACACGGCTTCCGCGGGCACCGGACATCAGAAGAAGCCTTGTGCGTTCGGCGCGTACGAGACCAGCACGTTCTTGGTCTGCTGGTAGTGGTCGAGCATCATCTTGTGGTTCTCGCGGCCGATGCCGGACTGCTTGTATCCGCCGAAGGCCGCGTGCGCCGGGTAGGCGTGGTAGCAGTTCGTCCACACGCGCCCCGCCTGGATCTCGCGAGCGGCCCGGTAGGCGGTGGTGCCGTCCCGTGTCCACACCCCGGCGCCCAGGCCGTACAAGCTGTCGTTGGCGATCTTGATGGCGTCGGCGTATTCGTCGAACTTGGTTACTGACAACACCGGGCCGAAGATCTCCTCCTGGAAGATCCGCATCTTGTTGTCGCCCTCGAAGATCGTCGGCTCCACGTAGTAGCCACCGGACAGTTCGCCGCCGAGGTCGGCACGCGCGCCTCCGGTGAGCACGTGGGCACCCTCCTCCTTGCCGATGTCGATGTAGGAGAGGATCTTCTCCAGCTGGTCGTTGGACGCCTGGGCCCCGATCATCGTCTCGGTGTCGAGGGGATGGCCCTGCCTGATCCTCTTCACCCGGGCGACGCCGTCGGCCAGGAACGAGGAGTAGATCGACGACTGGATCAGCGCCCGCGACGGGCAGGTGCACACCTCGCCCTGGTTGAGCGCGAACATCGCGAACCCCTCCTGCGCCTTGTCGTAGAACGCGTCACGCAGGTCGGCGACGTCGCGGAAGAAGATGTTCGGGCTCTTGCCGCCGAGCTCCAGGGTCACCGGGATGATGTTCTCGCTGGCGTACTGCATGATCAGCCGCCCCGTGGTCGTCTCCCCGGTGAAGGCGACCTTCTGGATGCCGCGGTGCCGCGCGAGCGGCTTGCCGGCCTCCACGCCGAACCCGTTGACCACGTTGACCACGCCGGGCGGCACCAGGTCTGCGATCAGGCCGAGCACCACGTGGATCGAGGCGGGCGTCTGCTCGGCGGGCTTGAGCACCACCGTGTCGCCGGCGGCCAAGGCGGGGGCCAGCTTCCATGCGGCCATCAGGATGGGGAAGTTCCACGGGATGATCTGTCCCACCACGCCCAGCGGCTCATGGAAGTGGTAGGCGACGGTGTCGGCGTCGAGCTGGGAGAGTGCGCCCTCCTGCGCCCGGATCGCGGCGGCGAAGTAGCGGAAGTGGTCGACGGCCAGCGGGATGTCGGCGGCGAGGGCCTCCCGGACGGGCTTGCCGTTGTCCCATGACTCGGCGACCGCGACGGCCTCGAGGTGCCGTTCGAGCGTGTCGGCGATCCTGTTCAGGACCTCGGCGCGTTCGACGGGCGAGGTGCGGCCCCATGCCGCCTCCGCGCCGACCGCGGCACGTACGGCGTGATCGACGTCCTCGGCGGTGCCCCGCGCGATCTCGGTGAACGTCTCACCGGTCACCGGGGTTGGATTCTCGAAATATCGGCCTTTGATGGGCGGCACGTACTCGCCGCCGATGAAGTGGTCGTATCGGGGCTGGAACGAGACGACGCTGCCGGGTTCTCCCGGGGACGCATAACGGGTCATGCGCCTGACCTCCCCAAACGCTGAATTATCCTGAAATTGGGGGATGCATCAAACGTACGGACGACGACGTTGCAGCGTCGTTGCACAGCGTCGTCGAACCGGGGGAGGGCGGGCCCGTCCGTCCTGCCGGGACGCGGGTGCGATCCCGGTCGTTGACGGTGCGGCTGCCCTGACGCGCCCCTCGGGGCCGCCGCGGAGCAGCACTATGGACGTCGAAACCGGGGGAGCCGCGTCGGCCGTGGGCCCGTCGTCTGATCCCCGAGCGCAGTTCCACCTGTTGCAGCAGGTGCACGAGGCCGTCTTGAGCGGCGGGAGGCCGCCCGTGCAACCCCGCCGGATGATCTTTGAGTCGTGGCGTCGCTCCCTTGCGGCACGGGTGAACCCGGACGGCTATCGCCCGCCGGTCGTCTACGGATCGGAGGAGATGGCCGACGTGCGTACGGCCCATCCGCTGCGCCCGGTGTTGCCGCTGCTCCGCGAGTTGCTCGTCGGCATCGCGGACGAGTCACGACATGTCATGATCATTACGGATGCGGGCGGCACGATCCTCTGGCGGGAGGGCCCGGCCGACATCTGCAGGAGGGCGGACTCGGTCGGACTGCGTGAGGGCATGCGCTGGACCGAGGACGCCATCGGCACCAACGCCATGGGAACGTCGCTGGCGATCGACGCCCCGGTGCAGATCTACTCCGCCGAGCATCTCGTGCGCACCTATCACACCTGGACGTGCGCGGCCGCGCCCATTCACGACCCCGACACGGGCGCCATGCTCGGCTCGGCCGACGTCAGCGGGGTGCTCGACACGCTTCACCCCGCCGTGGTCGCCCTGGTCAGCGCCGCGGCGCGGCTCTCCGAGAGCCACCTGCGCGACCTGATGGAGATGCGCGACGAGCGGATGCGCACCGTGAACATGCGCCACCTGGCCGGCCTGCGCGGTGAATCGGGTGCCCTGCTGAGCCCGACGGGCCGGGTCATCGCCGCCCAGCCGGACACCCGATGGCCCGCACGGATCATCGTCCCCCCGGGCGCCGACCGGGTGCTGCTCGGCGACGTCTCACTCGGGGCCGGCAGGGAGACCCTTGTCGAGGCCCTGATCGAGCCGCTTCCCGAGGGCTATCTCGTACGGGTGCCCCGCCCGGCCCGGCCGGCCGCCCCGTGGCCGAAACTATCGCTGGCGTTCCTCGGCGAGCGGCCGGTGGCCGTACTGGACGGCCGGGAACTGCCGCTGACCCTGAGGCGGGCCGAGTTGCTCGCCCTGCTCGCCCTGCATCCCGCGGGCGTGACTGCCGAACAGCTCGCGCTCCAGCTCTACGGAGAGGAGGGCAATCCCACGACGGCCCGTTCCGAGATCCACCGGCTCCGCGCCTGGCTCGGCGAGCACGCGATGACCACCAAGCCGTACCGCTTGCGTGCGGACGTCGAGGCCGACTTCCTCGCCGTACGGGCCGCGCTGCGATCGGGCGACGTCCGTACGGCGGTGGCCGCCTGTCATGCGCCGCTGCTCGCGGACTCCGAGGCCCCCGCCATCAGGGAGGAGCGTTACGAGTTGCTCGCGGCTCTGCGGTCGGCGGTCCTCGACCACCACGACGTGGAGGCCCTCTGGACGTTCGCGCAGAGCGCGGCGGGAGGTGACGATCTCGAGGTGTTCGAACGTCTCACCGCCGGCCTACCCGCCCATGATCCCCGGCAGGCCGTCGCCGCTGCGAGGCTCGCCTGGCTGCGGGCCGCCGACGCGTGAGTCAGTCGTTCCGGCCGTTGAGTTCGGCCCGCACAAGCGGGGCGACCTCCCCGCCGAGCAGTTCGATGGAGGTGAGCACATCGCGGTGCGGCATGCCGCCGATGTCCATCTGGAGGAACTGCCGGCGGTGGCCGAGGTGCCGGTGGAGATCGATGATCCGCTCGGCGATCTCGACGGGGTCGCCGGCGAAAACCATCCCGCCGGGTGAGTAGTTCCCCTGGACCTGCTCCCATCTCGTGGGGATGGGTCGACCGGCGAGGGCGAACGACGCGACCTCGTGCTGGTGGAACCGCTGCTTCGCGGCGAGGCCGTCACGGCCGACGAAGCCATGGGCGGCGACGGAGATCTCCAGGCGTTCTGGGCCGACGCCGGCCTCGCGCGCGCTTTGGCGGTAGAGCTCTCCCATCCGGCCCCAGAACTCGGGGGTCCCGTTGAGGATGCCGTAGGAGATGGGCAGACCGGAGGAACCGGCACGGACCGAGGAGCCGGGGCTTCCGCCGGTGCCGAGCCAGATCTTGAGAGGCTTGTCGGGGCGGGGGACGACGGGCGCATTCTCCAGAGGCGGCCGGATGGGGCTCTCCCAGCTGACACGCTCGCGAGCGTTGATCGCCAGTAGCAGGCCGAACTTGTCGGCGTAGAGGCGGTCGTAGTCGTCCACGTCGTAGCCGAACAGCGAGAAGGACTCGGTGGAGGAGCCACGACCGGCGATGATCTCCACCCGATCGTTGCTGACGATCGCGGCGGTGGCCGCCTGCTGGTAGAGGCGGATCGGGTCGTCTGTCGACAACACGCTCACCGCCGTCGAGAGCGTGATCGTCGACGTCGTCGCCGCTGCGGCGTTGATGACCGAGGTCGGTGAGGACACCGGCACCTGCTCGTGGTGGTGCTCGCCGACTCCGAAGAAGTCGAGGCCGACCTGCTCGGCGACCCGGATCTGCTCGAGTACGTTCCGTACCGCCTGCGCGGTGGTGACGAGGTCGCCCTCGGAGTCGCGTCCCGCGACACCGAAGCTGTAGACGCCGAGTTCGAACTCAGCCCCGACGTTCGCGTTCATCCAGGGAACCCCCTTCGCTGCCTGGACACTTACCAAAGGTTCCCTAGTACCTTGAGGTAACCTCAAAGGCCGAGTCAATCAGGCACTTTTCAGTGCCCGGGTTCCCCAGAGGTAACTGATGACCGATAGCGCGTCCGCCCAGCTGTCCGGTGCGCAAGGCTGCCGGGCTCGCGAGATCCTCGACCTCGTCGCCGACAAGTGGTCTCTCGGCGTCGTCGACACGCTCGGCGCCGGCCCGATGAGATTCAGTGAGCTCAAACGCTCCATCGCGGGCATCAGCCAGAAGATGCTCACCGTCACCCTGCGCGGCCTGGAGCGCGACGGGATCCTCACCCGCACCGTGTATGCCGTCATGCCGCCGAACGTCACCTACGAACTCACGGCCTTGGGCCGGACGCTCCTCGGCGCGACGGATCCCCTGATTCGATGGAGCCTTCAGAACATCTCGGCGATCGATGAGGCGCGCGCGGAGTTCGACAGCAGAGCGAATCCGCCAGCGAATCCGCCGCGGTAGCCGGCGGAGCCACGCAACGCGATTGCAACGCGACAATCCCTACCATTCGTTCACATCGTCGACGCTCCCGCCGTGAACACCCCGCAGGCCGAGACACCGGAGGCCCCCGCAGGCAGGGGACCGCTGTGAGAAGGCAGGTGTGAGCGCATGAACCCGCTGGACCCGCGACGTGACTACCCCCTGGCGTCCCAGCGGCCCGAGTTGCTGAGGACGCCCACCGGCAAACGCCTCGACGAGATCACCATGGAAGCCGTGCTGGCCGGCGAGGTCACGGCGGACGACCTCCGCATCACGGCCGAGACCCTCCGCCTGCAGGCACAGATCGCCGAGTCCGCCGGCAGGCCCCAGCTCGGCCAGAACTTCCGCAGGGCCGCCGAGATGACGGGCCTGCCGGACGAGAAGGTGCTGAGCATCTACAACGCCCTGCGGCCGCGGGCGTCCACCAGACGGCAACTCCTGGACATCGCCGACGAGCTGGAGCGGGATCACTCCGCCACGTTGTGCGCCCGGCTGGTCCGGGAGGCCGCCGAGGTCTACGAGCGGCGTGGCGTGCTCGCGCCCTGAGCACTCCCGTCCGACCGCGACGCCCGGGGAAAGAGGAGATCGCAGATGAAGGTCAAGAAGGAGACGGCGGCCCCCCGGCGGTCGCGGCGCACCGAGCTTCTGGAGAACCGTCCCGTCAACCTCGACGGCTTCGTGGAGGAGTGGCCCGAGGTCGGCATGGTCGCCATGGACAGCCCGTTCGACCCGTCGCCGAGCGTGCGCGTGCACGACGGAGTCATCGTGGAGATGGACGGCAAGGCCCGGGAGGACTTCGACTTCCTCGACCGGTTCATCGCCGACCACGCGATCGACCCCGCTGCGGCCGAGAGGGCGATGGCACTGGACTCCGCCGAGATCGCACACATGCTGGTCGATCCGAAGGTGTCGCGCGCCGACGTCCTGGCGGTGTCGCGCGGCCTGACCCCCGCCAAGCTGCTCGACGTCGTCAAGACCATGAACGCGGTCGAGATGATGATGGCCCTGCAGAAGATGCGGGCCCGGCGCACCCCCGCCAACCAGGCGCACTCCACGAGCGCCCGGGACAACCCGGTTCAGGTGGCCGCCGACGCCGCCGAGGCCGGGCTGCGCGGCTTCCGCGAGCTGGAGACCACGCTGGGCGTCGTGCGCTACGCGCCTCTGGTGGCCATCGCGCTGCAGGTCGGAGCGCAGACCGGACGGCCCGGCGTGCTCACCCAGTGCGCCCTCGAAGAGGCCACCGAGCTGGAGCTTGGCATGCGCGGCATCACCGCCTACGCGGAGACGATCTCGGTGTACGGCACCGAGCAGGTGTTCTGCGACGGCGACGACACCCCCTGGTCGAAGGCGTTCCTCGCCTCCGCCTACGCGTCTCGGGGGATCAAGATGCGTTTCACCTCGGGCACGGGCTCGGAGGTGCAGATGGGCAACGCGGAGGGCAAGTCGATGCTCTACCTCGAGGTCCGCTGCATCCTGGTCGCCAAGGGCGCGGGCGTGCAGGGCCTGCAGAACGGGTCGATCAGCTGCATCGGTGTGCCCGGGGCCGTACCTGCCGGGATCCGCGCGGTGCTGGCGGAGAACCTGATCGCCAGCACGGTCGACCTGGAGTGCGCCTCCGGCAACGACCAGTCCTTCTCGCACTCCGACATGCGGCGCACCGCGCGGCTGCTGCCACAGCTGCTGCCCGGCACCGACTTCATCTGCTCGGGATACTCCGCGGTGCCCAACTACGACAACATGTTCGCCGGGTCGAACCTGGATCCCGAGGACTTCGACGACTGGAACACCATCCAGCGCGACCTGCAGGTGGACGGCGCGCTCCGGCACGTCCCCGAGACGGAGATCCTCGCGGCCCGCAACCGGGCCGCGCGTGCGCTGCAGGGCGTGTTCGCCCATCTCGGGCTGTCGCCGATCACCGACAAGGAGATCGAGGCGGTCACCTACGCCCATGGCAGCAAGGACCTGCCGCCACGCGACGTGCTCGAGGACCTGAAGGCCGCGCAGTCGGTCATGGACCGGGGCGTCACCGGCCTCGACATCGTCAAGGGCCTGGAAGCCGGGGGCTTCCCGGACATCGCCGAGGCCCTGCTCGGCGTGTTGCGGCAGCGCGTCTCCGGCGACCTTCTGCACACCTCGGCGATCCTGACCCCGGAGCTCACGACGTTGTCGGCCGTCAACGACCCCAACGACTACGCCGGCCCGGGCAGCGGATATCGCCCCTCGGGGGAGCGCTGGGAGGAGATGAAACGGCTGCGCCACGTGGTCAGTGCCCGCAACCCCGATGCGCAGGCGGACGCCGCCGCCCGGGAGCTCCTCCTGAACGAAAAGGGCGCGGCCAGGCCGGGACGCCGCTCCGGCGAGGTCGTCATCGGCGTTTCCCCGGCCTTCGGCGACGTCTTCACCACGACCATCGTCGGAGTGCCGCTCGCGGACGTGCTGCGCGAACTGCTGGCCGGCGTGGAGGAGCAGGGTGTGCACGCCCGCGTCGTCCGCGTGCGCTCCAGCTCGGATCTCGCGGTGATCGCCCACACGGCGGCGCGGTTGTCCGGGTCGGGCATCGGAGTCGGCGTCCTGTCGCGCGGCACCACCATGATCCACCAACGTGACCTGCTGCGCCTGTCCAACCTGGAGCTGTTCCCGCAGGCGCCGCTGATGGATCTCGACACCTATCGGAGGATCGGCCGCAACGCCGCCCGTTATGCGACGGGCGACTCGCCCGAGCCGGTGCCCTCCCGCAACGACCACATGGCCCGCCCGAGCTGGCAGGCCAAGGCGGCGTTGCTGCACATCAAGGAGACCGAGTCCGTACGGCCGGGCGCCGAGCCGGTGGAGCTCGACGTGCTGATCCGCATGCGCCACACCGGCTGAGGCGGGTGAAGGGATGTCCCTGGTCGTGGGGGTCGACATCGGCAATTCGACGACGGAGGCCTGCGTCGCCGACGTCGGAGAGAGCGGGCAGATGGCCTACCTCTCCGCGGCGCTGGGCAGGACCTCCGGGGTCAAGGGCACGGTGGACAACGTCACGGGCGTCGCCGACGTGGTCGGCCGGGCGCTGTCCGCCGCCGGGCGCGATCTGTCCGAGGTGTCGGCGGTGCTGGTCAACGAGGCCACTCCGGTGATCAGCGGGCTGGCCATGGAGACGATCACGGAGACGGTCATCACCGAGTCGACGATGATCGGGCACAACCCCGAAACCCCTGGCGGGGTGGGGCTGGGGGTGGGCACCACCGTGGCCTTCACCGACCTGCCCGGCTGCCCTTCCGGGTGCGACGTCATCTGCGTGGCCGGCGTGGGCGCCGACTTCGAGGACGTCGCCGCAGGGATCAACGGCGCCGTCGCGCGCGGGGTGCGGGTCGTGGGCGCGATCGTCCACGCCGACGACGCCAACCTGATCGTCAACCGGCTCCGCACCCCTGTTCCCGTGGTCGACGAGGTCACGCTGGTGGACAGGGTGCCGCTCAGCATGCCGGCCGCCGTCGAGGTCGCCGAGCCCGGTCGCACGATCCGGACCCTGTCCAACTCCTACGGCATCGCCACGGTTTTCGGGCTCGACCCCGAGCAGACCCGCATGATCGCCCCGGTGGCGCGATCCCTCGTGGGCAACCGCTCGGCCGTGGTGATCCGCACGCCTACGGGAGACATCACCGGCCGCAGGATTCCCGCAGGCGCCCTCACCCTGATCGGCGAGCAGGCCAAGCGCCAGGTCGACGTGGACGCGGGAGCCGACGAGATCATGGCGACGCTTCGCCGGGTGCGGCCCCTCACCGACGCCGCCGGGGAGTCGGGCACGCATGTGGGCGGCATGCTGGCCCGTGTCCGCGACACCATGGCGGATCTGACCGCCATGCCGTACGACGCCGTGCGCATTCAGGACGTGCTCGCCGTGGACACCTTCGTGCCGCAGCGGGTCACCGGCGGGCTGGCCGGAGAGTTCGCCCTGGAGAACGCCGTCGCTCTGGCCGCGATGGTGCGCACCAGCAAAGGGCCGATGGAGTTGCTCGCCGAGCGACTGCATGAGCGGCTCGGCTCCGATGTGCTCATCGGCGGCGTCGAGGCCGACATGGCGCTGCTGGGGGCGCTGACCACGCCTGGTACGGCCAAGCCGGTCGCGATCCTCGACCTCGGCGGCGGGTCCACCGACGCGGCGATGGCCATGGAGGACGCCGACGTGCATTCCGTGCACCTGGCCGGAGCCGGAGACCTGGTCACCAACCTGATCGACTCGGAGCTCGGACTGGAGAGCCGGGAGGCCGCCGAAGAGATCAAGAAGTTTCCGCTGGCCAAGGCGGAGAGCTTCTTCCACATCCGCCTGGAGGACGGCACCGCGCGCTTCTTCGACGACCCCCTGCCCGCCGACGCCTTCGCCCGGGTCGTCGTGCTCGCCGACGGCGGCATGCGCCCGATCCGGACCCGGCACAGCGTGGAGCGGATTCGCCAGGTCCGCAGGTCGGCCAAGCAGCGGGTGTTCGTGGTGAACGCGCTGCGCGCGCTTGAGCAGGTGGCGCCCGGAGGCGACATCCGGCGCATCGGGTTCGTCGTCGTGCTCGGCGGCTCCGCGCTCGACTTTGAGATCCCCGACATGATCGCGGAGGCCGTCGCGGGATTCGGCATCGTCTGCGGCACCGGCAACGTGCGCGGCACCGAGGGTCCCCGCAACGCCGTGGCCACCGGCCTGGTCGCCGGATACGCCGCCGCGCTCGGCACGTCCGTGGAGGGCCGCTGATGACGCCCGTGATCGCCGTCATGGTGTGGTGCGACCCGGGCCTGCGGAGCCGGCGCTGCATGCGTGACCTCACGGCGGGCATCGAGGAGGAGGGCGTGCCGTACCACCTGGAGAGCGGCACGGGCGGCAGCGTGGAGCTGGCCTACGCGGCGGCGCAGGCGTCCGGCCTCGGCGTGGGGGTGGGCGTCGACGCCGACGGGAACGTGTGCGTGCACCACGCCAAGCTGCCGTCGGACATGCCCGCCGTGACGGGGCCCGCCTCGGCCGCACGGATCATCGGCCACAACGCGGCCCGGCTGGTCGTCGGCGTGCCGCTCAAGCAGCCGGACCTGTGAAGGAGGAGGTCACCATGCCAATCAGCCTCGCCGACGCCAAAGACGTGCTGGACGCCGCGCTGAGCAAGGCCGACGAGATCGGCCGGCCCATGAACGTCGCGGTCGTGGACGGCGGCGGCCACCTGGTGGCGTTCGCCCGCCAGGACGGCGCGAAGCTCGGCAGCATCGACATCGCCGTCCGCAAGGCCCGGACCGCCGTGCTGATGGCCACGACGACCGAAGATCTGGGCGCCTCGGCCGCTCCCGGCGGTCCGCTGTTCGGCATCGAGGTGACCAACGGGGGACTGGTGATCTTCGGAGGCGGTGTGCCGCTGCCCGCGGCCGAAGGCCAGATCGCCGGCGCGATCGGTGTGAGCGCGGGGACCGTGGAGCAGGACATCCAGGTCGCCCAGGCCGGCGCCGACGCCTTCGCCCGCCGCTCCGCATAGCGGCCGAGACCAAGCCGGCCGTCTTGACTTGAAGTGCGGTTCAACGTTCATCGTGATCCGCATGCAGACGACGCAGATCGACGAGACGGCCCGTGCGACCGAGATCGAGGCGATCAAAGGAGTGATCGCCACGCTGGAGCACGCCCAGCAGAACGAATTGCCGGGCGAGTTCGTCAGCCTTTTCCGGGCCGACGCGATCTGGACGACGGGACACGGCAGGCGGCTGACCGGCCGTGACGAGATCTCGGAATTCACCCACCGGGTGCTACCGGGGGCGATGAAGGAGTCGACCGCCACCTACGAGGTGGTGCACGTGCTGTTCATCCGGCCCGACGTGGCCGCGGTCAAGGTGCGCCAGCGGCCGGTCACCCTCGACGGCCGGCCGATCGAAGGCCAGAACGAGGGCAGCCCGCTCTACGTCATGGCCAAGGAGGACGGGCGGTGGCTCCTGACCGCCTGCCAGAACACGGAGGTGCTCGATTCGTGACGGCCGTCAGCCGCGCATGCCGAACAGGAACCGGGTCGGCCGTGTGCGGCGCACCAGCAGGTCGTAGGCGGCGAGCGTCAGGGCCAGCGAGATGACGACGATGGCGAGGTACTTGGCCACGATGGGCGCGTCCCAGCGCACCACGCCGAAGGCCACGGCGACGACGATCGGCTGGTGCAGGACGTACAGCGGCAACACGGCGGCCGACAGGTACGCGTACAGCCGCCTGCCCGGCCCGCCTGGCCGTACGGGTTGTCCGAGCTTCGGGCGGCGACGGCGGTCGAGCAGGCCGAGGATCGCGACCAGGCAGCACCACCCCGCCGCGCCGTACAGCAGGCGCACGCCGATCGAGAGCGCGGTCATGTCGGTGAACGGGTCCGCGCCGGGAGCCCCGGCGGCGATCAGGAAACCGGGCATGCCGACCGCCAGCAGAGCCGCGGCGCACCCGAGCGCGACGACCGCGTCGCGTCGCATGGCCGTCCTGAACCGCTCGTCGGAGGCGAGCACGAAGCCGAACAGGAAGAACAGCAGATAAGCCCAGCGGCTCCAGCCGGCGAACGCCTCCTCCATGCCCGCCAGGGCGGTGACCAGCGCGATCGGCACGGCGGGCGCCCAGATGACCGCGCCGCGCCGCCCTGCCGCCGCGGCCAGCCGTTCGCGGACCCCGCGGCCGGGGGCCCGGGACAGCGGGGCGAGCAGGAGCGCGTACGCGAGCAGCATCACCACGAACCACATATGGCCCGACTCGAAATACTCGCCCCGCACCACGAAGGGGAAATCGGTCAGGTCGAGATGCACGTCGAAGAACCTCGGCAGGAACCGCAGGTACGACTCGTGGTAGGCGGGGTCGGTGCGCAGCCGGATCCACACCGGCACCGGGATGATCGTGACGATCGCGAAGACCAGCGGCACGCCGAGCCGCAGCAGCCGTTCGACGGCGAACCCGCCGGGGCCGCGCCGGCGCAGCGAGTGCCAGGAGCCGAGACCGGCGATGAGGAAGAGCATCGGCATCGCCCACACCACGGCGAATCCGGCTGCGATCGTCGTCAGGTCGGTGGTCTCGGCGTTCTTCACGTAGTAGTCGTCGCGGGTGTCGAACACCAGCGACGAATGGAAGAACACCAGTCCAGTGACCACGAGCACGCGGATCACGTCCAGTTCGGTGCGTCGCTCCGTCTGCTGAGGTGGACCGGTGTGCGTCTCCGTCATTCCCGCCCCTCCGCCCGCTTCGCGCGACACGCCCCAGTCTGAGCTCTTTCGCGCTCCCGGTCGACGGTTTTGTGGAAACCCCGTTTGTGCTGCGCGAATGCCGTTCGCAGACCGGTAATTGGGTTGTCCGGCGGGTCGGCCCTCTGTTGTACTCGACCGCCGGACAGCCGACCGAGCGGGGAGAAGAAAATGCGCGAAACGTTCATGTCCACCCAAGCGGCCATGACCATTCGTCAAAAGGACATGACGTTCCGTGCATACGTTGAACCTGGGGATTTTGGCGCATGTAGACGCCGGTAAGACGAGCCTGACCGAGCGGCTTCTCCACACCGCCGGAGTCATCGACGAGATCGGCAGCGTCGATGACGGCAACACTCAGACAGATTCGCTCGCGCTGGAACGCCGGCGCGGGATCACGATCAAGTCCGCCGTCGTCTCGTTCGCCGTCGGCGGCGTCTCGGTCAACCTGATCGACACGCCCGGCCATCCGGACTTCATCGCCGAGGTGGAACGGGTGCTGACCGTGCTCGACGGCGCTGTGCTGGTCGTCTCCGCCGTCGAGGGCGTGCAGGCGCAGACCCGCGTGCTCATGCGCACGCTGCGGCGGCTGCGCATCCCCACGTTGATCTTCGTCAACAAGATCGACCGCGGGGGTGCCCGCGACCTTTCGGACGAGCTAGCGGAAAAGCTGACGCCCGCCGTCGTCGCCATGGGGGTGCCGCAGGACCTCGGCACCCGCCAGGCCGGCTTCCTCCCGTACGGCCCGGCCGACGCCGGCTTCACCGCCGCCCTGGCCGAGATGCTCGCCGAGCGTGACGACACGATCCTCGCGGCCTACGTGGACGGCGGGGCGGCCCTGCCGTACGGCAGGCTTCGGGCGGCTCTGGCCGTACAGACCGGGCAGGCCGTGGTGCACCCGGTGTTCTACGGCTCGGCGATCACGGGGGCGGGCGTGGACGGCCTGATCCGGGGTCTCGCCGGACTGCTGCCCGCGAGCGAGGGTGACGCGGACGGCCCCGTCTCCGGCGCCGTGTTCAAGGTCGAGCGCGGCCGGGCGGGAGAGAAGATCGCCTACGTCCGCATGTTCTCGGGGACCGTCACCGCCCGCGACCGGGTGCGCGTGCACCGCCCCGGCGAGCCGGCCGGGGAGGCAGGTCAGAAGGTCACCGCGGTGGAGGCATTCGAGTACGGCACGGCCACCGGCGGCGTGTCGGTCGTGGCGGGGCAGATCGGCAAGCTCGGGGGCCTCGCCGACGTGCGGATCGGCGACGCGATCGGCATGCCGCGAGACGAGCGGGACCGGCACCACTTCGACCCGCCGACGCTGGAGACGGCGGTCGTGCCCCGCCGCCCCGGCGACAAGGGCAGGCTGCGCGTGGCGCTCGGGCATCTCGCCGAACAGGACCCGCTGATCAACCTGCGGCAGGACGACACCAGGCAGGAGCTGTTCCTGTCGCTCTACGGCGAGGTGCAGAAGGAGGTCATCCAGGAGACGCTGGCGAGCGACTTCGGCCTCGGCGTCGAGTTCCGCGAGACCACGACGATCTGCCTCGAACGGCCGGTCGGCACCGCGGAAGCCGTCGAAACGCTCAACAGGGGCGACAACCCCTTCCTCGCCACGGTGGGGCTGCGGATCGAACCGGCCATCCCCGGCTCCGGCGTCACGTTCGAGCTCGACGTGAAGGTCGAATCGATGCCGTTGCACATCTACAAGACCGTCGAGGAGTTCCGCAAGGCGATCGAGGAGACCGTGCGGCGGACCCTGAGCCAGGGCCTGTACGGCTGGCAGGTCACCGACTGCGTGGTCACCCTGACGGACTCCGGATACGTGTCGCCGGAGACCATGGCGCGGGACTTCCGCCTGCTCACGCCGCTGGTGCTGATGAGCGCGCTCAAGCGGGCAGGCACGGTCGTGTGCGAGCCGATCCACCGCTACCATCTGGAGGCTCGCGCGGACACGGCCCGGCTGATCCTTCCGGTGCTGGCCCGGCTGGGCGCGCTGCCGCGGAGCCAGATGACACAGGGATCGGAGCTCTCACTGGGAGGGGAGATCCCGGTCGCCCGCGTGCACGAGCTGCAGGAGCAGTTGCGCGCGCTGACCCACGGCGAAGGCGTGCTGGAGGTCGCCTTCGACCATCACGCGCCGGTGCACGGGAGGGCGCCGTCCCGCCCGCGCACCGACGGCAACCCGCTCAATCGGCAGGAGTACCTCCTCCACATCAGGCGGCGGGTGTAGCCGACGGGAGACCGACCACGTTCAGGGGCAGGCGATGATGGGAGGCGTGAACGACACGTCTACCTGGGCGATCGATGTGCACGCGCTCGGCGGCCCGACCTCCGTCATCGAGGTCGCCGGCCTGCGCCTGCTGACCGACCCGGCCTTCGACGAGCCCCGCGAATACCCGATAGGACCGGGGCGGGTGCTCGTCAAGACCGCGCCCACCGCTCTCAGCCCCGCCCAGCTCGGGCGCATCGACGCCGTGCTGCTGACGCACGACCAGCACGTCGACAACCTCGACGTCTCCGGCCGCGCCTACCTCGCGGAAGCCCCCCTCGTGCTGACCACGGCGAGCGCCGCCGGGCGGCTCCCGGGCGCGATCACCGCCGTGGCCCCGTGGGAGCACGTCGACCTGCCGCGCCCCGGCGGAGGCACGGTGCGGGTGACCCGGGTGCCCGCCCTGCACGGCCCGGAGGGCAGTGAGCCCGTCGTCGGGGAGGTCGCCGGATTCGTGCTGACCGGCGACGGAGTCCCCACCACCTATGTCAGCGGGGACAACGCCTCGCTCCGCATCGTGCGCGAGATCGCCGAGAGGTTCGGCCCGGTCGACGTCGCCATCCTGTTCGCGGGGGCGGCCAGGACCGCACTCGTCGACGGGTTCCTCACGCTCACCAGCGCCGACGCGGTCGAGGCCGCCGAGATCCTCCAGGCCGGGCGCGTGGTGCCGCTGCACTACGACAGCTGGGCCCACTTCACCGAGGGAGGCGACGACCTGCGCGAGGCGTTCACCCGGGCCGGGCTCGCCGGCCGCCTCATCCTGCTGGCCCCCGGGGAGAGCACTTCCATCACCTCCGGGTGAGCTCCATGACCCAGTTGTCCACCCAGGTCTGCCCGCCGTCCAGGGAGAACGCCTGCTCCCAGCGAGCCGAGGTGTCCGTGATGCCCGACCAGACGAAGCGGGCGAGGATGTCCTTGCCCGCGTGGGTGTCCTCGCCGTAGAACTCGCCCCTGCCGCCGCTGAACCGGCCGACGACCGGCGGGAAGAGTTTGCCCGTGCGCGAACTGGACCAGTACAGCGACCACTCCTCCCGCTCGCGGTCGAACAACCGGATCGTCAGCCCGGAGAAGCCCTTCGTCGGGAACTCGATCTCGTCGAAGCTGGCCCCGCCGCCGAAGTGCCGGGTGGCGCGGCTGACCGCGGGGAACTCCTCCCACGCGCTCGTCTCGTCGAGGAAGTCGGTACGCCACCGGTTGGCGACGTCCCAGGTGCCGGCCAGGAAGTCGAAGTCGTTCACGAGCGGTCTCCTGTGGTTCCTTCGGGAAGTGAGTCGGCAAGGTAGGCGTCGAGACCGGGCTCGTCGGGCGCGAGCATGTGCCGTACCCACGCGTCGCGCTCATGGAGGAGCGGCGGCAGTTCCCACACGCAGCCGATCAGCGAGCCGTTCAGCCGGATGAAATGGGCGGAGTCGGTGTCCGGGCAGCCCAGCGCCGGCTGCCCGGCCACCGCGCCGGCGAAATGCAGTGCGTTGTCCCAGGCCCAGCTGTACGCGTTGATGTAGGCGCCGTCGTCGCCGCCCCGGTGCAGCACGACGAAGGTCGCAGGCGGCGTGCCGTCCGGCTCGGGGAAGAGCTCGGGGAGGATCGCGTACGCCGCCTTCTCGATCTCGGGATCGATGCCAGCCGGGTCGGCGGTGACGTGATAACGCTTGATGTGCCTGCCGCCCAGCTCGATCGGGGGCGGCACCCACAGGAGTTTCTCTGCGAAAGCCATGGCTGGACGCTAAAGCGGGTCTACTGCCATCTTGTGTCAGTGAAGTCGAGCCGCCTTCTGTCGATCCTCCTGCTGCTCCAGACGCGGGGGCGGATGACCGCGGCCCAGCTCGCCGCCGAGCTGGAGGTCTCCGTACGGACCGTCTACCGCGACGTCGAATCGCTGCACGCCGCCGGTGTGCCGCTTTACGGCGACGCCGGGCATTCCGGCGGCTACCAGCTCGTCGCGGGCTACCGCACCCGGCTCACCGGGCTCAGCACGACCGAGGCGGAGGCGCTGTTCCTGTCCGGAGTGCCAGGCCCGGCGGCCGAGCTCGGGCTCGGCTCCGCCCTCGCCGCCGCCCAGCTCAAGCTGCGCGCGGCACTGCCGCCCGAGCTGCGTGAGCAGGCCGACCGGATGCGGTCGCGCTTCCACCTCGACGCGCCCGGGTGGTACGCCGAGGACGACGAGGTGCCCTACCTGTCCCAGGTGGCCGACGCCGTGTGGCGCAGCCGGGTGCTCGACGTGCGCTACCGCCGGTGGAAGGAACCGACCGACGTCGACCGGCGGCTGGAGCCGTACGGGCTGGTGCTCAAGGCCGGGCGGTGGTACGTCGTCGCAGGGCCGGGGCCGCGCACCTACCGGGTCGACCAGATCCTCGGCCTTGCCGTACGAGACGAGGGGTTCGAGCCTCCGGAGGGCTTCGACCTGGCCGACCACTGGCGGCGCTACCAGGAGGACTTCCACGAACGACTGATTTGGGGCGAGGCCGTCGTCCGCCTCGCCCCACGGGCGGCGTCCCGGCTCACCGGAGCCGCCCGGCGGGCGCTGGCGGCGACCGGCATCCCCGAGCCGGACGGCTGGACCCGCGCGACACTGCCCATCGAGTCGCTCGACCACGCCCACGCGGCCTTCCTCGCGATGGGCACGGACGTCGAGGTGCTCGAACCGCCGGACCTGCGCGAACGCCTGGCCGAGACCTCCCGTGCCCTCGCGGCCCGCTACGCCGCCGGGTGACACCGGCTCGCACACATCAGTCGGCGACGAGGCGGGTCCGGTTCCTTTCGTGCTCGCGCTGCCGCCGGACCACATAGGTGCCCGGAGCGCAGCCCGAGGCGCCGTGCTCCGGGTGCAGCAGATAGACGGGGGCCGAGGCCTTGAAGATGCCGATGGCCAGCCAGTGGGAGTCGGTGAGGCCGGTCGTCCACCGGCAGGTGCCCGGCTCGGCGACGAGCGTGTGGGGGTTGCCCCCGGCCGCCCCGCGCAGCAGCTCGACGCCTTCGGGCGGCACGTCCCTCCAGCGGGCATCCGGCCAGAGCTGTACGGACGTCGCGATGACCGGGAGTGGGACGACGATGAGGTCGCCCTGGGCCTGGAGACCGTCGACGACGGGGATGCGCACCGACTGCTCGAGGTGGTCGAGCACGGCGAGGCCGGTCTGGCGGGAGAGCGAAGCGAGAGTCACAGTCATGGGGATCACCTCAGGTTCGGCGGACGAGAAGGGAGTACTGCTCGGCGGACAACCCGTAGGTCCAGCCGGCGGCGGCGATCGGATCGGCGATGAAGCCCGGCACGGTCAGCCCGTACCGGCGGCGGCGCCCGTCGCGTTCGACCGATCCGTTGACCGCGAGGAGCACCCTGGTCTCCTTGCGCATGTTGTAGAGCCGCAGTTCCACGCCCGGATTGCCCGGGTCGGGAGCGGACGCGACCAGCCGCAGCCCGGCCTGGTCGATGTAGGAGGCCCAGCCGAGTTGCTCGATCGCACACCGCCTCACCTCGACGTTGGCCTCACGCGCGATCCGCTCGGGGGTCGGGTCGATGATCACCCACGAGGGCACCCGCGTGCCGTGCCAGGCGTAGACGTCCCACCCGTCGGCATAACGCACCGCGGGGCCGTCCGAGCAGTGCAGCCGCACCTCGCCGTCGTCGCCCGCGACCTCCGTCCCTATGGCGACGGGCCGCTCGGAGATCACGCACACGTCTTCACGCGGCCACCACCATCCGCATGACCTGGCGAGCGTCGCCCACAGGTCGAGCTGCCGGCTCTGTTCGGGGGTGAAGACCACACCGGCCGCCCGGCGAAGGGCGTCGTAGTGGGCGACCCACGAGACGCACTGAGCTGTGTCCCAGTTCCTCCCAGGGTGGAACCGCATGCCGTACGCCCCGTCGAGCGCCATCAACAGCGTGCTGTTGGACGACCTCAAAAGCGAGGCGCGAACCTTCTGGCCGATCAGCTGGGCCATGCCCTGGTGCACATGTCTGACCTGGCCGTCGAGCCGTAGGCACAGCTGTCTCATCGAAGTGGAGAGCCGCGGCGGCACGGGCCACTCTGACATGCGATCGACGGTTTCGGCGGCTCGTAGACGCACACCTGGAGGGACGGTTTCCAGAGCGGCCATCGGTGAGGCGACCCAGTGGAAACGCGGGGGAGACAGGCCGATCAGGCGATACAGCTCGGAAATGGCGGCCTGCGCCGCCGTACGGTCGGCCAGCAGCGTCGACAACGCCACGCCCAGCCATTCTTCACGGATTTCGGCAGCTTCCCGCTGCACGAGAACGCTCACCGAGCGAGGGCGATGACGCCCCTTTCAATGATCATGTGTCGAATGGTGACAGATCAGGATTAATCATGTCCACCATTGAATTGGGATGATTTCGCTGTGACGCTGCGAATCAATCCCACGCGAGAGCCCGCGTCCGGTGTCTGCGACTGCTGCCAGACGCCGTTCGAGCGGGTCAACGGCTTCGTCAACGACGACGACGGAATCTGCGGGATCTATTACGCCTCCTGCTATCACCACAACGGGATGCACGAGGCGTGGATCGACGTGATCATGGATGATGCCTGGGACCAGGAACATCCCGCGACGCATCCCGGGCCTGACCGTGTGACCTTCGGGTGCCGGGTCGGCCCCGTCGAGGGTCGGCCCGCTCCTGCATGCTCTCTGGTCACGGGCGCGGAAGTTGCTCCCGACGATCCGCTGTACGGCCGGAAGCTGACCCGGGAACACGCTCTGGCGCACCCGTGGCTGCCCGGCTACTGGGCGGTCGTCGACCACATCCTCGAACACGACCAGACGGTCAACCGGCACCTGTACGGCGCTCACTGAGCGGCGGTCAGGCGGACAGTTGCTGCTCCTGGCAGTCGGCGCCGACCACGCAGGCGGCGGCCAGTTCGTCCAGCGACATGCCGAGAGCCGACGCCAGCGCGGCGACGGTGAAGAAGGCGGGCGTCGGCGCCCGGCCGGTCTCGATCTTGCGCAGCGTCTCCGCGGACACTCCCGCCGCCGCGGCGATGTCCACCATGCTGCGCTCACCGCGCGCCTGACGGAGCAGCATGCCGAACCGCTCTCCGCGCTCACGTTCCGACGGGGTCAAGGGAGGTCTCACCATGCCCGTGATACTAATACCGGTATAAGTATTGGACGACATCGACGGGAAGTCGCCGGACATGGTGGAGATCAAGGACAAGGCCGCACTGGACGCCATGCGCGAAGCCGGGCGTGTGGTGGCGAACGCGCTCGCGGCCGCACGTGACGCGGCGGCCGTCGGAGTGTCCCTGCAGGAGCTGGACGAGGCGGCCCGTGACGTGCTCGGCAAGGCAGGGGCGAGGTCTCCGTTCCTCGGTTATCGCCCCTCCTTCGCCCCGGTGCCCTTCCCCGCGGTCCTCTGCACGTCGGTCAACGACGCCATCGTGCATGGCATCCCGAACGGCTACCGCCTGCACGATGGCGACCTGGTCAGCATCGACTGCGGAGCCGAGCTCGACGGCTGGACGGGTGACGCGGCCGTCAGCTTCGTCGTCGGCACTCCCCGCCCCGAGGACCAGCAGCTCATCGCCGCCACCCAGGCGGCCCTCGACGCCGGCATTGCCGCAGCCGTCGAAGGCAACCGCATCGGCGACATCTCCCACGCCATCGGCGCCGTCGCGCAGGCGGCCCGCTGCGGCATGCCCGCGGACTTCGGCGGCCACGGCATCGGCCGCCGGATGCACGAGGACCCGCACGTCTCCAACCGGGGCCGTCCCGGGCGCGGCTACCCGCTGCGCCCCGGCCTGACCCTCGCCATCGAGCCGATGCTCATCGCGGGCGGGCGCGACGACTACCGCGTCAGCGCCGACGGCTGGACGCTCCGTACGGTCGACGGCAGCCGGGCGGCGCACATCGAGCACACCGTTGCCATCACAACGGAGGGGCCCCAGATCCTCACGCTGCCCTGACCGTGTCGACGTTCGCGTGTCTCTTGGGCGCAAGCCATCCCTTGGGGTCACAACGGATAGAAATTCTGTTCGATATTTGTAGTCGAACGATTACTGTGCGTAAGAGCATTCAGGCACAGTTTCGATCCAGGGCTCTTGAGGGGAGGCGGACGTGGCCGATCAGCGCAGGCGTCCGTCTCCTGCTTCTGGCGAGTTCGTTGGTT
>NZ_BOOR01000057.1 GCF_016863335.1 Planotetraspora thailandica
CAGTAGCGGTACCGCCGCCAGCCCGGTGATCTTCCACTCAGACCGCGGCTGCCTGGCCGCTACACGTGAAAGCGGGACAAGCTCACCGCGACCTACCGGCGGCGGCACACCACCAGGTACTGGTTCGGCAGCGTCTTGGGGCAGTCGTACACGTTCTTGATCTGCCTTGTCACCTTCGGGTCGATCCGCGTCAGCGGGAACCAGGAGCGTTGCAACACCGCATAGCCCGCCGGGTTATCCGTGATGCAATGGTCGTTCTCCTTGGTCGACTTAAGGTTCTTGACGTCGGGCACCAACTTCACCCGTTGCAGGAAGGTGGGGATCGGGTACCGGCACTGCGCCGGGTGCTGGACGAAGTAGGCCACGTCCCCGAAGGCGAGGTACAGCACCGGCGCGCCCTCGGGGACCTCGCGGTTGACCTCGGCAGCGTCCGCTTCCCTTCCCTCGGTCAGCCTCCAATAGTCCGCGTTCGTGGACTGCACGTGCCCGCCACTTGCCAGGTGCGGTGACCCGGGCCAGATAGGCGCGGCGAGGCAGACGACTCCAGCCAGGGCCACCAGGGGCACGGCTTTCTGGCGCCGCTTCGGAGTGGGAAGGGGTGCCCGGCGACGGGCGACAAGCAGGTCGGCCAGCGCCGCGACGAGGGCGATGCCGACTGCCAGCCAGACCGTGCCCACGTTCACCAGCGGCTTGAGAGTGCTGTCCGCGAACGGGACGAGCGCGGCCAGCAGCACTGTGACAGCGATGAGGAACAGCGGCGGCCGGCCGTGCGCGGCGTATGACCGCGCGACAGCCAGGCCCCAGAGCCCCGCGGCACAGATCGGCAGCGCCGCACTGTGGTAGATGAACCAGTTCCCTTGGAAGGCCACCGCAGCGATACAGCCGAGGACGATCAGCACGGCCAGCGCCGCCCATTCGGCGCGTCTACGCCGGCTGACCTGCCGGGTCAAAATCAGCACCATCACCAGCGCGGCCGGCAGCAGGGCGACGATCGGGCTGAGAAGCATTCGGTCGGCCAGATATTCGATGCTTCGGTGTAGTACGAACCCCGGGTCTAGCGCCTGCCTGGCAAGCGACGCCTTGTTCATCTGGGGCATGTCGCGTGCCCATTGCAGTTCGTGTGAGCCCGACCAGAAGCTGAAGCCGAGAAGCACCACCCCGGACACCGCTGTGGCGACGGCGAGAAGGACCGCCCGCATCCTGTCGGCGGCGAAGACCACCAGCAGCGCCATCATGGCCACGGCCGCGGTGGAGTACTTCATCATGACCGCCAGACCCAGAGGCGCGGAGGCCACGGCTGCGCCCACCCACGGCCGGTCGAACCTGAGGACCAGGGCTACGGCCAACACCGAGAGCAGTGTCGCGGTCCATTCCGGCTGCAGGTAGTCGTTGCGGGGAGCGAGCGCCAGGCACAGCGCCACCATGGCGGCCGCCAGCGTCGCGTCCCGGGGCCCGAGACGGCGCTTGAGTCCCGAACGCAGCAGCAGGCCCACGACCACGCACAGGGCGACCCCGGCCAGTCGGATGACCATCTCCCCTACCATGAGCGAGTCCGGCGTCAGCGCGTCCAGACCGGCGATGAACCAGCGGTAGAAGTACGGCCGATGGGTGAAGGTCTCCGACGGCGAGAAGCCGGCGGCCCCGCCGGTGCGCAGGCACGCAAGGACGTACCTGATGTCTCCGGTCAGTTGGGCGGTCGCCACGGAGAACCCGAGTAGTACGCATGTGACGAGTGCGGCGCTCAAGCTCGTCGGCCGGAGGAGATTGCGGGTGCCGCGAGGAAGCCTGAGGAAGCCCGAGTCGTTCACACGCGGAACTTACCAGCATGGCACTATGCCCCGTTATCGGGTCTATTAGGGACATCCATGATTCACGCTTCCTTCATCAATCGTCCACTGGTGCGCTCGCATCCAGCTCAAAAGCTTTACTTCTGAGGTCCGACGCGGTTCCGGGACCCGGCACAACCGAGCGGGACCGCCTTCTTGGCCGACCAAGTACGTGATCACTCCCGACGTAGCCCTTCGCCTGGCCCACACGCGGAGCTCGCCCTTGTTCAAGTGTTGCCCAACTCCTGAATTGTGGATCTCCGTACGGATAGGGCGGAACGAAAGGAGCACACGGACGCGTCGGTCGAGACGCAGGTGGGGGCACGTTCGATGAAGATCGACCTGAGTGGGCGCACCGCGCTGGTCACCGGGTCCACCTCCGGGATCGGTGAGGCCACCGCGGAGGCGCTGGCGGGTTCCGGCGCCGACGTCGTGATCAACGGCGTGAGCCCCGAGCGCGTCGCGGAGGCCGCGAAGCGGCTCGGCGTGCGCGGGATCGCCGCCGACGTCGGCACCGCGGACGGAACCGCGACGCTGACCGAGCAGCTGCCCGACGTCGACATCCTGGTCAACAACGTGGGGATCTACACCATCCAGCCGGTGTTCGAGATCACCGACGACGAGTGGTTGCGGATCTACCAGGTCAACGTGTTGTCCGGGATACGGCTGGCGCGGCACTATGCGCCGAGGATGGTCGGCCGCGGGTGGGGTCGGGTGATCTTCGTCAGCAGCGAGGTGGGCGTCCAACCCCCGACGAACATGATCCATTATGCGATGACGAAGACGGCACAGCTGGCGCTGTCACGCGGGATGGCCCAGCAGGTCGCCGGCACCGGGGTCACCGTGAACAGTGTCCTTCCGGGGCCGACCCTCAGCGAGGGCATACGGAAGATGTGGGCCGACCTCTATCCCGGTCTCGATCCGGCCGAGCAGGAACACAGGTTCGTCAGCCAGGGCCGCACTGCGGGTTCGCTGCTGGGCCGCCTGATCAGGCCCGAAGAGGTGGCCAACCTCATCGCGTACGTCGCGTCGGATCAGTCCTCGGCCACGACCGGCGCCGCGCTCAGCGTCGACGGCGGCATGATCCCGACCATCCTCCCGTGACTTTCATCGCCGTTGAGAACCGCCAACACGTCGCAATCCCTGCATTGTGGATCTTTTTGTGGATATCGCCAGGGAAGCGAAGGAACGTAACACGCAGAAAGGGTCGCCGGCATGAGCATCGAGTTCCTGCCCAGCCCTCTGGGCTTCGGCAGCGCGCCGCTGGGCAACATGTACCGGGCCATCCCGGAGGAGGAGGCCATCGCCACCGTGCAGGCCGTCTGGGACCACGGCATTCGTTACTTCGACACCGCCCCCTTCTACGGCGCGGGCCTGGCCGAGAGCCGGCTCGGACAGGTGCTCACTGCACATCCGCGCGACGAGTTCGTCCTGAGCACCAAGGTCGGCAGGCTCATCCTGGATGAGATCGAAGACCCCGCGGCCCGTGGTCTGGGCGAGAAGGGCGGCCTTTTCGAGCACGGCCGCCCCAACAAGATCGTTTACGACTACAGCGCCGACGGCGCCCGCCGATCGATCGAGGACAGCCTTGAGCGGCTCGGCCTCGACCGCATCGACATCGTCTGGGTGCACGACGTCGCCCCCGATTTCCACGGCGACGAGTGGCCGGCCGTCTACGACCAGGCGCGCACCGGCGCCTTCCGCGCGCTGCAGCAACTCCGGGACGAGGGCGTCATCAGGGGCTGGGGCCTGGGCGTCAACCGGGTCGAGCCGCTGGAGGTCACCCTTGAGCTGGACGAGCCGCGACCGGACGCCTTCCTGCTGGCGGGGCGATACACCCTGCTGGACCACCGGCGCGCTCTGCAGCGGCTCATGCCCGAAGCTGTAGAGCAGAACGTCGACATCGTGGTCGGCGGCCCTTACAGTTCCGGAATCACGGCCGGCGGGGACCACTTCGAATACGAGGAGGCGTCCCGAGCCGTCGTGGACAAGGTGGAGCGCATCAGGGCTCTGTGTGAGCAGTACGGCATCAGCGTCAAGGCCGCCGCGCTCCAGTTCTCCCTGGCCCATCGCGCCACCCGGGCGGTCATCCCCGGGTCCTCTCGGCCCAGCCACGCCGCCGAGGACGTCGCCGCGATCGGCGAGAAGATCCCGGTGGAGTTCTGGACGGCCCTGCGCCAGGAGAGCCTCATCGCGCCGGATGCCCCCGTGCCCGCCTCCTGACTTCCATCGGCAGCCGGCGACAAGGTGCATGAGACCGTGGTGTCCAGCGGCCTGCCGATGCAGGCACTTCAGGAAGGCGTGGCATGAACCTGGGACGGAAGATCCTCACTGCGGCGCCGGTCGGTTTCGCCGCCGACGGCACCCTCGATCTGGCGGCATCGCGCCGCATCCTGCGCTTCGTCGCGGCCAGCGGAGTCGACGGTGCGTTCACCCTCGGGACGACCGGCGAGTTCCCCTCGCTCGAACGCGCAGAACGGCGTGCGCTCGTCGAACTGGGCGCGGAGGAGCTGGGCGGGGTGGAAAACGTGGTGCACGTCGGCGCGTCGAGCGCCCGCGAGGTGCTCGACCTGATCGGGGACGCACGCGGCTGCGGCGCACGCTCGGTCGCCGCGATCACGCCGTACTACCTGCCGACGACGGACGCGGCGGTGCTGAACTTCTTCGAGCAGATCAGCGCGGCGGCGGACGGGATGGACGTCTACGTCTACGTCTTCACCGCGCGCACGGGCGTCGTGGTCAGTGACGACCTGCTGGCTCGCATCGCCGAGCTGCCGAACGTGCGCGGCGCCAAGATCAGCGATGAGCCGCTCTCCCGGCTGGACCGTTACCGCGCCGCCGTACCAGACGACTTCGACCTGTTCGCCGGGGCGGACGCGTTGCTGGCGGCCACTCAGGAGCACGGATTGGCCGGGGTGATCTCCAGCGTCGCCTCGGCGTTCCCCGAACCGTTCGTCCGGCTCAGATCGGCCTTGGCGCAGAGCGACTCGACCGCGGCGGAGGCGGCGCAGAAGCAGGTCGACCACGTTGTGGACCTGACCGCCGGCAACCCGGCCCGGTTGAAGGCCGCCCTGCGGATGCGCGGGATCGACGCCGGCTACACCCGCATGGCGGTGGAGCAGCCGTCGGACTCGATGCTCGCCGAGTTGCGCAGAGCGGTCGAGAAGTATGCGTGAACCACGTCAGCCCGGTCCGCGCATTCGCCGATCATCAGATGATGCCGGCCGATCGGCAGGCGCCGGATGTGGACAGCGGTTGCCTCAGCCCCTGCGCAGCTTTGGGTCGACGGGAATTGAGGGATCTGGCCAGCGGTTATGCGCGTGGTAAAGAGATTCCACACCTTGAGGTGAGTCCGATCCATGGACGTGCGTTCTGACGCAACGGTGCTGTTCGGCGTGACCGGAGACCTGGTCTCCAAGAAGCTGTTCCCGGCGTTGTACGAGCTGACCCGCCGCGGCCGGCTGGACGGGCCGGTCATCGGCGTCGCCCGCTCCCCCTGGGACGACCAGCAGCTCGTCACCGCGGCTCGTAAGTCGATAACCGAGTCCGGCGGCGTGATCGATGAGGACGTCTTCGACACCCTTGCGCAGCGGTTGACCATGATCTCCGGCGATTACGCCGATCCCGCGACCTACCAGCGGCTCGCCGACGC
Organism: Planotetraspora thailandica; assembly: GCF_016863335.1. Lineage (GTDB taxonomy): Bacteria > Actinomycetota > Actinomycetes > Streptosporangiales > Streptosporangiaceae > Planotetraspora > Planotetraspora thailandica. The sequence goes on from NZ_BOOR01000057.1 coordinate 5,479, forward strand.
GCTCGACAGCGCGCAGCGGCCCGTGTTCTACCTCGCCATCCCTCCGGCGGTCTTCGGCGCGGTCGTGCAGGGCATCGCCGGCGCCGGTCTGGCTGAGCGCGGCCGGGTCGTCGTGGAGAAGCCGTTCGGCCACGACCTTGCGTCCGCCCGCGCACTCAACGACACCCTGCGCGGCGTGTTCGCACCGGACCGGATCTTCCGCATCGACCACTACCTCGGCAAGGAGCCGGTCGAAGGCCTCAGCGTCTTCCGGTTCGGCAACCGGCTCTTCGAGCCGCTCTGGAACCGGGAGCACATCGACAACATCCAGGTCACCGTCGCCGAGAGCTTCGGCACGCAGGGCCGGGCGGGCTTCTACGACAAGGTAGGCGCGACGCGCGACGTGCTGCAGAACCACGTGCTGCAGATCGTCGCCCTGCTCGCGATGGAGCCGCCGGCCGGAAGCGACCCCGAAAGCTTCCGTGAGGCCGAGGTCGCGGTGCTGCGGCAGGTCGCTCCGCTCTCGCCGGACACGACCGTACGCGGGCAGTACGCCGGCTACCGCGACGAGCCGGGCGTGGCGCCGGACTCGCACGTCGATACGTTCGTCGCCACCCGGCTGACGATCGACAACCCGCGCTGGTCCGGGGTGCCGTTCTTCCTGCGCACCGGGAAGCTCCTGCCGAAGAACGCGACCGAGGTCGTCGTCGAGTTCAAGCAGCCGCAGCAGACCCTGATCCCGGCGTCCGGCTCGGTCGAGCCCGCGGCCAACCTGCTGCGTTTCCGGCTCGGGCGCGCCGACGGCATCACGATGTCCCTACAGGTCAAGAACCCGGGCGTCGAGGTGACGGGCCGGCCGGTGGATCTGTCGGTGAACTTCGGCGACGTCCTCGGACCGCGGCCCGACGCCTACGAGCGGCTTCTCGACGACGCGATGGACGGCCGGCACGTGCGCTTCGCCCGCGAGGAGCTCATCGAGCAGGAGTGGCGCATCGTCGAGCCCGTCCTCGACCTGCCCGGCGACGTCCTCACCTACCAGGAGGGGGCGTGGGGGCCGGACGAGGCGAACCTGCCCGCCCAGGGGTGGCACACGCCCATCGGCTGATTACCGCCGACCCACGACCCGGCGGGTGCCCCGCCGGGTCGTGTTCGTTTCCTCACATCACCAGCCCTGCAGGCCGGCGCCGTACGGATAGAGCGGGTTTCCGTAGGTGCTGGGCACCGGTTGCCCAGCGTCGATCTTCGCCCGGATGTCGGCGCGTTCGGCGGCGGTGGCGCCCAGGTCGTACGGGATGTTCCAGTCCTCCACGGCGTCCGCGAGCACGTCAGTGCCGCCTGGCCTGAGGATCTGGTCGACACTGCGCGGGAGTTGCCAGGGCAGCTTCCCGCGCGGGGTGTAGTCGCCGAACAGCAGGCTCGCCGTGGCGGGCCCGACTTCCTCGCCGCCGCGGTAGGTCATCACGATGGCGTCGGCCAGGCCGTACCAGTCGGTGATCACGGTGGGACGGGGCAGGTCCATGACCACGACGACCGGGATGCCCTGGTCGTGGAAGTTACGGATGACGGCGACCTGGTCGGCGGGCAGGTAAGGCTGCTCCTTCACCCATGCGGTGCCGTGGGTGTAGGTCGGCTCGCCGACGGCGACGACGGCGAGCTTGGGTGCAGGCCCGGTGTCCTGGTAGACGTTGACGCCGGCCGTGGCCGCGCGTGCCTTGATCGCATTGAGCAGGTTGAGCGAGCCCTGCTCCTCGTGGAAGTAGCTGGTCCAGATGCAGCAGGCGGTGCCGTCGGTGGCGCGGGGGCCCGCGACCACGATGTTGTCTCCCGCCTTGAGCTTGATCGGCAAGGCGGAGTTGGTGTTCTTCAGTAGCGTGATCGACTCGCGCGCGGCCTGGTTGGCCAACGCGACGTAGGACGGCTGGTGGAACCGGTACGGACCGTTCACCGGGTCGCCGTACGGATGGTCGAAGATGCCGAGCTGGAACTTCAGCCGCAGGACGCGGGTGACGGCGTCGTTGATCCGGGCGACGGGCACGCTGGAGATGAAGTTCGCCATCGAGAAGCCGGCCGTGCCCGGGTCGGCGCCGCCCATCACGTCCGATCCGGCGTTCGCCGCGTTGATCCAGGCGCCGTACGGCAGCCAGTCGGTGGTGATGAGCCCGGTGTAGCCCAGGTTGTTGCGCAGGTAGTCGAGGATCGGCTTGCTGTCGCCCGCGCCGGGGCCGCCGGGGTCGAGGTAGGAACTGCCCGCGTAGCCGGGCATGATGTTGACCGCTCCGGCGTCCATCGCGGCCCGGAACGGGATCATGTGGTACTTGATGGTCACCGCGTCGAAGGTGATGCCGGCCTCGCCGCCGGCGCCCTCCCCGGGCCAGTGCTTGACGGTCGCGAGGACCGAGCCCGGGTTGAGCTCGGGGCCGCCCTGAAGGCCCGCGACCAGCGCCCTCACCTGGGCCGCGGCGACGTCCGCGTTCTCGCCGTTGCCCTCCTGGATGCGGGGATACAGGACTTTCGTGCCGACCTCGGCGAGGGGACCGAGCACGCCGCGTGCGCCGACCTCGAGTTCCTCACGCCGCTGCATGTCGCCCAGCTTGTAGTCGAGCGCGTAGTCCTTGCCCGCCGCCAGGGCGCTCTGGAGCGGATAGGTGGTCTGGTATCCGGCGATGGTGTCGCCCGCCGAGACGGGCGGGATGCCGAGGCGGGTGCCCGCCGCGCCGAGCAGCACGTTGTGGAGGTCGGCCGGAAGCGCCGGGCCGAAGTGCCACCCCGATTGGGGGTAGGTCTGGGCGACGTAGAACATTTGGTACGCCTTCTCCTCGGTGGTCATCCTGCCGAGAAGGTCGTTGACGCGGGTCTCGACCGGCTGACGCCAGTCCTCGTACGGCTCGATGGTGCCGTTCTTGTTGAGGTCGCGAGCGCCGCCCACGATGTTCACGCCGTCGGCCACGGCCTCGATGTCGGGCAGATAGACGCTGAACGTGCGGATGTTCGACGTGGTCGTCGCCCCGGAGCCGCTCACCGCGACGACGAACCACTTGTAGGTCCAGCGATCGGTGATGTCCCAGGTCGGGGTGTAGGTCGGGCTCGTCGTCTCGGCGACCTTGGTGTAGAGGTCGAGGAGTTTGCCCGGTGCGGTGAAGTCGTAGTCGGTGCGGCTGACGTTGATCCACACCTCGTACCGCGTAGTGCCCGGCACGGCAGCCCACGACAACGCCGGCCGGCGTGTGTTCGTGATCATCGCGCGGTCCGCGGGGGCCGCCAGCGCGAACTGGCCGGTGGTCGCGGGAGCCTTCGTGGGCCGGGAGAGCAGGGGCGCGGTGGCGGCCGAGGTGTCCACCGTGCCGAAGACCTGGAACTCCCAGAGGGAGTAGCCGTAGCCGGTGGCCCGGGCCGTGCCGAAGAACCGCACGTAGCGGCCTCTGCCGGACACATTGAGGTTCTCGACGCCGCCCTTGCCGGTAGTCGTGGTGTAGATCGGAGTCCACGTCGTGCCGTTGTCGGACACGTCGATGTGATAGCCGGTGGCGTAGGCCGACTCCCAGTTGAGCGTCACGCCGGTGATCGTCGCGGAGCCGCCCAGGTCGACCTGCAGCCACTGGTTCTCGGCGAACTGGCTGGACCAGCGGGTGTTGGTGCGTCCGTCGAGTGCGGCGGCCGGGGCGTTGCCGCCCTCCCACGAAGAGGCCGACACCTGCTTGAAGGCGGAGATCGGCGTCACACCGGGATTCCCGGGATCACCCGGTCCACCTGGTCCGCCGGGGCCTCCCGTGTCCCCGGTGTAGACGGCGAATTCCCACAGGGAGTAGCCCCATCCGGTGGCCCTGGCCGTGCCGTACATGCGGATGTAGCGGCCGGTTCCGGTGACGTCGAGGGTCTGGGTGCCGCCGGTGCCCGTGGTCGTGGAGTAGACGGATGTCCAGGTCGTGGCATTGCTGGACGTCTGGATCTGGAAGGCCGTGGCGTAGGCGGTCTCCCAGGTCAGCACGACCTGCGAGATGTTCGCCGTACCGCCGAGATCGATTTGGAGCCATTGCGGGTCGGCCGCGGCGCTGGACCAGCGGGTGCCGGGGTTGCCGTCGACGGCGGCCGACGCCGGGGTTCCGGCGTTCTCGGTCGAGGACGCGGTGGCCGTCTTGCCCTGCGACAGCAGGGAGGCCGCCGCGCCGGCCGGCGTCGCCAGCGTGACCGCCGCACCACTGAAGATCAACGTCAGTACGGCGAAGGCCGCCACCAGGAGGGAAGGGCGCCCTGGGGGTCGTGTGGCGGGACGGGTCGGGGGCTCCATGCGCATCTCCTCGTTCGGACGGGTCGCGACCCGGGGAAGCCGCGCCTGCTGAGGGGCCGTGATGCCGGGGCAGGCCGGGAGAGGCCGCGAAGGGCTTGCGGAGGGGGTCACGACATGCCGCCGCCGAAGTGCCGGTCATGTCTCGTGGAAGGTGGGAGAGCGCTCTCCCGCGAGAGTGATCGTGGTCGACACAAGTGTCAAGATGTCGGTTAGATCACCGTTGGATAACGAAGCTGGGGATGCTGTAGTTCGTGAGGATGTCGGCGTCTTTTCCGTGGTGTTTCACATGGACTCCGATGCCGCACTGGTGATCAGCAACAGGCCGACCTTGCGGAGACGATCAGAGTCGTCCGCCACGTCCTGAGAGTTCCAATTGGGGTAGCGAACCCCTATCCGTACCGCAGTCGCGCCTTCGATCTCATAGCAGCGAAGCCCACGTCCCTCAGGCAGATCAACGTCCCGTTGCCACCAACAGGCACACGGCCTGACCCATCCCCGCGAACCATCGCCGTCTTGGTCACACGGAGGCGTCACGGAGAGAGGGCCGGCGCCGGAGAATCGGCGTTCAGGCCGATGAAGATCCCCAGACTGAGCAGCGGCGCCGTCTGCGGCGTGGCCACCGGCGCGGGCAGGATGGTGGCCTGCTCCGTCACGACCGGCTCCGGTGTCGGTGTGGATGACGGGGTGACTTCGATCGTCTTCTCCGGGGTCATCACGATGACCTTCTGCTTTATGTTGCAGACCTTGGTGTTGCGGCACAGCGCGTTCTGCACGGCGGTCGTCCCATCCGTGGAGGAGCTCGACGTGTGCTGGTAGCCGTGATTTTCCGTGGCAACAGTGGGGCCGTCCGCACCGGTCGGGTCGCCTCCGGTGTCAGAACCCGCGGCGGTCGTACGCGGCGGCTTCGGCGTGGCCGCACCGGCGGAGATCGGAGCCACGATCGCCACGAGAGCGGCCGAGGCGGAGGCGCCGACCAGAAAACGTGTCGCGGCGCTTTTCATCCCGCGTGCCCTGCCGTCACTCTGGCACATCATCGTCCGCCCCCCGCTGAATCGGCCTCGCGATCTCAAACGACGGCCAGCTTACGAGCAGGTCAGGCGGGGGACATGCCGCTGATATGCCGGGGCGCACGTTATTGCCGCATGATTCCCAGCGCCCGGGAGACGGCTGGTGGATCACGTGCGAAGACATTGACCGCGGTGAGCAACCATTTCGGGCCGCCGCCGCGTCACCACCCGCGACGCGAGAGCCGCATCTTCTGCTTGATCTTGCAGAAGCGGAAGCCCTTCCTGCACAGGCCGTTCTGCGTGTTCGTGTTCTCGCTGACGCTGTTCACCTGCTGAACGCCCACGACGGTGGTCGGGCTGTTGATGGCCGGTGCGTTCTGGTTGTGCTGGCCCTGGTTGCGGCTCCACACCGGCCCGTTGCCGTTTCCGGTGCCGTGACCCTCGTTGGGGTCGGATGCCATCGCGACCTGCTGAGGTGCGGCGACGAACCCGGCGATCGCGACGACGGCCACGGTCAGCGCCGCGCGCCGCATGCCGACGACCATCGCAGCGAGCGGATTCCCCGCAAGAGAACCTCTCATCGCGCGCACCCCCCAAAGGCCCAGACGTCAGTGACGTCAGGCTGCATACCCTCTGGTGGTGCGGGGACCCCCGCGCGGAGGTCTATGGCGGAGATGATTACCGGCTCTTTGTCGTGTATCCGGACGAAGATCAGCCGGCGTCTCTTTCGATGAATTCGAGCCGGTTCCCCACCGGGTCGTCCGCGTAAAAGCGACGGTGCCCGGGGAAGTCGCCGTCCCAGACGACCTCCACCCCGCGGCCGGCCAGGCGTTCGGCGAGCTCGTCCAGGCCGGTGACGCGGATGCCCGGATGCGCCTTGCGCGCGGGCCGGAACCCCTGCTCCACGCCGAGGTGGATCTCCAGGGTGTCGGCGCGCACCCACAGTCCGCCGCGGGCCTTGAGCGCAGGAGGCTTGTCGATCTCGAGCATGCCGAGCACGCCCACGTAGAACGCCCGGCACTCCTCCTCGCTGTCCTTCGGGATGGCCAGCAGCACGTGGTGCAGGCCGTAGCCGTACGGGGACCGGTGGTCGGGTCCGTATCCCTGGGCGGAGATCGGGTGCTCGCTCATGGCGCCTCTCCTCGATCGTTCGTGTGGATCAGCCGAGATCATTCTGGCGCGTGTCGACAGCTCGGGTGCCGAACACCGAGACAGAGCGTCGCAAGCGTTGGCGGGCGGGGCCGTAAATGAGTTGCCGGGCGGCTGCCCGGACCCCCAATGTGTGCGGCGTGAACGACACGTTGATCGTTGTCTCGGCCGCATCGGGGGCGCTCGGTCGCCTGGTGATCGGCGATCTCGTCTCCCGCGTTCCCGCCGGGCAGATTGTCGCCGCGGTGCGCGATCCCGGCCGTACCGCCGACCTCGCCGGCCGCGGGGTCCAGGTGCGCCGGGGCGACTACGACGACGCGGGCAGCCTGCGGGAGGCGTTCAAGGGAGCCGCCCGCCTGCTGCTGATCTCGTCGCCCGAGCTCGACCCGGGCCGCAGGATCGCCCAGCACACGGCGGCGATCGAGGCGGCGGGCGAGGCCGGGGTCTCGTCGGTCGTCTACACGAGCGTCCTCGGCGCCGACGTGGGCGACACGGGCGTCGCCGAGGCTCACCACGCCACCGAGCGGGCGATATTCGCCTCCGGCCTGCCGTACACGGTGGTGCGCAACCCCTTCTACAGCGAGGCGTTCATCAACGCGGGCCTGCGCGAGGCCGTCGCGTCGGGGGAGCTGACCAGCGGCACGGGTGGACGCGGACTCAACACCGCCCTGCGTGCCGATCTCGCCGAGGCGGCGGCCGTCGTGCTCACCCAGGACGGCCACCTGGGCCACGCCTACGACCTCACCGGCCCGCTGTGGACTTATCCACAGCTTGTGGACGTGTTGTCCGAGGTGGCGGGCCGCCCGGTCTCCTACCGGGGGGACGCCGCAGTCCCCGGCGCCCTCGGCTGGCTGCACGGCCAGGCGCGGGCGGGGATGCTCGAGACGCAGACGGACGACCTGGCGCTGCTGCTGGGCCGGTCCCCCACGACCCTCAGGCAGGCCGTCGCCGCGGCCCTCAGCGCTCAGATCAGATAGCGCACCCACAGGTACGGCATGGCGATCGCGACGGTGATCGCGGCCACCACCAGGCCGTATTTGGTGAACTCCCAGAAGCTGATCCTGGCGTTGTTGCGTTCGGCGAGGCCGAGGATCACCACGTTGGCCGACGCGCCCACCGCCGTGGCGTTGCCTCCGAGGCCGGCGCCCAGCGCGAGGGCCCACCAGAGCACGGTGGCGTCTCCGGGGGTGTTGTGGACGAGGTCGGACACGATGGGGCTCATCGTGGCGACGTAGGGGATGTTGTCCACGATGCCGGACAACGCGGCCGACGCCCACAACAAGACCATCGTGGTGAGGCCGAGCCTGCCGGTCGTCACCTCGGCGGCCGCGGAGGAGATCCGCTCGATCACGCCCGTCTCGACGAGCGCGCCCACCATCACGAACAACCCCGCGAAGAAGACGAGCGTCGGCCATTCGACCTCGCGGATGGCGTCCTCCGTGGTCACCCGGGTCACGAGCACCAGCAGTCCGGCGCCGAGCAGGGCCACGACGGACGGCTCGTAGTGCAGCACGGGATGCAGGACGAACGCGGCGACCACGACGCACAACACGGCGATGCTCTGGGCGAGCATGCGCCGGTCGCGGATGGCGGCCTTCTCGTCGAGCCGCATGATCTCGGCGGCGCGCTCCGGATCGTAGACGAAGGACTTCCTGAACATGACCCGGCACAACCCGACGAAGACGACCACCAGCACGACGACGAGCGGCGCGAGGTGGATCAGGAAGTCGTTGAAGGTGAGCCCGGCCCGGCTGGCGATGATGATGTTGGGCGGGTCGCCGACCAGGGTGGCGGTGCCGCCGATGTTGGACACCATGGCCTCGGCGATCAGGAAGGGCGCGACCGGCAACCCCAGGCGCTCGCACACGAGGAACGTCACGGGCGCGATCAGCAGCACCGTGGTGACGTTGTCGAGCAGGGCCGACGCCCCGGCGGTGATGATCAGCAGGAGCACCATGAGGCGGAACGGCCGGCCTCGGGCGCGCTTGGCCGCCCAGATCGCCAGATATTCGAAGACGCCCGTCTGGCGGAGCACGCCGACGATCACCATCATGCCGAGCAGCAGGAAGACGACGTTCCAGTCGACCCCCGAGTGCTCGGAGAAGAACGCGGAGCGGGATGTGGTCGCGTGCAGGAGCAGCATGATCGCCGCCCCGCCGAGGGCTGTCTTGACCCGGTGGATCTTCTCCGTGGCGATGAGGACGTAGGCCCCGACGAAGACGACCGTCGAGGCCCAGGCGGTCCACGTCATGTGCCGACCAGCCGGTCCATCAGCGCCTGGAGGGTGATCGCGCCGAGGAGCTCGCCGCCGTCCACGACGGCGACGACCGGGCTGTGGGTGCGCGCCATGAGGGCCGCGACCTCCAGGAGCGTCGCGTCGGGGTCGGTCACCGGCAGTTCGCGCGGCCGCCCGGGCAGGGAGTCGCGCACCGTGCGCTCCCCCAGGGCGCGCAGGAACGTGTCGGCGTGCGCCTCGTCGATCACACGCGCGAGCGCCGGATCGTCCTGGCAGTAGCGCGGCACCGCCAGCCTGAGCACCTGCGTGCCGGGCAGGATCGAGAAGGGCCGGCCCCGCTCGTCGAGCACGATCAGGCCGGGCAGGTCCTGGTCGGCGAGCAGGCGGGCCGCCTGCTCGACCGGCAGGTCGAGGGTCACGGTCGGGAAAGGTGCGACGAGATCGTGTGCGCGCATATCGCTCACCCGCTCACGGAGCACGGCTGTGCGGCATCCATCAGTCGGACTCCTGCCGTTGACGACACTTTCCGCCGACCAGACTTCCCGGCACACCTTCGACGTGTTTTACCCGCCGAACCAGCTTTCGATCAGCATCTGCTCGGCACGGGGCAGCCGGCTCGTGCCGACGGAGGAGAGCGGAATCAGACGGCCCGTCGCGGGCGGGTCGCCGGCCAAGGGCGCGGCGAAGGCGAATCGCCTGCCCAGCCTGCCGTCCAAAGTCACGTAGTCGTCCGCGCCCGCGAACTCCGCGTCTCCCTGAGCGAGCTCGGCTACGGCGTCGGCCAGGCTCCGGCCGTGCCGTACGACGAGGGACGGCAGGCGGTCGGCCTCGCCGTCGGAGAGCACGAGCACGTGCCCGGCCCGATGCGCGATGAGCGTCACCGACGTCTCCGCGAACCCGGCTCGTACGGCTTCGGCCTCCAGGTGGGCGGCGACGGGCAGGGCCCAGCCGTGGAGGGAGAAGCCGGGGGCGTCCCTGACGGCCTCCACGCCCGCCCGCGCGTAGGGCACCGTGGCCGACGGCAGGTCGTCGACGGGGAACCAGCCCAGCTCGGCGCACTTGTGGGGCTCGGCGTTGACCGGCGTGCCGTGGACGGTCTCGGCCACCAGGAACATCCCGATCCGCGCCGTGCCGCCGGGGTTGCGGTGATGCATCACGTGGGCCACGGTCAGGCCGGAGACCTCGACGCCCAGCTCTTCCCTGGCCTCCCTGGCCGTCGCCTCGATCACCGACTCCCCCTCTTCCAAGTGGCCCGACGGCATGATCTGCCACTCGCCGTCCGCATAACCCGTGCCCTGGCGGCGGCCGAGGAGCACCCGGCCCGCGTCGTCGAACAGCAGGAGGTGCACGTCGACGACCGGGCGGTAACGGCCGGGGGCGTAGGTCGCCGCGTCCAGCAGCGCGGGCAGCGTCTCGGCGTTCTCCGTGAGGAAACCGGCCAGCTCCGGCGGCACCAGGTTGAGGTCGGCGGCCTTCTCCGGGCGCACCCGGACGATCTCGTGGACCCCGGCGGCTGGATCGAGGAACTCGGGACCGCTCCGCCGGGTCAGGTCCATGCTCACGAGCCGGCAGGCGTAGAAGGCGCTGAGCCTGCCCGGCTCGGCCACGGAGAACACCCTCAGCGCGGGGCCGGCGACCGCGCCCAGCTCCTCGTCGAGCTCGCGGCGCAGGGTCGCCTCCGGGCCGGCGTCCGACGGCTCGACGCCGCCTCCCGGCGTGATCCAGTACGGCTCCACACCCGGCCTGATCCGCCGGAAAAGGATGATCTCGTCGCCGTCGAAGAGGATCGCGCGGACGCTGTGCCGTACGGGATGCATGTGCTCATCCTGCTGCATGCCCACCCCCGCGTCGGTCCTGACCAGCAGAAGGTGAGAATCGGACGGGGGGATGATTTATGCGGATCGCGGTTTTGGGGATGGGCAGAATGGGCCGGGCGCTAGCCGAGCGGCTGCTCAGGCAACACTTCTCCGTCACGGTCTGGAACCGGTCCCCGGGCAAAGCCGCCGATGTGCTCGACGAGGGCGCGACCTTGGCGCCGTCTCCGGCCGAGGCGGTCCGGAACGCACAGGCCGTGGTGCTCTCCCTGGCCGACGATCACGCCGTCCACGCGGTCATGGAGCAGGTGGCCGAGGCCGCGTCGGGCCGGGACGACCTTGTCGTGGCCGACACCAGCACCGTCTCCCCTGCGACGTCGCGGAGCCTTCGTGACCTGGCGCCCGGCGGGAGATTCGTCGCCGCGCCGATCCTCGGCGGCCCCCTCGACGTCGTGCTGGGGAACGCCAGGACGCTGCTCGGCGGCGACCGTGTGGCCGTCGAGCGGATCACCCCGATCTGGCGGGACGCCTTCGCCTCCTTCACCTACTGCGGTGACGACCCCGGCTGCGCGGTCACGCTGAAGCTGCTGAGCAACTACCTGCTCATGTCCAACATCGTGCTGGTCTCGGAGATCGTCGCCACGGCCGAGGCCGCCGGGATCGACCGCAAGGCGTTCCGCGAACTGCTCTTCAAGTGGCCGTCCGTGCCGCCCCTGCTCCACAACCGGCTGGACGACATCATCGGCGGCGATCACGCCGGCTGGTTCACCACGCTGCTCGGCGCCAAGGACGTACGGCTCACGCGGGAGATCGCGGAGTCGCACGGCCTCGTGCTGCCGCTGGCCCACCTCGTCGAGCGGTTGTACGAGGAGGCTGCCGACGAGGGCTGGGCGGACTCCGACGTCGCCGCCGTCGTGGAATTGGTCAGGCGCGGCACACGCTGACCAAGTGACGTGTGCTACTCAAGTGCCGTATTCGCGAGATCAGGAGAGATGACATGGCGGACATGACCTATCGCCGGCTTGGAGACTCGGGACTCGTCGTCTCGACGGTCGGCCTCGGGGCCAACAACTTCGGCCGCAGGATCGACCTCGATGCCACGCGGGCCGTCGTGGACGCCGCCTTCGAGGCCGGGGTCACCCTCATCGACACGGCCGACAGCTACGGCGAGTCGGAGACGTTCCTCGGCGAGGTGCTGAAGGGGCGCCGTGACGAGGTGGTGCTGGCCACGAAGTTCGGCTGGGACACCGGCGGCGCCAACGGTCCCGACTGGGGGGCCAGGGGCTCGCGGCGGTACATCAGGAAGGCCGTCGAGCGGTCGCTTCGCCGTTTGCAGACCGACTGGATCGACCTCTACCAGTTCCACAAGCCGGACCCGTCGACGCCGCTGGAGGAGACGCTCTCGGCGTTGTCCGACCTGGTCCGCGAGGGCAAGGTGCGGTACGTGGGCTCATCGAACCTGGCCGGCTGGCAGGTCACCGAGGCCGAGTGGATCGCCCGGACCGAAGGGCATGAGCGCTTCATCAGCGCACAGAACGAGTACAGCCTGCTGAACCGCGGCGTGGAGCGGGAGCTCAGTCCCGCGCTGGTCCACCACGGCATCGGCCTGCTCCCGTACTTCCCCCTGGCCAACGGCATGCTCACCGGCAAGTACCGCCGTGACCAGACCAGGCCCGAGGGCACCCGGCTGGCCGACCGTCCCGAGTACCTCACCGACACCCGGTTCGACGTCGTCGAGGGGCTGGAGGCGTTCGCCGAGCGGCAGGGCGTCACCCTGCTCGACGTCGCCATCGCCGGCCTGCTCGCCCAGCCCGCGGTCGCCTCGGTGATCGCAGGCGCCACCAAGCCGGAGCAGGTCAAGGCCAACGCGGCCGCGGCGGTCTGGGTTCCGGACGAGGCCGCGCTGGCCGAGCTCGACGAGATCGCGCCCCGCCCCGCCTGACATCTAGGGCCGGGGCAGGTTGCGGAGGTTGCTGCGTGCCATGTTGACGACCTCGTCGGCCTCCCCGGCCAGCACCAGCTTGGTCATCGCGAGGGCGAATCCCTTCACCTGCTCCTTGCGGATCTTGGGTGGCATCGACAGGGCGTTGGGGTCGGTCAGCACGTCGACGACGACCGGCCCCTTCGTCTGGAGGGCGTCGCGCAGGCCCTCCCGCACGTCGCCGGGGTCCTCGATGCGCAGGCCTCCGATGCCGGCCGCGGCCGCCAGGGCGGCGAAGTCGGGGTTCTTGAGAGCCGTCTCATACGGCGGATAGCCCGCGACGAGCATCTCCAGGGCGACCATGCCCAGGGAGCCGTTGTTGAAGATGACGACCTTCACTGGCAGGTCGTACTCCGCGAGGGTGAGAAGGTCGCCCAACAGCATGGCCAGGCCGCCGTCCCCGCACATGGCGACGACCTGCCTGCCGGGGGAGCAGATCTGGGCGCCGATCGCCTGTGGCAGCGCGTTGGCCATCGACCCGTGCACGAACGAGCCCAGCAGGCGCCGCCGTCCGGTGGCGCTGATCAGCCGGGCCGCCCAAACCGTGGACATGCCGGTGTCGGCAGTGAAGACGGCGTCGTCGGCGGCGAACCGGTCGAGTGTGGCGGCCACGTGCTCCGGATGGATCGGCCGCCGGTCGCCGACCTCCTCGGCGTAGGAACGCAGCCGCCCGACGAGCTCGTCGTGCCTGCGGAGCATGCGGTCGAGGAAGGACGTGTCGGACTTCTCGACGACCTGGGTGAGCAGCGCCCGCACGGTCTCCCCCGCGTCGCCCCAGACGCCGAGGTCCAGCCGCGACCTGCGGCCGAGCCGCTCGCGGCGCACGTCCACCTGGACGATCCTGGGCTCCGTCGGCATGAACTGGGTGTACGGAAAATCCGTGCCGAGCAGGATGAGCAGATCGCACTCGTGCATGGCGTCGTAGCAGGCGCCGTATCCCAGCAGGCCGGACATTCCCACCTCGAAGGGATTGTCGTAGGCGATCCAGTCTTTGCCGCGCAGCGCGTACCCGATTGGCGCCTTGAGCCGGGCCGCCAACGCGATCACTTCGTCGTGGGCGCCTGCGACGCCGCGCCCGCAGAAGAGCATCACCCGCTGCGCCGAGTCGATCATCTCGGCCATCTCCTCCAGCACGGAGTCCGACGGCCGCGCGGCGGGCTGCTGCTCCAGCCGGTACGGGTGCTCCAACTGGGCGGCCGCCGCCGGCTCGTCGGCCACGTCGCCGGGCAGCACCACGACCGCCACGCCGTCGTTGCCGATGGCCTCCTGGATCGCGATCTGGGCGACCCGCGGCATCTGCTCGGGGTGGCTGACCGTCTCGCAGTAGTGGCTGCACTCCTGGAAATAGAGCTTGGGGGTGGTCTCCTGGAAATAGGACGTGCCGATCTCGGTGCTGGGCACCTGAGCGGCCAGGGCGAGCACGGGCGTCATGCTGCGGTGCGCGTCGTAGAGACCGTTGATCAGGTGCACGTTGCCCGGCCCGCAGCTCCCCGCGCAGGCGGTGAGCCGTCCGGTGAGCTGCGCCTCGGCCCCCGCGGCGAAGGCGCCCACCTCCTCGTGGCGCACGTGCACCCAGTCGATGCCGTCGTGCCTGCGGACGGAGTCGACGACGGGATTGAGGCTGTCCCCGACCACGCCGTAGATCCTCCGCACACCCGCGGCCATCATGATCTCCACGAACTGGTCGGCGACCGTGCGTCTGGCCATGGCGACGACCTCCCCCTGGGTCCGGCGCGACGTGAGGTCTTTTCCCGAGTCTCCCATTTCTCCTATTTGTGCAGGTCGGTGGCGTCCAAAATCTCCCCGGGCCCGGCCGGGTCGTCCGTACGGAGGGGAACCCCGAGAGGGGGAGGCGGTGCGGCGTGAAGGTCGGCGTTGTGGGAGCGGGCGCGGTCGGCGCGGCCACCGTGTTGTCGCTCATCGAGCGCGGCGGGATGTGCTGCGAGATCGTTCTGATCGACCTCGACGCCCGGAGGGCCGACGGAGTGGCGGCCGACATGCGCTACGCCACTCCCCTGTCCCCGCTCGTCGAGGTGCGCAGCGGCGGCTATGACGACCTGGACGGCGCCGCCGTCGTGGTGATCACGGCGGGGCTGAACGAGAAGGCGGGGGGCGCCACCGACCGCTCCGACCCCGAGGGCCGGTTGCGGCTCATCGCGGCCAACGCGCGGGTCTACGCCGACGTCGTGCCTCGCGTCGTCGCGGTCGCGCCGGAGGCGGTGCTCATGGTCGTCACCGACCCGCCCGACCCGCTGGCCGACCTCACCCGACGCCTGGCCGGCCACGACCGGGTCTTCTCCACCGGCACGCTGATCGACAGCCTGCGGTTCCGCGTGCACCTCGCCGACCGGTTGCGGGTGCGGCCCAGAGACGTGCAGGCCATGGTGGTGGGCGAGCACGGCACCTCCGAGGTGCTCCTGTGGTCGTCGGCGTCGGTCGGCGGCACGCCCGCGCTCGACCTGCTCGCCCGCTGCCCCGAGCCCGTCGACCAGGTGCGGCAGGACATCGAGAACGACATCAGATACGCCAACATCACGATCATCGAGGGCACCGGAGCCAGCCAGTACGGCATCGGCGTCGTCTCCGCGCTGCTGGTCGAGGCGGTGTTGCGCGACGAGCGTGCCGTTCTGCCGGTGGCGGCCTACTACCCGCCGTACGGTGTCACCCTCTCGCTGGACAGCGTGCTCGGCGCCGGCGGGGTGCAGCAGATGTTCATGCCCGCCATGAACGAGGGCGAGCGGGCCGCCCTCGAGCGCAGCGTCGCCGCGCTGAAGAAGGCCGCCGACCGGGCCCTGGCCGTACTGCGGGAATGAACCGGTTGGCCGAAACCTGGCCCTCCGTTGGGTTACGGCTGACCTGCGGGCCCGTCCCCACGAAATACCGTGAAAGGCATCCAGGGGGAGAGGGCCGACATGACGGAATCCGGGTTTTCCGGCGCCTCGCGCTACCTGCCGATCTCCGATCACGGACTCATCGGAGATCTCCGCACGGCGGCGCTGGTGGGCGTCAACGGCACGATCGACTGGTACTGCTGCCCGCGTTTCGACGCCCCGAGCGTGTTCGGGTCGATCCTCGACGCCGACCGCGGAGGCTCGTTCGAGCTGGCCGCCTGCGTGCCGTCCAAGACCAAGCAGTTCTACTTCCCCGACACCAACGTCCTCATCACCCGGTTCTACGCCGCCGACGGGGTGGGGGAGATCCAGGACTTCATGCCCGTCGAGGACGAATCCCGCGAGATCGACCGGCACCGCCTGATCAGGCGGGTGCTCTGCGTGAGGGGAGCACTGCCCTTCCGCGCGCGGATCGCCCCCCGGTTCGGCTACGGGACCGAGACGCATACGTTGTCCTTCAGGGGCGACCGCGCGATCTTCCAGTCGCCGTCGTTGTCACTCATGCTGACCGCCAGCGTGCCCATGGAGGGAGACGGCACGGACGTGCGGGCGGAGTTCAAGCTCCTCGAGGGAGAGTCGGCCGTCTTCGCCCTCGACCGGTTGTGCGACGAGGTCGCGGTCAAGACCTGTGCGCTCGCCGAGGCCGAGGAGCAGTTCGCCGCCACGGTGCGGTTCTGGCGGTCCTGGCTGGCGGGCTCCCGCTATCGCGGCCGCTGGCGCGAGATGGTCCACCGGTCGGCGTTGACGCTGAAACTGCTCACCTACGCCCCGACCGGGGGCATCGTGGCCGCCCCGACGACCAGCCTCCCGGAACGCGTCGGCGGTGAGCGCAACTGGGACTACCGCTACGTGTGGATCAGAGATGCCGCGTTCTGCGTGTATTCGCTGCTCAGGCTGGGCTTCGTCGACGAGGCCGAGGCGTTCATGGACTTCCTGACCTCCAACGCCACCATGTCGAGCTCCGGGCCCGCGGGGCCTCTGCAGATCATGTACGGCATCGACGGGCGGCGCGAGCTGCCGGAAACCGAGCTTGGCCACCTGGAGGGCTACGAGGGATCCGCCCCGGTGCGCACGGGGAACGGAGCCGTGGACCAGCTCCAGCTCGACATCTACGGCGCGCTCATCGACTCCGTCTACCTCTACGACAAGTGGGGCAGGCCCATCTCCAGCGACCGCTGGGACCAGGTCTGCATGATCGTCGACTGGGTCTGCGACAACTGGGACCAGCCCGACGAGGGCATCTGGGAGACCCGCGGGGGACGCAAGAACTTCGTGTATTCACGGCTGATGTGCTGGGTCGCCATCGAGCGGGCCATCCGCATGGCCACGCACCGCGGCCTGCCCGCCGACCTCGCACGCTGGCGCGTCGCCCGCGACGACATCTACCGGCAGATCTTCCGGCGCGGCTGGTCGGCCGACCTGCAGGCGTTCGTCCAGCACTACGACGACGACGTGCTTGACGCGGCCGTCCTCATGATGCCGCTGGCCAAGTTCGTCGCGCCCACCGACCCCAAGTGGTTGTCGACCCTCGATGCGCTCGGGAACCGGCTCGTCTCCGACTCGCTGGTATACCGCTACGACCCCGCGGTCAGCCCCGACGGAATCCGCGGTGACGAGGGCACGTTCTCGATCTGCTCGTTCTGGTACGTCGAGGCGCTGACCCGTGCCGGGCGGCTCGACGACGCCAGGCTGGCCTTCGAGAAGATGCTGACCTACGCCAACCATGTGGGCCTCTACGCGGAGCAGATCGGGCACACCGGGGAGCAGCTCGGCAACTTCCCCCAGGCGTTCACCCACCTCGCGCTGATCAGCGCGGCGTTCAAGCTCGATCTCGCGCTCGGCTAGGCCGCCACGCCGGTCAGGATCAGCCGAGCCGGTCGGTGATCTGGGCGATCTCGGCCCGCTGCGTTGTGACGATCTTCTTGGCCAGGTCTCTGGTGCCCGGGTGCGTGCCCGCGCCGAGCACCTTCTCGGCCATCGCGATCCCCGAGTCCAGGTGCTTGGCCAGCACGGTCAGCCAGAGCCGGTCGAAGTCGGCGCCCGACCTGCCCTCCAGCGCCAGGATCTGGGTCTGCGAGATCATGCCGGGCATGTCGTGCCCGGAGCCGAGGTCGCCCGACGGCACGGGCTTTCCCCACGAACGCAGCCAGCCGGACATCACCCGGATGTCGGCCGCCTCGTTCTCGGTGATCTCGCGGGCGAGTTTCCGCACGTAGGGATCGGAGCCGCGGTCCGAGGCGAGAGCGGCGATCTGGATCGCCTGCCAGTGGTGGGGGATCATCTCCTGGGAGAACCGCACGTCGGCGTCGTTGCCCGCCTGGCCGGCGGCCGCGTTTCCGGCCTGGCCGGCGGCGTACGGCACGGCCGCGGGATTCGCCGGGCCGGCCGAGCCCGCGCCGGCGGTGGCCGAGCACGCGGCGAGGGTGAGCGCCACGGCCGGGATCATGAGCGCTGTCGTCTTCATCGGAGCCCGTCCTCGTTCATGCGGGGAAGTCGCTTCGATGGCAGGTACGCGGGGGCGTCGCGGCGGGGTTCATCCGGTGTGGACGCATGGGCGCCGATCGTCATGGCCGTCATGCGCGACGATTCGCGCGGAATTTCTCCGGGCGGCATCCGGATTCCCCGGCTGGAATTCGCCGGAACCGCGTTTTCCGAGGGTTCGCTGTGTGATTTCACAACGAATGGATTTGCTTTTTAAGTGGCCGGCCGAGTTTGGGTATGCGCGCTCAGAGGCGGCCGGTGATGCCGATCCCCGTGACGACGAAACCGGCCCAGACCGCCTTGCCCCTGGGGTGCAGCGGCGTCCAGCCCCACGTGTGGCTCACCGCGGCGACGACGTGCAGGCCGCGTCCGCTCTCGGCGACGAAGTCGGGCTCGCGCGGCATCGGGGGGTCGTCGCTCGGATCGGTGACCATGCACACCACCGACTCCCGGGAGCGGAAGAGGAAGAGTCGCACGGGATGGGGATCGGCCGTCATCCGGCGCAGGCCGTGGCCGACGGCGTTGGCGACAAGTTCGCTGACTGCGAGTGAGGCGTCGTCGGCGATGTCCGACATGGACCACGTCTTGAGCACGCTGGTCGTGAAGTGCCGTGCCGTACGAGCTGCGGTGATGTCGCGGAGGCACTCGTGGGCGGCGACCTCCAGTTCGCGCTGCCCGCCCGGGCGCTCCACGGCCTCCCACGGCCAGGCGCGGCCGATGGGAAAGGCCTGGTCGGCAGTGGTGAACCACTCGTCCCAGCGGTCACCTTCGGCTTCCGCGAGGGAAGTGCCGTCCGTCCGATAGCCAGTCATCCCGAGCCCTGTGAGGTCCATGTGAGGATTGTGATGAGTTGAATAGGTTAGTCATCATGGCCCGTATTGACACACCTATGCAAGTGCGGATGCACGTGCAGCCTCACGTGTCACCGGGGCCGTATCCTGTCGGGAACGGGGAGGGCGGGGCCGATGACCGAGAGTCGCAACGGAGTGCATGATCCGCAACTCGCGGGGCTGGTCTGGCGCAAGAGCCGCCGGAGCAACCCGAGTGGCAACTGCGTGGAGCTCGCCGAGCTGCCCGACGGGCGCGTCGCGATCCGCAACTCCCGGCATCCCTCCGGGCCCGTCCTCGTATACGAGCGCGACGACATGGCGGCCTTCCTGACATCGGCCAAGAATGGCGCCTTCGACGATTTCCTCGAGAGCTAGAATCGCCACTTGCGCAAAAGGGTCCTGCGGGTATTGTGAAGCGGGCGCAATCATTGGTCGGCCCAAAAGGACCCTAAATGACTACCGCCCCTGCGGATGGAGCCAGGCCGCTTCCCGGCACTTTTCCGGCGCAACCGCGCCGGACGTCGGCAGTGTTGCGGATCATGCTGGGCACGCGGTTGCGCCGCCTGCGAGAGAGCAGGCACATCACCCTCGAAGAGGCCGGGCGGGCCATTCGGGCGTCCCATTCGAAGATCAGCCGCATGGAGCTCGGCAGGGTCGGGTTCCGCAGGCGTGACGTCGCCGACCTCCTCACCCTGTACGGCGTGGCCGACAACGCCGAGCGCGACGCCATGCTGGCTCTGGTGTCCCAGGCCGGCATACCGGACTGGTGGCACGCCTACGACGACGTCCTTCCGTCGTGGTTCGAGTCGTACGTCGGCCTGGAGCAGGCGGCCGGCGGCATCCGCAACTATGAGGTGCAGTTCGTCCCCGGCCTGCTCCAGACCGAGGACTACGCACGCGCGGTCATCCGCCTCGGGCATCCGGACGCCCGAAGCGACGAGATCGAGCGCCGGGTCACCTTCCGTATGGCCCGCCAGGAGGTGCTCGCCCGACCTGGGCCTCCTCATCTGTGGGCGGTCGTCGATGAAGCCGTGCTGCGGCGCTCGCCCGGCGCGCCCGCGGTCATGCGCGGACAGATCGACCGGCTCCTCGAGCAGGTCGCGCTGCCCAACGTGACGGTGCAGGTGGTGCCGTTCAGCGCGGGAGGCCACGCCGCGGCGGGAGGCCCGTTCAGCATCCTGCGCTTCCACGAGACCGACCTTCCCGACATCGTCTACCTCGAGCAGCTCACCACCGCGACCTACCTCGACAAGCGCGAGGACGTCGACCACTACCTCGCGGTCATGGAACGCCTGTGCATCAGAGCCGAGCCCGCGGCCGCGACCAGGCGCATTCTGCGCGCCGTCAGGGACGACCTCTGAGGTCTCTCCGTTCTGGCGGGTCACAGACGTGATGCCACATCGCCTGAGCGGGAATGTGTCAGGCGCTTCCTGGTGGTAAGGGGAGTCAGTGCCACCATGCGGGAGCGGAAGGGCGATGATGACGTTGGTGAGCAGCCTGCTGACCTTGGAGTTCGAACTTAATTCGATCACTAGGGCGCGGCATCTCGTCACGGAGTCGGCGCGAGAGGCGGGGCTGGACGGCACGGCGCTGGAGGATTTCGTCCTCGCCGTGCACGAGGCCCTGACCAATGCGGCACGGTACGGGATGCCCCCGTGCGGGGTCGCCATGTGGCGGGAGCCGGGCTGCCTGATCTGCGAGGTCTCCGACTCCGGGCCCGGCATCCCCGAGGAGGCCCTCCGGCCCGGCTACCCCCGGACGCGGCTCGACTTCGGCGGCCGGGGACTCTGGCTGATGGACCGGCTCGCGGAAAGGGAGGTCCGCACCGGGCCCGACGGCACCGTACTGGTGCTCCGCAAGAGATTTCCCTGACGTACGGCATGCCTGTGACTTCTGATGCCGGAGTTCTTCCGCCTACGGCGGAGCCCTCGGCCCGAAACCGGGCCCAAACGGTGTCGCGCCGGTGACCTTGCCTGAGGATTAGCACCCGCGCGACCTGGGCAATCCTGATTGAGCACCCGGCCGGGCACGCCGTACGGCATGTCCGGCAGACGGTCCGTAAATGACCTATTCGGTGCAACCGATTCCCAAGCAATCAGGGGTGGACGCCGAACCCTTGCTAGGCTGCAGGGAACCGTAGAACCGGGCGTTGTCTCACCCGGCAGGTGAGACCGTTGAGAAGTGGGGTCACACCGTGAAGAAGCTGCTCGTTCTCGCGCTGGTCGCTCTCGGGGGACTGCTCGTTTGGCGCAAGGTGCAGACCAACCGCGCCGAGCTCGACCTGTGGACCGAGGCGACAGGCACTGAGAACTGACCACCCGAGATGGGTCATGATCGTGGGAAGGGTCCGGGAATGGCACCCGTGAAACTGGCCTGCCTCGATCTGGCGGGAACC
Source organism: Planotetraspora thailandica (assembly GCF_016863335.1). GTDB lineage: Bacteria > Actinomycetota > Actinomycetes > Streptosporangiales > Streptosporangiaceae > Planotetraspora > Planotetraspora thailandica. The sequence continues at coordinate 26,527 of NZ_BOOR01000057.1, forward strand.
ACGATCGGTGACATCGCCATGGTGGAGCGGGCTTTCGCCGAGGCGATAGCCACGCAGGGCATCGTCCCCGGGACCAGTGCATATGCACGTGCCATGGTGCATGTGCACAGGTCCCGGGGATGCCCCAAGATTGAGATCTTCCACGGGATCTTCCCGAGCAACGAAGCCCAGGCGCAGGCGGCCAATCTCACGTTCGAGCGTGCCTACGAGGGGGCCATCGAGCGCGCCGGGCTGGTTCCCATGCCGGGCGCCGTCGAGGCCCTGGACAAACTCCGCTCCTCCGGCATCAAGATCGCCCTGATCACGGGATTCAGCCGGTCCACGCTCGGCCGGGTGCTCAGCACCCTCGGCTGGGCAGACAAGTTCGATCTGGCGTTGTGCCCGGAAGACGCCGGCCGGGGGCGGCCCTTCCCCGACATGATCCTCACGGCGGTGCTGCGGGCAGGCATCGAAGACGTGCGGCAGGTCGCCGTGGCCGGCGACGCGGAAAGCGACATCCTGTGCGGCCGCCGGGCGGGAGCGTCCATCGTCGCGGGCGTGATGACAGGCGGGCACAGCCGCGCCCGATTGGTCGACGCCGGCGCGACCCACATCATCGACTCGATCGCCGACTTCCCCGCCCTGGTGCTCGGCAGCGACGTCGGCGCAGACGAGGTCATGCCGCCCGCGTGATCCAGGAGGCATACCGAGTGGCGCAGAAGCCCGGCCTGTTGCTACGGTGTACTGGCCGCACAGCTTCGTGATCACGCGTGTTCGTGCAGGTCAATGGTTGTTCTCCGGGGGCCTTAGCTCAGCTGGCAGAGCGCCTGCTTTGCAAGCAGGATGTCAGGAGTTCGAATCTCCTAGGCTCCACCTGGTAAAACGCCCCGTTTCTGATCAAGAAACGGGGCTTTCGTGCCATTAGCGTGCCATTAGCGCTCAGAGGCTCGCCCGCATAGCCGATCTGATCTTGAGCGACCACCCGGAGACTCGGCCGCGGTCAGAGCATTAGGCCGGCCCGGGGCATGATCACATACTGAGCTGCCAGGTCCCCCACGAGCTTGATCTGTGCAGATAGGGCCTCATCGGCAGGTCCGAACACTTCGAAGGACAATTCGAAACCGCCCACCGCCTGTGCCAGCCTCAGTTCGAGTGTGGCCTTGGCACCCACCAGGGGGTAGCTGTACCAGCGTTCGTCATTCTCATCGTCGGTATCTGGCAAGGCGGTATCGATCGCCATCCAGTCAAGATCATCGACTGCATAGCCGACCAGCTGCGCGAGAACTTCACAGAGAACTCTCGTGTTTTCCTCCCAGATCCATCCCGTGTGGATCAGATCTGACCGATGCACCATCCACCTCCCTGCAGCACGAGCCGACCGGCAGAATTCATACACACTAGTGGGGGCAAGTTTCAGGGCCGGATGTGTGACCAACTGCGTGACAACGCTGGTGCTCGGTGCTGGACACTGGCGGAAGTCCGTGGACGAATCAGAGCAGGTCAGCAACGTATCCGGGCAGCTCAGGCATCCGTCCCCGTTCCCTGATAAAGAAGAGGTCCCCCTTCTCAGCCCGGAACTCCGAGCATGCCGCGTGAGTCGACAACTGGCGAGAGATCAGGACAGGGTATGAACTGGTCGTGGGCGGGGTCAGCCTCCTCATCGCCGTGTTCTTCGTCGTCCTAGTCTTGGCCGTGCTGATCAAACTGCTCCGACGTCGAACACTCATGACGTCTCTCGCGGCTCGAACACCCGACGCTCCGTCCATTGCCACCCGCGCCAGTGAGACGCGGCCTTCCAGGTCTCGGTAGCCGTCACCGCATGAGCCACCCAGTCGTGCAGTTCTGGTAAAACGGCCTTGCGTAGCTCCTGCCGGATCTCAGCACGATCCGCAGACCGGACAGGGTGAACCGATAGCGCGATCCCATAGATGTCTGGATGGATATCGCCCGCACGGCCAGGACGCCAACTGACCGCCAAGACCCAGTCCTGTGGCATCTCGCCCAAGAATTTCAGTTCTTGGACGTGTTGGAAGTTCTCCCCGAGCGCTTCGCCCAGATCCGACCGGGTCAACGGCCATGAAGCTCCCCGGGACAATTTGCGATCACGAGCAGACACGTCCACCTCGCACGACTCGCCTTCGCTCGACAGACGTCCAATGGCCGAGGAAGGAGTTTCGGGCTAACGTACACGCGAAGACGGGCTTGTTCTTCCGTCCCCGGGCTGTTGCCCTCCGGGTGGGACGAGGCAGACGGGAAGATCAGTCTAGGAGGGATGCGTGCGTCCGCCCAGGGTTCTCAGGGCGTGCCACTCCCGTGCCAGTAAGGCAGGGAAACAAGGGGGAATCACGGGGAGTCACGGATACGGCGAAATCGCCTCTGGCATGGACCGCAGCAGATCAGCGCGCCGCGTACCGAAGTCTTCCAAACTGGCTACGCGGGGTATTCGCCATCGTCCCGCCTTCACCGGGTTTGCCTTACAAGCGAGGGGTCGGCTCCCCATTTTCGTCCAGCCCGAAGACATCGGCCCGAACAGTCCGGGATGAGGCGTCGTCGAGCCACTGGACGGTCAAGGTCTCGCCGCGATATTCGATCATGTTATTGACCCAGTCTGGCAGCTCGTCGTGGACGTCGTCGGCGTGGACAATGAAATCGTCGAAGGCCCCAGCCTGCGTCAGCACGAAACCGTGGACGTGCTCTTTCGCTTCAGACCAGGTCCGCCACCACAGATGCCCGCCGGTCTGCTCCCACCACGCCTCCATGCGGAGGTACAGCGTTGCGACCCGCTCACCGTCCCGAATCAGAAACGCCGCACGCTCGCGAAAGGGATCTAGCCGCGGATCACGCCGCATCGGGTCGTCGGTCAGAGGACGCCATGGCACACAATCATGGTGCACCTCTCCCACCAGAAAGGCGGCCATCCCGACCCCGGGCAAGTCGGGGCCAGGGTGCCATGCCCCGGTAAGACGTACAGCAGCGAAGTACAGCAACACGGCCTCACGTGACCACACATCAGCGGCCCGTAACTACCCAGTGAGCAGGGCGAGGAGCCTTCTACGTCGTGACTGGCGCTCGTTTGCAAGCAGGATGTCAGGAGTTCGAATCTCCTAGGCTCCACCCAAGGTCAAAGGCCACTTCCCATGATCAGGAAGTGGCCTTTTCGATCTTGCGAGGCAGCGAAGTACGGAACCGGCGCAGCGGCAATCGGCCATCCGGCGGATTGCGTTTCCGCTATCAACAGAGCGTTCTGAAAGTCACCCTGCCTTGAGGAACTGCTCGAAGGCTTCTCGGGCCAGTGCGGACACCGTCTTACCCTCTTGCTCGGCTCGAGCCTTCGCGCGTTCGCGTAGTTCTTCGGGTACCCGGAAGGACACCCTTGGTGAGTGCGTCCCTTCGCGTGTCAGGGAGGGACGCCCGCCGCGGCTGGTCGGGACGGGCACGCGGCCCTCATCGATCGCATGGTGAACATCGGCGATCGCATCATCAACATACTTGTCGGTGATCCGATTGCCCTTGCTGTCATAGATCTCTTCGACGTCACTGTCGATCTCGGAGTCGTGATCCAGGACCAACTCGATATCGTCGGGCGGCCACGCTTCTCGGTGCTCGGTCATGGCTTCCTCCTCCTCAACGCAGTCGGCATCACGTGAATGATCACCATGTACTTATCGGTGAGGATGCCTATCACTTCCAGTTCGACGCCCCTATCATCTGGGCCGATCCACACCCATCGGTCCTCCAAATTAGGGTCGGCGGCCGGAACAATGGCCGGCGGTCCGGATCGAACCACGTGAAGAGCACGCGCCTGCCCGATGCGGTGCTTGCGTGCCGACCGGTAGAAGCGCAACTTCCTCATGCCCATATTATGTCCGACACAACCATGACGGGTAGGGCGTTCCCCGGACCCGCGCACATGGTGCGTGTGCGTGTCCGGGGGTGACTCGGGGATCCGCGTGGCTGAGCTGATCATCGGGCCATCAGCGGGCCATTAAGGGCGGTCAACAGGAGGCAGTCACGGTCACTCGCGGACTGCCCCTCGCCCAGGTCGCGCCCGTTTCCCCTGAAGACCAGGCCGATTTGCAAACAGGATGTCAGGAGTTCGAATCTCCTAGGCTCCACCGCACGTAGAAGGCCACTTCCTATGGTCAGGAAGTGGCCTTTCGATCTTGTACAGCTGCAGAGTACAGCTACACCTTCCCCGAAGTCTGATCTAGCCGATGAGGGCCTCGGTGATCTGACGGGTGGTCTGCGCGGCGATCCTCGGGTTGACGGCGGCATAGGCGGTGTAGGCGTTCAGGCCGGTGGCAAGGGCCCAGCCGCGACCTCGGGTCCAGGTGGCGTCGTCCACGCCGAGTGCGGCGCGGAAGCCGGCTCGGCTGTCGGCCGACATCAGGGTGAAGGCGATGGTCAGGTCGCAGGCTGGATCGCCGATGCCGAGCCCGCCGAAGTCGATGACCGCGCTGAGACGGCCGTCGGCGGTCAGCAGGTTGCCGGTGTGGAAGTCGCCGTGGAACCAGACTGGAGGGCGATCCCATCCGGGGGCGCTCAGGGCCGCGTTCCACAGTTCAGTCATGGCGATGGCGTCGAACACGTCGCCGACCTCTGCGATGGCGGTCCGCGTCGCGCGATCCCGGTCGGCCAACGGCCGGGCGGTGAGATCCTCGCGAGCCTTCAGTGCCTGAACGTCCTCGGCCCTGAACTGCTGAAGAGCTGCCAGGAACTCCGCCAGTTCGACGGCGGCTGCGGACGAGTGGGTCAGTGTCTCGACGGTGGCCACCTCTCCCTTCAGCCAGCGGGACACTGCCCACCGCCACGGATAGCCGAAGTCGGGCTCACCTACTCCCACCGGTACGGGGATGGCCAGGGGCAGGTGTGGGGCGAGCCGGGGCAGCCACTCAAATTCTTTCTCAGCCTGTCGGATGGCGCCGGCGTGGCGGGGCAGCCGGACGGACAGTTGCTCGCCCAGCCGGTAGATCACATGGTCCGAGCCGGCCGGATCGAGCAGTTCCAGAGTTAGCGCGCCCCACTGCGGGAACTGCGTATCGACCAGCCTCCTGACCAGTGCGGCATCGATCGTGGGGCGGGTGTCCGCGGTTCTTGAGGCTGCCAAGAGCAACTCCTGCGATCGGCCCGCTCCGCGCGGCGGGTGGCCGGACCATCACAGTGCACCGTGGACTTGCCTGTCGACCGGATTTCCTCGATCCCGCTCCGGACCGGTAGCCACCTCAGTCGGAGGTGATGCGTGGATCACCGGGTCCGATGCCGTTGAGGTAGGCGAGGACGGCCAGCACCCGTCGATTGGTGTCGTTCGAGGCCGCGAGGTCGAGCTTGGCGAAGATCGTGGTGGTGTATTTGCTGACCGAGCCCTCGCTGAGGAAGAGTCGCTGGGCGATGGTGGCATTGGAATAGCCCTCGGCCATCAGGGCCAGCACGTCGAGCTCGCGCGGGTTCAGGCGGCTCAGTGTGCTCTCGCGCCTCGTGCCGGCCAGCAGTTGCGAGATCACTTCGGGGTCCATTGCGGTACCCCCGGCGGCGACCCGCCGTACCGCGTCGACGAACTGCTCGGCGTTGAAGACACGGTCTTTGAGCAGGTAGCCGACGCTGCCCGTGCCGTCGGCGAGCAATTCGCGGGCGTAGAGCTGCTGGACGTACTGCGAGAGCACCAGCACCGGCATCCCGGGCCTCTCCCGGCGGGCCTCCAGCGCGACTCGCAATCCCTCGTCGGTGAAGGTGGGCGGCAGCCGCACGTCGACGACGGCCACGTCGGGGCGATGCTCGGCCAGGGCGTCGGCGAGCTCGGGGCCGCTCTCCACTGCCGCTACGACCTCGAGGCCGTGGGCCTGCAGGAGCCGGGACAGCCCGTCCCTCAGGAGGTAGAGGTCCTCGGCGAGGACAACACGCACGGAATCTCCATCGTCAGTTCGGTCGGACCGCCCCGGGGGCTGTCGACGATCACGTTACCGTCGAAGACACCGAGCCTGCGCTGCAGCCCGCGCAGGCCCGAGCCGCGCGAAGGGTCGGCGCCGCCCTGCCCGTCGTCGCGCACGACGATGCGCAGCATCTTGCCGTCGTGCCGTATCTCCACCTGCGCGAGGCGAGCGGAGGCATGGCGGACCGCGTTGGTGAGCGCCTCCGACACCGCGAAATAGGCGGCGGACTCGAGCGGCGGCTCCGGTCTGCCGTCCAGGTCGGACTGCACGGTGACGTCGAGCGGATTCTCCAGGGCCATCAGGCGCAGCGCGTCGCCGAGGCCGCGTTCGGCCAGCACCGGCGGGTAGATGCCGTGCACCAGGTCGCGCAGCTCACGCAGCGCGGCGGCCGAGCTCTCGCGGGCCTCCGCGAGGAGCGGGGCGACGGCTTCGGGGTCGCTACGCAGCAACTGCTCGGCCGCACCGAGCGTCATGCCGATCGCCACCAGCCTGGCCTGGGCACCGTCGTGCAAGTCGCGCTCGATCCGGCGCAGTTCGGCGGCCTGCGCGTTGATCGCGTCGGTGCGGGTCTCGGTGAGGCGCTCGACGCGTTGGGCTAGCCACGCCTGTCTGGTGGGGGCCAGCAGGGCGTGGGTCCAGCGTGCATGCGCGCGCACGGCCGAGGGCGCCACGGCGATCCCGAAGAGCACGGTGGCTGCCCCGACCAGCGTCCCGAGCAGTGCCGTGGTCGTGGAGCCACCGTGGATGACGCCGTATCTCGCCAGCTCCGGCAGGGCGGTGCCCTCCGATGGGAGCCACGGCAGCACCGCACTCGCCAGTCCGTACGTGACCAGCGCGGCGGGCACCAGCGCGAACACGCTGCCGACTACCGGATCGACCAGCAGCCAGAGCAGGTCCCGCCAGGTCGCGGAGTCGCGCAAGAACCAGTTCGTGTAGAGCGACGCCTTCGCCACCCAGCGCGAGTGGTGGTAGTCGTAGCCGGTCCAGTACCACCCGTGCTCGACCTGCTGGAGGGCCGGGCGGGGCAGGTAGGGGGCCGGGATCTCGACGCCGCCCCAACGACCGGCCAGCTTACGGCTCAGCCCGGCAAGCCGGCGCCCGAGGACGAACATCATCAGCAGCGTCAGGGACACCACACTGGCGTAGCCGTCGGCCACGACGAAAACCGGGAGCAGGGCCAGCACGGCCGCCACCGGTTTCAGGCCTGCGAGCAGTAGACCGCGGGCCAGTACCACGACGTGCGCGCGGGCGGTCACCCAGATGTTCACCACAGCCCCAAGTGTGCCGTCCCGTCGCGGAGCCACTACCCGCCTGGGCCCCACGATCCAGTGGGTCCAGACCCACCCGGGACGGTGGCTAACGGGATACCGGCAGCCGATGTCTGATCCGTAGCGTCGTCCATGTCGCCGCAACACACCGCGAAAGGTTCAAGACGATGACCACTCAGCTCACCTCCGCCACTGCCGTTCCCGCCCACACTGGTCCCGCCGGGGCCGACGTCTTCGTCAGCCCTGTCCCGGTTGCCATCGATGCCCCGACGCGGTGGACCTTCACGCTGCTTCGGGCCAACGCCGGTCTCAGTGTGGCCTTCCTCGGTCTGGCGTTCGTGTTCCGCGACGGTCTCGACCCGGTGGTGTGGATCCGGGCGGCCGGGGTGACGTTGCTGGCGCTGATGTCGCTGCGCTGGGCGGCCAGGATGCGTTCCGGCGCCCGCTCGGCGTGGTTGCGCATGCTGTGGGTGTCGGTGGTCGGTCCGATCGGCATCGCCGCCCTGGTCCTGCTGCCCGGCCCGTACCCGATGTGGGCCCGTGTGGAGCAGGCCGTACAGGGGTTGCTGCTGCTCGGCGTCGCCTGGACCGTCACCCGCCCGCAGGTCCGTGCCCGGATCGCCAAGGCATCGGTGAAGAAGAGCCGCTGAGCGGGTCGCTTCGCAAGCAGGATGTCAGGAGTTCGAATTCCCTAGGCTCCACCAGGAAAAACGCCGCTTTCCCGATCGAGGAAAGCGGCGTTCGGGCCATTAACGGGCATTAGCTCGCGGCGGCGAGAGCCGCTTCTCGGACGGCGAGATCGGCCTCCTGGAAGAACGCGGACACAGCGTCGAAGAGCACGGGGCGGACCGCTTTGATCCCCACGAACTCCGGGGACGCAATGGCGCCCGAAGGATGGCACGTCCTCGCAGTACCGCGTCCTCGGCCGGTTCGGTGTCGGCGCCGCTGACAGTTATGGGGTGGTGAGCGGCGTTGCGGAGGGCTCGTGGTAGTGGCGGTCTGCCCTGCGCGGGTTCTGTTCGCTTGGTGTGCTGGGGGCGCTGAGTTGGGCTTCGAGGCCGTCGAGGATGGCTTGGAGGCCGAACTGGAAGGTGTTGTCGGGGGCAGCGGCGTATTCGGCGGCTGTGTCGAGGCGGGCGCGCAGCCGTGGGAACTGCGCCGCGATCTCGTGGGCCTTTGCCATGCTTTCGTGCATCAGGGCCTCGGCGTTACCGCCGTCGCGGCCGAGCTTCCTGGTGAACGAGGCGGCTGCGGCCGGGACGAGGGCGTTGCCGAGCACGAAAGTGAAGACGGTGGCTGCTGCCTGATCGACCTGCGCACCGGTGAATCCGGCCGCCTCGTAGATGGCGTAACCGTGGTCGTCGTGGCGGGCCTTGCCGGGGCCGAAGATCATGTACGAGCCGAAGGCCTGCACTAGCCAGGAGTGGCGGGTGAGCATCGCGTGCAGGTCGGTGGCCATCTGTGTGGCGGCCGTCCGCCAGTCGATCGTGGCCAGGTCGGGGAGCGCGATCTGGTGCCACACCTCGTCGCCGGCGAGGGTGATGAGGTTGTCCTTGCTGCCCACGTGCCAATAGACGGCGGTGGCTGCAGAGCCCAGCCGCTTGCCCAGCGCGCGCATGTTCATGCCTTCCAGGCCTTCCTCGTCCAGCAGGTCAATGGCTGCCTTGACGATCTGTTCGCGGGTCAGCGTGTCACGCGGCATCCGCCCACCATATGCCATCCGGCTGGTTCTTGCACAATGTTCAAGAGACCACTTGCACAGCGTTCAAGTATGAGCTAGCGTCCCACTTGAACACAGTGCAAGTCGCGAACGGAGATGACATGTCACAGAACACGCTGCAGCAGTTCGTCGACACGACGGCCACCGAGTTCGGTGTTCCCGGCGTCGCCGTCGGGGTGTGGGTGGGCGGGCGGGAGATCTACGCATGCCACGGCGTCACGAGCGTCGAAAACCCGCTGCCCGTCGACAAGAACACGCTGTTCGTACTGGGCTCGGTCACGAAGACCTATACGGCGACCGCGCTGATGCGCCTGGTCGCAGAGGGGCGGGTTGACCTGGACGCGCCGGTGCGCCGGTATGTCCCCGAACTGGTGCTGCCGGACGAGCGCGCCGCCGCGGAGATCACCGTGTTGCAGCTGCTCAACCACACCGCAGGGCTGGACTGGAGGATGAGCGTCGAGACCGGCGAGGGGGATGACGCCTTAGCCGCGTATGTGGCGAACATGGCCGAGTCGGAGCTGATTGCACCACCTGGTGCCGGGGCCTCCTACAGCCAGGTGGGGTACAACCTCGCCGGGAGGATCATCGAAAAAGTCACGGGTCTGACCTACGAACGAGCCGTCGCCTCGCTCCTGTTCGAGCCGCTGGGGCTGTCGCACAGTTCCTTCGCGACCAGTGACGTCATGACCCGGCGGTTCGCGGTGGGGCACAACCTCGGCGAGGACGGGACACTGGCCGTCGCCCGGCAGTGGAAGGACACCCGCGCCAACAACCCCGGCGGTGGCGGCGCGTCCTCGGTGGCGGACCAGCTTCGATGGGCCCGGTTCCATCTCGGTGACGGTCGTGCGGAGGACGGTGCCCAGGTGCTGCCCGCCGAGGTGCTGCAGCGGATGAAGGAGCAGACGGTCGAACTGCGGGGCAGCACGCTCGGCGACGCCTTCGGCATCTGCTGGTTTCTGCGCGACGTGGATGGTGTGCGCACCGTTGGGCACGGCGGATCAGCCAACGGCCAGTTCGCCGAGCTTCTCATCGTGCCTGAACGGGACTTCGCCGTCGTCGCGCTTTCCAACGCGGGCCCGGACGGAGGCCTCGCCTTCAACCAGTCCGTCGTGCGATGGGCGCTCGAGCACTTCGTGGGGGTGGTCGACCGGGACCCGGAGCCGCTTCCCTTCGACGAGGCCCGGGCCCGCGAGGTTGTCGGGAGCTACGAAAACGACATGATGAGGCTCATCATCGCCACGAATGGGACCGGATTGACGATCGAATGCATGATCAAACCGGAAATCCGCGCGGCCACGGACACCGAACTCCCCCCGGATCTCCCGCCGGCCGATCTCGGCCTGCTGGCCGGCGACACCGACGAATACATCGTCACCAGCGGCGCCCTCAAGGGCCAGCGCGGCTTCTTTACCCGCGACGACAACGCGGTCGTCGGAGTAGACCTCGCCGGCCGGTCGTCCAAGCGCGTCCCGGCGGCCTCCGAATAGCAGCGGTCGGGTCCGTAGCCACACACCCGGCCCCTTGTGGGCCGGGTTTTCGCTTGCGCCACGATTTCACGTCTTCTCTGGTTCCGTCAGCGGCAGCCGGACGGTCACTGTCGTCCTGGCTGCTTGATTCTCCTGGCCGTGGCATCTGCGGCGTCACTTCGCGATCGGCTTCGCTGACCCTTGACCCGGCGGTCACCGTCCTGGGGATCGGCTGTCAGGTACGTGATCCTCATCGTGGGCGGGCGACGGGGACCACCGAGAGCAGGTCGTCGAGGCCCTCGAAGTCCTTGGGGTTGCAGGTATACAGAGGCAGCCGGTTGGCGATGGCCACGCAGGCGATCATCAGGTCTGCCGTTCGGGGGCGAGGTTTGCGGCCTGAGGCGATGACAGCGGTCCACAGCTGGCCGTACTCGCGTGCGGCGGTGTCGTCGAAGGGCAGGGGGTCGAACTCGGCCTCGACGGTCTGAAGGATCTTCATCCGCTGGGCTAGTTCCTGTGGTCCAGCCGCTACGAGCACGCCGACAGACAACTCCGCGGTGGTGATTGCACTGATCATCATCTCGTCGGGCAGTTCGTCGGGGTCGATGCCTGCACGCAGGATGAGGATGTTGGTGTCGAGCAGTCCTTGAGGGTGGGTCATTCCTCGTCCTGTGCGAACTCGCCTCGGCCGTAGGCGCGGTCGTAAGGGTCGTAGAGATCGTCGTTGACATGGTGATCCATGTCTTCGCGGTACTTCCGGTCGTCCAGCAGAGGCATCCCTCGGGAAACAGCGGCGAACTCCGCCCGAGAGACAGCCCGGCGCCGACGGCGAATCGGGATGAGGTCGCCGATGTGGTGGCCGTTGCGCGTCACGGCGTAGCTCTCTCCTCGTTCCAAGCCGTCCATGATCTCGGCTGACCGGTTGCGAAGGTCGCGCTGGGAGATCTGATGCGAGGGGTCCGGTTCGGGAGTACTCACGCCTCAAGGATACAGCCGAGTGCTATCAAGTGCCACGAGGTAGCACACCTTGTGGTGCCGTGAGAGGTGGTCTGTCAGCAGGGCGAGGCATGGATCTAGCGTTCCGGACCGGAGCTCCTGCGCCTTAGTCTCCGGCCGAGGCGGGCGCGTCATCAGCGAAGTCGAAGCTCAGCCACCGGTCGGGACGCGCAGTGAACAGCACGAAGGTGCCGGCGGGGTTGGCCGTCTCAGCCTCGGCGAAGGAGCGGGCGAGGTCCGACGGCAGGTAGCGGGAGGTGATGGCCGTCACCTCGTCGACCGAGGGCGTCCAGTCCTCCTCCACCACCGTGCACTCGACCGTGACGTACTTGTAGGGGAACTCGGCTTGCTGCACGCAGAAGCTCAGGACCCCTGACCGCTGGAGCAGCCGGGTCTTGCGCGCGACCCGGCCTTGACTGCCGGTGAAGAAGTTCAGATTTCCGCCGGGCGTGTAGGCGTACCAGACGGGCACGGTGAGCGGGGGACGGCCGTCGTCCGCGGCGACGCTGAGGACGCCGACGTGCGGCAGGGCGAGGAAGTTCTCGCGCTCAGGGGCGGTGAGGGTGCGTGCCATGGCTGCCTCCTGGGCAAGCGGTCAGGGGCTGCGGAAATTGAGGGCGGTGGGGGTCACGGCCGCGGCGGTGTGGGGTATTCGTCACGCGGCCGGAGCCGGCTCATCGTCGGGTCCTGCGGCCAGCCCTCGGGGGAGTCCTCCCACTCCTCCTGACGTCCATAAGGCGTGAGGTCGAGCAGGTTGAAGTCGAGTCGGAGTCGATCGACCCCGCGGCCGCTGGTGTAGTAGGTGCGGAAGACCTCCGCGCCGTCGCGTAGCAGCACGCTCAGCCCGAAACCGTTGCCGAGCCCAAGGTCGTCGTAGAAGTCGTCGCCGGCTGAGTACCAGGGCACGGTCCAGCCCATCCGCCTCCATACGACGTCGATCTCGTCCTGCGGTGCGCGGGACATCAGGATCAGCCGGGTCTGCCGGGCGTTGAGGTGAGACTGGTCGGCGATGTTGTCGGTGAAAGTGGCGCAGCCGGTGCACAGCCAGTCCTGCCCCGGGGCCTGCATGAAGTGGTAGATCACCAACTGGCGGTGGCCCTCGAACAGGCCGGGCAGATCGACCGTCGAGCGGTCCGGCGCGGTGTAGCGGTAGCCGTCGGCGAGGCGGACCATCGGCAGCCTGCGCCGTTCCGCGGCCAGCGCGTCCAGTGCTCGAGTCTGCTCCTTCTCCTTGACCAGCAGCGCCTCGCGCGCGGCCTGCCATTCCTGTGCCGACACGACCAGGGGACGGTTCACGGGAGGCTCCTCAGTGCGTCTCTTGAGGGAACTTACGGCTGGCCCGACGCTAGCAGAGGTTCGTCTCCTCAGGGAACCCTCTCGGCTATCATCGACCTCATGCAGCGAACCCGGTTCGGTGAGATGGCCTGCTCGATTGCCCGCACACTGGACGTGATCGGCGAGCCGTGGTCGCCGTTGATCCTGCGCAACGTCATGGTGGGGATCGGCCGCTTCGACCAGCTCCAGCAGAGTCTGGGCATCTCCCGGAAGGTGCTGACTGAGCGGCTCAGATGGCTCGTGGACAACGACGTGCTGGAACGGCGGCGGTATTCGGAGCGGCCGCCCCGGTACGAGTACGCGCTCACCGCCAAGGGGACGGAGTTGTGTGACCTGCTGATGGTGATGGTGCGGTGGGGCGACCGCTGGACGGCGGGCGAGGCCGGGCCGCCGGTACTGTACCGGCACCATGCCTGCGGGGAGATCGGCCACGTCGAGCTGCACTGTTCCGTGTGCGACCGGCCCATGGACGTCACCAGCATCGACATCCTGCCTGGTCCGGGAGCCACCATCACCACCTGACTCGTCCCCCTTGACCCGCGATGATCGCCGGGCCATCAGCGGGCCATTAAGGGCGACCAACAGGGGGCGGCCACGGTCACTCGCGGAGCGTCGCTCAACGTTTTTGGTACGGCAAGCGACGGAGGCCACATCGCGCCCAGCGAGAACGAGGCTCTTGGCCTGCGCGCCGACGCTCGGCGTGACCGGTGGGTCCTCATCGACACGGCGCGCGAGGTGTTCGTCGAGCAGAGGGCCGACGCGCGACTCGGGCGTGACGGGTCAGGACGCTGCCGCGATCCAAACGGCCACCAGTGCGATGACGATGCAGCACGCGAGGATGGCGAAGGCAATCCGGTAGGGATGCCGTTCGACCCACGACACGAGGCCCGGGTACGTCTTGGCGAGTTGGTTGGCGTTGACCGGACGGTCGGGACCGCTGCACGGCACTCCGAGTGCGTCCACCAACTGGTCGAGTTGCCTGCGCGTGTAGGTGGTGCCGGACACCCTGATGACCAGATTGCGGTGCGCGTCGAGCAGGAACAGACTGTCGGTGGCGCCTGTCTGGGGTACGACGATGGCCGCACGCACCACCTCGGCGACGCGCGAGCGTGACCGGCGCTGGGTGACCAAACCTCGTATGACGATTTCCTGCGACGTCAGGATGATCTGGCCGCGGACGAGGGCCGTGATCGCCAGAATGATCAACACGGCGAACAAGGCGCCCACGACCGGGGCGAACACCTTCGGGGCGTCGCCGCGCAGGATCGCGGCGACGACGCCCACGCTGATCAGCACTAGCACGACCAGAGTGACCAGCGCTCTCCCGCGATCCGGCCGCAGTACTAGGCCATCCTGGACACCACGCATGGGAACTGCGCCCTTTCCTTCGGTCATTCGATGAGGATGCCGTATCGGCCGGTGCGTCAGCCGCGCGGGGTAGGTCAGGCGAGGCCGGCATCGTGGGCGAGGAGCGCTATCTGGGTTCGGTTGTCGAGGCCGAGCTTGATCTGGCCACCTGGTGCCGCCGCTCATCCGCCCGCCTGCCGTACGGATCAATGCTCGGACGGCACAGCAAGCGCACGCTGGGTGAGTGCCCGGCTCTCGGAGGGGAAAGTGGCATCAAGGCACAGTGATCTGACGGGGGTAGGTCGATGCCGTATTCAGAACCGTTCCAGGGGTTTCGTATTGCCTTCGACCGTCACGGTTTCGGGCAGAGCGTGGTTCTGCTGCACGGCTGGCCGGGCGACCGGACCGACTACGACGAGCTCGTCCCCATGCTTGCGGATCAGGCCGATGTCATCGTTCCGGACCTGCGCGGCTTCGGGGAATCCGACAAGCATCTCGCCGACGCCGAGGAGTTCTACTCCGGCATGGCGCAGGCTTCGGCCGTCATCGCCCTGCTGGAACAACTCGGCGTCTCCGGCGCCGTTGTGGCTGGTTACGACATTGGCAGCTTCATCGCGCAGTGCGCCGCGCGAATGCGTCCCGACCTGGTGCGCGCACTGGTGGTGTCACCCCCGCTGCCCGGCGCGGGCCGCCGCGTTCTCGACCTGGAAGCGGTCAAGGAGTTCTGGTACACCTCATTCCACCAACTTCAACTCGCGGACGACCTGGTCGACGGCGACCCCGCCGCGGTCCGCGCCTACCTACGGCACTTCTGGGACCATTGGTCGGGGCCACGGTACGCGATAGCCAAGTCACGGCTCGATCATCTGACCCGGGTGTACTCCCCACCGGGCTCGTTCACGGCATCGATCATGTGGTACCGGTCCTCGGGCAATCCGGTCACCGCATACGCGCATGAGCAGACACCAGCCGCCGATGACAGGTTGTCGACCCCGACCAGGGTGCTCTGGCAGGAACACGATCCCATCTTCCCTGTCGCCTGGGCGGACAGGCTCGGCGACTTCTTCACCGCTCACCGCTTCGACCGGCTCGCCGGCGTCGGCCACTTCACCCCGCTGGAGGCGACCGACACGTTCGCCGCCGCGATCAGAGACTTCCTCACCGCTTGAGGACGCGCACAGCCCTGTCCCCCATCAGGCCGCCCGTCCTTGCGGCGCTCTGCGATCAGCCGACGAGGACACCGAACGCGATGACGACCACTGTGAGCAGACCCAGGATGAGTCCGACCACCGGGGGCGTCAGCCGGTTCCGCAACTTCTTCGGCGGCTGGAACCGTGCGGCCGGGTCCGTGCTCAGCTCCCACCAGTTGACGACCCGCTGGAAATCCACCTGGAAATCGGGGTCGGGATACCAGGTACTGTGCTGGAGCGCAGGCAGTGAGCGACGCCGCCCGTCCGTGAGGGTGATCCGAGCCGTGAGCGACGTCCCATATTGGCTCTTGGTCTCGCGTACGTCGATCCACTGGATCTTCTGCCACGGATAGGTGCGACCACGCCCGAGGCCCCGGGAGATGGTTATTCCGACCGCTCCGACCGTGGTCCGGCTCCGGAGTGCCATGGAGATGCCGATACCGACGAGCGCGGCCGTCAGGCCGAACAGCCAGCAGAAGCCCACGACGCCGAGTCGAAAGAAGGCAAAGACCCCTTCAGCGACCAACACGAGACCCAGCACCGAAAATTGCGGCCAGGATGGGCGGTACCGATCTTTTCCCCGGAAGCTCAGCTCGTTCACGGAACGCACGCTACATCTCCCGCCCTCGAATGGATCAACTGCCCTTGGGTAGCCGTCATCCGGCTCCGTTCCTGCTGGCAGACGCATGCCATATTCGGCACCCTGCGAGGGATCACCGCCGAAAGCGGCAGCCCCCTGGGCATGTTTCGGTGCCCCGGCCATGGGTTAAACGAGACGGCAGCCTCCGCCGCGTGGGGGCCCAGCATGAGGCGGCTCGCGGGGTTTATGGGAGACTGCGCGGATGTGACGTCCGTGCTCGACCTCGCCGGAATCTTCGTGTTCGCCCTGTCTGGAGCGCTGCAGGGCGTGCGCAAACGGTTCGATGTGGTCGGCATGGTGGTGCTCGCGTTCTTCACCGCCGTCGGCGGCGGCGTCATGCGTGACCTGTTCATCGGTGTGCAGCCCGCCGCGTTCCGGGATGCGGAGTATCTCCTCGTGCCGGTCGCGGCCACCGTGATCGCCTTCTTCTGGCATCCGCAGGTCGAGCGGGCGATGCCTGGGGTGCTGGTCTTCGACGCGGCGGGCCTCGGCCTGTTCTGCGCGGTCGGGACCACCAAGGCGCTGGACTACGGCCTCGCGCCGCTGCACGCCGTGTTCCTCGGGGTCTGCTCAGCGGTCGGCGGCGGTGTCATCCGGGATGTGCTGTCAGGCGAGAGGCCGACCCTGCTCTACGACCGCCAGCTTTACGCCGTGCCGGCGATGCTCGGCTCGACGGCCATGGCCGTGCTGTACACGCTGGGCGTGCGGGGGTTCGTCGCCACCCTGTCCTCGGCCGTGCTCGCTTTCGCGTTCCGCCTTCTCGCCATGCGGTACGGCTGGCGCGCCCCGCTGGCCAGGGGCATCAGCGGGTCGATGTGAGAATCACTAGGCTCTACCCAAACGAAAGCCCAGGTCAGGTTGCGATTCCCGACCTGGGCTTTTGATCTTTATTCAGCGGAGCGTGACGTGGATGTACGGACTCGGTGTGTAGGCGTAGTAGCCGGTCGCTCCTGGATACATGGGCTTCCAGTAGGCCTCTCTGGTGGCCTTGATCCTTGCCGTGAACTTGCCTCCGGTGCCGGTGAGCGGCGTGCTGTACAGGTGGAGGGCCGTGCCGCCCTTGACGTGGAAGACGATCTGGACCCGCTGCCCCGTCAGCGCCTTCCATCCGCCTGAGTACTTCTGCAGGGTGCCGGTGACGGTGAAGTAGGAGTTCTTCTTGACCCGAGTGGCGGACACCTTCAGCCCGGCGATCCGGGTCAGCGTACGAGCGGCCTTCACGGCATGGCTGACCGTGCCCTTGTAGTAGGTCGCGTTCAGGACGTGCGCACGGTAGTAGCCGCTGGTCAGCGGCGCTTTGAGGGTGGTGGTGAAGGCGCCGCCCACGGTGATGGTCTTGGCGGTCTTCCAGCCGGTTTTGCCGTCGGCGGAGTACTCGATCAGCACGGGAACCTTGAGGCCGCTCGGGCCGACGGTGCCATGCACGGTGAGGATATGTGAGGCGTTGACCGACGCGGTGAATCCGCTGATCGAAGTCACCACCTTGTCGACCTTAACGCTGCCGCTGACCGCGCCGGTGTAAGCGGCACTGGCTAGGGTCTCGGCCCGGTAGTACGCAGGCACGGACGGCGGGGTGAACGTCGAGGTGAAGGCGCCTACGGTGTTGAGGGTTTGGACAGTCGTCCAACCCGTGGAGCCGTTCGTGGAGTACTCGATCTGGACCGGGACGGCACTCGGAGGCCCGGTCACCGTCCCCTTGACCGACAGCTTTCCGGACGTGCTCAGCGACGCACTGAATCCACCGATCGATGTCCCCAATGTGACGCTGATGCTTGCCGAGGTCTCGGTGCTGCCCACGCTGTTGGTGCCGACGACCTGGCACGTGACCGTGTGGCCGACGTCGCCCGCCACGGGCGTGTAGGTGTAGGTGGTCGCGCCGGGGATCGGGTTTCCGTCGCGCAGCCAGGTGTACCTGACCGAGTTGGCATCGAGGAAGGAGGCCTCGCAGGTCAGCGTGGTGCCGACGTTGCCGTTGCCGGTGATCGTGGCTTTGGCGATCAGCTCAGGCCGGACTTGGACGACAACCCTCCTCTCAACTGTGGCGGCGGTGCCGACGCCGTTGGTCGCCGACAGGGTGAACTGATAGGTGCCGCCTTGGCTGGGTGTTCCCGACAGGGTGCCGTCCGTGGCCAGTTTCAGCCCCGGCGGGAGCGCTCCGGAGACCAGGGCGATCTTCGGCGTCGGCCACCCGGTCACCGCGAAGTGATAGCTGTAGGACTTGCCGATGTCTGCGATCAGTGCGCTGCCCGCAGCGAGCTTGGCCGGGGCGATGGTGACGGTTGCCGAGGTGTCCGTGGTGCCGAGGCCGTTGGTGGCGGTGACCTGGCAGGTGGCCTGGTGGCCGGCGTCCCATGAGGCCGGCGTGTAGGTGGCGGTGGTCGCCCCAGGGACCGCTACGCCGTCCCACAGCCAGGTGTAACTCACCGAGGTGGCACCGACGAAAGCGGGCTTGCAGTTGAGCGTGGTCCCAACCTCACCGGTGATCGCCACTCTGGCGGTAAGTCCCGGCGGTCCCACCTTCGCCAGCGTGTGGTAGGCCCCAGCCGAGATCTCGGTCACCGAACTCAGCCCGGGCACGATGACCGGGGTGGTTCGGGTGGTGCTGGTCCCGTCACCGAGTTCGCCGTCACCGTTGTAGCCCCAGGCCACCACGGTGCCGTCCGAGCGTAGGGCGACATTGTGCCAGTAGCCCGCGCTGATCACTGCGACGTCGCTCAGGCCCGGAACGGTAACGGGGGTGGTTTGGGCGGTGGTGGTGCTGTCGCCGAGTTGCCCGTAGTTGTTGTTGCCCCAGGCCGCTACGGTGCCGTCCGAGTGCAACGCAAGATTGTGGGCAGAGCCGCCCGCGATCTGGGTCACGTTGGTCAGGCCACTTACCACGACTGGGGTGGTGCGGTTGGTGGTGGTGCCGTCACCGAGCGCCCCGTGGGCGTTGTAGCCCCAGGCCACTACGGTGCCGTCCGAGCGCAACGCAAGACTGTGGTAATACCCGCCCGCGATCTGGGTCACGTCGCTCAGGCCCGGCACGGTAACGGGGGCGGAGCGGGAGTACTTGGTACCGCCACCAAGTTGCCCGTAATTGTTGTAACCCCAGGCCGCCACGGTACCGTCCGAGCGCAATGCGAGGTTGTGGTAGTTGCCGACGTCGATCTGGGTCACCCCGGTTAACCCGGCCACCTGCACGGGGGTCGTGCGGTCGGTGCTGGTGCCGTCACCGAGTTCCCCGTAGTAGTTGTAGCCCCAGGCCCACACCGTGCCGTCCGAGCGCAACGCCAGACTGTCGTAGTAGCTCGCGGCGACCTGCACGATGTCGGTCAGGCCTGTCACCTGCACAGGCGTCGAGCTTTTCGTCGTCGTCCCGTTGCCCAGCTCCCCGTGGTCGTTGCTGCCCCACGCCCACACGGTGCCGTCTGCGCGCACCGCCAGAGTGTGCCGAAAGCCAGCGCTGACCTGGGCCACCTGACTCAGCGCGGTCAGAGCGACCGGGGAGGAATGGTCGGCCGTGGACTCGTCGCCCAACTGCCCGTAGTCACCGTCACCCCAGGCGTACGTGTACGAGGTGCCGCTAGAGGCTGCCGCCGCCGGACCTGGCGCCGCCACACCGGCAGCGCTCACGGCCAGAACCGCACCCACCGCCACGGCACGCAACCGAGCGCCTTGGCCCCACCTTCTCAACCGCCCACCCACCGTCGCCACGGAGACAGAGCCGGGCGAAGCCCCGGTCATCAGACCAGCCATGCGATGCGTCCTTCATGATCAGCGCAGCCAACGGTTTTCGCTGCGGTTGTTCCTTGTCGTTGCCAGGTCGGCCGTGCATCGGATCGCCGTACAGGGAGATGGGGTTCCTTCTGATGTCGGCGACCGACACAACCCGCAGGCGGTCACGACCATTCGCGGATAGAGATCGTCCCGCGAACTGGTTCACTATCATGATCTATCACGCTTTGGGGCGATACATGGTTTACGAGGCTATTGATTCGATTACAACCATTTATCGACTTTATGGCCGGGTGATGATGAAGTCGCTACAGGGAGGTTTCTGCAGGGCGACGCAGCGGCAGGAACGCCACCGGCTCGGCCCGGCCGACGTCAGGGGCTCGTGAGGATGACGAGTTGCTGGGTCGTCCGGGTCATGGCGACATAGCGGTCGACCGCTCCTTCAATGCCCTTGCCGTACGCCTCTGGGTCGATGAGGACGACCAGGTCGAACTCGAGACCCTTCGACAACTCCGGGGTCAGCGACCGGACGCGGGACGTCGACTGGAACGTGGGATCGCCGATGACGCAGGCGATCCCGTCGGCATGCTCGGCGAGCCAGGTGTCGAGGACCGAGCTCAGATCCGAAACGGATCCGTGTACGACGGGGACGCCGCTGCTGCGGATGGAGGTCGGCACGTTGGCGTCCGGGAGCACGGCCCGGATGACCGGCTCGGCCTCCGCCATGACCTCTTCCGGCGTCCGGTAGTTGATGCTCAGGGAGGCCAGGTTGATCTGGTCGAGCCCGATCCGCTCGAGCCGTTCCTGCCACGACTCGGTGAACCCGTGCCTGGCCTGGGCACGGTCCCCGACGATGGTGAAGCTCCGGGACGGGCAGCGGAGCAGCAACATCTGCCACTCCGCGTCGGTGAGTTCCTGAGCCTCGTCCACGACGATGTGCGCGAACGGGCCGGCGAGCAGGTCCGGGTCGAGGGTGGGCAGCTCGGACTCGTCGACCAGATTTCGCTGGAGGTCCGCTCGGCGCAACTGCGTCACGAGGCCTTCGCCGTCGTCGTCGGCCTCGATCAGGTTGTCGACGACCTGGGCCATGCGCTCGCGTTGGGCGGCGAGAGCGGCCTCCTGCCGGCGCTTGCGTCGTGACACCTCCGGGTCGCCGAGGCGCTGCCGGGCCGCGTCCAGGAGCGGCAGGTCGGACACCGTCCAGGCCTGGGCGTCCTCGCGCTGCAGCTTCCGAACGTCGTCGGGGCCGAGCGAGGGAGCGCACATCCGCAGGTAGGCGGGTACCGACCACAGGTCTCCGACGAGGTCGGCCGCTTCGATCAGCGGCCACGCGCGGTTGAAGGTCGTGAGCAGCTCCCTGTTCCGCAGGAGCGACGTGCGGAGCAGGTCAGCCGTTACGTCGTCGTCATGCTTGTCCGCCAGGATCGTGAGCAACTCCTCCCAGATCTGGTCGCGCGCCTCGTTGTGCGGAGTACCGGGTTCCGGTGCTTCGAACGCCTCGGCCCAATCGTCGGCGCTCAGCCAGACGTCGGCCCAGTGGGTCGTGACCGTCATCCCCTTGGTGGGCGGGTTCTCGTAGAACTTGACGGCGGGCTCGATCGCCTTCACCAGGTCCGCGGACGCCTTCAGGCGGGCCACGTCCGGGTCGGTCTCGATCGCCGCCGCGGCTCCCTCTGCGACGAAGTCCCGCAGGGTGCAGGTCTGCACGCCCTCCTCTCCGAGGCTGGGGAGGACGTCGGCGACGTAGGCCAGGTAGGGCTGGTGCGGACCGACGAACAGCACGCCGCCCCGGTGGTGACCGAGGCGAGGGTCGGAGTAGAGGAGGTAGGCGGAGCGGTGCAGGGCGACGACGGTCTTCCCCGTACCCGGACCGCCGTCGACGACGAGAGCGCCGCGGGATCCCGCGCGGATGATGGCGTCCTGGTCGGCCTGGATGGTGCCGAGCACGTCTCGCATCCGGGCCGACCGGTTGCCGCCCAGGCTGGCGATGAAGGCGGACTGGTCGTCGAGCGCGGCGTGCCCTTCGAACCCGTCCGAGGTGAACACCTCGTCCCAGTAGTCGCTGATCCGGCCGCGGGTCCAGCGATACCTGCGGCGGCTCGCGAGACCCATCGGGTTGGCATGGGTGGCTCCGAAGAACGGCTCAGCCGCGGGGGAACGCCAGTCGATCAGCAGCCGGCGACCCGCGCTGTCCGTAAGGCCAAGCCGTCCGACGTACACGGGCTCGGGGTCGTCCGCGCCGACCATGCGTCCGAGGCACAGGTCCAAACCGAAGCGACGCAGTGCGCGCAGACGGGCGGTCAGCCGATGGATCTCCATGTCGCGGTCCAACGCCTGCCGGCCTGCGCCGCCGGGGGCCTTGCGCTCGGTATCGAGGCGGTCGGACAGCTCGGCGATCGACTGCTCGAGGCTCTCCGCGATGGCCGCGAAGTGCTGCTCATCGCCGGCGATCAGCGTCGGGTCGGCCTTGGGGGCAAGGTGGTCGGGAAGGTCGAACGCGCTGGTAGTCAGGGGATTCACGTCATTGGCCTTTCCTGGCTGATCGCGTCGAGCAGCAGCGTCGCGGCCACCGCCGCACCGTCGGTGCGGATCGTGCCGGCCACGGCGGCGGATCTGCGGTCGTCAGCGCGCGCGCCGACCGGCCGAACGGCACCAGCGGCAGGTCGACCTCTGCCAGCCGCTCCGCGAAGTCCGGCGGCGCGCACACGCGCACCTCCGCGCCGAATGCCCGCAATCGCACCGCGAGTGCCACCAACGGTTCGACGTCCCCGCGCGACCCATATGTCGACAACACCACACGCACTTCGCATCCCCCGTTTCCGCAGCTTCTGGCCTCGGCCGACGATTCTGCGGTACGACCCGGGTCTTGCCGCAAGCCCCCCGGCGCGCTATACGTTGAGAGTGGAAAGGAGCGGTAGTCCCCCTTTCCACTCTCAACATCCGCTGTGGACGGACAACGCTGGTCAGCCTGTGGGTCGGCGAGCCCGGGTCACATCGCGAATGACCGCCCAGGCGTCTGCCACCGGACCTACGTGCCCGAGCTTGTCGGGGTTGAGCACCGTACGGATCGTCTGGATCCGTCCGTCGAGGATGTCGAGCGTCCAGGTGTTGATGACCTTGCCGTCCCGGTCGCGGAAGATCGCGCCGGGCTGGCCGTTCACCTCGTGCGGCTCCATGACACCACCGATCTGGGCGAACGGCGAGACGAGGGCGGCGAGCAGCCGGGATACGTTCTCCGCACCGATGACGCCCTTGCTCCATTGCGGGGCCTTGCCGCCACTGTCGCCGACCAGGTGCACGTCGGCGGCGAGGAGGCTCCGCAGCCCGTCGACGTTCCCCTCCCGGAGGGCGTCGAAGAAGCGTCCGGCGAGTTCCTGGCGTCCCCTCCGGTCGGCCTCGAACCGGGGCCGGCCTGCGTCCATGTGGCGGCGCGCCCGTACGGCGAGCTGGCGGCACGCCGCCTCCGAGCTCCCCACGGCCGACGCGACCTCGGGGAAGCCGAACCCGAACACCTCCCGCAGCACGAAGACCGCCCGTTCGAGCGGGCTGAGCCGTTCGAGCAGGAGCAGGGCCGCCATCGAAACCGAGTCGGCCAGTTCCGCCGACCGTTCCGGGTCCTGGTAGGGGTCGGTGAGCAGCGGCTCAGGCATCCACGGCCCGGCGTACTCCTCCCGCCGGTAGCGGGCCGACCGTAGGACGTCGATCGAGATCCGGGTGACCACGGCCGAGAGGAAGGCCTTGGCCGAGGCAGGTTGCGTCGGGGAGGCGTCCCAGCGAAGCCAGGCCTCCTGGACCGCGTCCTCCGCCTCGCTCACGCTGCCGAGGATCCGGTAGGCGATCGAGAACAGCAGCGGCCGCAGCTCCTCGAACTCCTCAGCCCGGCTCACGCCAGCTCCTCCTTGAAGCCCTGCCGCCACGAGGGGTAGCGCAGCTCCCAGCCGAGCTCCCGCTTGGCCTTGGCGTTGGAGAAGCCGCGCCCCTCGGTCATCATCACGACCGCCTGTTCGCCGGCCAGCAGCCGGGCGAGCCATTTGGGGACCCGCATCGGCCGCTTCGCGCCCGCGCACGCCGCCAGGTAGGGCAGCCACTCGCCGGCCGGGGCCGGTTCGTCGTCGACGATGTTGAACACGCCCTTCGCCCGCTGCTCGACGGCCAGGACGGTGGCGCTCGCCGCGTCGTCGAGATGCACCCACGAGCTGTAGCCGGTGGCACGCCCGACGAGCGGGTACTGCCGCTTGCGCACGAGCTCGACCTGGTCGTCGATGGCGCCCGGCCCGTAGAACGCGCCGTATCGCAGAGCCGCGCCACCGGCCCTGACGACCACGTCCTCGACGTGGCGCATCGCCTCCATCCCCGCCTGCGCCGCCGTTCCCTCCATCAGGTCCAGCGGGTCCTCCTCGGTCTTCACCCATCCGCCCGTGCGGATTCCGTTCCAGCTCGCGTAGCTCTGGGCGACGAAATGAGACACGCCGGTCGCCTCGGCGGCGGCCAGCAGGTGGTCCGTCCCCTCGGTGCGCAGCCGGTTGGTGGCGGCGAACCAGCGGTCCGGGTGCTTCAGATCGGGCTTGCCGGCGTGCGCCATGGAAATCGCGGTCATCTGGTGCACGATCACGTCCGGACGGGCCTTGGCCACGGCCTCGCCGACCGACGTCGCATCCAGCCCGTCCATGACGACCGCCTCGGCGCCCAACTGCTCAAGCAAGCCCAGCTTGGCAGCGCTCGTCGTCGTCGCCGTCACCTGGTGCCCCCGGCCCACGAGCTGCGGCACCAGTCGCCGCCCCAAAACCCCGGTCCCACCTGCCACGAACACCCGCACCGTCATCACCCTTCCGCACACCAGAGTCCGTCTCTCAAAACCCGAGACGAGACAGCCCGGCCGCCTGTGACATCGGTTTGTCGGCTACCTCGTGCCGGTGGCGGCTGCCGAGGTGAAGAAACGCCTCAGTTCGGCTGCCACGACCTCTGGACGGCCGGCGGTGTTGGCCTTGCTGACGTCGGCCGACGCGCCATGATCGAGCCCGGGGAACTCGACCCGTTGGACGTTGGGAATGGTCTTCTCCAGGCGGGACAGTGCGGGCTTGAGGAAGGGAAGTCCCTTGCTTCCGCCGAGCAGGAGCACTTCAGCCTGGACATCGGCGAAGATGTCCGCGGTGCCGGCCATCTCGGCGAGCAGGACGCCTTCGTAGTGCAGAGTCGGGGCGAGCGTCCGCATGGTCGCGTCGCCCGGCTTGGCGTTCTTGTCCTCGCTCTTCATCAGCAGGCCGGTCAGCCAGGTCAACAGCCCTCGCGGCATGACGTTCATGATCGGCGGCCCAAGCCGAAGGCCGAGCATGCTGGTCACCAGCCCGGCCGCCACCTTGCCTTCGGCCATTTCCCGATCGAAGCGGTCGACCCACCCGGTCAACTGCGGGATGTCCTCCAGAATCAGTGCCGGCTCGTAGACGGCGACCTTGTGAATCCGGGGCAGAACGCGTGCCGCCTGGAGCACGGCGACGCCGCTCGCGCTGACGCCGAAGACGTAGTGGGCACCCGTCTCGCGCAGAACGGCGTCGAGGTCTTCCACCTCCTTCTGGACGCTGTAGCCATCCCCGTACGGCCCGCTCTGGCCCCGGCCGCGACGGTCGGGAAGGTGGACGGTGAACGCGTCGGCCAACTCCTGCGCCATGGCCAGGTGATTCCTGGCCGTCTCCATGGAGCCGTGTAACAGCACGATGCCCGGGCCGTGGCCGATGGTGTGGAAGGCGATCTGGGTGCCGTCGTCAGAGGTGACGAAGCTCGTGGTGAGTTCCGCCGCCTGAGGCCGTTCATGAGTGGTCATCGCAGAGTCCTTCCGAGCGCTATTGGCTGACGTCGAAATAGTGTCACGGACACTAGTGTCCAGTCAACTAGTAACTTTGGCGCTAGTATCGGGGACATGACCACTCCTCCGACCGGTTCACCACTCGCCCTGACCGTGCTGGCGCTGTTGCAGTACAAGCCGTTGCACCCCTACGGCGTCCAGCGGCTGATCAAGCAGTGGGGCAAGGACAAGGTGGTCAACGTGGGCCAGCGAACGAGCCTCTACCGGACGATCGACCGCCTTACCGCAGCCGGCCTGATCAAGGTGCGAGAGATGGAGCGCGATCAGGCATACCCGGAGAGGACGGTGTATGAGATCACCGATTCGGGACGCGCCGTGGCTCGCGAGTGGCTGCTGGACATGCTGGCCATGCCCAAGCGGGAGTTCCCCGAGTTCCCGGCGGCGTTGTCCCACCTGCTGATGCTCACCCCTCTGGAGATACGCGACGCCCTTGAGCGGCGCGCGAGGACGCTCGACGAAGCGTTGGCCACACTGGACACCGAAATGAGCGCTGAGACCGGACACGGTCTCCCCCGCATCGCCATGCTCGAAGCCGAATATCTGCGCACTGTCACGGCGGCCGAATTGCAGTGGCTTCGCGCGGTGATCGACGATCTGGGTGGCGGCAACCTGAACTGGTCGGCCGCTGACCTCTTGGCATTTGCCGAGGGCCCCGAGTGAGTTGTCGCTTCGAGGTGAAATGAGCAGGCCGAAGTTGTACATCGTCACCGGCTTGCCGTACGCCGGCAAGAGTGTGCTGTCGCGCGAGTTGGTGCGGCGCTTCGGATTCGGCTACGCCTCGGTTGACGACGAAATCACCAGTGGCCGGTACGACGTGACCACGATGAGCCAACCGGATTGGAACGACGTTTACAGCAGGGCCTACGACAAGCTCGAAAGTCTCCTGCGAGCTGGGCAGACGGTCGTCTTCGACGGCGCAAGCCTGACGCGGAGTGAACGGCGGAATCTACGCACCATCGCAGAACAGTGCGGCGCCGTACCAGTGCTCGTCTACGTCGACACGTCACCGGAGGAAACGGCCGAGCGGCGACTCAAGAACGTGTCCACCCGAGAACGAGCACACCTCAAAGGGGAGACGATGCGTACGGCGCTCGGCATGTTCGAGGAGCCGACAGCAGATGAGCGGCCGATCGTCTACAACGCCGGTCTCGACTTGGAGCGATGGGTTGAAGAGAACGTCGAGGCATGAACTGCTGCACCTACCCGTGATCATCCGGCTGGGGCCGCGCGGCGGGAATTGACCGCGTCACCGATTCCCTTCAGCAGATCGGGCCCTCGGACGTCTTACTGGGTAAAACCTCGGGGCTATTCAGGGAGGCGGCTCAGGCGTGCCGACGACGGACTACCTTCCTTCGCCGTATGGCGACCGGCCGGCGAAAGCCGAATCACCGGCCCTTGCGGCGGAGCAGCTCACGCTGTTGTTCCGCGCCCATGCCGGATCCCTCGTCCGGGTCGCGGTGCTGCTGACCGGAGACGAGGGACTGGCCGAGGAAGTGGTGCAAGACGCCTTCATGGGACTGCATCGCCGCTGGCAGCGAGAAGGGCCGCCGGACAGCCCACCGGCGTACCTGCGCACCTCGGTCGTCAACGGATGCCGGTCGGCGCTCCGCCGGCGCAGGCTCGCCTCGCTGGCCGGGATCGAGCCCCGGATCCAGGAGACCTCGGCAGAGGCCGTGGTCTTGCTCCGGGAGGAGCACGCCGCCGTCTTGACCGCGATCAGCAACCTGACGCGGCGGCAACGGGAGGTCCTGGTGCTCCGCTTCTATCTCGATCTCGATGATCCGGAGATCGCTGTCACGCTCGGGGTGAGCCGCAGCACCGTGTCATCCACGATCTCTCGTGCCCTCACGGCGCTCGGCGCGCGTTTGGAAGGTGTTCAGCGATGACGGAAGATCTCCAGGAGCGGGTTCGGAACGCGTTCCAGGCACGTACGGCGGTCGTCCCGGACCCTGAACAGCCGGACTGGGCGACGACCCCTCGGCGCCGGGTCAGGAGGAGCCGTTTCGCTCCGCTCATGGCCGCGACCGCTGTCCTGGTCGTGGCGGCAGGCGTCGCCCTGATCAGCCTCGGCGTCGGCTCCGACGAGATCCGGCCGGCGTCTCCCCGTCCGGCTCCGGTGACCGTGCCACCGACTGTGCCGCCGATCGCGCCCTGCGCCCCGGACGTCCCCAGCCGGGTGCTCCCGCAGTGGGCCAGACGCGGTTTCACCGAAGCAGAGCCCCGCATGCCGTACGTCCTCGGCACCCGCGGCGACATCGCGGCGATTCTCTTCGGCAACCCGCTGGCGGCACCGCCACGACCTGATCTCAGCAACAAGATCCTCTGGGTGTCACGGGTACCCACCGACGGCAGCCCGCTCGTCGTCGAGGCCCGGCTCGCGGGCTCGCGAACGGTGGTCAGTCGCACCGTCGCCGGCGGCCCAGGCCCTTCGATCATCGACCTTCCCGACAGTGGCTGCTGGCATCTCACCCTCACGTGGTCAGGGCGCACCGACACCATGGATCTGCGCTACAGCAGGCAGAACTGATCGGTGAATCCTGCGGCTACGCGATGCTTTACGGCACGGTGCGCAGATTGGGGAGGGCCCTGTTGGAGCGCGGTCACGTTGTGGCCCGGCCCAGGATCGGCCGTACATCGATGACCCGTATGCCCGCGGCAAGCGCCGCAGCAGCGCCTTCGTCGGTGTCCTCGTAGGCCACGCAGAGCGCCGGGTCGGCCTTCAACCGCTCAGCTGCGAGCAGGTAGACGTCCGGGGCGGGCTTGCCGTATCGCACGTCGTCCCTGGTGACGACCGCGTCGAACAGCGGACGCAGGCCGGTGGCCTGGAGGCTCTCCTCGACCGCGCGCCGCGAGCCGCCCGATGCCACCGCCAGCGGCACTCGCCCGTGATGCGCGCGGGCCACGGCCACCACGGGCGCGTTCGGCTCCACCGTGCCGACGAGCCGGCTGTAGGCGTCGAGTGCGGCGGCGCGGACGGCGGCGTGGTCGAACTCCCGGTCGGTCTCCTTCGCCAGCTCCATCAGCAGGTCGTCGGCGGGTAAGCCGGTGCGGGCGCGGTACCACGTCGTGTCGAGCTCGACATCCCACTCCGCCAGAGCGGCACGCCAGGCGCTTTCGTTGGCGGCGGTCGTATCGATGAGGGTGCCGTCACAATCGAAGATCAGTGCGGCGTACGGCAGGGCGGGGAGGAGCGAAGAGTCGAGCATGAGCACCTGACTGTGGGAAAGGGTCGCCGCTCCACCCTAACCAGGGGGCCCTCGAAGACCCGTGGCCGTGCCTGCCCCGGCTACGGCGCACGGGTCATGGTCGGAGGGCCAGCACGCGGAAGCTGATGCCGCGCGTCATCCGGGACACCGACTCGATTTCGAAACCTGCCTGTTCCAGGAACGGCCGGGGATCGCGGGTGAGGTAGTCGGCTTCGAACCGTACGGACACCGGTTCCAGCAGCCGCATCCCAGCCCGGATGATCGGGTTGCTCGACGGCCCATGCTCGGCCAGCACGAACCGCCCGCCCGGCTTGAGCACGCGGTAGGCCTCGCGCGCCGCGGCCGCCGGGTCGGGGATGGTGCACATCGTGAACGTGGACAATACGGTGTCCGCGATGCCGTCGGGCAGGTCCAGGCGCTGCACATCGCCCTGCCGCAGTTCCACCCGCTCACCGAGGGCGGCCCGCGCCACCCGCCGCCGCGCCAGTTCCAGCATGCGCCCGGACAGCTCGATCCCGACCACCGTGGTGTCGGCGCCGTACAGCGGCAGGTTGAGCCCGGTGCCGACCGCGATCTCCACGACGTGGCCGCGCGCCTGGCCGACGGCCCACTCCCGGCTTCCCGGAAAGAGGCGTCGCTCCCAGGCCAGCATTTGAGGGTCGTACCGATCCGCGAGCCGGTCGAACACCCGGCGCACGTCCGCATCCGTGGTCGTCCGCATCATGCGACCTTTCGAGAACGGGAAGTTCGCAGATCGTTTCACGACATGAGCCGCCGGAACATCCCTTGTTGGCACGACGGCCTTGCTCAAACACGCACCGGGCGGTGAGCAAAGGATTTGGGTCAGTGCTTGAGACAGAGCGCGGCATCGAATACGGCGTACAGGTCACTCCGTCTGGCGGGGGTGTCCGCCGAACCCGTGACGTAGACGGTCGCCTGCCTGCCCTTGCGGTCGGTTCCGCTCACCGTGGACACGCCGGGAAGGTCGCCGTCGTGGAACCACGCGGAGCCGCCGCAGCTCAACGGCTCTCTGGCGACACCGAGCCCGTACTCGTCGCCGACGGCCCCGCTCGGCACCATCCCGGCGATCATGGTGTGCACCGTCTTCGCGGGCAGCAGCCGTCCCTCGAACACCCCCCGCCAGAACCGGTTCAGGTCGGCTGGAGTGGAGATCAGCCCGCCGCTGGGACCGAACTCGTGGCCGGGCAGTTCGGTCACGTCGATGACGCCGGCGTCCGGAGTCAGCGGGTGGACGCCGTACGTGTGGGCGTGCGGGCCGCGGATGCCGAGTTCGCCGGGCTCCGGCCAGTAGGTGTCCTTCATGCCCAGCGAATCGAAGATCTGCTCCCTGGTGACCGCCTGGTAGTCGCGGCCCGTCACCTTCTCCACGATCATGCCGGCGACCAGGTAGTTGGTGTTGGAGTAGGACCACCGCTCGCCCGGCTCACCGGTCGGCTTACGGGACAACGCCAGCTTGAGGTAGTCCTGCGGTCCCTTCGACCAGTCCACGATGTCGGCGAACTCAGGCAGGCCGCTGGTCTGCAGGAGGAGCTGCCTGACCGTGATGTCCCTGCCGTCGATCGCGGCCCCCTCCCCGGTGCCGCGCAGCACTCCAGGAAGGTAGCGCTCGACGGGCTTGTCCAGGTCGATGCCGAGTTTCAGCACTGTGACCGCGATGAACGGCTTGCTGACGCTGGCGATCCGGAACCGGGCGTCCGGGCCGACCATGCGGCGGCCCGTGCCCAGTTCGGCGGTGCCGGAGGTGACGGTGACAGTACGGCCGCGCTGATCGGTCACGTGCACGATCGCGCCCGGCAGCCCGTCGATCCGGGTCAACCGGTCCAGCCGCTGCTGGAGGTCCTGGCTCTGCCGGTTTCGGCTCTGCTCGGAGACCGCCAGCGCCGGGCCTGCGGTGCCGGCGATCAGGAGTGCGGTGATGAGGCCGAGGGAGAGGAGACGCTTGCCGTGCATGGGAGGCCGCCTTCATGCCGGGGGATTCGGATGATCCCGATTCTGTTCAGCCGGGCCTCGCCGGGCAGTCACGCGCACACCCGTCTCTGAGTAGGGCGTCCCCTACTTCACGGGGTGACCGTTTCCGCAGCCCTGCCGTACGGCCGCGCGAATCCCTCTCCGCTCGGGTAGCGTCCTGGACGTTCATGGAAGGGACGCCATGTCGACCACGTCTTCGATCAATGGGGAGGTCCGTGCGTCGGACTGGCGCTCCTGCGCAACACCGCCAAGATCGCTCTCCCGTGGGAGTTGGGGCACACAGTGGCGTACGGCTTCGCCACCGCCCCCGGGAACCCGCCCGTGTCTCTGATGGTGCTGACGATCATCGTCTACGTCGTCATGTTCGCCTGGCTGGGCGCCCTTTTCCTGCCTTCGACCAGAACGCCCTACGACCTGCTCGGCGGAACCCGGGTCGTCCCGGGATTCCGCGAGTGCCGCTTCCGGCTGTCGCGGCCGCTTCGCCGGTCGTCGTCGCGCGGAGCAGAGCTTGACCTTCTCGACTACGCCAAGAGGCCTGCCGCAGTCGAGAAGGTGAGTTCGTATTCGACCTGCTCGATGGGATTGCCGTCACCGAAGTCGTGACCACGTACCGCACCTGACTCCGTGAAGCCGCTCTTGGCATAGAAGCTGCGTGAGCGGGGTGTGCCACGCAGCGTCCAAAGGTGTACCTCGTCGACGCCGGCCTCGCGGATCCGGCGCAGGGTGGCGGTCATCAGGGCGCTTGCGACACCGGTGCCCCACCCATCCGGATGGCCGTAGAAGCCGAAGATCTCCGCTGACCGTGACCGTGTCGGCGAGGAACCGAAGTAGGAGAAGGCCAGCGGCCGCCCGTTCAGTACGGCGAGCATGACGCTGTCCTCTCCTCCCTTGGCCAACACGTCGTGCCACTTGGTCCGCCGGTGTTCCACCGCTTGAGCGAAGAACTCCGGGGCGAAGAAACCGGCGTAGGCCGCCGTCCAGGACGCCGCATGGATCTCGCCCAGCGCATACCCGTCGTCCGCAGAAGCCGTGGATACCGTGAAGTTCTTGGTCACAACATCACACTAGTCAGCCGGCCATGCAGTCAACCGCTCCGCGCGCGAGGCAGCCCCGTGAGGCCGTGCCTCGGAGGGCTGCCGCTGGTCCATCGGGGCTACGTTTGTTTCCTGGATCACATCGGAGATTCGTGCGGATTCATCCCGATTTCCGGAGGCGAAGGCAGCGATCGCGGTAGCCCGAACGATGGGAGCACGCTGTTCTCGAAGCGGGTCATGGCGCAGACCCGGTCACCCCGTAGAGCGAGGACGTACAGGCCGGTCCCGTGCCGGATACCGGTGGGGGCGCGAAGGTAGGCG
Organism: Planotetraspora thailandica; assembly: GCF_016863335.1. Classification (GTDB taxonomy): domain Bacteria; phylum Actinomycetota; class Actinomycetes; order Streptosporangiales; family Streptosporangiaceae; genus Planotetraspora; species Planotetraspora thailandica. The sequence goes on from NZ_BOOR01000057.1 coordinate 58,522, forward strand.
CCGAACGCCGGCTGACCGTTGGCCCGCGTCGGCACGAGGTCGTACCTGCGGCCTGAGCCGAACAGGCCGGCGCAGAAACGGGCCACAACCTCTAGGCCCTCGTATTCGAGGGGCAGCGGCGGCATGGACATGAAGACGTCGTCGGTCAGCAGGGCCACCAGTGCGTCGATGTCGCCGGACTCGTACGCGCTGACGAACTTCGCCACCAGCGCCTCCTCGGCCGGCGAGCCGGCGGCGGGAGGCGGTTCGAGGGCGGTGGCCTGGGGTCGTCGGCCCTGCAGGCCGGCGCGCGCCCGCTTGAGGGCGCTCTTGACCGATTCGACGGTCGTGTCCAGCATGTCGGCCACCTCGTCGGCGTGGAATCCGAGGACGTCGCGCAAGACGAGTACGGCGAGCTGGCGAGGCGGCAGGACCTGAAGCGCGGTCACGAAGGCCAAAGAGATGGACTCTGTCTGTTCGTAGCGGGCCTCCGGGCCGAGCGGCACATTGATCGCATCTTCGAGGAGGATGTCGGGATACGGCTCGAGCCAGACGACCTCGCCGAGCCGGGTCGGCTCGGGCGGTTCTACCCCGGGGATGTCCCACTCCTTGGGCGGGCGCCGGCTGGCCGAGCGGAGCGCATCGAGGCATCGGTTGGTGGCGATCCGGTAGAGCCAGGTGCGTAGCGAGGCACGACCGTCGAACCCTGCCAGACCCCGCCAGGCGGCCAGCAAGACCTCCTGAAGGACATCCTCCGCATCCTGCAACGATCCGAGCATCCGATAGCAGTGCACCTGCAACTCGCGACGGTGCGGCTCGGTCAGCGCCCGGAACGCCTCGCCGTCCCCGGCCCGCGCCCTGCTGATCAGGTCGGCTCTCGCCAACTCCACTCTGGCCACCTCTCTCCTGCGCCCTTGTCGCTCTCCCTGTATGGACGCCGGCCGGGGACCGAAAGGGGCGCTCGATGAGCGCCCCTTTTTTGGATGTGGCGTCGTCTGGATCAGTGGTAGCCGACAACACCGACAAGGAGCACCACCATGGGAAACATCATCGTCAGCGAGAACGTCTCGCTCGACGGAGTCATCCAGGACCCGACCGGTGAGGACGGCCTCGGGCGCGGCAGCTGGTTCACGTGCATCGGGGACAAGGATCGTGAGGCGTGGGCCAAGGTCGAGTTGGAGGAGGCCATGGGCGCCGAGGCGCTGCTGCTGGGGCGACGCAGCTATGCGTACTTCCTTGCACGTGGCTGGGCGTCTCGCAGCGGTGAGTGGGCGGACAGGTTGCGAAGCCTGCCCAAGTACGTCGTCACTTCTTCCGCCCTCGAAGGTCCCGGTTGGGGCAACGCGACGGTCTTGAAGGGCGACGTGGTGAAGGAAGTCGCGAAGCTGAAGCGACAGGTGGACGGGGACATCGTCGTCTACGGCAGCGGCCGCCTCGTTCACACGCTGACGCAGCACGACCTCGTCGACGAATGGCGGCTGATGACCTACCCGATCGTGGTCGGGGCAGGCGAGCGGCTCTTCGGCGAGACCAGCGGCGTCAAGCCCATGCGCCTCATCGACACCCACACCGTCGGTGACGGACTCGCCTTCCTGACCTACCGGCCCGTCCGAGACGCCTGAGAGCTGTCTCTTGGATCTTCTGACTAACCGAGTCTGCTGGCAGCCCTAGTGCTGTGACCGGAAATGATCACCGGGTTGGGCGGTCAGGCCGCGGTCGTTGATAGTGGCCGGCCGCCCCAGCGGATGCGTTTCTCACTGCGGATACGGGCGCGTTCACGCCGCTGTGCGGCCAGGACGTCGGGGTGGCGGGCGTTGGCGTTGCGCCAGCGCAGATAGGCGTGCAGGGCCCGAGTCTGGACGGTGTGATTCGGGTGGTCGGAGTTGGCGATGGTGAACTGGCGGAGCGGCCCGAAGTGCGCCTCGATCGGGTTGGCCCAGGAGGCGTAGGTCGGGGTGAAGCACAACTCGACCTTGTTCTTGCTGGCCCAGGCGCGGATGCGCCAGTTCTTGTGGGCCCGACAGGTTGTCCAGGATCACGTAGATCGGCCCACCGTCGGGGCGGGCGGCTCGCATCGAGCGCAGTGCCGCCCAGGTGTGGTCGATGCCTTTGCGGCGCCGGTTGATCCCCCACATGTGGTCGTCGCCGACGGCGTAGCAGCCGTGGAAGTAGGTGATTCCGTGGGTGCGCCGGTAGGTGGCCGGCAGCCGATTCGGCCGGCCGCGCTTGGCCCACCCGGATCCGGCGGTGGGGCGGATGCCCAGCGGGCCGAACTCATCGAAGGCGAAGGTCCGCTCCGGGCGGTGGGTCAGGGCCCAGTCGATCCGGTCGAGCTTGGCGTCGAAGTCCGGGTCGGGGGACTCCTTCCAGGTGGTGGTCCGTTGGAAGGTGATCCCCCGGCGGGTGAGCAGGGCACGTAAGGCTTCCCGGCCGATCCGCAGCGTCTGGCCGGGAAGATGGTGCAGGTAGGCGGCGAGTTTGCGGATTGACCAGCGGGTGAAGGGCTGCCCGAGCTTGGCGGGGCGGGTGGTGGCCGTCTGGACGACGAAGTCTTCCTCGTCGTCACTGAGTAGGCGGGGACGGCCTCCCGCCCACTGAGGGTTTAGGCAGGCCAGCCCGATCTCGTTGAACCGGTGGATCACATCCCGCACGGTGTCTTCATCGGCGGCGACCAGACGGGCGATGACCGGGACGGTGTTACCGCCCGCTGAGGCCAGCAGCATCATCGCCCGCCGATACCGCACCGAACTGGTGCTGCCTCGGCGCACGATCTGCTGGAGTTTCTACCCTTCCTGATCGGTCAGCCTGCGCACCCTGACCGGTTCTGCCACCACGACTCCCTCCGCCGACCGGATGTGTCCTCACATCCAATCGGCGTGGCCGTCGACGCGCGAACCCGGTGATCGTTTCCGGTCACAGCACTAGCCATCTGGCTCCGAACCTGATCCAAGAAACAGCTCTTGGTCGCCGATGAGTCAGCCTTCGGATCCGCCGTTGCAATGCTGGACGTCCCACCTTGCGCTCCTGTAGCTGTAGCACATGTAGCACTCGCCTCTCCACATGCATGACGGCGCCGGGCGGGCCGTGGTGGAGGTGGGGGCGACCTGCTTGACCGCCGCACAGACGTTCTGGTCGGAGGCCTGCGCGGCGCCGGTGACGAGGAGCGTGGACGCCGCCAGCGTGACGGCGAAGAATAAACGCTTGAGCATCAGAGATCACTCCCTGAGGTGAGGACCGAACCCCGATTGCCGGGGAGGCGAGCGCCGGTTCCATGTCTCGGGATACGCCGATGCGGCGCTGAACATTTCTCAGACTAATCGCAGTATCAGGCGGAATCTCCCAGTCGTAGGCAAAAATCATTTCTGGCGCATCGCTACATGAATATGATTATTCGAATTCGCCGGAGAAATTCGGCATTGCACACCGGTTGGCCAGTGCGAGCCCTCGAGCTGTGGATTCGTTCCGCCGGCGGGCGCCTGGGCGGCGCTTCCCCGGGGGGTTCAGTGCGGAGCCACAGGTGCGGAAAATGACAGGCAAGGAAATCGGCGACATTGTCGGAAGGCTTCTGTGGCCGCCGCACGCCCCTGCCGGCTGATCGGAACGCAATCGCTCTCGCAGGTGGATCACAACCCATTGCAAGGTGGTTCGGGTGAGAGGCAACACAAAGTCATGCCGCTCTACTAAATGGCCGTTCTGTCGTCTCAATAGCCGCCAACTTATCTAGACGTGCCCGGATTTCGATGCCCACGATTGATGTAGATCCGCAATCGCTGCAGGTCAAGGCGATGCGGGGAGGAGGCATCATGCCCAAAAACCGTTTGTTGGTGCCGTTAGGCGCTGCAGTGCTCGGGGCCCTGGCGCTTGGGCTTACTCAGGCGCCGGCCAGCTCAGCCAGCGCGAACTCGATGTACACGACAACGACGCTCAGCACGGCAAAGGCGGCTTCGGTGACGCCGGTGCAGCCCCCGCCACGCCCTGACCGTGCCAGGGAGCACAGGCGGTACGGCGAGGACCGGCGCTACCGCGAGCGGTACCGAGAGCGCCGCATGCACGAGCGGTTCCGGGAGGACCGGCGGCTCCGCGAGCGGTTCCGCGAGGAGCGCCCGTTCCGTGAGCGCGAGCGGTTCCGCGAGGAGCGTCCGTTCCGCGAGCGGTTCAGAGAAGAGCGTCCGATGCGCGAGCGGTTCATGGAGGAGCGTCCGCTCCGCGAGCGGTTCTCGGAAGGGCGTCCGGTCCGCGAGCGGCTGATCGAGCAGCGCCCCATGCGCGAGCGGTTCATGGAGCAGCGTCCGGTCCGCGAGCGACTCATGGAGGAGCGTCCGATTCGCGAGCGGGTGATGCAGGAGCGTCCGCGCGAGCGGGTCACCATCCACGAGCGGTTCGGAGAGGAGGAGGACTAGGAGGGTAGCCCCCTCTGACTGACCCAAGGTCAGGCGTGGGCGGCCGTTCGCGGGGCGATTTCGCCTTGCAGCGGTCGCCCACCCGGCTTTGCGCGTGGGAATCAGGAGCCCCCAGGCCTCTTGCCGTGGCGGCGTGAGTCCGTGACGGTCAGCCCGGAGACCAGCCCGGACAACCCCCGGTGTGGCCGCGGCAGGGCGAGCACCAGGCAGGTCAGCAGCAGCAGATTGGCTGACCCGCCCGCCGCCGGGACGAAAGGGGCGAGCCCGACGAGGAGGCAGTAGCCGAAACCTCCGAACAGCAGCGCGGGGACGATCCGGACACCGGGCCGGATGCCGTCTTTGCGGGTCCGGCGTAGCCGTACGGCATGTTGACCCAGGGTTGCGCCGTCCGTCCCCAGTGAGGGGAGGGCGAGCAGGAGCACCGCAGGCAACCAGGGGTTCAGCGCGGAGTTCGCCAGGGCGCCCCACGGCTGATCTGCCACCTGGACGCCGAAGCCGTAGCGGACGATCAGATCGAAAGCCCTGGCGAGGACTCCGCCGAGCAGGAAGACCGCGACGAGGTCCACCAGCATCCCCAGTAACCGCCGCCCGGCGGTGAGCGGACGCGCGACGTTCGCGGGGAGGGCGGCATGCCGTCCGTAGACCAGGTGCAGCAGTGGCGAGAACATGACGCCGACCGCCGCGCCGAGGCTGTTGGCAAGCAGGTCGTCCACGTCGAACAGCCGATAGGGGCATGGGAAGAGGAACCAGTCCCCGGTGAACTGGGTGACCTCGATCAGCAGCGATACCGCGGTTCCCGTCAGCACTGTGGCGACCACACCTCGCCGGTAGTGGTGGCGGACGTACGCGCCGAGCGGGACGAACAACGCCACGTTGAACACGACCTGCTGCACCGCCGGATTCGCCGGCAGCCCGCGCAGTCCCGGTGTCCGCTGCTCCCGCGCGATGTCGTCGAGGAACCGCAGCGGGTCGAGCTGCGGGTGACTCGTCGCCGTGTGCGCGGCACACCAGGCACCGTCGATCCGCGGCACCGGGAGCAACGTGTAGGCGACCAGCGCGAGTCCGTAAATCAGGAAGCCGAACGCGAGCAGCGCCGGACCGAATCCCACCTCGCCGCGCCGCCGGTAGCTGTGGAAGACGAACGGCACGAGCAGGACGACGGCGAGCAGTGTCCCGCCGATCAGCGCGGGTACGGCGGGCAACAGCCGGTCGGACAACGATCGACTCCGTTTCGAACTTGTTTGCGGTCTGTCCCGAACAGGCCTGATCGCCGGGCCGTATCGATCGTGCAATCTAGTTCATCCCGTTTCGCGGCTTTGATGCGAGGTTCCGGGGGCCGGTGTCGGCCGACGTCACGACCGCTGTTCCGCTCGGCTGCCCATGGCCGGATGAGGGCTGGAGGCGGGGGCACCCGCTACACGTGGCCACGAGCGGACCACGCCCTTATGTGCGCTTTATCCCGATACGTCCGTTTGTCCAGCGTTAGGCCGTGGTTCGTGAGGTATATGCCTACTTGTGTGACTTGAGAGTTAGCGTCACGACCGATGTTTACTTGAAACGTCAAGCATCGGGGCGCCCCCCTCGGATACATCCATCCAGCAGTGCGGCATCGCACAGGGGGAACATCACATGGGTACAACTGGACGACTGGCCACTCTCGCTCTCGGGACCGCCTTCTTGGCCGTTCCGCTCGTCGCGACCGCGGCCCAGGCGCAGACGGCCGCGCCTCACACGGTGTACGTCTCGGCGAATGCGAGTGGGCACGCCAAGGACTGCGGGCCGGCGGCCTTCCGGACGATCAACGCGGCGATCGCCGCGGTCGCGAGCGGCGGCACGGTCGTGGTCTGCGGCGGCACCTACAACGAGGACGTCGCCGTCACGAAGCCGCTGACGCTGCAGGGCAGGTCGAAGGCCACCATCGACGCCACCAAGGTGATCAACGGCATCACGGTCACCGCCGACCACGTGACGGTGAGCGGTTTCACCGTCAAGAACGCCATCGGGGAAGGCATCCTCGTCAACGGCGCCGACTACGTCACGCTGAAGGACAACGTCGTCTCCCACAACGACCTGGGCGGGCTGCCGACGGGCGCCGTTCCGAACGACTACCCGGCGTGCGCCGCGCAGGGCGGCGTCCCCGGAGACTGCGGTGAGGGCATCCACCTGATGGGCAGCTCCCACTCCACCCTCAAGGACAACGTCAGCACCGACAACAGCGGCGGCATTCTGATCAGTGACGAGACGGGCCCGGCCGCGTACAACCGCATCGCGGGCAACGTCGTCACGGACAACCTCTACGCCTGCGGCGTCACCGTCGTCGGTCACAACCCGGCGGCCGCGCCGGGCGGCAAGCCCGCCCCGTCCGTGGCCGGCGTCTACGGCAATGTCGTCTCCGGCAACCGGATCACCGGCAACGGCGCCAACGGCGGAGGTGCCGGTGTGGTGATCGCCACCCCCCTTCCGGGCGGCGCGGTGTACGACAACACCGTCGAGGGCAACTCCATCAGCGGCAACGGCATGTCCGGCGTGACCGTGCACAGTCACGTGCCCGGCCAGGACCTCAACGGCAACGTGATCCGCGGCAACAAGATCGGCATCAACAACGTCAAGGGCGACACGGACGTCACCCCCGCCGACACCCAGACCACCGGTGTCCTCGTCGGCACCGCCGCGCCGCTGTCGATCGAGATCAGTGGCAACGTGATCAGCAAGGACCACTTCGGCATCTACACCGCCGGCCCGGTCAAGCTGGTGAGCGGCCGGAAGAACGTCTTCCCGGGCGTCGCCGTCCACGTGTCCGCCAACTGACGACACGCAGAACTCGCCTCTAGCAGGAGCGGCCCCGCCAGGGACCCGGCCCTATCGGAGCCGCTCAGGCCGGGTCGGCAGGGTCGCCTGGCTGGATGAAGCCCGACTCGTAGCCGACGATCACCGCCTGCACGCGATCGCGGAGGTTCAGCTTCCGCAGCGCGGCTGCGACATGCGTCTTGACGGTCGTCTCCGCGAGGAAGAGCTCTGCCGCGATCTCGGCGTTGGACCGTCCCCGGACGAGCCCGCGGAAGACGTCCAGCTCGCGGGCGGTGAGGGCGGCCAACGGAGCCGGAACTCCGCCGGAGACGGCTGCCGGCGGACGGTGGACGTACCGCTCGACCAGCCGCCGGGTCAACGACGGGTCGAGCAGGGCTCCGCCGGTCGCCGCCGTGCGGACCGCGTGCAGGAGATGCGCACGCGGCGACGACTTCAGCAGGAATCCGCTCGCACCGGCACTGAGCGCCGCGTACAGGTATTCATCGAGGTCGAAGGTGGTCAGCATGACGACCCGGGTCTCCACGCGCGGGTTGGCGAGAATCCGTCGTGCTGCTTCGAGACCCCCCGTTCCGGGCATCTGCACGTCCAGAAGCACGACGTCCGGTCGGTGGTGCAGCGTTTCCCGTACGGCCGCATCGCCGTCCTCGACATCGGCGACGACCTCGATGTCCGGTTGTGCCTCCAGGATCATCCGGAAACCGGCCCGGACCAGCTCCTGGTCGTCGGCGAGGACCACCCGGATCACGCGGTCACCATTCCGGATGCCGGCACGGGGAGGCGGGCCTGGACCCGGAACCCGGGTCCGTCGGTACGAGGCCCCGCCTCGACGTCACCACCGAGAGCTTCCGCGCGTTCTCGCATTCCGACCAGGCCGACCCCGCCACCGTCAGGTGTCCCGCCGGCCACCCCGTCGTCGAGAACCTCCACTAGAACGATCTGGCGCCCATACTCGACTCGCACGGTGACATGGGTAGCGCGCCCGTGCTTCATCGTGTTGGTCAGGGCCTCCTGGACTATCCGGTACGCGACTGTCCGTACGGCCTGGTCATCTGGAGGAGTCCCGGTCTCAACGAGATCCACCGTGATGCCTGCCGCCCGTACCGGCGCCAGCAGGGTCGCGATGTGTGCGCCGTCGCCGGTGCGCCGCAGGACGCCGAGCATCTGGCCCAGATCCCCGATCGCCGCACGACCGGCCGCCGAGATCGCGTCCAACGCCGGTCCCACGTGCTCCGGACCGGTGGCCAGGACCTCACGGGCCGCCTCGGCCTGCACCACCATGAGGCTCACGCCGTGGGATATGACGTCGTGCAGATCTCGTGCGATCTTGGTGCGTTCCTGTGCCGCGGCGATCTCGGCCAGGTAGACCCGCTCACGTTCGAGCGCCGCGGCGTACTCGGCCGCCGCGCGCACCTGTGCGGCCCGTTGCCGCGCCAGCCATCCAAGAAGCCCGGCACCACCGAAGTACACGATGGGGTAGACGACGTTGAACAGGCTGTCCGTCCCCGCGGTCACCTCGCGAACAGCCACCACGGCGGTGGCGGCGACGAGCGCGGGATAGCCGACCAGCGCCGATCGTGCGCTGCCGTACCGGGCGATGGTGAGCGCGGTGAAAACCGCGCCGACGAACGACGCGAAGACCGGCACGCCACGCGTCACGGCCATGACCGCGATGACGCCGCTCACGCCGAGCGTGCCGACGAGGGTCTGGCGCCGGAGCAGCGCCACCGAGCACCCGTTGACGAGCGCGGCGATCAGGTTCAGACCCAGCCATGGAAAGCTGGACGCTTCGGCCATCAACTGCACCACGCCGATCCCGCCCAGTGCGAAACCGGCGAGTGGATAGGCGTAGCGCGTCCACCGGCGGGAGCGATCCAACACCTCATCAGCCATGATCGCAGGCTAGACCTGTACTGTTCCCGCCGCCGCCTCCGCGCGGCGGATCCGCCTCCTCCTCGCGGAGTAGATGTTCACCTCCGCCGCAGGACGTCTGGCGCGCGACGCGCCGCATACGTTCCGACCCACGACCGCGGCACGGCGCCGCGGTGCAGGAAGGAGACATGCGATGACTGACGCGCTGACAACGCCGCAGCAGGTCACGCCGGTGGAAGACCGCTGGCGTACGGCATCGCTCTGGGCGGGCCCGGCAGGCGCCGTGGGCGTCATACTCTTCGCCGTCGCGATCGCCATGACCGGCGGCGACGATCTTAAGATGGCCACCTCGCCGGCTGGGCTCGGTTCGACCCTCGCGGGACTGGTGGCGCTCGTTCTCATGGGCTTCGGGCTGATGAGCCTCGCCATACGGTATCCAGCGCTGAGGCGTGGCTTCGGACTCGTGGCGTGGTTCGCGGCGGCGACCGGCACGGCGCTGGTGGCGGGCGGGCAGTGGACGCAACTCTTCGCCCTGCCCGGCTTGGCTCGTGTGGCGCCCGAACTTGTCACCGGCATCGACACCGTTCAGGCCGGCTACATCGCATCATTCCTGGTGCTGGCCGCCGGCGGCATTCTGCTGGGCATCGCCCTGCGCCGAGCCGGCGCGGGCCGGTTCGGCTCCATCCTCACGATCATCGGCGGGGTCCTGATGCTGGCCCCGCTACCGGCCAGGTTCGTGCTGCTGGCGATCGCGATCTCCGTGCTGGCCCGCCGCCGCTGACCCGTGAGCGGCTAGGAGATCGGGGCCAGTTCTGCCAAGACGGTGAGGAGCTGCCGGCGTTCCTCATCGTCCTGGCGGGCCTGCCGGCCGTAGACGCCGCCGCCTGGTATCCGGGCATCGCCGTGGGCCAGCTCACGCAGCTCGGGCAGGAGCGGGGCGGCGTCCTCCCCCAGTTCCCGTAGCGACTCGACAACCCATTTCCCGGCTCCTGTCCACGCGAGGCGCCGCCGTACGGCATCGACGAGCGGTGCGGCCTCGCCGGTCACGCGGCGGATCGCCAGCGCGGCGTCGGCGAAGTCGTGACGGTCGTCGAGCAGGTCCCGCAGCCGCGGAACGAGATCCGCGGCGGCCGGTCCGATCAGGCCGGCGAGTACGGCCGCATCCGCCACGTGTCTGCCGCTGTCGAGCGCGTCGGCTGCAGCACGGAGGGGCGCGTGGGTCTCACCGGCGTCCAGCAGCAGCCGGGCCGCCTCGATCCGGACCTGGACGACGGACGCGTCGTCGCCTGCTGGGGTGGCGGCGATGTCGCGCAACGCGGGAAGAAGACCGTCCAGGGGCAGTCCGTGACGCAGCGCCGTCCGCGCCGCCGCCACGGGTTCGCCGCCGGAGGCGGCCTCGGCGACGCAGGCGCTCATCTGGCCGATGTCCCCGGTGACCGCGGCGAGCGCCTCTGCGCATTGGAGGCGACGCCGCCAGGACGCCTCCGGGTCGTCGCGGACCCGGGTCAGCGCGGGCACCGCCGCCGCGGACGCGGGGCCGATCGCGGTGAGCGCCTGGACGGTCCACCACTGGTCGTACGGGATGAGCGGGATGAGTTCCGGCACGGCGTCGGCCGCGTCCGGACCCCAGTGGCGCAGCAGCCGGGTCAGATTGTTCAGCTCGTTGTGCCACCGGTTCCTGGCGAGCAGCGCGTTGTAGCCCCCACCCTGCGCCGACCACTCCGGAGGCAGCGTCGCCAGACGTCGCCGCACCGCTGTGAGCAGGCCGGGGTCGCAGGTCACGCCTGTGTCGATGAGCAGTCCCAGGACGTCGGGGGCGATCCGGCCCGCGGTGAGCGCGGTCGTGAGCGGCTCGCGCCAGCGCGGATCGCCGAGGGCAATGAGGATCTCCAGGCCCGCGCCGAACAACCGCGCCTCGTTCGAGTTCACTTCCTCGACGGCTGCGGGTGGCGGGTCGGCGACATAGGCCGCGAGGGAATCGGCGGCCGCCGGAGCAGCCGCGGGCACGTCCCTTATCGCCCTGGCGGCGGCGACACGGACGGCGAGGTCGGGGTGGTCGATCCCCAGGGCCAGCAGTGGGCCCGACTCCTCGCGGGCGGAGCGCGACCGCACACATCGCTCGTAGGTCGCGTCGATCGCTGCCCGGGCGGATTCGGCCGTTCCCCGCTCGAACAGCGTGCGGCATAAATCGGAGAACGGCACGTTGCCGATCCGCGCGACGATGTCCCTGAAGGGGTCGTCCGACCAGACCCAGTTCTTCAGCGGCTCGCCGTTCAGCCAGCAGTCGACGACCGCCTCGGCAGCCGCGTCCGACCACGGGAGCGCGGCGTCGGCGATCGCCCACAGCGCGCCGGCTCGGACGGCGGACGGCTTGTCCGGTGACAACTCGTCGGCCAACCACGCGGCGCTGCCTGGAGGGTCGAGACGGCCGGCCGCGGCCAGCAGGCCCGCCAGCACGCGTGACGACCTCTCGCGCCTCCGCCGCGTCCGTAGCGCGGGCACCACCTCGGCCGCGGACTCAGGGGGAAGGTTGCCGAGCAGGTAGGTGGCGACGTGCCGAATCTTGACATCCGGGTCGTCCAGCAGCGGCAGCAACCGCCGGGTCTCGCGGGCCAGGGCCGTACGCACGTCCGCGAGCACCTGCGGGGCGGCGTCACCCGTCGTGGCGATCGAACCGAGCAGGAACACCAGGCCCTCGCGCCTCGGGGTGCCGGGATCAGCGGCAAGCCGGGCGACGAAGGGCACGGCCCATGGTGTCGCCGAGTACAGCGTGCCCTGGTGGTAGATGCTGCCGAACAGGTGCTCGGTGGCCTCCCCGGCCAGTTCCTCGTCCTGGCCGACGGCGTCCCGCAATGTCTGCGGCACGTCCGCGGCCGAGCCGTACGCGTGACCGAGGGAGGACCAGTCGATGTCGTCAATGCCGTCGAGGGCGGCCACCGTCATCCGTCGTCGTCCTTCCCCGTCATCCGGCGTGATCGGGGGTCAGCCTAGCCCTGACGATGGCGTCAGACGGCGGTGAGCTCCATGGCGGAGTAGCCGCCGCCCACAGGGTAGGTCGTGGACCGGCGCCATCCGGCTTGGGCGAAAAGGGCGCAAGAACGCAGGCCGAGGAAGATCGGCATGCTGACCGGCCGGCCCTTCATCGAGCTCGGTCCTGGGACTGGTAGTCCGTACACCCTGGGTGTAGCGCACCCAGGCTTCCCTGAGTCGTGACGACGTACTTTGTCACCATGGGGGGAAGCCCACTCGGTGAGTTCCTCCGCGCTCGGCGCAAGGTCACGACGCCTGATCAGGTGGGGCTTACACGTTTTGACGAACGCAGCCGGACGCCAGGGCTACGCCGCGAAGAGGTGGCCATGCTGGCCGGGGTCAGCATCGACTACTACGTCCGGCTGGAACAGGGAAGAGAACGCAAGCCGTCCGATCAGGTGATCGACGCCCTGGCGAGAGTCCTGCGGCTCGGCCCTGAGGCCGCCGCGCATCTCCATGATCTCGCTCGCCCCCGGGAACACCACCACGGGCCGTCCGGCGAGGCGGATCGCATCCGTCCGGACATGTTGCAGTTGATGGAGGGGTCCGATCACGTGCTGGCGTTCGTGGTGAATCGCCGGTGGGACGTGCTGGCCAGAAATCCGCTGGCGGTCGCCCTCTACGCAGGGTTGGTTCACGGCGACAACCTGATACGGATGCAATTCCTCAACCCCGCGTCACGCGAGTTCTATCCCGACTGGGAACAAGAGGCCTGTGCCAAGGTGGCACATTTGCGGGCAGTGGCCGGGCCGGACTTGGACGACGCGTCCATTCGAGAGTTGATCGAAGAACTTTCGGCCGAGAGCCCGGAGTTTCGCCGGATATGGGCTCGCCACGATGTGGAGACCAAGACCAACCCGGCCGTACGCTTCCGTCACCCTGAAGTCGGTCTGATCACTCTTCAGTTCGAGGTATTCGACATCAACAGCGTCCCCGGCCAGAAACTCATCGTCGGCCAGGCGGAGCCCGGCACCCCGTCCGAGCGCGCACTGGCCGAACTGAGCAAGGTCAACCACTAGCGGAGGGACGTCCAGGTCGGCCGGTACGGGCCGACCTGGACGTCACATGATCAGACCAGGTCGAACCGGTCGAGGTCCATCACCTTGGTCCACGCCGCGACGAAGTCGTGCACGAACTTCTCCTTCGCGTCATCGCTCGCGTAGACCTCCGCGAGCGCACGCAGCTCGGAGTTCGAACCGAAGACGAGGTCGGCGCGGCTGCCGGTCCACTTGACCTCGCCCGTGGCGGCGTCGCGGCCCTCGAACGTGGTCTGGTCCTCGGACGTCGCCTTCCACGTCGTGCCCAGGTCGAGCAGGTTGACGAAGAAGTCGTTGGTCAGGGACCCGGGGGTCGCGGTGAAGACGCCGACCTGCGACTGCTGGGAGTTCGCGCCCAGGACGCGCAGGCCACCGACGAGGACCGTCGTCTCGGGGGCGCTCAGGGTCAGCAGGTTCGCCCGGTCGATCAGCAGGTACTCGGCGGGCAGGCGGTTGGCCTTGCCGAGGTAGTTGCGGAACCCGTCGGCGGCCGGCTCGAGCGCGGCGAACGACTCCACGTCGGTCTGCTCCTGCGACGCGTCCACGCGGCCCGCCGTGAAGGGGACCTCGACGTCGTAACCGGCGTTCTTGGCGGCCTGCTCGACGGCAGCGGCACCGGCCAGCACGATCAGGTCGGCCAGCGAGATCTGCTTGCCCCCGGACTGGGACGCGTTGAACGACTCCTGGATGCCCTCCAGAGTGCGCAGCACCGTGGCGAGCTGGTCGGGGTTGTTGACCTCCCAGCCGCGCTGCGGCTCCAGGCGGATGCGCGCACCGTTGGCGCCGCCGCGCTTGTCGCTGCCGCGGAAGGACGAGGCAGACGCCCACGCGGTGGACACGAGCTGAGACACCGACAGGCCCGAGGCGAGGATCTGGCCCTTGAGGGCGGCGACGTCCTCGGCGTCGACGAGCTCGTGCGTCACCGTGGGGAGGGGGTCCTGCCACAGCAGCGTCTCGGACGGAACCTCCGAGCCCAGGTAGCGCACGACCGGGCCCATGTCGCGGTGGGTCAGCTTGAACCACGCACGGGCGAAGACGTCCGCGAACTCGTCGGGGTTCTCGTAGAAGCGGCGCGAGATCTGCTCGTAGACCGGGTCGAACCGCAGGGCGAGGTCGGTCGTCAGCATCGTCGGGGCGTGGCTCTTCGACGCGTCGTAGGCGTCGGGGATGGTGCCGGCGCCGGCGCCGGCCTTCGCCACCCACTGGTTCGCACCGGCGGGGCTCTTGGTCAGCTCCCACTCATAGGCGAACAGGTTGTGGAAGAAGCCGTTGCCCCACTGGGTCGGCGTGCTGGTCCACGTGACCTCGAGGCCACTGGTGATCGCGTCGGCGCCCTTACCGGTGCCGTAGCTGCTCTTCCAGCCGAGGCCCTGATCCTCGATCGCGCCGCCCTCGGGAGCGACGCCGACGTGGTCCGCCGGGCCCGCGCCGTGGGTCTTGCCGAAAGTGTGGCCACCCGCGATCAGGGCGACGGTCTCCTCGTCGTTCATCGCCATCCGGTGGAACGTCTCACGGATGTCACGGGCCGAGGCGATCGGGTCCGGGTTGCCGTTGGGGCCCTCCGGGTTGACGTAGATGAGGCCCATCTGGACCGCGCCGAGGGGGCTCTCCAGCTCGCGGTCGCCGGTGTAACGCTCGTCGCCGAGCCACGTGGTCTCGGGGCCCCAGTAGACGTCCTCCTCGGGCTCCCAGACGTCCGCACGACCGCCGGCGAAGCCGAAGGTCTTGAAGCCCATCGACTCCAGGGCGACGTTGCCGGTGAGGATCATGAGGTCGGCCCACGAGATCTTCTGGCCGTACTTCTTCTTGACCGGCCACAGCAGACGGCGGGCCTTGTCGAGGTTGCCGTTGTCCGGCCAGCTGTTGAGGGGGGCGAACCGCTGCTGACCGGCACCGGCGCCGCCGCGGCCGTCACTGATCCGGTAGGTGCCCGCGCTGTGCCACGCCATACGGATCATGAACGGGCCGTAGTGGCCGAAGTCGGCCGGCCACCAGTCCTGCGAGGTCGTCAGCACCTCCAGGATGTCCTGCTTCACGGCCGCGAGGTCGAGGGAGTTGAAGGCCTCGGCGTAGTCGAACTCCTCGCCGAGGGGGTTGGCCACGGCGGGGTTCTTGGCGAGGATCTTCAGGTTGAGCCGCTCCGGCCACCACTGGCGGTTTCCGCCGCCCTGAGTCGGGTGCGAGGCGCGCCCGTGCGCGACGGGGCAGCCGCCTTCGCCCTCCGTCTTCGCCTCTACGACGATCTCATCATGGTTCTCAGACATGGGAATCCTTCCAAACTCTGCGGATCACGGTGCTCAGGAACTGCGGGCGGTGGAACAGTCGGGGCACAGGCCCCAGTAGACGACCTCGGCCTCGTCGATCGAGAAACCGTGGTCGTCGGAGGCAGTCAGGCAGGGAGCGTGGCCGACAGCGCAGTCGACGTCGGCGACGGCACCGCACGACCGGCATATGACGTGGTGGTGGTTGTCCCCGACGCGCCCCTCGAACCTGGCCGGGCTGCCGGCCGGTTCGATGCGGCGTACGAGTCCCGCCGCGGTGAGCGCATGAAGGGCCTCGTACACGGCTTGAAGGGAGACATGGCCGACGCGATCGCGCACCCCGGAGGCGATCGCCTCGACGTCGAGGTGGGCACCGTCGCGGACGGTCTCGAGCAGGGCGACGCGGGCAGCCGTCACCCGCAGGCCCGCCCCGCGCAGTTCCTCGGCGACGGTCGAAGACGTGGGTGCGGTCATGGCGCCAAACACTACAGCCATAAACACGAACCATCCAAGACAATGAATGGTCCAAGTTTGTGTGATGTGTCGGACGACGTTAGCCCGATGTGACCTGCGTTCCCGGTCTTCTACGAGATGCGTGTGTGTCTGAGCCCAGGGGTCAGGGCAGGTGCCGGATGTCGTGCGGGACGGTGTCCGCGCGGAGACGTGCGGAGTCCTGGCCGGGTGGGGCTCCGAACAGGCGGCGGTACTCGCGGTTGAACTGCGAGGGGCTGTCATAGCCGACGAGATGTCCGACGCCGGCGACATCGCCGGGACGGGCGGCCAGCAACGAGCGGGCTTCTTGGAGCCGGATGCGTTTCTGGAACTGCAGTGGGCTCATGGCCGTGATGGCGCGGAAGTGCCGGTGAAACGCCGACGGGCTCATTCCGGCCAACCGGGCGAGGTCGGAGATCCGCATTGGCTCGGCGTAGTTGTCGCGGATCCAGCGGATCGCCCCGTTGACGTGGGACAGACCGCTGTCGGCCAGGCCGATCTGGCGGATCACGCCGCCGTGAGGGCCGGTGAGCAGCCGCCAGAGGAGCTCTCGCTCGATCATCGGAGCGAGTATGGGGGCGTCTTCGGGGTGGTCGAGCAGTCGCAGCATTCGGGCCGCGGCGTCGAGCAGGTCGGGGCCGGCATCGCCGGTCGCGATCGCGGGTGGGCCGGCCGTGGTGCGGGACCATCGTCCGGCCGGGACCTCCAGCATCAGCGGGGCGATGGCGGCCGGCCGGAGCACCAGGCCCATGCCCAACGACGGGGTCTGTGCGCTGGTGTCGATGTAGTGGCCGGTGACGGGCAGGGTGGCGGTGACCAGCAGGATCTGGCCCGCCTGGTACTCGTACACCTGGTCGCCCAGCAGGAGCCGTTTGCCGCCCTGGGCCATGACGACCAGCAGCGGCTCGGTGAGCGAATGGTCCGACGGCGCCGTCTCGACTTTCGACAACAGCAACCCGTCGATCGGCGTCTGCAGATCCGGTCGGACATGGGCCGTGATGAGGCCGCGGATCTCGTCCAGGAGGTCGGGGGCGGTGCGCACACTCCACGGAAGCATCAGCGACGACGCAAGGCAAGCCCGATCGGCACAAAGCGAAGAGGATTGTGCAAGACCTGGCGTGTATCGGTCTACCGGGGGTCACCCGGCTCACGCTTGCATGATGGTGACGAATTCCGACACGCACGGGAGCACGATCATGCCGCTCGACCACTATGTCACCCTCGGCCGATCCGGGCTGCGGGTCAGTCCGTTCGCCCTCGGCGCCATGACCTTCGGTGAGGATCCCGGAGGCGCCGGATGCAGCGTCGAGGAGTCGGAGAAGATCCTTTCGACCTATCTGGACCTCGGCGGGAACTTCATCGACACCGCCAACTTCTACACGAACGGGCACTCGGAGAAGATCCTCGGCGACTGGTTCGCCGCCCATCCCGGACGGCGTGAGCACGTCGTGCTGGCGTCGAAGTTCTTCTTCAACCTCTTCCCCGGGGACCCCAACGGGGGTGGCGCGGGCCGCGGTTCGATCATCGCCCAGCTCGACGAGACCCTGCGCCGACTGCGGACCGACTACCTGGACCTGTACTGGTTGCACAATTGGGACCGTCACACCCCGATCGAGGAAACCCTGCGCACTCTCGACGATCTCGTCCGAGCGGGCAAGATCCGCTACATCGGGTTCTCCAACACACCCGCCTGGGTGACCGCCCAGGCCCAGACCATGGCGCTGTTGAAGGGCTGGACCCCGCTCATCGCGCTGCAGGTCGAGTACTCGCTGCTCGCCCGTACCGTCGAGGGCGAACTCGCCCCGCTCGCGCTCGATCAGGGCATGGCGCTGGTTCCGTGGAGCCCGCTGAAGAACGGCTTCCTGTCGGGCAAATATCGGCGCGGCACCGAGGTCGCCGACTCCGTCCGTACGGCGTACGTGGGCGGCCCCAGCGAGGCCGAGTACACCGTCATCGACGCCGTCGCCGCGGTCGCCGACGAACTCGGGACCACCTCGGCGGCGGTGTCGCTGGCGTGGCTGCGCGCCCGCGAAGGCACCGTCGTACCGATCCTGGGTGCCCGGCGCGTGGACCATCTGGAGGACAACCTCGCCGGCCTGGAGGTGACCCTCAGCCCGGAACACCTGCGGATGTTGGACGAGGTATCGGCCCCCACCTTGAGCTACCCGGCACCGATGCACGGCGCGCTGCGGGCGATGCTGCAGTTCGCCGGGACCACCGTCGACGGCGAGACCTCCACCGTGTATCCGCCACTGCTGCAGAGCGACGTCCGCTACTGAGCAGACAGGATCGGCGGACCGCAGTCCGCCGATCCTGTTCGCGTGGCCGAGTGCGGTAAGTCAGATCATCCAGCGGTGCCGCTGCACGAATGGGAGCCGCACCCACAGCCGCCCAGGTCCCCAGGTGTGGCGTGCGTAGGCCACAGCCAGCACGATCAGCGGGACACCGTGGCGCCCGGGTCCGAACTCCCCTTCGGGCGGGACCAACGTCCGGATGTCGGCACGATCGGATGGACCCGGGCGGGCGCTCGGTTTCGCGTGCCGTCGATAGGCCGCGATCGCAGCGTGATCTGCGGCCTCGAAGATGGCCTGGTGGATATGGACAAGATTCGTCTTCGCGTTGAGGAGATGTCCCGGCTGTTCGGTGTCAAGCCCCCTGCCGTCATCCATGGCGAGCCGCCAGAGGGAGCGGACTGCATTCTGAAAAGACGCGGGAAGTACTCGTTGATCGTCGTCGGAGACACCTTCGACGCGTTGCCGGAGCGTCTGCAGGATGCGGATATCGCGTGGGTTGTCGCGGCCTCCGATGCCAAACACGTCCGTAAGGACGGCGTGTCAATGAGGCGCGCCCTTGTCATAGGTCTTGTGATCGGCACCCTGGTGGCCCCGTTCGTCATTCTGTACGACTCGTTCATTCCGCTTCTCATCGCAGTTGTGGCAGTCGTCGTCGTGATGAGTCCGTACGCCTTGAGACAGCGGATGTACGGGCTGGACCGCAGGGTGGCGAAGGTCTGCGGAGAAGAGATGGTTCGTCACGCCCTCAGCTACTGGGAGGAACACCCTCCACAGATGCGGGGTCTCTATCGACTCGTGTTGAAGCTCCAGCCGTCCATGGCGAAACGAGCCGCCCGGCTGGCGTCCGCGAACCAGTGAGGACGATGCTCCCGGGCGAATAAGCCCAAACTTCCCACTGTCCGGATTGTCAGTCGTGCCGGCGGAGTCCCTCGAAGAGCAGATCGATCATTCGCGACGCCTGTTCGCGCTGGTCGGGGGCGCCGGCTGCCATGGCTATGCCGCTGAGTGACATGAGCACGTCGTCCGCCTCGATCTCGATGCGCGTGCGGCCGGCTTCGACAGTTGCGGCGAGCAAGGTCTCCAGCGCGGCGTCGAGGCGGTCCCTGCTCTGGGCATAGGGGTTGCCTCCCGCCGTCATGACCGCTCGGATCGCCTCGCCCATGCCGATCTTCGTGGTCATGTAGTCGATGAAGCGGTCCATCCACGTGCGCAGCGCCTGTTCGGGCGGCAGGGAGCCGAGCAGTTCGGGAGCCGCCTCGCACACCGCATCCAGTTCGGAGCGGTAGGCGGCCTCGATGAGGGCCTCCCGCGTCGGGAAATGCCGATAGATCGTCCCGACGCCGACCCCGGCCTCTTTTGCGATGTCGATGTACGGAACGTCCGGCCCGCGCTCGACGAAAAGGTTCGACGCGGCCGCGAGCAGTCGCGCGCGGTTGCGCAGCGCATCGGCGCGTGGCCCGCGTCCTGCGCGTTCGCTCACGACTCGGCCTCCAGGTCGGCACAGGTTTTATCCGGAATCGGTTCCGGTTGTCATCATACGGTGAACCCGCGACACCGGCCGTGCGCCCCTGGTCAGGCCCGGCCCGTGTCCAGGGGTTCCGCCGGGCGCGGTGGACAACCGGAATTGATTCCGCTTAATGTTGAAGAACCGGAATCCATTCCGGTTAGATCGTACTGCTCTGCGCGCGACCGCTCCCGGCCGAGCACAGAGCGCAGACGCGAACGGAATCAGCACACATGGACAACCACGCTCGCTTCACGACGCCGTACGGCTTCGAGAGCACGAGCACCGAGATCGTCGACGGCGTCGACCTGACCGGCAAGCGCGCCGTCATCACCGGCGGAGCCTCCGGGATCGGCGCCGAGACCGCCCGCGCGCTCGCCGCCGCAGGCGCAGAGGTCACCCTCGCGGTCCGCAACGCCGACGCGGGCCGGCAGGTCGCCGAGCGCATCACCGCCCAGACCGGCAACACCGGGGTCGCCGCCGCGGCGCTCGAGCTCACCGACCGCAGGTCCGTCACCGAGTTCGTCGGTAGGTGGCAGGGCCCGCTGCACATCCTCGTGAACAACGCCGGCATCATGGCCCTCCCCGAGTTGCACCGGACCGCCGAAGGCTGGGAACTGCAGTTCGCCACCAACCACCTCGGCCATTTCGATCTCGCCCTCGGCCTCCACCGCGCTCTCGCCGAGGCCGGCGGCGCACGCGTCGTCGCGGTCAGCTCCAACGGCCACCGCACGTCGCCCATCGTCTTCGACGACATCCACTTCGAACGCCGCGCCTACGAGCCCTGGCTCGCCTACGGGCAGTCCAAGACCGCCAACGTGCTGTTCGCCGTCGAAGCGGCCAAGCGGTGGGCAGGCGACGGCATCACTGCGAACGCCCTCATGCCGGGCGGCATCCGCACCAATCTCCAGCGTCATCAGCTGGAGAACATCACCCCCGAGATCCAGGAGATCTTCGACAACTACCCCTGGAAGACCATGGAACAGGGTGCGGCGACGTCCGTCCTCCTGGCGGCCTCGCCACTCGTGGAGGGTGTGACGGGCCGCTACTTCGAGGACTGCAATGAGGCCGAACTCACAACGGATCCCGGCCCCGAGACGGGCGTGCGTCCCCACGCCCTCGACGTCGGCGACGCCGCGCGCCTCTGGGACGTATCGATCGCACTTCTGCGCTGAGCGGCGGCCCCGGCTCCCGGGTGGGTGATGCCGCCGCTCAGGCCTGGGTGCCGATGGCGTCCAACTCGGCGACGGCGTCAGCCGGCAGCACCAGGTCTGCCGCGGCGATGTTCTCGCGCAGGTGCCCGCGGGACGAGGTGCCCGGGATCACGACCGACGTGCTCGACCGCTGCAGCAGCCACGCGAGCGCGACCTGCTGGGGTGACGCCCCGAGTCGGGCCGCGACCGAATGCAGGACGTCCGACTGCAGCGGGCTGAACCCGCCGAGGGGGAAGAACGACGCGAACGCTATGTTCTCGCGGGCGGCACGGGCGACCAGTTCGTCGTCCTGGCGGTTGACGAGGTTGTACAGGTTCTGGATCGCGACCACCGGGGCGATGCCCTGAGCCTCCGTCAGCTGAACCGACGAGACGCCGCTCAGACCGAGGTGCTTGATGAGGCCCTTCTGCCGCAACTCGGCGAGCGCGGTGAACTCGGCTTCGAGGGAGTCCTCCGTCGTGCCGTCGTGGGAGCCGAGCCGCAGGTAGACGAGGTCGAGGGCGTCCACGCCGAGGTGGTCGAGGTTGTCGTGCACCTGCGCCTGGAGGTCCTTGGGGTCGAGCGACGAAATCCAGGCGCCGTCCTCGCCACGGCGGGCTCCGACCTTCGTCGCGATCGTGATGCCGTCGTAGGGGTGGAGTGCCTCTTCAATGAGCCGGTTCGTGATCACGGGACCGTAGAAGTCGGCCGTGTCGATGTGGGTGACACCTGACTCGACCGCTTCGCGGAGTACGGCGAGGGCCTCCGCGCGGTCACGGGGCTCCCCGAAGACGTTCGGGCCCGCGAGCTGCATGGCGCCGTAGCCCATGCGGGTGATCGTCAGGTCCTCGGCAAGGGTGATGGTCTGGAGAGGCATGATGCTCCTTCTCGATAAGTAAGTAACCGTATAGTTACACACTCTCCGAGATAAGTCAACGACTGGTTACTTCTGTTACCCTCGACCTATGGCCGTGACGAGTGAAGCCAAGAAGGGCCGCCCCCGGGACGCTGCGGCGACAAGGGAACTTCTTCTCGCCGCGGGGACAGAGGAGTTCTCCGAGTACGGCTTCGCCGGCGCGCGCATCGACCGCATCTCGCAGCGGGCGGACACCAACAAGCGGATGATCTACGTGTACTTCGGCGACAAGGACAAGTTCTTCGGAGCCGTCCTGGAGCGTCAGATCGCCGCGCTGGCCGAGGCGGTCCCGCTCACGCCGGAGGACCTCGGCGCGTTCGCCGTGGCGAGGTTCGACTACATGCTGGCCAACCCGCAGACGCGACGCCTGGCGGCGTGGCGCACGTTCGAGCGTGCGGACCCGACGGCTGCCGAACGAGCGAGCTATCAGGTGAAGGTCGATGCCGTCGCGGCGGCCCAGCGCGCCGGCAAGGTCAGCGACCGCATCCCGGCGCTGGACCTGTTCGCGATGGTGCTCCGGCTGACGGAGAGCTGGCTGAGCGCACCGCCCGGGTTGCACGCCGCCGCAGGCGACGATCCGCTGGCCGGTGAGCGGCTGGCCGAGCACCGCGCCGCACTCGCCGAAGCCGTACGGCGCATCACCGACCCGAGCTGAATCCGGAGCGAGGCCTTCGCTCGAGGTCGCCTGGGTCGCGGTCGAGCCGCGTGCGGCGTACCCCAAGTTGCGCACCTCTCGCGTCCCGTGGGCCGGCCGGGACGAGGAGGTCAGTCGGCCCACCGTCCGGCGGGTGGTCATGCGGAACGATCTCGTGCGGCAACACGGCTGACGTGACAGCACGGAAAGGTGGGAGGTCTCATGAGCGTTGACTTCACAACCGTCTACACGCAGCTGGTCAGACTATGTGAGAAGTACGGCGTTGCCGAGTTGGCTGTCTTCGGCTCAGTCGCGCGTGGCGAAGACGAAGATCAGAGTGACATCGACCTCCTCTACGTTTTGAAACCGGGCAACGACATCGGGATTGAGTTCTTCGGTTTCCAGGAGGAATTGGAGGATCTGCTTGGCCGTAAGGTCGATGTGGTCTCCAAGGAAGGTCTCCACTGGGTCATCCGAGACCAAGTCCTCCACGATGCTCAGGTGCTGTATGCAGCGTGACGCCGCTCAGCCGCCGGCGCTCGCCGCGGCCATGGAGGCCGCGCGGAGCTGCCGGATGACCTTGCGCAACTCCGGCGCGGCCGGCCCGCCCTGGTCGGTGAGCTGATTGATGCGCTGCTTGTACGCCGTTCGCTTGGCCCTGGGGAGCACCGTTCCGACCTCTCCCGCGGCCGCCAACGCCACGAGTGCCGCGTCCCGTGCCCCGACACGGGAGATCGGGCCGGTCAGGGCGGTGGAGACCTGCGACGAGAGCCGCTTGACCACGCGGGTGTCCCGTACCCGCACGTAAGTCCTGTTGAAGATCAGGAACGGCTGGTTCAGCTCCACCCGGATCCACCGCCCGGTCTCCAGTTCGTCCCGTACGGCCTGAGCCGTCGCACGGTGGTCCTTGCCGATCCAGTGCTGCCATGTCCGGGGTCGCGACGCGGCGAGCTGGCGCAGCAGGCCGTCCAGCATCGGATCACCGAAGCTTTCGTCCCTCACGACGCGCACCTTGCCCCTGTCGTCGGCGATCCGTCCGTCGAGCAGCAGATCGGTGAGCGCCGCGGCGCGCAGGAGGTAGGGGAACCGGGTGCGCGTGATCACCCGTTGTTTGCGGAAGTCGTAGCTCAACAGGTACAGCTGCGCCGGCAGGGAGCGGGGAACGTCCACGGGTTGCCTTCCTCTCAATCGCCGTTGGATGGCGCTCCGGTCTCGGATTCCGGTGTCTCAGAAGTCTGGACCTCGGTCTTCGGCGGCCGGCCACGTCTGGGGATACGGCCGGCGCCGCCGGGGAGCCTTCCCGCGTCCGCCAGCGCCCGGCGGAGCAGGAACTCGATCTGTGCGTTGGTGCTGCGCAGTTCGTCACCGGCCCAGCGGGCCAGCGCGTCGTGCACCGCAGGATCCAGGCGGAGCAGGATGCTCTTGCGTTCGGTCGCCACGGTCAGCGGTAGAGGGAGCCGGTGTTGACCACTGGCTGCACGTCGCGGTCACCGCAGAGGACGACGAGCAGGTTGCTGACCATCGTGGCCTTGCGCTCCTCGTCCAGTTCGATCACGTCGTGCTCGTCGAGCCGGGCAAGGGCGGCCTCCACCATGCCGACGGCGCCGTCCACGATCCGCTGGCGGGCGGCGACGACCGCTCCCGCCTGCTGACGCCGCAACATCGCCTGCGCGATCTCGGGGGCGTACGCCAGGCGGGTGATGCGCGACTCGATGACCTTGACGCCGGCCGACGCCACCCTGGTCTGGATCTCGGCCGACAGGCGTGCGGTGATCTCGTCGGCGTTCTGGCGCAAGGAGAGCATGTCGTCGTGTGCGTCGTACGGGTAGCTGCCGGCGATGTGCCGGACCGCGGTCTCCGTCTGGAACGCGACGAACTCCACGAAGTCGTCGACTTCGAAGACGGCCTTGGCCGTGTCCTCGACCTGCCACACCACCACTGCGGCCATCTCGATCGGGTTGCCGTCGGCGTCGTTGACCTTGGCTACGTCGGTCTCGTGGTTGCGGATCCGGGTCGAGACCCGGCGCTTCTGCGTGAAGGGGACCACGAACCGCAGGCCGGGGGTGCGGACCGTACCCATGTAGCGGCCGAGCAGCTGGACCACCCGCGCCTCGCCGGGCGCGACCGCGGTGAGCCCGGAGGCGAGGACGCAGGCCGCCAGGAAGAGCAGCACCGCAACGACCAGCAGGGCGACCCCGGCGCCGCTGCTGTGCTGGACCGTGACGATGATCCCCACCGGGATCAACACGATGAAGGCCAGCAGGCTCACCAGGACCAGCGTCAGCATCGGCCATCCCGCGGCCGCCCGTGCCGTCCGCTCGTCGATCTTCGGGGTCGGCATGTCGACGGAGATTTGTGTATCTGTCATGACTCCTCCTCAGGGTCTATCGAGAATCTAGCAAAGTGATATCACTTTTGCCAGAGGAGCCCCGTCGCTGTGAGAAGGAGGGTTGTCTTACCTGCTGGAGACGCGGGCGTGCATCGCCGACTTCACGGCCGGCCAGTCTGCGGCGACCACGGAGAACATCGCAGAGTCGCGCAACGTGCCCTCTTCGCCGGGCATCCACGAAGGCGACCAACTGTGCAGAACGCCTTCGAATCGTGTGCCGAGCCGTTCGATCGCGCGGCGTGACCGCATGTTGCGGGCGTCCGTCTTCAGGTCGACCCGGGCTACGCCGAGCGTCTCGAACGCGTACGTGAAGAGAAGGAACTTGGCCTCGGCGTTGATTCCGGTGCCCTGGGCCGACGCCGCGAGCCAGGTCCAGCCGATCTCGATGGCGCACAGGTCGTCCCGGCCCGGCCATGTGCGCGGATCCCAGAACGCGGTGCAGCCCACCGCCATCCCGTCCCGGACCCGCACCTGGGCGAACGGCGTCAGCCCTGCGCTTCTACGAGCGAACTGGCCTTCGATGTACGCCTCGATCTCGTCGGCACGGGGGACGAGGGTGAAGGCGTAGGAGGAACGGTCCTCCTCCGCGGCCCTGGCCAGATCCTGCGCGTGACGCATCGCGAGCGGCTCCAGCCGGACGAGTGATCCGGTGAGCACGGGCACATCAAGCGAGGCGGCCATGGGGGGACTCCTTCTCATCGTTCCTGGCGTTGGCACCTTGCCCGTGGGCAGGTTGCCGGACCGTCGCCGGGCCAGGTCCCTCGGATCCTCTGGATGAAACTCGGAGCAGTGATCCTCCCGCGGCCCGAAGATCGGCGTCAAACGGTCAGCCGGGGCCGATAACGTCGAGGCCATGCGGCTTCATGTGGGATGCGCGATGTGGACGCACACGCCGTGGCAGGGGCGTTTCCTGCCCCATCCGCTTCCTCCCGGTGAGCGTCTGCGGGCGTACGCGACCTGGTGCAACGCCGTCGAGGGCAACACGACGTTCTACGCGACGCCGGCGAAGAGCACCGTGGAGTCGTGGGCGGGGCAGACCGGCCCTGAGTTCCGGTTCGTGCTCAAGCTGCCCAAGCCGATCACGCATGAGCGCCGTCTTTCGGGCGCGGACGACCAACTCCGATCGTTCCTGGAGACGGTCGAACCGCTCGGGCCGCGCACGCACGCCCTGTGGATCCAGCTGCCCGGATCGTTCGGCCCTGCCGACCTGGGCGCGCTGGCGGGATTCCTCCGGGGGCTCCCCCGGTCGCACCGGTACGCCGTCGAGGTGCGCCATCGCGCGTTCTTCGACGACCCGCGAGCCGCGGGACTCCTCGAAAGGGTTCTCGCCGGCGTCGGCGCCGAGTGGATTCCGTTCGACACGGTCACCCTCTTCGAGAGCCCTCCGACCAGCGACGCCGAACGAGACGCGTGGACGAAGAAACCGCGCGTGCCGCGCCGGTCGTCCGCGCTCACCGACCGTCCGATCATCCGCTACCTCGGCCGGGACTCCGTGGAGCGCACGGTCGAAGGCTGGCGGCACTGGGTCGACGTGGCTGCCGGGTGGCTGCGCGAGGGCCGCTCGCCGACGGTGTTCGTCCACACCCCCGACAACGCCGACGCGCTGATGCTCGCCCGCCGTTTCCACGACGAGGTACGTGCACTACTGCCGGAGCTGGAGCCGCTGCCCGAGCCCATGTCCGCCGAGCCCGAATCGTCCGAGCTCACCCTCTTCTAGCCGCGCGTGGGGGCCCCGCCCGGCTCGCGCGGGGCGGGGCCGTACCGGCTGTCAGGCCGGCTCACCTGCACATGCGATGGAACCCTCTGTCGTAGCCGGTCATCCAGCCGCTCGCGAACTGGGTGGGTACCGCCCGCCGAAGATGCTTGCGGGGGGCGTAGCCGTGGCGGCAGTCGGTGCGGCCGTCCCGCATCCCCTGGGTGTAGCCCTCGCGATATCCCTGGTGGTACGGGTCGGGCGCAGTGATCGAGGACGGAGTCGAGGCCTGCGCCGTCTCGACGGCTCCGAGGCCGACGACGGAGATGAGCGCCGCTCCGAGCAGCATGAATCGCGCAGTGTTACGCATTGGGTCTCCTCCCGAACGGGGGCCACCCGCATGATCGTTGGATGGCGGCATGGCCAGTCCGAAACGGTCATATGCGATATTCCCGGCACTGTTCGCCGGAACTCCGCGCAGCACCACAAAGGTGGGAGCTCCAACAACGCGGTCACAGCAGACCGGCGTCAACGCACCTTCATGGCGACCAGTACCCGGTTGTCGGTTCCCAGCTTTGCGAAGATCCGTGTGACCGCCGCCGCGCCGCCGGCCGCCGGGCACATGACCGGCGGCGACGCCGTCCGGCTCGCCGTGTCTGCGCTCCTGTCGATCGTCGCGCCGATGGCAGCGGGCGTGTGGCGGGCGGTCCGCAAAGACGTGGCCTAGCGTGCCGACCGTACTTTCGGCTGGTCCGGTGCGAGCGCGCACCTCGTAGCCTGATCCGTGTGAATGTTCGCGCTGGGCGGACCGCGATCGCGGCCGACGCGGGGCTCGGCGTCGCGCTGGCGGTGGTGCTCGCCTTCTGGGCGTTCCTGATCGCCGACAGCTGGGGCGGCAGGTACTGGGGCTTCGACTTCGCGGCCGGGCTGGTGGTCGGGGCACTCGCACTCGTACGGCGGCGCGACCGCAGGCTGGCGGCGGCCGCCGGTCTGGTCGTGGCGGCCGCCTCCGTCGTCGTCGCCTGGCTTGCCCATCTGCCCGGGGAGCCCGGCCCCGCCATGGCCCTCGGCCTGTCGGTGCTCGTCGGCTCCGCGGTCAGAGTGCTTCCCGGCCGCTCGGCCGTGGCCGTCGCCGCCGGAGGGGTCGTGGTGGCGGCGGGCAGCCTGCTCACCGCCCACTCGTGGTCTGCTGGAGTCCCTGCCGTGATGGAGCTGAACGTCACGGGGTGGCTCGCCGCCCTCACAGCAGGGCTGCTTCTGCGGCTACTCGACGCGCACCGCCGTACGACCGCCGAGAAGGTGCGCCGCGATGAGCGCCTGGCACTGGCCAGGGAACTGCACGACGTCGTCGCCCACCACGTCACCGGCATCGTCGTCCAGGCACAGGCCGCCCAGATCGTCGCCCGCAGACACCCCGAGAAGCTGGCGGAGTCCCTGGCGGGCATCGAGGCCGCGGGGTCGGACGCGTTGTCGGCGATGCGCCGCGTCGTCGGCCTGCTACGCGACGCGGACGACGCGGCCTCCGTGACGGCGGGCCCCGAACGGCTCGCAGACCTGGTCGAACGTTTCCGCGGCCACGGCCCCGAGGTGCGCCTGAGCCAGCCCGGCGACGAGGACGAATCGTCGTGGCCTCCGGAGGTGACCAGCACCGTCTACCGGGTCGTCCAGGAGTCGCTGACCAACGTTTCCCGCCATGCCCGGCACGCCCGTTTGGTCACGGTCGCCGTCGCCCGCGACGGCCAGGCCGTCACGGTCGAGGTCGCCGACGACGCGCCGCCGGTCCCCGCCCGCGGTCACCATCGCGGCGGGTACGGCCTGGCCGGGATGCGCGAACGCGTCGAGGCGCTCGGCGGCACGTTGAGCGCGGGACCACGCGCGGAGGCAGGCTGGGCCGTGCTCGCCACGCTGCCCGTCATCACACGGGAGCGCCGGTGACCATAAGGGTGTTGCTGGCCGACGACCAGGCGATGGTGCGCGGAGGCCTGCGGCTGATTCTGGAAGACCAGCCCGACATCGAGGTGGTCGCGGAGGCCGCCGACGGCGCCGAGGCGGTCGACCTCGCGCGCCGGCTTCGCCCCGACGTATGCCTCGTGGACATCCGCATGCCCCGGCTCGACGGCATCGAGGTCACCCGCGCCCTTGCCGGCCCGGGCGTGCCCGATCCGCTTCGGGTGGTCGTCGTCACCACGTTCGACCTCGACGAATACGTCTACGGCGCGCTCCGCGGCGGTGCGGTCGGCTTCATCCTGAAAGACGCCGGCCCCGGGCTGCTCGTGGAGGCGGTGCGGGCGGCGACCGCGGGAGACGCCCTGATCTCGCCGTCGGTCACCCTGCGGCTGCTGCGCCGCCTGGCCTTCGCCGGAGCACCGGCCCCAGGCGCCCAGACGCGCCCGCTGTCGGAACGGGAGATCGAAGTCGTGCGGGCCATCGCCAGAGGCCGTACCAACCAGGAGATCGCCGCCGAGCTGTTCATCTCGCTGAGCACGGTCAAAAGCCACCTGTCCGGCATCCAGGCCAAGCTCGGCGTGCGCAACCGGGTTGAGATCGCCGCGTGGGCCTGGGAGAACCGCATCGTGGGGCCCGCCTGACGGCGGCCTGGCCGTCTGATCGACGTCGGCGGACATGCGAAAGCCCAGGCCACGATCGGTGGCCTGGGCTTCCTGATTGGCTCAGTGGGTGCCGGGGACGTCGTTCCTCAGGCCGCCCGGCTTGGGGTTCTGCCCAGGGTTCTGACCCGTGCCCTGACCCGTTCCTTGGCCGTTGCCCTGGCCGTTGTCCTGCCCGTTGCCGGCGCCGTCGCCGACCGGCGGGGTGTTCTGCTGGGGGGCGCACCCGGTGCCGCAACCGCCGAAGCGCGCGCTGTCGATCGGATGGAACTGCGACTCCGGAGTGTCCTTCAAGGCCTTGACCATGGTGTCTTTCCAGATGCGGCCGGAGATGTCGGCTCCGAAGACCTCGCCGTAGTAGTGGCCGCCGATGGTCACGCCCGCCAGCCTGTGCTTGGTCGCACCGCGAGGGTCGCCGAGGCTGACCGCGCCGGCGAGGTCGGGGGTGAACCCGGCGAACCACGCCGAGAAGAAGTCGTCGCTGGTGCCGGTCTTGCCCGCCGCGTCACGGCCGATGCCTCCGACCGCGCTCATCGTGCCCTGCGGGCCGAAGACGCCCGTCAGGATGTTCGCGGCGGCGTCGGCGACCGCCGGGTCGAGGGCCGCCTTGCACTTCGGCTGGTACGTCGTGGTCTTGCCGTTGCGGTCGGTGACCGAGGTGATGGCCTGCGGCGGGCAGTACTGACCCCGCGCGGCGATGGTGGCGTAGGCGGCGGCGACCGTCACCGGGTCCATCTCGTTGACGCCGAGCGTGAAGGTCTCGACTTGCTGCAGATCCCCGCCGTCGGCGCGCTGGATGCCCAGCGACCTGGCGGTCTTGACCACGTTGCAGAGGCCGACCTTCTGCTCCAGCGACACGAAGAAGGTGTTGACCGACTGCCAGGTGCCCGTCTGCAGCGTCTTGAACCCGCCCGATCCCTCGTCGTTCATGACGGTGTGGCTCGGGTCGCCGACGCTCTGGTCCTGGCAGTTCTTGAAGGCCGAATAGCTGGGCGCCTGGTATCCGGCGGGGCTCTGGATGCCGTCGTTGAGCTTCCAGCCCTGCTTGAGGGCGGTGAGCAGAGTGAACACCTTGAACGTCGAACCGGCCTGGAAGCCCGTGCCGCCGCCGTGTGCGGAGTTGGCGACGACGTTGTAGGAGATCTCCTTCTTCTTCGTGCTGGTGCCGTACTTGCGGCTGGCCGCCATCGCCTTGATCTGCCCGGTGCCCGGCTGGATGAGCGCTTCGGACGCGACCGGGTTGTCGGTGGCGAAGACACGCGCCTTGATGGCCTTGTCGGCCGCTGCCTGCATCTTCGGGTCGATCGTCGTCCTGATGGTCAGGCCGCCGCGCTTAAGGAACTGGTCGCGCTGATCGGCCGTCTTGCCGAACGCACTGAAAACGGGGTTGGTGAGGATGTCATCCCGCACGTACATGCAGAAGTAGGGGTACTTGCTGGCCTCGCACCCGCCGGGCAGCGGGGTGTTCTTGAAGCCGAGCGGCTTGGCCTTGGCCGCCGCGGCCTGCTGCGGCGTGATCTTCTTGAGCTCCGCCATGCGGTCGAGCACGGTGTTGCGCCGCTCCAGCAGCCGCTTCTGACTGGCCTTGCCCGCCGAGGGGTCGGTGTTGTTCGGCTGCTGCACGGCCCCGGCGAGCGTGGCCGCCTGGGCCAGGTTGAGCTTTTCGGCCGACACCCCGAAGAACCGCTTGGCCGCCGCCTGCACTCCGTTGGCCCCCGCCCCGAAGTAGGCGATGTTCAGGTACTTCCCCAGGATCTGGTCCTTGGTGTACTTCTGCTCCATGCCCATCGCGTACCGCAGCTCGTTGAGCTTGCGGCTATAGCTGGGCGCGAGCGCCTCATCCTGCTCGGCCTTCGTCGTGGCCTTGTTGAGCAGCACCTGCTTGACGTACTGCTGCGTGATGCTGGAGCCGCCCTGGGCCACCCCGCCCGAGGTCGCGTTCTTGACGAAGGCGCGGATCGTCCCCTCGATGTCGATCGGCCCGTGGTCGTAGAAGCGGTAGTCCTCGATCGAGATGATCGCCGTCTTCATGACGTCGGCGACCTTGTCGAGCGGCACACTCACCCGGTATTGGTCGTAGAACTGGGCGATCTGGTGGCCGTTCGCGTCCAGCACGGTGGACCGCTCAGGCAGCGGAGGCTCCTGGAGGTCCTCCGGCTTGATGTTCAGGTCGTTGGACGCGGTGAGGATTCCGACCCCTGCACCGCCCACCGCGGGCAGCGATATCGCTGCCACGACGATGCCCGCGGCGATCCCGAGTGTCAGAAGAAGCGCGATGGCTCGACCAACTCTTAACCCAATTGTCCCCCGTGTTGGCATGCACTCCAGGTTATTGGGCTTGAGTGGCTTATGTGACTATCTCGCCTGAACGTCCTCTGTGAGTAATCACATTGGCACGCTGTGCGTCACGACTGCTCCACGGCGAGCCGCAGGCCGAATCCGATCACGATCACTCCCGTGAGGCGGTCGAGGCCCCGCTTCACGGACGGCTTGCGCAACCAGCCGCGGACCAGGCCGGCGAAGCCGATGAGCAGGGTGCTCCACACCAGTCCCTCGCAGACGTGCACGCCCGCCAGCAGGAGACCCATCGCGGCGTGCGGCACGCCGTCCGGCATGAACTGCGGAAGCATCGCGACATAGAAGACGCCCACCTTCGGGTTCAGCAGGTTGGTCAGCAGGCCGCGGCGGAACGCCGGCCACCACCTCCCTCCTTCCGGGCTCTCCGGCTGTGGGGCGTCGTCGTCCGCGTCGCGCTTTGTGCGGAGCATCTGGACGCCCATCCAGACGAGGTAGGCGACGCCAGCCCAGCGCAGCACCTCGTAGGCGAGGTGCGAGGCGGCGAGCAGGGCCGACAGGCCGACCGACGTCAGCAGGCCCCAGGTCAGCGTTCCGATCTGGATGCCGAGCACGACGCCCCAGGCGGCCCTGCGGCCGGCGAGCAGTGACGTACGGAGAATCAGCGCCGTGTCGAGACCAGGCGTTATCGTGAGCAGGCCCACAACCAGGGCGAATGAAGCGATCGACGCGTAGACATCCACGTACGGCTACCGTAGCCGAACCCACCCGAATGCGGCATGACGGGTCAGGCTGTCTTGCGGGCCAGGAGATAGGCCTGCGGAACCTTCTCGTCCTCGCCGGGCTCTCGCAGCAGGCTGGCGAAGACGGTGAAACCGGCATCTCTGAGCAACTCGGAGATCAGGTCGGGGGACAGGCGGCGGAAGTCGAGCGACACCGCGTGGCCGAACGGCCGGTCCAGGTGCAGGGGCTCGTCTCCCACCTGGAAGGCGAGCAGCAGGTGCCCACCCGGTGCGAGCACCCGGTGAAACTCGGTGAGCACGGCGGGAAGTCGTTCCTGGGGCGTGTGGATGATCGAATACCATGCGACGGCGCCGGCCAGAGTCGCGTCCTGCACGTCCAGGTCGGTGATCGAACCCTCGTCGAACCGCAGGCCCGGCTGCGTACGGCGGGCCAGTTCGACCATCGCGGGCGACAGGTCGACGCCGAAGACGTCCAGCCCGAGGGCGTGCAGATGGGCGGTCACCCGGCCGGGGCCGCAGCCGAGGTCGGCCACCCGACCGGCCCCGCCGGCCAGCACGTGCTCGGCGAACGCGGCGATCATCGCACGGTCCAGCGGCTTGGGGAGGGCGTCCTTGAAGAGCTCGGCGTAGTCGACGGCGATGGCGTCATAGAACGCGCGGGTGGTCTGCAGATAGGCGGCTTCGGTCATGACCGAGCACAGTACGCCCAGCGCGTCAGGCGCACTATCCCGATCCGCCGGGCACTGTGAGGCCGGTCTCGTAGGCGGTGATGACCGCCTGCACGCGGTCGCGCAGCCCGAGCTTCGTCAGGACGTTGCTGACGTGCGTCTTGACGGTGTGCTCGCTGACCACCATGGCTGCGGCGATCTCCGCGTTCGACAGCCCGCGCGCGATCATCCGCAGCGTCTCCTGCTCCCGCCCGGTCAGTACGGCCAGGCGTTCGGAGGGCGGCACCGCGGGCCGGCCGGCCGCCATGGCGGTGAACTCGGCGATCAGCTTCCTGGTGACCGTGGGCGCGAGCAGCGATTCGCCGGCCGCGACCACCCGCACCGCATGCACGAGGTCGTCGCGGCGCACGTCCTTGAGCAGGAACCCGCTCGCGCCCGCGCGCAACGCGTCGAAGACGTAGTGGTCCAGGTCGAACGTCGTGAGCATGAGCACCCGGCAGTCGCTTTCCGCGCACACGATCCCCGCGGCCTCGATGCCGTCCATGGTGGGCATGCGGATGTCGAGGAGCAGCACGTCGGGCCGGTGTTCGCGGACGGCCGCGACCGCCTCTGCCCCGTCGGCCGCCTCGGCGACGACCTCGAAACCGGGCTGGGCCTCCAGGATCATGGTGAAACCGGCGCGGACCAGCTCCTGGTCGTCGGCGACGACGATTCGCACGGTCATGCCGACCCCGCCAGCGGGAGCCGTACGAGCACCTGGAAGCCTGGACCGTCGGCGCGCGGCCCTGCGGTCGCGGAGCCGCCCAGGGCGGCGGCCCGCTCGCGGATGCCGATGAGCCCGTTCTCGCCGGAGGGGAAGGCCGCGCCCGAGCCGCGGCCGTCGTCGGTGACGCTGATCATCAAATTGTCGTCCTGCCAGGTGAGCCGGAGGTCGGCGCGGGCGGCGCCGGAGTGCTTCACCACGTTGGTGAGCGCTTCCTGCGCCACCCGATAGGCGGCGACCTCGATGTCGGGAAGAAGCGGCCGGGGCTCGCCCGAGGCGGACAAGACCACGTCGAGCCCGTTGCCGGAGGCCTGGGCCGCCAGCGTGGCCAGGTCGTCGAGGGTGGGGCGGGGCGCGCGCGTTCCCGCGTCCTCCTTCAGGACGCTGAGGGTGCGGCGGAGCTGGACCATGGCGTCGCGCCCGGCGGTGGCGATCGCGTCGAAGGCCCGCTCGGCACGCGCCGGGTCGGTCCTGACCACGACGGGGCCCGCCTCGGCCTGCACCACCATGAGGCTGACGGCGTGGGCGAGTATGTCGTGCATGTCGCGGGCGATTCTGGCCCGTTCGCGTTCGGCGGCCCGCTCGGCCTCGACGTGGCGTTCCTGTTCCAGCCGGGCGGCGCGTTCCTCGAGTGCGACGGCGTACGCACGCGATGTGGCGGTGGCGCGGCCGATCGCGTAGGCGGCGACGAACAGCACGACGCCGCGCAACGCGGTGTCGGACGAGCCGACCAGGAGCAGGCCACCGGCGATGGTGACGACGAGCATCACCAGGCCGCGCACCCGCGGCGAGTAGACGGCGACGGTGTAGGTCGCGACGAGCCCGCCGTACCAGATCGGCTGCGCGGCGACCTGGCCGACGTAGTCGTAGAGGGCGGTCGCGCTGAGGGTGACCAGCAACGTGGTCACCGGCGCCCGTCGCCGCCAGACCAGCGGCAGGGCGGAGGCGACGACGATCACGTAGGCCCAGGGGCTCCACGGTCCGCCGTCGAGATTCGTGCGGGAGACGAGCGGCCACAACTGCACGACCATGACGAGTACGGCCAGTGCCGTGTCCAGCCAGAGCGGCGGCACGGTTCGCAACCGGCTGCGAACCGGAGCGAGAAGCGGCATGACGGACACGGCAGCCTATCTTCCTCGTCCGCCGGCCATCAGACGGAGACGGGCCTGGCCGTACGGGAGACCTGTCCGGCGAGGGGCGCGAAGGAGGCGAGCAGGCACAGGGCGCCGATCGGGATGAGGTCCTTGTC
This sequence comes from Planotetraspora thailandica, assembly GCF_016863335.1. Taxonomy (GTDB): domain Bacteria; phylum Actinomycetota; class Actinomycetes; order Streptosporangiales; family Streptosporangiaceae; genus Planotetraspora; species Planotetraspora thailandica. The sequence goes on from NZ_BOOR01000057.1 coordinate 93,345, forward strand.
GACCAAGGGCAGCACGAGGTCGAGCAGGACCAGCAGGGGCGTCCACGCCTTGACCCGGCCCTGGGCGGCGAGCTGCACGACGATGGCGAGCTGGCCCACGTAGAACAGCAGCGGAACGCCGGTGTAGACGAGGATCAGGACGCCGGGCACCGACTGGATCCGCTCGAAGAGCTCGCCCATGTGCGCGTGGTCGGGCGACATGAAACCGACGACCATGTCGATGGTGAACTGCGTGATCAGAGCGGCGATGCCGAGGATCCCGGCCGTGGCGCTGACCGTGGACAGGGTGGTACGGCCCGCCATCCGCCGCATCTGCACGAAGGTGGACACGAACAGGAGCATGGCCGCCACGAAGGCGAGGTGACCGGTGGTCCAGGCGAGGCCGGGGCCTCGGCTGCCGTCGAGCCCGTCGAGGATCCGGATCACTCCGTACGCCAGCACGAGCAGGGGCGCGGCGACGAACGCGACGCGCGAGTTCAGGGAGGTTTCGCTCATGCCTCAATGCTGGATTTTTCCGGCCCTGAAGAAATCGCCGGAAGGAGTGAACTCCGGCCTCGCTCTCACGAGGGAGTGCGCGGCCGTCTGCGGTGCTTGCCCGGTCGCGTCTCCAGGTGGCGCGATAGGCGCTCGGCGTCACGCCCACCTTGCGGCTGAAGTGCTGCCGCAGGGAGTCGGCAGTGCCGAGGCCGGCACGGCGGCCACGTCCTACGCCGCTCGCCGAGGGTCTGAGTGGCACGTTTCCGCTCTAAAAGGCCGAAATAGGCTCAATATTCGCAAAACGGCATATCGCCCGCTCGAATCGCCTTCCGCGGGACGACTGACTCAGCCGGTGGAATTCCCTCCACATCGGGAAACATGGTTGACCAGCACGCTCATCACACCTTGACCGGTGGCTCCGTGAACACGATCGGGCGGCCTGGTCGAGGCGGGCTTGGCAAGGGCTCGCCTCGATCAATCTGAGCAGATTTATTCGTATCTGATGCTTGAAGTCCCCCTGTCGCCTGGGCATAGTGGACCAACCACAGGCGCATCAGCAGTGGCATGCATTACCAGGGGGGCGGCCAAGATCATGGCCGGTTTACGGCGTACTGATGTGCGCGGAATTGGACCTGATTGATGACCTCGCCTTCGCCGATTCGCACAAAGCTCCTGAGAATCCTCCTGCTTCCGTTGATCTCCATGATCATATTGTGGGGATTCGTCGCTTACTCCAGCGTCCAGGAGATCGCCGACGTCTCGCAGACCCAGGACCGCTGGGAGGCCATCGGATCGCCGGTGCTGCAGTTGATCGTCGAGCTTCAGCGGGAGCGTCAGCTCTCCGCTGCCGCGCCCCACGGCACCGGTGCCGACCAGGCCCTGGCGGAGCAGCGCCGGGTCACCGACGGCAAGGTGGAGCGCCTGCGCCAGGTGATCGGAACGGTCACCGAGGACGGCTCCGTCGAGACCCCTGACGCGGTGCGCACCCTGGTGGGAGCGCTGGACGGAGTGCATTACCTGCGCGAGTCCGCCGACGACGGCAGGCTCAACCCTCCGATCAAGATCATCGAGGGGTACAACAACCTCATCAGCCTCGCCAACCAGCAGTTCAGCGACCGCGACGCGCTGAGCGACGTGTCGTCCTACCGCGCAGTGCGCGGCATGTCCGCCTACAGCGCCACCGCCGAATACCTCGGGCGCGAGCATGCCGTGCTGACCAGCACGCTGGTGCGGCACAAGATGACCCCCACCGACCGGGCCTCGTTCGTGGCCGCGATGACCAGCCGCAGGCTCATCCTGGCCAACGCCGACCGTGACATGAGCCCCGACCTGCGCACGCACTACCAGACGCTCATGCAGAGCGACTCCTACCAGCGGCTCGTGTCCGTGGAGGACCGGCTCTTCGTGTGGGACACCAACGGCGCGCCGCCGGTGGACCCCGTCGAGTGGAAGAGCGACGCCGAGTACGTCCTCAACACGATCAACGCGGACACCCAGCGTGAGCTGACCCGGGCGGCCGCGGAGCAGCAGGCGCAGAAGACGTCGGCGTACTGGCGGATCGGCCTGGTCCTCGTTCTCGGGCTGGTCGCGGTGCTTCTGTCGCTCGCACTGTCCTACCGGTTCGGCCGGTCGATGATCGGGGAGCTGCGGCGGCTTCAGAGCTCGGCGGTGGAGCTCGCCGAGGAACGTCTGCCCCGCCTGGTCGAACGGCTGCGCAGAGGCGACGACGTCGATCCCGCCACCGAGGCGCCCGACCTGGCCCCCTCCGACACCGCCGAGGTCGACAGGGTCGTGCACGCCTTCTCCGCCGTACGGCGCACCGCCGTCGAGGCGGCCGTCGGCCAGGCCACGCTCCGCAAGGGCGTCGGCCAGGTCTTCCTCAACCTCGCCCGGCGCAACCAGGCGCTGCTGCACCGTCAGCTGAGCCTCCTCGACACGATGGAGCGCCGGGTCGACGAGCCGGAGACTCTGGAAGACCTCTTCAAGCTCGACCACCTGACCACGCGCATGCGGCGGCACGCCGAAAACCTGATCATCTTGTCCGACTCGGCCCCCGCCCGCATGTGGCGCGACCCGGTCCCGTTGTTCGACGTCGTGCGCAGCGCCGTACTCGAGGTCGAGGACTACACCCGCGTCACCGTGGCCCCCATGCAGAACGCCCCGCTCCTCGTGGGTGCGGCGGTCACCGACGTGATCCACCTCATCGCCGAGCTGGTGGAGAACGCCACGGTCTTCTCGCCGCCCGACACGACCATCCAGATCCGCAGCACGCTGGCCGCCAACGGGTTCGCCCTGGAGGTCGAGGACCGGGGACTCGGGATCAGCCAGGCCACCCTCGAACGGCTCAACGCCCGGCTGGTCGAGCCGCCCGAGTTCGACCTGGCCGACAGCGACCGGCTCGGCCTCTTCGTGGTGTCCCGGCTGGCGGCCCGCCACGGCATCAAGATCGTGCTGCGGCCGTCGCCGTACGACGGCACCACCGCGATCGTGTTGCTGCCGTTGAGCCTGCTCGCCTCCCCCGACTCGCCGTCCGCCGCGACCAGACCGCAGGAGCCCGTCTCGTTCACGCAGACGGCGCACCCGATTGGATCGCGTACGGCCTCGCACACCACGACGTCGCACGCCAGGACCTCGCATAGCACGACGTCGTATGACATGTGGTCGCGTCAGACGGTGGCGCGGAGCACGCTGCCCGACGACAGCCGGCCTGCGCGGGCGCTCAGCGCGGCGCCCGAACATCCGCCGGTCCGCGCCTCCGTCACTCAGGAGCAGAAGGAGTGGAACCCGTCCGTGCCCGGCGACGACGACCTGGACGGCCTGCCCATGCGGATTCCTCAGGCCAACCTGGCTCCCCAGCTCCGCGGTGTGCGCTCACGCGACCAGCAGGACGTCTCCTCACGATCTCCAGAAGAGCTCATGAAGCTGATGTCGGCCATGCAACGAGGCTGGCAGCACGGCCGTAGCCAGGTGGAGCAAGGTCAAGACGCGGCGAACCGAAAGGACGGACACCCCGATGCCCGACTCCAGAAATGAACTGAACTGGCTGCTCGACGACCTGACCCAGCGCATCCCCGCCATCCGGCACGCGATCGTGTTGTCCTCCGACGGGCTGGCCATGGGCGGCTCGCGTGGGCTGACCCGGGAGGACGCCGAGCACCTGTCGGCCATCTCGGCGGGCAGCCACAGCCTGGCGCAGGGAGCCGGGCGGCACTTCGGGCTCGGCGGCGTACGGCAGACGATCATCGAGTTGGAGGGCGGCTTCCTGTTCGTCACCGCGGCGGGGCAGGGCGCACGCCTGGCCGTACTGGCCGCGGGCGACGCCGAACTCGGCATGGTCACCTACGAGATGGCCCTCCTCGTCAAGAGGGTGGGCGAGCACCTGTCCACGCAGCCGAGGGGGTCGGCTCCCTCACCCGCCTGGAACGGCCCGGGCCGTGACAAGTGAGGACCCCGGGCCTCTGATCAGACTCTTCGGGCTGACCGGTGGCCGCGCGCGCCCGCAGGGAGAGGCCTTCGACCTGGTGGCCATCGTGACGACCATCGGCATGCCGTTCGAGCCGGCGGAACTGATCCCCGAGCACCTCGCCGTGCTGACGTTGTGCCGCAGGCCCACTCCCGTGGCCGACGTTGCGGTCCACCTCAAGCTGCCGCTCAACATCACCCGCGTGATCCTCGGAGATCTGCGCCGGGACGGCTTCGTGGCCATCGACCGCCCGAAACCGGCGGCACAGACGATCGACGAACGCATCTACAGGGAAGTGCTGCATGGGCTACGCAGCCTTTGAGGCCGCGACGGGCGAAGCCGCTTCGGCGCTGGCGATCAAGATCCTCATCGCGGGCGGCTTCGGGGTCGGCAAGACGACCATGGTCGGAGCGATCAGCGAGATCCGGCCGCTGCACACCGAGGAGCTGCTGAGCGACCGCGGCATCGGCGTGGACGACACGTCCGGAGTGGAGTCGAAGACCACGACGACCGTCGCCCTGGACTTCGGTCGCATCACCATCCGCGACGGCCTGTGGCTGTACCTGTTCGGCACCCCGGGGCAGGACCGGTTCTGGTTCATGTGGGACGAACTGTCCGTCGGCGCCCTGGGTGCGGTCGTGCTCGCCGACACCCGGCGCTTACAGGACTGCTTCCCGGCCGTGGACTATTTCGAGCAACGCGGCATTCCCTTCGTCGTCGCGGTCAACTGCTTCGACGGGGCCAAGCGGCACGAGCCGGAGAAGGTGCGGCGAGCCCTCGGCCTTGGCACGGCGACCCCGGTCCTGCTGACCGACGTGCGGGACCGCGCCTCGGTCAAGGAGGTGCTGACGACGCTCGTCACCTACGCGGTGGAGGGCGTGGTCACCGTCTGAGGGGCCCCGGCCGGGTGAGAGCGCGTACGGCCCAGCGCCTAGCATCGCTGGGGTGACCTCGGAAAAGCTTTATCTCGATCGCGTCCGCGCCTTGTCGTTCGGCTCGGTGGTCGAGGAGTACGACCGCTATCGCCCGCGATGCCCCGCTGCTCTGGTCGACGATCTCGTCGCGTTACGCCCGGCGGACGTGCTCGACGTCGCGTGCGGCACCGGCAAGGTCGCCGTCCCCCTCACCGAGCGGGGGCTGTCCGTGCTCGGCGTCGAGGTGGATGAGCGCATGGCCGGCGTGGCCAGGAGTCACGGGATCCCGGTGGAGATCGCGCCTTTCGAGAGCTGGGAAGACGCCGGCCGGCGATTCGACCTGATCACGTGCGGGAGCGCGTGGCACTGGATCGACCCCCTTCCAGGCGTCGCCAAGGCCGCCAGGCTCCTGCGTTCCGGCGGCACGATCGTCCGGTTCTGGACCTACAACTTCGTGGACGAGCCCTTCGCCTCCGCACTGGAGACCGTCTACAAGGAACACGCTCCGACGGCGTCCACCCACGCCCACGGCCCCGACAAGAAGATCGACGGAGACGACCCCTTCGCCGAGAGCCAGGAGTTCTCCTCGGTCGAGACGCGGACATACCACTGGGAGCGCACGCTGACCGCCGACGAATGGGTGGGATTGGCGGGCACGTTCAGCGACCACCAGCGGCTCGGGCCCGATCGTCTCGCCGTGCTCAACCAGGCGTTGCGGGAGACGATCGAGGTGTTCGGCGGGGCCGTCCACACCCGCGGCGAGGCGTATGCCATCTTCGCCCGCCGCGCCTAGGTGGCCCGTCGCGCCTGCCCGCCGCACCTAAGCGGTCCGTCGCGCAGCCCTGACGAGGTAGCCGGGTCGGCTTCCTGATGGGCGGTGGGGCGGCAGCCAAGGACCTTTTACGGGCCGTTCGCCCGTATTCCGCCTTGTTATGAGGGTGGGTCTCCGCTGTGGGGCGGTCCGGTGGTGGTCGTTCCGGTGGTGGGTGTTCGGCGGCGTC
>NZ_BOOR01000058.1 GCF_016863335.1 Planotetraspora thailandica
CTCAACGATCTGGCCGAGGGCAGAGGTTAAAGATCAAGCTTAGAGCGCGTTTTGAAACTCGCCGTGGGGGTGCTTTAACGAGGGAGGAACTCCTGTTGATCCGGGGGCTGTCAAGCGACGCCCTGAAGGACCTCCTTGACCGCATCGACGCCGACTGACCGCGTCCGCACCGCCCGCGTGTGGAGCATGCGGGCGGGGCGGGGGTGGCCGTACGCCGTCAGGCGAGCGGGTCGTACTGGAACGCCCGGACCTCCTGCGAGCAGCGGCAGGAGGCCGCGATCTTCTTCGCCCACTCCAGCGCCGCCTCGCGGGAGGGCAGGTCCAGGATGGTGTACCCGCCGTTCAACTGCATGGTCTGCGGATAGGTGCCGTCCGTCACCGTGCCGTCACCGGCCACGAGGACGGGGTCGACGTCTTCGTCTATCCCGCCGCCGAAGACGTACACGCCGGCATCCTTGGCCTCCTGGATGACCGCGTGGGAGTCGCGTACCACGTCAGGAAAATCCTCGTCCGAGATCACCATGGCGGCGCTGGGGAAGGAGATGAGAAAGTGTGTCATCCCGCGATCCTGCCGTGCGCCGGTGACATCGTCGAGGTGTTCCTCGATCAGCGCTTCCCGGCCTTCCCTGCGCGCCGGGCCAGAGGAGCGCGAGGTCCGTCGGTTCGCAGGAGTTCCTCATGCCAACTTCCTCTGTCTGCGCATGCTTGTCATGTCCCGCTCACCGCGATCTGCTGCGCGGGGTCGTCAAGCACTACCGGCCATCGTCGGTCACCGACGCCCAGTGGACGCTGATCGAGCCGCTGCTGCCCCAACCGGGGAACACCACCGGGGTGGGCGCGACGAGAAGTGGCCGCGCCGGCTGATCCTGGACGCGATCTTCTACGTCGTCCGCGGCGGGATCGCCTGGCAGCTGCCGGCCGGGTTCCCACCCGCCGACACCGTGTACGGGTTCTTCGCCCGCTGGGCCCGCGCGGGCGTCTGGCAGCGTCTGCACCACGCGGTCCGTGACCGGCTCCGCGCCCGGCTCAGCCGAGACTCGCGCCCGACTGCGGCGATCATCGACTCGCAATCGGTCCAGGGGCCGACCTGGTCCACCGGGCCACCTGCGGGTACGACGCGGAAAGAAAACCAACGGCCGCAAACGGCACATCGCCGTCGACAGCAACGGGCTTCTGCTCGCCGTGGTCGTGACCGTCGCATCGCTCCAGGACCGTGACGGCGCGTTCCGGATCATCGCCGCGCTCAGCGAGAGCTTCTCCACGGTCCGGCACATCTGGGCAGACGACGGATACGCCAGCCGGTTCGTCACCTGGTGCAAGACCCAGCTCGACCTCGTGATCGAGATTGTCAAACGTGCCGACGATACCCGCGGATTCCAGCTCCTCCACCGCCGCTGGGTCGTGGAACGCACCTTCGGGTGGATCATCAAACACCGCCGGCTCGTCCGCAACTACGAAACCCGCCCCGACCACCACGAAGCCCTCGTCCACATCGCGATGACCATGACCATGCCCGGACGGATCCCGGCGCGAAGCGCACTGTGCTCAAGGAGCAGCGCGACGCTAACGGGGCAGCACGACAGCGGTGGCCACGAGGCCGTCCGAGGCGATCCACCGGCCGGTCAGCCGGTCGGTACCCATCCGCGGATCGCTGATCGACAACGTGGCCGTGAACTCGCCCGACGGATCGATGTCCACCGAGGCCTCCGTGAAGTCGAGCCAACGCCCGGTGAGGGGGAACCAGGTCTTGTAAATCGACTCCTTGGCACTGAAAAGGATCTTGTCCCAGTCCACCGAACCGTCGCCGAGGCGCCGCAGCGCGGCGATCTCCTCCGGTGAGGCGACCATGTCGAGCACGTCGGCGGGAAGGGGCCCGTACGGCTCGGCGTCGATGCCGAGCGAGAGCACGTCCCGCTTGGATGTCACGGCGGCGGCGCGATAGCCGTCACAGTGTGTGATGCTGCCGATTGTGCCGGACGGCCACAGGGGAGCACCGCCATCGCCTCGGAGGATCGGGCCGGGAGGCACTCCCAACAGTCCGAGCGCCCGTCGCGCGCAGTGCCGTCCCGTGGTGAACTCCCGGCGGCGCTTGGCGACCGCGCGGGCGACGAGCGTCTCCTCCTCGGGGAACAACGTGGCGCCGGGCACGTCGCCGAACTGCTCGGCGCTCACGACCCGTTCAGGCAGGATCCTCTCGATCACGACGCGGCCCCCGGGATCACGAGACGGGGACGCGAGGGTCCCGCTTCGCGGATGCGCCACTCCCGCGGGTAGCCCAGGGAGACCTCCTCGAACCGCACCCCGTCATGCCAGGTAGTCCGGGGGATGTGGAGGTGCCCGTACACCACCGCGGCCGCGCGGAAGCGGATGTGCCAGTCGGCGGTCCGCTCGGTCCCGCACCACAGGGCGAACTCGGGATGGCGCAGCACCCGCGTCGGCTCGCGCACGAGGGGGAAGTGGTTGACGAGCACGGTCGGCAGCCCGGTCGCGGTCAGGCGGCGCTCGGTCGCCTCCACCCGGGCGTGGCACCAGGCTTCACGCGTCGGGTACGGGTCGGGGTGCAGCACGAACTCGTCGGAGCACACGACCCCGGTCCCGTACGCATACTCGAGAGCCTCCTCCTTGGTGGCCGTGCCGGCCGGGCGGAAGCTGTAGTCGTAGAGCACGAACAGGGGCGCGACGGCGACGGGGCCGTCCGGGCCGGTCCAGATCGGGTACGGATCCTCCGGCGTGGCCACCCCGAGATTCCGGCAGATGCGGACGAGGTGGTCGTACCGGTGCTGCCCACGCAGGGTCACCGAGTCGTGCGCCGTGGTCCACAGTTCGTGGTTGCCCGGCGCCCAGATGACCTTGGCGTACCGGTCGGCGAGGGTGCCGAGCGCCCATTCCACGTCCGCGGGCGTCTCGGCCACGTCTCCGGCCACGATGAGCCAGTCGTCGCCGGTCTCCGGGTGCATCCCGGCGACGATCTCCCGGTTCTCGGGGTAGCCGATGTGCAGGTCGCTGATGCCGTACAGCGCCGGGGTCATCGGCGAGCCGGAGCGGCGGTCACGAGGCGTCGTCCTGCCAGGTGACGACCAGCTCACGCCGCTGGCCGAACCGTTCGAGGTGACGGCCGAGCACGTCCTTCACGACCTCCAGCGATTCGGCGTCCGCGGCGATGGCCCGCATGACCAGACGGTCGGCCTCGGGGGTGAGCACTCCCTCCCCGGCGGGGAGAGTCAGGCGGTGCCCGTCGCCGGGCAGGTCCTCCACCTCGACCCTGCGGCCGAGGTGGGAGGCGAGCTGCTTGGCATACCGAGCGGCGGCATCCGTGGCGACATATGCGGTCGAACTGGGCATGGCTCCCAGCCTCCTACGATCACGCCCTCAAGGGCAGAGAATTCACGTCGGCCATAGGACAAACTCGGTGAGGCGAATATTTCCGTGCTAACGACGGCGAAGCGTCGCCGCCGACACCGCGGCGCCGGCCGACAGCAGTACGGCGAAGCCGGTGATCGCGGCTTGGAGGCCGAGGGACTCGGCGGCCACGCTGAGCAGGATGACCGGGACGCCCATCCCGAAGTAGGCGATGACGAAGAACACGGCCAGCACGCCGGCCCGCGAGGCGGGCGCGGCGACGCTCGCGGCCTGGCCGACGCTGGACTTGAACAGCAGGCCCGCTCCGGCCCCCGCGGCGGCGGACGCGACGAGGTAGAGCCACAAGGAGGGGTGGGACAACGACAGGGCCACCAGCCCCAGGCCGATGGGGAAGATCGGCAGCCCCACCGCGAGCAGGTGGCGCGGGCGAGCACCTCCCATCGCGAGCTGGCCTGCCGCCGCCGCGCCGAACGTGACGAAGCCCGCCACGCCGGCGACCAGGGGAGAGTCGATGCCGAGCCGGCCGCGGATCATGATCGAGCCGAGTGAGGAGAACAGGCCGAGTGCGGCGAACGCGAAGAACGCGATGCCGCTTGCCCCGGCGAAGGTGCGCCGGCCGCCCGGCAGCAGGGCGAACCGCGCGGGCCGCACGCGGGTCCGGGAGCCGGAGTCCACGGTCTCGGGGCTCAGCAGCACCAGTACCAGGAAGACCGCCATGACGACTCCGAAGGCCGCCTGGGTGGAGATCAGCGGTTGGGGGGCCCATTCGGCGATGACGCCGGCCACCAGCGGCCCGAGCGCGAGGCCGCCGAGGTTGGCGGCGGCGGCCACGATCCCCGGGACCCCGGAGGCGTGGCGGTCGGGGTGGGCCGCGCCGTACAGGTCCGCGATGTAGGTGGTGGCCGTCGAGGCCATCAGGCCGATTCCGACGCCGGTGAGGATGCGCCCGACGATGAGGCCGGCCAGGTGCGGCCAGGCGATGAGCACGACCGACGCGGCGATGGCGACCGTCAGCGCCGACACGATGACGCGGCGGCGGCCGTGCACGTCGGACAGGTGGCCGAGGCCGAGGAAACTCACCGCGGTGCCCACGACGAGCAATCCGAACGCCACGGTCACCGTCGTCGGGCCGAAACCGTCACGGGCGGCGTAGAGCGGCCACAGCGGGGTGGGGCCGGTGCCGAACCCCATCTGCACGGCGAAAGCCCCGGCGGCGAACCAGAATGCGGTGCGATGAGCGGCACGACGGCCGGAGCGGCTAGGGGACGCCACACCGGGGGCGACCTTCCGGTCGGCGGGGGAGAGAGCGGGCACGGGCCCATCCGATCACTTGATCCTCTTTTGTACCCCACCAGGGTGGCGTCCGGACGGCGATCGCGTCCAACGACTGTTCGTGCTGGGGTCCATCGGCGATCGTGATACTTGTCCTATGGAGCTGCGTCATCTGGAGTACTTCGTCGCGGTCGCGGAGGAGCTCAACTTCACCCGTGCCTCGCGCCGCCTGCACGTCGTGCAGTCGGGGGTGTCGGCCGCCATCCGGTCGCTGGAGCGCGAGATGGGGGTCACCCTGTTCGACCGGAACTCCCAGCGGGTGGCGTTGTCCGACGCGGGCATCGCGCTGCTCCCCGAGGCACGGGCCACCCTCGACGCCGCCCGGGCTGCCCGCGAGGCGGTGCAGGCCGTCGGCGAGGGGCTGCGGGGCACGGTGAACATCGGCACCATGACCTCCGTCCCGCTCGTCGACATGCCGGGCCTGCTCGGCCACTTTCACGCCGACCATCCCAAGGTGACGATCCGGATCCGCGTCGCGCCCAGCGGGTCGGCAGGCCTGGCGGAGGCGCTGGGCAGCGGAGAGCTCGACGTGGCGTTCCTGTCCCTGCCCGGACCGCCGTCGTCGGCGATCGAGGTGCGGCCGCTCGCGGCGGTCCCGCTCGTGCTCGTGGTGCGCGCCGACCACCCGCTCGCGGGCGAGCGCCGCGTTCCGCTCGCCCGGCTCGCCGACGAGGCGTTCATCGACTTCCCGCCCGGCTACGGCAACCGCGGCGTCGTCGACCGCGCGTTCGCGGCCGCAGGGGTGGAGCGCCGCGTCACCGTCGAGGTCGCCGACATCGCCACAGGTTCGGCGTTCGTACGGCACGGCCTGGGCATCGCGTTCCTCCCCGCCTTCGTCGCGCCGACGGGCGGCGACCCGGAGTCATGCGACCTCGCGGTGCTCGAGGCATCGGATACCACGCTGACCTGGTCGTTGTCGGTGGCGACCGCCGCCACCCGCAAGCCGAGCGCGGCCGTCCGCGCACTGCTCGACCTGGTGGACGAGCACGTGCGCGAGGCGGCCGCGCCAGACATGTGAGCCGGACATGTGAGAAACGGTCAGCGCACTCCCGCCGGCTCGGGGGCACGCCCGGCGGCCACCGGTACGGCACGGCGGAGCCGGCGCTTCTCCTTCCTGTTCTCGACCATGGTGTAGAGCGTGGGCACCAGGACGAGCGTGAGCAGCGTCGAGCTGACCAGCCCGCCGATCACCACGATGGCGAGGGGCTTGGAGATGAAGCCTCCGCCGCCGGTGATGCCCAGGGCCATCGGCAGCAGCGCGAAGATCGTCGCCAGGGCGGTCATGAGGATGGGGCGCAGCCTCCTCCTGCCGCCTTCGACCACGGCCTCGTGGAGAGGCATGCCCTGGTCGCGATACTGGTTGATCAGGTCCAGCAGCACGATGGCGTTGGTGACCACGATGCCGACGAGCATCAGCAGGCCGATCATCGCGGCCAGGCCGAGCGACGTGCCCGTGATCAGAAGCAGCCCGAGGGCTCCGGTCGCGGCGAACGGGATCGAGACCAGCAGCACCAGCGGCTGGATGATGCTTCGGAAGGTCGCCACCATGATCAGGAACACCAGGGCGACGGCGGCCGCGAGGGCCAGGCCGAGGTTGCCGAACGCCTCCTGCTGATCGGCGCTGACGCCCCCGATCGTGTAGGTGGCGCCCGCCGGGAGCTTGAGCGCGTCCAGCCGCTTCTTCAGGTCGGTGGTCGTCGCCCCCAGGTCCGAGCCCGACGCCTTGCCGGAGACGGTCGCGCTGCGCTTCCCGTCGATGCGGGTGAGCTGCACGGGCCCGTCGACCTGGCGGACCGTCGCCACGTCGCCCACGGTCACGTTCGGGGCGAGCTTGAGGTCGCGCAACCCGCCGACCGTCCCGGAAACGCCGGCGGGGCGCACGATCACGGCGGCGTTCGCCCCGTCGAGGGTCAGCTGCGTCACCGTGCTGCCGCGCAGCGCCTGCGTCACGGCCTGGCCGATCCCGACCTCCGTGAGCCCGTGGCGGGCGGCCTTCTGGCGGTCGACCGTCACCTCCACACGGGGGGAGGTGTCGGCGACGGTCGTGGTCACCTCGTTCACGCCGGGGACGGCGGCCATGGCCTGCTGCACCTGCTTGGCCGCGGCTGACAGGGTGCCGAGCTCGGCCGCCTGCACGTCGACCTCGAGATCGTTGCCGCCGAGGCCGCCCGACTGGCCGACCTGGATCTCGCCGACGCCGGGCAGTTTGCCGATGCGCTCACGCAGGGAGTCCTGCACCGCGGTGACGTCGCTGCCGTCATTGAGCGTGAGGGAGAATCCGGCACGCGCGGCGCCGCCTCCTCCGGCGTTGGCGCCCGGGCTGACGTTGTTCCGCCCGCCCACCGTGACCTGGTAGGACTCGACCTCCTTCGTCGCGGCCACGACCTGTTCGACCTGCTTGGCCTTGGCGTCCGCGGCCTCCAGCGACGTGCCGACCGGCAGGGTCTGGGTGATGTTGACCGTGTTCTGGCCGGTTCCGTCGATGAAGCTCGTGTGCAGTCTGGGCACCAGCGCGAGCGTGATCACGAACACCACCAGCGCGGCGGCCACGGTCCTGAACCGGTGCCGGGTGGCCCATTCGATCACGGGGACGTAGGCCCGCTGGAGGAGTCCCTGCCGTTCCCGCTCCTCCGCCCGGCGCCTGACGGCCTCGGCGTCCCCGCCCTGAGGGGCCTTCACGAACCAGTACGCCAGCACCGGCACCATGGTCAGCGACACCAGCAGCGAGGCCAGCAGGGCGACCGTCACGGTGACGGCGAACGGGCTGAACAGCTCACCGACCAGGCCGCCGGTGAAGGAGATCGGCAGGAAGACCGCGACCGTGGTCAGCGTCGAGGCGGTCACGGCGCCCGCCACCTCGCGCACCGCCCCCTCGATCGCCCGCCGTTTGGCCTCGCCGTACGACAGGTGGCGCTTGATGTTCTCCAGCACCACGATCGAGTCGTCGACGACGCGGCCGATCGCGATGGTGAGCGCGCCGAGCGTCAGCATGTTGAGCGAGTAGTCGCGGCCCCACAGGGCGATCAGCGCGATCACCACCGACAGGGGGATCGACAGGGCGGTCACGATCGTCGAGCGGATCGACAGCAGGAAGACGAGGATGACCAGGACCGCCATGACGAGGCCGAGCAGGCCCTCGGTGGTGAGGCTCTCGATGGCCTGGCGCACGGCGGGCGCCTGGTCGAAGACCACGGTCAGCTGGGCGTCGCCGCCGAGCGCTTTGGTCAGCTCGGGCAGCTTGGCGCGGACGGCGTCGGAGATCGACACCGCGTTCCCGCCGGACTTCATCGTGATCGACACGGCGAGGCTGGGCTTGCCGTTCGTCCTGGTCAGCGTGGAGGAGTCGGCCAGGCCGAGCTCGACGTCGGCGACGTCGCCGAGCCGCACGGGCTTGGGGGCGGCGCCGAGCTGTACGGCCCCGGCGCCGGCCGCCGGGGGCACCTGCGGGGTGAGGTAGAGGTTCTTCAGGTCGTCGACAGAGGTGAAGCCGGTGCCCACCTGCACGGTGAGCGTCTTGTCCGCCGAGGTGACCGTTCCCGCGGGCGTGGGGACGCCGGCGGCCTGGATGGCGCCGGCGACGGCCGCGGCGTTGAGGCCCCGCGCGGCCAGCTTCTTCGCGTCGGGCGTGATGGTGACGACCTGGTCGCGGGCTCCGCTGACGGTCACGTCCCTGACGCCGTCGATGCCGCTCAGCGCCGGCACCGCCTGGGCGTTGAGCGCGGCGGCGAATTTCCGCTGGTCGCCGTCGGAGCTCGCGGCGATCTGGACGACGGGCAGGTCGTCGGTGCTGCCCGCGGACACCCTGGGCTCGACTCCGGGAGGGAGCTGGCCGGAGACGCGGGAGATCGCCTGCTGGATCTGGGCCTGCGCGGCGTCGATGTCGGTGCCGAAGTCGAACTGCACGCCGACCGTGCCGCCGGACTCCCGGGAGATGGAGGTGACCCCGAGGACCCCGGGCAGACCCCGGACGGCCCCCTCCAGCGGCATCGTCACCTGTGACTCGACGATCTGCGGTGCGACGCCCGGATAGGACGTCAGCACGGAGACGGTCGGCAGGGCTATCGAGGGCAGCAGCTGCTGCTTGATCGCGGGGATCGTATACGCGCCGAACCCGACCAGCATGATGGTCAGGAGCGCGATCAAACCTCGGTTGGCGAGGCTCAATCTAGCCAAAAAGGACATGTATCAAGGCTCGCGTGTCCCGAGGTGCGCAAGGTCCGGCGTGAGGACGGTTTTCCGCTACCGCGATCGCAGTACCGCGGGATCATCCCCGCGACCTGGGGTGCACCAGCCCGGTCTCATACGCGATGATCACCAGCTGGGCGCGGTCGTGCGCGCCGAGCTTGAGCATCGCCCGGTTGACGTGCGTCTTGGCCGTCGTCCTGCTGATGCCGAGCCGGTCGGCGATCTCGTCGTTGGTCATGCCGCCCGCCACCAGGACCATGATCTCGCGTTCCCTGTCGGTGAGCGAGGCGAGGTCGTCGAGGTGGTGCTCGGCCGACGGGGACGGCCCGGCGAGGACCCGCGCGATGAGCGTCTTGGTGGCATGCGGAGACAGCAGGGCGTCGCCGCGCGCGATCAGCCGGATCGCGTCGTGGAGCTCCGCGGCCTCCACGCTCTTGCCGAGGAACCCGCTCGCCCCGCCCCGCAGGGCGGCGAAGACGTATTCGTCGATCTCGAAGGTCGTCAGCACCAGCACCTTGACCGAGGCCAGCTCAGGGTCGGAGGTGATCTCCCTGGTGGCCGCCAGGCCGTCCATGCCGGGCATCCGGATGTCCATCAGGACGACGTCGGCCCGGGTCTCGCGCGCGAGCCGTACGGCGTCCTCGCCGGTGGCGGCCTGCCCCACCACCCGCAGGTCGGGCGCGGAGTCGATCAGGATCTGGAAGCCCGCCCTGACCAGCGCCTGGTCGTCGGCGAGCACGACGCGGACCGGCACGGCACCGGACGTCACAGCTCCGGCCGTCACGGCGCGCCCTGGCCGAGCGCGACCGGCAGGACGGCGTGCACCCGGAAGCCGCCCGTCGCCGACGGGCCGGTCGTGAAGGTGCCGCCCACGGAAAGGGCCCGCTCCCGCATGCCCACGAGGCCGTGCCCGGTGGACGTCTCCGCGCCGCCGGGCCGGGCCGGCGCGGGGCCGCCGTCGTCGGCGACGTCCACCACGAGATCGTCGGAGGTGTAGGTGATCCGCACGGTGGCACAGGCCCGCGGCGCGTGTTTGCTGACGTTGGTCAGCGCCTCCTGCGTCACCCGGAACGCCGCCAGCTCCACGGGCGCGGGCAGCGCCCGGGGCTCGCCCTCGGTGCGGAAGTCGACGCTGAGCCCGGCCGCGGTGAACGAGCCCACCAGGTCGGGAAGCCGGTCGAGGCCGGGGGCGGGCTCGGTCGGCGGATCGTCCGGCGCGTCGTCCGGGCTGCCGGGACGGCGGAGCAGACCGACCGTGGTCCGCAGCTCGTCGAGCGCGGCCCGGCCCGCCTGCCGGATGTGCCCGAGCGCCTCGCGGGCCTTGCCCGGCTCGCTGTCCAGCACGTGCGCGGCGACCTGCGACTGCACGTTGATGAGCGCGATGTGGTGGGCCAGCACGTCGTGGAGCTCGCGCGCGATGCGCAGGCGCTCCTCCATGACTCTGCGTTCGGCCTCCTCCTCGCGGGTCTGCTCGGCCCGGCGCGCCCGCTCCTCGACGGCGGCGACATACGCCCTCCGGCTGCGCAGGGCGTCGCCCGCCGCGGTCGCCATGCCGAACCACGCGATCAGGCCCACCACCTCCGAGCCCAGCCACGACTCGCCGGAGGTCAGCGCCCTGGTGGCCGCGAGCGTGAGCGCGGCGGCCGCACCCATCTCCCACGCGGCAGGGCGGGTGACGAGCGTCGCGGCAGAGAACGTCGCCACCATCGCGGCGACCATGAGCGGGGTGCGCGGCGACTCGACGGCGGCGTGGACGACGGTGCCCGCCACGACGATCGCGAGCACGGCGCGCGGCCAGCGCCGCCGGAACACCAGGGCGCCGCAGACCACGGCACCGGCCGCCATCAGCCCCGGGGTGAGCTCGCTCGGCCGGGGCCGGGGGCCTGCGGCCGTCGCGACGAGGAGCAGCGCGTAGAGGAGCACGGCCAGCGCGGTGTCGGCGGCCAACGGGCGCGCCCTCAGCGCCTGCCTGAGCTGGTTCACCGCTCCACGTTAGAGCCGGGCTGGGGGGCTCTCATCGTCCGCACGTACAGGTGGCGGCTACTGCGCTCGCGGTAGCGACCAGTCCAGGACCGGCCCGGCGGGCACGATCCGGTTCGGGTTGACGCCCGGGTGCGTGCCGTAATAATGCCGCTTGATGTGGTCGAAGTCGGTCGAGCCGCCGAAGGCCGGGTTCTGGTAGAGGTCGCGGGCGTACCGCCACAGGTTCGGGTAGTCGACCAGGCGGCGCAGGTTGGCCTTGAAATGGGTCACATAGACGCTGTCGAACCTGGCCAGCGTCACCCACAGGCGCACGTCGGCCTCGGTGACCGCCTCGCCGAACAGGTAGCGGCGATCGGCGAGCCGGTCCTCCAGTTCGCCGAGTGTGGCGAACAGGTCGGTCACCGCGGCGTCGTAGGCCTCCTGGCTCGTCGCGAAGCCGCAGCGGTACACGCCGTTGTTGACCGTCGCGTACACCTGCGCGTTGAGCGTGTCGATCTCGGCGCGCAGGGCGGCGGGGTAGAGGTCCACGGCGGGATCGGCCCATTCGCCGAACTGGGTGCCGAGGTCGATGGAGATGTCGGGGAAGTTGTTGCTGACGATCTTGCGGGTCTCGCGGTCCCAGAGCACCGGCACCGACACGTGCCCGTCATAGCCGGGCTCGGTCGCGTCGTACGCCTCACGCAGCAGCCTGAACCCGTTGATCTCATCGGGCCCGTGCCCCCGCCCTTCGCGGAACGCCCAGCCGCGACCGTCGCGGACCGGGTCGACCACCGACAGCGACACCACGTCCTCCAGGCCGGCCAGGGACCGGACGATGATCGACCGGTGCGCCCACGGGCACGCGAGCGACACGTAAAGGTGGTAGCGGCCCCGCTCGGCGGGGTACCCGCTCGAGCCGTCCGCGGTGATCCGCCCCTGGAAGGGGTAAAGGGGACGGACGAAGGACCCGTCGGGGCGGGTCGCCGCCTTGATCGTGTAGTCGCCGTGCACGGAGAAGTCGACCGGGCTTGCGACGGGGGCCGTCGTGGTCATCGGTGCATCCTTACGTGAGGAACGGTCGCGTCAGGGAAAGCGACCCTCCGAGCCTAAGCGTCCGTGCGCGTCTTCCGCTGCGGGGAGAACGGCTCCACGTCCATGGGCGGCGTCTCCCGCAGCGCCAGCCTGGCCACGATCAGCCCGGCGTACGGCCCCGCCGTCAGGCCGTACGCGCTGAGCCCGCCCGCCACCACGACGCCGCCCGCGAGCGTCCCGATGAGCGGCCGCCCGTCGCCGGTCACGGGGCGCAGTCCCACCCGCGTCTCCACGAGGGTCGCCCCGGTCAGTCCGGGGGCGAGTTCCACCCCCGTCGTGAGGATCTCGCCGACACCTCCGGCGGTCACCCGGGCGTCGAAGCCGGCCTCCTCCACGGTGGCCCCGAGCACCACCCGCGAGCCGGGGAAACCCAGCAGGTACGGCCCGCGCCGGGGGAGCACGATCGGCCATCCGCCCGTTTCCGCACCGGGCAGTTCCAGGTGCACGATCTGCCCGCGACGCGCCCGCATCGGAACCTCCAGCCCGAGCGGGCGGCACAGCTCGCCCGTCCACGCCCCGGCTGCGACCACGACGGCGTCGGACTCCAGCGGTGTGCCGTCGACCAGGAGGCCGCCCTCAGCCGTGAACGAGGCCGTCCCCTGGCGGACACGCGCACCCCGCCGGGATGCGGCGCGCAGCAGGGCGTCCCGTACGGCCCGGCCGTCGACCCGGGCGGGGCCGTCGAGGTGGATCGCCGCGGCGCCGGGCCGCAGCGGCGGGAAGAGCGCGTCCGGGCGGTCGGTGACAGAGATCGTGCCCATGTCGGGTGCGGCGCCGCGCCTGCGCCGCAGCAGCGCATCGACGGCGGCCAGCTCGCCGGGCCGGTCGGCCACGAGCAGCGCGCCCACCCGGGCGTGGCCGGTCTCCGTCTCGCCGTCCTCGGCGAGCGACTCGACCAGGGAGTCGTAGAAGCGGGTGCCTTCCAGGGCGAGCCGGTACCAGTCGTCGTCGCCCTCGTGGTCGACCCAGGGGCAGATGATCCCGGCGCCCGCCGCGGTGGCCTGGCCGGTGGCCCGGCGGTCGACGACCGTCACGGCGGCGCCGTTCAGGCTCAGGTGGTAGGCCGCGCTCGCGCCGACGATTCCGCTTCCGACGACGACCGCCGTGATGTCCGTGCGCATTACCGCATCGTCGCAGGGGTCTATGGGCGCCCGCTTCACCGGATCAGCCGTTCGTAACGGCGTTTCACACCCGGGCCGGGCGACCGACCTCGTTCAATAGGAGGCGCAGTCGCACGGGCCATGCCCACACGATCTCGGGGGAGTCGTCATGTTCGATCATGCGCGCGGTGTCTCGGCGCTCGCGGGCCGGGTGATCATCGGGATGATCTTCGTCTACCACGGCTGGATGAAGATCGCCGACATCGGGCTCGGCGTCACCGCGGTGTCGTTCGAGGACGCGGGTATCCCGCTGGCCGCGATCGCCGCGCCTGGCGTCGCCTTCCTGGAGCTGGGAGGCGGGATCGCACTCGTCGTCGGCGCGGCCCTGCCGGTGTTCGCCTGCCTGCTCGCCGCCGACATGCTGGGCGCCATCGTCTTCGTGCACGGGTCCCACGGCTTCGGCGTCGAGCAGGGCGGCTACGAGTACGTGCTCGCGCTCGCGGCGGCGTGCCTCCTGATCGCGTTCAGCGGGGGAGGGGCCCTGGCGGTGGACGGTCTGTGGCGGCGTCGCCGGGAGACCCTGACCGGCCTTCGGGCAAGGCGGGGCGCGCGGCTGCGCGGCTGATCAGCGGCTGATCAGAGGGGCCGGGTGCGGCGGCCGGGACTCGCGGGGTCCCGGCCGCCGCACGGTGACGCCTCCCTTTGATCAGGCGCGTGACGTCGGACCCGGGCGGTCCTGCCCGTATCCGGGGCGGTCCTGCCCGTATCCCGGACGGTCCTGCCGGTAGGCCGGGCCGGAGTGCTCGGTCAGGTGCGGCTTGCCGAACCTGGACCCGCCGGCGGACTTGCCGCGCTCGGTCATGCCGAAGCGCATGGTGGCCAGCCCGAGGGCCAGGATGACGGCGCCGACGACGACGTTGCTGATGATCGTCGACGTGGTGGCCATGCCCCCGCGGATAACCCACGGGGCGATGATCGTCCACACACCGAGCACCGGTGCGACCCAGGCGATGCCGTGCATACGGCCGAACATTGAGCTGTACCCGAGGGCCAGGAGCGTGACTACGATCCCGACGATCAGGTTGTTGATCGTGAGCGGCACCCTGTTGCTGAAACCGACGATCCAGGGTGAGAGCGCGAGATACAGCCCGCTCAGGAGAGCGAGGCCGTCGGCACCCTGTGCGGCGGGATTGGCCGCGGCTGCCTCGTAGCGCTCACGCATCTGCACGATGTCGGGGTGCGTCCCGATGTCAGTGCTATGCGTCATCTGTCACACCACCCTTCTGAAGGCGTGGATTTAAACACTTATGTCCATCGTACGCCTGATTAATCCTTTTGATCCAGAACATGGTGATATGTCGGGATTGAAGGGGTGTGACGTGGGAAGTGTAGGGCTGAAAGCGGGGGAAGAGTGGTTCTTCGTCCGCACGACGAGGAGGGGTGACCGATGGGCGCCCGGGACAAGATCCGCAACAAGGCCCGCGAGGCCGCGGGTGCCGTCAAGAAGGCGGCAGGCAAGGTCGTCGGCAATGAAAACCTCGAGGCCCAGGGGCACGCCGACGAGAGCAAGGGCCGCATGAGGCAGGCCGGCGAGAGGATGAAGGACGCGGCCAGCAGGGTCAAGGGTTCTTTCAAGGCCTGACCCGCGGCCGGCCGCGAATGTCGGGTCAACCGGGCCCGGATGTGCCGGGCCCGGCCGTACCTCAGGCCGCCTGCGGGAAGGGGACCCGGAAGCCGGACGTCACGAACGACTGGACCAGGCGCAGGAGCAGCGCCTCCAGCAGCATCAGAGCTGCACGGGCGAGGATCGCGGTGAGAAATTCGGACACTGGATACCTCATGGCTACAAAATTACATTTCCAGGCATAGTCTGCCATACGAATAGCCATATCGGTATAGCGATGGTTAACGTGTGATGAACGATCGATGAGACTCAGCCGTACATCTTCGAGATCATTTTTTCCACCGTTCCCCCCGACATACCGGCCGCGACGGCCGAGCCGAGCCCGATTCCCCAGCCGACGGGGCCGATCGGGCGCGATCCGAAGAACTGGCTGAGCCCCGGAGTCGAAACGATCAGCATGAGCGCCCCCATCGACGAGACGGCGGCGACGGTCACCACCCGGTCCCGGCCTCCGGCGGCCAGCGTGCGCAGCAGCTGCGCCGACACCAGCGCGATCAGGGCGATCGTGTCGGCCCGGCTCCGGGTGCCGGTCATCCTCCCCGCGACCCACGCGACGCTCGCCGCCGCGGCGGTGGTCACGGCCCGCACATTGATGTCCCTGGTCAGGGCCGTGCCCAGCGAGCTCTCCGGCCCCTCCGCCAGCAGCTTGTCGGGGCTGGCGGCACTCGGCGGCCGTACGGCCACGGCCATGGCGGGCAGCATGTCGGTGAGGAGGTTGACCAGCAGAAGCTGGCGGGCGTTGAGCGCGCTGCGCCCGGTCAGCAGGCTCGATCCCACGGTGAAGATGATCTCGCCGATGTTCCCGCCCAGCAGGATGCCCAGCGCATCGCGTACCGACCCCCACATGGCGCGGCCCTCGACGATCGCGTCGACGATCGTCTCGATTCTGTCGTCGGTCACCACGATGTCGGCCGCCGCCCGGGCCGCGGGAGTGGCGCGCGTCCCCAGGGCGACCCCCACGTCGGCGAGCCTGATCGCCGGCACGTCATTGGCGCCGTCGCCCGTGACCGCGACGACCTTGCCCGACTGGCGCAGCGCCGAGACGATGCGCGCCTTGTGCGCAGGAGTCACCCGGGCGAAGACCGACACCTCGGGCAACACCTTCACCAGCTCGTCCTCGTCGAGCTCGTCGAGCGCGGGCCCGGTCATCACCCGCAACCCGCCCACGGCGTCGAGCTCGGCCGCGATCGCCTCGGCCGTGCTCGGGTGGTCGCCGGTCAGCATCACCACCCGCACCCCGGCCTCCATCAGCCCCTGGACGCTGCGCGCCGCGGTGGGCCGCACGGGGTCGGCCATGCCCAGGAACCCGAGGAAGCACAGCCGGTCGACCCGGGGCTCGTCCAGGTCGGCGCGACTGGAGGCGGGCCGCTCGGCCACGGCGAGCACCCGGTAGCCCTGCAGGGCCAGCCGCTCGACCTCCGTCTCGAGCTCCAGCCGGGCGTCCTCGTCGAGCTCCAGCTCCTCCTCGTCCCGCAGATAGGTGATACAGCGCGTCAGCACCACCTCCGGGGCACCCTTGACGCTGAGCAGCTGCCCCGACTCCGACGACCCGAGCACGGCGTGGAAGCCCCTGGCCGGCTCGAACGGCATCTCGTCGACCCGCTCCCACCTGTCCAGGCCCTCCTCGGGGGAGACGCCGAGGTCCCGCGCCCCCTCGACCACGGCCCGGTCGGTGGGGTGGGCGAGCACCCGGCCGCCCTCGAACTTCGGCCCCGCGCGCAGAGCGGCGGCCACCACGCGGCGC
This sequence comes from Planotetraspora thailandica, assembly GCF_016863335.1. Lineage (GTDB taxonomy): Bacteria > Actinomycetota > Actinomycetes > Streptosporangiales > Streptosporangiaceae > Planotetraspora > Planotetraspora thailandica. The sequence goes on from NZ_BOOR01000058.1 coordinate 16,460, forward strand.
AGCCGCGGCGTCATCGAGCCGGCCTCGCCCTCGGCGCGGCCGTCGGAGACCCGGCGCAGGCGGATGTGGCCCTCAGTCAGCGTCCCGGTCTTGTCGAAGCACAACACGTCGACCCGGCCCAGCGCCTCGATCGTGGAGGGGTTGCGCACCAGCGTGTTGCGGGTGGACAGGCGCTTGGCCGCGGCCAGCTCGGCCAGGGTCGCCACGAAGGGCAACCCCTCCGGCACCGCGGCGACCGCGAGGCTCACCGCGGGGGCGAGGGCCCGCGACAACGACGAGCCGCGCAGCATCTCGGCGGCCATCAGGACCACCCCCGACCCGATCGCCAGCGGGAGGATGCGGCTGCTCAGCGCGCGCAGCCGCAGCTCCACGCCACTCGGCGGCGGCCCGCCGTGCGTCAGCAGCGCGGTCCTGCCGGTCTCGGTCTCCTCACCCGTCGCCACGACCACGGCCAAGCCGTGCCCGGCGGCCACGACGCTGCCCTCGTAGACCATGGAGCTGCGGTCGGCCATGGCCGGAGCCGCCGTCGGCGACGCCGACTTGCTCACCAGCTGCGACTCGCCGGTGAGTGTGGACTCGTCGACCTCCAGACCCACGGCTTTGAGCAACCGGGCATCGGCCGGCACCGCGTCGCCCGCCCGCAACTCGATCACGTCGCCCGGCACCAGGTCGGCGCCGTCCACGGCGCCCGGGCCCGCCTGGTCTGTGCCCGCAGGATCCGTGCCGGGGCGGCGCAGCCGCACGCGTACGGCGGTGGCCGCCGACAGCGCGTCCAGCACCCGGCCGGCGTCCCGCCGCTGGGCACCGCCGATGACGGCGTTGACGACCATGACACCGAGGATCAGCCCCGCGTCGAGGACCGAGCCGATCGCCGCCGAGACCCCCGCGCCCGCCGCCAGCACCGGCGTCAGCGGATTGGCCAGCTCTTCCGCGGACGCCTTGACCAGCGAGGCGGAGCCGGGAGGCACATCACGCGCCGACGCCTTCCTGCGCAGCGCCGCCTCCGCCTCGGTCAGGCCGGCGGGGGAGGTGTTCAGCCGGGCCAGCACGTCCTGCGCCGACATCGCGTGCCACGGCGTGCGGTCCACCGTGACCGGCGCCAGGCCGTTGCCCGCCCGCCGGCCCTCCAACGCGCCGATGACCAGCGCCGCCAGCGACGTGCCGTCGGCCAGCAACTGCGCCCGCCGTACGGCGGTGCGCTCAATGCCCATGATTCCGAGGCCGCCGCCGAGCACCGCTGACGCCGCCGCCAGCCGTACGGTCAGCTCGCTGGCGCGCCGGGCCGCGGGAAGGCAGCCGAGCAGCAGATGCAGGTCGTCGACTCCGCCCAGCACGTCGGCGTCCCACGGCACGGGATGCGCCTTCATGATCAGGCCGACTCCGAGATCGGCCAGGCGCAGGGCGGGGTCGGGACTTCCGGCCACCACGGCCACCCCCCGGCCGTCGGCCTGCAACTCCTGGACCGCCTCGCTCAGCCCGGTGCCGTCCGCGACCCGCTCGGCCCGCAGGCGGCGGGATACCCATGGATCGCCACCGGAAATGAGCACCTCGCAGGTGGCGCCGGGCGCCTTGACCAGGGCCTCGGCCAGGGGATGCAGCTCCGGAGCGAGGCCCACCAGCGCCATCTCAATGCCGCGCCTGGTCACCATGATCGGCCGCACACCCTGGGCCCGCCACTGCGCCAGCCGCTCCTGCTGCTGATCGTCGTCGCCGTCCAGCTCGTACGGCGCTGCCCGCCAGATGCCGCGCACGCGCCGTTTCCCGGGGTTGGACAGGTCGAGCAGCGAGTAGAGCCGGTCGTGCAGGTCATCGAGGTCCACGTCCGAGTCGAGCGGCACGACCGCGTCGATCGTCCACGCTCCGGTGGTGAGCAGGGCGGCGTCCAGCACCACGGTGTCGATGCGGTCCATCCTGCGCAGCGCGTGGCGGCTCAGGACGATGCCGCCCCGCCGTCCCAGCGCCCGCCCGACCGCGCAGGCGAAGGCCTCCCGCCCGACGCGTGCGGACTTCGGCGTGCCCGTGATGAGCACCGACAAGGCCCGGGACCTGCTGCGACTGGTGGCCAGCGTCAGCCCGTGCGCGGCCAGCGACACCGGGCTCGCGAACTCGCAGTAGCGCTCGATCGGGCCGCGTGGCAGCGGCTCCGGCCGGGCTGCACGCTCGGCCCGCACATGGCTGTAGGACCCGTCGTGGGCGGCGAACTCGTCTTCTCTGCGGGCCCAGGCCCCCACGCCCGCCCGTGCCTCGGCGTAACGCCCGGCTGCCGCGACCGCGTCGACGAGCAGCCCGGTCGGGCGCTGCCCCAGCGTCTGCGTGACGAGCCGGGTGGCCGCGAAGAGCACCTCGGCGCCTGGAGCGCCGACACGGCGCTCCACCTCCCGGCGGACACGCGGCGTGTGCTCGGCGAGATGGACGAACGTCGGCACGGTGGGGGGAAGCCGCCACACACGCGTCGCCCTGCCGGCGATCGCGATGCCCGTGCCGATCACGCTCCCCGCGAGGCTCAGCGCCGCACGGGCGTGATGCTCCCTGGCGTCGCGCGCCCAGACACCCTCGTCGGCGTCGTCATCGGTTTCCTCGATGTCCTCGGCTTCGTCGTCGGCTTCGTCCGTGCCGTCGGCTTCCAGGGCTTCCTGGATGTCCTGGACCTGCTCGGCGTCGACGGCTGCGGATTCGCCGGAGTCGAACTCGCCGACGATTCGCAGCAGCTTGTCCATGTCGACCGTGTCCGGATCGCAGGCGATGAACACGCAGCCGAGGGCGCCGTTGACCTCGGCACGCGCCATCCCCGCCTCGCGGAGCCGGTCCTCCAGCCCGCTCACCGCCTCTTCCGTGCCCGGCCCGCCGATCGTGCGCAGGCCGATCCGGACGCCGCCGGCACACACGTGGGTCCGCCGCGCCCCCGGCATGAGGGACAGGACCGGATCGGGCACCAGGGTCAGCACCCGGTTCGGTACGAGGTCCAGCAGCGTGTCAGCGGACAGTGAGCCGAACGGCCACATGTCGTCTCCGATTTCGAGGTGTAGGTAGGAATGGATATGGACATTCGGGCGGCCACGCGCCGCCCGGAGCGATCGAGCGCCAAGGCGCGGCTGCGGGCACAGAACGGGCACATCCGGTCACTCAACGTGCCCGGATGTGGCGATACGTCACCATGGCCAGGCCGTACGGCGTGGCCAGGTCACGAGATCCCGTCAGCCGGTGCCCGCGCCCGCGCTCACATGGCGGTCACGGCTTTGCCGGCGGCCTTCTTCACGGACTTCCCTGCGGCCTTCGCGGTGGCAGCGGGAATGCGTGCCGTCGTCCGCTTCGCCGCCGAAGCCCGCGCCCCCGCAGTCCGCGCCGCCGAGGTCCGAGCGGCTGACGTCCGGGCCGCCGAGGTCCGGGCCGTGCTCGTACGCCGGGTGGTGGAGCGTCCCGTGGTCGAGCGGCTCGTCGCCGGGCGGCGCGCGGTGCTCCGCGCGGTGGTGCGTCCCGTGGTGGTCCGGCCGGCGGTGGTGCGGCCTGCCGTCGTCCGTCCCGTGGTGGTCCGGCCGGTCGTGGTGCGTCCCGTGGTGGCGCGTCCCGCGGCCGTCCGTGCGGTCGTCGCACGCCGCGTCGTGGTGCGTCCCGCAGCCGCGCGTCCGGTTGTGGTGCGACCTGCGGCGGCGCGTCCGGTCGTGGCGCGGCCTGCGGCGGCGCGTCCGGTTGTGGTGCGACCTGCGGCGGCGCGTCCGGTTGTGGCGCGGCCTGCGGCGGCGCGTCCGGTTGTGGCGCGGCCCGCTGCCGCGCGTCCGGTCGTGGCGCGTCCGGTCGTGGCGCGTCCGGTCGTGGTGCGTCCCGCAGCGGTCCGTGCGGTCGTCGCGCGCCGGGTCGTGGTGCGGCGGGCGGGAGTCCGGGCAGTGGTCTTTCGTGCCGTGGTCCTGCGCGGGGCGGCCTCGCCCTCGCCCTCTTCCATGCGCTCGGCCGTACGCCTGGTGGGCGCTGCTCGCCGCTGTGCGCGCATCGGTGACCAGCGCTCCTGTATACGGCCGCGCTGGGCGATGATGGTGCCGGCACCGATGGCGGCGGCGACCGGCCATTCGATGAGCCCGAGGACGGCGAGCGCCCCGAGGCCGCCGTAGTAGGCCATGCGCTCTGCGGGCGGCAGGAACGTGCGCGCCACGTCGACGGCCTGGCCGACTTCGCGGCGGCTGATGTGCGGCATGTCCATGTGCGGCATCCGCAGGTCCGGCGGCCGGACCTGGATGCTCATGAAGGGCAGGTTCAGGTTGAGCCGGCGGCCCGAGTCCTTCTTCATCACGGCGGTGCCCGTCGAGCGACCTCCGGACGTTCGTGTGCGTGAGGCACGTGTCGTGGTCACGGTCATGGTTCCTCCCCCGAGTGCGAAACCCCCGGCGCGATGGCGGGGCCGTGGTCGAGCTGCTCGTGAGGTCCACGAGTCCAAAACGACCGTTCTATCTTCCATCGAGTCAGGTCCGGTTTCAGGTGCTGATAACGGATATTTGCTCACTTTTGCAGGAGCACTCTCCCCCGTATCGCTCGCTTTCGGGATATTCCCCATAAAGGACCTTTTGTCTCATCGGTGCGTGTGGCAAATCATGTTGCAGGCGCACGACGGCACGCGGAGGAGCAGAGGCCATGACACGTATCGGCATCCTGTTGTTCGACGGAGTGGAAGAACTCGACGCGGTGGGGCCCTGGGAGATGTTCGGCGTCTGGGCGAACCAGAGCAGCGAGACGGAACTCGTCACCTTCGCCGCCGAGGCCGGTCCCATCCGCGCGTCCAAGGGCTTGACGGTGCACGCCGACCGCGGGTTCGGGGACGTGGGGCGGCTTGATGTGCTCGTCTATCCCGGCGGGCGGGGCACCCGGGCCCATCTTGAGGACGAGAGCCGCCTGGCGTGGTTGCGCCTGCAGCGCGACCAGGTGCCCATCATGGCCAGCGTCTGCACCGGCTCACTGGTGTTCGCCGCCGCGGGGTTGCTGGCGGGCCGTCCGGCGACCACGCACTGGGGCAGTCTCGAGCACCTGGCGAGGCTCGACCCGACCATCGACGTGCGTCGTGACGAGCGCTATGTGGACGACGGCGACATCGTCACGTCCGCCGGCGTGTCCGCGGGCATCGACATGGCGCTGCACCTGGTCGTACGGCTGGCGGGGGCCGATCGTGCCCGGCAGGTGAGGCGCACGATGCAGTACGACCCCGAGCCGCCGGTCTGAGCCGGCCCCGGGCGGTGGGCGCGAGGGGCCGGTGGGCGCGGGCCGGGGTCAGCGGCCGACGATCTCGCTGAGCGCGGCCAGGGCGGCGCCGCGCGCCCCCGCCATGTCGAGGTCCTCCACCAGAGCGACCGTGGCGACCTCCCGCTGCTCGTCGCGCAGGAGGGTGTGCTCGCGCACCTTGCCGAGGAACCACTCGCGGAAATGCGGCGCCGCCTCGACCACGCCGCCCCCGATGAAGTAGGCGCTGGGGTCGGTGAAGTTGGCCGCGATGGTGAACAGCCTGCCGATGGCCTTGGCCTGCTGCTCGAAGATCGCGAGGGCGAGCTCGTCGCCGTTCTCGGCGTAGCCGCGCAGCAGCTTGGCCGCCTTCCCGGCGGGCTCCACTTTGGCCAGCTCGTGGTCGGGGAACCGGGACAACCAGTAGGGGAGCAGGTTCTTCTCGATGCCGGTCAGGGAGGCGACACTCTCCACGTCGCCGTAGAACCCGCAGTTGCACGCGGGCAGCGGCTGCCCGTCCTCCAGCAGCCCGTGGAGCGGGATGTGGACGTGGCCGAGCTCGCCGGCCATTCCCGCGGCCCCCTTCACCACCTGGCCCGCCACGACCACGCCACCGCCGAGGCCGGTGCCCACGATGGCCGAGACCGACGAGTGCTCCCACGCCCGCTCGCCGAAGTGCACGTGGTGGGCGTAGAGGGCGGCGGCGTTGCCGTCGTTGTTGTAGACCACGGGCAGGCCCAGCCGGGCCTCCAGGGCCCCGCGGAAGTCGTAGCCGTACCAGCCGGGGTCGACGAAGTTCGTCGCGCCCTTGGAGGAGATCACCCCGTCGGCGCTGGCCGGGCCGGGGGTGTCCAGCCCGATGCCGCGCACCAGTTCCATCGGCGTGCCGGTGACGTCGAGCACGTTCTGCAGGGCGAGCACAAGCTGTTCGACGGCCACCTCGGGGCCCTGCCGCACGAGGCTGGGCACCTCGACCAGCCGGTCGACGAGGAACCTCCCCGAGGCGTCGAGAACCGTCGCGTTGTTGCTGGTGCCGCCGTTGTCCAGGCCGACGACGACCCACGACCCTGCTTGTGCCATAGGGGAGATCCTTCGTGTCTGTGCTTATCAGTGCGAAGACTACGAGAATCCCGCGCCGAGCACACCCAAGGTCAGGTCACGGAAAAAGCTCGCCAAAGACAATGGAACGGACCATAGTGATTCAGACCCCGAAATATACGGAACATTCCTCACACCTCGGGTGGCGGCCATGACCGTTGTCGGCACGTGGAACCTTGAGAATCTCTACCGTCCCGGGGGCGAATACGGCCCGCGCGACATGCCGGCCTACGAGGCCAAGCTCAAGGCGCTGTGCGCCACCATCACCCAGATGGGGCCCGACGTGCTGGGCGTCCAGGAGGTGGGCGACCCCGCAGCCCTCGACGACCTCGCCGCCCTCCTCGGCGGCGGATGGCACGTACGGCTCTCGCGCCACGGAGACTCCCGCGGCATCCGCGTCGGCTTTCTCAGCAGGCTGCCCCTCACCGTGCTGCAGGACCTCACGGCGTTCTCCCACCCGCTGACCGCCGTCCAGGCCGACGACAGCGGGGCGGCCACGTTCCAGACCAGCCGGGGCGTGCTCGCCGTACGCGTCGAACCGGGCCCCGGCCGGCACCTCGCCGTGGTCGTGTGCCATCTCAAGTCGAAACTGCTGAGCTTCCCCGGCAAGCGGTTCCAGCCGCGCGACGAGGGCGAGCGGGCCAGGTTCGGCGCGTACGCCCTGTACCGGCGCAGCGCGGAGGCCGTCACCGTGCGCGGCCTGGCCGACCGGCTGCTCGACGGTGCGGGGGAGACACGCGAGGTCGTCGTGCTGGGCGACCTCAACGACGAGCCGGAGGCGGCGACCACGCAGATCATGCTCGGGCCGCCCGGTTCGGAGATCGGCACGCGGGGGGAGCGGCGGCCCGACCGGGGGGACGCGTGGCGGTTGTGGAACCTGGCACCGCTGCTGCCCGACGGCGAGCGGTACTCCCGCGTCTACCACGACAGGGTGGAGCTGATCGACCACATCCTCGTCAGCCGCGCCGTCCTCGGCCGGGTCGAGGCGGTGCACGCCCTGGTCGGCCACGGGCTGCCGTCCGTCGGCGACCAGCCGGGGGCGCGGCGGGACGCGGCCGACTCCGACCACGCCCCGCTCGTCGCCACCCTCTCCGACTGAGCCTTCGCCCGGCCCGGGCGCACTGCTAGGCGATCGTCTGCCACCAGCCGTCGACCGCCGGCGGGTCGCCGACGCTGACGCGCTCGCCCGGCCGCGGCACCACCAGCCGTACGTCGCGGGCCTTGGCCTCCTTCCACAGCCGGTCGACCGGGTCGCTCCACGCGTGGTAGGAGAGGTTGAACGTGCCCCAGTGCACGGGCAGCAGCACCCCCGCCCGCAGGTCGAGGTGGGCGAGGATCGCCTCCTCCGGCGTCATGTGGATGTCGGGCCACGCGGGGCTGTACGCGCCGATCTGGATGAGCGACAGGTCGAACGGCCCGTGCTCCTCGCCGACGGCCGCATAGCCGTCGAAATAGCCCGAGTCGCCGGTGTAGAAGACCCTGCGGCGCTCGCCGGCCACCACCCACGAGGTCCACAGGGTCTGGTTGCGGGTCAGCGTGCGGCCCGAGAAGTGCTGGGCGGGCGTCGCGACGAAACGCAGGCCTTCGACCGTGGCCTCCTCGTTCCAGTCGAGCTCGATGATCCGCGACGACGGCACGTTCCACCGCTCCAGGTGGGCGCCGACGCCGAGGGGCACGAGGAAGGGTGCCGAGCACGTGGCGGTGAGGTTCCGCACGGTCTCCATGTCGAGGTGGTCGTAGTGGTCGTGGGAGATCACGACCGCGTCGACCCGCGGCACCTCCCAGAGCGGTACGGGCACCGGGTGCAGCCGGCGCGGGCCCACCAGCGTCGACGGTGAGCTGCGCTCGCTCCAGACCGGGTCGAACAGCACGCGGCGGCCCTCGATGTCCACCAGCGCGGACGAGTGGCCGTACCAGATCACGTCCAGGTCGCTGAGGGCCGTGGCGGACGGCGTGACCAGGGGAACGGGCAGGCGGGGCGCACGCCGCTGCTTGCCGAAGGCCAGCTCGCGCGCCACCCGCTGGGTGGTGCCGGGCGGCAGGATCGGGCTCGGCGTCCTGTTCCTGAACGCGCCGTCGCGGAACTGGGGTGAACGCCGCACCCGCCGGCCGCGTTCGCCCGCCGGCCGCCCCCCGAGGGCGGCCGGCACTCCGCGCAGCGCGTATCCGGCGGCGCCGAGCGCCAGCGCTCCGGCGGCCAGACGCCACATCCGCCCGTCAGCCATGTCGAACTGCCATAGAACACGCTCCTTGCGGGGACCGGGGATGGTCCGAACAGCCTAGACAATCGGCCCTGTGCTCCGGGCACGGGCTTCAGCGGCGGCGGGGCAGGCGCAGGGTCAGCAGCCTCGCCCGGGGCGCGACCCGCCCCGCCAGCGAGAACAACGCCTCGGTGCGGGTGTTGTCGGTGTCGAGATGGGTGAAGAGGTTCACGCCCAGGTAGAAGGTGATGGCCGCATAGGCCAGGTCGCGGGGCGGCAGGAGCTTGGCCAGCGGAGATCCGCCGATGACCCGGTCGAGGGTGTGCTCGACGAACTCGATCCACGGCTCGGCCCGTTGGACGATCTCCTTGCGCAGCTCGGGGCGCGCGATGCTCGCACCGACGAGCTCGGAGAAGAGCGTGATGTGGCCGCCCTCGATGTCGGCGCGATAGATGGCGGTCGCGACCTCGACGAGCTCCTCGAGAGTCCCCGCGCCCGCCACCGCCTCCCGGTAGGCGCTCATGCGCTGCTCGGAGGACCGGTCGAGGGCGGCGAGCAGCAGGGGGTCGACGCCGCCGAAGTGGTAGAAGACCAGCGCCGAGTTGACCCCGGCCGCCCGCGCGATCGTCCGCGCGCTGGTCCCGGCGTACCCCTCGCTGCGCAGCGTCTCGGCCGCGGCGTCGATGAGCCGGTCGCGCGTCTCCGCGCCCGGTTGCTGCTTCCCGGTCATGGCGACTCCCTCTTGACATGACGGCCGGCGATGCCTTCATCATACGGTTTAATCAGTCGATTAAATCGATCGCTCAATACCGTTGGGGGTACCGATGGATCCCGACCACCAGAGGAGCGCACGACTGCTCCTCGCCGCGGTGCTCGCCGGTCTATTCGCCGCGCTGCTGCTCTACCGCGTGCTGCACGCCGGGCACCTGGAGCAGACCGCGCTGTTCTATGTGGGCATCCCGGCGGTCATCGCCCTCACTGTGGCGCTGACCGCCCGCCCGAAGAGCGCGACGGGCCTGGTCATGTCGGTGATCACCATCGGGCTCGCCATCGCGGGGCCGCTGCTCAACGAGGGCATCGTCTGCCTGCTCATGGCGGCGCCGATCTTCTACTTCATCGGCTTCCTCATCGGAGGAGTCCTGGACTGGGCGGCCAGGGGGAGGGGGCGGGAACACGCGCTGGTGGCCATCCCGCTCGTCCTCGCCCTGGCCTTACAGGGCGGCTCGTCCACGCCGCCGCCCGAGGAGGTGAGCGCGACCCGGGTCGCGGCGCCGGGCGCCGACATCGAGGGCGCGCTCGCGCGCATCCCGGTCTTCCGCCCGTTCGACTCGCCGTTTCTCAAAGCGGGTTTCCCCCGGCCGCTCGCCTCGGACGGCCAGGGCCTCGAGATCGGCGACACCCGGAAGATCACGTTCACGCCGCGCCGGCCCCTAGGCATCGGGGCGCCGCCGGAGCCGCGCTCCATGACGCTGCGGGTCAGCGCGCGCGCCCCCCAGCGCGTCGTGTTCGCCGTGACGGAGGACACGACGCTGGCCCGCTGGCTCGACCTGCGCGAGGCAGAGTTCCGCTGGCAGGGCGAACGCCTGGAGGTGACGCTGCGCTACCGCCGCACCTTCGGGCCCGGATGGTATTTCGGCCCGCTCCAGCGGTACGCGCTGTCGGAGGCGGCCGGCTACCTCGCCGCCACCTTCACCTCATGATCGCCCTCATCCGGGCGCTGGCCCTGCTGGGCCCCGTCGCCGCGCTCTGGCTCGCCCTGGCCGTACGGTGGCCGTCCGGCCGGGACGTCGCCGCCATGATCGTCGCCTCGGCGTGGAACCTTCTCGCCCTCGCGGCGGTCAACGCGGTCGCCCTGTCCGCCGGATGGTGGACCTTCCACGCGGACGGGGCCGTCGTCGCAGGGACGCCCGTGGACCTGCTCATCGGCTGGGCACTGCTGTGGGGCGCGCTGCCCGCCCACGCCGCCAGGCGCCTCCCCCTGCCCCTGACCGCCGCCGTGCTCGCCTGGGCCGACCTCGCGCTGATGCCGCTCGCCGCCCCCGTGGTGCGGCTCGGACCCGGCTGGCTGTACGGCGAAGCCCTCGCGGTCGCCGTCGCCCTCGTCCCGGGCCTCCTGCTGGCGCGATGGACCCGCGACGACCGGCGTCTTCCGTGGCGGGCCGTGGCGCAGGTCGTGCTCGCCGGAGGCCTGATGCTGGGCCTGCCGGTGGCGCTCACCGGCGTGTGGCGGCAGCCGGCGTGGGTCATCGGGTTGTACGCGCAGCTTCTGGCGGTCCCGATGACGCTCGGCCTGGCCGCCGTGCGGGAGTTCGCGTCGGCGGGCGGCACGCCGCTGCCGTACGACCCGCCGCGCCGTCTGGTGACCGGCGGGCCCTACGCCTACGTGCGCAACCCCATGCAGGCGTCGATGGCCGGGAGCTTCCTGCTGCTCGGCGCCCTCGACGTGCGGTTCCTCGCCGCGGCGGTCGCCGCCGTCACCTACGGCGCGGGCCTGGCCGCCTGGCACGAGGGGGAGCAGCTAGCCACCCGGCACGGGGAGGCGTGGACGGCCTACCGCGCCCGGGTGCGACCATGGTGGCCGAGGTTTCGCCCGTATCCCTCGACGCCACCCGCGACCCTCTACGTCGCGGAGGGATGCGGGCAGTGCCGCTCTCTCGGCCGGTGGATCACCCGGCGCCGCCCCGTGGCCCTGCGCATTACCGCCGCCGAGGACCATCCGCACGGCATCCGCCGCATGACCTACGAACGGTCCGACGGGGTGCGCGCGCAGGGCGTCGCCGCGTTCGCGCACACCGCGGGGCACCTCCACCTCGGCTGGGCCCTGGTGGGCTGGATCCTGCTGCTCCCCGGGATCGCCTGGTTCGCCCAGCTGTGCGCGGACGCCTTCGGTGCGGGCCCCCGCACGGTCACGCGGCGGCAACCACAGGACCCCGGGAGCTCAGCGGCCGCGCCCCGACGACCCGCCTGAGCCGGGGTCGGCCAGTCCGGCGCGGCGCAGGGCCTCGGCCATCGCGCCGCCGCCCCCGGCGGAGCCGCCCTGGCGCTGCCCGCCGCCCCGGTTCTGGCCGCCCCTGTTCTGGTTGGCGCGGTTCTGTCCTCCGCCTGCGTTCTGCCGGGGCCTGCCGCTCTGGCGGCCCTGGTCGCCGTCCCGCTCCGGCCGCCCTGCCGCCACCTCGTCCTCGAGCCGGAGCGTGAGGGAGATGCGCTTGCGCGGGATGTCGACGTCGAGCACCTTCACCCGCACCACGTCGCCGGGCTTGACGACGTCACGCGGGTCCTTGACGAAGGTGTTCGACATCGCAGAAACGTGGACGAGCCCGTCCTGGTGCACGCCGACGTCGACGAACGCGCCGAATGCCGCGACGTTGGTGACCACGCCCTCCAGGATCATGCCGGATGCCAGGTCGGAGATCTTCTCCACGCCCTCCTTGAAGGTCGCGGTCTTGAACGCGGGCCGGGGGTCGCGGCCCGGCTTCTCCAGCTCCTTGAGGATGTCGGTGACGGTCGGCAGCCCGAAGGTGTCGTCGACGAACGCGGCCGGCTTGATCGCGCGCAGCACCGCCGTGTTGCCGATGAGCGTGCGCAGCTCGCCCTGCGTCGACTCCAGGATGCGCCGGACCACCGGATAGGCCTCCGGGTGCACGCTGGAGGCGTCCAGCGGGTCGTCGCCGCCGGGGATGCGCAGGAAGCCCGCGCACTGCTCGAACGCCTTCGGCCCGAGCCGCGCCACGTCCTTCAGGGAGCGCCGCGAACGGAAGGGACCGTTGGCGTCGCGGTGCGCCACGATGTTCTCCGCCAGGGTGGAGCCGATGCCCGACACCCGGGTCAGCAGCGGCACCGAGGCGGTGTTGACGTCGACGCCGACGCCGTTCACGCAGTCCTCGACCACCGCGTCGAGCGAGCGGGACAGCTTGATCTCCGACAGGTCGTGCTGGTACTGCCCGACGCCGATCGACTTCGGGTCGATCTTGACGAGCTCGGCGAGCGGGTCCTGCAGGCGGCGCGCGATCGACACGGCCCCGCGCAGCGACACGTCGAGCCCGGGCAGCTCCTGCGAGGCGTACGCGGACGCGGAGTAGACCGACGCCCCCGCCTCGGAAACCACGATCTTGGTGAGCCCCGGGACGAGCTTGACGAGCTCGCCCGCGAGCTTGTCGGTCTCGCGGGAGGCCGTGCCGTTCCCGATCGCGACCAGCTCCACCCCGTGTTCGAGGGCCAGGCGTCCGAGCACCGCCAGGGACTGGTCCCACTGCCGCTTCGGCTCGTGCGGGTAGATCGTCTCGGTGGCGACGACCTTGCCCGTCGCGTCGACCACGGCGACCTTCACGCCCGTGCGCAGGCCCGGGTCCAGGCCCATCGTGGACCGCGTGCCCGCCGGGGCGGCCAGCAGCAGGTCGCGCAGGTTGGCCGCGAACACCCGCACGGCCTCCTCCTCGGCGGCCTGCCACAGGCGGGTCCGCAGATCGATGCCGAGGTGCACCAGGATGCGCGTGCGCCAGGCCCAGCGCACCGTGTCGCTCAGCCACTTGTCGGCCGGGCGGCCCTGGTCGGAGACGCCGAACCGGCTCGCGATCCGCAGCTCGTAGCCGTTCGGCTCCTCAGCGTCGGGGTCGAGCGTGAGCGAGAGCACCTCCTCCTTCTCACCCCGGAACATCGCGAGGATGCGGTGCGAGGGCAGCTTGGTGAACGGCTCGGCGAAGTCGAAGTAGTCGGAGAACTTGGCCCCGGCCTCCTCCTTGCCCTCCCGGACCGCGGCGACCATCCGGCCCCGCCCCCACATGCGCTCCCGCAGGTCGCCGATCAGGTCGGCGTCCTCGGAGAACCGCTCGACCAGGATCGCCCGGGCCCCCTCCAGCGCGGCGGCGGCGTCGGCGACCCCCTCCCCGACGTACGGCCCGGCCGTGGCGGCGGGGTCGAGCGAGGGGTCGGTGAGCAGGGCGTCGGCCAGCGGCTCGAGCCCGGCCTCCTTCGCGATCTGCGCCTTCGTCCGCCGCTTGGGCTTGAAGGGCAGGTAGATGTCCTCCAGGCGGGCCTTGGAGTCGGCGGCCAGGATCTGCGCCTCAAGCGCGTCGTCGAGCTTGCCCTGCGACCGGATGGACTCGAGGATGGCGGCGCGGCGCTCCTCCAGCTCCCGCAGGTAGCGCAGGCGCTCTTCGAGTGTGCGCAACTGCGCGTCGTCGAGCATGCCCGTCACTTCCTTGCGGTAGCGGGCGATGAACGGAACCGTCGCCCCGTCGTCGAGCAGGTCGACGGCCGCGGTCACCTGGCTCTCTCGCACACCGAGCTCGTCGGCGATCCGCTGCTGAATGGAGGTCGTCACGATGCTGATCGCTTTCTTCCGGGAGGGACTCATTCTGCCGGATCGCGGATGCGCTCTCACCGCGTCCGCGAGCCGTGGGCAGACGGCGCGTCAAGAATGCATCAATATGGTCTCCCTGCCGATCGACCACCCGAAGGAGAGTGAGCCGGGTTGACCACGTCCGCACAGCGGGAGGCGTCCGGGACGATGCGAGCCTGGCTCCTCGAAGGCCTGCAGCGGGAGCGCCGGGCCGCCGGACAACATGAGAGCGACCCGAGCCACCAGCACACCTGGTGGCGTGTCATGTGCCTCACCGGCGTCGACTACTTCTCCACCCTCGGCTACCAGCCGGGCATCGCCGCGGTCGCCGCCGGGGCGCTGTCGCCGATCGCCACCGCGCTGCTGGTGCTGCTCACCCTGTTCGGGGCGCTGCCGACCTACCGGGCCGTCGCCGGGGCGAGCCCGCACGGCATGGGTTCGATCGCGATGCTCGAAGGGCTGCTGCCGCGCTGGTGGGGCAAGCTGCTCGTGCTCGTGCTCCTCGGATTCGTCGCCACCGCGTTCATCTTCACGATCACGCTGTCGGCGTCCGACGCCACGGCGCACATCCTGGAGAACCCCTTCGTGCCCTCCTTCCTCGACGGGCACGAGGTCGTCATCACGCTGCTGCTCATCGCGCTGCTCGGCGCCATCTTCCTGCGCGGCTTCAGTGAGGCGATCGGCCTGGCCGTCGTGCTCGTCGCCGTCTATCTCCTGCTCAACGTGGTGGTCGTCGGCGTGGCCCTGTGGCAGGTCGCGACGCATCCCGGCCTGGTCGCCGACTGGCGGCACGCGCTGACCGCCGACCACTCCAGCCCGATCGCGATGATCGCGATGTCGCTGCTCGTGCTGCCCAAACTGGCGCTCGGCCTGTCCGGCTTCGAGACCGGTGTGGCGGTCATGCCGCAGATCAAGGGAGATCTGCGCGAACGCGTCGCGGGTGCCCGCAAGCTCCTGACGACCGCCGCGCTCATCATGAGCGTCTTCCTGATCGCCAGCAGCGTGGCGACGACCGTGCTCATCCCCGCCGCGGAGTTCGACGAGGGAGGCAAGGCCTCCGGCCGCGCGCTCGCCTACCTGGCCCACAGCTACCTCGGCGACGGTTTCGGCACCGTCTACGACCTGAGCACGATCGCGATCCTCTGGTTCGCCGGCGCCTCCGCGCTCACCGGCCTGCTCAACATCGTGCCCCGCTACCTGCCCCGGTACGGCATGGCCCCCGACTGGACCAGGGCCGTGCGCCCGCTCGTGCTGGTCTTCACCGCCATCGCCTTCGGCATCACGATCCTGTTCGGCGCGCAGGTGGAGGCCCAGGGCGGCGCGTACGCCACAGGGGTGCTGGTGCTGATCCTTTCGGCGGCC
Source organism: Planotetraspora thailandica (assembly GCF_016863335.1). Lineage (GTDB taxonomy): Bacteria > Actinomycetota > Actinomycetes > Streptosporangiales > Streptosporangiaceae > Planotetraspora > Planotetraspora thailandica. The sequence goes on from NZ_BOOR01000058.1 coordinate 31,658, forward strand.
GTCGCGGTCACGCTCACCGCCTTCCGGTCGGGAAGGCGGGGCACGGCGGCGGCATTCGGCCTGATCTCCCTCGTCGTCGCCTACGCCGCGGTGGAGAACATGAGGGAGCGGCCCGACGGGCTGAGCATCGCCGCCGGCTTCGTCGTCGCCATCGTCGTGACCTCGCTGATCTCCCGGGCCACCCGGTCCACGGAGCTGCGGGTCACCGGGGTCGAGCTGGACGAGGAGGCCAAGCGGATCGTCACGGAGACCCCGGGCCCGCTCCGCCTGATCGCCAACGAGCCGGACGCGCGCGACTCGGCCGAATACGCCGAGAAGGACACGGAGACCAGGGAGTACCACCACCTGCCCGACGACGAGGCCATGATCTTCCTGGAGGTCACCCTCGGCGACGCCTCGGAGTTCGAGACGGACGTGCTGGTCAAGGGGGAGACACGGCACGGCTACCAGGTGCTGACCGTGCGCAGCCCCGCCGTCGCCAACACCATCGCGGCGATTCTGCTGCACCTGAGGGACGTGACGGGCAAGCGGCCGCACGTGTACTTCCACTGGGCCGAGGGCAACCCGGTCGGCGCGCTGCTGCGCTACCTCTTCTTCGGCGGCGGGGACGTGCCGCCGCTCACCCGTGAGGTCATCAGGAAGGCCGAGCCCGATCTCCGGGCCCGGCCTCAGGTCCACGTCGGATAGGTCAGCCCAGGCCGTTCTTCATGGCCGTGATGAGCTCACCGTTCGTGGTGTCGCCGCTGAGCTCCCAGAAGAAGGAGCCGCCGAGGCCCTGATTCTTGGAGTACGTCATCTTGCCGCCGATGGTGGCAGGGGTGTCGTAGCTCCACCAGTTGCTGCCGCACTTGGCGTAGGCGGTGCCGCCCGCGGTGCCGGTCGCCGGGCAGGTGTTCTTGAGGACCTTGTAGTCCTCGATGCCCGCCTCGTACGTGCCGGGCGCGGCGGCCGTCGCGGTGCCGCCCGGCGCGGCCTGGGTGACCCCGGTCCAGCCCCGGCCGTAGAAGCCGATGCCGAGCAGGAGCTTGCTCGCCGGCACGCCCTTGCTCTTGAGCTTCTGGATGGCCGTGTCGGAGTCGAAGCCGGGCGTGGGGATGCCGCTGTAGGACGTCAGCGGCGAGTGCGGGGCGGTCGGACCCTGCGCCGCGAAGGCTCCGAAGTAGTCGTAGGTCATGACGTTGTACCAGTCGACGTACTGCGACGCGCCGCCGTAGTCGGCCGCGTCGATCTTGCCGCCGGAGGTGCCGTCGGCCGTGATGGCGGCGGTGACCAGGTAGTTGGACCCGAACCGGTTGCGCAGCGCCTGCATCAGGTTCTTGAACGCCGCCGCGCCGCTGGAGTCGCAGCTGAGGCCACAGGCGTTCGGGTACTCCCAGTCGATGTCGATGCCGTCGAACACGTCGGCCCAGCGCGGGTCCTCGACCAGGTTGTAGCAGGAGTTGGCGAAGGCGGTCGGGTTGGCCGCGGCCTGCGCGAAACCGCCCGACCAGGTCCAGCCGCCGAACGACCAGAGGATCTTGAGGTTGGGGTGCAGGGCCTTCAGCTTGCGCAACTGCCCGAAGCTGCCGCGCAGCACGCCCGCGTCCCAGGTGTCGGCCTTGCCGTCCACGCTGTTGGCAGTGGTGTAGGCCATGTCGTAGTCGGCGTAGGCGTCGCCGATGGCGCACTGGCCGTTGGTCACGTTGCCGAAGGCGTAGTTGATGTGGGTGAGCTTGGCCGCCGAGCCGCTGGTCTCGATGTTCTTCACGAAGTACTGCCGGCCGTAGACGCCCCACTCGGCGAAGTAGCCGAGCAGCTTGTTGCCGCCGCCCCCGCCGCCTCCGGTGGTCTGGGTGGTGCCGGTGACCGAGGCGCTGTTCGCGGACAGGTTGCCGGCGGCGTCCCTGGCTCTGACGGTGTAGGTGTAGGCGGTGCC
>NZ_BOOR01000059.1 GCF_016863335.1 Planotetraspora thailandica
AGCCGGTGACGCCGACGTTGTCGGTGGAGGCGCTCCAGGACAGGGAGACGCTGGAGGTGGTGGTGCCGGTGACCTGGAGGTTGCCGGGCACGCTCGGCGCGGTGGTGTCGCCGCCGCCTCCGGTGGTCTGGGTGGTGCCGGTGACCGAGGCGCTGTTCGCGGACAGGTTGCCTGCGGCGTCCCTGGCTCTGACGGTGTAGGTGTAGGCGGTGCCTGCGGCCAGGCCGGTGTTGGTGTAGGTGGTGCCGGTCACCGTGGTCAGGAGGGTTCCGCCCCGGTAGACGTCGTAGCCGGTGACGCCGACGTTGTCGGTGGAGGCGCTCCAGGACAGGGAGACGCTGGAGGTGGTGGTGCCGGTGACCTGGAGGTTGCCGGGCACGCTCGGGGCCGTGGTGTCGCCGCCCCCGCCACCGCCGCCGGTGATGGAGATGCCCGACACGGTCGCGTAGTTGGCGCCGCCGTTCATGTTGAACTGGATGTTCAGCTGGCCGTCGCTGACCGTGGCGGAGAAGGTCCGGTCACACGCGGTCAGCGCGCCGCAGGAGGCGAAGATGTCGAAGGCGGTGAGCACGGTGGAGTTCTCGGCCCGCACGTCGAACTTGCGCTGGCCGGGGCCGTTCGCCCAGTCCTCGACCATCTTGAGCGTCACCTGGTAGGTGCCGTTGGGCACGTCGAACTTGTAGCCCGACCAGCCGCTGAAGAGCGTGTAGTTCTGGTAGATCGCGTCGTCGGTCGTTCCGGCGATGGCGCTGCCGGTCGAGCCCGAGCCGTACTGCGTGTCGTAACCCCAGCTGCCGCTGGAGTAGGCCTTGTCGGCCACCCATGCGTTGCCCGAGCCGTCGGTCAGGGCCGGGCCGCCGGCGTTGGCACGGATCGGGACGGTGACCGCCCCGTACGCGCTGGGCACGGAGACGGCGACGGGCAGGAGCAATGCCCCCACCGCCGCCATCAATGTCGGAAGGATCCTGCGTTTCATGTGTGCTCCACGTCCAGGGGGGCGGGGGGGAGGGGGTGCGATGGACGCGTGCGCGACGGATGACGTCACGCGAGGGGGGTCTGCGGCCCGCACGGGGGCCTTGGGCATGACAAGTCACTTGGTGGGCGGCGACCGTGGCATGACGCGGTTCCTGCCTGTGTGTTCTCGCCTAACTATTAGTAAGCTTTCCTTTTAATTTGAGGTGAACTTATACGCAGGCAGGAACAGCGTCAATACGTTGTCAGAACCGCTAACGGCTCCCGCCGTACATCTGCATGCCGGCGAACAGGAGCAGGGAGATCGCCACCAGCGCGTACGGCAGGAGCGGCGGGATGCGGTGGCGAGGCGGGTCGGACGTGACCTCGCCCGCCGGGCGCAGGGGGCCGGCCGGCCCAGCAGTCGGTCCGGGGCGCTGCCCGAGGGCGGTCGTCGGGTGATGGGCGAAGTAGCCGGTGGGGAAGGTGGTCACGCTGCCGCACCCGCAGTGCGGGCAGACGGAGCCCGACCACGGCGGCTGCACCTGCGTGCCCTCCCGGGTCCAGATGACGACGTCGTTGCCGTGCCCGTCGGTCTGGCGCCTGACGAGGTACTCCTCCTCCCAGACGCGCAGGCAGTGCAGGCACTCGAACGGCCACGTCTCGTAGGTGCTGAAACCTTCAGGCACCCGGACCACCCCCTAGGGACGCGGGCACACCCGGCGATCTCGTGCCAACCGACGAGGTCGCGATGAACCCCCGCTTTCGAGTGTGGTCGCGGCGCGGAATCCCAGGCAATAGTGCTGCATGTCACGATACGTAATTATTAGATTACTTAGTGCGACCATATCGGTCTGTGATATCCAATAGCGGGGGAGGGGCCGATGTGGGGTGAACGTGGCTGTAGCGTCGGATCATGCGACTCGGAGTCCTGGACGTCGGTTCCAATACGGTGCACCTGCTGGTCATGGACGCACACCAGGGCGCGAGGCCTCTCCCGGCGTACTCCCACAAGGAGGAGCTGCGCCTGGCCGAGCATCTGGATGCCGGCGACCGCCTCTCCGACGAGGGCGCGGAGAGGCTGCGCAAGTTCGTCGCCGACGCGATCCGCATCGCGGAGGACAAGGGCGTTGAGGACCTGGTGGCCTTCGCCACCTCGGCCGTGCGCGACGCCGTCAACGGCGAGGAGATCCTGGCCACGATCGAGGCCGAGACCCCCGTCGACATCCAGCTCCTGTCGGGCGACGACGAGGCCAGGCTGACCTTCCTGGCCGTGCGCCGCTGGTTCGGCTGGTCGTCCGGGCGGCTGCTGGTGATCGACATCGGGGGCGGCTCGCTGGAGATCGCCTCGGGCATCGACGAGGACCCGGACGTGGCGGTGTCCCTCCCCCTCGGGGCCGGGCGGCTGACCCGTGACTTCTTCACCGCCGACCCGCCGCCCGCCGAGGAGGTCCGCCTGCTCCGGCGGCACGCCCGCACCAAAATCGCCAGGGAGGTCGGCACCGTCACCCGGTACGGCAAGGCCGACCACGCGGTCGCGACCTCCAAGACCTTCCGGCAGCTCGCCAGGATCGCCGGGGCCGCCTCGTCCAGTGAGGGGCACTACGTGCGGCGCACCCTGGCGCACGGCAACCTCACCGAGTGGGCCGCCCGGCTGTCGGGCATGCCCGGGGCGGAGCGGGCCAGGCTCCCCGGCGTGTCCGCGGGCCGGGCCACCCAGCTCCTGGCGGGCGCGCTCGTCGCCGACGCCGCGATGGATCTCTTCGAGCTGCCCGTGCTCGAGCTGTGCCCCTGGGCGCTGCGCGAAGGCGTCATCCTCCGCCGCCTCGACATGATGCCCACGGCGAGCGCCGATCGGCCCATCAAGCCGATCGGGCCGATGGGCAAGGTATGAACCAGGAGATAAAGGGCAGTCACCGCTAGGGACAGAACGGCCGACCTCATGGGGGATCACGCATGCTGGAGCTGCTGGGTGTGTTCGTCTCCCTGGCGGCGGTGGCGGTGCTCTCCGTGGTCGCGGTGGTCCTGATCGCGATCGTGGTGCTCGTGGCGCTGGGAGTGCTGGCGGCCGGCACCAAGTGGGAGTAGTGACGCCGCCGCCTCCGCGGGCCTCACGTGGACTCGCGGTCGCCGGACAATGCCTTGACCAGCTCGGTGAGTTGGGCGACCTGCGTCTCCAGCCCGCGTACCCGGGCTTCCAGCTCGACGAGCCTGGGGTTCTGGAAGCCGTCGGCGATCTGCCTGCTCATCGTTCCTCCCGAGCGGCGCCGGGCGGGGGCCGGCGTAGGTGCGTGCGGCACGTGGCGACGTGTCGCGGCGGGGACGAGGGTTCCTATTCCCCTGAATATTCGGTGTTATCCCGCGATTCCTGCTTCACTTGCGCGGGCTCTCGCCGTCGTGGGAGGACGTCACGATGAAGATCGCGGTGCTGGCGGACACGCACGCGCCCCGCCGGTGGAAGTCGTGCCCCGCCACCGTGGCCCGGCATCTGCGCCAGTCCGACGTGATCCTCCACGCCGGAGACGTCTGCACCGCCGCCGTGCTCGACGAGCTCGCCCAATACGCTCCCGTCCACGCCGTGCTCGGCAACAACGACGGGCCCGACGTCGCTGCCTGGGGCGCACCCGAGACCGTGGAGCTCGATCTCGCCGGCCTGCGGGTGGCGATGATCCACGACAGTGGGCAGGCCTCCGGCAGGACCGCCAGGATGCGCCGCCGCTTCCCTGACGCCGACCTCGTCGTCTTCGGGCACTCCCACATCCCGATGGACCTGACCGGAGACGGCGTCCGCGTCTTCAACCCGGGCTCGCCGACCGACAGACGCCGCCAGCCGCACGGCACCATGGGGCTGCTCACCGTGGAGGACGGCAGCCTCGCCGAGGCCAGGATCGTCGCGGTGGCCTAGCCGTACGGTGACCCCGGTGTCGTGGCGCGAGGCAAGATCTGCGCGAGGCCCGTCGAGGGGTTACGCTGCCACGGTGTCTGATGTTGAGGGGCCGCGGCACGAATGGCGGGTGCCCCGGCGGGTCACCGCGCTGAAGGCGGCGGGTGTGGTCGTCTTCGTCGTGGTCGCGCTGCTCGGCGACCGGCCGCAGTTGCTGCTGGCCGGAGTGGCCGCCCTGGGTTTCGCCCTGCTCGTGTTCCGCGACCTCTACGCGCCCGTACGGCTGGCCGCGGGGGAAGACGGCCTGATCGTCGGCGGCCTGGCCGGCAAGGAGCGGATCTCCTGGAACGACGTCGACCGCATCCGGGTGGACAGCCGCCGCCGATACGGCCTGACGACCGAACTGCTGGAGATCGACGCAGGAGACCAGATCCACCTGTTCAGCCGCTTCGACCTCGGCGAGTCCGTCTACGACGTCGCCGAGGCCCTGATGCGCCTCCGCCCGTGAGAGGCCGGCCCGCGCGGGTGTGACCGTACGGCAACACGATCGCAAGGCACAGGCAAGCTGTTCCCCTTACGGTGCAGCCGTGGTTCAGAATCTGTTTTTCTTGCTCATATTCGGAATCGTCGGCTTCGGTCTGATCGTGGCCGGAGGAGTCATGGGCATCGGCTCCTACCGGTTCCTCCGCCAAGCCCAGCGGGCCGACGGAGAGGTCGTGAGACTGCGGACCCGGCGGACGGGACGGCAGGGGCACAGATCCACCGTCTACTACCCGACCGTGCGGTTCACGACCGTCTACGGCCAGCAGGTGGAGGCGGAGGCGAACATCGGCACCGGGCGCCCTGCCGCCATGCCGGGGGAGCACGTCCCGATCCTGTACGACCCGGAGAAGCCGACGCGCATCCGGATCGACACCCGGCAGGGCAGGGGCGTGGTCGCGGGGGTGGTCTTCGCCGTGGTCGGGCTCGTCTTCTGCGCCGTCGCCGCCTACATCTACGCCGTTTCCCCATGACCCCCAGCGCCTGAGCACCCAACAGTGTGAAGTGTCCGATGGATTAATAAATCGGACATATTTGCTTCTAGTGTCATTCAGCTCGGGCGACAGTGCGATGGCTAGCGTTCTCCGGGTTCACCGCCGAGATCTTCTCGGAGGGGCACCTAAGGGGAACGTCAATGGAGTTGAACAGAAGGCAGTTCATCGTCGTGGGCGGGACGGTGGCCGCGGCCGCTGGACTGTCCGTGGAGCAGGCCACGGCAGCCGACGCCGCCGTCGCCGCCGAGGGTTCGAAGAAGCAGGCGCCGCGCGGTGAGTGGCTGGCCGGGGACACCCACGCGCACGACGACCACTCGTCCGACGGCAGCCTGCCCCGCCAGACGTCCAAGCAGACGCTGCCGGGCAACCTCCCGGTGGGCGACCAGATCGGCGAGGCCGAGCGGGTGGGGCTCGACTTCCTGCCGCTGACCGACCACCGCACCTACGACCAGCACTGGGACCCCCAGTGGCGCTCGTCGAAGCTGATCCTCATTCCCGGTGAGGAGGCGAACGGCTCGCCGCACGCCACCGTGCTGGGAGCGGTCGACACCGTGGTGGACGGTGCGAACCCGCCCGGCTCTCCGGGGTTCCGGCACGTCCAGCAGTCCATCTGGGACGCGCACGCGCAGGACGCCTCCTGGGGCACCGCCCACCCCGACGACGGCGAGTACACGCCCGCGGCCGGGCCCAACGACAACGCCAGCGCGCAGGGCGTGAACACCGTCGAGGTGTGGAACGTCGCCTCCGACCCCGACGCGGAGATCGACTACGCGGAGAACCGCTGGAACAAGGGCTTCCGCTTCGGCGCCGTCGGCGCGAGCGACTGCCACTTCCGCGAGGTGTGGGGGAAGGCCAGTCCCGGCCAGCCGACGACCTGGGTGTTCGCCGCCGAGCGCTCGGTGCGCGGCATCCTCGACGCGATCCGCGCCGGCCGGACGGCGGTCTCCGCCTCCCCGCAGGGCGCCCTCGTGACGATCGAGGCCGACGTCGACGGTGACGGGGTGTTCGAGGCGATCGGCGGCGACGAAGTGATCGTCCGTGACCGCCGCCTGTCCAAGAAGGCCCGGCTCCGCGTGCGCGTCCGCGGCGGCGCCGGCGCCCGCGTCCTGGTCTACGCGTCTCCCGGCCGGTCCGCCGGACCGCTCGCGACCTTCACGCCCAACTCGGCCGACCAGACGTACGTCGTCCCCTTCACCCTCGGCGACGTGCACAACTGGTTCCGGGCCGAGGTCCGGGCGCCGGGGGACCCGTCGGGCGTGGACGCCGACCCGAACCTCCCCGACCAGCTTCGCGCGGCCACCTCGCCGGTGTTCGTGTCCGTCGACGCCCCTGCAGCGCCGGCCCCGGAGATCCCCCTGCCGGCCGCGGACCGCCGCGACGACCGGGCGTCCCTGGTGATCGGCGAGACCGGGGAGTTCGCCGGCTTCGCCGACGTGGCCGGGAACGACGGGGTCGCCCACGTCGTCGCCGAGGTCCACAGGAACCACAGGACCTCGGTCGTGTACCGCATGGTCAAGCGTCATGGCCACCCGGCCCACGAGGTGGAGCTGTCCGCGGGCTCGCCGACGGCCTCCTCGCCCAAGATCGCCGTGTCGGGCGACGACGTGTGGGTCGTGTGGCAGGACTCGCGGGGCCAGGAGAAGCCGCACCGGTCGCAGATCTTCCTGCGGCACAGCAAGAACGGCGGACACTCCTTCGAGCCGGCCGTGCGCCTGACCGACACCCAGGGGCGGGCGATCCACCCGGACGTCTCGGTGGTGGACGGCAGCCACGCCGTGGTGGTGTGGGCCGACAACGACGGCGGCGCCTTCGACGTCTACGCGCAGGTGATCGGCGTCGACCACGCCCCCGTCAACCTGTCGGCGGCGGGGAAGACCGTGACGCCCGGCATCGCGACCGACTCGCGGTCCCCGCGCTACCCCGCCTCGCTCTTCCCGGCGATCGCCGTCGGTAAGGACGGCGGCACCGTGGTGACCTGGCAGGACAACCGGTTCGACCCCGATCCGCTGTGGACCGGGCACACCCCGCCGGCCGGCTCGCCGGCCAGTGGCAACACCGACCCGGACAACTGGCAGATCGTGGCGAGCACCCGGCCCGCCAGGCAGAAGAGCTGGTCGGCGCCCGTGCAGGTCAGCGCCGCCACCGACGCCGCGGACCGGCACCCGAGCATCGCGGCCGACCGCGACGGCGCCTTCGTCGTCATGTGGGAGACCAAGCGGCTGGCGAGTTCGGGCGCCAACCTGTCGCTGCGGGCCGCCCGCTCCACCGACGGCGGCCACACCTGGTCGGCGTCCGAGCCCGTCGCCCTCGACCCGGACGCCATGAGCCAGCGCCCGCGGTTGAGCCGCGACGCGGACGGATCCGTCCGTGCGGTCTGGTACGACACCCGGTCCACCGACTGGCGGTGGAAGGTGTTCACGGCCAAGCTGGACCGGACCACGGGATGGACCGGCCCGGTCCAGCTCAGCACCCGCGGCAACGGCACCTTCCCGTCGGTCGGCGGCGGCTTCGTGGTCTTCACCGGCGACCGTGGAGCCACCCGGACCCAGCGCGACGGAACCCAGCAGATCTTCCTGCTGGAGCCGTGAGCGGAGTCCCCCGCGCCGGGTCGGCAGGCCCGGCGCGGGGGACGGTCCAAGGCCGGGTTTTCGGGGCAGGTGTAGGGAATGGGGCGGCAGCTCAGCGCGCTCGACGCGCAGTTCCTCAACTTCGAGACGGCGACCAACCTCGCGCACATCGCGGGGCTGAGCATCCTTGACCCGTCCACGGCGCCCGGCGGCGTGATCACGCGGGACGACCTGGTTGACCTGCTGTCCAGGCGGCTCCACCTGGCCCCGCCCCTACGCCGCCGCCTGGTGGAGGTGCCTCTCGGGCTCGACCACCCTTACTGGGCCGAAGACGAAGAGGTCGACTTCGACTATCACGTCAGGGAGCTGGCGCTGGCGCCGCCGGGCAGCGATCATCAGCTCGCCGCCCAGGCCGCCCGGCTGCACAGCAGGCGGCTCGACCGCAGGCGCCCCCTGTGGGAGCTGTACCTGATCCACGGGCTCTCCGGAGGCCGGGTGGCCATCTACACCAAGGTGCATCACTCCGCGATCGACGGGGTGACGGGCGCCGAGGTGCTGGCCGCGCTCATGGACTTCACGCCGGTGCCCCGCGAGGTCGATCCGCCGCAAGAGGAGCCCGACGTGCCCTTCTGGGAGTCGGCGGCGTACGCGCCCGAGCCCGTCGAGATGCTCATCAGGGGTATCGCGCGTGTCCTGGACAACCCGCTGGCCCTGATGCGGTTCCTGGGCGAGGCGGTCGCGCGGCTCGACGAGGTCCCGATCGTCTCGCAGATCCCCGGTGCCGGGCTGCTCGCCCGCCTGGTCCGCGGCACCCGGGCCGGCCTTCCCGGCCTGCCGCGCATGTCGGTGCCGCGCACGCCGTTCTCCGGACGCGTCTCCGAGCATCGCAGGTTCGCCTTCGGCGCGGTCTCCCTCGACGAGGTCAAACAGGTCAAGAACGCCTTCGGCGTCACCGTCAACGACGTCGTGCTCGCCCTCTGCGCGACCGCCCTGCGCCGCTGGCTGGCGAAACGGGACGAGCTGCCCCGCCTGCCGCTCGTGGCCGGCATCCCCCTGTCCACCCGTGGCCAGCGGGCCGACGACACGCTCGCCAACGAGGTGACGCTGGCGTTGACGACCATCCCCACCGACGTCGCCGACCCGGAGGAGCGGCTGCGCACGGTCAGCCGCAACATGAAGGTCGTCAAGGAGCGGTTCGCCGCCGCCCCCGCGACCTGGCTGCTGGAGTTCAGCCAGGCGATGCCGGCCGCGCTGAGCGCCCTGGCCAACCGGGCGGCCTTCAGGCTGGCCTCCCGTACGGCTCCCGCGATGAACCTGCTGATCTCGAACGTGCCGGGGCCGCAGTCGCCGCTCTACATCTGCGGCGGGCGGGTGCTCGCGCAGTACCCGATGTCGGTGATCACGGACGTGAGCGGTGGGATCAACATGACCGTGTTCTCCTACGACGGGAGGATCGACTTCGGCATCGTCGCCGACCGCGAGATGGTGCCCGACGTCTGGGATCTGATCGACTACCTGCGGGACGCCCTCGCCGAGCTCGTACGGCTGGCCCGCGCGTCCTGACCGGCCACGGCCTCTAGCCCGCTACGGCGAACGAGCTGCCCGTCAGCGGCTTGCCGGTCACGGTGCCGACGCACCGGAAGACCCGCAATCCTTGCGCGAACTGCAGCGCGCTCGGGGGCATCACGCTCACCTCCCACCGGTCGGGCGTGATCTTCCCGGCGGCTCCGGTGCGGGACTTCTCCAGGGTCGACATGGTGCACAAGGCGGCCACCGCGGGATGCCTGGCCACGACCTTCTCGTTCGAGGTGGTCAGCTCGAGGGGGAGCGGGGCGATGGCGAAGGTCTCCCACGTGTGGGGCCCGGAGCATGGGACGGCCTGCGCGGTCACGTCTCCCGCCATGATGTTCAGGCCGCCCCAGCACTCCGGCTCGGCCACACACTGCGCCCCGACGACGCCCGGCACCTCCGATGCCGGACAGTTCCGCATGGTGACCGCCACCTTGTAGTCGGGCGGAGGAGGGCCTCCCGGCGGGCCTCCCGGGGATCCCTGCGAAGGCCCAGGACCATTGAGGAACAGCGCGGTCACCCCGGCGCCGAGCATCACGGCGAACACGACGGCCACGATCCCGAAGACCATCGAGGGCCGCGGCCCGCCCGCGCGTCCGCCCGGAACGGTGGGAGGCCGGCCGGCCTGCGACAGCAGCCCGGGTCCCGTCGTGCTCCGCGAAGGTTCGGCGCCGCCACTGGTCTCGTCCCGGCCGAGCCCGCCGTGATCGACGGGAGACACCCCGGGGGCCTGACCGCCGGCCTCCGCCACGGGGCCGTCGAGGTCGGCCGCCGCCAGCGCGTCGCGCAGCTCGGCCGCCGTCTGGGTGCGCTGCCGCGGATCGGTGGCCATGCCGCGCCGCAACACGTCGGTCAGCTCGTACGGCACGCCCTCGATGTCGGGAATGGGCCGCCGGTGCAACGCCATGATCACCGCGAGGTTGACCACGCCGCCCGCGGGGAAACGCGGAGGCCTGCCGTACAGGAGGGCGTAGAGCGTGGCCGACAGCGCGTAGACGTCCCCTGCGGCGGTCGGCTCGGTCAGCTCGAACGCCTCCGGCGGGGCGTAGGCGGGCGTGAGGGACTCCAGGGTCACCGACATCTCGTTGCCGGCGGCGGCGCCGGGCCTGGTGGCCAGCCCGAAGTCCGACAGCGCGACCATGCCGTAGGAGTTGACCAGGATGTTGGCGGGCTTGACGTCGCGGTGCAGCACCCCCTCCGCGTGCGCGGCGGCCAGCGCGTCGGCGATCCTGACGCCGATGTCGCGCACCTCGCGGGCGTCCATCGGGCCGTGTTCCTTGAGCCGGTCGGCGAGGGAGCCCCCCGGGCACAGCTCCAGCACCATGTACGGCCGGCCGTCGGGGAGCATGCCCGCGTCATAGACGTCGGCCACGTGGGGGTGCCCGGACAGGGCCCCGGCGGCCGTCACCTCGCGCATGAAACGCCGCTGGTCGCGCTCCGACACCAGCACCCGATTGTCGATCTTCAGGGCGACCTCGCGGCCCACCGCGAGCTGCCTGGCCCGGTAGACGACGCCGAACCCGCCCTGGCCGAGCACCCCGAGCACCTCGTACCCCGGCACCAGTGGCGCGCCCGTCTCGTCCACTTCCGCTGCCTCTCGCCTGGGGGGAACGTCCGCGTCGCGCACACTACCGGAGTCGGCGCGCCGTCGATCGTTTACGCGAGGACAGGCGTCAGCCGGTCGGGTCCTGAGGCCGTTCGGGAGTCGTTCCGGCGAGCGGGACGGCCGAACCGTGCACCAGGTCGAGCTGGACCGTCTGGCGGGGCAGCACCGCGTCCAGCAGCCAGTTGCCGGCGATGCGGGCCCTGCCGCCGGGAAGCGCGAGCAGGTGGTAGCCCCGGGTGACGGCCTTGGCCACGATGCCGGACAGCGGCACCCCCAGCGGGTTGGCCGCCGCCTTGACCCCGCCCAGGTCGACGACGAACCCGAGGTCGCTGTGCTTGTACGGCTTCCGCCTGCCCCTGCCCAGGGAGGCGGCCACGTTGTGCGCGACGCGCTTGCCCTGGCGCTGGGCGTGCTGGGCGGTCATGGTCGTGTACTCGCCCGGTCTGGTGAGGTCGGGGACGGCCGCGGCGTCGCCGCAGGCGAAGATCTCCGGATGGCCGGGCACGTTCAGGTACTCGTCCGTCAGCAGGCGGCCTTTCTCCGTGGGCAGGCCCAGCGACTCCACGAAAGGATCGGGCCGAACGCCCACGCACCAGATCAGCGAGCGGGTCGGCACGAACTCCCCGTCGGAGAGCTTGACCCCCTCGGCGGTCGCCTCGGACACACTCGTGCCGGTCCGGATCTCCATCCCGCGCTTGACCAGGGTCCGGTGGGCGGTCCGGGACAGGTGCTCGTCGAGCTCGGGCAGGATGCGCGGGGCGAGGTCGGCGAGGATCCAGCGGAGCGGCTGGTCGCTCAGGCCCGGCCGGTGCCTGCGCGCGTCCCGGGTCAGCAGCTGTCCCTGGGCGGCGACCTCGGTGCCGGTGTATCCCGCGCCGACCACGACGAACGTGCAACGGGCGGCCCGCTCCTCCGGATCGTCGGCGGCGTCGGCGAGCTCGATCTGCCGGATGAGGTGGTCGCGCAGATACAGCGCCTCGCCGACGCTGCGGAAGCCGTGGGCGTGGTCGGCCACCCCCGGGATTGGGAGCAGCTTGTTGACGCTGCCCACCGCGAGGACCAGCCGGTCGTATCCGATCTCCCGGGTTTCGCCCTCCGGGTCCGTGCAGGTCAGCCGCCGGTTCTCGATGTCGACGGAGTCGACCGAGGCGAGCAGGTGCCGTACGCCCGGGCAGTTGCCGGACAGCGGGATCGCGACCTTGCGCGGGTCGAGGATCCCCGCGGCGACCTCCGGCAGCAGCGGGAGGTAGAGGAAATAGTCGGTCGGGTTGATCAGGATGATCTCCGCCGTCCCCCGGGTGATCCGGGCGAGGGTTCTGGCCGCGGTGAAACCCGCGAAGCCGCCTCCGACGATCACCACTGTCTGCCGCTCGGCCATGATTATGAACTCCCGGGTTCGCGGAATCGGTTGCCCTTGGCTGCCTGCCCCTTTTATGACAGATCGACCATCCAAGTACATAGAGAAGACGATTCGGCGGGCTGCAATGTGACACTCACTCGCCGAAACGGGACAGCCGCCCCTTCGCGCGGGCGTGCCGGAGGGTCACCGTGTAGAGCGCGAGGGCCAGCGCGACGTAGACGACGTCGAGCGCGGCCGCGGCGGCCATGCGGTCCCACGGGATGGCGGCCCCGCCGAGCACGTCCCGCATCCCCTGGAAGACGTGGGTCGCCGGGACGAACGAGGCGACCACCTGGAGGCCCGACGGCAGCACGGACACCGGATAGAAGACCCCGGCGATCGGCTGGAACACGAAGACAAGGCTCCACGCGATCACCTGGGCGCCCTCGCCGAACCGCAGCACACACGAGATCGCAACGATGGCCAGGGACCAGCCGAGCACGAGCAGCAGGCCCATGAACGGCACCAGCGCCACCCCGATCGTCAAGATCCCGAACCCGTAGAGCAGGTAGGCCATCGTGCCCATCATGGCGACGCTGAAGACGACCTTGGTGAGCGAGAACACGATCAGCCCGCTCAGGTACTCCGTCGTCGTCAACGGCGTGACGTGCATGTTCAGCAGGTTCCGCGACCAGATGTCCTCCAGGAAGCCGATGGCGACCTCGTTGGAGGCCCGGTGGAGGATCTGCCACAGCAGCACCGCCCCCAGCAGCATCGACACCACGAACGGCACCTTGCTGGCCTGCAGGTACACCGTCACGAACCCCCACACGACGAGCTCGATCGTCGGCCAGAAGACGATCTCGAAGATCCGGATGGGGCTTCGCCGCAGCGAGGCGAGGTCGCGGCGCACCACGCCGGAGATCCGGCGGCGCCGGGCGGCGGCGCTCAGCGGGGGAAGCACCGTGGTCGTTTCGGGCACCGTCGTCATATCGAGGGTCATGTCGCTGCCTTTCGCTCCGGACCCCGCACGCCGGGGCAGGCCGTCTACTGGCGGGCCACCTTCAGGAACACCTCTTCGAGGTCGGCCACCTCGAAGTCGGCGGCGAGCTCGGCCGCCGTGCCCGACGCGACGATCCGCCCGGCCGACATGAAGTGGATGCGGTCGCACATGCGCTCCACCTCGCGCATGTTGTGCGAGGTGATCAGCATCGCGCGTCCCGACTCCCTGGCCAGGTCGACGAGCAGCCGCCTCACCCGGTCGCCGGTGTCCGGGTCGAGCGCCGCCGTCGGCTCGTCGAGCACGAGCAGCCGCGGCTCGTTCAGCAGCGCCTTGGCCAGATGCACGCGGGTCTGCTGCCCGGACGACAGGTCGATCACCTTGCGCTTCAGCAGCGACCCGATGTCGAGCAGCCCGACGACCTCCGCGACCCTTCGCGCCGGGTGCCGCAGGCCGTACAGGCGGGCGAAGGCGTCGAGCACCTCACGCACCTGCAGCACCCCCGGCAGGCCGAGATATCCGGCCGAGAAGTTGACCTGGCTCAGCACCTCGGTGCGGTGCCGGTCCAGGTCGAGCCCGAAGAGCCTGACGCTGCCCGAGTCGGGAGTCACCAGGCCGAGCAGCATGTGGAGGGTGGTCGACTTGCCCGCGCCGTTCGGCCCGAGCAGCCCGGCGATCTCACCCTCCGCGACGGTCAGGCTGACCTCCTCGACCGCCGTCACCGGGCCGAACCGCTTGGCGAGCAGGCACGCTTCGAGAATCGCCACCCGTTCAGGGTGCGCGGGAGAGCATGGGCGCGCAACGCAATTTCCGGTACGGCAGGCCGCCCGGGTCTGGCGGCTGGGGTCGGGCGGCTCGGTGGCGCCCCGGCCACCGAGCCGTGCGCGACGTCAGGTGGAGCTGGTGACCTCGAGATCGCGGACGCGGGGGTCGCCCTCGTCGGCGGTGTAGTCGGTCTCGGAGGTGGCGTCCGGCCCGTCGGCGACCTTCGCGGAGCGCGCGATGATCGTGCCGAGCACCGCGACGACCAGGTTGACGATGAGCGCGAGGAAGCCCGCGTAGATCGTCATCTTGGTGTCCAGGCCGAGCTTCTCCAGCGAGAAGGCCGAGCCGCCGAAGTGGGCGTGCTTGGTCGCCGGGTTGGCGATGTTGTACAGCATGACCATGCCCGCCGTCATGCCGGCGACCCATCCGGCGATCAGTCCCGCCCGGTGGAACCAGCGGGTGAACAGACCGAGGGCGACCGACGGCAGCGTCTGAAGGATGATGACGCCGCCGATGAGCTGCAGGTCGATGGAGAACTGCGGGTCGATGAGCAGGATGCAGAGCACCGCGCCCACCTTGACGACCAGCGAGGCGATCTTGCTGGCGGCGGCCTCCTGCGCGTCGGTGGCGTCCCGCTTGATGTACTCCCGGTAGATGTTGCGGGTGAACAGGTTGGCGGCCGCGATCGACATGATCGCGGCGGGCACCAGCGCGCCGATGCCGACGGCCGCGAAGGCCACACCGGCGAACCAGTCGGGGAACATGCGCTCGAACAGCTGCGGGACGACCGTGTTCACGTCGGTGCCGATCGGCTTCACCCCGGCGGCGATGGCCATGTATCCGAGCAGCGCGATCAGACCCAGCAGCACGCTGTAGGCCGGGAGCGCCGACATGTTGCGCTTGATCACGTTCCGGTTCTTCGAGGCGAGCACGCCGGTGACGCTGTGCGGGTAGAGGAAAAGCGCCAGAGCCGAGCCGAGGGCGAGCGTGACGTACTGGAGCTGGTTGTTGGCGTTCAGCAGGATGCCGTCGGTCGGCGCCGGCGTGGCCTCGAACTTGGCCTGCGCCGCGCCGAAGATCGACTCCCAGCCGCCCAGCTGCGTCGGGATGTAGATGATCGCCACGAGGATGACCACGTAGATCAGCGAGTCCTTGACGAACGCGATAAGGGCGGGGGCGCGAAGGCCCGACTGGTAGGTGTAGGCGGCCAGGATGGCGAACGCGATGATGATCGGCAGGTCGCCGGTCACCCCCATGGTCTTCAGGACCGCCTCGATGCCGACGAGCTGCAGCGCGATGTACGGCATGGTGGCGACGATCCCGGTGATCGCCACGAGCAGGGCGAGCGTCGGCGAGCCGAACCTCGCCCGCACGAAGTCGGCCGGGGTGACCAGGCCGTGCACGTGCGACACCGACCACAACCGGATCAGCACGAGCATGACCAGCGGATAGACGATCACCGTGTACGGCACGGCGAAGAAGCCCGTCGCGCCCGCGCCGAACAGCAGGGCCGGGACCGCCACGAACGTGTAAGCCGTGTACAGGTCGCCCCCGACCAGGAACCACGTGATCCACGTGCCGAAGTTGCGCCCGCCCAGGCCCCACTCGTGGAGGCTCGCGATGTCGTCCGGCCGCCTCCACCGGGAGGCGACGAACCCCATGCCGCTGACGATGAGGAACAGGACGGCGAAGACGACGATCTCCGTGGTCATCGGCCCCTCCTGCCCATGCGGTAGACGACGAGGGTGGTCGCGACCGCGACGAGCACGAAAGCGAGCTGCAGCCAGTAGAACAGCGGGATCCCGAACAGGCGCGGCTCGACGCTGTTGAACAGGGCCGGGATCAGGGGGATCGCGATCGGCACCAGGAGCAACCAGTTCCATGGACTGCGATCGCTGCGAGGGGTGGTGCGAGGGCTGGTCATCACACGCTCCTATTCGGACATGGATTGATCCGCAGCGTAAGATTTCCGGCCCCGGCGGGACCTCACTGATCGCCAAGCGGTCGTGTTGCCGCGCCGAGCGACACCCATATGGGTGATCGCAGCTTGATGGTGATCATGCAGAACTTCGGCGATCTGTACGACAACCTGCGCCTTCGCGTGCCGTGATCATGCAGAAGTTCATGATCACGACATGCGTTCGCGCTGCTCCCCCCGCACCTCCTCGAACTTCTGCATGATCACGCCGAGGGTGGGGTGAAGCGGGGGAGGATGACGGCGGTCGGAT
Organism: Planotetraspora thailandica; assembly: GCF_016863335.1. Classification (GTDB taxonomy): domain Bacteria; phylum Actinomycetota; class Actinomycetes; order Streptosporangiales; family Streptosporangiaceae; genus Planotetraspora; species Planotetraspora thailandica. The sequence goes on from NZ_BOOR01000059.1 coordinate 15,944, forward strand.
GGGCGGGGGAGTGCAGCACCTCCTGGTCGGAGGGGTACATGGCTGCCCCAAGCGGAAGGGGGTCTCCCGTGCCCGGATTCCTGGCGATCCGCGGGTAGGCCCCGCTGGCCACGTGTACCCGGATCCGGTGGCCCCGGCGGAACCGGTGCGCGATCGGCCACAGATCCACCTCGACCCGGCGCACCCCGTCGGCGCCGGCCTTATCGGAGGGGGTGAGCCGCCTGACCCCTTCGCACACGTTCATGGACGACCCGTCGGGATGGACGTCGCAGATCCGCACGACCATGTCGGTGTGCTCACGGCTCGTGCGCACGTACAGCTCCGCCGCGACCGGCCCGATCATCTCGGTGTCCTCTGCCAGCGCGTCGGAGGTGTAGACGAGCACGTCCTTGCGCGACTCCAGCCGCCGGTTGTCGCGCGGTTCGGAGTTGCCGATGAGCACCGGCCCGCCCATCACGGGCGTGGGGTTGGCGGGGTCGTACCGGTACAGGTCCGGCTCGGCGTCGGCCGGGTTGTCCCGCGAGAGCCCGAAGCCGGGCTGCAGGTGCCATCGCTCGGGGCGTGCTCCGGCGACCGGCCAGTCGGGGTGGTCGCGCCACTCGCCCGCCCCCGTCACGTAGATCCGCACCGGGTCGCGCCGCAGGCCGGACGGGTCACCCATCAGGTGCGCGCGGAACCAGGCCAGGGCGTCGGTGTTGGAGGCCAGGCCGTGCCGGATGTCGGCGTGATACCAGGGGCCGATCGTCAGGTAGGGCTGCCGTCCCGCCTTGCGCATCGCCGCGTAGTCCTTGAGCTGCCACGGCAGGAACACGTCGTACCACCCGCCGGTCATGGTGACCTCCGCGGTCACCTCGCCCACGGTGGCGGAGAAGTCCCTCTTCTTCCAGTACGGCGCGGCCGGGTCGGCGTGATGGTTCAGGAGCTCCTGGAAGAACGGCATCGTACGGCCCGCCGAGGCGAGGTCGAGCTCCGACAGGGGCCGGCCGGACAACACGGCCCGGCGGGTGCGCCAGGGGGCGATGAAGGCCGCCATGCCGCCCAACCGGCCGTCGAGCTGGGCGGTCAGGGTGGTCCAGATGAGAGACGACTCGAGCGCGAACGCCCCGCCGACATAGGCGGCGTCGCGGAAGTTCGAGGCGGTGACCTGGGTGGCCATGGCGAGCAGGTCGGGCACTTCCGAGGCGATCGCCCACTGGTTGTAGCCCAGGTAGGAGGGGCCGTGCATCGCGAAGGAGCCGCCGTACCACGGCTGAGCGCGCATCCACTCGACCGTCGCGAGGCCGTCTTCGCGCTCGTCGCCCAGGGGGTCGAGCAGGCCGCCTGAGCCGAAACCGCCGCGGCAGCTCTGGATGACGACCTGGAAGCCGTGTCGCGCGAAGGTCCAGCCGTACAGCCAGCCGAAGACCCCGGCCCGGCCGTACGGCGTGCGGATCAGGATCGTGGGGGGCTGGTGCGCGCCCACGGGGATGTAGTGGTCGGCCAGAAGGGCCACGCCGTCCGGCATCGGGACGGGAATGTCCCGCCGGACGCGGACCCGGCGGACCGGCAGACCGGGCGCCCGTGGCAGGGGCACCCGGGGAACGGGCAGGTAAGCCACCACCGCCTCCTTAACTTCCTGGTAACAGAATATCAATACGATGTACCACTTTGGGGCCTATCATCCAGTTTGTCGCGTTGCAAGATCGTGGTGGGGTTCGCTAGCCTGGCCGCATGCGAATCTCCGCCTCCTGTCAGTGGTGGCGCCGCTAACCGGCGGCGTGGATATTCGCATTCGCGAGCAGAGTGACTGGCCGCCCCGAGAGGCGGCCTTTCTTGTGTCCGCCCCCGGGGCATTCGACTAAAGGGGCGAGACAGTGGAGAGCAGCGGATACACCACAGCAGGAGGCGTCGCGGTCCAGCGCGTCGTGCGCGAGGTGTCCGAGGAGGCGCTGGAAGAGATCGTGACGGCGCTGGGAGAACGGCGCGGGGGCGCGTTCTCGTCCGGCATGGACTATCCGGGTCGCTACAGCAGATGGGCCTTCGGTTACGTCGATCCGTGCGTGGAGATCGTGGCGAGAGGGCGGCGCATCTCGGCGCGGGCCCTCAACGACCGGGGCAGGGTCGTGCTCCCCGTGATCGCCTCATGTCTGCTCGCCGCCGGGAAGCCGGTGGCGGAGCCGGACGGCGACCACGTTGAGGTCCACGTGCCCCCGTCGGAGGACGTGCTTCCCGAGGAGCAGCGCAGCCGCCGCCCCACCGTCTTCAGCGCGATCCGCGAGGTGATCGCCGCCTTCCGCGGGGACGACCCCCATCTGGGGCTGTACGGCGCCTTCGGCTACGACCTGGCCTTCCAGTTCGAGCCCATCGATTACCGCCTCACCCGGCCGGCCGACCAGCGCGACCTCGTGCTCCACCTGCCCGATCGGCTGGTCGTGATCGACCGGGTGCGCGAGACCAGCACCGAGTTCTCCTACGACTTCACCGTCGACGGCGCCTCCACGACCGGCCTGCCGCGCACCGGCGACAGCTTCCCGATCACCGCCCCCACCGAGATTCCGAAAAATCCGGAAAGGGGGACGTATGCGCAGGTCGTCGCCAAGGCAAAGGAGAAGTTCAAGCGCGGCGACCTGTTCGAGGTGGTCCCCGGGCAGGTCTTCCACTCCTCCTGCACCGATCCCTCGGCGTTCTACCGGTCCCTGCGCACCGGCAACCCGGCGCCGTACGAGTTCCTGATCAACCTCGGCGACGGCGAGCACCTCGTCGGTGCATCCCCCGAGATGTACGTGCGGGTGACCGGCGACCGGGTCGAGACATGCCCGATCTCCGGCACGATCGCCCGCGGCGCCAACCCGGTCGAGGACGCCGAGGCAATCAGGACCCTCCTGTCCAGCGTGAAGGAGGAGTCGGAGCTCACGATGTGCACCGACGTCGACCGCAACGACAAGTCGCGGATCTGCGTGCCCGGCAGCGTGAAGGTCATCGGCCGGCGCCAGATCGAGATGTACTCCCGCCTCATCCACACCGTCGACCACATCGAGGGCCGCCTGCGCCCCGAGTTCGACGCGCTCGACGCCTTCCTCACCCACATGTGGGCGGTCACCGTCACCGGCGCCCCGAAGACGTGGGCCATGCAGTTCATCGAGGACAACGAGGCGACCACCCGCCGCTGGTACGGCGGCGCCGTCGGATTCATCGGCTTCGACGGCTCCATGAACACCGGCCTGACCCTGCGCACGGCCCAGATCCGCGACGGGGTCGCCGCGGTGCGGGCGGGCGCGACGCTGCTGTTCGACTCCGACCCCGAGTCGGAGGAGCGGGAGACCGAACTGAAGGCCAGCGCCCTGCTCGCCGCCCTGGCCGCCGTCGGCAAGGAGCAGGCCCCCGCAGAGGCGATGCCGGCCGCCGACCTGCCCGGCGACGGCCACAGGGTCCTCCTCGTCGACTACGAGGACTCCTTCGTCAACACCCTGGCCGACTACTTCCGCCAGCAGGGCGCCTCGGTGGTGACCCTCAGGCACGGCTTCCCCCCGGCGATGATCGATGAGATCGCGCCGACGCTGGTGGTGCTCTCACCTGGCCCCGCGTGGCCGTCCGACTTCGGCACCGCCGCCCTCATCGACGTCGTGTACGCCAAGGGGCTGCCGGTGTTCGGCGTCTGCCTGGGCCTTCAGGCGATGGTCGAACAGGCCGGGGGCACCCTGGAGTTGCTGCCGTACCCCGAGCACGGCAAGCGCGGCCGGGTCAGGCGCGAGGGCGCGAGCGCGCTGCTGGACGGCCTGCCGGAGGAGTTCGTCGCCGCGCGTTATCACTCGCTGCACGCCAAGCGGCCGGGGGTGCGCGGCTTCTCGGTGACCGCCGCCACCGAGGACGGCGCGGTGATGGCGATCGAAGACGTGGACAACCGCCGTTTCGGCGTGCAGTTCCACCCGGAGTCGATCCTGACCACCGAGGGCGGCGCGGGAGCCAGAATCATCGCCAACGTCCTGCGCCTGGCCGGCCAGGCCCGGTGACGGGCGCTGTTAAAGCGGGTAAAGAGGGGCGCGAAAGCCGTACCGGCACGGGGGATGGGCCGTAAAGTCCACTCCCGTGCCGGAGACCAGAGCGGACGACTTGCCACCGGTTGACCTGCCCGACACGGTGCGTGCGGCGCTCGCCGCTCCCATGGTCGACCACCACTGCCACGGGGTGCGCCGCGACGATCTGTCGAGGTCGGAGTTCGAGACGCTGATGACCGAGGCCGGCGGCCCCGCGCCGCCGGGCACCACGCATTTCGACACCCCCGCGGGCCTGGCCGTGCGCCGCTGGTGCGCCCCCCTGCTCGACCTCGAGCCGCATGCGTCCCCGGCCGTCTACCTGTCCCGGCGGGCCGAACTCGGGGCCGCGGAGGTCAACCGCCGGCTGCTCAGGAAGGCCGGCGTCGCCGCCTTCCTCGTCGACACCGGCCTGGACCGGCCTGAGCTGCTCACCGCCGCCGAGATGGGCCGCGTCGGCGGGGCGGCCGCCGACGAGATCGTCCGCCTGGAGCAGGTGGAGCAGGAGGTCGCCGAGGCCGGCCTGTCGGCCGTCGGATACGTCCGGGCTCTGCGCGACGAGCTGGCGGCCCGGGCGGCGCGGGCCGTGGGGCTGAAGTCGGTCGCCGCCTACCGGTGCGGGCTCGCGCTCGACGCCGCCCGGCCGTCCCGCGGAACGATGATCGCCTCGGCCGGGCGGCGGCTGTCCGACCCGAAGGGACGCCTCACCGACCCCGTGCTGATCAGGCACCTGCTGTGGACGGCGGTCGACGTGGCGAGGGAGCGCAGCCTGCCGCTGCAGTTCCACTGCGGTTTCGGCGACACCGACCTCGACCTCCATCGCTGCGACCCGGCCCTGCTCACCGGCTTCATCCGTGCGGTGGCGCCCGCCGGCATGCCGGTGGTCCTGCTGCACTGCTACCCGTACCACCGGCAGGCGGCCTACCTCGCCGCCGTCTTCCCCCACGTCTACGCCGACGTCGGGCTCGCGCTGACCTACACGGCGGCGGGCTCGGCGGCGGTGCTCGGCGAGATGGTCGAGCTTGTGCCCTTCCACAAGCTGATGTTCAGCTCCGACTGTTACGGCCTGGCCGAGCTGTGCCTCCTGGGGGCGCTCTACCACCGCCGCGGCCTGGCCCGGGTGCTCGCCGCCCGCCTCGCCGAGGACGAGTGGAGCACGCATGACGCGGCGAGGATCGCCCACATGATCGGCTCGGGCAACGCCCGGAGGGTCTACCGGCTCTAAGAGCCTGATCAGAACGACATCAGGTCGAACGCGTCCACGGCACGGAAGCCCATGCGGTGGTAGACCGGTTCGCCGGAGGGGGTCGCGGTCAGAGCGGCCGTGCGGATGCCCCGGTCGCGGGCCAGGTCGAGCGCGGCCCTTGTCATGGCGGCGCCGATGCCGCGGCGGCGATGCTCGGGCCGGGTCCCGATGAAATACAGCGTGAGCAGGCCGTGGCTCAGCCAGGCGACGGCCGTGCCGGCGATCTGGCCGTCGTCGAGGCGACCGGCCAGCTTGATCACGGTGCCGTCGCCGGAGAACGCCTTCTCCCGATCGATCGCGGTAGCCACACCTTCTGGGGGAATGCCGGACACCCGGGCGTAGGCGCCGACGAATTCCGCCAGGTCGGTGGCCTCGGTGATGTGCAGCCCGGCCGGTGTTGGCGCGGAGGCCACCTGGTCGATCGCCATCGTCATGATCGGCATGCGGGCGAGTCGCACGGCGCCGAGGGAGAGCAGACCCTGCGCGGTGCCGGAGTCGCTGTCGGGGCCGACCCACCAGATCCTCGGCAGGCCGTCGAGGCGGCGGCGGGCCTCGGCGAGCGCATCCTGCGGCGTGCACCCGCGAACGCGCAGCACGCCGTTGAGGGGCGCGTGCGGCACCTCGCTGCGGTAGGTCGGCAAGTCGGGGCTTCCGGCAGTGCCGGTGTTCCAGCCGAGCAGGTACGAGCGGTGGGCGGCGAGCACCGTGTCCAGAGACTCCACTCGGAGGAGGCTAATGGGGCGCGTGCTCGGGGGCCGTGAGGGGGTCTCAAGGACGTGCCCGGGCTTCATCATCAAGAAGGAGGACACGCCGGGCAAACTAGATCACAATCGCGGTGATGACTGCGATAGAGATCCGCGATCTTGCGAAGTCGTTCGGTTCGGTGAAAGCGGTCGACGGGGTGTCCTTCACGGTGGAGGCCGGCTCCGTCACCGCTTATCTCGGCCCCAACGGCGCCGGCAAGACGACGACGCTGCGTTGCCTGCTCGGCCTGGTGACCCCGGACTCGGGTGAGGCCCTCGTCGACGGCAGGCGCTATGCCACGCTGCCCCAGCCTGTGAGCGAGGTCGGGGCCGTGCTCGAAGCCACCAGCTTCCATCCGGGCCGGACGGCCCTCGACCACCTGCGCATCCTCTGCGTCGCCGCGGGGCTGCCCGACCAGCGCGCCCGGGAGTCCCTGGAGGCGGTCGGCCTCGGCGACGTCGCCGACAAACGGGTGGGCGCCTTCTCGCTCGGCATGCGCCAGCGGCTGGCGCTGGGGAGCGCGCTGCTCGGCCGGCCCAAGATCTTGATCCTCGACGAGCCCGCCAACGGCCTCGACCCGGCCGGCATCGAATGGCTCAGGGGCTTCCTCCGCCACCTCGCGCACGAGGAGGGAGCGGCGGTGCTGGTCTCCAGCCACGTGCTCGCGGAGGTCGAGCAGACCGTCGACAACGTGGTGATCATCGCCAAGGGCCGGCTCGTACGGCAGGGCACCCTGGCCGAGCTCACCACGAACGGCGACTCGGCCATCCGGATTCGCGCCTCGGACACGGCCACGCTCGCCCCCGCTCTCGAGGCGGCCGGAGCGGCCGTCGACCGGGTGGAGGACGGCCTGCTGCGCGTGCGGGGGCTCGACGCCGAGGCCGTCGGACGGATCGCGCTCGACCAGCGTGTCGTGCTGACCGAGGTCGCCCAGGAACGGTCCGACCTGCAAAAGGTCTTTCTCGAACTGACGGGGGAACGATGATCGGACTCGTCAAGGCGGAGGTGCGCAAGCTGTTCACCACGCGCCTGTGGTGGATCATGCTGCTCGTCATGCTGGTCCTGATCGGCGTCAACCTGACGTTCATCACCGCCTTCGCCGGCGTCACCAGCGAGGCCGGCGGGGCGGCCCTTCCCGCGCGGGACACCGCGGAATGGGTGCAGACCGCCTGGTCGGTCGGCTCGGGTGGCTCCATCTTCGTGATGATCCTCGGCGTCGTCATGATCACCTCGGAGTACCGTTACCAGACGGTCACGGGGACCTTCCTCACCACGCCGCGCCGCGAACGGGTGATCATCGCCAAACTGATCACCGGCGCGCTCGTCGGCCTGCTCTTCGCCCTGGTGGCCCTGGTGCTGGTCGCCGCCGTCGTGATCCCCGCGACGCTGCTGTCCGGGGGAGAGCTCTCGTTGTCGGAGTCGCGCATCCCCCAGGTGAGCGTCGGCATCCTGGCGAGCCTGGCCCTCTACGGGCTCTTCGGCATCGGGCTCGGGGCGCTGGTGCGCAATCAGATCGCCGGAATCGTCGGCGCGGTCGTGTGGGCGTACGTGGTCGAGAGCATCTTCACCGCGATCCCGGTGCTGCACCCGGTGGGCAAGTGGCTGCCCGGCGGGGCGGCCCAGGCGCTGATGAGCATCGACGTCGACACGGGGCTCGGCAGACCCGAGTGGCTGCCCGCATGGGGAGGCGCGCTCGTCCTCATCGGTTACGGTCTGCTGTTCGCCCTGGTCGCCTCGGCCACGACCGTCCGCCGCGACATCACCTGACCCCGGCCGCTGGGCGGCGGGCTCCTCCCGGTCGGTAGGGTGTTGGGCCGGACGGGCCGCGAGTCGGCCACCGTACGGACAATGGGGGAGATCGTCATGCGCAGTGTGGAACCCGAGGTCTTCCTCGTCGCCCGGCCTGAGCTCGACTACGACGAGCTCGCCCGCTACCTGCACGAGATCGGCGGCGAGAGCTGGCTGGACCGGCTGGAGCGCGGCGAGTTCGACGCGCAGAACCTCGCCGAGTTCGCCGGGCGGTTGTGCTACCGCTCGTTCGAACCGGGGCTGAACCCGAACGTGACCCGCATCCGGACGGACCAGACCCAGTACCTCCAGAACATCCTCGCCAGCGCGCACGGATCGGTGCTGGAGCACGTCAGCTTCAGCTTCGTCCTGCACAACGTGTCCCGGGTCTTCACCCACGAGCTCGTACGGCACCGCCCCGGCGTGGCCATCTCGCAGGAGTCGTTGCGGTTCGTGCGGCTGTCGGAGCTGCCTTTCTGGTTCCCCGAGTGGGCCAGGGAGGACGCCGAGCTGATGAAGCGGGCGACGGCGGTGCTCGACCAGCTGGAGGAGTTCCAGACCTGGATGGCCGGCCACTTCGGGCTCGACGAGGAAGGCGTGAAGTTCGCCGAGAAGAAGCACCACACCTCGTTCATGCGGCGCTTCGCGCCGGAGGGGGTGGCGACCGGCCTGGTCTGGACGGCCAACGTCCGGACCCTCCGGCACATCATCGAGTCACGCACCGCCGTCGGAGCCGAGGAGGAGATCCGCCTCGTCTTCCAGCGGATCGGCGAGCTCATGAAGGAGGAGGCCCCGGCGCTGTTCGGCGACTATGTGGTCGAGGACGGCGCCTGGATCCCCGGCTGGCGGAAGGTCTGAACTAGACCAGGCTCGGCATCACGTAGACCTCGGCGCCGGGCGGCAGTCCGCAGGACAGGCCGCCCAGCGTCCGGGCGTTCTCCCCGCAGACGAACATGCTGATGTGCCTGCGGATGTGGCCGTTCTCGTCGCGCAGCCGTTCCTCCAGGGACGGGTGTGTGCGGCGCAGGGTGTCGAGCGCGGCGCCGAGCGTCGGGACGTCCTCCCCGGAGGGGGCGACGGCGAACACGCGCACCTCCGCCCGGTCGCCGATGCAGCGGCGCAGGGCGGGAGGCACGACGAACGTGACCAGCGTGACGGGCCCGGCCATTTAGAACACCGCCATTTCAGAGCACCGCCGCCCTGACCGTGAGGACGTCGGGGAGGTGGCGGGCGATGAGCGTCCACGTCTGGCCGCCGTCGGCGGAGCCGTACACCTCGCCGTCGCGTGTGCCGAAGAAGACGCCGGCGTCACCGGCGACCATGGCGTCCCGCAGCACGGATGAATGCACCGGCTCGTCCGGCAGGCCGTCGGACAGGCCCTTCCAGTCCGCTCCTGCGTCGTCGCTGCGATAGACGTTGTAGCGGTGGTCGACCGGGGTGCGGTCGACGTCGCCGTGCAAGGGGAAGACGTAGACGGTGTCGGGGTCCCCGGAGTGCACGGCGATGGGGAAGCCGAAGTCGGAGGGCAGCCCGGCGCCGATGTCGGTCCAGGTGCCGCCGAAGTCGTCGGAGCGGTACACCCCGAAGTGGTGCTGGAGGAACAGCCGCTCCGGCCGGGCCGGATGCTGGGCGACCTTGTGCACGCACTGGCCGAACTCCGGGTACTGCGCGCCTTCGGGCAGGAAGGGCGCCCGGATGTTGTGGTTGGCCGGCTCCCACGAGGCGCCGCCGTCGTCGCTGCGGAAGAACCCGACCGCCGACGCGGCCACCGCGATGCGCCGGGGGTCAGAGGCGTGGGGGATGACGGTGTGCAGGCACAGCCCGCCGCCTCCCGGCTGCCATTCAGGCCGTGTGGGGTGGTCCCAGAGCCCTTCTACCAGGCGATAGGTGGCGCCGCCGTCCTCCGAGCGCCAGAGGGAGGCGGGCTCCGCGCCCGCCCACACCACGCCGGGTTCCGACGGCGAGGGTTGCAGCTGCCACACCCGGGCGAGCGTGGCGCCGGTGTGCTCGGGGAACGCGATGGGCGGAGTCTTCGCCTCCTCCCAGGTTCGCCCGAGGTCGTCGGACCACATGACGGACGGGCCGAAATGGCCGTATTCGATGCCGGCCAGGACCCGTGGGACGTCCCCACGGGTGTCGATGGCTACCGACGGCACACCGATGGTGGAGAAACGCACGGGGTCCACCTCGAACGGCCCGCCGCCGGATGAGCGTGCGAGGAACAGTCCCTTCCGTGTCCCGATCGCGAGCAGGGCTTCCATGAGCACCTCCCAGGACTCTCGTAGGGGCTATCGTGCCAGGCGGCACGCGGCCGGTCAGGGAGATCCGTCAGGAGACCGATATGTCCGCTCTGTGGAGGGCTGAACTAGGGCTCTCCCTGGATGGTGTCGCGGTGGATCCTGCACAGGGGCACTCCGGAGGCCTGTAACCGCTGGACCGTCATGTTCACCATCGAGGAGGGGCCGCAGACGTAGACCTCGTGCTCGGCCCACGAGTGGAACCGGTCCATGACGTCGGGCAGGGAGCCGCGCATCCCGTCGAAGGCGCTCTCGTCGGAGACCACAGGAAGCACGCGCAGCCACGGGAAACTCGACTCCATCCGGATGAGGTCCTGCATGTCGTAGAGCTCCGACGCGCGCCTGACGCCGTGGAGGAGGTGGATGTTGGGCCGGCGGCCCGAGGCGATGACGTGCTCGACGATGGCCTTCAGCGGCGCAAGGCCCGTGCCTCCCGCGACGAACAACAGGTCCCGGTCGGTCTCGACCGGCACCATCGTGCCGACGGGCGGGCCGAGCAGGATCTGGTCGCCGATGCGGGTGTGCTGCACCAGCGCCGAGCTCACCCAGCCGCCGGGGACGGCCCGCACGTGCAGGCGCAGCGTGTTGTCCTCACGCGGAGCGTTGGCGATGGAGAAGGTCCGCCAGACCCGCGGCCACCTGGCTGTCTGCACGGTGACGTACTGCCCGGGGGTGAAGGTCATGTGCTGGCCCGGCCGTACGGTGATGACCGCGATGTCGCGGGTGCGGCGGTCGTGGTCGACGACCTCGGCGAGCCACCAGGGCGGCGCTAGCCCGGCGTCGGCGGTGGCCGCCTTGATCATGGCCTCCGAGGCCATGCCGTACGCGGCGACCCAGGCCGCTTCGATCTCGGCCGTCCACGCGTCGCCGGCGAAGTGCTTGATCGTGGCGATCAGGGCCTTGCCCACGGCGGTGTAGTGCTCGTCGGAGACACCGTATTTCCGGTGGTCGCGCCCGAGCTGCGCGAGATACGCCGAAAGGCCGTCGGGGCTGTCGAGCAGCCAGACGATCCGCGTGAGCGCCTTGAAAAGGCGGTCGCGCTGCATGTCCATCGCAGGAGGAAACATCGCCCGCAGTTGCGGGCTCTCCGCGAACAACCGCCCGTAGAAAAACGCCGCGGCCTTCCCCGCGACGGGCTCGATGACGGAGAAGCTCTCTTTGACGAGGCGCGGATTAAGCGACATCTAATGTGTCCCACCCTTGGGACCGGACCTGCTCCGGTCTTGTCGATCCACCTCCTGACGACTCCGGGTGATGAGCGGCGGCGGCCCCGGCTCAACCGCGCTCATTCCGGAGTCTCGCACTCGCAGCAGGACGTCACAACCGTTTCGCCACAAGGCGGACGAAGGCGCACCGATTGTGATTGTGCGGTAATGCACTGTAATCAGGGATGTTCTGGTGCGGGAGTGAATACTGAGATAATTGAGACAAAGGAGAATTCGGCTGTGCCATTAAGGGTGCGCCGATTTGCAGCCCCGGGGAGATCGCATGGCGCGTCCGCTCGTTGGCATCACCACCTACCTCGAGGCCGCCCGGTGGAGCGTCTGGGTGCGGGAGGCGGCCGTCTCGCCCCAGGCCTACGCGGTCGCGGTGGAAAAGGCGGGCGGATCACCGGTCCTGCTGCCCCCCACCAGCGCCGCGTCCGTCCCCGAATACGTGCGCGGGCTCGACGGCATCGTGCTCGCCGGCGGGGTCGAGATCTCGCCCACCCTGTACGGCGAGGCCCCCGGCGAGCGGTACGACGAGCGGTTCGGCGAGCCGCAGGCCCATCGCGACCGGTTCGATCTGGCCCTGGCCCGGGCGGCGGTGGAGTCCGACCTTCCGGTGCTCGGCGTCTCCCGGGGCATGCACGTGCTCAACGTCTCCCAGGGCGGCACGCTCATCCCGTGGCTGCCCGAGGTCGTGGCCCACGACCGGCACGAGACGGCCAGGCACCAGATCACCGTGAGCATCTCCAGCAAGGTCGGCAAGGCGGTCGGCGACCATGCCGAGGTCACCGGGGCGCACCGGCAGGGCCTGCGGCGACTCGGCACGGGCGTGCAGGCCGTGGCCTGGGCCGACGACCAGATCGTCGAGGCGATCGAGATGCCGGGCCGCCGGTTCGCCGTCGGCGTCCAGTGGCATCCCGAGCGCGGCACGGACATCAGCCTCTACGAGGCGCTCGTCGAGGCCGCCCGGCCGTGACCGTTCCCTCACCGGTAGGTGCGCGGTTAGCGTGCCAGAGGTGAGGGACTACGAGAAACTCAAGATCGACTGGCCTGCCGAGGGCGTGCTGCGGATCGTCGTCAGCGCACCCGGCAGGCTGAACGCCGTCGATCGCACCGGGCACCGGGAGCTCGCGGAGGTCTGGCGTGACGCCGACGCCGACGACCGGGTCCGCGCGGTGGTCGTCCGCGGGGAGGGCGAGGCGTTCTCCGCCGGCGGCGACCTTTCGATGATCGAGGAGATGACGCGCGACCACGCGACCCGCATGCGCGTGTTCACCGAGGCCCGCGACATCGTCTACAACCTGATCAACTGCTCCAAGCCGGTGGTGTCGGCCATCCAGGGGCCGGCGGTCGGGGCCGGGCTCGCGGTCGCGCTGCTGGCCGACGTCTCCGTGGCCGGCCGTACGGCACGGGTGATCGACGGGCACACCCGGCTGGGGGTCGCGGCGGGCGACCACGCGGCGATCGTCTGGCCGCTGCTGTGCGGCATGGCCAAGGCGAAATATCACCTGCTGCTGTGCGAACCCGTCACGGGTGAGCAGGCCGAGGCGATGGGCCTGGTCAGCCTCTGCGTGGACGACGACCAGGTGCACGAGCGGGCGCTGGAGATCGCGGGCAGGCTCGCGGCGGGGTCGGCCGAGGCGATCAGGCTCACCAAATACGCGCTGAACAACTGGCTGAGGCTGGCAGGGCCGTCCTTCGACGCCTCCCTGGCCATGGAGTTCCTCGGTTTCACCGGACCGGACGTGGCCGAGGGAGTGGCGGCCGTGCGCGGCAGGCGCCCGCCCCGGTTCACGTGACCGGTCACCGGAACCGCGTGCGCAGCGACTCCAGGCCGGGGCCGAAGACCCGGCGCGAGAGGATCTTCGCGGCCTCGGCCGGGTCGGCGGAGTCGTAGACGGCGTACCACTCCACGAACGCTTCGCCGCTGCTGGTCACCGGCGCCACCCGGTAGGTGGCCTGATAACCCGAGACCGGCAGCGGAGACTCCACGATCTCGTACGTCAGCGACCGCCCGCCCTCGTCCAGGGCCAGCAACCGCTCGCGGAACGGCGTGCCGAATCCCTCGATCCGGCGCACCGCCCCCGGAACGGGCGCGTAGCCCTCCTCGATCTCACAGGAGGCCACACCGGGCAGCCATTCTGCGAGATTGCCGAAGTCGCGCAGGAAGGCCCAGACCGTCCCGGCGTCGGCCGCGACCACCGTGCTCGCGTAGGTCTTCTCCATCGAACCCCCCCGCCCGGACCACACGCCCGAACCACCCGACGTTCCGCCGTACGCCGGGAACCTTCCCCGCGTGCGGCCCGCGCAAGGGTGGGAGATCAGAAGCTGCGCGGAAGCCCGAGCACCTGCGTGGCGATGTAGTTGAGCAGCAGTTCCTCGGTCACGGGGGCGATCCTGCCGATGCGGGCGTCGGCGAGGAGACGCGCCACCGGATACTCCAGCGAGTAGGCCATGCCGCCGTGGGTCTGGAAGGCGGCGTCCGCGGCCTCCCAGGCCGCCTGCGAGGCCGCGAGTTTCGCGATGTTGGCCTCGGCGGCGCAGGGCAGGTTGTTGTCGAAGGACCAGGCCGCCTTGTACAGCATGAGCCTGGCCAGCTCGATCCTGGCCTTCACCTGGGCCAGCGGGAAGGCGATCGCCTGGTTCGACCCGATGGGCCGGCCGAACACCTCACGCTCCTTGGCGTAGCCGACGCCGGTGCGCAGCGCCACCTCCGCCCCGCCGAGGGCGCTGGCGCCCAGCAGGATGCGCTCGGGGTTCAGCACGTCCCAGAGCACCGCGGCGCCCGCGTCCAGCTCGCCCAGGATGGCGGAGGCGGGCACGCGGAGGTCGTCGATGAACACCATGTTGGACGGGGTCGTGTTGGCCCCCATCTTCGGGATCGGCCGGTACGACAGCCGGCCGGCCGCGACCGCCTCCGGCACGTTGACCAGGAAGACGGTCATGCCCGCGGTGCGCGGCCTGGCCTCGGCGGCGGGGATCGTCCGGGTGACCAGCAGCATCCAGGTGGCGCGCTGCACGCCGGTGATCCAGATCTTCTGCCCGTTGACGACGTAGTCGGAGCCGTCCCGCCGGGCGAAGGTGGAGATCGCGAGCGAGTTGGACCCGGCGTCGGGCTCGGTGAGGGCGAAACATGTCTCGATCTCGCCGGTCGCCAGCTTCGGCAGCAGCTCGGCCTTCTGCTCCGCCGAGCCGTGCCTGGACAGGGTCATCGCGCCGAAACCGGGTGTCAGCACGTAGGTGAACGCCGAGCCGCCCGCCGACCCCGACGCCGACAGCGTCTCGGTGGCGACGGCCAGCTCCAGCAGCCCCTGCCCCGCTCCGCCGTACTCCTCGGGTACGGCCAGGCCGAGCCAGCCGCCCTTGGCGAGCTCGGCCCACACCTCCTCGGGCCAGCGCTTCTCGGCCTCGCAGCGCTCCCAATAGGCCATGTCGTAACGGGAGCAGATGTCGGCGATACCCCGTTGTACGGCTTGCGCGCTCTCCGGCAGGGAGAAGTCCATAAGCGTCTCCATTTCCTGGTCGCGCGTCATAGTAGAACGAAGTGATCTCCAAATCACCGGGGTGCGCGGAGCCGGGAGACGAGGGCCGAGCGCCGTTCAGCGGCGCGCCTATGTCCAGGGCCCAGTGGCGGGGCTCAGTGGCGAGGCTCAAGTGGCGGGACTCAGTGGCGAGGCCGCCTCGCGTGGTAGACGAACGCGGGCGGGATGTTGCGCCAGACGGTGCGCCCGGGCACGACCTCCTCGAACGCCGAGCTCAGCGCGGAACGGAAGCGCAGGGCGGGGGGCAGCACCCGCGCGTGCATGTACGAGAACGTGGTGAACGCCCCGCCGGGCGACAGCGCGTCGACGACCGCGCGCAGCAACGTCGACTGATGGGAGTCGGAAAATGCGGCCCACGGCAGCCCGCTGACGATCACGTCGGCGGACGCCACGCCGCGGTCGGTCAGCAGTTTGGGAAGCCGGGCCGCGTCGTCGACCACGACCTCGACACCCGGATGGGCGGCGGCGAGGGGACCGGCGAAGCGCGGGTTGATCTCTACGGCCACGTGCCGCCCCCGCCCGCCCAGGCGGCGCTGGATCTCGGCGGTGAACGGTCCCGTCCCCGGTCCGAGCTCGACCACCATCGGGTTGCCGCGCTCCGGGACGGGCACGCAGACCGCCGAGGAGAGGCGGCGGGAGCTCGGCGCCACCGCGCCCGTCGTCGCCGGGGCGCGGAGGAACTGACTGAAGAAGGTCCCTGACTCGTTGGCCATGATCAGAACTTAGGGCCGCCTGTACGGCGGCGCGCCCCGTCCTCCGGACCATCTCGTCGGCCAGAAGAAGGAGGGCCCGTCCTCCCTCGGGAGGAAGGGAACCATACGCCCGCTGCAGATACCGTTCCGGTATGCGGTGGCGCGGAACGGCTCTCGACGTGCTCCTTGCGGCGTGCGGTCTCGTCCTCGACGTACTCGTGACCTGGGGCCACTGGGGCGGTCCGTCGGCGCCCTGGTGGGCGGCCGTGCTGCTGTGCCTCCTCGCCGGCCTGCCCCTGGGACTGGTACGCGGGTGGCCGGGGCCGGTCGCGATCTACTTCTCGGTCCTGCTCGTCGTCTGCGACAGGCTCGGTGCCTTCACCACCGACACGGTGCAGATCCTGCTCCCCGTGGCGGTCGGCGTCCTGGCCCGGGACAAAGGCTGGCGCTGGACCGGGCCTGTGGCGGTCGTCGCGAGCGCCGCGACGGCCGTCAACCTGGCCGACCCCGGCATCGCCTTCACCCGCACCTCCTGGTTCTACTCGGTCGGTCTCATCGTGTTTCCGCTGCTCATCGGCCGCTACCTGCGCAGCCAGAAGGGGCAGGGCAGGGAGGAGCCCGCGCCTCTGCTGGACCTGCTGCTGGCCGGCGGCGGCGTGGCCTTCGCCGTGCTCGGCACCTGGCCGGCCTGGGACAGCGGGCGGCCGCCCGTGTGGGCCGTCGGCCTCGGCGTGATGCTGGCCGGGCTGGCACTGGGCGTGGTCAGGAAACATCCGGGCGCCGTGCTGCTGCTGGAGAGCCTGGTGCTGATGGTGGCCGACCAGTACGCGCCGAGGACGGGCGGCAGCCTCCAGTTGCTGGTGCTGGTCGCGCTCGGCGTCTTCGCCACCCGGGCGAGCTGGCCGTGGGTGGGCGCGGGTTACCTGCTGACCTGCTCCGTCACCGCCATCGTCACGGTCGACGACCACACCGAGATCTCGTCCTTCCGCGTGATCGCCCTGATGGCCATGGTGACCGCCCCCGTGGCGATCGGCCGCTACGTCCGCACCCGACAGGACGAGGCCCGTCAGGCGGGGGAGCTGGCCGTCGAGCGGCTGCGCGCCGACCGGCTGGCCGAGCGGGAGCGGATCGCCCGCGACGTGCACGACATCGTGGCCCACCACGTCGGCGCGATGGTGCTGCGGGCGAGCGCCGCCCAGTACGCCGGGGCGTCCGGGCCCGCCGCCGAGGCCCTGGCCGACATCAGGGACACCGGCCACCGCGTCCTGGAGGACCTGCGCGGCCTGCTGGCGGTCCTCCGCGATCCCGAGCGCGACGAGCTGTCCTCGGCGGCGGGCGGGCACGCGCGCGACCTCCTGATGCTGGCCGACCCCGACGACGTCATGCGCGACGCCGTCGCCCGGATGGCCGCCGCCGGGCTGCGGGTGGACCTGAACATCGCCACCGAGGCCTTCGCCGCCCCCCTCGTCGTCAGGGCGTCGGCGGCCAGAATCGTCCAGGAGGGGTTGACGAACGTGCTCAAGCACGCAGGTCCCGAGGCCGCCGCCGAGATCACCGTCGGGATGGAGCCGCGGGCGATGACCGTGGAGGTCCGCAACGGGCCCGGCACCGCCGGGCCGCGGGAGACGCTTCCCTCGACCGGGCAGGGAATCGCGGGCATGCGCGAGCGGGCCCGCGCCCTCGGCGGCCGCCTGTCGGCCGGGCCCGCGGAAGACGGCGGCTGGCGCCTGGCCGCGTCGCTGCCCCTGCCCGACCCGAAGGACGGCGCGGACGCCGACCCCGAGTGCCGCTGGACCGCGCGGGGCGCCTCATGATCCGGGTCGTGATCGCCGACGACCAGGCGCTGGTCAGGGCGGGCGTGCGGATGATGCTGGAGGCGGCAGGCGACATGGAGGTCTGCGGCGAGGCCGCCGACGGCGCCGAGGCCGTCCACCTGGCCTCCATGCATCGTCCCGACGTGATCCTCATGGACCTGCGCATGCCGCGGGTCGACGGGCTGGAGGCCACCCGGCGCATTCTTGCGGGCGACCCGGCCGCCAGGATCGTCGTGCTCACCACCTTCTCCGACGACGCGAACCTCTACGCCGCCCTGGGGGCGGGCGCCCTGGGCTTCCTCGTGAAGGACGACCCTCCTGACCGCATGGTCGACGCCGTACGGCGGGCGGCGGTCGGGGAGCCGCTGCTGGCCCCCTCCCTGTTGCGGCGGGTCGTCCAGCGTGCTTTGGCGGCGGAGCGCCAGACCGTGCCGCTGCCGGGCGTTCTCACCGAACGAGAGGTGCAGGTGCTCACCCTCGTCGGCATGGGGCTCTCCAACGCCGAGATCGGCGACCGGCTCCATGTGGGGGTCACGACCGTCAAGAGCCACGTCGCGGCGATCATGGAGAAGCTGGAGCTGCGCAACCGCACCCAGGCCGCCGTCGTGGCGCACCGATTCGGCTTGGTGGACGCCGAGTTCAATGCCCTGGAACCGCCTCGCGGCGGGCGGGGAGCCGACATGTAGGGTCTGGGGCGTGAACGCTGCCGAGGACCGGATCTTCACCATTCCCAACCTGTTGAGCATGCTGCGGCTGCTCGGCGTTCCGGTGTTCCTCTGGCTCGTTCTGGGGCCGCACGCGGACGGGTGGGCCATCCTCCTGCTCGCGCTCGCCGGCTTCTCCGACTGGCTCGACGGCAAGATCGCCCGTGCCTGGGGGCAGACCAGCAGGCTGGGCCGCCTCATCGACCCCCTGGCCGACCGGCTCTACATCCTTGCCACGCTGGTCGGGCTGGTCCTGCGCGACGCCATCCCGCTGTGGCTGGCGCTGGTCGTGCCGTTGCGCGACGTCTTCCTTTTGTGGGTGCCGCCCGTCCTGCGCCGCAACGGGTACGGCCCCGCCCTGCCGGTCCATTTCCTGGGGAAGGCGGCCACCGCGGCCCTCATGTACGCCTTCCCGCTGCTCTTCCTCGCCTCCCACCAAGGCTGGTACGCGGAGATCTCCACGATCTTCGGATGGGCCTTCGCCATCTGGGGAACTGGTCTGTATTGGTGGGCGGGGGTGTTGTATGTCGTACAGGTGCGCCAGCTAACGAAGGGGTGACCCGTGAAGGCCGTCGTCATGGCGGGCGGGGAGGGGACACGGCTGCGGCCGATGACCGCGAACCAGCCCAAACCCCTGCTCCCGATCATCAACCGGCCGATCATGGAGCACGTGCTCCGGCTGCTGAAGCGGCACGGCTACACCGAGACCGTCGTCACCGTGCAGTTCCTGGCCGCTCTCATCCGCAACTACTTCGGCGACGGCGACGAGCTCGGGATGACCCTCCACTACGCCACCGAGGAGGTGCCGCTCGGCACGGCCGGGAGCGTCAAGAACGCCGCGGACAAGCTGCGCGAGGACCGCTTCCTCGTGATCTCCGGGGATGCGCTGACCGACATCGACCTGACCGACATGCTCCGCTTCCACCGGGAGAACCGGGCGCTGGTCACCATCGGGCTCAAGCGGGTGCCGAACCCGCTGGAGTTCGGGATCATCATCGTGGACGACAACGGGCGCATCCAGCGGTTCCTGGAGAAGCCCACGTGGGGCCAGGTGTTCTCCGACACGGTCAACACCGGCATCTACATCATGGAGCCGTCCGTCCTCGACCACATGGAGCCGGGGCAGCCCGTCGACTGGTCGTCCGACATCTTCCCCAAACTGCTTGAAAGTGGCAAAAGGCTCTTCGGGTACGTGGCCGACGGCTACTGGGAGGACGTCGGCACCCACGAGAGCTATCTGAAGGCCCAGGCCGACGTCCTGGAGGGCAAGGTCAAGGTCGACTTCGACGCCTTCGAGCTCGCGCCGGGCGTCTGGGCCGCCGAGGGCGCCTCCGTCGACCCCGACGCTGTGCTCAAGGGGCCGCTGTACATCGGCGACTACGCCAAGGTCGAGGCCGGTGCCGAGCTGCGCGAGTACACCGTGCTGGGCAGCAACGCGGTGGTCAAGGAGGGCGCCTTCCTCCACCGCGCGGTCGTCAGCGACAACGTCTACGTCGGCCCCGCCGCCCACCTGCGCGGCTGCGTCATCGGCAAGAACACCGACGTGATGACCGGGGCGAGGATCGAGGAGAACGCCGTCGTCGGCGATGAGTGCGTCATCGAGGCCGAGGCCTACGTCTCCTCCGGCGTGAAGATCTATCCGTTCAAGACCATCGAGGCCGGGGCGGTCGTCAACACCAGCGTCATCTGGGAGTCGCGCGGCCAGCGCAGCCTCTTCGGTCCCCGCGGGGTCTCCGGTCTCGTCAACGTGGAGATCACCCCCGAGCTGTGCGTACGGCTGGCCAGCGCCTACGCGACGACGCTGCGGAAGGGCGACACCGTCGTCACCTCCCGCGACGCCTCCCGGGCCGCCCGGGCGCTTAAACGGGCCGTGATCAGCGCGCTCAACTCCAGCGCCATCAACGTCGTCGACCTGGAGGCGGCCGCCCTGCCGGTCACCAGGTTCAACACCTCCAGGGAGAACGTGCGGGGAGGCATCGCCCTCAGGACCACCGCGGGCGACCCCCAGAGCGTCGACATCGTCTTCATGGACGAGTCCGGGGCCGATCTGTCCCAGGCGGCTCAGCGCAAGCTCGAACGGGTCTTCTCACGCCAGGAGTACCGCCGCGCCTTCCCCGGCGAGATCGCCGAGCTGACCTTCCCCGCCAGGGCCGTCGACACCTACGCCAGGGAGCTGCTGCGCTGCATCGACATGAGCGGGGTCAAGGACGCCGAGATGAAGGTCGTGGTGGACTGCGCCGGCGGCACGTCCTCGCTCGTGCTGCCCAGCCTCCTCGGGCGGGCCGGGGTCGACGTGCTGACCGTCAACAACCGGCTCGACGACGCCTCCCCGACCGAGAGCCTCGCCGAGCGTCGCCGCGACCTGCAGCGCCTCGCCGAACTGGTGGCCTCCTCGCGGGCCGCCTTCGGCGTACGGTTCGACCCCGTGGGGGAGCGGGTCTCCCTCGTCGACGAGATGGGCCAGCTCATCAGCGAGGAGCGGGCGCTGCTCGTCGTGCTCGACCTGGTCGCGGCCGAGCGCAGGGGCGGCCGGGTGGCACTGCCCGTCACCACGACCCGGGTCGCCGAGATGGTCTGCCGGTTCCACGGCGTGCAGGTCGACTGGACGGCGACCAGCCTGGACACGCTCACCGCGGCGGCGGCGCACCCCGACACGATCTTCGCCTGCGACGGCCGCGGCGGGTTCATCGTGCCCGAGTTCGCCCCCACGGTGGACGGCCTGGCCGTGTTCCTCCGCATGCTCGGCCTGGTCGCCAGGACCCGGCTTTCCCTCAGCCAGATCGACGCGCGCATCCCCGAGGCGAAGCTGCT
The DNA here is from genome assembly GCF_016863335.1 of Planotetraspora thailandica. Taxonomy (GTDB): domain Bacteria; phylum Actinomycetota; class Actinomycetes; order Streptosporangiales; family Streptosporangiaceae; genus Planotetraspora; species Planotetraspora thailandica. The sequence goes on from NZ_BOOR01000059.1 coordinate 36,800, forward strand.
CAAGCGGACCGTTCCGACGCCGTGGGCCCACAAGGGCACGGTGATGCGCTCGGTGGTCGAGGCGGCCGAGGGCCGGCGGCTCGACACCACCGACGGCGTGCGCGTGGTGGAGGAGGACGGCAGCTGGGCCCTCGTCCTGCCCGACCCCTCAGAGGCGGTCACCCACCTGTGGGCCGAAGGCCACGACGTCGACGGCGCCCAGGCCATCCTCGAACGCTGGGCGCGCGTGGTCGAACAGGCCGCCGGAGCCTCATGAGATTGATCACAGTTGCATTGGCGCTCGCTTCTTCCGTGGGCGCAGTAGGCTCGTGTGGCGGGATGGACCATGAACGGCCGGGGGCTGTAACGTTGGTCAGTCCGTGCCCAGCGACGCTTCTTGACCTTTGCCCCTGATCAGCGTAAGTTGCGTCATTCGCAGTCTGAGCAAGTCGTGAGAGAGGCCGAGCCGTTCGATGCCCAGCGTCTACTGCACGCAGTGCGGTCATGCCAACCCCGAGGATGCCCGTTTCTGTTCTCGATGCGGTTCGCCGCTGAGCGCTCCGGCACCTGTCGCGCCCGACACCACCTCGACGATCTCGCTTGACGCGATCGAGGCGGAGCTCGGTCAGCCGCTCATGCCGGACCGTGCGGCCCTGGAGCAGCTGCCTCCGGGGACCGCGCTGCTCGTCGTGATGCGCGGACCCAACGCGGGGAGTCGTTTTCTGCTCGACAGCGACCTCACTACGGCGGGTCGCCACCCGGAAAGCGACATCTTCCTGGACGATGTGACCGTGTCCAGGCGGCACGTGGAGTTCTACCGGCGTGGTGGCCAGTTCACCGTGCGTGATGTCGGAAGTCTGAACGGCACCTACGTCAACCGGGAGCGGATCGAGGAGTTCCCGCTCGCGGGAGGCGACGAGGTGCAGATCGGCAAGTTCCGGCTGGTGTTCCTCACGCGTGGCCCTGGAGGGCCATGATCGGTGAGGAGGTGGAGCCATGAGCGCGCAGGCCGTACGGGCGTTCATGAGCATCGGGGAGGTCCTCGCTCTGCTGCAGGGCGAGTTCCCCGACGTCACGATCTCCAAGATCCGGTTCTTGGAGGGTGAGGGGCTCATCGAGCCCCAGCGGAGCCCGTCGGGGTACCGCAAGTTCACCCACACCGACGTCGAGCGGCTCCGCTACATCCTGACCGCACAGCGTGACCACTATCTTCCGCTGCGTGTCATCAAAGATCAGCTCGACGAGCAGGCCACCCGTCCGCGCGGTGTTCCCGCCGAGGCCCCTGCCATACGGCTCAGCCGGGAGGAGCTGATCGAGGCGGCGGGCATCGACGAGGACACCCTCGCCGAGATGGAGAGCTTCGGGCTGGTGACCGCCGTGGCGCGCCGTTACGACGCGGACGCGCTCGAGGTGGCCCGCAGCGCCGGTGAGCTGGCCCGTTTCGGCCTGCACCCGCGGCATCTGCGGGCGATCCGGGCGGCGGTCGAGCGCGAGGCCGGCCTTGTGGAGCAGGCGGTCGCGCCGCTGCTCCGGCGCCGCGCTCCGGGCGCGATCGACCAGGCGGGGGAGACCGCGCGCGAGATCTCCGGACTTCTCCAGAAATTGCACAGTGCATTACTTCGTGAGGGTGTTCGGGGCGTTCTGGGACGGTGACCGGCTCATTCGCTCCGTCGCGGTGTTACGTTGAATGCCTGGTGATATGCCGCGACGCTTTGAGACGGAGTCGCCCGTGTTGCAGATGGAGGTCGTGGGGGTTCGCGTTGAGATGCCCTCCAACCAGCCGATCGTGCTCTTGAAGGAGGCGAGCGGCGATCGGTACCTGCCGATCTGGATTGGCATGACCGAGGCGACCGCCATCGCGCTGGCCCAGGCGGAGGAACCGCCGCCCCGGCCGCTGACCCACGACTTGTTCAGGGACGTGCTGGAGGCTCTCGGGGTTCGCCTCCGGACCGTCAAGATCGTCGCTCTCCGCGACGGGATCTTCTTCGCCGACCTGGTGTTCTCCAACGGCGTAGAGGTCAGCGCCCGCCCTTCGGACTCGATCGCGCTGGCGCTGCGGACGGGGGCGACGATCTATGCCAGCGAGGACGTGGTCCAGGAGGCGGGGGTGAGCATGCCCGACGACCAGGAGGACGAGGTGGAGAAGTTCCGCCAGTTCCTGGACAACATCACCCCCGAGGACTTCGGCCGTGCCGGCTGATTTCGGGATATTACGCTTCACGACGCGCCGGACGGGGTCGTTGACTGAGGATGGCCTCGGTCCTACGGTGCAAGGGAAACCACGGTTGTAATTCACGAACCCCCAGATCAGACCGTGGGATGAGAGAAAGCCGGAGGTCCGCAGTGGCGGTCAGCAGCGGCGAGGGTAAGCCGGTCGGCCAGCATGATCCGGTTCGGCAGGCGGCACGGGAGCGTGCCGGCGAGCAGGGTCTGCTGTTCGACGAGCAGCCGGCGGCTCTTCCCGAGGACATCGGGTACCGCGGCCCCACCGCATGTGCGGCGGCCGGGATCACCTATCGACAACTCGACTACTGGGCGCGCACGGAGTTGGTGCTGCCCACGATAAGAGCCGCTCAGGGCTCAGGTTCACAACGTCTGTACAGCTTCCGGGACATTCTCGTCCTCAAAGTGGTCAAGCGCCTCCTCGACACCGGTGTCTCTCTCCAGCAGATACGCACGGCCGTGCAGCACCTGCGGGACAGGGGAGTCCACGACCTGGCGCAGATCACCCTGATGAGCGACGGGGTCAGCGTCTACGAGTGCACGTCGGCCGACGAGGTGATCGACCTCCTGCAGGGCGGCCAGGGCGTGTTCGGCATCGCGCTCGGACGGGTCTGGCGCGAGGTGGAGGGCTCGCTGGCCGAGCTTCCCGGCGAGCGCGCGGAGAGCTCCTCCGACGCGGAGGGCGACCATCCGGCGGACGAGCTCGCCCGCCGTAGGAAGGCCCGCAAGACCGGCTGAAGGTACATCCCGCTGAAAACAGCCCCTTTGCGGGCAGGGAGGTACGTCACCGTCAATTCCGGCAGCCGGTAGAGTTGGTGACGCCGACGACCTCGTGCGGGAGAGTCCCCTTTCAGGGGCGCCGAAGGAGCAAACCTCCCCGGAATCTCTCAGGCAAGCGGTACCGCACGGACGAGGCAACTCTGAAAAGCAGGCGCGTCAGCCAGGCGTGCCTCACCGAAGGGGAAAGCCGGGCACGATGATCGCCCGGCGAAGCTCTCAGGTCTGATGACAGAGGGGGAGACCGAACGACGACGGGCTGTGCCACCGGGCACGGCGCGCGCTGGTCTCGACCCGCCAGGAGGCCCCTGTCATGACCGATCGCTCACCGCTTCGCGATCTTTCCGCACCGCCCTTCGCCGCCCGCCACATCGGTCCCTCCGACGCCGAGCAGGCGCGGATGCTGGAGACCGTCGGCTATGAGTCGGTGTCCGACCTGGTGGACGTGGCCGTTCCCGCGGCCATCCGGACGGCGACGCCGCCGGTGCTGCCCGAAGCGGTGAACGAGACCGAGGCACTGGCCGAGCTGCGCTCCCTGGCCGGCCGCAACCAGGTGCTCACGTCGATGATCGGACTGGGCTACCACGACACGATCACTCCCGGCGTCATCCTGCGCAACGTGCTGGAGAACCCGGGCTGGTACACGGCCTACACGCCGTACCAGCCGGAGATCTCGCAGGGACGGCTGGAGGCGCTGCTCAACTTCCAGACCGTCGTCAGCGACTTGACCGGCCTCGACGTCGCGGGTGCCTCACTGCTGGACGAGGCGACGGCCGCGGCCGAGGCGATGACGCTGGCCCGCAGGGCGAGCAAGGCCAAGGCGGACGTCTTCGTGGTGGACGCCGACACGCTGCCTCAGACGAAGGCCGTGCTGGCGACCAGGGCCGAGCCGCTCGGAATCACCCTCGTCGAGTCCGACCTGACCGGCGACCTGCCCGAATGCTTCGGGGTGCTGGTGCAGTACCCGGGAGCGAGCGGACGGGTCGCCGGATTCCGCGACCTGGCCGAGCGGGCGCACGCCCTGGGCGCCCAGGTGGTGGCCGCCGCGGACCTGCTCGGTCTGACGCTGCTGGCCGCCCCCGGCGAACTGGGCGCCGACATCGCGGTGGGCTCCACCCAGCGGTTCGGCGTGCCGTTCGGCTTCGGCGGCCCGCACGCCGCCTACATGTCCGTACGCGAAGGGCTGCAGCGGCAGATGCCCGGCCGCCTGGTGGGCGTCTCGGTGGACGCCGACGGGCACCCGGCCTACCGGCTGGCCCTGCAGACCCGCGAGCAGCACATCCGCAGGGAGAAGGCGACCAGCAACATCTGCACCGCGCAGGTCCTGCTCGCCGTGATCGCCTCGATGTACGCCGTCTACCACGGCCCCGACGGGCTACGGCGGATCGCCCAGCGCGCCCACCGGCACGCGGCGATCCTGGCCGCGGGGCTGCGCGAGCACGGCGTCGAGGTCCTGCACGAGGAGTTCTTCGACACCGTGCTCGCCCGCGTGCCCGGCCGGGCCGACGAGGTGATCGGCGCCGCCGCCGCGGCGGGCGTCAACCTGCGCAAGGTCGACCAGGACCTCGTCGCCGTCGCCTGCGACGAGAAGACGACCACGGCCCACCTCAGCGTCGTGTGGGAGGCGTTCGGCTGCTTCGGGGTCGTCGTGGACGACCTCGACCGGGTGACGCCGGACGCCCTGCCCGCCGACCTGGTCAGGACCTCCGACTTCATGACCCACCCGGTGTTCCACTCCCACCGGTCCGAGACGGCGATGCTGCGTTACCTGCGCAGGCTTCAGGACAAGGACATCGCGCTCGACCGCTCGATGATCCCGCTGGGCTCGTGCACCATGAAGCTCAACGCGACCACCGAGATGGAGCCGATCACCTGGCCCGAGTTCGCCGGCATCCACCCCTTCGCGCCGAAAGACCAGGTCGGGGGATACCTGGAGCTGATCGGCGGTCTCGAGGGCTGGCTCGCCGAGATCACCGGCTACGCCCGGGTGTCGATCCAGCCCAACGCCGGCTCGCAGGGCGAGTTCGCGGGACTCCTCGCCATCCGCTCCTACCACCGCTCCCGCGGCGACCTCGGCCGCGAGGTCTGCCTCATCCCCTCGTCGGCTCACGGCACCAACGCCGCCAGCGCCGTCATGGCAGGCATGCGGGTCGTGGTCGTGGCCTGCGACGACAGCGGCAACGTCGACCTTGACGACCTCGCCGCGAAGATCGACAAGCACCGGGACGCGCTGGCCGCGATCATGGTCACCTACCCGTCGACGCACGGCGTCTACGAGGAGACGATCGTCGAGATCTGCGAGCGGGTCCACGAGGCGGGGGGGCAGGTCTACGTCGACGGCGCCAACCTCAACGCGCTGGTCGGCCTGGCCAAGCTCGGCGAGTTCGGCGCCGACGTCTCCCACCTCAACCTGCACAAGACCTTCTGCATCCCGCACGGCGGCGGCGGCCCCGGGGTCGGCCCGGTGGCGGTGAAGGCCCACCTCGCCGATCACCTGCCCGCGCACGTGTCGGCCGCGCCGTACGGCTCGGCGGGCATCCTGCCGATCTCCTGGGCGTACGTCAGGATGATGGGCGCGGATGGGCTGCGGCAGGCCACCGAGCAGGCGATCCTGTCGGCCAACTACCTGGCCAGGCGGCTCGCGCCGCACTACCCGGTGCTCTACACCGGCCGCGACGGCCTGGTCGCCCACGAGTGCATCGTCGACCTGCGCCAGATCACCAAGGAGACCGGCGTCACCGTCGACGACGTGGCCAAGCGCCTGATCGACTACGGTTTCCACGCGCCGACCATGTCGTTCCCCGTCGCCGGCACGCTGATGATCGAGCCGACGGAGAGCGAGGACCTCGCCGAGCTCGACCGGTTCGTGGACGCGATGATCGCCATCCGGGCGGAGATCGCGCGAGTCGCCTCCGGCGAGTACGACAAGACCGACAACCCGCTGCGGAACGCGCCGCACACGGCCGACTCCCTGGTGTCCGGCGAGTGGTCCCACCCGTACGGCAGGGCCGAGGCCGCCTACCCGGTGCCGTCGCTGCGCGACAACAAGTACTGGTCGCCGGTGCGCCGCATCGACCAGGCCTACGGCGACCGCAACCTGGTGTGCGCGTGCCCTCCCCTCGAGGCGTACGAGGACTGAGGTCTCCGGGGAACGACCAGTTGCGCATGTCGCTCCCGTGCGGCGGCGGCGATCGTTAAGATCTTGCTGATCGTTCCCCACCCCACCTGATCACTGCGAGGCCCCCTCATGACGGCAGTCGACCCCGGGCGGCCGATCGACCAGGCACGCCGGCTCGCCGAGAACGGCGATCTCGGTGAAGCTGCGGCGATCTTCGCGGAGCTCGCCGCGGACGCGGAGGGCCCCGACCAGGCCGACGCCGCCGTCGGCCTGTCGGTCGTCGCGGAGCGCATGGCGGCCGACCTGCTGGACGACGGTCAGCCGGAACAGGCCGCCGACGTGCTGCTGGAGGCGCTGTCGGTGACGGCCGTCGCCGACGCCGCGAGGTTGCGGATTCTGCTGGGCATCGCCCACCTCGACATGGCGTGCGGCCAGTTCGCGAACGCCGTCGAGGAGGGCCGGTGGGAGGACGGGGAGGCCGAGACCGGAGCGCTGGCCATCGAGTTGCTCGCCCGGACGCTGCCGCTGCGCGGCCGTGACGCGGACGCCGAGACGGTCTGGCGTTACGGTCTCGACCACCCCGACGAGGTGGTGGCCGAGCAGGTGCGCCTGCGGATGGGCCGCGACGTACGGCCGGCCGCGGGGAGCGACACCCCCGGCGTCGACGGAGCCGTCAGCGAGAACGGCGGCTGAGCGCGTAGGCGATGTTGACGCCGATGATGCCGGCCCAGACGAGCAGCAGGCCGGGACCTCCGGCGGCGTCTCCCGCGATGGCGGTGAGGGGGATGGCGATGCCGAGCGACCCGAGGGCCACGGGCACGGCGGCGTCCTTGGCGCGGCGGTTGTCCTTGCCCGCGGCGCCCGAGGTCTGCGCGGCCACCTCGGACCGGACGCGCGCTGCGATCTCGACGTCGAGCTTGTCGAGGAACGAGTCGACCAGCGCGTCCTCGTAGTCGGGGCCGAGCTCGCGGCGGGCCTCGATGATCGCGTGAAGGTCCTGCCGCGTGGTGGGGGACGCGACCCGGTGCTGCGGTGAGATATCCGTCACAATGAACATTCTGGCAAGCGGACTGCGCCGGTGCATCCCTCCTTCGGAGGGTCGCCTCTCGTACCAAGGTCGGAGAAGCGTGATCTCACGCGGCGGTTCGTCCGGTGACCGAGGGGGCCAGGCGCCGTCATCCGGCTGCCTCGCTCCGGGGACCACGGGCCGTGGGCGGTCCCTCGTGGCGCAAGGCGCCGTTGAGGAAGAGATCGACCAGTTCGTCGGTGGTCAGCGGGTCGGGCGCCCCTGGCCGCCCGGAGGCCATCAGCAGCATCTGGAAGGCGTCCGCCAGGCGTTGCGGTGCCAGCCTGAGGGAGTCCCGCTCCGGCTCGAACAGCGCGGCCAGAGCCGCGCGCGGCGCCCCGAGCCCCGCCTCTCGGTCGTGTCCGCCCTCCTGACCGGCCCCGGGTCGCGGGGGGCGTTCCCCCCGGCCCGCTCCGGCCAGCGCCCCCGCGACCGCGCCCACGCGGATCATGAAGCCGCGCATCACCTCGGCCGCCTCGGCGAGCCGGGCGGCGAGCGGCTGGTCCAGGGAGATCGCCTCCACGTGGGCGACGGCGTCGTCGGGGCGCAGGGCTTCCGCCATGCATGCCGCGAGCAGGGCGTCCTTGTCGGCGAAGACGCGGAAGATCGTGCCTTCGCCGATGCCGGCCGCACGGGCGATCTTCGCCGTGGTCACGGCCGCGCCGTACTCGATGACGAGGGGGAGGGCGGCGGCGACGATGGCCGCGCGCCTGCGGTCGGGGTCCATTGCCGGCGCACGGCGCCGGGAGGTTTCCGTCATACGATCAAAGTACGGAGTGAGTACTCACTCCGTCAATTTAATAAGCTGGGACGGGGCCGCGGCGAAGGCACGGGTCCGCGGCCGGTACGGTCTGCGTCCATGGAGGTCACCACACCGCATGGGCCTGCGCGGGTCGAGATCGACGAGGTCGACCGCCCCAGCTTCCTGCTCGTGCTCACGCACGGCTCCGCCGGGGGAGTCGACGCGCCCGACCTGCTCGCCGTACGGCAGGCGGTGCTGGGCATCGGCGCGACGGTGGCCCGGGTGGTGCAGCCGTTCCGGCTGAAAGGGGCGCGGGCGCCGGGCTCGGCGGTCAAGCAGGACGAGGCGTGGGTCTCGATCGTGACGGGTCTGCGCGAGACCTACGCGGGGTTGCCGCTGATCCAGGGCGGACGCAGCAACGGGGCGAGGGTGGCCTGCCGTACGGCGACGGCGGTGGGGGCGGCGGCCGTGGTCGCGCTCGCCTTCCCCCTGCACCCTCCGGGACGCCCGGAACGGTCACGGGCGGAGGAGCTGCGGCGGGCGGGGACCGACGTTCTGGTGATCAATGGAGACAGGGACCCGTTCGGGGTGCCGGACGCGGCCGACGCGGCGCGTCTCGTGGTCCTTGAAGGGGAGGGTCACGATCTGAACAGGGAACCCGCCCGCGTGGGCGAGGTGGTGGCCGACTGGCTGGAGGGGCTCAGGCTGCGCTGATGGCCATGTCGGTGGGTCGGTGGGGCGCGATGACCCCGCCGTTCGGCAGGAGCTCCCCGGTGTCCTCGAAGAGCACGACGCCGTTGCAGAGCAGGCTCCAGCCCTGCTCAGGGTGTGACGCTATCGTGCGGGCGGCTTCTCGGTCCTTCGCGTCCGCTTCGGGACAGGCCGGGTCATGAGGGCACATCGCCGGGGCTCCGTGTCTTTATCGATCGCTCGTGGTCGTTCACCGTGGACGGCGGCATGAGATCGGTCGCCGTCGCCGGTGTCTTCCTTCCCTCGTCTGGGGGGCGAGCCTTCGGGGTTGACGTATGAATATCTACACCACTTTGGTGGCCGGTCACATCGGCATGACATAGTCCGTTCGGGCGATATCGCCGATCCCGGGTGGGGAGGCGGTGTGGCCAGACTGGACCCATGCTGATGTGACCTGTAACACAAGGTTGCCTCATGGATGATAACGGGCCAACCTCGACACGCCGTCCGTCTGGTAACTGAGCCATTACCTCTGTCTTACGCCGCCGGGTGCTTTCTAGCGTTTTCGCCGATGATGACCGTTATCGTCAGCCTCCCAGGCCTCTGATCAGAGCGTCCAGGCCGTGCTCGAAGTCCCGCTCGCCGTCCTCCGTCCTCGCGTTCTGGACCGTCGCGTCCGGGTCGGCCCACCCGGACCGCTGCACCTCGACCGCGACGCTGCCGAAGACGTAGGCGCGCAGCGCGCGCACCGCCTCGCCCGCACCCTCCAGGCCGGCCTCCTGAAGTTGCTCGACCTGCTCCCGGACGGCGATCAGGGCGGCGCCCTTCGACGGCTTGGTCAGGGCCAGCGACAGGACGCCGGGGTGCTCCAGCAGCGCCGTACGGCTCGCGCGTGCCCATGCGCGCGCCCGCTCCTGCCAGGTGCCGAGCCCGTCCGGGGCGACCTGGACGGCGGTGACGTGCTCGGCGAGCACGTCCATCAGGGCCTCCTTGCCCCGGGGAAGGTGGTGGTAGATGGCCATCGCCTCCACCTGGAGGGCGTCGCCGAGCCTGCGCATGGTCAGCCTGCGCAGACCCTGCCCGTCGGCGATGTGCAGGGCGGCGTCGACGATGCGTTCGAGGGACAGGGGGACGGGCGGTCGCTTCGCAGGCATGGCGATCATGCTGCCACAGGTGTCCTTACTTCGTAAAGGACGGCGCACCCTGGTGTGCGCGGTGGCGTGAGGAGCGCGTACGCTACCGGCAGCGATGCGTTGTTCGATCTGGAGGGGCTGACGATGGCGTTTTTCCGTCGGCGGGTGAGCCGTGAGGCGGACCGCTACCACGCCGACCAGGAGACCGGAGGCAACTTCGGCGCTCTGCTGGAGCAGGCCAGGGAGGCCGAGCAGGCGCTGCGGACCAAGCGCGCCGCCGGGGCCTCAGCCGAGGAGTTGCGTGAGGCGGGTCTGGCCCTCGACCAGGCCCTGACCGAGGCGCTGAAGGCGGCCGAGGCGAAGCAGCGGGTCACGCTGGGTCTGAAGGCCTACGACGACCGCATCGCCCGGCGCAAGGCCCGGGCGACTCCCGAGGGCGCCAAGTGGACCGCCGAGGTGAGCCGCCTGCGCACCCTGCGCGAGGAGCACCGGCTGACCGGCATTGCGCGGGTGCCGAGGGCCGGCGTCGCCGGCCGATAGGGCACATGTAGGTCACATGGCAACGGCCGCCACCCGGCTTCGGGTGGCGGCCGTCGTCGTTTTCGCCGGGTCTCAGCCGGCCCAGTCCTCAGCCGGCCGAGGTCTCAGTCTCAGCTGGCCCAGTCGAGCAGCGGGCGCGCGTTGCTCGGGTGGCGGAGCTTGGACAGCGACTCCTTCTCGAGCTGGCGGATGCGCTCGCGGGTCAGGCCGAGATATCTGCCGATCTCGTCGAGGGTGTGCGGCTTGCCGTCGGTCAGCCCGAAACGCAGGCTCATGATCTTCGCCTCGCGCGGGCTGAGGTTGCCGAGCACGCCCTTCAGCTGCTCGGCCAGCAGCTGGCGGTCCACGACCTCGGACGCCTCGGGGGAGTCGATGTCCTCGATCAGGTCGCCGATGCGGGTCTCGCCGTCCTCGCCGATCGTGGAGTCGAGGCTGATCGGCTGCCTGCTGGTGCGGAGCAGCTCCTCGATCTGGTCGGGCGTCTTGTCGAGCTCGGCGGCCAGCTCCTCCGGGGTGGGTTCCCGGCCGAGCCGCTGATGCATGTCACGCTCGACGCGCGACAGCTTCGACAGCATCTCCAGCACGTGGACGGGCAGGCGGATCGTGCGGGCCGAGTCGGCGAAGCCGCGCTGGATGGCCTGCCTGATCCACCACATGGCGTAGGTCGAGAACTTGTAGCCCTTGGTGTAGTCGAACTTCTCCACGGCCCTGATGAGGCCGAGGTTCCCTTCCTGGACGACGTCGAGCAGGGCCATGCCGCGGTCGGTGTACTTCTTGGCCACCGACACGACCAGGCGGAGGTTGGCCTCCAGCATGTGGTCCTTGGCGCGCTTGCCGTCGTCGATGACCCACTCGAGGTCCTCGCGTACGCCGGGGGCGAGCTTCTCGCCGCTCTCCAGGGCGCTGTCCAGCTTGTACTCCGCGTACAGGCCGGCCTCGATGCGCTTGGCCAGCTCGACCTCCTGGGCGGCGGTGAGCAGCGTGCGGCGGCCGATCGACTTGAGGTAGGTGTGCACGGAGTCGCCCATGACCGACGAGTTGTCGTCGAGGTCGATCGTGGCCGTGTCTTCGGCGTCCTCGGGGGACCACTCCTCGTCGTCGGCCTCCTCGGCGGGGACGTCCTTGGGGGTGGCCGCGGTGGTCTTGGCGGTCTTCTTGGCGGCGGCCTGGGCGGCCCGGCGCGTGGTCTTCCTGGCCGGGGTCGCGGCAGCCTTACGGGGAGCCACGGCGGCGTCGTCGTCCGTGGCCAGGTTCACGCCCGCCTCGGTGAGCTCGCTCAGGATCGAGCGGCCCTCCGCTGGGCTGACCCCGAACCGGGCAAACGCCTCGCGTAGCTCAGTGAGGGAAAGGTGACCCTTCTCGCGGCCCTGGTCCAGAAGCCGGCCCAGTGGCGTGGGGGTCACCTCGCCCTCGGGCGAGGTTGCCACGGCTGTGCGGGGCATGAGGGCACCTCCTCCTTGACGGAGTTCCTTGTTCGTCGGGTGGTTGGCGGGTGGTGGCGGTAGGTCACGCGCACCAGTAGCAATAACGCCGACGGGTTCAGTTTGTTCCCGGAGGTTCGCCGGGGGAGGAGGTGGAGGCCGCGTGAGCAGGGGCCCGGCGTAGGGCGGCGAGGTCGGGCTTGCCGTTCGGGAGGGCCGGGATCGAGGGCACGATCTCGACGACGCGGGGTGCCGCGTAAGCGGGAAGCCGCTCCTTGGCGAAGATACGTAGATCTTCGAGTGTCGCCGTTCCCACGACGACGGCGACGACGATCTCCCCCCACTCCGGGTCGGGCCTGCCGACCACGGCCACGTCGCGCACCCCGGGGTGACCGGCGAGAACCTTGGCGACCACGCCTGCCACGACCTTCTGGCCGCCGGTGTTGATGACGTCGTCGGCGCGGCCGAGAACGCTCAGCCGCCCTCCTTCGATCACCCCGAGGTCGGAGGTGACGAACCAGCGCCCGTCGACCGGATGGTCGTCGCGGAGGCGGTAGCCCGAGAACAGGACGGGTCCGGCGATCCTGACCCGTCCGTCGTCGCCGATTTCGAGATCTACATTGTCAAGGGGCGCGCCGTCGTACACGCATCCGCCGCTCGTCTCGCTCATGCCGTACGTGGTGACGACGCGCGCGCCGGCGGCGGCGGCCTCGGCGAGCAGGCCGGGGGGAGCGGCGGCCCCGCCGAGCAGGATCGTGCGGAACGCCGACACGTCGGCTCCTATGTCGAGCAGCCGCCTGAGCTGGGTCGGGACGAGGGAGACGTGGTCGGCGCCGCTCGCGGCGACGGCGGCGGCCGAGAAACGCTCGTGGATGATCGGCTCGCTCCCGCTCAGCAGGGAGCGGACGAGCACCTGCATGCCCGAGATGTGGGCCGGCGGCAGGCAGCACAACCAGCGCTGCCCGGCCTGCGCGCCCACCCGGTCGAGCGACGCGCGTGCCGACGACGTGAGCGCCTCCGCGGTTAGCTCGACGCCTTTGGGCGTCCCCGTGGACCCCGATGTGGCGATGATCACAGTGGCGTTCGTCGCCTGCCCGCCGGGCTCGTGCCGTACGCCGTCGGGGGTGACGACGTGGGTGGGCCGCAGCGCGGCGATCGCGGCCTCGATCGCCGTTCGCGGCAGGTCGGGCGAGAGCGGCAGGACGGCCGGGCCCTCGCCTGACAGCGCATGCCGCACGGCGCTGAACAGCGCGGGCCCCGGTGGCATGAGCAGGGCGTGAACCGGTCGATGTCCGTTAGGGGTCGGCACGGTCGTAAGGTTAGTCCGGGTACGGGCGCGTCCGGTTGTGGGGCCGATTCTGACGACTGCCGATAAGTGATGACTGAGGAGCGAGCGTGGCCAACGGTCTCGACTGGAAGCGGTCAGGCGATTATGAGGACATCGTCTACGAGACCGCGGAGGGCATCGCCAAGATCACGATCAACCGGCCGGAGCGGCACAATGCGTTCCGTCCGACGACGTTGTTCGAGCTGCGCGATGCGTTCAACATCGCCCAGGAGGACACCGAGGTCGGCGTGATCATCTTCACGGGCGCAGGCGACAAGGCCTTCTGCTCGGGCGGCGACCAGAAGATCCGCGGCGACGACGGCTACGTCGACGACAAGACCCACGGCATCGGCCGCCTGAACGTCCTGGACCTGCAGGTGCAGATCCGCCGGTGCCCCAAGCCGGTCATCGCGATGGTGGCGGGCTACGCGATCGGCGGCGGCCACGTGCTGCACGTGTGCTGCGACCTGACGATCGCGGCAGACAACGCCCGCTTCGGGCAGACCGGTCCCAAGGTGGGCTCCTTCGACGGGGGCTACGGCTCCTGGCTGCTCGCCGAGACCGTCGGGCTCAAGCGGGCCCGCGAGATCTGGTACCTGTGCCGCCAGTACGACGCCGAGACGGCCCTGCAGTGGGGCCTGGTCAACGCGGTGGTCCCCCTCGAGCGGCTGGAGGAGGAGACCGTCCAGTGGGCGCGTGAGCTGCTGGAGAAGTCGCCGCTCGCGCTCCGCATGCTCAAGGGCGCGCTCAACGCGGTGACCGACGGCGCGGCCGGCATGCAGCAGTTCGCCGGCGACGCCACGCTTCTGTACTACATGAGCGAGGAGGCCCAGGAGGGCCGCGACGCGTTCAAAGAGAAGCGCACCCCGAACTTCGCGCAGTTCCCGCGCCGCCCGTAGACGCCGATGACCGCAGATCTGGGCCGGCGGGCACGCCGGTCGAACGGCGAGCCCGCGGGGGGACGGCCGTGAACCCGGCCACCGCACTCGCCACCGTGCTGACCGACGAACTCGTCAGGTGCGGAGTCACCGACGTCGTGCTGGCCCCCGGCTCGCGCTCGGCGCCGCTCGCGCTGGCCGTCCACGGCGAATCGCGGCTGCGGCTGCATGTGCGCATCGACGAGAGGTCGGCGTCGTTCCTGGCCCTCGGGCTGGCGAAGCGGTCCGAGCGGCCGGTCGCGCTCATCTGCACGTCGGGAACCGCCGCGGCGAACTTCCACCCCGCGGTCGTCGAGGCGTCGGAGTCGGGCGTGCCGCTGCTCGTGCTGACCGCCGACCGGCCGCCCGAGCTGCGGGACACCGGCGCGAACCAGGCGATCGACCAGATCAAGCTGTACGGCTCGGCCGTCCGATGGTTCGCCGAGATCGGGGTGCCCGAGGACCGGCCGGGCCAGGTGGCCTACTGGAGGTCGCTCGTCGGGAGGGCCTACCAGCGGGCGCTCGGGCCGGCCGACCCCGGGCCCGTGCACCTGAACGTGCCCTTCCGCGAGCCGCTGATCCCTGACGGCGACACCAAGTGGTCCGAGTCGCTCGACGGCGACGCCGGAGGCGCGTGGATCAGGGCGAGGGTCGCGCCGCCCGCCTCCGCCCTGCACATCCCGCCGACCCGCAAGGGAGTGCTGGTGGTCGGGGACGGGGCGCCGGGTGTCCGGCGCTACGTCGCGGCGGCGGGCATGGCTGGATGGCCTGTCCTGTCGGAGCCCAACGGCGGCGGCCGGTACGGCGACCACGCCATCTCGGCCTACCACTTCCTGCTGTCCGATCCGGACTTCGCCCGGGCCCACCGTCCCGACGTCGTCGTGACCCTCGGGCGCCCCGGCCTGTCCCGGCCGCTGATGTCGTGGCTGCGGCGGGCAGAGGAGCACATCGTCGTCGCCGGCGACCTCACCCGCTGGCCCGACCCGACCCGGTCGGCCACGCAGGTGGCGCAGGCCGTGGAGATCCCCATCGCGGCGGGCGACGACGCGTGGCTGCGGTCGTGGCGGCAGGCCGACCACGTCGCGAGGGAGGCGATCGACGGCGTTCTGGCCTCCTCGGGCCTGACCGAGCCGCGGCTCGCTCGCGACCTCACGGCGGTGCTGCCCAACGGGTCGCTGCTGTTCTGCGGGTCGTCGACGCCGATCAGGGAGCTCGACCAGACCATGCGGCCACGCCGCGGGCTGCGGCTGATGGCCAACCGGGGGGCGTCGGGGATCGACGGGCTCGTCTCCACGGCCATGGGCGCGGCCCTGGCCCACAACGGCCCCTCGTACGCGCTGATCGGCGACCTGACGCTGCTGCACGACCAGAACGGCCTGATCCTGGGCCCGCGTGAGCCCCGGCCGGACCTGTGCCTGGTCGTCGTGAACAACGACGGCGGCGGGATCTTCTCGCTGCTGCCCCAGGCCTCCCTGGAGGGGCCGTTCGAGCGTGTCTTCGGCACCCCCCACGGGGTGGACTTCGGTTATCTGGCCGCGGCCAGCGGCCTGCCGTACACGCTGCTCGAGGACATCGAGGACCTGCCCAAGGCGATCAAGGGCGAAGGTCTGCGGATGGTCGAGGTGCGCACCGACCGGGCGGCCAACGCGGTCGTCCACGCCGAGATGCGCGACGCCGTACGGGAGGCGATGCGCTCGTAGGCCTTCTGCCCCGGCTTGTCGTCGATGTGGACGCACCGCTTCGGCGGCAGGGGCAGAATGTACCTGTTTCTCCGGGTCATCTCCTCTTGATCGTTTTCCCCACAGCCCTAGGAGCCCCATGCACGCCGTCGACCAGTGGCTGCAGACCATTCCTTCGGTCTGGGTGTACGTCATCGTCGCGGGAGTCGTCGGCCTGGAAAGCCTCGGCATCCCGCTCCCCGGTGAGATCGTGCTGGTCAGCTCGGCCCTGCTCGCCGCGAAGGGCGTCGTCGACCCGCTCGTCGTGGGCATCTGCGCGAGCGCGGGGGCCGTCGTGGGCGACTCGATCGGCTACCTGATCGGGCGTAAGGGCGGCCAGTCGCTGTTCGACCGGCTGGGCCGGCGTTTCCCCAAGCATTTCGGGCCCGCGCACATCGCCAAGGCCGGAGAGATGTTCCATCGGTGGGGCATGTGGGCGGTCTTCATCGGCCGTTTCGTGGCCCTGCTGCGCATCCTCGCGGGTCCGCTCGCCGGGGCGCTGCGCATGCCGTACTGGCGCTTCGCGGTCGCGAACGTGCTCGGCGGCGTGTTGTGGGCGGGAGGCACGACAGCAGCCGTCTACTACCTCGGCATCGTGGCCGACAAGTGGATGAAGAACCTCTCGTGGGCGGGCCTGGGCGCCGCGGTCGTCTTCGGCGTCTGCACCATGATCTGGATGAAGCGCAAGGCGGCCAAGGCCGTCGCGGCCGAGAACGACGCGGCCGCCGAGGTGATCGGGGCGTGAACCCGCGTCAGCGTTCGATGAGCGTGACCTCGAGGGAGTAGTGGGAGGCGCGGTAGACGTGCGCGCCGTGCTCGACCGCCTTGCCCTGGTCGTCGTAGGTCGTTCGGGCCATCGTGAGCAGTGGTGCGCCGCGCCGTTCCCCCAGCAGGCGGGCCTCGGCCGGCGTCGCGGCCTTGGCGCCGATGCGCTGGTTGGCGACCCGCAGCCGCACCCCGGCCGAACGGAGCACCTCGTACAGTCCTCGCTCCTCCAGCACCGCCGCGGTCAGGTCGGCCGGACCGGGCGGCAGCCAGTTGTGGAGCACGGCGAGCGGCTCTCCTCCGGCGTAGCGGAGCCGTTCGATCCGCAGCACCTCTGCGCCGGGGGCCAGGCCGAGTACCCGGGAGACCTGCTCGTCGGCGGCCACGGGCCCTATGGACAGCACCCGGGTCGCGGGCTCCTGCCCGGCGCGGCGCAGGTCGTCGTAGAGGCTGGTCAGCTCGACCGAGCGCTTCACCTGGCCGTGCACCACCTGGGTGCCGACCCCGCGTTTGCGCACGAGCAGGCCCTTGTCGACCAGGTATTGGATCGCCTGGCGGATCGTCGGGCGTGACAGGCCGAGGCGGCCGGCCAGTTCGATCTCGTTGTCCAGTCGCGATCCCGGCGGGAGGACGCCGCGGCTGATGGCCGCAGAGATCTGCTCGGCGACCTGGAAATAGAGGGGGACCGGGCTCGACCGGTCCAGGTCGATCTCCAGCTCGCTCATGTTCTCCTCCTCTGCCGGACCAGATCTTACGGTGGGGAGAATGTCCGGACAAACCATGTCAAGACAAGAGTGATGTTGTCAGGAGGCGTACGGCGGTGAATCTACGCTGTAAAGGCACTCGCGTGGATTCACTCGACGAGCCCCGGGCGTGCCGCCGTGCCGGTCGTGGGTGCCGGTCGTGGGTGCCGGTCGTGGGTATGGTCTGCGCCGGTCACGCCTGTGTGGTTCGGCCACGGCCCGGAGGAGGAGATCGTCATGACGGAAGCGCTGATCCTGCCCGAAGACCCGTTCCACCGGAGGTTGCACCGCATCGCGCCCGGGGGGCTCACGTCGGAGACGGCCCAGACCTCGGGCATGCATCGGCAGGCCGCCATCAGCGGCGCCAGCGTGCACTCGTCGCGACTGTGGATGGGACAGACCACGGTGGCGCCCGCGACGGTCTCGGCCGACCACCATCACGGAGCGTCCGAGACCGCGATCTACGTCGTCAGCGGGTCGCCGTCGTTCGTCTTCCTCGACGTCGAGGGTGACGAGCCGCGGGAGACCAGGATCGACGCCCGGCCCGGCGACTTCATCTACGTGCCGCCGTTCGTGCCCCACCGGGAGGAGAACCCCGACCCGGACGAGGAGGCGGTCGTGGTGATCGCACGCAGCACCCAGGAGGCCATCGTGGTCAACCTGCCCGCCCTGCGGTGGGAGGGCCCGGACGCCCGGGGGCGCTGAGCGGGGTGTGTAGCCTGACGCGGTGGCCGCCCCCTACCTGACGATCAAGAGCGTGACCGAGCACGAGGTCGAGGTCCGCCGTTCACGCTTCATCTGCGCCCTCGCGCCGGCGGGCACGGAGGAGGAGGCGCGGGACTTCATCGCCGGGCGCAGGCGCCTGTACGCCGACGCCACGCACAACTGCACCGCCTACATCATCGGCACACAGGTGCGGAAGGCCGACGACGACGGCGAACCGGGCGGTACGGCAGGCACCCCGATGCTGGAGATGCTCGGCCGGCGGGGCTTCGCCGACGTCGTCGCCGTGGTCACCCGCTATTTCGGCGGCGTGCTGCTCGGCGCCGGAGGGCTCGCCCGGGCCTACGGCGGGGCCGTGGGGGAGACGCTCGATCGCGCCGGCACGGTGGAGATGGCCCCGGCGACGGTCGGTGTCGTGACCATCGGGCACGCCCTCGCCGGCCGGTTGGAGAACGACCTGAGGGCCTCGCCGTACGAGCTGCGGGGGGTCGCCTACGGCGCGGACGTCGCCTTCGAGGTGGCGGTCCCTCAGGAGGGGACGGCCGGTTTCGAGGAGTGGCTGGCGACCGTCACCGCAGGACGTGCTGACGTGAGTTTCGGAGGACTGGTCTACCTGGCCCGCGGGTAGGCCGGGCGTCAGCCTTCCAGCGCGTATTGCATGACGCGGAACTTGGCCTGTGCCTCGGCGAGTTCGGCGACGGGGTCCGAGCCGCCCATGATGCCGCAGCCCGCGAACAGGCGTGCGTGGTCGCCGGAGACCTCGGCGCAGCGCAGCGCGATGCCCCACTCGCCGTCCCCGCGCGAGTCGATCCAGCCGACGGGGCCGGCGTAGCGGCCGCGGTCCATGCCCTCCAGCTCGCCGATCACGCCGAGCGCCTTCGCCGTGGGCGTGCCGCCGACGGCCGCCGTGGGGTGCATGGCCGCCACCACGTCGAGCACCGACGCGCCGTCGGACAGGCGGCCGGTGACCCGGCTGGCGAGGTGCTGCACGTTGGGTAGCATGAGCAGCTCGGGCTCGTCGGGAACGTGCATCTCCGCGCACAGGGGAGCGAGGGCCTCCTTGACCGACACGACGGCGCAGACGTGCTCGTAGCGGTCCTTCTCGGAGGCCATCAGCGCGGCGCCTCGGGCGGCGTCGTCGGCCGGGTTCGATTCACGGGCGACGGTGCCGGCCAGGACGAGCGACTCGATGGACTGGCCGGTGTGCCGCACGAGCAGCTCGGGGGTCGCGCCGACGAGGCCGTCGACGGAGAACGTGTAGCACTCGGGGTAGCGGGTGGCCAGCCGCGACAGCAGGACCCGGGTGTCGATCTCCCGGTCGGCGACTGCCATCAGGTCACGGGCCAGCACGACCTTGTCCAGGTCGCCGCCCCTGATCCTCCGTACGGCTTTCGCGACCCGGTCCTGCCATTGGAGGGCGGTCAGGGTGCCGTCTTCGTAGCGGATGCCGAGGGGCGCGGCTAAGGGCGCGACCGTGTCGGAGGAGGGCTCGCCGACGGTGGTCAGCCACGCCTTCCCGCCGGACCGGGCGAGCACGACCTGCGGCACCACCAGCGTGGACCCCGTGGAGCTCGCGTCGAAGGCGAACGAGCCGAACGCCACCGGGCCCGAGCCCGGCATGCCGACCTCGTCGTCGATCCGGGCGTCGCCGAAGACCGACGACAGCCACTCGCGCGCCCACTGGAAGCGGCCGGGGCCCGGCGGGACGCTCGTGCGGGCGGCGACCCCCCATCCCACCAGTCCTTCACCGTGTCTGACCCAGACGTACGGCCCGGCGCCGGGTAGACGCGCGAGCAGATCGGCCGGGTCGCTCACCGCGACGGTGCGAACTGTGAGGGGGCGGATCAGGGCGACACTCATTTGCCTCACTTTACGCAGGAACTGAACACGTTCGACACCGACCCCCGCATGCCGGGCGCCTCGCGTAAAGCGAGGACAGGGACTTGGTCACGGTAGTCGCGACTGCCCTGGTGGCCTCGGGCCGAACCTCCGCGTGATCCCTAGCTTTGGGTCCCGGAGGTGCCCATGATCAAAAAAATCGCGCCTGTCCTTGTCGCGGCGGCCGTCGTCGCGGGAACAGGGACGGCCCACGCGCAGACCCGGCAGACGCCCAGGGTAATGGCCGCGCTCGGCGACTCGATAAGCGCCGGATTCAACGCGTGCGGCTGGTACGTCTCGTGCACGTCGCGGTCGTGGTCGGCAGGGGACGACTCGAGCGTCGGCAGCCACTACCTGAGGCTGCTCGGCATGAGCCCGGGGATGAGGGGCCACAATCTGAACTTCGCGGTTCCGGGGGCGGACAGCGCCGACCTGGCCGGCCAGGCTCGCCGGGCGGTCGCCGCGGGAGCCGGATACGTGACGATCCTGATCGGCGCGCAGGACGCCTGCACGGACTCGGAGGCGGCCATGACCCCGGTGGGCGCGTTCCGCAAGGGGGTCGAAGACGCGCTCGCGGTGTTGCGCCCGTCGGGGGCGAAGGTGTTCGTCGCCAGCATCCCCGACCTGAGGCGCCTGTGGCTGGTCGGCAAGGACAACGGCTGGGCCCGCTCGTTCTGGGCGCTGGGCCGCGTCTGCCCGTCGATGCTGGCGGAGCCGTCGTCGCTCGCCAAGAAGGACGAGGCCCGCCGGGAGCGGGTGCGCGCCCGGGTGATCGCCTACAACGACCAGCTCCGCCAGGCGTGCGCCCTGTACGGCCCGGCCTGCAGGTACGACGGGGGAGCGGTGTTCTCCTACCCCTTCACGCTGCGGCACGTGAGCGGGTGGGACTACTTCCATCCCAACGCCGAGGGTCAGCGGGCGTTGGCGCAGGTGACGTTCGACGCGGGATTCCTGTCCATGACGCAGCCCTGAATGTGATCGAACCGGGCGGGATCCACACGATCGCCTGACGGGCGAAGGTGTAACCACTAATATCGGTTACATGATCCTTGAGTGGAAGCTCGTCGTCGACTGCGCAGACCCCCACAAGCTGGCCGCGTTCTGGGCCGAGGCGCTGGGATACGAGGTCGAGGACAACACCGCCATCATCGAGCGGCTGCTCGGCCTCGGCGTCGTCAGCCCCGGCGACCTGACGGCGGACGGCAAGGCGTGGAAGGGCCTGCGGGCCGTACGGCATCCCGGCGACCCGGTCGACCCGGCCAGCGGCACGGGCCTGGGGCGCAGGATCCTCTTCCAGGCCGTGCCCGAGCCGAAGTCGGGCAAGAACCGGCTGCACGTCGACCTGCACGCCGGTCCGGAACGCCGGGACGCCGAGGTCGACCGGCTCAAGGCGCTCGGCGCGACCGTGTTGTGGACGGTTCAGGAGCCGGGGTCGCACCATGTGACCATGGCCGACCCCGAAGGCAACGAGTTCGACGTGCAGTAGGGCGGGTCAGAGCCAGCCGTTGTGGCGGGCCGCGCGGGCGGCCTCGATGCGGTTGCGGGTGCCGGTCTTGCCGATCGC
Source organism: Planotetraspora thailandica (assembly GCF_016863335.1). Classification (GTDB taxonomy): domain Bacteria; phylum Actinomycetota; class Actinomycetes; order Streptosporangiales; family Streptosporangiaceae; genus Planotetraspora; species Planotetraspora thailandica. Next base: position 58,124 of record NZ_BOOR01000059.1, read on the forward strand.
GGAGGACAGGTAGTTGCGCACGGTGCTCTCCGACAGGTGGAGGCGCACCGCGATGTCGGCGATCGTGGAGCCGTCGGCCGCGGCGGCCAGGACGTCCCGTTCGCGGTCGGTGAGCGGGCTCGGGCCGGTGCTGAGCGCGGCGGCGGCGAGCGCCGGGTCGATGACCCGCTCTCCGTTGAGCACTCGGCGGATCGCGGTCGCCAACTCCTCGACGGGACCATCCTTTACGAGGAAGCCGTAGGCGCCCGCCTCCATCGCGCGTCGCAGATAGCCGGGCCTGCCGAACGTCGTGAGGATCACCACCCGGCAGGCCGGGACGCGATCGCGCAGGTCGGCCGCCGCGTCGAGCCCGCTCCGGCCGGGCATCTCGATGTCCAGCAGGGCCACGTCCGGCCGCGTCTCCACGGCCGCGGCGACGACGTCGTCGCCGGACGCCACCTGGGCGACGATCTCGATGTCGTCCTCCAGGCCGAGCAGGAGGGCCAGGGCGCCGCGCATCATGCCCTGGTCCTCCGCCAGGAGTACCTTGATCACGCGTTGTCTCCTTGCTCCGGCAACGTCACGCGGAGCAGGAAGCCCCCGGCGTCCCGCGGTCCCGCCTCCAGGGTGCCGCCTGCCGCTGTCACCCGCTCGCGCAGGCCGACCAGGCCGTTGCCCGTCCCGCCGGGCCCTGCCTGTGCGCCGCCGTCGTCGCGGATCTCCAGCACCGCCCCGGGAGGCTCGCTGAGGCGGATCTCACACGAGCGGGCGCCGCTGTGGCGGATGACGTTGGTCACGCCCTCGCGCACGGCCCACCCGAGGAGGGCGTCGGTCTCCGGCGTGAGCCGCAGGATCGGGGTGCGGACCGTGACGTCGATGCCGGCGTCGGCGAGCACGGTGCGGGCCGACTCCAGTTCGGCGGACAACCCTCGGCCGCGGTAGCCGGTGACGGCCGCGCGGACCTCGGTGAGCGCCTCCCGGCCGATCTGCTCGATGTCCTCCGCCTGCCGCGTCGCCGTCGCGGGGTCCTTCGGGATCAGGCGTCGTACGGCCTCCGCCTTCACCACCATGACCGACAACGTGTGGCCGAGAAGGTCGTGGAGGTCGCGGGAGAAGCGCAGCCTCTCTTCCGCGACCGCCGAGCTGGCGAGCTCCTCGCGGGTGCGCTGGAGCTCGTGGATGGCCTCCCACAGGCGGATCATGATCGCCGGAATGATGCCCGCGGTGAACGTGCCCCAGGCGATCAGCACGGCGAAGCCGATGGAGGCTCCGACGGCGAGCTGAAGGGCGAACCCGGTGACGCACAGGACCATCAGCAGCGGCGGCAGCTCTCGTCCGCGGAGGGTCACCCCGATCGCGATCGAGAGCATGACCAGCAGGTAGAACCAGTCCTTCTGGAAGAACGCGGCGCAGGCGACGGTGAGCGCGGCGAGCAGGGGCAGCGCCCGCCAGGTCGCCCGGTGCCGGTCGGAGAAGGCGAGGCGGATCGTCACGATGTAGAGCGCCGCGCAGGCGGCCGCCGCGGGCCACGCCAGCCAGAGGGGATGGGACTGCCCGCTGACGATGTCCCACACGCTTCCGCCGGCGAGGGTGACCCAGATGTACATGCCCTTGGCGTCCGGCCCCCGCTCGTTCTCGCTGAGCGGGTTCAGCCACTCGGGTCCGCCGGGCTTCGACTGCTTCATCGGCTGCGATCGTTTCATATCGGTCAGGCGGTCCGCCCGGCGCGGCGGAAGCCGTACAGGGCGTAGAGACCGAACACCACCAGCCACCCGCACAGGATCGCGACGGCACGCGGTCCCGGCGCATGACCGAAGGCGACGTTCCAGGACAGCGAGGCGTAGCTGTTGGACGGGGTCCACTCGGCGATCGCGCGCAACCAGCCGGGGAATCCGTCGGTCGGCACCCAGAGCCCGCCGACGATGGACAGGCCGAGGAGCGCCGCGATGTTGGCCATGGCGGCGGTCTGCCCGGAGAGGCTGTAGCCGTTGCCCAGCCCGAGCAGCGAGAAGGGGATCGTGCCGACCCACAGCAGCCCCACGATGGCCAGCCACTGGCCCGGGCTCAGCGAGACGTGGTTCACCAGCACCCCGGTGAGCAGGACGGCGGCGATGCTGGGCACGACCCCGAGCGCACCGGTGACGACCTTGCCGGCCACTACCTGGGCCGGGGTCAGCGGCGTCAGGCGGAGTTGGCGCAGCCAGCCGGCGGCGCGGTCCTCGGCGATGCCGCTGCCGTTGTTGAACGCGCCGCCGAGTGCTCCGTACGCGGCCATGCTGACCATCGTGAGGATCGAGGCGTCCTGTCTGCCGCCCTGGATCGGGACGAGGTTGGAGAGCACGAGATACATGACGACGGGGGAGGCGATCCCGAAGATGACGTAGCCGCCGTCCCGGATGATCCTGAGCAGTTCGAGGCGGATATAGCCCACCATCACACGGTCTCCTTGCTGGTGAGGGCGACGAAGGCGTCTTCGAGGCCGGCGGGGGCCACTTCGAGGTTCCGTACGGCTCCCGCCTCGGCGAGGGCCATCACGGTGGCGTCGGGGTCGGCGCTGCGCAGGTGCGCCCTGTCGCCCCTGACCTCCATCCGGCGTACTCCGGGAAGGTCGCCGAGCCAACCGACCTCGGCCGGGGCCGTCACGCTCACCGTGGTGAGCGCCACGATCTTCTTGATCTCCGTGCTGGTGCCGTCTGCGACCACCCGGCCCCTGTCGATCACGACGAAGCGGTCGGCCTGCTCGTCGGCCTCGCCGAGGTGGTGGGTGGAGAACAGGATGGTCTTGCCCCTGCCGGCCAGCGTGCGCATGCCGTTCCAGAACTCGCGCCGCGCCTCCACGTCGAGGGCGGCGGTCGGCTCGTCGAGGACGATCAGGCCGGGGTCGCCGATCAGGGCCATGGCGAAGCGCACGCGCTGGGCCTGGCCGCCGGAGAGCTTGTCCACCCGCCGGTTCCGCAAGCCGGTCATCTGCGCCAGCGCCAGCACCTGGTCCAGGGGAAGGGGAGCGGGGTAGGTCCCGGCGAGGAAGGTGAGGAGCTCGCCGATCGTGACCCGGGGGATGAGCCCGCCCTCCTGGGGCATCGCTCCCGCGAGGCCCCGCCGTACGGCCTGGCCGGGATCGAGCCCGAACAGGGCGGCCTTTCCCGAGTCGGGAGGGATGAGCCCGAGCAGCATGCCGATCGTGGTCGACTTGCCCGCGCCGTTCGGGCCGAGGAGGGCCACGGTGCTGCCCCGGGGGATGGTCAGCGTGAGGCCGTCGACGGCGCGGACGGCCCCGAAGCTCTTGGTCACTGCGGTCAGTGACACGGCGTCTGTTTCCATGACGACCACG
>NZ_BOOR01000060.1 GCF_016863335.1 Planotetraspora thailandica
GTGGGCGTGACATGGCGGACCGCGACTTCTACGAGATCCTCGGGGTGGCGAGGTCGGCTTCGCAGGACGAGATTCAGCGGGCCTACCGGAAGCTCGCACGCTCCTACCACCCCGACGTCAACAAGGACCCTGGAGCGGAGGACCGCTTCAAGGAGGTGGCGGAGGCCTACGAGGTGCTGTCCGACCCGGAGACGCGGCGGCGTTACGACGCCTTCGGCCGCGACTTCCGTCAGGTGCCCGAGGGTGTGGACCCCGCGGCGTACGCCCGGGCCCGCGCCGGGGCGGGGGCCGCCGGACGGGGCCGTGGCCCGTTCGCCGAGGAGGTCAGGTTCGGCGAGGACGTCGACCTGGGGGACTTGCTCGGCGAGATGTTCGGCGGCCGCAGGCGCCGCGGCGCCGGGCGGGGGTGGGGGCCGGTCCCCGGCGCCGACCAGGAGGCCGAGCTGCCTCTCACAGTGGAGGAGGCCTACCGGGGCGGGCGGCGCACGATCACCTTGCCCGGCCGGGGAGGGCCGCGGACGCTCACGGTCACCATTCCCGCGGGCGTCACCGAGGGCCGGCGCATCAGGCTGACGGGTCAGGGAGGCATGGGCAGTGAGGGCGCCAAGGCCGGCGACCTCTACCTGATCACACGGATCGCCGAGCATCCGCGCTACCGCGTCGACGGGCGCGACCTGCACGTCCTGCTCCCTCTCACTCCTGCGGAGGCCGCCCTCGGCGCCACCGTCGTGGTCGAGACGCCCGGCGGGGAGGCGAAGGTCAAGGTGCCTCCCGGCACCTCCTCCGGCCGCCGCCTGCGCCTTCGCGGGCAGGGCATGCCCAACCCGCGCGGCAGCCCCGGCGACCTGTTCGCCGAGGCGCGGATCATGGTGCCCGGCACGCTGACCGACGCGGACCGTCGCCTGTACGAGCAGCTCGCGGCCGCCTCCGCCTTCAATCCGCGAGCCGGAAGGAGGAGTTCGTGATGAGCCATCCCCTCGTACGGCTCCCGCACCTGGATCTGGAGTCCTTCTCGCGGGCGACCGGCCTGCATCCCGGGCTGGTGTGCCGCCTGGTGGCGCTCGGCCTGATCGAGGCCTATCCGGGTCCGTCGGGCGAGCTGTGCTTTCCGCCTTCCCAGCTCTCCGCGGCCGGCCGGCTGCAACGTCTGCACGCGGACCTGGCCGTCAACTACGCCTCCCTGGGTCTGGTGACGGACCTCCTCGACCGCATCGCGGAGCTGGAGGCGGCTCTGCGCATCAGCTCCAGAACGAGGGGAGGCAGAACGTGGACATCAACCGGCTGACCCAGAAGTCCCAGGAAGCCCTCCACGACGCCCAGACCAAGGCGATCCGTCACGGGCACACGGAGGTCGACGGTGAGCACCTTCTGCTGGCATTGCTCGAACAGCCCGAAGGGCTCGCCCCCCGCCTGATCACCGCCGCGGGCGCGGACCCGGAGAGGTTGCGCACGGACCTGGAGGCGGAGCTGGAACGCCGGCCCCGCGTCACCGGTCCCGGCGCCGCACCCGGCCAGGTGTACGTCACCCAGCGCTTGTCCCGCCTGATGGATGCGGCGGATCGGGAGGCGAAGCGGCTGAAGGACGAGTACGTCTCGGTCGAGCACCTTCTGCTGGCGTTGCTCGACGAGGGGACCGACAGCGCCGCCGGACGACTGCTGCAGGCGCATGGGCTGAACCGCGAGCGCTTCCTGGGGATCCTCACGCAGGTGCGCGGTCACCAGCGGGTGACCTCCGCCATGCCGGAGGTGGCCTACGAGGCCCTGGAGAAGTACGGCCGTGACCTGGTCGCCGCCGCGCGGGCGGACAGGCTCGACCCGGTCGTCGGCAGGGACGCGGAGATCCGCAGGGTGGTGCAGATCCTGTCCCGCAAGACCAAGAACAACCCCGTTCTCATCGGCGACCCCGGGGTCGGCAAGACCGCCATCGTGGAGGGCCTGGCCCAGCGCATCGCCCGGGGCGACGTTCCCGAGGGCCTGAAGGACAAGGAGATCTTCAGCCTCGACGTGGGCGCGCTGGTCGCCGGGGCGAAATACCGCGGCGAGTTCGAGGAACGCCTCAAGGCCGTGCTCACCGAGGTGACCGCCGCGCAGGGCCGCATCCTGCTGTTCGTCGACGAGGTGCACAACGTCGTCGGCGCGGGTGCCGCCGAGGGCGCCATGGACGCGGGCAACATGCTCAAGCCGATGCTGGCCCGCGGCGAGCTGCACATGATCGGCGCGACGACGGTCACCGAATATCGCAAGCACATCGAGAAGGACGCCGCGCTGGAACGCCGTCTCCAGCCTGTGTTCGTCGACGAGCCGTCGGTGGAGGACTCGATCTCGATCCTGCGCGGCCTGCGGGAGCGGCTCGAGGTGTTCCACGGCGTGAAGATCCAGGACGCCGCGCTGGTCGCGGCGGTCGTGCTGAGCCACCGCTACATCTCCGACAGGTTCCTGCCCGACAAGGCGATCGACCTGGTCGACGAGGCGTGCGCGATGCTCCGTACGGAGATCGACTCCATGCCGGCCGAGCTGGACGAGCTGACCCGGCTGGTGACACGCCTGGAGATCGAGGAGGCGGCGCTGGCCAAGGAGGAGGACCCGGCGAGCGCTGCCCGGCTGGAGGCGCTGCGCGCCGAGTTGGCCGACCTGCGGGCGAATGCCGACGCGATGCGTGCGCAGTGGGAGGCCGAACGGCACGCCCTGCGCAAGGTGCAGCAGCTTCGCCAGGAGATCGAGGCCGTGCGCCGCGAGGCCGAGCAGGCCGAGCGTGACTACGACCTCAACCGTGCGGCGGAGCTGAGGCACGGCAGGCTGCCCGAGCTGCAACGCAAGCTCCAGGCCGGGGAGGAGCAACTGGAGTCCAAGCAGGGCGGCCATCGGCTGCTGCGCGAGGTGGTGACCGAGGAGGAGATCGCCGGCATCGTATCCCGCTGGACGGGCATCCCGGTCCAGCGCCTGCAGGAGGGCGAGCGGGACAAGCTGCTGAGGCTGGACGAGATCCTGCACGAGCGGGTGATCGGCCAGGACGAGGCCGTGCAGGCGGTCGCCGATGCGATCATCCGGGCACGTTCGGGCATCAAGGACCCGCGCCGCCCGATCGGGTCGTTCATCTTCCTCGGCCCCACGGGCGTCGGGAAGACCGAGCTGGCCAGGACGCTCGCCGAGGTGTTGTTCGACACCGAGGACAACATGGTCCGGGTCGACATGAGCGAGTACCAGGAGCGGCACACGGTCAGCCGCCTGGTCGGCGCGCCCCCCGGGTACGTCGGCTACGAGGAGGGCGGCCAGCTCACCGAGGCCGTGCGGCGTAAGCCGTACTCGGTGGTGTTGTTCGACGAGATCGAAAAGGCCCACGCGGACGTCTTCAACACCCTGTTGCAGGTGCTCGACGACGGCCGGCTCACCGACGCGCAGGGCCGTACGGTCGACTTCCGCAACACCGTGATCATCATGACGTCCAACATCGGGTCGCACTACCTGAGCGAGAAGGCGGCCCCCACGGGCGAGATCGACCCCGAGGTGCGCGAAATGGTCATGGCGGAGCTGCGCGCGCGCTTCCGGCCCGAGTTCCTCAACAGGATCGACGAGATCGTGCTGTTCAAGCCGCTGACCGAGGCGGAGATCGAGCAGATCGTGACCTTGATGTTCAAGGACATCAGGACGCGGCTCGGCGGTCGCCGGATGACGCTCGAGGTCAGCCACGAGGCGGTCCGGCACATCGCCGAGCGGGGCTTCGACCCGGTCTACGGGGCGCGGCCGCTGCGCCGCTTCATCGCCCGAGAGGTGGAGACCCGCATCGCCCGCGCCCTGGTGGCCGGCGACGTCCTCGACGGCGCGACCATCCGTGTCGGCATGTCCGGCGCTGAGCTCACGGTCACCTACGAGAACCCGGAGGTGCGACGATGACGACGGCCGGACCGTCCGGCGCCGCATCCGGCACTGCGAGCGTGATCGCCTGCCCTCAGTGTGGGCGGAGGAACCGGCTCCCGGCGACCTCGACCACCCTGACGGGCAGGGCCGCATCGGGCACCCCGCACTGCGGGAACTGCCATCGGCCCCTGCCATGGGTGACCCAGGCCGGAGACGACGACTTCGCCGACGTCGTCGAGGCCTCGCGGATCCCGGTGGTCGTCGACTTCTGGGCGCCCTGGTGCGGCCCGTGCCGCATGGTCAGCCCCGCGCTCGAAGAGGTCGCGGCGGATCTCGCCGGCCGGGTGAAGCTGGTGAAGGTGAACGTCGACGCGGCCCCTGGGCTGGCGGGCCGCTTCGAGGTTCAGGCGATCCCGACGCTCCTCGTGGTCAAACAGGGAAATGTCGTCACCAGGCGCGCGGGCGCGGCGCCGGCGCCCGTGCTGCGGGAGTGGGTGGACGGTGCGCTGGCCGCCTGAGATCGCCGAGACGCCGGACCATCCTGATGGGGCCGGCCCCGCCCGTTCGGACACGAAGGGGACAAGAAGGAGGCTTCCATGGTGCTTATGGCGGTGCCGAGGTTCGAGCGGTTCTTCCGCAGGGCCGCCGGAGTGAACGTCGACAAGGAAGACCTCCGGCGCTACAGCGACTTCGTCAACGAGAAACTCCGCGACCTCCTGGTGATCGGCATGGCCCACGCCAAGGCCGGCCACCGCGACATCATCGAGCCCTGGGATCTGCCCCTCACCAAAGGCATCCAGGAGAGCATTCACCGGTTCCGCGAACTCGACGAGGAGATCGAGCTCAAGCCGATCCTGGAGCAACTGGCCCGGCTTCCCCTGCTCGACCTGTCGGTCAGCGAGGAGGTCATGCGGCGCCTGCCGGAGGTCGCCGGAGGGCTGTCCCTGGCGCTGGCGCGCACCTTCAAGATCATGAATCCGGACCAGAAGAATCCCGCCACCGAGCAGTGGGAACGCGCGATGTCGGTGTTCGAGCTGCTCGTCTAGCGCAAAGGAGGGAGATCGGGAAACCGCCGTCAACGCCTGTGAGGGAAGCCATGAAAGCCGTCGTCTACGAGGGGCCTCGACAGGTTCATGTCGAGAACGTCCCCGATGCGCGTATAGAGCGGCCCACCGATGTCCTGGTCCGCGTCACCACGGCCAACATCTGCGGGTCGGACCTGCACATGTACGAAGGCCGGACCGACCTCGAGAGGGGACGGGTCCTCGGTCACGAGAACCTCGGTGTGGTGGTCGAGGTCGGATCTGCCGTCGACCGCATCGCCGTCGGCGACACGGTCTGCATACCGTTCAACATCGCGTGCGGCTTCTGCGCGAACTGCGAGAAGGGCCTGACGGCCTACTGCCTGACCACCAATCCCGAGTCGGGCATCGCCGGGGCGGCCTACGGCTTCGCCGACATGGGCCCCTACAGCGGCGGCCAGGCCGAGTTCCTGCGTGTGCCGTACGGCGACTTCAACTGCCTCGTCCTCCCGGACGACGCGAAGGAGAAACAGAACGACTACGTGATGCTCGCCGACATCTGGCCCAGCGGCTGGCACGCGACCCGGCTCGCCTCCGTGCAGGCGGGCGATTCCGTCGTCGTCTACGGGGCCGGGCCGGTCGGTCTGATGGCCGCCTACTCCGCCACGCTCCAGAGCGCGAGCAAGGTGATGGTCGTCGACCGTCATCCCGACCGTCTCGCCAAGGCCGAGGAGATCGGGGCGATCGCGATTGACGACTCCAGGACCTCACCGGTGGATCAGGTCATGGAGCTCACCCAGGGCATGGGGGCCGACCGCGGCTGCGAGTGCGTGGGCTACCAGGCGCACGACCCTCAGGGTCACGAGCATCCCAACATGACGCTCAACAACCTGGTCAATTCGGTCAAGTTCACCGGGACCATCGGCGTCGTCGGCGTCTTCCTCCCGTTCGACCCGGGTAGCCCGGACGACCTCTACAAGGAGGGCGAGATCGCCTTCGACTACGGGATGTTCTGGTTCAAGGGCCAGACGATGGGCAACGGCCAGTGCAACGTCAAGAACTACAACCGGCAGCTCTGCACGCTCATCCACGAGGAGAAGGCCCGGCCTTCCTGGGTGGTCTCACACGAGCTGGGCCTGGACGACGCGCCCGCCGGCTACGAGCACTTCGACCGGCGGGACTACGGCTGGACGAAGGTCGTCATCCATCCCAGCTGGTAGTGCGGCGCGCGCCGAGGTGTCGTCTCGGCGTCATCCGGGTACGGCCAGCAGGGAGATTTGGCGCCATATATCACTGGATGTCCTGAGTTGGGTTGATCCGCGGTGCGTCGGCGGTCGCCGAAGGGGAGCCGCGGGCACGTCGAGCCTGAACAGCGAGAGCCTTGCGAGGACGACATGAGTGACACTCACGACCCCATGGCAGACCGGCTCGCACACATGCTCGGATGGGCCGGCGTGGCCCTGGGGGCGATGCAAGTCGCCGCACCGCGTGTCGTCGCGCGGGTCATCGGGGTGGACGACTCGCCAGCGGCCCGGGCGACCGTACCGCTGGCAGGCATGCGCAACCTGCTTCACGCGGAGACTCTCCTTCGCGGCAGGAAGCACTCCGTGGGGCTCTGGAGCCGGCTCGCGGGGGACGCCGCCGACGTCACGTCGCTCTCCGCCGCCATGGCCCGCCGTACGGGGAAACGGCGCCGCCGGGTGGCCGCCGTCACCGGTGTCGTCCTCGCCGTCACCGCCGCCGACGTGTACGCCGTGCTGCGAGCTCGCCGGTCCCGGCAGCGGGTCGCGGGCAAGGAGCAGGGTGAGGCGCGGGGCGTGATGAGCGTGCGGGCCGCCATCACGGTGAGGCGCCCCCGGCCGGAGGTGTACGAGTTCTGGCACGACTTCGAGAACTTCCCGCGATTCATGGTGCACGTCGACTCGGTCGATATGAGCGACGGGCAGACGCACTGGAGGGTCCGGGGTCCGGCGGGAAGGGCCGTGGAGTGGGACGCCGCGATCGTGGAGGACCGGCGGGACGAGCTCATCGCCTGGTCGTCGTCCAAGAGCTCCCTCGTGCCGAACAGCGGCTCCGTGCGTTTCGACGACGCCCCCGGCGGACGCGGCACCGAAGTGCGGGTGAACCTGCGGTATCACCTGCCCGGAGGCAGGATGGCAGCCGCCATCGCCCGGCTGCTGGGCGAGCACCCCGACCAGCAGGTCCAAGACGACCTGCGCCGGTTCAAGCAGGTCATGGAGACCGGCGAAGTGGTCAGGTCGGAGGGCAGTCCCGAAGGCACCCGGGCACTACGACAGGCACTGCAGCGGCGCGCGCAGCCGGTGGCGTGAGGAGGCTCCCATGAAGGCCAACTGCTGGATGGGCCGCAACACCGTCGAGGTGCGGGAGACACCCGACCCGAAGATCCTCAACAGCCGCGACGCGATCGTGCGCATCACGTCGACCGCCATCTGCGGCTCGGACCTGCATCTTCTGGACGGATACGTGCCGACCATGAAGAAGGGCGACGTCCTCGGCCACGAGTTCATGGGAGAGGTCGTCGACGTGGGGCCCTCCGTGCCGAACCTCCGGATCGGCGACCGAGTGGTGGTGCCCTTCCCCATCGCCTGCGGATACTGCACCGCCTGCGCGCACGAGATGTTCTCGTTGTGCGAGAACTCCAATCCCAACGCCGGGCTGGCGGAGAGGTTCATGGGCCACTCCCCGGCGGGCGTCTTCGGGTTCTCCCACATGCTGGGCGGATATCCGGGCGGGCAGGCGGAGTATGCCCGGGTGCCGTTCGCGGACGTCGGCCCCATCAAGATCGACAACGGGCTTCCCGATGAGAAGGTGCTGTTCCTGTCCGACATCCTGCCCACCGGATGGATGGGCGCCGAGATGTGCGACATCAAGCCGGGCGACGTGATCGCCGTCTGGGGCGCCGGCCCCGTCGGCCAGTTCGCGGTCGCCAGCGCGTACCTGATGGGGGCCCACCGGGTGATCGCCATCGACCGATTCCCGTACCGGCTGGAGATCGCCGAGCGGGCCGGGGCGGAGACGATCAACTACGAGGAGGTCGACGTCCAGGAGGCGCTGCTGGACATGACCGCCGGCCGCGGCCCGGACGCGTGCATCGACGCCGTAGGCATGGAGGCGCACTACCCCAACCCCGCCATGTACGCCTATGACAGGACGAAGCAGGCGGCACGCATGGAGACGGACCGGCCGTACGTCCTTCGCGAGGCCATCATGGCGTGCCGCAACGGCGGAATCGTGTCCGTCATCGGGGTCTATGCCGGGTTCCTCGACAAGTTCCCGATGGGGTCGCTCATGAACCGGTCTCTCACGCTGCGGACGGGGCAGTGCCACGTGCAGCGATATCTCAGGCCGCTGCTTCGCAGAATCGAGAACGGCGAGATCGATCCGAGCTTCGTCATCACGCACCGCCTCCCGCTGTCGGACGCGGCGCGTGGCTACGACCTGTTCAAGAACAAGCTGGACGGTTGCAACAAGGTCGTCCTGTCGGCCTAGCCCGGGCACGGTGAGGCATGGATCCGCTGAGGGTGGCCGTCGTGGGTCTGGGCGTGATGGCCCAGGTCGTCTACCTGCCGCTGCTCGCCCGCCGGCGTGACGTCTTCAAGGTGTGCGCCGTCTGCGACCTGGACCGGAACCACGCGGAGACGCTCGGGCGCGAGCTGAGCGTCCCGGCATACGACGACGCGGCCGCCATGATGGACGCGGGCGGATTCGAGGCTGTGATCATCCTCACCGCCGGGTCCCACGCGCGGCTGGTGAAGGACGCCCTCGACCGGCGCTACTGGGTGTTGTGCGAGAGCCCCCTCGCCTACAGCAGGGCCGAGCTGAACGGGATCCCCGGCGACGCACGCCTCATGGTCGGTTGCGCGAAGCAGTACGACCCCGCCACGTACCGGCTGCAGGAGGAACTGCACAAGGTCGGCGGGGCGGGAGCCGTACGGCAGATGGACATCTCCATCCTTCATCCGTCCGACGAGTCCCAGCTGCTCTTCGCCCGGGCCCGCGCGTCCCGGCCGGTGTCGGAACGGCTCGCCGTGCAACGCGAAGCCGACGACGAGGTGCTCACCGCCGCTCTCGGCACCGACTCGGAACGGTTGCGGCGTCTCTACGCCCAGGTCGTGCTCGGAGGCGTCGGCCAGGAGTTGGCCCTCATGCGGCTGCTCTTCGGCGTGCCCGCCACCGTGGACCACGTGTCCGTCTGGCCTGCCGACGTCTTCCCGCCGTCGATCGAGGTGAGCGGGGTGCTGCTCGACTCCGGATGCGGCAGGTACGGCCTGCGGCGGCACTGCCTGCCGAGCTACCCCGCCTACCACGAGACGGTGGCCGTCCATCACGAGCACGGCTCGCTGGAACTGGACTTCCTGACCCCTTACCTGCTGAACGCCCCGACCACCCTCACCGTCACGTCACGCGTCGGCACGACCGAGCGTAAGGCGGTCTACCGGGACATCGCGGAGGCGTTCGAGCGGCAACTCATCGCGTTCAACCGATTCGTCACTGAAGAGGAGCCCCCACTCACCGGGATCGAGGGTGCGCTCGCGGACATCGGCGCGGCTCAGCGAATCATCCGCCGCTACGCGGAATGGGCGGGCATTCCCGCGAAGGTCGAACGCGCCGAGGAGGAAGGCGCACAGTAGTGTCGGCGGTGTCTCTGCGACACTCCCGCGAACGCGACTGTCGCCGGATGCGGCGCGTCGGGGGCATCCCGGGTGAACGGGTGTCAGCCTGCCCGGATGATCAAGTACACGCGCTCGACCTTCGCGGCGTCGTCAACGACGTAGGAGACGAGGCCGGCCTCGCCGAACATTTGCTCAGGGAACAGGGGCTGTTCGGGGTCGGGTACGCCGCGGCGGTGCGGGTCGGCGCCGATGATGAGCAGCTTCTCGAGCCCTGGGACGGCGACAAGCCCGGGACGGCGATCGCCGGCGCATTCGAGGGGGTCGTCGCAACACTGTGATGCGCTTGCATCTGACGCGACGTCAGCACATAGCGTCCCTGACAGGTGATCGATGTGACAGAACGACGCTTGAAGATCGGCGAACTTGCCGCAGCGACAGGTTTGACGGTGCGGACCCTGCACCACTTCCACCAGATCGGGCTGCTGTGCCCGGCCGAGCGGTCGGCCGCTGGCCACCGTCTCTACACCGGCGATGACGTGCGCCGCCTGTACCGGATTCTGGCGCTGCGCGAGCTGAGGCTATCCCTCGGTCAGATCGCGAAGGTCCTGGAGGGCGACAGCGGAGATCTGCGGACGGTGATCGTCCGGCAACTCGACCAGGTGGAACATCAGATGGCGCTGCACCGCGCGCTTCAGCGGCGACTGCAGAGCCTGGCCAACACCCTGCGCGAGGCTCGAGAGCCATCGATCGACCAGCTCATTCACGCGATGGAGGCGGCGATGCAGGCCAAAAACTTCACTGCCGAGCAGTTCGCGCGGCTCAGGCAACTGCATGAGGAGGTCGGCGACGACGGGGTCGCCCGGTGGCGGCAGCGGATGGGGGAACTGGCCGGCCGGGTGGCCTCCCACGCGGAGCGGGCCACGGATCCCGCCGACCCGGAGGTCCAGGAACTGGCCCGCGAATGGTCCAAGACAGTCAGGGAAATGACCGGGGCTGACACGAGCGTCCTCTCGGCGCTCTACGCGAAGATCGACCGGCAGGGGCCCGAAGCCGCGACGAAGGGACTTGTCACCGGCCCGGCCTGGGACTACCTCAAGCGTGCTTTCGCTGTTGGCTTCGACGGTGCGTGATGGGCACCAGCACGCGGTCATGGGCGTCTTCTTCTGAAGTGGAGGGCCAGTGAGCAGACTTATCAACACCACTGGCCGGCCCACACGGCCCATTGACATCGCGCGATCTGACCGGCGTCAAAGGAGGTCAAACGGCTCTATGTCGTGCCCGTCCCAGATGCGCCGGGACGGTTCGTGCGGGTAGGGGGTTGTGGCCGGAGTGGTGTGGAGGGTGTGGGTGAGTCGCTGATCGGGGCGGTGAGCGGGCCAGCCGGGATCGCCGGTGACGGCGAACCGGGTCCAGGCGCGCCGGATCTGGCCGGCCAGGGCCAGGGTTTCGGCCGCGGGTTCCTGATCGCCCAGCACTGATCGGCCCGCGGGACTGCCAAAGGAGCCGAAGAGCAACGGGAGGTCGAGGCTGTGGCAGGCGCCCAGGATTCCTCCCTGTGCCGGCGAGGGCCAGCCCAGCTCGTACAAATAGGCGGTGCCGTCTGTGAGCGAATGGGCCTCCGCCAGCCGCTGCGTCGGCATGCGGAATAGCGCGTCCCCGTGGACGATCTCGAACAGCCCTTCCGCCGTGGCGTCCGGGTAACCCGCGCGATAGGCGCGCCCGCCGTTGATGCTGGGGGCGAAGTTGCGCAGGGCCTCCTCGGCGTGGTCTTCGGTGATCTTGCCCAGGAGGCCTGCCATGGCCATGAACAGCCGGAACTCGTCGCGATTGCAGCCGGCCAGCAGTTCGATGTCGACGGCGCCGCGGTTGCCGAGCGCTCTCCAGGGTGTATCCGGCAGGACCTCGCCATCCAGCACAGGACAGAAGGGCATTGTCCAATGGGCGGCCCGCCCCCACCGCTTGCCGTACCTGGGCATGTCGCCCATCAGCGCACCGGCCGCGCTCGCGATGCGCTGCGGATCGACTGAGCCGAGCCCGGCGACGGTCGGGGACACGCCGAGCCGAGCGGCCAAGGCGGCGGTGACGTCAGTCGCGAGGGCGGGAGTGCAGCAGGCGCCCGGCACGGAGTGCGTGATGGCCCGGCCGAAGAGGCCGACGGCGCGCGGCATGGTCAGCAACGCGGCGATCGATCCCGCTCCCGCCGACTGCCCGGCGACCGTGATGCGTTCCGGATCGCCGCCGAAGGCGGAGATGTTCCGCTTCACCCACTCCAGCGCCGCGATCTGGTCCAGCAGGCCCCGGTTGGCCGGGGCGCCTTCGATCTGCGCGAAGCCCTCGACTCCCACGCGGTAGTTGATGGTCACCACGACGAGCCCGTGACTGGCGATCGGTGCCGCGTCGTACATCGGGTCGCTGGAGGCGCCGGCGATGTACGCGCCACCGTGGATCCACACCAGCACCGGCAGCCGGGCGCCGCCCAGGTCGGGTGACCAGACGTTGAGGGTGAGCCACTCCGTTCCGGTTGGCATGGCCGCGGGCAAGGGCCAGGACTGCGGCGGTGGCGGGCCGTAGTCCGTCGCGTCGCGCACACCGTCCCAGGTATGGGGAGGCCGCGGTGCGGCGAAACGCAGGGCGCCGACCGGCGGCTGCGCGTAGGGAATTCCCAAGAAGACCGCGAGGTCGTCTTTTCTGTCTCCGCGCGTTGTCCCGCTTACCGTGTGGACCAGCACGCCCCTGTCGATCACCAATGCCTCCTTGAACGTCACTCAAGGCACGAGCGCGAAAAAGATCGGAACGTCGGGCTGGCCGGCAGGACCTGCGCCATGAGCGCACGTGGCATGCGCATGGCATGGTTGGCCGGCACCCGGGCTAACCACGGCCTTAGCCGTCGTGGGAAGAGCATCGCGAATAGGCCTCCGATTGTGCTGAGCAGGATATGAAGCGCAGCACGCGCGAGTTGACCAGGTCGGGAGCCTCCAGCGGCAGCCCGTGGCCGATGCCTGGCACGATCTCGGCGCACACGCCGGGGATCAGCTCCCGCACACGCGGCAGCACCTTGCCTGCCCTGAGCAAGACGCTGCGCTCTGCCAGCAGGACCAGCGCCGGCACGTTCACCGATCGCAGCTCGTCGTCAGTGAAGGGCCTGGCCGAAGGACGGTGAGACGGGCGGAACGTCCGCGTACTCAACATGATCGGCGCCATCAGCCGGGCAGGGGCGATCAGCGCATGGTTGGCCAGAACCCGCGCGAACCAGGGTCGCATCCGTCGCGGGGCGAGCATCGCGAACAGGCCGGCGATCGTGCCAAGGAGGAAGCGGGCGGGCACCTTCTCCAAGCCGCCGGGGTCCAGCAGAGTGATCGAAGCGAGGCGCTCAGGCCGGTAGACCGCCTGGTTGAGCGTCAGCCATCCGCCGTAGGACAGGCCGACAAGATGCACCCTGTCCAGTCCGAGGCCCGCGAGCACGTCGTTCAGCCAGGCGGCGTTGTCCTGGGAGTCTTTCACGACCACGCGCTGGACGCTGCGGCCCGGGTCGTCGATGGTGTCCACGGCGTAGAGAGGGTGCTGCTCCCCCAATGCCTCGATCTGCGGGTACCAGTTGGAGGAGTTGGCGCCGTGGCCGTGCAGCAGAACGATCGGCTCTCCCCGCTCGGCGCCCGAGCGGTGAACGTGCACGGTGCCGAATCGGGTTTCAATGTCGTGCTCGTCTCGCGCACCTGGCCACAGGCCCATGGCGTCGTCGTACGCCTGCAGAAACCTCTCTCGCGCCTGCTCGTTGACGAAGTGGCCGACGGCGGTCCTGGTCATCGTGGCGGTCTCCTCTCGACTCGCTTTGATAGTACACTCGTACTACCAAAGAAGATACGGAGGGAGTGGGGGCACGTGCCGAAGTTGGCCGACCATGGTGAGCGTCGCGCTCAGATCGCCGAGGCCCTGCTGCGCATCGCCGGCAGCAAGGGATTGCATGCGGTCACCATGCGGTCGGTCGCGGCGGAGGCTGGCTTCGCCGTGGCCGTCGTGCAGTACTACTTCGAGTCCAAGGAGAAACTGCTGTTCTTCGGGCTGCAGCACCTGGCGCGGCGAATGGGCGAGCGGGTCTGGGCGCACGTGGGCCCGACGGGTCAGGCCGCGAGCCCCCTGCGCGTCGTCGACGCCGTCCTTACCCAGGCGCTTCCGCAGGATGAGGAGAGCCGGGTCTTCCATCTGGTGTACACCGCATACGCCGTCTTGTCGGTGACAGACTCCGCGCTCGCCACACAGCCCTTCATGGACGGCCCGAACGAGATGCAGGCCTTCCTCACCGACCAGCTACACAAAGCCCGGGACGGAGGGGAGATCGCCGCTCGCCTCGACCCCGAGGCCGAGGCGGCGGGGCTGCTCGCCATGTCCGCGGGGTTGGGCACCAGCGTGCTGCTCGGGCAGCGCACCGCGGACGAGGCCCTGGGCGTCCTGCGCTATCACCTCGAGCGCATCGCTCCTGGACGCTTTCAGTGGTCCCCGTAGCAATCCTTCAAAAACCCCGACGAAGCGCAGCCTTGTCAGGAGGCGCCGCGGACGCGCAGCGCCGCCGTCATCGCCGTGAACTCGCTGATGCGGAGCAAGCGGGCGGCAAGGGCGTAGACCCCGGCTCCGGCGGCGGCCGCCGCACCGATGATGACGGCAGAACCGGCGGAAGGCCCGAGGGCGTGGGCGACGGCGGCCGCGCCGAGTCCCGCGACGGCCCCGGCCACCAGCATCCGGGAGTGTGAGGCGATGAGGTGGTGGCCGTCGATGCGGCCGATCCGGCGCCGGAGCAGCTGGGCGGTGACGGCGCACCCGAGTGCGTAGGCCACGGCGGAGCATCCCGCCAGAGCGATCAACAGGTCCGGGCCTGAGGCGACGCGTGTGGCGGTCAGGCTGGTCGCCAGAATGGCGGCGGAGACCGTGACGCTGATCAGGGCCGGTGTACGGCTGTCGCCGAGGGCGAAGTAGACCCGCAACATGATCTGATAACCGGCGAACGGCACCAAGGCCAGCCCGTACGCGGCGAGTACCGCGCCGGTGAGGTGCGCCGCGCCGGCCGAGGCGTTCCCGTGGTCGAACAGCATGGTGGTCAGGTCGGGGCCGAGCACGATGAGGGCGGCGGCGACCGGCACCAGCGCCACGCCGGTCAGCCGCAGGCTCTGTGACAGGTCGGCGGTGATCTGGGGAAGGTCGCGCGCGGCGGCCGACCGGCTCATGCGGGGCAGCACGCCGGTGATCACGGTCACCGCGATGACGGCGTACGGCAGCTGGAACAACGTGTACGCGTTGGAATAGACGCTGACCGCACCGGGGCCGGCCTGGGAGGCCAGACGCGTGAGCACGACGAACACGACCTGGGCAGCGGCCACCGAGGCCACCGTCCATCCAGCCATGGCGGCGATCCTGCGTACGGCGATGCCCCGGGGGTCGGCGCGCAGCCGCAGCGGGAATCCCGCTCTGCGACCTGCCACGGCCAGAACGATCATCTGGGCAGCGACCCCGGTGCTGGTGCCTACGGAGAGCAGGAGCGTCTGCGCGCGCGTCAGCTCCACTAGCCGGCCGGACCCGCCGATCGCCAGGAAGATCAGCGCGGTGGCGATGACCACCAGATTGTTGGCCACAGGAGCCCACATCGGTACGGCGAAGCGGCCACGGGCGTTCAGGATCGCCGCAAGCGTCGCGCTCATGCCGTAGAAGAGGATCTGCGGCATGAAGAAGCGGGTGAAGACGACGGCCAGATCGTGCTGCGCCGGGCTGAACCCGGGCACGGTCAGGCCGACGATGAGCGGCGCCGCGACGATCGTCACGATCACCACCACCGCGAGACCGTAGACCACCAGGGACAACAGTCGCTGCGCGAACAGGTCGCCGTCGACGCTCTTGTCGGCGGCGGTGCGGACCAGAAGCGGGACCAGCACACTTGCGACCGCCCCGCCCATCACGAGCTCGTAGATCGTGTTGGGTGTGACGTTGGCCGCCGTGTAGGCGTCGAGTAAGCGTGTGCCGAGTCCTAATGCGGCGATGAGGGCCACGGTGCGGGCGAACCCGGTGATGCGCGAGACCAGGGTGGCCGCCGCCATGGCCCGCCCCGTATGGATGAGCCTCGGTTGATCCGCCATACCGAGTGTCCTTCCGCCCGGAGTTCCTCCCGCCAGTATTCCGCCGATCTTGGTCGGTCTGTGTCGGTCCGTGTCGCTAAAGTCCCGCCCATGACCCCAGCCGACGAACTTCTCCACCGGATCGAGACCACTCCTCAACTGGCCGCCCTGCTGGTCTGGCCCGGCGACTTCGACATCGAGCGCCGCGACCCCGTCGAAGAACTCAGCCTGCCCTCCGGGCTGTCCCTCACCGCGATCGCCGGAGACGCCTCCGGCGGCACCTACTTCCTGTGCGGACCGGCCGGCACCACCCGCCCGGTGCTTTTCGCCGACTCCGAGGGCCAGGCCACCCTGATGGCCGCCGACCTGGTGGAGGCGATCACTCTGATCGCCGCACATCCCTATTGGCGCGATCTGCTTCACGGTCATTCGGCCGACGAGATGGAGGAGATGATGAGCGAGGACGACCCCGACTACCCGGTCGCGCGTGCCGAACTCATCAGCCTTCTCGGCGTCACCCCACCGTCGGCCGAAGAGGCGGTCGCCCGCCTGCGCGCCGCCGCCTCCCGCACCGTTCCCGACTTCCTGCCCGTGGCCCTCCACGAGGAAGGCGAGTCGCAGTACGAACTGATGTGATCCGCCGCCGGTTGCGTTCATCTTCTCGACAGGGCCGAACGGCTCCGGCGAGGCCGCGGATTTCCTTCATTCACGCGACCCCGGCGTGAATTCCCGCCTCGGCTGCCGCGCATTTTCTTGCAGGACCGGCCTGCTAATGCGGCCCGGTCCTGCCTAGTCGGCACCCCTGTCCACGACCGCCTGCGTGGCGCCGACTGCCGTGGCCATTACGCCAGATAACGGACATATCGTACATATCCCCACCGTACAAATCAGACATAAACCACAATTGTGATCAAAACGATCTCTATTGGTTCAATGGTGTCAATAAAGAGATAAGCACAGACAAAACCCGGTGAGTACCGTTTGTCATGCTGTGGGCACGGAAAATAAGACAATGCAGGCATGACCTGACAAAGGTCACCCGAAAGGCGTTTTCCGTGTTAATAGGAAGGCGTCTCAGCGTAGAGATAAAAATTCTTCACGGGGGAACAAATGCCCAACTTCAAGAGCCTCGCTGGAGCGCTCGCCCTCAGCACCGCACTGACCGGTGGCGCCGTCGCGCTCGGCAGCGCCGTCACCACCAACGCCGCGAGCGCCGGCACCGTCATGGGCGGCGGCTGCGGTGGGGGCTGCGGCTGGGGCCGGAGCTGCAGCCGGAGCTGCGGTGGGGGCTGCGGCCGGAACCACAACCGCAACCACAACAGGCAGTTCCAGCACAACCGGCAGCGCCAGCACCAGAACCAGCACCTGATGCGTGACTTCACCCTGGTCGTGTCGCCGTTCCAGGCGGGCAACGACCACGCCAACCCGTGGCAGCACCAGGACAGCCACTCGAGCGCCCCCGTCATGTGACGATCGGCCTCCGATTCGCCCAGTCGTCTCCCGGGGGCCTGATCTGAGACGGTGCATGCGAAACCCCCGGCCGGGGTGGTCCCGGTCGGGGGTTTCCCGCTTTGCCCTGCACGGCTCCCGCCGTACGGCCGAAGCGGTGGGTCGTACAGCTCAGCCCGTGGCGCCGTGGGCGAAGACGGACCTCGCCCACAGGTAACCGGCGAACGTAAGGCCGACGCACCACGCGAGCGCGATGGCCGCGCTGTCGCCGATCGGGGTTCCCATCAGCAGGCCCCGCAGTGTCTCGATGATCGGCGTGAACGGCTGGTACTCGGCGAACCACCGCAGCCCGGCGGGCATGGAGTCCGTCGGGACGATGGCACTGCCGAGGAAGGGGAGGAACTGCAGCGGCAGCGGGATGTTGCTGGCGCTCTCCGGGCTCCTGGCCACCAGGCCGATCCCGGCCGCCAGCCACGTGAGGGCCAGGGTGAGCAGCGTGAGGACTCCGGCGATCGCGATCCACTCGAGGAACGTGGCGCTGGGCCGGAAACCCATGAGCAGCGCGACCCCGACGACGAGCGCGATGCTGACCAGCGTCTGGATCACGCTGCCGACGACATGCCCGGTCAGGAACGACGCGCGGGAGATCGCCATCGTGCGGAACCGGTTGACGATGCCCTCTGTCTTGTCGGTGCAGACGCCGACCGCGGTGACCAGGGCTCCGGCGGTCGCCGTCATCAGGATGATGCCTGGGGCGAGGTAGTCGATGTACGAGCCTCCGCCTGTCGGCGTCCCGCTGATGCCGGCGGCCAGGGCGCTGCCGAAGACGTAGTTGAAGAGGAGGAGCAGCACGATGGGCGTGCCGACGATCGACAACGTCAGGCCGGGGTAGCGCTGCGCGTGCTTGAGGTTGCGCCGCAACATCGTCATCGAGTCGCGCAGGGCGTAGGACATGGAGCTCATCGGATGCTCTCCTTCTGGGCGGGGGCGTCGTCGCCGGACCGGGGGTGACCCGTGAGGGTGAGGAAGACGTCGTCGAGGTCGGGGGTGTGCACGGTGAGCGCCTCGGCCTCGATCGAGGCGCCGTCCAGGACGTCGAGGACGGAGCGCAGGGCGGGCACGCCTCCGTCGCTGGGGATGTTCAGGGTGAGCTCGTCGCGGTCGGACGTCACCGAACCGAAGAGCGCCGCCGCGGATTCGAGCGTGCTCACGTCGGCGAACCGCAACCGGATGTGGCCGCCGGGGATGCGGCGCTTCAGCTCTTCCGCGGTGCCCTCCGCGACCAGCTTCCCGTGGTCCAGGACGGCGATGCGGTCGGCGAGCTGGTCGGCCTCCTCCAGGTACTGCGTCGTCAGGAAGATCGTGACGCCGTCCGCGACCAGGCTGCGGATGATCTCCCACATGATCCTGCGGCTGCGCGGGTCGAGTCCCGTGGTGGGCTCGTCGAGGAAGATGATGCGCGGGTCACCGACCAGCGTCATCGCGAGGTCGAGCTTGCGCCGCATGCCGCCGGAGAAGGTGACGACGGGCTTCCTGGCGGACTCGGTGAGGTCGAAGCGCCCCAGCAGGTCCGCGGTGCGGCGGCGGCCCTCGCGGCGGGGCAGGTGGTTCAGGTCCGCCATCAGGAGCAGGTTCTCCTCGGCGGTGAGGAGGTTGTCCACAGCGGAGAACTGGCCCGTGACGCCGATCGCGGCACGGACGGCGTCGCCCTCGCGGGCCACGTCGTGTCCCGCCACGTGCGCCTGGCCCGCGTCCGCAGGTATGAGCGTCGAGAGGATGTTCACGGTGGTGGTCTTGCCGGCGCCGTTGGGGCCGAGCAGGGCGAAGATCGAGCCCTCGGGGATGCGCAGGTCGATGCCGTCGAGCACCACCTTGTCGCCGTAGGACTTGGACAACCCGGCGGCGCTGATGGCCGGCTTGAGTGTCGTCGCAGATGAAGAGGCCATGGTGGTCATGTCTCCTGGGCTTCGTGGGGTGATCAGGAGTGCTGCCGCCGGCGTGGCGGAGCGGTGGATCCGGGCGCGCCGAAGGTCGCGCGAACGCCTGGTCGTGGCTCGGCGGGGAGGAAGCGCGGGATCGGTGAACCCGCTGGGCCCGGCGGGCACGCGAGGGCGGTGAATCGCGGCGCCCATCGGCGGGGCATGACGGATCGCGACGTGGCCGGGGAATCCCGGTCAGGCGTGACGGCCGGCCGAGAGGCCGTGAACGCGTCGCCGGACCGGGTGCGGGGGTCCCGGCGGGGAGGTGAGCGGGCCTGGAACGGAGGTCGGTGACGGGGGAGGTGGTGCGTGGGGTCAGGCGCGGTGGATCAGGATGTCACCCAGCGCGGTGTGGGCGCGGACCTCGACGGTCTCGCCGGAGGTTCCGGGGCCGTCGGACGAGTCGAGGGAGTTGCGCAGCCTGCCGAAGTCGGTGTGCACGTCGAGCCAGGCCGCGGTGGACTCACGGATGCCGACCTCGAGGTCGCCCGCCGCGGTCTGGAGCGCGACCTGTCCGCGCACCACTTCGCCGATCCGGATGGCGCCGTTGGCCGCCTTGGCGTCGACTCCGGCGTGCGCGACGCCGACCGAGATCTGGCCGTTCGCCGTGCTCGCCCGCAGGTCGCCCCTCACCGAGCCGATCTCGGTGTCGCCGTTCATGTTCTTGACCGTGGCCTTGCCGCCGACGTCGCCGACATCGATGCGGCCCGACCCGGACACCTCCGCGTCCCCGGCCACGTGGTCGACGCGGATGTGACCGTGGTCGGTCTTCAGGCGAGCGGTTCCCGCCTCGTCGACCTGGATGGTGCCCATGGAGGTCTTGAGCCGGCACTGGCCGAGGAGTCCGTCGCAGGTGAAGTCTCCCAGGGCCGTAACGGCCTCGACGTCCGACCCGGCCGGTAGTTCGACGCGCAGGTCGAGCGAGCCGGGCTTGCCGAACAGCGAGCGCTTCCTGGGGCCCTTGACCAGCAGCCTGCCGCCGGAGCAGGTGACCGTCGTCTCACGTGCGGCCCGCACGTCGGCCTCGTTGGCGCTGTCGCTCGGCAGCACCTCGACGACCGTGTCGGTGCGCTCCCCGGCGACGATCCGGGCGTATCCGACGTCGAATTCGATGGTGGCGGAGATGGGCTCGGGTGTGTCGAAAGTAGGCATGGTTGTCCCGTCCTCTTGACTCTGGTGTGTGTGCCCGCTGGTAGAGCGGCCGGAAGAAGATGTGGGCGACGCCGGGCGCGCCTAGCGCACCCAGCCGGTGAAGCCTTGCTTGTCCCGACGGCGGCTGCGGGGGGCCGGCCGCCCGCGCTCGCCGGAGTCGAGGGCTGCGGCGACCGCCCTGACCAGCCAGGCGTTGACCGAGAGGCCCTCCTGGCCTGCGGCGTCTTCGACCCGCGTCTTTAGGTGGGAGGGCAGGCGGAGATTGATCCGCGCAGAGCCGCCCTCGTCGGTGTCAGGTGGCGCGGCGGTGACGGGTGCGTGCACGACGCTCGGCGCGCTCTCGTATTCCGCGGCGTCTTCATACGGCTCCTGCGGCAGCGGCAGGGTCACCACGAACTCGGGGTCGACGCCGCGGAGCCGTACGTCGACCGAACCCGGCGCCAGGTCGCGAGTGACCTCGCTCATGGCGGCGGACAGTGCGTTGAGCAGGGTGAGCCTGGTGGCCGACTCCAAGGGGGCGGTGAGCCGCTCGGCCAGGGCGCGGGCTTCGTCTCCGCCCGCGTCCGCGGCGACCGCGAGTTCGTGCCGGAGGTTGTCGACGTATGGCGTGAGGTCCATGGCATCATCATGGCACACGTTTGGCACCATGTGAAGCCATCAATGGCACCAATGTGTGCCGCAATGGTGCCATCGCACGAAAACCCTGGTCAGACGGCATGCGGGCATTCAGCAGACCTCGGTGAAGCCGATCGCCGCTCCGCCCGTCGCCACGGCGTGCCGGAGAACAGCGACAGTGGCCCGCACGAGCAGCGCCCCCGGGCTACCGCCAGGGCATGTGCTGAAGGGTCCAGGTGTTGCCGTCCGGGTCGGCGAAGGCCGCGTAGAAGACGCCGCCCATGTCCTCGACAGGGCCGACGTCCGCGCCGCGTTCGATGAACGTCGCGCGGGCCTGCTCGATGTCGCTCACCACCAGATGCAGGCCCCGCAGCGTGCCCACGGGCATGTCGAGGGAGGCGATGCCCTCGGTCAGGGTGATCGAGCAGGCCGAACCCGGCGGGGTGAGCTGCACGACCCTGACGCCGTCGGCCGGCCGAACGTCCACGTCGACGTTGAAACCGAGGCCGCTGTAGAACGCCTTGGCCCTGTCGACGTCCGAGACGGGCACCGGGACGAGTTCGAGCAGGAACATCCCCGGGAGGACGGGCGGCGTGGCGGCGCCGTCGGGGGTCTCCGGGACGTCGGTCTGCGCAGGCCGGGAGTCGGTCATGGCTGCTCGCCCTTCTGTGTTGTTGTCTCCGTGTTTCGGTGCCGGGACCGATCGGGCGTCAGCGGTTCGCGGCGAGGCCGGCGAACAGGTTCTCCCACATCGGCATCACGGTCTCGGGGGAATACCGTAAAGCCGTCGTGGCGGCCGCGGCACCCATTTTGATGCGCAGGTCGCGGTCGGCGATGAGGCGGCCGAGGCCCGCGGCCAGCCCTTCGACGTCGCCAGGAGGCACGAGCAGCCCGTCGGTCTCATGGGTGAGCACGTCGGCGGGGCCGGTCGGGCAGTCGAACGCGACCACGGGCAGCCCGTGGCTCATCGCCTCGATCATCACCATCGGGAGCCCCTCGAACCGGGAGCTGAGCGCGTAAATCGACGCCTCAGCCAGTTCCTCATGCAACCGGTCGCTGCGGCCCATCAGCGTGACGCTGTCGCGCAGCCCGTGCTCGTCGACGAGCGCGGCGAGTTCGGCCTTCTTCCGGCCGGTGCCGAAGATGCGCAGACGCCACTCGGGGTGATGCTCCACGACCCGCTTGAACGCCGGAATGAGCAGGTCGAAGCCCTTCTGGGCGACGAGCCTGCCGGCCGCGACGACGAGCGGCCGTTCCAGCCGGGACCGTGTACGGCTCAGCGTGTGGACCGCGTTCGGTATCCAGGTGACCGAGGTGCCGGGCAGCAGTTCCCGGTATTCGGCCTGGTCGGTCTCGGTGAGAGTCACAACGGCGTCGAATCGCGGGTAGTGCCGGGCGATCGCGTCCCGCACGGTGGCGGGGTAGGTGCCCAGGTTCATGTGATCCTGCGCGACACGGATGACGCTCTCCGGCGTACGGCGGGCCGAGATGAGGTTGAGCGCGGGCCGGGTGGTCACGAGGATCCCGTCTCTCAGGCCGGAGACGTAGTCGATGACGGCGCGTTCGACCCGTTCGGTGAAGTAGCCGGCCTTGAACTCCCCGG
Organism: Planotetraspora thailandica; assembly: GCF_016863335.1. Taxonomy (GTDB): domain Bacteria; phylum Actinomycetota; class Actinomycetes; order Streptosporangiales; family Streptosporangiaceae; genus Planotetraspora; species Planotetraspora thailandica. The sequence continues at coordinate 22,408 of NZ_BOOR01000060.1, forward strand.
GCGGGACGATCCTGCCCCGGATCACCCGCCAGGCCCGGCGGCCCGCCGAGTCGGCGCGGACACCGTCTCTCTGGTCGACCAGCGTCGTGACGCCGACCCGGGGGTCGATGTCGAACTGCGGCAGGTCACGGCGGCGGACCACGCTGATCAGCTCCGTCCGGTGGCCGGCGGCCGCCATGGCGTTGGCCTGGTTGACGACCGTGCGGATGGTGCCGCCCATGCCGTACGCGTGGAGGAGCATGTAGCGGATCGTCATCGATCCACCGTGCTCTGGGCTCATTTGGGCTCCGCCGTACGGGGGAGGTAGCGCCAGCGCACGCACATCGGCCGGAGCACCTCGGGGATCTCCTCCTCACCGGGGAGGTCGCGGCCGGGCTGCACGCTGCCGGAACGGATCTTGTCCTTCCAGTCGCCGAGCCCCTTCTCGAGCACGGTCTGCGAGCCGTAGGTCAGCATCTCCGCCTCCCATGGAATGTTGAGGAAGTCGCAGATGCGGCGGGTCTCCTTCTCCGGCTCCGCCGTCAGGTCCTCGTAGTGCACGGTCAGGCCCGGCAACGCCTTGCGCGCCCGCTGAACCGCCTTCATGTACCGCAAGGCGTCGATCGCGGCCTCCTCGGGTGTGCGCTTTTCCGGGTCGGCCTCATGCCAGGAGGCCGCGATGGACGCGGGATGGCGTAGCAGGAAGATGAAACGCGCGTCCGGCCAGCAGGTGGAGATGCGCTGGTAGGCGAAGGCGTTGGCCGGGGTCTTGTCCACGATGAACCGTTTGCCGCTCTTGGTCAGTTCCCGGTGGAGCACCCGGTCCCACAGCAGATGCTCCAGATCTGTCTTGTTGTGGCCGAGGGCGTCCATGGCCGTCTCGGCCAGCGGGGTGCCGAAGTTCACGAGCAGGCGTCGTACGTGGAGTTCGTGCGGGGCGTGCAACATCGGGTGTGCGTTGAGCATCGCCCGCAGCAGAGTGGAGCCCGAGCGCACCGGGGACAGGATGAAGACGGGCGCGACCAGCAGCCGATCGATCGCCGGCTCTGCGGGCGGCCGGATCTCCTCCTCCGGCTCGGGAGCCGAATCCTCTTTTCCTACTCTGTTTAGCTGAAATCCCGCGTATTTGACGAAGGCATTGTTGACCTTCCGTTGCCAGGCCATAACGGAAGAGACTACTTCTTTTTCCTAAGAATTCATGTGGAGTCCACCGGGAGAACTCTCAGGAAGTTCACATGTACGGCGGAAACCCTATATTCCTATCTTTTAACTGCAATTAATCACTCGTCATCGGGAGACGGGCTCGCCAAAGTGTCGAATATTCTCGGATCTTGCGGCCCCTCTTCGACCTGAAGGACCTTTATGCCCACGTCGACGGCACTCGTCCGAACCGCTCGCCCTGACCGTTACATCAAGCAGCTCATATCGCACCTGGGCCACAAAGCCACGGCGCAGCTCACCGGCGACGGCCGGGGCACCATCACGTTCGATGCGGGGACCTGCGTGCTGGCGCCGTCGGTCGGCCACCTTGAGCTGATCGTCGCGGCCGGGGACGCCACGGCCGTCGCAGCGGTTCAGGATGTCGTCACCCGTCACCTCCTGCGTTTCGCCACGCAGGAGACGCTCGACGTCGCCTGGACGGCGCCTGCCGACGCGGCCACCATGCAGATCCTCGACCCCGTCGTGGGCGACTATCTGCTCACGCACTGCACGCCCGCCGACGACGTGCTCCATGACCTGGTCGCCGAGACGCGGGAGACCACCGGCGAAGTCTCGGGCATGCAGATCTCCCACGACGAGGGAGCCTTCCTGACCATGCTGGTCCGCCTCGTGGGGGCGCGGAGCGCCGTCGAGGTGGGGGTGTTCACCGGCTACTCCTCGATCTGCATAGCCCGGGGTCTGGCCGACGGCGGCCGGCTTCTCGCCTGCGATGTGAGCGACGAATGGACCTCTGTCGCCAGGCGTTACTGGGAGCGTGCGGGCGTGGCCGACCGCATCGACCTGAAGATCGGCCCGGCGATCGAGACGTTGCGGGCGCTTCCCGCCGAGCCGTACATCGACTTCGCCTTCATCGATGCGGACAAGGTGGGATATCCGGACTACTACGAGGAGATCGTCCAGCGCTTGCTGCCGGGTGGTCTCGTCGTCCTGGACAATGTGTTCATGGGTGGCCGCGTCGCCGACCCGGCGTACCAGGAAGAGCGCCATCAGGTGATGCGCGGCCTGAACGATCTGCTCGTCTCCGACGATCGGGTCGACGTGGTGATGCTGCCGGTGCGCGACGGCGTCACGCTCGCCCGCAGGCGATGATCCTGCCTGGGCGTTTCGCGCCGCGACCGCATGACCCGTCATGTGGTCGCGGCGGCCCGGCCATGCGTGCGGTCAGAAGCTCGACGTGAGCACGGCCCGGGCGACCCGGGCGCGAATCGGCGCCATTTCGGTCTCGAGGGCGGTGATCTCCGGCTCGGCGAGGATGATCGCGCCGTCCACCGGCGGGCGCTCGGCGGCCAGACGCACCCGGAGGTGGGTGGGCGGATGGCTCTCGTCCACTGCCGTCATGTGGAGGGCCGACGCCCGGAAGCGCCGGAGGCGCTCGGTCTCGGGGATCGAGGCGACGAACTCCCGGAGCTTTTCCCACAGGTCCTGGCGCTCCGCGTCGCGTGATCCGGCTCGCACGGGTCCGCCCTTCTGCGGGGCGAGCGCCATTCGCTGCAGGGCGAGCTCCACGCTGGGTCCGAGGACGAGGGTTGCGAGGGCCGACCGGGACGCCGCCGACGAGCCGACCCGCGCTGCCAGGTCGTCCGCGAGGTATTCGGCCCGCTGGCCGGCCCGCAGGGTGAAGCGCCGGAGCAGGCTGAGGACCAGCCCGGTCACCTTGTAGGGGACGAACAGCATCACACTGACCACCCAGTCGGCGATCACGCTGGTCAGGTCCGAATGGAAGGACGTCCTGCCGGGATAGGTGATGTGCAGCAGCCGGACGAGCGCGTTCTCCGCCGAATGGAGCCATATGCCACGGCGGGTGTCACCGTTGCGAGCATGCCCGAATTCGTGACCCAATATTGAGACGCGTTCCTGTGGCTCGAGCAACTCCCACAGGGGCAGTCCGATGGTGAGAATGCTGCGACGGCTCAGCGACGTCCTCCCGTACGAGGCGTTGAACTCGGGTGTGACCCGGATCAGGTCGATCGGCGGCGCTCCTATCTCTGTGGCCACCCGGTCGGCGAGGTCGTACAGGCGGGGCGCCTCGTCACGGCTCAACGACCATTTGTCTCGCTTGAAACGGCCGAAACGCGGGCGGACGACGAAAGTGACGGCTAGCCCCACCAGTCCGAGGAATTTGACCCAGGGGTTTTCTGCGACCAGCAGCCATACCGAGCCGGCCGCAAGGAGCAGGGTGGCCAGGTGCACAGCTCCGGCGATGGTGATCGCGGCGAGATGCTCCTTGTCGTGCCGTGGGCGCGCGTCCGTCGAGTCGGACACCTCCGCGTACAGGCGTTCGACGACCGCGCGGTCGGAGGTCCGCCGGGCCTCGTGCCGCCGGGCTGAGCGCCCGTGACGTTCCTCGGCAGGTTCGAGGTCGACGTTCCAGTTGCACGCCGGGCACCACGAGGTGAACCTCGGGTCCTCTTGGACGGGGGAGGAGCAGGAGGGGCACAGGTTGCCGGCGGGCGCGGTGGGGGGCGACGTCATGGCGATGATCATGCCGCGGGCGCGGCTTGTGCCGCTGAACCCGGTACGAACGGTGCGCTACAGCGTGACGCCGACGAGCTTGGTGAGGAACCGGTCGATCTGGTCCTCCAGCGGCGGCCACGGGAGGTCGGGCTGGTTGACGCGCATCGACACGCTGCCGTGGACGGCCGCCCGCAGGTCGAGTGACACCGTCGCGGCGTCGTCGGCGGGGGCGAGTCCGGCGTCCATGCATCGCCGGACCGCGGCGGTGGTGCGCTCGCCCAACTCCTGCTTGAACGACATGGCCGCGCGCTGGTTGAGCGTGCTCTCGTGGAGCACCTTGTAGAGGCCCGGGTGCCGCTGGACCCATGTACCCAGCACCAAGACGCGGGCGCGCAGTGCGGTCACCGGGTCGGCGGAGCCGGCCTCCGCCTGGTCGACGGCCTGAACGAGGTCGCGGTGAAAGCGCTCCAGGGCGGCGAGCACCAGCGCGTCCCTGTCGGCGAAATGGATGTAGACCGAGGTCGCGGCGATGCCGACCTCGCGCGCCACGGCCCGCAGAGACAGGGCCTGGTCGTCGGCGAGCTCGTCGAGCATTCGAATGGCGGCGGAGACGATGTCGTCGCGCAGCCGTTCGCCCTGGCCGCGCGGGTTGCGGCCCCGGCCGCTCCGCTGTGTGCCGTTTCCGGCGGATGTCGCCTCCATGTTTCGCCATTGTAGGGGGACGATCGTTGCGCTACGGTTGTAGCGCTACAGCTGTTCACCTAGAAGGGGAGCCCATGGATCAGGTCAAGGAGTTGGACCCCGTGTTCGCGGAGATGACCGCCGCCACCTACCACAAGGCGTGGGAGGAGACCCCGGAGCTGACGACGCGGGAGAAGGTCTTGCTGTCGGTCGTGGCCGACGTCTGCCAGCAGACCCTCGGCCTGCCGTTCGAGCTGCACGTGACGATGGGCAGGGAACACGGCGTCTCCGCCGACGACCTGCGAGAGCTGCTGCGCTTCATCGCCTACGACAGCGGCTACCCTGCGGCGATCGAGGCGTTGACCCGCGTGACCGCCATCGAGAGGGAACACGGCCTGGCCGGTCCCACCGGGCAGGGCCATGAGGTGAACGCCGAGGGTTCGGGGAGCCCCATCCCCGCATCCGCGAGGCAGGCCGTACGCAACCTGGACGCACGCTTCGCCGACTACATGGACCTGCAGTCACGCATGCGCGCGGGCATGCGGCGGTTGAGCGTACGTGAGCGCGCGTTCGCCACCGTGACCGTCGACGTGCTGTACCAGACGCTGGAGGAGAGCTTCCGGCTGCACGTGACCCGGGCGCTCGGCGCAGGGGCCACGCCCGACGACGTCCGTGCCGTGGTGCGGTTCTCCGCGCAGTTCGGCATGACGAAGGCGTGGCGCGGGCTCCGCGTGCTCGACGCGCTGTTCACCGAGACCGGATCGGTCTTCGGCTGACCCGCCTGCGCGGGAACGGCGGCCCGCCGTGCTCCTTCGTACGGCGGGCCGACGGTCACGGCGATCACGGAGTCACGGCCGTGTTTCCGCGACGAACCGGGCGATGACGTCCGTGAACTCCGCGGGCTGCTCCAGATGGCCCATGTGGCCGCTGCCCTCCAGCACGGTCAGGCGGGAGCCCGGTATGCCGTCGTGCAGCATGTGGGCCCAGCGGGTGCCGCAGATGAAGTCGTGCGCCCCGGTGACGACCAGCGCAGGGGGAGCGAGCGAACCGAGGGCGTCCCGCACGTCGAACGGCGCCGGCTCCTCCCCGCGCATCGGGTCGATCCAGGCGCGTACGGCGCCGCGCATCGCAGCGAACTCGCTCTCGCGGGCCCAGTAGTCGGCGAAGTAGAGCGGGAGGATCCGGCGCAGGGCGCCGGTGTAGGCGTCGTCGTCGGCAGCGGCCAGAGCCTCCTGGAACGCCCCCGGCATCTCTGCCGCCTCGGGCCAGTCGGGGTGGAGTTCGGGGAAGCGGCCCACACTGGCCATCGCCGCGGCCCAGAACTCCTCACCGGTGACCGGCGAGGTCGCGAAGAGGATGAGGCCGGAGAGCCGATCCCCGTGCTCAAGGGCGTAGCGCTGGGCGACGAACCCGCCGTGCGAATGGCCGAGCAGGAACACCTCCGGTAGGCCGAGGTGCTCGACGACGGCGTGGAGGAATCGCACGTAGGTGTCCAGGCGGTAGTTGCGAGGATCGGCCAGGCGGCCCGAGGCCCCGGTGCCGACCGGTTCGAGATACACCATGGTCAGGTGCCGCTCGAGTGCGGGCATGCGGAGGTACTCCCAGCCGATGCCGGGGCCGCCGGAGTGGGCCACGCACACCGGCCCTGCGCCGTGGACGTGGAAGACCTGCCGCACGCCGTCGACGTCGATCTCGTGCGTGCCCGGTGAAAGCGTGGGCGTGGCGATGTTCATTCGGATCTCCCCGAAACCGCCGCTCCTCAGGGAGCGGGCCTGATCTGTCGCCGACCAGATGCGGGGGCCCGGGGAGAAGTTCGCTCGCCGGTCGTGTTTTTTACCTCAGAGCGCGGGGCGCGGATGGAACAGCCGCAACCGCCGGACCCGTCCCTCACGCAAACCGTGCAGCCAGACCACGCCGGGCGGGCAGTGATCGGGATTGTCGGGCGGGCTGATCAACTCGGCCTCCCAGATCGTCAGATCCCGGCCGGCGACCACGTTGGAGATGCGCTGTCGGACACCGTTGGACAGGTCGAAATCCATCGCCCAGACCGCGAAGTCGCGCCCGGAGCCGCCTCCTGGGCCGGGCCGCTCACCGTTGGGGCCGACGAACTCGGCCTCGGGCCACCACTGCTCCTTCACCACGTCGGCGAAGGCGCCCCGCTGGGCGGCGGCCATCATCTCCTCGGCCTCCTGCCGGCGGGCCCTGGTGAACGACGCCGAGTCGTCGTGCGCCAGGTCGGCGGTGGCCCTCAGCGCGTCGGCGAGCTTGGCTCTGGCCTGGTTCAACCGGCTGCGGACGGTGCCGACCGGCACGCCGCACAGCTCGGCGATCTGGTCGTAGGACGAGACGTCGCTGAAGTACCGCAACAGGGCCACCAGGCGGATCGGTTCCGACAACTCTCCGAGCGCGTGCCACACCCAGTCGCGCATCGAGCCGCCGTCGAGCAACTCCTCCTGCGTCGGTTCGGCCGACGGCAGGCCCAGGGCTTCCATGTCCCCGTACGGCAGTGCGCGCGACTCCCTGAGCCGCATCCTGCACACGTTGCGGACGACGGTCCGCAGCCACGGCCCGGCGGCGGCCGGGTCGCGCAGGTCACCGATGCGCCGCACCGCCACCAGCATGGCGTCCTGGACGGCGTCTTCGGCGTCCGGCCCATATCCGAGCAGGCTCAGCGCCACCGCCTGCATGCCGGCCATGTGGCGCGACAGCAGCACCCCGAGGCCCGCCGCGTCTCCCGACTGCGCGGCGAGCACCAACTCGACATCCGACTCCGTCAGCACACCGATCTCCCTTCCGGCGCGCGCGGCGCCCCCCACTGGATGCGGCGGCCCTCCGGAAAGTTCGACAACTCGGCCGAGATATTTCAGCCAAAAATAGGACGAAGGGGCATATATCGCCCTTCTTGGTACGGCGAGGCTACCTTGACGTCAGTCGCCCAGACCAGCCTGCCGTGCCCGCACCACGGCCTGGGCGCGATCGGCCACCTGCAGCTTCGCGAAAATCGAGGTCAGGTGGTTCTTGACGGTCTTCTGGCTGAGGAAGAGCCCGCGGGCGATCTCGGCGTTCGACTTGCCCGAGGCGAGCAGATCGAGGATCTCCCGCTCCCGCTGGGTCAGCTCGGGAAAGGGCCCGCTCGCCGGGCCGGTGGTGAGGAAACGCCGGATGCGCCGGGCCACCGCCGGGCCGTACACGGCCTCTCCTTTGGCGACGGCCCGTACCGCGGCCAGGAAGTCGGCGCCGTCGGTGCCCTTGAGCACGTAGCCGCGCGCGCCGGCGCGCAACGCGGCGAAGACGGAGGCGTCGTCCTCGCTCATGGTCAGCACGAGCACGCCGAGGTCGGGGCGGCGGTCGATCAGCCGCCGGGTCGCCTCGATGCCCGTCATGCCGGGCATCACCAGGTCCATCACGACGACGTCCGGGTTCAGCGCCAGGTCGAGTGCGACCGCCTCCTCGCCGTAGCCCGCCTCACCGACCACCTCGGCCCCGCCGACCTGTTCGAGCAGGGCACGCAACCCGTGCCGGAGCAGCGGATGGTCGTCCACGAGCAGCACACGGATCGGGCCGCCCGCAGGCTCGGCATCCGCTGGAGAGGAAGCGCCGGGGTCCGGCGACGCGGCGGAGCGATCCGGGCCGCCCGAGCTCATAGAGGAAGCGCCGGGGTCCGGAGAGGAAGCGCCGGGGGAAGCGCCGGAGCTCATAGGGGAAGCACCGCCTCAACGATCGTGCCCTTGCCCGGGCTGGACGTCCTTCGCAACAGGCCGCCGAGCTCGGCGGCGCGTTCCCGCATACTGCCCGACCCGACTCCTTCGACGACAGTGTCGGGCAGTCCGCGGCCGTCGTCGCGGATCTCCAGCAGCAGCTGCTGCGGCTCGGCCCTGGCGCAGATCTCCACGCTTGAGGCGTCCGCGTGTCTGAGCGCGTTGGCCAGCGCCTCCTGGCTGATGCGATAGGCGGCCACCTCCACCGCCGCGGGCAGGTCGGGCAGGGGTTCGGGAACCCGTACGGCGACGACCGGGCCTGAGCCGGGGTCGGGCGCGGTGTCCAGGACGAGGTCTTCGAGCGCGCCGCCCAGGCCGAGCTCGTCCAGCGCGGGCGGCCGCAGGTCGTTCACGATCCTGCGGATGTCGCCGACCATGCCGTGGGTGAGCTGGCGCACCTCGCCCAGTTCCTTGCTCAGCGTGTCGTTGAGCCCGGCGGGAGCGGTGGCCCGGATCAGATCCAGCCGGATGCAGATGGCTGCGAGGCCGGGGCCGAGACCGTCGTGCAGGTCGCGACGGAGCCTGCGGCGCTCCTCCTCACGCGCGATGACCAGCCGTTCGCGCGACGCCTGCACCTCGCCGGCCAGCCGTACCGCGGCGAGGGCGACCGCCAGGTGGCGGCCCAGGTCGTCGAGCACCGCCAGGTCGAGCGGCGACAGCTCCTCGCCCGGCGAGCGCGGGGCCGCCCGCAGCTCACCCTCCAGGTGCCCGCCGCTGAGCAGCGGGAGCCGTACGCCCGTCTCGGGCACGCCGCCGACGACGGACACGGGCGAACCGTCGGCGGCCATGACGGCGACCGACGGGAGCCGGAGCGTGTGCGCCACGGTCTCCGCCGCGCCGTCGAGCAGCCGCGTCGGGTCGGCCGACGCCTCGAGCCGCTGGCCGAGCCGGGACAACGCCGCCGCGGGGTCGCCCCGGTTGCCGAACAGCAGACGGGCCACGGCCTGCTGCACCGCATGGCGTGCCGGCGCGAACGCCACCGCCACCACCGCCGTGCCCAGCAGCGGCTCCAGCACGCCGTCGTGCTCGCGCAGCAGCGCGGCGAAGGTGGCGACCGTCGTGAGGTAGGCGCCGAGCAGCACGCCGGTGACCACGACGTAGACCACCGTGCGGCGGATCAGCACCTCGACGTCGAACAGCCGGTACCGGAAGATCGCGACGGCGGTCGCGGCGGGGAGCAGCGGCAGCGTCAGGGCTTCCAGCCACACGCCGAGCAGGGGAAGATCATCCGGCGGCGTCGCGTCCACCACGACCGCGACCGCGATGGCGAGGGCCGCCGCGAGCACGGGCAGGAGCTGACGCCGGTCTTCGGCGAAGCGCACCCGGATGGCCAGCGCGACGACGCCGGCGACGGCCATGGCGACGATCACCACGGCGAACCACGCCGAGGCGAGGCCGGTCGGGACGAAGCCGAGCGGATTGGGGTCCTCCCTGCCCCACACCCAGATCCGGTCCCTGAACATCAGGAGGACCTGCAGCACGGCGGCCGCCCCCACCAGCGTCGCGAGCACCCAGCGCCATCGCGGCGACGGCGGCCGGCCGTCGGGCAGCAGGATCGGCAGGAGGAACAACGGGCCGAACCCGGTGAAGAACACCCAGTTCACCACCCACGCCGCCAGTGCGGTGCCCGGCCACGCGTGCGCTTCGCCGTACACGGCGTAGCCGCCCGCCAGCGCCTGCAGGGCGAGCCCGGCGCCGCTGAGGCAGAACAGCCAGCCCAGCGGGTTGCGCGGCCTGCGTGTCACGATCAGGGCTCCGACCAGGGGGAAGGTCAGACCGACGACGGCATCGAGCATGAGGTAGGTGGTGTCGGGGACCGGCACCTGGGACGTCAGGGCGACGCCGGCCAGGATGGCGGCGGTTGACGCGCCCGGAATCGCCCACGGCCATCGATACGCACGCATTCGCACATAGTGGGATATCCGCGGCTCTGCTCACAATGGGCGCGGGACCCCGGCAGGACCACCGGCTCAGGCGAACAGGACCGCCGGGCGGATGAACTGCCGTCATGCATACGATCACCACTCCTTCGCGGGAAGGAGATCTGACCCGGCGCCAACTCTGGGTCTTCGCCTTGGTGCTTCCCGCGCTCGTGCTCCCGTCCCTGGCCTACGCGGTGTCGCAGGGCCTCGACCTCAACCGGATCAGCGAGGCGCCGATCGCCGCGCAGATCGCCACCTACGCCGGCGGCTTCATGCCGGGCATCGCCGGGCTGGCCGCCTGGCTGGCGGGCGGCAGAGGGCTACGCGGCTTCGACTGGGGCTTCCGCCGTGTGCCCTGGCGGACGATCCTCCTCGCGTGGGCGTTGCCCGTGCTGTGCATCGCGCCGGCGTACGTCGCGGCCTGGCTGACCGGGGCCGCGGGCTTCGACCCCGGCAACCTGGCCGAGGCCACCGGACTCCACCCCGTGCTCGGCGTGCTGCTCGGGCTCGTGCCGGGCATCGTGCCGTACATGGTGCTGGCGTTCGGCGAGCAGATCGGCTGGAGCTCCGTTCTCGCGGTGCGGTTGTCGCAGACCAGGAGCAAGGACGTCACCGCTCTCATCGTGGGGCTCGCCTGGTCGGTCTCCCACTTCCCGCTGATGCTGTTCGTGCCGGGCGCGGTCGAGAAGGGCGTGCCGACGGCGTGGGCGCTGCTGTGGTTCGCGGTGGACACGACCGCCCTCGCCTTCCCGCTCGTGTGGCTGCGGCTGCGCACCGGCAGCATCTGGCCGGTCCTGGTCATGCACGCCACGCTCAACGCGTCCATCTACTTCGTCTGCGCGGCCATGACCGCTCCCACGGCGCACTCGGGCTGGTTCGTCGGCGAGGGCGGCGTGCTGACGGCCGTCTCCGCGGTCGCGGTCGTCCTCGCCACCGCCCCCCTGTGGCGCAACGCCCCCAAGTCGTGAACGCGCCCGCGGCTGCACACACGCAGGCGTGACGTCTCGGGGGCGGCGTCACGCCTGCGCGGCCCGGCTCGTGTCAGGAGAGGTCGAGCTTCGTCCACGAAAACCCGTCGGCCCAGCCACGATCACCCGCAGCGAAGCCGAGCAAGGCCGTGACCAGCGGCCCCCGATCCCGGACGAGAGCCCGCACATGGCGGTCCGGCGACCCGTCCCTGTGCTCGAGCGCGAACCACCCGGCCTCCACCCCGGCGGAGGGCCCGAGCCCGATCTGAACATAGCGCTGCTCGCCCGCTTCGAGGATGAGGAACCAGTTCGAGCCCGACAGCCGCCGCACGGCCCGTTCGAGCACGTCCGGGCTGGGATCGGTCACCGGCTGGCCCACGCATCTCTCCAGGCGCAGCGCGGCGGGCAGCCGCAGAGCAGGCGGCAGGTGGAGGGTCGCCGACTGTGGATCGAAGCACACCAGGCCATGGCGATGGGCGAGTTCGACCACACGGGCGGCCATCTCGTCCGCGCGTGACCAGATCATCGACATCAGCACATGGCTCTCTGAGACCGTCAACGCCGCCGACCACGGTGAGCCCGCGGCATCGTCCAGCTCGTCGAGGTCGGGAAACTCGGCCGTCAGCTCCGCATGGAACGCGCCGACCGCCGGAGGCTCGACCAAACCCGTCGCGTCCCCTTCGCACAGCCGTACGTACTTCTCCGTGGCGGCGTCGCCCGTTATGCGCGCGGGTTCGAACCACACGCCCAGATCGAAACTCATCGGTTCCTCGCTTCGCCTTGATCCCTTCGGCTGCCGCGACCCTAGGGAGAGCCACCGACATTCCCGCGGGTGTACCGTCCGACTGCCCGGAACCCGTGCAGACAGGACGAACCCGTGACCACCATCGACAAGATCGCCTGGATTCATCTGCGGGACGGCAAGATCCTCAGCAGCCGCTCGCGTGGCAAGGACGTCTATTACCTCCCCGGCGGCAAGCGCGAACCAGGCGAAACCGATCTCGACACCCTCGTTCGTGAGATCGACGAGGAACTCGCCGTCGCCATCGTCCCGGCCAGCGCCGCGCATCTCGGCACCTTCCAGGCGCAGGCGCACGGCCACGCCGGCGGTGTCACCGTACGGATGACCTGCTACACCGCCGACCACGAGGGAACGCCGAAGGCGAGCAGCGAGATCGAGGAGCTCGTCTGGCTGACCTACGCCGACCGCGATCGCGTGTCCCCGGTCGACCAGCTCATCTTCGACCACCTCCACCAGGACGGCCGGCTCCACTGACCACCGCCGGGGTCATCGGTGCCGCCGCCATGATCAGCGATCACCTGTTCGCCGCAGCCGTCTGGCACCGTGCCCCCAGGTCGCCACGGGGACCGAGCTGACACTTTGTCCACGAATAACACAAAGTTTTATCAATCACGACGAAAGTCGTTCCCATGTCGGGAAAAGTGGCGTAACTTCCAGGTCAAGATCTCTGCAACGAGTCACCGCCGCGATGTGAGACCGCCGCGGCTGCGGCGAGCGTACGCCGAGGTCCCGTACCGGAAAGGAGCCACACCCAGCTCGGCAGAGGCATCGGGGGATCAAGCAAGCGATTCCGTCCACCCAATGGAGTCAGAGCACATGAGTGCGCACGAAGAAGAGATGCAGACCGCCGGTGCGTTACGCCGCGGGCTGGGCCTCAACCGGCGTCAGTTCCTCGCAGCCACCACAGGACTCACGGCGGCGGCGACCGTCGCAGGCATGGGTCCGCTCGCGTCGGCCGCGAAGGCGGCCCCGGGCCCCAACGGCACGCTGGTGCCGCCCGGCAAGCGCGGCATCATCCTCTACACCGTCCGTGACGCGACCTCGCGCGACCCGTTGTCGACGAACCTGCCCTCCGGCTTCCGCAGGGTGTTCGAGGAGCTCGCGCGGATCGGCTACAAGCAGGTGGAGTTCGCCGGCTACGGCCAGCACGCGAACGCCGAGGGCGGCGCCAACCTCGAGACCGTCGAGGGAGCCCGGCTGCTGCGCCGTTGGCTCGATGACAACGGCCTCGAGGCCGAGGGCAACCACGGCTTCATCCCCGGCTCGTGGCCGCTCAGCCCGGCCGACCTCGACCGGTTCAAGCTGCACCTGGAGATCGCCGACATCCTCGGCATGGGCCACGTGGGCACCGGCAACGACCCCACCGGCAGCGCGTACAAGGCCGACTGGGACGTCGCCGCCGACAAGTGGAACCAGCTCGGCCAGATCGCGACCGCGGCCGGCATCAAGCTGTACACGCACAACCACGACGTGGCCTACAGCTTCCTGCTCGACAGCGGTCCGCTCGATTCACGGGGCCGACCCACCCGCTCCTCGGGCATCCGGCGCCTGGAGTACTTCCTCCAGATCACCGACCCCGAGAACGTCTGGCTGGAGATGGACATCTACTGGGCGCATGTCGCCCAGTTCCGGTACCGCACCTTCACCGCGCCCGACGGGTCCGTGCAGGAAAGCATCTTCAACCCGCTCGGCGTCGTGCAGGCCCAGACGACGCGCTTCCCGCTGTTCCACGCCAAGGACGGGAAGCACAACCCGGCCACCGGCGACGGCTACAACATGGTCCCGTTCGGCACCGGCGACATCGACTACGCCGCCTTCTTCTCCCAGATGGGAGCCAAGGGCTACCACAACCCGATGTACGAACAGGACAACGCGCCCGGAGGAACGGCCAACCCGGGTCAGTCCCTGCAGTACGCCGAACTGAGCTACGCCAACATGTCCGCACTGCGCGGCTAACACAAGGCGGCTGACACTGGGCGGTTGACGCTGGGCGGCTGGCCGCACAGCGACCGTCCGCCGCTCCCGATGTGTCTCAGCGGACCGCCACGTCTTCGAACCGTTGCAGCGGCACGAGTGGCGGCCCGCCTAACTTTCCTGTCACCCCTCGGAAGAGGAGACGCAGCAATTGAAGCGTACTCGCATGATGCTCGGCGTACTTCTGGCGGCAGCGACACTTCCTCTCGCGCTGCCCGGCGCCGCACCGGCCTTCGCCCATCCGGGACACGACCCGGCCACGGAGTGGACCAACTACGAGAAGATCACCCTGACCAAGAACGTCGGCGAGCCTGAGGACCTCGCGGTGCTGCCCGACAAACGAGTCCTGCACACCGCGCGTACGGGCGACCTCCGGCTGACCGATCCGGCGACCGGCATCACAAAGATCGTCAACACGTTCTCCGTTTACAACAACTCGGAGGACGGCCTCCAGACGGTCGCCATCGATCCCCACTTCGCCGAGAACAAGTGGGTCTACATCTACTACGCGCCGAAGACCATGACGGCGCCGTACCCCGAGACGACTCCCACCGGGTCGGCGCCGAACTCCCTGCCCGCCGGCGCCGACGAGTCGTACTGGAACCAGTGGAAGGGCTACAACCAGCTGTCCCGGTTCAAGTGGACCGGCGACGCCCTCGACCTGTCCACCGAGCAGGTCATCATCAAGGTCGGCACGCAGCGCGGGCAGTGCTGCCACGTCGCCGGCGACGTGGACTGGGACGCCGACGGCAACCTCTACCTCTCCACTGGAGACAACACCCCGGCGAGCACGCCCGGGGCCAACGGCATGGCCCCCAACAACGACGCCCCCGGGATGAACCCAGGATTCGATTCGCGTCGCGGCTCGGGCAACACCAACGACCTGCGCGGCAAGATCCTCCGGATTCATGTGGAGGAGGACGGCTCCTACACGATTCCCGCGGGGAACCTGTTCCCGCAGGGGACTCCCAAGACCCGCCCGGAGATCTTCGTCACGGGGGTGCGGAACCCGTTCCGCATGGACGTCGATTCGATCACCGGCACGGTGTCGTGGGGCGACTACGGTCCCGACGCCGGCGCGCCCGACCCCAACCGGGGGCCGATGGGCTACGTCGAGTGGAACGTCACGCCCATTGACAAGCCCATGAACAGCGGCTGGCCGTACTGCACCGGTGACAACTTCAACTACAACAACTGGAACTACGCGACCGCCACACCGCGCGAGTGGTTCGACTGCGCGGGCGGTCCGGCGAACACGTCACGGTGGAACACCGGTCTGGACAAGCTCCCGCCCGCGACACCGGCGGACCTCTACTACGGTGACAACAACACCCACCAGCCCGCGGCCTGGGCGGGGCTGACCGATTTCGATCCGCAAGGCGGACAGGGGCCCATGGGCGGTCCCGTCTACCACTACGACCCGGCGAACCCGTCACCGACGAAGTTCCCCGAATACTGGGACAAGAAGTTCTTCTTCGCCGAGTTCTCCCAGGACTACCTCGCGGCGTTCACCGCGACCACCCCCGACGGGCCGGTGAGCGCGATCGAGCAGTTCCTGCCGAACAGCGCACTCACCTCGATGGCGATGCCCATCACCGACAGCCCGATGGACATCGAATTCGGCCCCGACGGCTCGTTGTACGTGCTCGACTACGGCGACGGCTTCTTCCGTGCCAACCCCGACGCCGGTCTCTACCGGATCGACTACGCGCCGGGAAACAAGACGCCCCAGGCGAAGATCAGCACCGATCGCGCATCGAGCAGCGAGGCACCGCTCACTGTCGAGTTCAGCGCGGCGGCGTCGCGCGACGAGGAACCCGGGACGCTGACGTACGAGTGGGACTTCGACGGCAACGGGTCCTTCGACGCGTCGGGTGTGACGGTCTCGCATACCTACACCGAACTCGGGCAGTACACCGCCCGGCTCCGGGTGACCGACGCGGGAGGCAGGTCCGGGCTGGCCACGACGGAGATCACCGTGGGCAACACCGCGCCCCAGGTGACCATCCAGATTCCAGGAGACGGAGGCTTCGTCGACTGGGGCGACGTGGTGCCGTTCCGGATCGCGGTGTCCGACGCCGAGGACGGCGACAATCCCGTCTGCAGCCGGGTGCAGTGGACCTTCGGCCTCGGCCACGACAGCCACGCTCACCCGCTGACGACCGGAACGGGATGTTCCGGCGCTTGGGCGGCTCCCGCCGACGCCCCCGAACACGGTGAGACCGAGAACATCTTCGGCGTCGTGGTCGTGAGCTACCGGGACAACGGGCACAGCGGCGTCCCGGGAGCGCTCGGCGAGGCCACGCTCATCATCAACCCGAAAGCGTTGCAGGCCGAGCACGCGGACACGAGCAGCGGGGTCACCGAGGTCGCGGACGATACGGCGTCCGCCCTCTTCAAGGTCACCTCATTCGACCCCGGCGACTGGATCGCGTACGACCCGGTGAACTTCTCGGGCATCACGGCGGTGACGACCCGGGCATCCGGCGCGGGCACGTTGTCCCTGCGATGGAACTCACCGTCGGCGGAGCCGTTCGCCACCATCACGGTGCCCGCCGGGGACGGCTGGCAGACGGTGAACACAGCACTCCCGAACGCCCCTGCGGGCAGCGGCGAGCTCTATGTCACCTCGTCCGGCGGCGTGGACGTCGACGCGTTCACGTTCGTGGGCGCCGGGATCGCGGACAAGACGCCGCCGACCGTGACGGCGACCCTCAACCCTGCCCAGCCGAACGGGGCCAACGGGTGGTACACCGGCAACGTCACGCTCACCGTCACCGCGACCGACAACGTCACGGTGTCAAGCCGGCAGTACTCCCTGAACGGCGGCGCCACCTGGTTGAACGCCAACAACCCGGTGACGCTGAGCGCGGAGGCCGTCCACGATGTGCGCTACCGCGCGACCGACAGCGGCGGCAACGTGTCACCGGTCGGATCGGTCACGGTCCGGATCGACAAGACCGCGCCCACCCTGTCGGTGAGCGGCGTCGAGTCGAAGACGTACGGAGACTCCGGCTCGGTCACACCGGTCTTCTCGGCGGCGGACACGACGTCGGGCGTCGACATCGTGACCGCGAAGATCGACGACGACGAGGTGTCCTCAGGCGAGCCGGTCGCCCTGTGGCGGCTGGCGCTCGGTGAGCATGAGCTGACCGTCACCGCGAAGGACAAGGCGGGTCACACCACGACGAAGACCGTGTCGTTCGAGGTCACGACCTCCTTCGCCGACGTGCGGGCGCTCCTCGACGCCTTCGCCGAGGCGGGCTCGCTCACGGCCGACGGCGCGGACGTCCTCGGTGCGCAGCTCAACGTGGCCGAGAAGCAGGCGGACAAGGACAAGCCGCAAAACGCGATCAGTGCACTGGAGCGGTTCGCCGGGTTCGCCGGCAGGCCGAGCAACGTCACCGACGCCGCCGCGCGTGACGCGCTGGTCCGCGACGCGGAGGCGCTCATCGCTCAGGTGGACGAGGCGTAGTCCTCCGATCCGAAAGGGAATGGAAGCACGAGGGTGCTCACGTCCGGTGACGGACATGAGCACCCTCGTGTGCGTTTCCCCGGGTTCGAACGTGCGGCACCTGTATCCCCTGACTTGACCGCATTCGCAACAAGCGCGTAACGCTCAAGGGTTGACCTCAGGCTGAGGTGCGGAGATAACTGTCCCGGGGGATACCGCCGACTCATACCCGGGAGCCGTGGATGAGCAGTATGCCCTCGCCTGCGCTGGTTGGACGCGCCTCCGAGCTGCGGATCCTGACCGATGCGATGACCCGGCCCCCCGCGGTCGTGCTGTTGGAGGGCGAGGCCGGGATCGGGAAGACCCGGCTCGTGCGTACCGCGCTCGCCCGTCTCCCCGCAGGCCGGACGGTGCTCCTCGGCTACTGCCATCAGATCCGGGAGCCGTTCCCGTACGGGCCCGTCTTCGAGGCGTTGCGCGACATCGCCGGGCGGCTTCCGGGCCGGCTCAACCCCGTGACGGGCGTGCTGCGCGGCCACCTGCCCGAGCTCGCGGACGCGCTGCCGCCCGCACTGCCGCCGCTCGACGACACACGTGCGGAACGCCACCGGCTCTTCCGCGCCATCCGTGCGCTGCTGGCCGCGGTCGGGCCCGCCGTACTCGTCATCGAAGACCTGCACTGGGCCGACGACGGCACCCGTGACCTGCTGCGATTCCTGACAGACCAGCCGCCGGAGGGCCTGGCGGTCGTGGCGACGCACCGGCGGGAGAACGACGCGCGCTCTCCTCTCAGCCGCGCCTACCTGCACCACCCGGACACGACCAGCGTCGTCGTGCCGCTCGCGCCACTCGGCCCGGATGACGTGGGCAGCCTGGCGTGCGCGCTGCTGGAGCGCTCCGATCTTCCGCAGGCGTTCGTCACCCGGCTGCACGAACGTACGGCGGGCATCCCGTTCGTCGTGGAGGAGACGGTCAGATCCGTGTCCGACGCCGAGCAGCCCGACGCGCTCGACCGCGCGGGGGTGCCACTGCTGCTGCGCGAGGCGATGGCGGAACGCATGGCCGGGCTGTCCCCGCCCGCCGCGGCCGCGGTCCGGGCCGCGGCGGTGTTGCGGCTGCCCGCGAGCGAGCAGCTCATCATCGCGGTCGGCGGCCACTCCGCCGGGCTGGGCGAGGCGCTGCGCGCCGGCGTGCTGCACGAGCAGCCCGGAGGCCGGTACGGCTTTCGCCACGCGCTCGCGCAACAGGCCGTCTACGACGCCATGCCCGGCCCCGACCGCAGGTCGGGACACGAGAGGGCCATGACGGCGCTCAGGGCGGTGGGCTCCCCGCCCCTGGTCCAGCTCGCCTTCCACGCCAGGCATGCCGAGGACACCGAGGCCTGGCTCCACCACGGCACGGCCGCCGCCCAGCAGGCCGCCGCGCTCGGCGACACCGCGCTCGCCGTCGAGGTGATCGAGGGCATGCTCGGCGATCCCGGCCTTCCCGCCCACCACCGTGGCCCGCTCGCGCTGATGCTGAGCCGCTTCGCCGCCACCGGCCTGTCACACCAACGGGTCGTACGGCTGTTGCGTCACGTTCTGCGGGACGACTTCCTCCCGCGCGCCACCCGTGGTGAGGTGCGGCTCAACCTGGGCGTCGTGTTGTCCAACCAGGCGGGGGACACCGCCGCGGGCCGCGTGGAGATCCTGGTCGCCCTCAAGGAGCTGAGCGACCGGCCCACGCTCGCGGCGCGCGGGTGGGCGGTGCTCGCCATGCCCGCCTGGGGCACCGAGTCGCTGGAGACGCACCGGCAGTGGATGGCCCGCGCCGAGACGCTCGTGGCGACCGCCGACGACCCGGAGGTGGCGGCCGCGGTCCTGGCCAACCGGGCCTCCTTCGAGCTGTCGGTCGGCTCGCCCGACGCGCTCACGATCGCCGCCAGACTGCCCGTCTCCGACCCCCGCACCGCCGTACGCCGGCAGGTCGCCCGCGCCTACAACAACCTGCACGACTCGGCGACCAGCCTGGGCCTGTACGCCGAGGCCGAGCGGTTCGCCCGGGAGGGGAGACGGCTCGCCGTGGAGACCGGCGCGCAATATCCCGCCTACCTGCTCGACGTGTCGACCGTGCGCCGCGATTGGCTGACCGGGCGATGGGACGGGCTGCGTGACCGGGCGTCGGCGCTCGGCGAGCTGGCCACCGAGACGCCGTTGATCGCGGTGGACGTCTGGCTGGTGCTCGGGATGCTCGCGCTCGCCAGGGGCGAATGGGACGAGGCCGTCAAACACTTCCGTACGGCGGGGCTCGACGCGCCCGACGACCGCTACGTGCCGATCACCGTGGCGGCGGCAGGCGGGCTCATCGACCTTCACCTGGCGCGTGGTGAGTTCGACCGCGCGACGGCAGAGGCGGACGCGTCGGTCGCCCGGCTGCGCCGCAAAGGCGTGTGGGTGTGGGGCGCCTACCTGGTTCCCTCGGCCGTCACCGCGTTCGCCTGGAGCGGCCGGGTGAAGACGGCCGCCGACCTGGTCGCCGAATACTCCGCCGGGATCGCGGGGTGCGTCGCGCCGGCGGCGGCCGCCGCCCTCGACCTCTCCCGGGGCTCGCTGGCCGCGGCCGAGCGCAGGCACGCCGACGCGGCCGGCTTCTACCAGCGGGCCCGCGAGGCCTACGCCGCGCTGCCCCACCCGTACGCGGCCGCCCGGGCGGGCGAAGGCGCGGCACGGTCGCGGCTCGCGCTCGGAGACGGCGGAGCCGCCTCGGCGTTCACGGAGCTGGCCGACGCCTTCACTCGGCTCGGCGCCACCCATGACGCCGCCCGGTGCAGGCGGGTGCTGCGCGACATCGGCGTCGACGTCCCGCTGCCGCGCGGGCGCAGGGGCAACGCCGGCGTGTTGTCGGAGCGGGAGAAGGAGGTCGCCCGGCTCGTCGCGCTCGGCCGTACGAACCGGGAGATCGCCGACGTGCTCTTCCTCTCGACGCGCACGGTCGAGAGCCACGTGGCGACCGTGCTGCGCAAGCTCGGCGTGCGTTCCCGCACGCAGGTCGCACCTCCCGGCTGACACCGCCGTCGGGCCCGGAACACACTGGCCCCTGGGACCGGGTGGTCCCGGGGGCCGGTGTCCGTCTCGTCAGAGCGGCTGTGTCAGCGGGTCATCAGGGTCAGACGGTGATGGTCCACGAGTCGAGGAAGCCGGTGTCCAGGCGATACTGGTCGGCCACTTCGAGGGTCCACGTGCCGGACGCCTGCTGCGAGACCGGGACGGAGTAGGTCCTGGTGCCGTAGGACGTGCAGCTGGAGCCGCCGCTCGTGTCGATCGTGTAGTAGGTGCCGTTCGGGCCGCGGAGCCGGATCCGCAGGTCTTCTGCGCAGGTGTGCGAGATGGTCACGCTCACCTGGACCGGGGAGACCGCGGTGCCGGTCGCCGTCGACGTGATCGAGCTGGTGATGGTCGACAGGTCAGGGATGGTGACGTTGGTCCCGTTGGTGAAGGTGCGGGTGCCGCCGCCGGATCCGGTGACCGTCAGCGTGTACGTCGCGGTGTGGGAGCCGGTCGAGCCGGTGCCCGTGACGGTCACCGAGTAGGTGCCCGCGGGCGTCGACGAACTCGTGCTGACGGTGAGGGTGGACGAGCCGCCCGAGGTCACCGACGCCGGGCTGAAGCTCGCGCTGGCGCCCGACGGGAGCCCGGAGGCGCTGAAGCCGACCGTCTGCGCGCTGCCCGCGGTCGTCGTCGTGCCGACGGTCGCGGTGGCCGCGCCGCCCGGCGCGACGGAGCCGGACGCCGGGCTCAGCGACAGCGAGAAGTCGTTGCTCGACGAGGTGCAGGTCGGCTCACCCGACTGCACGGGGACGCTGACCGCGTTCCACGCCGCCTTGGTCGCGGCGCACTCGGGGCTGTTCGCGCCGTACAGTTCGACCGCGGCGGCGAGCGACGCGGAGCGCACGTTGGCGTACTTCCAGGTGGAGGTCTTCCGCTGGAGCGCGCCCATGTAGATCTTGCCGGCCTTCTGGATCGAGATGCCGGTCACCGACGAGGGGCCGCCCGAGCAGATCGGGCTGTTCGGCTTGCCGCCGCCGGGGGCCGAACCCTCGGCGAGCAGGTAGAACCAGTGGTTCAACGGGCCCGCCGCGGAATGCACCTCGGTGCTCGGGATCGACGAGGACCAGCAGTTGGGGTCGCCGGCCAGGGATGGGTTGTACATGTAGCGGATCGGCCCGTCGCCGACGAGGTTGAGCTCCTCGCCGACCTGGTAGTCCGGCGGGTCGTTGGGGTTGTTGGCGTAGGCCTCGGTGAGGGAGCCGAAGACGTCGCCGGTCGCCTCGTTCAGGCCGCCGTTCTCGTTGCCGGAGCCGGCGCCGCCCGGGGTGGTCTGGAAGATGGCGTGGCCGAACTCGTGCGCCACCACGTCGATCGGCGTGGCCTGGCGGGCGTTGTCCTGCGAGTGGCCGAAGTTGGTGTAGCTGCCGTTCCAGTACGCGTTGACGTCGTTCAGGCCGACCCGCGCGGGGAAGCCGCCGCCGTTGCCGTTGATGCCGCTGCGGCCCAGCCAGGAGCCCAGCATGTCCCACTCGCGCTGCACGGCGTAGAGCGCGTCCACGCAGGCGGTCTCGAGGTTGGTGCCCGAGCCGTTGCCCCACGCGTTGTCGGTTCCGGTGTAGGCCGAGCCGTTCTGGCCGCCGCATCGAAGGCCGCTGCGGGTGGGGTCGGTCATCGAGTAGGAGGTGCCCGAGCCGCTCGTGTCGAGGGTGACCTGGCCGTAGTAGTAGCCGTTGCCGGTTCCCGCGCGCACCTCGTCGTAGCTGTCGGCGATCTCGCCGGTGGTCGCGTCGACGAACACGTGCTGCTTGCTCGGCTTGCCGTCGGATATGCCGGAGACGAGGCTCTCCCACGCCAGGCGCGGCTTGGTGCCCCAGGCGAGGACGACCAGGCGCGGGGCGGCGTTGTCGTCCACCCGCGACAGCGTGGTCTTGGCCGTCTCGAGCGCCTGGTCGGCGGTCACCGTGGGCGTGGTCGTCACGGCCTGCGTGGTGGTCGCCGCGGACGCCGTGTCGCGGACGCGGCCGCTGGAGTCGGTGACCACGACGGCGTCACCGCCCACCACGGGCAGGCCCTTGTAGGTGCGTTCGTAGGTGACGGAGTACATCCCGCCCGCGCTCGCCGTCACGGAGGTGCGGCGATAGGTCTCGTCCGGCCGTCTGCGCAGCTTGTCCAGGCCGCTGGCGACGGCCCGGTCGGCGGCGGCGGTGGCGAGCTGCTTGGGGTCGGACTGGCTGGAGGATGCCGCGGCCGGAGCCTGCGCCGCGGCGGAGGTCGCGGGGAGCCCGACGGCGACCGTGGCCAGTGCCACGGTCACCGCGAGTAAAGCGGTGCGCCTCATGGGCGTCTTCCTTTCTCTGCCTCCCATGCCGCCGGTGAGCGGGCAGCGGCGATCGCGCCGTCGGGCGTGGCCCGGCGGCGGACGCGGTGTGGGAGTTGGGGGGTGATGAGAGAAATGGATGGTGACTCTCGCCGTCACGGGGCCGGAGGGGATGGCCTCATCGGGCGGGCGCGTCTCCCATGGCGGGAGCGGCGGCTACGGAGGGAAGGTGGGAGAGGGCACTTTCTCGTCGCTCCTTTTGTGGAGGCCGGCTGAGCTTGCCTGGCCGCGACGCTAGGTCCACAGAGCGAACTTGAACATCCGTAGTGAGATCCGTACATGTACGGAAAAAATGAGATGAAGCCGCGCTCGGACCTCTGAACAGCGAGAACGCCCCTACCTGAAACGGCAGGGGCGTTCCGCGTGCACAGCAGGCGTGGCCGTGGCGGTGTGCCTCAGTGACGGGCGAACCGGTCGAGCGCCTCGACGACATGGCTTCGGGTCGTGGCGTTGCCCATGTGGCCCGCGTCCTCGACCGTGATCAGCTCGGCGCCGGGCCAGTTGCGGGCGAGTTCCCACGCGGTGTCGAGCGGTCCGCCGATGTCGAGGCGGCCGTGGACCAGCACGGCGGGGATGCCGGCCAGCCGATGGGCGTCGCGCAGCAGCGCCCCCTCCTCCAGCCACGCGCCGTGCGAGAAATAGTGCGAGCAGATGCGGACGAAGGCCGTGCGCGCGGCGGGGGGCCGGTCCCCGTACGGCCTGGCCCTGCCGCGGGTCTCCCCGGACAGCACCGCGTCCTCCCAGTCGGACCAGTCGGCCGTCGCCTTGTCGCGCACCGCGGGGTCGGGGTGTTCCGTCAGGCGGGCGTAGGCCCCGACCACGTCGCCGTCGCGCGGCGTGCCCGGCGTCCCGGCGAGGAAGCGTTCCCACTGCTCGGGGAAGAACCTGCCGACGCCCCGGTAGAGCCAGTCGATCTCCGACCGGCGGGTCGTGGTCACGCTCGAGATGACGATTTGCGACACGTGCTCCGGGTGCCTTTCCGCGTAGGCGAGGATCAGCGTCGAGCCCCAGGAGACGCCGTACAGCAGCCAGCGCTCGACGCCGAGATGCTCGCGGAGGCGTTCCATGTCGGCGACCAGGTTGCCGGTGGTGTTGTGCCGCAGATCGGTCGCGGGGTCGCTCGCGTGCGGGGTGCTGCGCCCGCAGTTGCGCTGGTCGAACAGCACGATGCGGTAGCGGTCGGGGTCGAAGAGCCGGCGGTCCAGGGGCGTGCATCCCGACCCGGGCCCGCCGTGGACCACGACGGCGGGCTTGCCCTCGGGATTGCCGCAGACCTCCCAATAGACGAGGTCGCCGTCGCCGACGTCCAGCATCCCGGTCTCGTACGGTTCGACCGGCGGATACAACTCGCGCACTGACCCAGGCCCCTTCACGATGCAACAGTGCTGTTACATTAGCCGATATGACCACATATGCATTCGGGCCCGAGTCTCTGGGGACCCGGCTGCGCCACCTTCTGGAATTGCTCGACGGAGACGTCGCGGCCGTCTACGGCGATCTCGGGCTGGCGGGATTCCGCCCGCGGTTCACTCCGATCGTCCGGGTGCTGGCCGCGTCGGAGCCCCGCTCGATTCGCGACCTCGCTCAGGCGGTCGGGGTGACCCACTCCGCGGCGAGCCAGACCGTGGCGCAGATGGCCAGGGACGACCTCGTCGCCATCGCATCGGGCGACGACGCCAGGCAACGGGTCGTACGGCTCACGCCGAAGGCCCGCTCGCTGCTGCCGGCGCTGGAGGCGGAATGGGCGGCGACCGCCGCCGCGGCAGCCGAGCTGGAAGGAGAGTTGTCGTTTCCGCTGAGCAGGCTCGTCACAGAGGCGCTCGACGCCCTGAACAGGCGGCCGATGCGCCGGCGGATCGCCGACGCCGCGTCGGGCACCGGCGGCCTCAAGGTGATGAAGCCTCCCGCCGTCTCAGGCGGATGACAGCCGCCTCGGAATGGCCCGTCGGCTCAGGCCGGTGACGTTCTTGCGGATCGGAACTGCGGTGCCTCAGGCGGGGGAGGCGCCATCGAGCCGCGTCGCCCTCCAGCGATCGAGGACGCCGTCCATCTCCCGGTGGAAGAACCGGAGGAAGTCCGCCATCTCCACGGCGCGGGCGCCGGCCGCGGATTCCGGCCCGCCCAGGGCTTTGACGCCGGTGAGGACGAGATCGGCGATCTGGTCGTAGATGTGCCCCTGGCTCACGCTCGCTGTGTACCACGCGTGCTCCGGCAGGCGGTACCTGTCCCTGCGTGAGCCCCGGACCGGCTCGCGCACGAGCATCCCGAGTTGCATGAGATAGCGCACGGAGTTGGAGACGGCGGCCGGGCTGACGTCGAGCTGCTCCGCGAGCTCGCCCGCCGTCAGCGCACCATCGTCGGAGACCATCAGGGCGAAGAGGATGCGCGCGGGCATTCTCGGGAAGCCGAACCTGGCGAACGTCATGGCCATCTGTTCGACGTAGTCCCGGACCGCCTCTTCGTCGCGCCCGGCATCCGTCCTGTCGTCGTGCTCGGCCATCACGGCTTCCTCCCGCCCCCTTAGCGATCTTGACACATTACTGACGCCCTGCGCGCCGATCAGTATTCACAGATTTGTGAAACTAATGTAGCTTCTGGTCTGTGGAAAACATCATAACCGCGTCGGGTCTCCAAAAGAGCTTCGGCCGGACCCGCGCTCTCGACGGCCTGGACCTGGAGGTCCGGCGCGGCGAGGTGCACGGTTTCCTCGGCCCGAACGGCTCGGGCAAGACCACCACCATCCGTGTGCTGCTCGGCCTGCTGAAGGCGGACGGCGGCACGGCACAGCTGTTCGGCCAGGACCCGTGGCACGACACGACCACCCTGCACCGCCGCCTCGCGTACGTCCCCGGTGACGTCACGCTGTGGCCCAACCTGTCGGGCGGCGAGGTGATCGACCTGCTCGGCCGGTTGCGGGGCGGCCTGGACAAGAAGCGCAGAGACGAGCTGCTGGAGAGGTTCGCCCTCGACCCGAAGAAGAAGGGCAGGGCCTACTCCAAGGGCAACCGGCAGAAGGTCGGCCTGGTCGCCGCACTCGCCTCCAACGTGGAGCTACTGCTGCTCGATGAGCCGACCTCCGGCCTCGACCCGCTGATGGAGGAGGTGTTCCGGCAGGTCGTCGCGGAGGAGCAGAAGCGCGACGGCCGCACCGTCCTGCTGTCCAGCCACATCCTGTCCGAGGTCGAGGCGCTCTGCGACCGGGTCAGCATCATCCGGGGCGGCCGCACTGTCGAGACCGGCACCCTCACCGAGCTGCGGCATCTGACCCGCACCACCATCTCCGCCGACCTGGCGAATCCGCCGAACGGCCTGGCGGACCTGCCCGGCGTGCACGACCTGCAGGTCGACGGCTCGCACGTGCGCTTCGAGGTGGACACCCGGATGCTGGACTCCGCGCTGCGAGAGCTCACGTCGGCGGGAGTGCGGAGCCTTGTGAGCCAGCCGCCCACGCTGGAGGAGCTGTTCCTTCGCCACTATCAGACCGAGGGGACACGGTGAACACGCTCGCCGGCACCGGCGCCCTGATCCGGTTGATCGTGCGGCGGGATCGCATCCTCATGCCGATCTGGGTGCTCTTCATGGCCGTCATCCCGCTTGCCCTCTTATCGTCGATCAAGGAACTGGTCCCGACGGAGGCAGCCCGGCAGGCGTATGCCGCCGAGTCCTTCGGCAACTCGACCTTCGTCATGCTCTACGGGCGGGTGTACGACGCCGGCCTGGGCGGCCTCACCTTCTGGCGTGCGGGCTTCAGCATGCTCGTAGTCGGGCTGATCAGCCTGCTCATGGTGATCCGGCACACCCGGACCGAGGAAGAGGCCGGCCGCCGCGAGCTCGTGGGGTCGGCGGTGGTCGGCAGGCACGCGGGTCTGGCGGCGGCGCTCATCGCCACGATCGGCGCCAACCTGGTGCTGGCCGTGCTGGTGGCGCTCGGCCTGATGGGCCAGGATCTGCCGGCCGGCGGCGCGTTCGCCTTCGGCCTCGCCTGGGCGGCGGCCGGCGCAATGTTCGCCGCGGTCGGGGCGCTCGTCGCCCAGCTCACCGAAGGCGCCGGGGCCGCTCGTGGCATCGGCGTCACGGTGGCGGCGGTGGCCTTCGTGCTCCGGGCTGTGGGTGACGTGAGCGGTACGGGCGCCGACCCAGCGTGGCCGTCCTGGTTGTCACCGCTCGGCTGGACCGCACAGGTCCACGCGTTCCGCGACGAACGCTGGTGGATCTTCGCCCTGGCCGTCGCGTTCGTGGCGGTGCTCACGGCGGTGGCCTTCGTCCTGCAGTCCCGCCGGGACGTCGCGGCCGGCCTGCTGCCGCCGCGGCTCGGCCCGGCCGAGGCCTCACCCGCCCTCCGTACGCCGCTCGCGCTGGCCTGGCGCCTGCATCGCGGCACCCTGCTCGCCTGGGCCGCGGGATTCATCGCGCTGGGTGCCATATTCGGCGGCGCCGCGCAGACCACGCAGGACATGCTCGCCGACAACCCGCAATTGCTGGAGGTCTTCGAGCGCATGGGCGGCACCTCCGCGCTCAGCGACCTCTTCATCGCCGCCACGATGAGCATCACCGCTCTGATCGCGTCCGGCTACGCCGTCCAGGCGGCGCTGCGCATGCGGACGGAGGAGGCGGGCCTGCGTCTGGAGCCGCTGCTGGCCACAGGGGTGGGCAGGCTGACGTGGGCGGCGAGCCACCTGGTGTTCGCCCTCCTCGGCCCGACCCTGGTCATGGTGGCCGCCGGACTGACCACCGGCCTCACCTACGGGGCGAGCATCGGCGACGTCGGCGGCCAACTGCCGCGGGGACTGGCCGCCGCCCTCGTGCAGCTGCCGGCGGTCTGGGTGCTGGCCGGCCTGACCGCCGCGATCTTCGGTCTCCTGCCCCGGCTCGCGCCTGCGGTGGCCTGGAGCGCGCTCGGCCTGTGCCTGTTCCTCGGCCAGCTCGGCGCGGCCCTTCAACTGAGCCAGGCCGCGCTTGATGTGTCACCGTTCACCCACATTCCGCGGGTGCCGGGCGGCGACGTGTCCGCACTGCCGCTCGTGCTGCTGACCGCCATCGCCGCAGCCCTCGTGGTGTTCGGTCTGGCCGCCTTCCGGCGGCGGGACGTGCCGGTCACCTGATCGCGGTGTCCTCGTGACCGGGTCGTGTGCCCGGCCACGAGGACGGCCTCCCGCCTGTATCTACGGCATTCCGGTCCCGCCTTGGACGTTCCTTGGTTCCCCCGCCCAAATGGTCGAAAAGCTGTTTGCCGAGCCCTTGGTAGCGTGATTTCGCTGAAAGGGGCTTTTGGTGTCTACTGCTCGATATGTCACGGATCGTCTGTTTGATGCGCTGAACCGCCACGATCTCGACACCGCAGAGCAGTGTTTCGGCCCGGACGCGGTCTACATCAACATCGCGGGGATGGCCGAGGGCCACGACCAGATCCGGTCCTTCTACGAGTCCCTGCTCGAGGCGTACCCGGATCTGCACTACAAGTGCTTGACCAGGATGTCGACCGGTGATCTCACGATGACCGAGTGGACATTCACCGGCACGCACAGGGGAGTCGTCCTGGGGCCCCACGGCGAGCCGATCGAGCCGACCCACCGCAGAGTCGTGCTCCACGGATGCTCCGCCGGCCAGGTCGAGGACGGCCTGATCGTCAACTACCGCGTCTACTTCAACGAACTGGAGCACTACGGCCAGCTGGGATTGTTCCTCCGGGTGAGCGACGCCGCCTGACCCGGGTGCCTGCGTGAGGCTCCGACACGAGCGCCCCCAATGCGGAAGGAGCACGTGAGACACTCTGTGCGGTCACATAATGGGTTCCGATGTTTACGGACGGTGACCACCAGGTCGATGTGAGTGTTCTCGTGCCCGCGCGCGACTGCCGGGCGCATCTCGACCGGTGCCTCACCTCTCTGCTCGTCCAGCGCGTCGCCAAGGAGATCATCGTCGTCGACGGAGGCTCCCGCGACGGCACGCGCGAACTGCTCTCGCTCTACGCCGACCACCACCCCGGCGTCGTGGTGCCGGTCTACCAGGACGGCTGGGCCGTACCGGCCCGGTTACGCAACCGGGCCCTGGCCGAGGCGAAAGGCCGGTACCTCTTCTTCTGCGACGGCGGCGACCACCTCGGCCCCGACGCGCTGCGGCGCATGGTGGAGATGGCCGACGCCAACGGGTCCGACGTGGTCCTCGGCAAGATCGTGCGCTCTCCCGCACGGCCCGGCAGGGCCGCGGGCCACCCCGTCCGCCTCGCCGAGTTCCCCTTCCGCGACGACGCCGCCCACGTCTCCCTTCCCGACGCCTACGACAGCCTCTCCTGCGCCAAGCTCTTCCGCCGCGACCTGATCGAACGGCACGGCATCCGGTTCGACGAGGCGCTCCTCGCCGGCGACGACATGTTGTTCTCGGTGCACGCCTACTGCCACGCGGACGTCGTGTCGGCGGTCGCCGGCCACGACTGCTATCACCTGGTCTCCCGTCACAACGGCGGCGTCCCCATGGCCGAGGTCGCCGGGCACGACCCGTTGGCCTGGCTCAGGATGATCCGCGCGCCGATCGAGCTGATGGCCGGGCACATTCCGGCCGGGCCCCTGCGCGACCGCCTGCTGCTGCGCCACCTGCGGGCCGACGTGCTCGCCCTGCTCGGCGCTCCCTTCCTCGCGGCCTGCGACGCCGCACGCGAGAAGATCATCACTGAGGTCGCCGACATCTGCGCCGAATGGCTGACCGAGGGCGTGCGCGACCTGTTCGACCCCGCAGAACGGCTGCGCGTCGACTCCCTCGACGACCCCGCAAGGCTCGTACGGCTGGCCGGCATCGAGACCGCCACGTTGCGCCACCGGCTCGCCGGGCTGGAATGGGCGGGAGGCAGCCTGACGGTCTCGGGAAGCGTCACGCTCGCGGGCTTCGACGGCGAGGCCGGCCTGGTCCTGAGGGAGCGGGGCTCGTCGGGGGAGCGGCGGGTGCCGGTCACGCGGGTGGCGGATCGGTTCGGCGCCTCGATCGACGTCGGCGCGCTGCCCTCCGGCGTGTGGGACGTGCACGTCGCCGTCGAATGTGAGGGAGTGCGCAGGATGGCCCGGCTGCGGCCCGAGCGCGACCCCGTCATGACCGTCCCCGGCCCTCGTTTCACGTCCGGCTCCGTCGTGATGCCCTTCCTGACCCGGTCGCAGGGTTGTCTCGCGCTCGACGTCGGCGGCCATCTCCTGCGGGTGCCCGGCGACGTACGGCTGGCCCGTGCCGTATGGGTGGGACACCGGCTGCGCGTCGAGGGCCAGGTGTACGTGGGCGGCGCGCCGGGGGCGAAGGCCGTCCGGCAGCTGGTCTGGCGCGAGCGGGCCTCGGGACGCGAGCGACGCGGTGCGGTGCTGGCGACCGGCTCCAACTCGTTCGCGGCCGTGGTGGACGGTTTCGCGGCCGGCACCTGGGACGCCTACCTGGAGCTCGATGTGGGCGGCCCGCCCGTGCGCTTCCCCGTCCGGGTGGACCGGCCGGACGAACTCGGCCGGTCCGCGCGGTGGTGGTCGGGTCTCAGGCGATGGACCGTCCGTCCGTATGCCACCGCGGTGAACCGCCGTCTCAGCACATCGGTGCATGTTTCCACGCCGTTCACCCTGCTCGGTTCCGCGATGCGTAAGTTAGGCCCGAGTTAATTGCCAGTTATATGCAACTGCGACAAGCTCCTCTAAGGTGATGGCGTATTCGCCATCGTGGAGGGGCTTGTCCATGCACGTGCCTGATGGGTTCTTCAACGTCCCCGTGTCCGTTGGAGCCGGTGTGGTCGCGGCCGCCGGCGTCGCGGTCTGCCTGCGGCGGGCCCGGCAGGAACTGGACGACCGCACCGCCCCGATGGCGGGACTCGTCGCGGCCTTCATCTTCGCCGTCCAGATGCTCAACTTCCCCGTCGCCGCCGGGACGAGCGGCCATCTGCTGGGAGGCGCCCTGGCAGCGATCCTGGTCGGTCCTTATACGGCCGTCCTGTGTGTGGCCGTGGTGCTGCTCGTACAGGGCTTCTTCTTCGCCGACGGCGGGCTCACGGCGCTCGGCGTCAACATCACCCTGATGGCGGTCGTCACCGCCGCCGTGGGCTGGGCCGTCTTCCGGCTGGTGACCCGCAGCGCGCCGCGCAGCCGTACCGCCGTGGTCGTGGGGTCGTTCCTGGCCGCGCTGATCTCGGTTCCGGCCGCCGCGCTCGCGTTCACCGTGCTGTTCCGGTTCGGTGGGACCGCGCCGATCGAGGTGTCGTCCGTGGCCGCGGCGATGGGCGGCGTCCATGTGCTGATCGGCCTGGGCGAGGGCCTGATCACCGGGCTGACCGTGAGCAGCGTGCTGGCCGTGCGGCCCGACCTGGTGTACGGCGCACGCGGTCTGGCCGCGCCCCTGGTGCTCCGCACGGCGGACGGCGAGGTCCCAGCCGAGGAGCCCGCCGAGCAGCCCGTCGACGCTCCGAAGCGGAGCTTGCGACCGATCCTGCTCGGTGGGGGACTCGTCGCTCTCGTGCTGGCCGGATTCGTCTCCTTCTACGCATCGAGCGCACCCGACGGCCTGAACAAGGTGGCCGCCGACAAGGGTTTCAACGCGAACGAGAGGCCCCACGACCTCGAGACCGGTCCCCTCGCCGGATACGGCGTCAGCGGAGTCGAAGACGAGCGGCTGTCCGGCGGCCTCGCCGGGATCGCGGGTGTCGGGATCACCGTGCTCGCCGGCGGTGCGATCTTCTTCACGGTACGGAGGCGGCGTCAGGACAAGGTCGCCGCGTGAGCCGGGAAGCCCGGCCTGAAGGCCTGGGAGTACGGAATCGGGGGAGTCGCGGGTGAGCGCGGGTCACCATCACACCCTCTATCTGCCGGGCGACACCCCAATCCACCGTCTGCCGCCGCAGTGCAAGCTGCTCGCGGCCGTGGGGTTCGCCGTGGCGGTGGTGGCGACCCCGCGGGAGGCCTGGTGGGCCTTCGCGGTCGACGTGCTGCTGCTGGCGGGTGTCGCGGCCGTCGCGCGGGTCCCCGCCGCCCTCGTTCTGCGCCGCATGGTCATCGAGGTGCCGTTCGTGCTGTTCGCCGTGGCGATCCCGTTCATCGGACTCGGGGAGCGGGTCGAGGTGGCGGGGGTGTCCCTGAGCGTGGCCGGGCTCTGGGCCGCCTGGAACATCCTGGTCAAGGCCACGCTGGGGGTGGTCGCCTCCATCCTCCTGGCGGCGACCACCGAGCCGCGCATGATGCTTCTCGGCGCGGAGCGGCTCCGCCTGCCGTCGCTCCTCGTCCAGATCGCCACGTTCATGCTCCGCTACATGGACGTGATCATCGATCAGGCGCGGCGCATGCGGATCGCGCGGGAGTCGCGGGGGTTCGTCGCCCGGGACATCCGTCACGCCCCCACCCTGGCCAGGTCGGCGGGCGCCCTGTTCATCCGGTCATACGAGAGAGGAGAGCGGGTGCACCTCGCGATGCTCAGCCGCGGGTACACCGGGCAGATGCCGGTGATCCACGAACTGCCGGCCCCTCGGCGCGACTGGGCCGTGGCCGCCGCCCTGCCCGGTCTCGCGCTGGCGACGGCCGCGCTCGCCTGGAGCCTGGCGTGAAGCCCCAAGGCGCCGTCTCGCTTGAGGTCCGGCGCCTGGCCTACGCCTATCCGGACGGCACGCAGGCGCTCTTCGGCGTCGATCTCAGCATCGCGCGCGGGGAGCGGGTCGCGCTGCTCGGACCGAACGGAGCGGGCAAGACCACCCTGGTCATGCACCTCAACGGCATTCTGACGCCGGGGCACGGTTCGGTGGAGGTGGCGGGGCTGCCCGTCCGAGCGGACACGCTCAGGGAGATCCGCCGACGGGTCGGCCTGGTCTTCCAGGATCCCGACGACCAGCTGTTCATGCCGACCGTCCGGGAGGACGTCGCCTTCGGCCCGGCCAACATGGGTGTGCGGGGTGCGGAGCTGGAGCGCAGGGTGGCCGACGCGCTGGAGCGGGTGGGCATGGCGGGCGTGGCCGACCGGCCGCCGCACCACCTGTCCTTCGGCCAGCGCAGGCGGGTGGCGGTCGCCACCGTGCTGGCCATGGAGCCGGAGATCCTCGTGCTCGACGAGCCGTCGTCGAACCTCGATCCCGCCTCACGCCGTGAACTCGCCCAGATTCTGAAAAATCTGGATGTGACGGTGCTGATG
Organism: Planotetraspora thailandica; assembly: GCF_016863335.1. Taxonomy (GTDB): domain Bacteria; phylum Actinomycetota; class Actinomycetes; order Streptosporangiales; family Streptosporangiaceae; genus Planotetraspora; species Planotetraspora thailandica. The sequence goes on from NZ_BOOR01000060.1 coordinate 55,152, forward strand.
GTCACGCACGATCTTCCGTACGCGCTGGAGTTGTGCGAGCGCTCGCTCATCCTGTCCGGGGGTGTGATCGTCGCAGATGGGCCCACCGATAAGCTCCTCGGGGACGGCGATCTGCTCGCCGCGCACCGCCTCGAATTGCCGTACGGCTTCGCGCCGCCTGCTCACCCACGGTGATGCGCAAGTAAAGTGGCGCGGAGGAGGTTTCAACGATGAAGCTGCGGCTCGCGCGCCGTTCGCTCTCGGGTGCCGTCGTCGTGGCGGTTGAAGGCGAGCTCGATCTGTTCACGGCCCCGTTCCTGCGAGATGAGGTGCGTGACGCGATCAAGCAGGACGGTCCCACCTTGGTTCTCGATCTCGCCGCGTTGTCGTTCATGGACTCCAGCGGGCTGAGCGTGCTGATCGAGGCGTGGCGGCTGGCGGCGAGCGAGGGCGGCGGCGTCTGCCTGGCCTCACCGCAGGCGCCCGTGGCCCGCATCCTGAGGACCACCGGACTTGACCGACGCATCAAGGTCTACCCCGATGTCGACACCGCGATTTTGCGCCATCCCGAGTAGAACTTCATTCGGTTCTCGCGTTAGGGTCCGCCTATGGACCTTAACGGAGCAGCAGTAATCATCTCGGGCGGTGCCAGCGGCCTCGGCGAGGCCACGGCCCGTGAGGTGGCCGGCATCGGCGCGACCGTGGTCATCGCCGATTTGAACGCGGAGCGCGGCAAGGCGCTCGCCGACGAGTTGGGCGGGGTGTTCGCCCAGACCGACGTCTCCGACGAGGCCTCGGTGCAGGCCGCCGTCGACGCCGCGGTCGCCACCGGCAAGCCCCTGCGCGCGGTGATCAGCAGCGCCGGCATCGGGTGGGCGTCCAGGACCGTCAACCGTGACGGCTCGCCGCACGACCTCGCCTCCTATCGCAAGGTGATCGACGTCAACCTGATCGGCACGTTCAACCTCATGCGCATCGGCGCGGCCGCCATCGCCAAGACCGAGCCGGTCGACGCCGACGGCGCGCGCGGCGTGGTGATCAACACCGCGTCGGTTGCGGGCATCGAGGGCCAGACCGGCCAGGTGGCCTATTCGGCCTCCAAGGGCGGCATCATCGGCATGACGCTTCCCGCCGCCCGTGACCTCGCGGCGATCGGCGTGCGCGTCCTGACCATCGCCCCCGGCATCATCGACACCCCGATCTACGGCACGATCGGCGACAAGAACGCCGAGGAGTTCAAGGCCAAGCTCATCGGGCCGGTGGCCTTCCCGAAGCGGCTCGGGCGGGCGTCGGAGTTCGGGCACCTCGTCCGCGCGCTGATCGAGAACGACTACATGAACGGCGAGGTCATCCGCTTCGACGGCGGCATCCGCTTCCAGCCCAAGTAGGCCCCCGCCGAGTCCAGGGAGACGTCATGTCCGATGAGGTTCTGGTAGAGGCCGACGGCGGAGTGGCCGTCATCACGATCAACCGGCCCCAGGCGAGGAACGCGGTCAACGGGGCCGTGGCCCGCGGCATCGCCGCGGCCGTGGACGAGCTCGACGAGCGCAAGGACGTGTCGGTCATCGTGCTGACGGGAGCGGGCGGCACCTTCTCGGCCGGCATGGACCTCAAGGGGTTCCTGACCGGTGACCTTCCGGTCGTCGAAGGGCGCGGCTTCGGCGGCATCACGGAGGCGCCTCCGCGCAAGCCGGTCATCGCCGCCGTCGAGGGATACGCCCTCGCGGGAGGCTTCGAGCTGGCCCTGGCGTGCGACCTCGTCGTCGCCTCGGAGAGGGCCGTCTTCGGCCTGCCGGAGCCCAAGCGCGGCCTGGTCGCGGGCGCTGGCGGCATCATGCGCCTACCGCGGCGCATCCCGTATCACGTGGCCATGGAGATCGCTCTGACGGGAGACCACTATCCCGCCACGCGGCTCCACGAGCTGGGACTGGTCAACCGGCTCACGCTGGAGGGCGAGGCCTTGAACGGCGCCGTCCAACTGGCCCGCACGATCGCGGCCAACGCGCCGCTGGCCCTGGCCGCGACCAAGAAGGTGATCGTCGAGTCGGCCGACTGGTCGCGCGAGGAGATGTTCGCCAAGCAGCAGGCCATCATCAACCCCGTCTTCGGGTCCAGGGACGCGATGGAGGGGGCGGCGGCCTTCGCCGAGAAGCGCGCGCCCGAATGGAAGGGCGAATAAGGCCCCTCTTCACCGGCGCGAACCGCCCGGCTCCGCGGCGCATGGTCACGCCGGAGCCGGGCAGTTTCCACGGCCGTGAACAGGAATGCGTACGGTAAAGCCATGAGCGATTCCGGGACCGGCCTTCCCCCGTCCGGCGGGTCTATGAAGGACCGCACGACACGGCTGCTCGGCGGCGCGCTGGGCAGTGCCATCGTGATGATCGCCCTGCTGTCCGTCATGTGGGCACTGGAAATCATCGATTACATCGACAACGGCGCACTCGACCGGTACGGGATCATCGCGCACGAGCCGGACGGGTTGCCCGGCATCCTGTTCGCGCCGTTCCTGCACGCCGGGTTCGCCCACCTCATGGCCAACTCGGTGCCGCTGCTCATCCTGGGCTTCGTGGCGGCCATCCGGGGCCTCGGGCGGTTCGCGGCCGCCAGCCTCGTGATCATCTTGATCAGCGGGGCGGGGGTGTGGCTCACCGCCCCTCCGAACACCCTGACAATCGGCGCGAGCGGCCTCGTCTTCGGATATTTCGGGTATGTGGTGGCGCGAGGGTTGTTCGACCGGCGGACCCTGGACATCGTCCTGGGCGTGATCGTCGCCGTCCTCTACTACTCGATCCTGTGGGGCGCGCTGCCCAACGACCCGAGCGTGTCCTGGCAGGGCCACCTGTTCGGCCTCATCGGCGGCGTCGTCGCGGCGTGGGCCCTGCGCCGCCGCCGCGAGGTCTCCTGACCCTCGACCGGCTCTCACCGGCCCTGCCGTACGGCTCGGCGCGGGCCGGGCCGTACGGCGGAGCGAGGGCGGCTAGAGACGCTCGACGACGTAGTCGACGCAGACGGTCAGCGCCTCGATGTCGGCGGGGTCGATCGCCGGGAACATCGCGATGCGGAGCTGGTTGCGCCCCAGCTTGCGGTACGGCTCGGTGTCGACGATGCCGTTGGCCCGCAGGACCTTCGCCACCTCGGCGGCGTCCACCGCGTCGTCGAAGTCGATCGTGCCCACGACGTTGGAGCGCTGCGCGGGGTCGGCCACGAACGGCGTGGTGTAGGAGGTCTTCTCCGCCCAGGTGTAGAGCCGGGAGGCCGAGTCGGCCGTGCGGGCCGTCGTCCAGGCCAGGCCGCCCTGGGAGTTCATCCAGTCGAGCTGGTCGGCCAGCAGGAAGAGCGTCGCGACCGCAGGCGTGTTGTAGGTCTGGTCCTTGACCGAGTTGTCGATCGCCGTCGGCAGGCTGAAGAACTCGGGGACGAACCGGCCGCTGTCGGCGATCTCCGTCACCCGGGCCAGGGCCTTGGGCGAGAAGAGCGCCAGCCACAGGCCGCCGTCGGAGGCGAAGCTCTTCTGCGGCGCGAAGTAGTAGACGTCGAACTCCTGCGCCTCGACGGGCAGGCCGCCGGCCCCGCTCGTGGCGTCGACCAGCACGAGGGAGTCGTCGTCGCCGACCCGCTTGATCGGCATCGCGACGCCGGTCGAGGTCTCGTTGTGGGTGAGCGCGTAGACGTCCACGCCCTCCTCGGCCACGGCGGACGGGTGGCTGCCGACCTCGGACTTGATCACGGTCGGCTCGGCCAGCCAGGGCGCCTTCTTCGCCACGGCCGCGAACTTGGACGAGAACTCGCCGAAGTGCAGGTGCTGAGACTTCTCCCGGATCAGGCCGAAGGCCGCGATGTCCCAGAACGCCGTGGTGCCGCCGTTGCCGAGCACGACCTCGTATCCCTCGGGGAGGGAGAACAGCTCCGAGAGCCCGGCCCGGACGCGGGCGACGAGATTCTTGACGGGCTTTTGCCGATGGGACGTGCCCATCACGCTCGCGCCGGCTCCGGCGAGCGCCGCGAGCTGCTCCGGGCGTACCTTCGAGGGCCCGCAGCCGAAACGGCCGTCGGCGGGCTTGATGTCAGCGGGAATCACGATGTCAGCCACCCGACCAAGCGTAGTTAGCCGCATCGGTGCTCGTTCCACGGGTCCGGGATGTGAGAAGTATGAGGCCGGGAGCCGAGACCGGATCCCCGCTCCGCGACGGCCTCCCGGCCGGGCCCGGACATGAAGATGGCCCGCTCGGGCGAGCGGGCCATCGACCGTGAGAGGGGCTCAGACCTTGCCGACGACGTCGACGGCGCCGGGAACGTCGTTGACCGAGCGCTGCGGCGGGCCCACGTAGTTGGCGCTGGGGCGGACCAGCCTGCCCGTGCGCTTCTGCTCGAGAATGTGCGCGGCCCAGCCGGCCGTACGCGCGCAGGTGAACATGGAGGTGAACATGTGCGAGGGGACCTCGGCGAAGTCGAGGATGATCGCCGCCCAGAACTCCACGTTGGTCGCCAGAACCCGGTCGGGCTTGCGGGCGTGCAGTTCCTCGAGCGCGGCGGTCTCCAGCGCGGCGGCCACCTCGTAGCGGGGCGCGTTCAGTTCCTTGGCCGTACGGCGAAGCACCCGGGCGCGGGGGTCCTCCGCACGGTAGACGCGGTGGCCGAAGCCCATGAGCCGCTGGCCCTTGTCCAGCTCGCTCTGGACGTACTTCTTGGCGTCGCCCATCTGCTCGACGCCCTCGATCATGTGGAGAACGCGGGCGGGGGCGCCGCCGTGCAGGGGACCGGACATCGCGCCCACCGCGCCGGACAGGGCCGCTGCCACGTCGGCACCGGTGGAGGCGATCACGCGGGCGGTGAACGTCGAGGCGTTCATGCCGTGCTCGGCGGCCGAAGTCCAGTAGGCGTCGATGGCCTTGACGTGCCTGGGGTCGGGCTCACCGCGCCAGCGGATCATGAAGCGCTCGACGATGCTCTCGGCCTCGTCGACCCGCTTCTGGGGAACCATGGGAAGGCCCAGACCGCGAGCGGACTGGGCCACGAAGGAAAGGGCGGTGACGGAGGCCCTGGCGAGATCGTCGCGGGCCTGAGCGTCGTCGATGTCGAGCAGCGGACGGAATCCGTAGGCGGGAGCGAGCATGGCCAGCGCGCTCTGCACATCTACACGGATGTCGCCCGAGTGGACGGGAACGGGGTACGGCTCCGCCGGGGGCAGACCCGGCTGGAATTCGTTGTCGACGAGCAGGCCCCAGACATGTCCATAGGAGACGTTGCCCACGAGCTCTTCGATGTCGACGCCCCGATAGCGAAGGGCGCCCCCTTCTTTGTCCGGTTCCGCGATCTCGGTCTCGAACGCGACCACGCCCTCGAGCCCGGGTTTGAAGTCGGACATTCTCGGCTGCCTCTCTCTTGTGAAGTCCAAAGCCTTGATGTCGAGATACCGGCGGGTCAATTTAACCCTCAGGGCGGCACTGGTCTGCCCCCGGTCCCTCTGAAACGCCGTTGTCCCAGGTAGGGGGTGCTGCGTCACACATCAGCCAAGCACGCGACAATATCGTCCCGTGGACAGCGCATCGCAACTCCCCGGGCTTCGGCGTAGCTATGAGGGCCTGCCGCTGCTCGAATCCGACCTTGCCGACGACCCCATGGCGCAGTTCTCCCTGTGGTTCGCCGAGGCGGTCGACGCCGGTCTGCCCGAGCCCAACGCGATGATCCTCGCCACCACCTCGGCGGGAGGCCGCCCGTCCGCCAGGACCGTCCTGCTCAAGGGCTTCGACGAGCGGGGCTTCACCTTCTTCACCAATTACGAGTCTCGCAAGGGCCGCGACCTCGCCGAGAACCCCCGGGCCTGCCTGCTCTTCCCCTGGCACCCGATCAGGCGCCAGGTCCGCGTCGAGGGCCAGGCCGTAAAGCTTCCGAGGGAGGAGACCGCCGCCTACTTCCACAGCCGCCCGTACGGCTCCCGCATCGGGGCGTGGGCGTCGCGGCAGTCGGCCGTCGTCCGCTCGCGCGAGGAACTGGACGCGCGCTACCGGGAGTTGGCCGAGCGCTGGCCGGAGGATCCGCCGGTGCCCGACTTCTGGGGCGGATTCCGGGTCGACCCCGTGGAGATCGAGTTCTGGCAGGGCCAGACCGACCGCATGCACGACCGGATCCGCTACCGCCTTTCCGGCCGCAGGGCGGGACGGGCGGGCACGTGGACCCGCGAGCGCCTGGCCCCCTGATCTCTGCCGCATCGATCACCAGGCCGCTCATCCGGTCGCGGACCCGAGCGCGGCGGCGGTCCGCAGGTCCGCGAGGAAACCCGCGTACGCGTCCTCGGGCTCCGGGGCCCGCAGGATCGCCGACGGGTGAATGGTGGCGACGTAGAAGGCCCCCTCCCGCCTCGGGACGGGCACGCCGCGCTGCCGGGTGACCCTGAAGGACGGCCCCAGCAGGGCGCGGGCCGCCGTGGCGCCGAGCACGATCGTCACCGCCGGGTCGACGAGCCGCATCTCCGCGTCGAGCCACGGCCGGCAGGCGTCGATCTCCGCGGCGGTCGGTTTCTGGTGGATCCTGCGCTTGCCGCGCAGCACGAACTTGAAGTGCTTGACCGCATTGGTCACATAGACGGCGCCGCGCTCGATACCGGCCTCGCCCAGCCCCCGGTCGAGCATTCGCCCGGCCGGTCCGACGAATGGAGCACCGGTACGATCTTCTTGGTCGCCGGGCTGTTCTCCCACGAGTAGATACCTCGCGCTGGGATCGCCCTCCCCGAAGACCGTCTGAGTGGCGTTTCTGAACAATTCGCAACCTTCGCAGCCGCGGGCCGCCTCTCGCAGCGCGGACAGGCTCACCTCGGCCGGAAGGAATCGCTCGGCTCCGATGTTTGTCACCCTAGGATCGCTTCCCAATAGGTTCGGCTGCGAACGCTCCAGGAGGTCGTAGCATCGATACTGAACTGGAGGAACCGTGACGGCACATGGCCTGATCGACACGACGGAGATGTATCTCCGCACGATCTTCGAATTGGAAGAGGAAGGCATCGTTCCGCTGCGCGCGCGCATCGCGGAGCGGCTGCAGCAGAGCGGGCCCACAGTCAGCCAGACGGTCGCGCGGATGGAGCGGGACGGGCTGGTCAGGGTCGAGGGCGATCGCCACCTGAGCATGACCGACCTTGGACGCAAGCTCGCCATCAGGGTGATGCGCAAGCACCGCCTCGCCGAGTGCCTGCTCACCCAGGTGATCGGGCTTCCCTGGGAAGACGTTCACGTCGAGGCGTGCCGCTGGGAGCACGTGATGTCGGAGTCGGTGGAGACGCGGCTCGTCGAGCTTCTCGACAACCCGATCGCCTGCCCTCACGGCAATCCGATCCCCGGTCTCAGTGAACTCGGCGTCGCACAGTCCGGTTTGACCAAAGATGAGGCTATGTCTCCGATGGCAGATCTGGCTGGTCCGGCCATGGTTCCGGTTGTCGTTCGCCGAATTAGCGAACAAGTGCAAAGCGATCCCGCCCTGATGCTTAAACTCAAGCAAGTTGGGATACAACCCGGACGCGAGGTGACGCTCGCGGCTAGCGACGACGGTGTGCGGGTGACAGGGGACTGCGATGCGGACAGCACTTCCGCGGAACTTCCGCGCGATGTCGCGTCGCACGTTTTCGTCACCAGGCGATGACGGAAAGAACAGAGACTGGTTGAGTCCCCACAGGATCCCCCTCCCCCTCTCCCGCGACACCCCAGCCCCGCAGGAGTGCCCGTGTCCGGCATCGTGATCGTCACTCTCCAAAGGGTGGTCCTGGGATGAAGCGTTGGGGGGATCTGTCGCAGGACACCGCCGACCATCTGACCGCGGGGTCCGTGCTGGACCAGGCGGAGATGGCGGTGGTCGTCACCGATCGTTTCAGCAACGTCCTGTACTGGAATCCCTTCGCCGAGCAACTGTTCGGCGCTCCCGGCGGCCCTTCCGGCCGGGAGTCGCTGTTGTCCCTCGGCATCATGAAGAAGGACCACCCCCTGGCCGTCGAGCTCGCCAGGCATGTGCTTCGGGGCGGCGTCTGGGAGGGCACCTTCGACGTCGTGCGTGGCGACGGCACGATGATCTACGTCAGAGCGCAGGCGGTGCCGTTGCGCCATCAGTCGGGCTCGGTGACCGGGATCGTCGTCACCGCACGCGAGGCGATGCGCAGCAACGAGCGGGAGAAAGATCGTTTCGGCCTGCTGGAGCGCATCGGCGAGCGGCTCGCGGGTTCGCTGTACGTCGAGGAGACGCTGAACCGGGTCGCCGAGATGCTCGTGCCGCAGTTCGCCGATCACTGCTTCATCGAGCTGGTGGAGAACGACCGGCTCGTGCGCAAGGTCTCCACGCACGTCAACGGGTGGACCCCGCCGCCGGACACCTGGAAGGCGGTCGGCGAGGAGATCAAGTATCCCCCCGGGCACTACGCCGACACCGCCCAGCGCCGCCAGGAGACCATCCTGGTCGAAGACTTCTCCCAGGTCAGCTATCCCTCGCCCAGTGAGGGCGCGGCCCGCATCTGCGGGGAGGTCGGCATGACCTCCGCGATCGTCGCGCCGCTGTGCGCCCGCGGCGAGACGCTCGGCCTGATGTACCTCGGCCTGTCCAACCTCACCGACCGGCGCTCGCCCCACTACGACGCCTTCGACCGCGACTTCGTGGGCGCGATCGCCACACGGGTGGCGGTGGCCGTCGACAACGCGCTGCTGTTCGAGGAGGAGCGGCACACCGCCGAGTCGTTCCAGAAGCACCTCCTGCCGCGTGAGGTGCCCACCCTCGACGGGCTGGAGATCGCCCACCGGTACTTCCCGGCGGCTCCGCTGGCCTCGCACGGCCAGGGCATCCAGACCCAGGTAGGCGGCGACTGGTACGACGTGATCCCGCTGTCGGCAGGCCGCGTCGGCATCGTCATCGGCGACGTCGAGGGCAGGGGGGCCAAGGCCGCCGCGGTCATGGGCCAGCTCAGGGCGGCGCTGCGCGCCTTCGCGCAGGACGACAAGCCCCCGGCGGACATCCTGGCCCGCCTCGACGAGTGGACCAGGGTGGTCGCCCATCCCGAGCGTGACGACTTCGGGGAGGACATCACCAACCCGCCGCTGGTGACCTGCCAATACCTCGTGTACGACGCCTGGTCGCGGCAGCTGTCGTTCGCCAACGCCGGGCACGCCCCGCCGCTGCTGATCGTCGACGGCACCATCACCGAGCTGGACATCACCGAGGTCGGCCAGCCTCTCGGCGTCCGCGCCAAGGGCGTGCACGCCGACCTGGTCTACAAGGAGGAGACGCGCACGCTCCCGCCGGGCGCGACGCTCCTGCTCTACACCGACGGCCTGCTCGACCGGCGGCCTCCCCGTGACACGGAAGGTCCGGTCCTCAGCGACGACGAAACCTTGCGGATCCTTTGCGACAAGCTCGCCAAGATCTCGGAGGAGTCCGTCGAGCGCATCGCCGACACCGCGACCGTGGCGGTTCCCGGCGAGATCGACGACGACATGGCGATCCTGGTGGTGCGGTCTGTCGGCACCGAGCTGGAGATCGAGGAGCGCACGTTCCCCGCCCAGCCCATCATGGTCAGCGAGGCCCGGCGCATGGCGTTGGAGGCGTTCAAGGACTGGCTGGTCCCGGAGGAACGTGCCGAACTGGCCTGCCTGCTCGTGTCCGAGGTCGTCACCAACGTGGTGCTGCACGCCGCAAGCGCGAACATGCCCCGCCGCGAGCTGGCGCTCGACGGGCCGCCGCTGCCGTTCGACGAGTCCTGGGAGATCCCGGGCTTCGAAGAGGAGATCGCGGGCGGCGACAAGGAGTTCACCCTCCGGCTGCGGCGCGGCAAGAAGTCGATCTGGGTCGAGGTGTTCGACCAGGACCTCCGGCTGCCCCGCATCCGCAGCGCCGGGGAGAACGACGAAGGCGGCCGCGGTCTCTACCTGGTCGACCAGCTGGCCAAACGCTGGGGTTCGCGCCCGACGCGGGAGGGCAAGGCCGTCTGGTTCGAGATCCCCATCGGGGGTCGCTGAACGCGGCGTCTCCGCACGTCAAAGCCCTGGTCACCAGGCCGTTTCGGGAGCCCAGAGCCGCTGGTACGGCGGAGCTCACGATGGTTGACTCGCAGATATGGAGCTCGCCTACGACCGCTGTGGCAGTGGATCACCACTGGTGTTGCTGCACGGACTCGGGCATCACCGGCGGGGATGGCTGCCCGTGCTCGACCTGCTGGCGGAGCGGCATGACGTGATCGCCGTCGACTTCCCCGGCTTCGGGGAGTCGCCGCCGCTGCCGGCCGGCCTGCCGTACAACGCGGAGACGCTCGGGGCCGCGGTCGAAGAGTTCTGGGGGCTGCTGGGTGTGAAGGACCCGCACGTCGCGGGCAACTCGTTCGGCGGATATGTGGCGCTCGACCTGGCGGCGCGCGGGGTCGTCTCGACCGCCGTCGCCCTGTCGCCGGCGGGTTTCTGGTCGAGGAGCGAGCACCTGTACGCGCGTACGGTCCTGAAATTGCTGCGGACGTCGGCGCAGATGGCCTGCCGGGGCGGCGCCGGGCTGGCCTCCACCCGGCAGGGCAGGATGATGGCGATGGGGTTGCTGACGGCCCGGCCGTCCCAGGTTCCGGGGACCGCGGTGCGGGAGGCCGCAGAGGCGCTGCGAGGCAGCGCGGGGTTCGCGGGCACGCTCGATTCGTGCGTCTGGATGGCGCCGCCGCCGCCGCCCAAGGTGCCGATCACCATCGCATGGGGCCAGCGCGACCGGCTGCTCCCGCGCCGCCAGGCCGTCCGGGCGGCCCGGTGGGCGCAGGAGCGCGTGGTGCTGATGTCGGGGTGCGGACACCTTCCGATGAGTGATGACCCGGCCCTGGTGGCGCGGGTCATCCTCGAGAACAGTCGCGATTAAGGCCCGCACGCACGGAGGAACCGCCGCATACTGATCGGTGTGGACTCCGGCCTCATTCTGCTGATCTTCCTGGCGTTCCTGTTCGCGTGGTTGCTGAACAAGGTGCGCAAGTTCTTCCGGCTGAGCCAGGTGGCGTACGCCGGCGTGATGATCGTGTTCGTGCTCGTCATGCTGGCCGTCTGGGGGCAACAATTCCGCTGAGCGCGGCCTGCTCAGAAGCCGAACGAGCGGCCGATGATCTCCTTCATGATCTCCGTAGTGCCCCCGTAGATCGTCTGTACGCGGCTGTCCAGCCACGCCTTGGCCACCGGGTATTCCAGCATGTAGCCGTAGCCGCCGTGGAGCTGGAGGCAGCGGTCGATGACCTTGGTCTGCAGCTCGGTGGTCCACCACTTGGCCTTGGCGGCGTCGACCGCGGTGAGCTCCCCGGCATTCAGGGCTGAAATGCACGTGTCGACGTAGTTCCGCGCGATGTCCACCTCGGTGGCCAGCTCGGCCAGCAGGAACCGGGTGTTCTGGAACCGGCCGATGCTCTGGCCGAACGCCTGCCGGTTCCTGCAGTATTCGATGGTCGTCTCCAGCACCGTTTCCGCGGCGGCCACCGCTCCCACGGCGATCGACAGGCGCTCCTGCGGGAGGTTGCGCATGAGCTGGGCGAAGCCCTGGCCGTCCTGGTCGCCGAGCCGGTTGGCGACGGGGACGCGCACGTTCTCGAAGAACAGCTCGGCCGTGTCCTGGGCGTGCATGCCGACCTTCTCCAGGTTGCGGCCACGGGTGAAGCCCTCCATCCCGCGCTCGACGACGAACAGCGTGGTGCCGCGCGCACCCGCCGCAGGGTCGGTCTTGGTGACGACCACCACGAGGTCGGAGTTGATGCCGTTGGTGATGAACGTCTTCTGGCCGTTGATCACGTAATGGTCTCCGTCGCGGACGGCCGTGGTGCGGGCACCCTGAAGGTCGCTGCCCGCACCCGGCTCCGTCATCGCGATGGCCGTGATCAACTCGCCGGAGACGAATCCGGGCAACCAGCGCTGCTTCTGCCCGTCGTCGGTGAGGTCGACGAAATAGGGCGCCATCACGTCGTTGTGGAGCGAGAAGCCGAGGCCGGTGGCGCCGATGCGGAGGATCTCCTCGACCACGACCGCGTTGTAGCGGAAGTCGGTGACGCCGGCCCCGCCGAACTCCTCGGGGACGGAGAAGCCGAACATGCCCAGATCGCCGGCCTTCTTCCAGACCTCGCGCGGCACGATGCCGTCCGTCTCCCACTGATCGTGGTGGGGGACGACCTCACGAGCCAGGAACTCACGAACGGTCTCACGGAAGAGCTGGTGCTCCTCCTCGAAGAGGTTTCGCCGCATCGGTACGCCTTCCGGCTCGGAGGTTCGTTTCCGCGGCCAGAATACGATTCTGTTACCGCCCGGGTCGATCGTCGTCAGTCCCGGCCGATCGTGATCACGTCCTCCTCCGTCTGCTCGGACGGCTTCCGCGCGGCGGAGGAGCCGGGCTGCCCGGGCTGCGCCGCGTCACCTGGCGGTGTCGGCCCCGTCTCGTCCGGCGTCGTGCCGCCTCGGGCCGCGCCGTCCGCGGGGCCCTGCCGTACCCGAGCCCGGGCCGCGCGCTGAACCAGGAGCGTCGCGCCGATCGCCAGCAGTGCGGTGACGATCGGCAGGTACGGCACGGACCATCCGTCGTCACCGGAGGCCGGGGTGGCCGTCCTTTGGGGTGAGGGCGCAGGAGCGGCCGCCGGCGCCTGGGGCGCGCTCGGCTGGGGCGCGGACACGGCGGGCGGTCGCGACGAGGTGACCTTGCCGTCCCACGGAAAGCTTGGAGGCTTGATCGATCCCCAGTAGTCGACGACCTCGGCGCCGACGCCCCTCGCGAACTGCGGAGGGGCCAGGGTTAGCCCGCCCGGGATTACCAAGGTTCCGATCTCGTGCGGCATGAAGATCCCCTGGACGCCCTGGAGCCGCCATTGGCCGTCCGGGATCTTGATGGTCACCGCGTAGTGGGCCGGCTCGGGGAGGGGCGTGCCGGTGAAGTTCAGCGTGGTTCCCCCCGACGTGCTGATCAGGCGCAGACCGGTAGTGCCGAGGTCTTCCCCCTGAACGTCGAACGGATGGGTCCCGTGCTGGAGGACCCAGTATCCGATCGTGTACGCCTTGTCGGCCACGAGCTTGTCGGGGAGCGGATCGAGCTCGGTCGTCGCCCAGCCGCCCGCCCGGGTCTCCGCGTGAACGGGAAGCGCCGCGGCGATCGCCATCACCGCCGCGCCGAGTGCCACAAGTATTCGTCTCATCTGAGCACCTCCGGTGCGGATACACCTGTGGCGCGCAGAAGGTTCCCTGTCGCGCGAAAATTCATAAACGGACATTTGCGGACAACAGCGTAATTTTGGGCAGGAGTATCGCCCATTCGCAAAGGGGGGCGGCGATTTTCCCGCTTACTGCATAGGATCACGTGCAAGTCATGAACAAAATGTGTACGCAACATGAGGCTGACACGGCGGGGATGGGAGACAGGCGGTGCTGAGAGCGCAGGCACGGCGTCGAATCGTCATGAGGACGGCCGCGGCCGGTGCGGCGGGCACGGCCATTGTGACCGGCGGTCTCTTCGCGATCGCGGCCCAGGCCGACACCAAGACCGTGGCCTACGTCTGCGCCCCTTCCGGTCCCGCGACCGCCACGGCCTCGCCGAACCTCACCGTGGCGTTGAACGGGCCGACCGGCGCCATCCCGTCGCAGGCGGTCACGCTGACGTGGGTCAACCAGCAGCCGTCCGGCACCGATCAGATCATCACCGCACCGGCCGCGATCCCCGCCGGCGACCGCGTCGTCATCGTCGGCGACCTCATCGTCGCCGGGCCGAGCCCCGCCGGGACCAGGACCGTCCAGGCGACCGCGACCGGCACGCCCGCAGCGGAGGTCGCGAGCGGGTCTCCCGTGCCGCTGCCGACGCTCACGGCGCTGGTCACCCCGACCGCGACCGGAACGATCTCCGTGAAGGCCGACAAGTTCACGCTGGGGGTGGGCCCGAGCGGATCGCCCACCACGTGGTACTCGTGCTCGATCTCGACGACCGCCGCGGCCAACACCACCGCGGCAGCCCTGTCGATCAAGGTCACTCCTCAGACCACCAGGACGGTCTACGTCACCGAGACGGCACAGGTCACCGAGACACCCGAGGGCGGTGCCGCGACCGGTGGCGGCGGCGAAGCCGGTCCCGACGGGCGGCTGTTCCTGCTGACGGGTAGCGCGCTGGTCCTGGCCGCGGCGGGCGGCGGGCTGGTGCTGCGTGCCCGCCGCCGTGCCGTACGGCACTAGCCGGGGTCGCGAGACTTGCCAGGAGTGCGACGGTGAACAGGTCGCCGGAGGAGGCCGGGTGGACGCCTGAGCCCGGTTCCGCCGGGCACGTCGTGTACGGCGCGCAGGTCTTCCATCCCGTGATCGTGGCGCAGGCGCCCCTCCCGCAGGAGCCCGAGGGTTCGGGGGCGGGCACCGGAGTGATCCGCGCGGGCCTCTTCCTGGCGGCGGTGGCGGGCGTGGTGGCCATCGTCTTCGGGCTGGTCCTCATCCTGAGATCGCCCGAGGAGTACGAGTCGCCCGCCCGCTCTGTGCTGAAGGTGCAGGGGCCGGCTCCCACAGTCGGGCCGGGAGGATCCGCGCTGGTTCAGGCGGCCCCCACCGCGCCTCCGCCGCGGCCGACCGTGCCCCCGGCCCCGCCACTGATGCCGTCGACGCCGAAGCGGCTGATCATCCCGAAGCTCGGTGTGAACGCGCCCGTCGAGTCGGTGGGCCTCGACAAGGGCGGGGCGATCGAGACCCCGGCGATCAACGACGCCAATCTGGTCGGGTGGTACCGGGGCGGGCCCACTCCGGGCGAGGCGGGCCCGGCCGTGATGCTCGGGCACAAGGACACCGTCTCGCGGTCCGCCGTCTTCAGCCGGCTCTACCAGATCCGCAGCGGCGACACGATCGAGGTCGTCCGGCTCGACGGCACCACTGCGATCTTCACCGTCGGCGGCGTGGAGCAGGCGAACAAGCAGACGTTCCCGACGGATCGGGTGTACGGCTCCCGCGTAGACGCCGAACTTAGGCTGATCACATGCGGCGGAGCGTATAACCAAACAACTGGTCATTATCTGGATAACATCATCGTTTATGCGTGGATGACCGGCACGCGTCCTGCCTCGGGGAAGTCCTGAGCGCCGGTCCGTTCCGGCAACGGCCCATGGGACACGGCTCCTGAGGGCTATCGTCTCTTCGACTCGTCACGAGGAGGGCCCTGTGGGCTGGTTGTCGAATCTTCTGCTGCCGGGCAGGTTGCGCACGGGCCCCACGGCTCTGTTGCCGGAGCGGCCCGATCCGAAGACGCTGCTGGCCATCGCCCAGCTGGCCGATCCGGACGCCCGCCTGGACGGCGACGACGTCATCGCGGGCGGCTCACGCATCCTCGCCCCCGTCGAGCTGGCCGGCGAGATCCTCGGCAAGCTCGGCGTCACCGACACCGAAAAACTCTGGGCCTGCCGTGTCGCAGCCGAAGGCCCGCTGCCGATCGACTACTTCGACAAGGGGCTGGCCGAAGGCATCGCCTACCGCCTCGGCGGGTGGTCGCTGACCCAGGGCGAGCCGACCGATCTCGCCGACAGCGACAAACGCGGCGCGCTCGTCTACCTGCCTGCGGCGCCCGATGCGGAGGAGGTCGTCGCGCTGCTCGGCGAGACCGTGCGCCCGGTCGAGTCCCTGGATTCCGACCGGTGGCCGGACGGCGAACTCGTTCACGGCATCGTCCACATCCCCGTGAATCGTGGCGTGGTCACCGACGCGTACGCCGGCGCCGACGTCATGGTCACGATCGAGGAGGGCAACCGCATTCCTCCGGCGGCCCAGGTGCACTGGCCGTACCTGACCGAGATCGTGGTCGCGCGGGTCTCCGTGCTCGAACCCGCGCCCGCCTCTGAGGCCGATACCGAGGACGACGCGCCGGGCAATGAGACGGCGGACGGCGCGGCCGACTCCGGGCCGGCGGGTTCCGAAACCGCCGGGGCCGCCGACGCCGATCACGACATCGATCACGACGCGGGCACCGGCGAGGGCGCCGAGCCTCCGGCGGCCGATCCGGCCGAGGACGCGGCGGCGGACGACGAACCGGGTGAGGCGGCCGAGGAGTTCGACGAGGAGGCTCTACTCGCCCGGGTTTCCCTGGCGCTGGCCCTCGCGAACCGGTTGCAGGGGATCGCCACCGACCAGGGCGGATTCCAGCTCGCCGAACCCGAGGACATCCTCCCGGCCCGCTACGTCTGACCTGTTCAGCGGGCCGGTCCGCCGGATTTATGCAGACGTGCAGGGACTCTCACCGACAAAAGTTCTGATGTACGCTCTCAATTAACCGAACATTGCTCGGTTCTCTTCTGGAGGCACTGTGTCTGGAGGACCTGTGGCTGAGGCGTACATCGTCGGTGCGGTCCGCACGCCGGTCGGCAAGAAGAAAGGCGGGCTGTCGGCCGTTCATCCCACGGACCTGGCCGCGCACACACTTTCCGCGCTCGTCGAGCGGACCGGCGTCGACCCCGCCGCCGTGGAGGACGTGGTCATGGGCTGCGTCATGCAGGTCGGCCCGCAGTCGCTGGACATCGCCCGCAACGCCTGGCTCAGCGCCGGGCTTCCGGAGAGCGTCCCCGGTGTCACCGTCGACCGGCAGTGCGGCTCCTCCCAGCAGGCGATCCACTTCGCCGCCCAGGGGGTCATGTCCGGCACGCAGGATCTGGTCGTCGCCGCGGGCGTCGAGTCGATGTCGATCGTGCCGATGGGCTCGAGCATCGTGAAGGACATGCCGTTCCCCTTCGGCGAGAAGTGGGTCGAGCGGTACGGCATGCAGGAGATCACCCAGTTCCGCGGGGCCGAGCTGATGGCCGAGAAGTGGAACCTGAGCCGCGAGGAACTGGAGCGGTACGCCTACGAGAGTCACCAGCGGGCGGCCAAGGCGATCGCGAACGGCTACTTCAAGGAGCAGATCGCGCCGATCGCCGGAGTCGAGGACGACGAGGGCCCCCGGCCCGACTCGACGCTGGAGAAAATGGCCGAGCTCAGGACCCTCCGCCCGGACGGAAGGATCACCGCTGCGACGTCGTCGCAGATCTCGGACGGCTCCGGCGCGCTGCTGATCGCCTCCGAGCAGGCGGTTCGCGACCACGGCCTGACGCCGCGCGCCAGGATCGTCACGCTCGCGCTTGCGGGAGACGACCCCGTCTACATGCTGACGGCGCCCATCCCCGCGACGCGCAAGGCCCTCAAGCGAGCCGGCCTCGGCATCGAGGACATCGACGTCGTCGAGATCAACGAGGCGTTCGCCCCGGTGCCCCTGGCGTGGCTCCGCGAGATCGGCGCCGACCCGCAGAAGACGAACCCGAACGGCGGCGCGATCGCCCTCGGGCACCCGCTCGGCGGCACCGGGGCGATCCTGATGACCAAGCTCCTGCACGAACTGGAGCGCACCGGCGGACGGTACGGCCTGCAGACGATGTGCGAGGGCGGCGGCCAGGCCAACGTCACCGTCATCGAGCGCCTATGATCCGGGTACGGCCGTCGTCACGGCCGTGACGCAGAGCGTGAAGGGCACCCAGGTCGGCGGGTGCCCTTCACCCTGATCAGGCGAGCACCCTGATCAAACGAGCTCAGAGACCGTCACTTCGATCGGGGCAGCCTGCGCGGCTGCCGCATCGGCCGGACGGGCTGGCGGGGCATGGGCGTCCTCTGGGGTGCCGACGGCCTGCCGTACTGCGGTTGCGCCTGGCTGGGAGCGCCCTTGCCGTGTTTTTGGGACGCGCGGGTTCGCATGCGAGATCTCCTTGGGGTGACGAGAACGCGGCACGAGGTGCCGTTCACTCAGCTGCCGCGTCAGGACGGACTTGGCCAGAAAGCTGAGTCGCGACTGATGAGCCGAGTCGGCTGATCAGCGGTCGCGTCAGAGGTAGATGCGCATGCGACGACCGTAACAAGCCGGCCCGGCAACGCTCAAAGGGTTTTCCGCCGCCCTCGCATCAGGTGACGAAGGCGGCGAAGTCACACCGCTCGTCAGCGCACGTGACGGTGCACGTCGGCCGACGTGGCCGGCCCGGGAGTGGCGGGGGCTATCCACGGCCCGTCGATCGAGGGGTCGAGGATGCCGTCCTCCACGAACGTGTACCGCCCGCCCAGCGCGAGTTTGGCCATCCTGCTGTCCAGGGCGTCGGAGTTCTCCCACAACCGGTCGAAGAGCGCTTCGGCTCTCAGCCGCGACTGATGGCAGAAGGTGTCCGCCAGTTCGTACGGCCGGCTGCCGAGCTCCATGGCGTCCTCCTGGGCGCGGATGCACACCGCGGTCATGGCGAACAGTTCGGCGCCGATGTCGACGATCCGGGACAGGAAGCCCTGCTTGTGCTCCAGCCTGCCCTGCCAGCGGGACATGCCGTAGAAGGTGGCCCTCGCCAGCTTGCGGCTGGTCCTTTCGACATAGCGCAGGTGATGGGCCAGCCCGCCGAACTCGGCGTAGGAGGTGGGCAGCTGCCCTGGCCCGGTGAGCAGACCGGGCAGCCATCTGGCGTAGAACCCGCCGGCCTTGGTGGCCGCCCGTCCCTTCTCCCGCAGGCCGGCGGCGGGGTCGATGAGCCCGCCCGCGACCGAGAGATGGGCGTCGACGGCCTCCCTGGCGATCAGCAGGTGCATGATCTCGGTGGAGCCTTCGAAGATGCGGTTGATCCGCAGGTCGCGCAGTACCTGCTCGGCGGGCACGCCGCGTTCGCCGCGGGCGTGCAGCGAGTCCGCCGTCTCGTAGCCGCGCCCGCCCCTGATCTGCACGAGTTCGTCGGCGATCTGCCAGGCCATCTCCGAGCCGTAGAGCTTGGCCAGGGCGGCCTCGATGCGGATGTCGTTGTTCTCGTCGTCGGCCAGGCGGCCGGCCAGCTCCACCACGGCTTCGAGGGCGTATGCCGTACAGGTGATGAAGGCGATCTTCTTGGCCACCGCCTCATGCCCGCCGATCGGGCGACCCCACTGCACCCGCTGAGCGGACCATTCGCGGGCGATCTTCGCGGCCCATTTGGCCGCGCCCGCGCACGTGGCAGGCAAGGACAGGCGCCCCGTGTTAAGCGTGGTCAGGGCGATCTTGAGGCCCTGGCCCTCGCGGCCGATCAGATTGGCGGCGGGCACGCGGACCTGGTGGAAGCGGGTGACGCCGTTCTCGATGCCGCGCAGGCCCATGAACGCGTTGCGGCGTTCGACCGTGATGCCCGGGCTGTCGGCCTCGACGACGAAAGCGGAGATCTTCTGGCCCGTTCTGGCCATCACGACGAGCAGGTCGGCGACGACACCGTTGGTCGTCCACAACTTGACCCCGTCGATGACGTAGGAATCGCCGTCGCGGACCGCCGTCGTGGCCAGACGGGCCGGGTCGGACCCCACGTCGGGCTCGGTCAGGAGGAAGGCTGAGATCTCCCCGGCGGCGCACCGCGGCAGGAACCGCTGCTTCTGCTCGGGCGTGCCGAACAGCCGGAGCGGCTGGGGCACCCCGATCGACTGATGCGCCGACAACAACGCGCTCAGCGCGGGGGAGTACGACGCGGTGAGCTGCAACGCCCGCGTGTAATAGGTGTGGCTCAGCCCGAGCCCGCCGTACTCCTCGTCGATCGTCATCCCGAACGCGCCCAGGGCCACCAAGCCCTTGACCACCTCGTCCGGGATCACGGCCGTGCGCTCGATGAGCGCCGGGTCCACCCTGTCCTGCAGGAATCTCCGCAGTGCCCGCAGGAACTCCTGGCCTTTCTCGACGTCCCGCGCGCTCAACCGCGGCGCGGGGTGCACGAGATCGAGCCGGAAGTCGCCCAGGAAGAGCTGCTTTCCGAAGCTCGGCCGGGCCCACTCCTTCTCGCGGGCCTGCTCGGCGACTTCCCGTGCCTTGGCGTAATCGGTCATCGCGGCCTCCAGAGGCGGTCGATGACTACGACGTTACGCCTGGTTACTAATAGTGAGTAGCCAGCTCTGGTATAGGCCGGATTACCGGGACAAGTCGCACTATTCGGGGACGCGGGCGACGCAGAACACGGTCTGCCCGAACGGCGGGCGGATCAGCCGCTCGATGAGCCGGGTGGCGGGCACGACGGTCCGGTCGTAGATCTTCACGAGCCGCGGGTCGGGGTAGCCCACGCCGCCCCTGCGTACGGCCGCCCACCACGCGATGCCGCCGAGGAAGTTGATCGGCTTCAGCACCTCGGCCGTGAGCCCGGCCCCGGCGACGGTCGCGCCGAGGGTCTTGGGCGTGTAGCGCTGGACGTGGCCCACCTTGCGGTCGAAGTCCCCGTAAAGCTGCATGTATCCGGGAACCCAGATGACGATCCGGCCGCCCGGCTTGGTGACCTTGGCGAGCGAACGAAGCGCCTCGACGTCCTCCTCGATGTGTTCGAGGACGTTCATCATGATCACGGTGTCCACCGGGTCGTCCAGGGGGATCTCGGTCGGCAGGCCGAACTGCAGCACCGAGATGTCGTCGCGGCCCGCGAACCGCTTGCCGAGCTGTTCGACGCAGTAGGGGTCGAAGTCGCTCACCACGAGCCGGTCGAGCCGCGGCAGGAACTGCTCCGCGAAATGCCCGAGGCCGGACCCGATCTCCAGCATGGACCGCCCGACATGGGGTGCGACCATGTCGAACTCGTACTGCCGATAGTTCTTGGCCTCGTCCCCACCCAGGTGGTTTTCCAGTGCCTCGTCTCCGGCGGCGGGTTGGACTACACGGTCATACCCAGACATACGATCCTCGTTTACGCGCTCTGACGGGTGCCCGAAAGTCTAGTGCCCTCCCATAGCCACAGTCCGATTCGTCGTAATAGGCTCCTTGGTCATTTCCAAAAGCGATGATTGATGGACGACGACGAAGCCATAACGCGGGCACTGTCCGGCGACCTTGACGCCTACGAGGTGCTGGTCGCCCGCTACAGCATGGTCGCCCACCGTACGGCCGGCCTGCTGGGCGCGGGTGACGAGGCCGAAGACGTGGTCCAGGAGGCGTTCGTCAAGGCGTTCCGCCACCTGGGAAGCTTCCGCAGGGACGGGGCGTTCCGGCCCTGGCTGCTGCGTATCGTCGCCAACGAGACCCACAACCTCACCCGGGCCCGTGGCCGTCGCGCCGACCTCGCCGTACGGCTGGGCCGGGAACCCGAGCGAGGAGCCGCCGAGGAGCCCGAGAGCCTCACGGTCGCCGCCGACGGCAGGCGCCGGCTTCTCGACGCGGTGCGCGGACTGCCTGATCGGGAACGCGAGGCGGTGGTCTGCCGGTATTTCTTACAGCTGTCCGAGGCGGAGACCGCCGAAGTCCTCGGCGTACGGCTCGGAACGGTGAAGTCGCGGACGTCCCGCGGCCTTCGGCGCCTGCGAGAGGGGGTGGGCAATGAGCTCCTCTGACGAGCGTTCCGGAGACCAGACCGGCGACGACCGGTTCGGCAACGAGATCCGCGGTGCGGCCGGCGCACCAGGCGATCGCAGCATTGACGGATTCGCCGAGCCGGTGACCGGGCTGGAGGCCGAACTCCTCGCGCTCGGCGAGACGCTGCATGCGCCCGCGCCCCCTCCCGCCGACGTGGCCCGTGCCGTACGGACCCGGCTCGAAGGCGCGAGGGAAGAGCCGCGGCCCGCGCGCCGGCGGCCGTGGACGTCGCCCCGCAAGGCCGTCGCGGCGGTCGCGGTGTTCCTCGCCGTGCTGATCGCGGCCACTCCGCAGGGCCGCGCGGCCGTCGTGTCCGTGCTCAGGTTCGCGGGCGTCGAGATCGAGGTCCACGACTCCCGTCCCCTGCCGACGAGCACGCCGAGCCCGCTGCCGTCCGAGCGGAGGGTGACGCTCGACCAGGCGAAGCGTGAGGTGGCTTTCCCGGTCGCCGTGCCGTCGGCCCTGGGGGAGCCTGCGGATGTCCGGATCGCCGACGGCGGCAGGGTCGTGACCCTGCGCTGGCCGGGGGTTCGGCTCGACGAATACGACGGGACGCTGGGAGTGGTCTTCAGGAAGGAACTCGGAGCGCCCTGGCCCGAGCAGATCGCGGCGCTCCCGGGCTGGTGGATCGAGCAGCCGCACGGCGTGTCGTACGTGCCCGCGCGCAGCGGCGAGCCGGAGGAGGAGCAGGTGGCGGGGCCGACGCTCATCTGGCAGCGCGGGCTGGTCGGGCTCCGGCTGGAGGGGCCGGATCGGGACGAGGCGCTGCGAATCGCCGATTCGGTCCGCTGACCCGGCCATACGGACTCTTCGGACTATTCGGTGGCCAGCCAGGCGTCGATCTCGGTCATGAGCTCCTTCTTCATCGGATCCGGGGCGGTCGAGGAGCGGATCGACTGCCGGGCCAGCTCGGCGGTCTCCGCGTCGGAGAAGCCGTACACGTCACGGGCGAGCTGATATTGCGGCAGCAGGCGCGCGCCGAACAGCAACGGGTCGTCGGCGCCCAGCGCGATCGGCACGCCCGCGTCGAACAGCCGGCGCAGCGGCACGTCCTCCGGGCTTCCCGCGACGCCGAGGCCCACGTTGGACAGCGGGCAGACCTCGCAGGTGACCTGCCGGTCGGCCAGCCGTTCCATCAGGCGGGGCGACTCGGCCGCGCGCACCCCGTGGCCGACGCGATCCGCCCCGAGATCGTCGACGCACTCGGCCACGCTGGCCGGGCCCATGAGCTCGCCCCCGTGCGGCACGGCGAGCAGGCCGGCACGTTTGGCGATGCGGAAGGCGGCGTCGAAGTCTCTGGCCCGGCCGCGCCGCTCGTCGTTGGACAGGCCGAAGCCCACGACCCCCCTGCCGGCGTACTGCGAGGCCAGACGGGCGAGGGTGCGGGCGTCGAGAGGGTGCCGGGTGCGATTGGCGGCGACGATGACGGCCATGCCGATCCCGGCTGACGAGGCAGCGGCCTCCGCGGCGTCGAGGACGAGCTCCAGGGTCGCGGTCAGCCCGCCGAACCGCTGGGCGTAGCCGGACGGGTCGACCTGGATCTCCAGCCAGCGAGAGCCTTCCGCGGCCTCGTCCTCAGCGGCCTCCCGCAGCAGCCGGTAGACGTCCTCGGGTCGCTTGAGCACCGATCGCGCGATGTCGTACAACCGCTGGAAGCGGAACCAGCCCCGCTCGTCCGTCGCCCGGAGCCGCGGAGGCCAGTCCTGTTCGAGCGCGTCGGGCAGATGGACGCCGTGCTCACGCGCGAGCTCGATGAGCGTCGAATGCCGCATCGATCCGGTGAAGTGGAGATGCAGGTGGGCCTTGGGGAGCATGTCGAGTGGGCGCGGCATCTCCATATCCTGCCGCATCCGCCTCTCGTCCTCGTCGTGACCTCGCACGTCACGCCGGAGAAAGCCTCGTACGGCCACCGCGGACCGCCGGACGACCGAGCCGGCCGCCGCGCTGAGATTCGGTGAAGCCCGCGGCGAGGCCCGGGTGCTGGGTCATCTTTGTACTGAAGCCTGGGGGAGATTGGTAGCGCGGCTTCTTGTAGCACGTGACGCGTACATTCCACGGCTGGTGGATCCTCTGATCGATGAGATCTTCAGCACATTGCCCGCGATCATGCTGGTGGGTCCCCGGGCAACGGGGAAGACCACTACGGCCGCCCGGCGCGTCGAGACGGTGATCCGGCTTGACCGTGAAAAGGAGAATGCCGCATTCGTGGCTGATGCGGACGCCGCCCTCGGCAGGGTGCCTGAGCCGGTTCTCCTCGACGAATGGCAGGTCGAGACGCTCGACGGGCGTCGCGATCCCGTCCGGTTGAGGGCCTACCTGGAGGCGCTCGCCCTCAACACCGCCGGAGTGGTGACTGACAAAACCCTGTACGAGCAGCTGCGCGCCGAGGTGCCGGTGTGCGCAAGCCGGCCGCGGATGTATCACGTCAGGCAGGACCAGGGCGCCACGAGGTGGGCATCATCCTCGAGTTGGGGATGGGACTAATTATCGGAATAGAGGTCAACTCGGGCGCGGCCCCTCGTGCAGACGCCGCCAAGCATCTGACCTGGCTCCGGGATGAGCTGGGTGATCGCTTCGTGGCAGGAGTCGTTCTGCACACGGGGCCGCGCGTCTACGAGCTCGGCGAGAGAATCATCGCGGCTCCGATCTGCGCGATTTGGGGCTGAGCACGGCCGTCCGGACAGCACGAGGGCCCGGACCGTACGGCCCGGGCCCTCGTTCACATGCTCAGTGGGCCTCACCGAGGAGCTTGGCCATCCG
Source organism: Planotetraspora thailandica (assembly GCF_016863335.1). Classification (GTDB taxonomy): domain Bacteria; phylum Actinomycetota; class Actinomycetes; order Streptosporangiales; family Streptosporangiaceae; genus Planotetraspora; species Planotetraspora thailandica. Next base: position 79,194 of record NZ_BOOR01000060.1, read on the forward strand.
GCTGACGCCTTCGGCCAGGTCGTCGTCGCCCAGCGCGTACGACAGCCGGAAGTAGCCCGGAGTGCCGAACGCCTCGCCGGGCACGAGGGCGACCTCGGCCTCCTCGAGGATGAGCTCGGCGAGCTCGGCCGACGTCTGCGGGCGCCTGCCGCGGATCTCCTTGCCCAGGAGGGCCTTGACCGAGGGGTAGGCGTAGAACGCGCCCAGCGGCTCGGGGCAGACGACTCCGGGGATCTCGTTGAGCATCCTGACCATGGTCTGGCGGCGACGGTCGAACGCCTCGCGCATCCGGGCCACGGCCGACAGGTCACCGGTGACGGCGGCGAGCGCGGCGGCCTGGGACACGTTCGCGACGTTGGACGTCGCGTGGGACTGCAGGTTCGCCGCGGCCTTGACGACGTCCGACGGGCCGATCATCCAGCCCACCCGCCAGCCGGTCATGGCGTAGGTCTTGGCCACGCCGTTCAGCACGACCACGCGCTCACGCAGCTCGGGCACGGCCGTCGCGATGCTGGAGAAGGTCGCGTCGCCGTACACCAGGTGCTCGTAGATCTCGTCGGTGACGACCCACAGGCCCTTGTCCAGAGCCCAACGGCCGATCTCCTCTACCTGCGCGGGGGAGTAGACCGCCCCGGTCGGGTTGGAGGGCGAGACGAACAGAAGGACCTTGGTGCGGTCGGTCAGCTTCTCCTCGAGCTGCTCGACGGACGCCAGATAGCCGGTGGTCTCGTCGGTGACCACGTCGACCTGGACGCCCCCCGCCAGCTTGATCGCCTCGGGGTAGGTCGTCCAGTACGGGGCGACCACGAGCACCTCGTCACCCGGGTCGAGCAGGGTGGCGAACGCCTCGTAGACGGCCTGCTTGCCGCCGTTGGTCACGAGGACGTGCGAAGCGTCGACCTGGAACCCGCTGTCGCGCAGCGTCTTGTCGGCGATCGCCTGCTTGAGCTCGGGCAGGCCTCCGGCCGGGGTGTACTTGTGGAACCGCGGATTCCGGGCCGCCTCGATCGCCGCCTCGACGATGTAGTCGGGCGTCGGGAAGTCCGGCTCGCCGGCGCCGAAGCCGATGACCGGGCGACCGGCCGCCTTCATCGCCTTGGCCTTAGCGTCCACGGCGAGCGTCGCGGACTCGGAGATCGCAGAGATACGCGCGGAAATGCGAGGTCGGGTCATGCGCACCATCGTTCCAGACGCGCCCCTCGGTTTCCCCTCGGTATCCGCGATCCGGACGCACTTGGGCGGTAGCTTTGAGCTGCGCGGGACGTATTGGTTCGACGTGGGGACGGATCCCCCGTAGACTCCAGCGTCTAGTGGACCATGTACCGAGGAACGTTAGGCCGAACTCACGCGTTTCTCGGGTATTGTGGTGCACGGCTTAGGGCACTAGCGCAATTGGTAGCGCACCGGTCTCCAAAACCGGCGGTTGGGGGTTCGAGTCCCTCGTGCCCTGCGGAGTGCGGTCCGCGCACCAAGGCGTTAGAGCGCGCCGCAAGATGCGATGGACACGACGGATCAGGTGAGGACTGTGGCGATCGACACCCGCGGCGAGACCGCTGGAAAGCCAGGCAAGCCGAGCGGTGAGAAGAAGGCCAAGCGCACCTCTCCCGCTGTTTTCTACCGTCAGGTCGTCGCCGAGCTTCGTAAGGTCATCTGGCCTCGGCGCAACGATCTGATCAGCTACACGACCGTGGTTCTCGTCTTTGTCGTGATCATGGTCGGGATCGTGTTCGGGATCGACTCCTTGCTGGGGAAGGTGGTGCTGGCCGTCTTCGGCGGATCCTGATCCAGCCCGAGGTGTGTCAGCACACCATTTCACCGATCGAAGAAGGAAGAGTCCCGTGTCCGAGTCTCCGCTCCCGGTCGATGGCTCCCGCGATGAGTGGGAGTCCGAGCCGGACGAGGCCGTAGAAGCCGTAGAAGAAGTCAGCGACGAGGTCGCCGACTCCGACGGTGTCGACGGTGACGCCGACTCGACCGAGGCCGTCGCGCAGGTCGACGAGGACGGCGACATCCTGCCGGACGTCGACCCGATCGAGGAGTTCAAGCGTCAGCTCCGCGGCCAGTTCGGCGAGTGGTACGTCATCCACTCCTACGCCGGCTACGAGAACCGCGTGAAGCAGAACATCGAGAGCCGCACCGGGTCCCTCAACATGGAGGACTTCATCTTCCAGGTCGAGGTGCCGACCCACACGATCACCGAGTTCAAGGGCGGCAAGAAGACTCCGATCAAGGAGCGTGTCCTTCCCGGCTACGTGCTCGTCCGCATGGACCTGACCGACGAGTCGTGGGCCGCGGTCCGCAACACGCCCGGGGTGACCGGTTTCGTGGGCCTGTCCAACAAGCCCAGCCCGCTCAACCTCGACGAGGTCGCCAAGCTGCTCGCGCCCGAGCCGAGCGAGGAAGTCAAGAAGGCGACCTCCAAGGCCGCGGCCGCGACAGTCGACTTCGAGGTCGGCGAGTCCGTCACCGTCATGGACGGGCCGTTCGCGACGCTGCCGGCGACGGTCAGCGAGATCAGCGCCGAATCGCAGAAGCTGAAGGTGCTTGTCTCGATCTTCGGCCGGGAGACCCCGGTCGAGCTGTCGTTCAACCAGGTCTCGAAGATCTGAGCACGTCACATAGACTCTCTAGTCGTCCTCACGCGCACAACGGGAAGCCGGTCGACGAACCGGCTTTCCGTGCGCTGTGAGGTGTTGTAGGACAAAGGACCCGGAGAAGGACAGATGCCTCCTAAGAAGAAAGTCGCGGCCCTGGTGAAGGTCCAGCTTCCCGCTGGCCAGGCCACCCCCGCGCCGCCCGTCGGTACCGCCCTCGGTCCCCACGGCGTCAACATCATGGAATTCGTCAAGCAGTACAACGCGGCGACGGAGGCTCAGCGGGGCAACATCATCCCCGTCGAGATCACCATCTTCGAAGACCGCACCTTCACCTTCGTCACGAAGACGCCGCCGGCGCCCGAGCTGATCAAGAAGGCCGCCGGCCTGCAGAAGGGCAGCGCGGTCCCGCACAAGGACAAGGTGGGCAAGCTCACCAAGGACCAGCTGCGTCAGATCGCCGAGACGAAGATGCAGGACCTCAACGCCAACGACATCGAGGCGGCCGAGAAGATCATCGCCGGCACCGCGCGCTCGATGGGCATCACCATCGGCGACTGACCCACGGCGGCCGCTTCGCCAGAGGCGAGGCAAATCAAACCGTGAGGGTCGCGGCGAGGGGCTGGACTGAGGAGCGTGCGGGAGCGGAGCGACCAAGCGTGACGAGGGAAGCTCTCGCCTGGAGGCGACCCGAACAGCCTCGCGAAGCGAGGCAAATCAGACACAGTGGAAGGGCCGTGCGCCGGCCCGCACCACGAACTCCATGAGGAGCTGTAATGAAGCGCAGCAAGAGCTGGAAGAACGCGGCGGCGCAGGTCGACCGCGACGCCCTGTACAACCCGCTGGACGGCGTCCGGCTGGCCAAGCAGACCGCCACCACCAAGTTCGACGCCACCGTCGAGGTCGCCCTGCGTCTGGGTGTCGACCCGCGTAAGGCGGACCAGATGGTCCGTGGCACCGTCAACCTCCCGCACGGCACCGGCAAGACCGCCCGGGTCCTGGTCTTCGCCACCGGTGACCGTGCCGAGGAGGCCCGCGCCGCGGGCGCCGACATCGTGGGCTCCGACGAGCTGATCGACGAGGTGGCCAAGGGCCGTCTCGACTTCGACGCGGTCGTCGCCACGCCGGACCTGATGGGCAAGGTCGGCCGTCTGGGCCGTGTGCTCGGCCCGCGTGGTCTGATGCCGAACCCGAAGACCGGCACCGTGACGCCCGCCGTCGGCAAGGCCGTCACGGACATCAAGGGCGGAAAGATCGAGTTCCGGGTCGACCGGCACGCGAACCTTCACTTCATCATCGGCAAGGCGTCGTTCGACGAGCGTCAGCTCGTGGAGAACTACGCGGCCGCTCTCGACGAGGTGCTGCGTCTCAAGCCGTCGGCAGCCAAGGGTCGTTACCTCAAGAAGGTCACGTTCACCACGTCGATGGGCCCGGGCATCCCGGTCGACCCGAACGAGACGCGGGCGCTGACCGCCGAGATCGACGCCTGATCAATCTGATCCGGGCCTCTTCCCGGCCTTGATCAACAATTTTGGAGAAACCTCCGCCCGTCCGGGCGGAGGTTTCTCGCTTTCTGTGGATCTTCCGTACGGGTGTGTCTGCTGTGTTCGTACGGCCGGGTGCATGTTCATGCGGCAGGCCGTGTGATCAGGTCGTTCCTCGGATTCCTTATTACAGCTTTATTGCGACCCCCATCGTTTAACGGAGAAAACGTCCTGTTTGTACCGTTTGAGGGCTGGTTATATGTCGGTTGTTTCCGATAAATCAGCGCGCGCGGGGTCCCGCGGGCATAGGGTCGGGGAGCACCTATTGGGGGAATGAAAGGAAAATACGGATGCGCCGATTCCTGGTGGCCGCCGGAGTGGCGGTCGCGATCACGGCGGCGGGGTGCGGCAGCACCACCGCGAACAACACCCCGGCCCTGGACAAGGTCAAGCTGTCGGCGGCCGAGGTCCTGCAGCAGACGGCGCAGAAGGCCGAGAAGGTCACGTCCTACACGGCGGACATCGCCATGGACATGGCCAGTCCCACGGGCGACTCGGGGAACATCCAGGGCAGCATGCGCGCGCAGACCAGCCCGAAGCTCGCGATGGACATGACCCTCGACAAGATCTCCAGCGGCGGCCAGGACATCCCGGGCGGCATGCGGATGATCCTCAACGGCGACGTCGCCTACTTGAAGATGGACATGCTCAAGCAGCTCATGGGCGGCGACAAGGCATGGATCAAGCTCGACCTCAAGAAGCTCGGCGCCCAGTCCGGGCTGAACATGGACGAGCTCCTCGGCCAGGCGAACCAGATGGACATGCGGACCAACATCGCCATGCTGACGGCCTCCAAGGACGTCAAGCAGGTCGGCAGTGAGAAGGTCGGCGGTGTCGACACCACGCACTTCGCGGGCAGCTACCCCCTGGACGCGGCGCTCAAGCAGCTGCCCGCCAAGACCCAGGAGCAGCTCAAGGGCCAGCTCAAGGGCATGAAGGACATGAAGTTCGACGTCTGGATCGACGGCGAGGGCCTGCCCCGCAAGATGGTGATCAAGAGCGACGCGGGCGGGCAGGGCACCGTCGACATCACCATGACCTTCAAGTCGTTCAACGAGAAGCTGGAGATCACTGCTCCGCCGGCCAGCCAGATCGCTGAGATGCCGACCAACGTGCCTCTCGGCTGATTTGGCGTCCTGTGGATTGACACGTATCCTGTCTTCTGCCAAAGACCGCCGGTCGTCGCCGGGCTGTTTCGTAGCACGGCGACCGAAGGCTCCGCGTGAGCGGACGACCCGCGTAGGTGTGAAGAGAGCTTAGGGACGTGTCACGTCCCCCAAGCCCCGTGCGCCTGCGCCGGGGCTTGTTCGTTTCTCCGGGTCTTCGCCGGCGGCACATCTGGAAGGAGGCCCATGGCGAAGGCGGACAAGAGCGGTGCGGTTGCCGAACTCAAGAGTGAGTTCGAAGGCTCCAGCGCCGCCGTTCTGACCGAATACCGCGGTCTCACCGTCGCCCAGCTCAAGGAGCTGCGCGTTTCTCTCGGTGGGCATGCGAAGTTCGCCGTGGCGAAGAACACGCTGACCAGGATCGCGGCCAACGGCGCCGGGATCACCGCCCTGGACGACCTGCTCAAGGGTCCGACCGCCATCGCCTTCGTGAAGGGCGATGTCGTCGAGGCGGCCAAGGGTCTGCGTGAATTCGCCAAGGCCAACCCCCTCCTGGTGATCAAGGGCGGCGTCGTCGACGGCAAGTCGATGACCCCCTCGGAGATCACGAAGCTTGCCGACCTCGAGTCCCGTGAGGTTCTCCTCGCGAAGCTGGCCGGTGCGCTGAAGGCCAAGCAGTCCCAGGCTGCCGCCACCTTCGCCGCGCTGCCCACGACCATGGCTCGGCTCGCCGAGGCTCTGCGCGCCAAGCGCGAAGAGACGGGCGAGTAGGTCCCGCGCAAGCGGGCGGGGGACGCGCACCGCGGTCCCTTTTCATCGTTTTTAGCTAGATCCACTGGAGGAACACCATGGCGAAGCTCAGCACCGACGAGCTGCTCGACACCTTCAAGGAGATGACCCTCCTTGAGCTCTCCGACTTCGTGAAGCTCTTCGAGGAGACCTTCGACGTCAAGGCCGCCGCCCCGGTCGCCGTCGCCGCCGCGGGTGCGCCCGGCGCCCCCGCCGCCGCTGAGGAGGCCGAGGAGCAGGACGAGTTCGAGGTCATCCTCGAGGCCGCCGGCGACAAGAAGATCCAGGTCATCAAGGAGATCCGCGCTCTGACCAGCCTGGGCCTCAAGGAGGCCAAGGACCTGGTCGACGGCGCTCCGAAGCCGGTCTTCGACGGCAAGGTCAACAAGGAGCAGGCCGAGAAGGCGAAGGCCGCCCTCGAGGGTGCCGGCGCCAGCGTCACCGTCAAGTAACACCTCGCCGGAAGGGCGGGTCCACCCAGGTGCCGGGTGTACCCGCCCTTTCGCATGTCCGGGCCCGGCCGTACGGGATCCAGACCCTATGGGCAGGCACGGCCTGGTGATCTATGTTGCGGGATAGGATCCGGCGTCCGGCGACATGATCGGGGGTGGGCCGCATGTGGCGCACGCTGATCGTCTCCTTCGTGGTCGCCGCCGCACTGGCCGCGGCGGCCGTACGGCTGGGCGAGGCACGTGACGCGGCGCAGGTGCTCCAGGACGCCGGACGAGTAGCCACTCGTGCGGCCGCGGCGCACGCGGTCAGCCTGTTGTCGATCGACCACAGGACCATCGAGGCCGACATGAAGCGGGTCGAGGCGACCTCCACGGGCGAGCAGCGTGAGGAGTTCATCCGGGGCGAGCCGGCGCTGCGTCAGGCGACGCTCGACAACAAGGTCGTCCAGACGGGGGCGTTGCGGGCGACCGGGCTGGAATCCATGTCCGCCGACCGGACGTCGGCCGAGGTGTTGATCGCGGCGGACGCGGTGATCCACTGGGAAGATGGCAGGAAGGCCGCTCCCGAGGAGCGCTTCTTCCGCTGGCGCATGGAGGTCAGCAAGGTCGGCGGCATCTGGCTGGTCTCCCGGTCGGAGCTCGTGCAGTGAGACGCCTGCTCCTGGTCCTCCTGGTCCTCCTGGCGGGGGCGTCCGTGGTCTTCGCCGTGACGGCCTGCCGTACGTATCTGGACCTGAGAAGGGTCGAGGCGGCCGACGCGGCGTCAGCGTCGGCTCTGGCGGCCGCCCGGACCATGGCGCCTGATCTTTTGTCGTACGACTACCGTACGATCGATCAGGATCTTCGGCGGGCGCGGGATCGCGCGACGGGGGCGCTGGCGCGACGCTACGGCGAGCTGGCGGCGACGCTCCCGGAGGAGGCCCGGCGCCGCCGGCTGGTCCAGCAGGCTGTGGTGGCGGCGGCGGGCGTCGAGAGCGCGACCCCGGAGGAGGTGCGGGTGCTGGTGTTCGTCAACATGATCAGGAGCGGCGCCGGCGCCGAGGGTGAAGATCCGGAGCAGCAGGTGAGCCAGGGCAGGGCCCGCCTCGTGCTGGTGACGGACGGCGATGGCTGGCGGGCGGCCGACCTGTCGACGCTGCTGGGGGACACGCCCGCCCGCTGAGGCGGTTTATTCAATTGTTCGCAAAGGTTGTGTTTAGGACGCACTTAACGGGGAAGACCCTTTGGCACGGCAACGTCGATCATCGGTCAGCGTTGGCTCGTGCGTGTGACGGAACGTTACCTCGACCGGCTCTCGGGTAGGGAGAGGTTCCGATGGAGTTCGCGCGCCGAACGGATGGGAAACACCCAGCGTGGTGCCCGTCAGTTAGGCGAAATGTGGGCTCTCGGGCTTGACGTTTCGGCCTGGACGGGTGATGCTGCCACCAACGTGGAGCGCAGAGCGAGAGCGGAGTGGACAGGTGTATGCCTATCGGCTACACTGCCCCTTTGCGCTGCCCTTTGACGACCGTCTCTCTGAGTAATGCTTAGTCTCTGGTCGTCTGGCGTGCGTGTAGTCAGTCCGCGAGCCCTCGGAAGGACATCTGTTGGCAGCCTCGCGCAACGCCTCCGCCGTACCCGCCGGCCCCCGTACCGTGTCTTTTGCACGTATCGATGAGCCGCTCGAAGTCCCCGACCTTCTCGCCTTGCAGACCGAGTCCTTTGACTGGCTGCTCGGCAACGAGAAATGGAAGGGCCGGGTCGAGGCGGCTCG
>NZ_BOOR01000061.1 GCF_016863335.1 Planotetraspora thailandica
GACTTTTGCCCCTTTTGGGGGGGCCTGCCCGCGCCCGGTCGGGGCTACCCTCGCAGGCGCCAAGGCTTGCTTAACGGGGGCAAAAGGATCTGCCCTGGGGTCTTTGCCGGGCCTGCCGTACTAGCCAGAGAGACTCGTTTTGTGCTGTTTGCTCCCGGGTATGGCACTTTTGCCCAATTGTGGGAGGCGGGAGCCATGAACGATGGCCTGTTTTCGGCCCACCGGGCCGACCTCGAGATGAGCGTCGCGTTCCCCGCCGCGGGCGTCGTGCTGGAGGCCGACGTCGTGATCCCGCGTGGAGCGCGCGCCGTCGTCCTGTTCGCCCACGGCAGCGGGAGCAGCCGCCACAGCTCGCGCAACCGTTTCGTCGCGTCCGAACTCCAGCGGGCGGGCCTGGCCACCGTTCTGGCCGATCTGCTCACCCCGGAAGAGGACAGGACGGACGCCGCGACCGGCCGCCTGCGATTCGACATCGGGTTGCTGTCCGGGCGGGTGACGGCCCTCGTGGACCGGCTGGCGGGCGACGAGCCGACCCGTGGCCTGGAGATCGGGCTGTTCGGGGCGAGCACGGGCGCCGCCGCCGCGCTGGTCGCCGCCGCGATGCGCCCCGACCTCGTACGGACCGTCGTCTCCCGGGGAGGCAGGCCCGACCTCGCGGGAGAGCACCTGCGCGGGGTCTGCCAGCCGGTCCTGCTGATCGTGGGGGAGCGCGACCCGATCGTCATCGAGCTCAACCGCGAGGCGATGGACAAGATGGTGGGGGAGACCCGCCTGGAGATCGTGCCCGGGGCCTCGCACCTGTTCGCGGAGTCCGGCGCGCTGGAGGCCGTGGCCCAGACCGCCCGTGACTGGTTCACCCGTCACCTGCCCGCCGCCGATGCCGACTCGGCGACATGACTACGATCTGACGTCATGGAACAGCGCGTTATGGGCAGGTTGGGCCGGCAGGTGGGCGTCGTCGGGCTCGGGGCGTGGCAGCTCGGAGCCGACTGGGGCGAGGTGAGCGAGGCGGACGCGCTCGACACGCTGAACGCCGCGGTCGACGCAGGGGTCGACTTCATCGACACGGCCGACGTGTACGGCGACGGCCGCAGCGAGACCGTCATCAGCCGCCTGATCAAGGAGAGGCCCGGTCTCACCGTCGCCACCAAGATGGGCCGCCGGGTGGCCCAGACCCCCGAGGCGTACACGCTGGAGAACTTCCGCGCCTGGAACGACCGTTCCCGGGCCAACCTGGGCGTCGACCGGATCGACCTGGTGCAGCTGCACTGCCCGCCCACCCCCGTCTACTCCAGCGACGCGGTCTTCGACGCCCTGGACACGCTGGTGGACGAGGGCAAGATCGGGGCCTACGGCGTCAGCGTCGAGACGGTCGGCGAGGCGCTCACCGCGATCGCGCGGCCCGGCGTGGCCAGCGTGCAGATCATCCTCAACGCGTTCCGGCTCAAGCCGCTCGACGAGGTGCTGCCCGCGGCCGAGCGGGCAGGCGTCGGCATCATCGCCCGCGTCCCGCTGGCCAGCGGACTGCTGTCGGGCAAGTACGGCCCGGGCACCGTCTTCGCCGAGGACGACCACCGCAACTACAACCGGCAGGGCCAGGCGTTCGACGTCGGCGAGACCTTCTCCGGCGTGGAGTACGGCGTCGGCCTCCAGGCCGTCGAGAAGCTCAGGGAACTGGTGCCCGACGGCGTGACGCTGGCGCAGTTCGCCCTGCGGTGGATCATCGACCAGCCCGGCGTCAGCGTGGTCATCCCCGGTGCGCGCAACCCCGAGCAGGCCAGGGCGAACGCCGCTGCCGCGAGCCTGCCGCCCCTGTCGGAGGAGGTCCACGCCGCCGTGCGTGACGTCTACGACACCCTGATCCGCCCGCAGGTTCACCACCGCTGGTAGGGCGAGACCGGGGCCGATGCATCTGCCGGGCGGGGACGGTGCGAATGACCGGGTGTGGAGCGTGCTCGCGAGACCGGTGACGACCGGCTGAGGGCCGGGCGGCCCGGCCCGCGGGCGCGCGTGGGAGGCCGCCCGCACCGTCATGAGGGAGCCCGATGAGTGAGGCCGATCCGGGGCCGGACGGCACGCAGGACTCCGGCGAGGAACCGGGATACGGCATCGGAGCCGTCGCCCGCAGGCTCGGCGTGCCCGCGCCGACGTTGCGGACCTGGAACCTCCGGTACGGCATCGGCCCCAGCCGCAGGAGCCCCGGCGGCCACCGGCGCTACGACGCCGCCGATCTGCGCTGCCTGGAGGAGATGAACCAGCTCATCCACGCCGGAGTCGCCCCTGCGGACGCGGCCAGAAGGGCCCTCCGGCTCCGGCGCCGCGGCACGCCGGAGGCCGGGCCCGAGCGAGAGAGCGAGCCGGCGTCGGGAGCCGTACGGGCGGGCGGCATGGCCTCCCCGGCGGTGCTGGCGCGGACCGCCATCGCCCTGGACGGCAGGACGGTCGGCGACGCGCTGGAGTCGGCCCTGGCCGGGCAGGGCGTGGTCAGGACGTGGGAGCGGCTGGTGCTGCCCGTCTTCGACCTCATCTCCCGCAGGCAGGAGGAGACCGGCCTGGGCGTGGAGATCGAGCATCTGTTCTCCGAGCGTCTGATGGTCGCCCTGGACACCGTCACGCGGCGGCTCGGGCACCCCGTGCACCCCCGCCCCGCCCTGCTCGCCTGCGCCGAGGACGAGTTGCACAGCCTGCCCGTGCACGCCCTGGCCGCCGCCCTCGCCGAGCGCGGCGTGGAAAGCCGGGTGCTCGGGGCGCGCACGCCGTACACCGCCCTGGCCGACGCGATGCGCAGGGTCGGGCCCGGGGTCGTCTTCGTCTGGTCCCAGCAGGCGGAGACCGGCGACCCGGCGCCGCTGGGCCGGCTGCCGCGACTGCGCCCCGCCAGCCGGATCGTGGTGGGCGGGCCCGGCTGGCGGGAAGGGCTGCCCGCACCGGTGACGCGGGTCTCCACACTGTCCGATGCGATCTCGACGGTCATGTCTGTCCTGCACTGACCTTGGGGAAACCGTGGTTGTGTCTCTTACGCCCGGGTGGTTATGAATAGGTTTTGACGAAGTTTCTCGGGCAAGGGGCATCGTATGGACGACAGGCTCGAGTCCCGCCTCGCCTCAGGAGACGCCACAGCCGTCGGAGAGTGCTACCACGCGCACGCGGCGGCGGTGCGCGCCTACCTGCGGCGGCTCGTGCCGTACGAGGACGTGGACGACGTGCTCCAGGTCGTCTTCACCGAGGTGTGGCGGTCGCGGCACCGGTTCGACCCCGCCAGGAGCCTTCCGGCCTGGTTGCTGGGCATCGCACGCAAGCGGGCGGTCGACCACCTGCGCACCCGCAGGCCGCCGACGCTGTCTCTCGACGCCGTGGGAGACCCGGCGGGCCGGGACGGCCGGGTCGACGTCGACGAGCTGGCCGACCGCGATCGCGTCCGCAGGGCGCTCGACGAACTGCCCGTCGTCCAGCGCCAGGCCATCGAGCTGGCCTACTACGGCGACCTGACCCAGCGGGAGGTCGCGGACAGGCTCCGCGTGCCGCTGGGAACCGTCAAGGCGCGCACCGCGCGCGGGCTCCACAGGCTGGCCGCCCTGCTGCCGAGGGCCGTCGCATGATCGGGGAGGTGGAGTCATGGACCAGGTGCGGCCGCGGATAGCGGTGTCGAGCTGTCTGCTCGGCGACCCCGTGCGATTCAACGGGGGTCACAGCAGGGACCGTTTCCTCACCGACGTGTTGTCGCGACATGTCGACTGGGTGCCGATCTGCCCGGAGATGGAGATCGGGCTCGGGGCGCCGCGTGAGACGCTCCGGCTCGAACGTTCGCCCGGCGGCCCGCGCCTGGTGACGCGGTCGTCCCGGGTGGACCTCACCGCCCCGATGACGGCCCTGGCCCGCTCACGCGCCGCCGGCCTCGACGTGGACGGATACGTGTTCAAAAGCAAGAGCCCGAGCTGCGGCATCCATGGCATACCGATCCACGCCGGCGGAGCCGGCACTCCGCCGGCGCGGACGGGGGTGGGCGCCGATCGGCGGAACCGCGGCCTCTTCGCGGGGATCGTCATCGGTGCCCACCCCCTGCTCGCCGTCGAGGACGAAGGGCGGCTGCACGACGCCGTGCTCCGGGAGGCCTTCGTCGAGCGTGTCTTCGCCGTGGCCCGCCTGGGGCGCCTGCTGGCGGGCGACTGGCGTCCGCGGGACCTGGTGGCCTTCCACGCCGCCCACAAGATGCAGCTGCTCGCGCACGCGCCCGCGGCCTATCGCGAGCTGGGCCGGCTGGTCGCCACGGCGGGCTCGGGTCCGCGTGAGGAGCTGGCCGCCGCATACGATCGCGGGTTCCGCACGGCGCTGGCCGCCAAGGCGTCGATCGGCCGCAACGCCAACGTGCTGGAACACTGCCTCGGCATGGTCGGCGACCGCCTCGGCCGCGTCCGCAGCGCCGACCTGCTCGAGGTGATCGGCTCCTACCGGGCCGGGCGGGTGGCGCTGAGCGTGCCCGTCACCCTGGTCCGCCACCATGCCCGCGGAGAGGGCGTCGCCTACCTCCGCGAACAGACCTATCTGCGGCCCTACCCGGACGAGCTGGGGTTGCGCAACCACGTCGCGGCCTGATCGCCGTCCTGCTGCTCGGCCGCCTCCAGAGCCGACAGGACGGTCACCAGGACGTCGTGGAGCTGCCGCATCTGCGTGCGCGACAGCCGGTCGAACAGCAGGCGTCTGACCTCCTCGACGTGGCCGGGGGCCGCCTTCTCCAGCGCCTCGAACCCGGCGTCGGTCAGCTGCGCCATGGTGGTGCGCCGGTCCTCGTCGTGTTTGACCCGCCGTACCCAGCCCTTCTCCTCCAGCCGTGACATGGCGTGGGAGAGCCGGCTGGCGGAGAACTGCGTCACCGAGGCGAGCTGCGTCATGCTCATCATGCGCTCGGGCGACTCCGACAGGCAGACCAGCATGATGTAGTACGCGTGCGGGATGCCCCAGTCGCGCTGCAGTTGCCGTTCGAGCGCCTCCCACAGCAGGTGGTTGGTCCAGATGTAGGCGCGCCAGGTCTGCTGCTCCTCCTCGTCGAGCCATCGCGTCTCCGGCATGGGGCCAAGCGTACCGATGCGCTTGAGCATTCAACTACGATCAGCCGATCTTGCGAGACGACCCCTGGTCGTGATCATGCGGCCGACCTTGGCCGTGATCATGCAGAAGTTCGCGCGAGGTGCCCGCGACCTGCGAACCCCCCTGGTCGTGATCATGCAGAAGTTCGTGGGTGGTGGCCGTGACGTGCGAAGACGGGTGGTGTGATCATGCAGAAGTTCGCCGATATGGGTGCCGACCTGGGGCGATGTCGATCGTGATCATGCAATGACGTCCGCGCTGCATGATCACGAATTGTGTCCGCGCAGGTCACGGCAGCTGTTTCCGAAGTTCTGCATGATCACGACTGGCGTGCGGCCAGGTCACGGCAGAGGTTTACGAACTTCTGCATGATCACGACCATGGAGAGGGGGTTGGCGGGTCGCGCTGCCTGTCCCCGAACTTTTGCATGATCACGCCAAGCGTGGCCCCAAGGGGAGGCGCCATGGGGGGTTTGAAGCCGTCCCACGAGGAACCTTCGAGTCATGGATGTACTCGCGACGGCTGACGCCTACTGGCGAGCCGCCAACTACCTTTCCGTCGGCCAGATCTACCTCATGGACAACCCGCTGCTCGCCGAACCCCTGCGGCCCGAGCACGTCAAACCGCGCCTGCTCGGCCACTGGGGCACCACGCCGGGCCTGAACTTCTGTTTCGCGCACCTCAACCGGGTGATCAAGGAGCGCGACCAGGACATGATCTACATCTGCGGCCCTGGCCACGGAGGACCGGCCGTGCTCGCCCACGCCTGGCTGGAGGGCACCTACACCGAGCGCTACCCCGAGGTGTCGCAGGACGCGGACGGCATGCGCCGCCTGTTCCGGCAGTTCTCCTTCCCCGGAGGCGTCCCCAGCCACGCCGCGCCGGAGACCCCGGGCTCGATCCATGAGGGGGGCGAGCTTGGCTACTCGCTCGCCCACGCGTACGGCGCCGCGTTCGACAACCCCGGCCTCGTCGTCGCGTGCGTGATCGGCGACGGCGAGGCGGAGACCGGCCCGCTGGCCACCAGCTGGCACTCCAACAAGTTCCTGAACCCACGCAGGGACGGCCGGGTGCTGCCGATCCTCCACTTGAACGGATACAAGATCGCGAACCCCACCGTGCTCGCCCGCATCCCCGAAGACGAGCTGCTGAAGCTCATGGAGGGGTACGGCCACCGCCCTCACGTGGTGGCGGGGAGCGACCCGGCCGCCGTTCACGAGGCGATGGCGGCGACGCTGGACACCGTCTTCGACGAGATGGGCGACGGCGGCAGGCCGCCGATGATCATATTGCGTACGCCGAAGGGGTGGACCGGGCCGCACGAGGTCGACGGGCTGCCCGTTGAAGGCACCTGGCGCGCACACCAGGTGCCCATCGACGACGTCAGGCGGCGGCCGGACCGGCTCGCGATGCTGGAGGAGTGGATGCGCTCCTATCGTCCGCACGAGCTGTTCGGCGAGGACGGCAGGCCTGCGCCCGAGATCCTGTCGACGGTGCCGGACGGCCCGCGCAGGATGAGCGCCAACCCGCACACCAACGGCGGCGAGCTGTTGCGCCCGCTGGTGCTGCCCGACTTCCGCGACTACGCCGTCGAGGTGAAGTCGCACGCGACGTCGCCCACCGAGCCGACGAAGGTCCTCGGCCGTCTTCTGCGCGACGTGATCGCCGCCAACTCCTCCGCCTTCCGCCTGATGGGTCCGGACGAGACCGCGTCCAACCGGCTCTCGGCGGTCTTCGAGGTCACGGACAAGGCGTGGTACGCCGCGACGCTCCCCACCGACGAGCACCTGTCGCCGGACGGCCGGGTGATGGAGGTGCTCAGCGAGCATTTGTGCCAGGGGTGGCTGGAGGGATACCTGCTGACCGGCCGTCACGGCCTGTTCAACTGCTACGAGGCGTTCATCCACATCGTCGACGCCATGTTCAACCAGCACGCCAAGTGGCTGGAGTCGAGCCAGAAGATCGGCTGGCGGCGTCCGATCGCGTCCTTCAACTACCTGCTGTCGTCCCATGTGTGGCGGCAGGACCACAACGGCTTCAGCCATCAGGACCCGGGCTTCCTCGACGTCGTGATGAACAAGAAGTCCTCCGTCGTGCGGGTCTACCTGCCGCCGGACGCCAACACCCTGCTCTCGGTCGCCGACCACTGCCTGCGCTCGCGTGACTACGTCAACGTGATCGTGGCGGGCAAGCACCCCGTGCTCGACCTCATGAGCATGGACGAGGCCGTCGCCCACTGCACCCGCGGCGTCGGGGTGTTCGACTGGGCGAGCAACGACGAGGGCGCCGAGCCCGACGTCGTGCTGGCCTGCGCCGGCGACGTGCCGACCCTGGAGACGCTCGCCGCGGCGGCCCTGCTGCGCGGGCATCTGCCCGAACTGAAGGTCCGGGTCGTCAACGTGGTCGACCTGATGCGCCTCCAGCCCTCCTCGGAGCACCCGCACGGCATGAGCGACGCCGAGTTCGACACGGTCTTCACCGCCGACAAGCCGGTCATCTTCAACTTCCACGGCTACCCCTGGCTGATCCACCGGCTGACCTACCGGCGCAACGGCCACGACAACCTCCACGTCCGGGGCTACCGGGAGGAGGGCACCACCACGACGCCCTTCGACATGGCGATGATGAACGACATCGACCGCTACCACCTGGTGATGGACGTCGTCGACCGCGTCCCCGGCCTCGGCGCCACGCAGGCGCACCTGCGCCAGCACATGGCCGACGCCCGCCTCAGGTGCAGGATCCACACCCGCGAGTACGGCGAGGACCCGGTGGAGATCCGCGACTGGGCCTGGCCGTACTGAGCGGGTGCTTCCAGGGAAGCGTTCGCGGTTCGATCAGCGCCTCAATAAGGTCATACGGTGATCCAGGGCATCGACGTGTCCGACTGGCATCCGTCCGCCGACTGGACGGGCGTGACGTTCGGCTTCGCCAGGGCCACCGAGGGCGGCACGGTGGCCGACGCGGCGTACGCGGGCCACCGGGCCGCCATGGCCGAGGCGGGCGTGCTGGCGGGCGGCTACCACGTGGCCAGGCCGGGGGGCGACCCCGCGGCCCAGGCCGGCCTCTTCCTCGACCACGCCGGTGCGGGGCTGCTCGCGATCGACCTGCGTGTCTCCGACGGCCTTCCACCGGGCGAGGTCGCCGTCTTCGCCCGGCTCTGGTGCAAGGAGGTGCTCCGGCGGTCGGGCACTCGGCCGATCATCCGTACGCTGCGCCACTTCGCCGCCGAGGGCAACTGCGAGGGCCTGGGGGAGTGGCCGCTGTGGATCGTCGCCCCGGACCGGCCGATGGGGCGGCCGCTCGTGCCCCTGCCGTGGGAGTCGTGGACGCTGCACCAGTACGCCAACAGCCCGGTCAACCGCGACGTGTTCACCGGCTCCCGGGAGGAACTGGCCGCAGTCGCCATGCGGGAGTGAGGTCTATCCGCATCGCATCCGCCTGGCCAGGGCCGCCGAGAGCGGCTGCTTGAGCTTGGGGTTGCAACTGACCGAGCCCCTCAGGCCGGTGCCCCAGGCGGAAAGCCTCCCATGCGCGACGGGCGAACCTCCCGCACAGCGATACGTGAAATCGCCCGTGTAGACCCGGACCCCCTCGTAGGAGACCCCGGTGACTTCACCGTTCGGGGAGAATTCGTCGACGGTGTCGAAGTCCGTGTAGGCGGTCTCCATCGCCCCGAGTTCGTCTCCCGTCTTCCGCGAAAACGAGCGGAGGAGATCGGGGGCCATGCGACCGACGACCCGGTCGGCGGTGAAGCTCGTGCGGACCTCCGCGACCGTCTTCAGGGGGATCCTCATGAAGTTGCCCGCCGGCGCCCGGTATTTCTCGGAGATCGCCACGATCACGGGCCGGGAGGAGACCTTCCCCCATTCGACCGTCCCCGAGGGGCAATCCGCGTCGATCGCCTGTACGGCCGAGGCGCTCGCGGACGGCGCGGTGGGGGTCTGAGGGGGCACCGGGGCGGAGCAGGCGCTGAGGAGCCCCGCGGCCAGAAATACGGTGGCTGTCTGGGTTTTCATGTCGTCCTTCGGGGGTGCACCATGCTTGATCACTGCCATGCTGCACGATCGCGCGGGAAGGTGGAACCGCCGCGACGAATTCACGCGTCACAGGAGGAACTCGCCGCTCTCGCCACGCGGGAGTAACCGCGCGAAATCGGGATGGTGACACCGGTAGCATCGGATGCGGAAGGCGCCGCCCGGGCTACAGCGGCCTGGACCTGATCGCGGGGCCTTCGACATATCGATCCCGCAGCATCCGTACGCAAGGAGCCACCGTGTCAGCCGCCCTTGAAATACGCATCACCCTCGCTGGAGCCGAGCGCGTGGTGGCGGAGGGGACGACGGCGGGCCAGGCGCTGGAGGCCGACGGCAGGTCGGTCATCGCCGCCAAGGTCAACGGTGAGCTCCGCGACCTCGCCGCCGAAGTGTCGGAGGGCGACGTCGTCGATCCGGTCGAGATCGGCAGCCCCGAAGGCCGGGCGATCCTGCGTCACTCCACCGCCCACGTGATGGCCCAGGCCGTACAGGAGATCTTCCCCGAGGCCAAGCTCGGCATCGGCCCGCCCGTGGAGAACGGCTTCTACTACGACTTCGACGTCCAGAACCCGTTCACCCCCGACGATCTCAAGCGCATCGAGAAGCGTATGCGCGAGATCGTCAAGCAGGGCCAGACCTTCCGCCGCCGGCCGGTCTCCGACGACGACGCCCGCGAGGAACTGGCAGCCGAGCCGTACAAGCTGGAGCTCATCGGGCTCAAGGGCGGCGCGGTCGGCTCCGACGACGGCGCCGACGTCGAGGTGGGCGGCGGCCAGCTGACCATCTACGACAACCTCGACCCGAAGTCGGGCGACCTGTGCTGGAAGGATCTGTGCCGGGGGCCGCACCTCCCCACCACCCGGGTCATCCCGGCGTTCAAGCTCATGCGCAGCGGCGGCGCCTACTGGCGGGGCAGCGAGAAGAACCCGCAGCTCCAGCGCATCTACGGCACCGCGTGGGAGTCCCGCGACAAGCAGGACGAATACCTCCACATGCTGGAGGAGGCCGAGAAGCGCGACCACCGCAAGCTGGGCGCCGAGCTCGACCTGTTCTCCTTCCCCGACGAGCTGGGTTCGGGCCTGCCGGTCTTCCACCCCAGGGGCGGCGTCATCCGCCGGGTCATGGAGGACTACTCGCGGCGCAAGCACGAGGAGGCCGGCTACTCCTTCGTGAACACCCCGCACATCACCAAGGAGCACCTTTACCAGGTCTCCGGCCACCTGGACTGGTACTCCGACGGCATGTTCCCGCCCATGGAGCTCGAGGGTGCGCGGTACTACCTCAAGCCGATGAACTGCCCGATGCACAACCTGATCTTCCGGGCGCGCGGCCGCTCCTACCGTGAGCTTCCGCTCCGGCTGTTCGAGTTCGGCACCGTGTACCGCTATGAGAAGTCCGGCGTGATCCACGGACTCACCCGGGTGCGCGGCCTCACCCAGGACGACGCGCACATCTACTGCACGCGCGACCAGATGCGCGACGAGCTCAAGTCGCTGCTGCGGTTCGTGCTCGACCTGCTGCGCGACTACGGGCTCGACGACTTCTACCTGGAGCTGTCCACCAAGGACCCGGTGAAGTACGTCGGCAGCGACGAGACGTGGGAGGAGGCCACCGAGACCCTGCGCGAGGTCGCCGAGTCGGAGAATCTCGAACTGGTGCTCGATCCCGGCGGAGCCGCCTTCTACGGGCCCAAGATCTCGGTTCAGGCCCGCGACGCCATCGGCAGGTCCTGGCAGATGTCGACCATCCAGCTCGACTTCAACCTGCCGGAGCGCTTCGAACTCGAGTACCAGTCGGACGACGGGACCCGCCAGCGGCCGGTCATGATCCACCGGGCGTTGTTCGGGTCGGTCGAGCGGTTCTTCGGCGTGCTGGTCGAGCACTACGCGGGCGCCTTCCCTCCCTGGCTCGCCCCGGTGCAGGTCGTCGGCATCCCGATCGCCGACGCGCACGCGCCGTACCTGCAGGACGTCGCCAAGCGGCTGCGGGAGCACGGCATCAGGGTCGAGGTGGACGTGGCCGACGACCGCATGCAGAAGAAGATCCGCAACGCGCAGAAGGCCAAGGTGCCCTTCATGCTGCTCGCGGGTGACGACGACGTCGCCGCGGGAGCGGTGTCCTTCCGGTACCGCAACGGCGAGCAGAAGAACGGGGTGCCGATCGAGGAGGCCATCTCCGAGATCGTCGACGCCGTCGAGCGGCGCATCCAGGTCTGAGACACGGGACGGCCTGCGGCCCCAACCATGGGGGCCGCAGGCCGTTTCGCGTTACAGCGGGCCTCTAGCGGCCGGCTTCCTCGGCCTCGTCCGCGGGACCCTCGCCGGGCAGGCGCACGTCGTCCACGGTCACGTTCACCTCGCTGACCCGCATGCCGAGCATGTGGCTGACCGAGCGGGCCACGTTGGCGCGGACGTCGGTGGCCACCTCCATCACCACGTAGCCGTACTCGATCACGATGGTGATGTCGATGATGACCTGCTCGTTGATGATCTGAGCGCGCACACCCTGGTTGGCCCGCTTGCTCCCGATCCCGATGCGGTCACGCACGGTCTCGAACGCACGCTCCAGGTCGCCACCGAGGTCGGCGACACCCGCGATCTCCAGGGCGGCGAGTGCGGCCACCTTCTCCACGACCTCGTCGGCCACCTTGATCCGCCCCAGGACGGCCTCGGCGATGCCGTCGGCTCCGGTGAACCCCGTCTCGGGCAAGGTGAAGACGCCGGGGCCGGGGATGGCCTCGGGCGCGTCGTCCCCGTGCTCGCCGTCCTGCTTGTCCAGCTCGTCCTCGATCGCGTCGACTGCGGCGACGTCGGTCATATGCCACTCCTCAGAGGTTCGAATGCCAAGCGTTGTGCCGCGTGAATTCTGCCCGAAGATCGATTGGTTTGTCCTGAATAACGCCCGGCTCGCATGGGAGAGATCCGTGAGTCATATGCTGCTTCACATGCGGCAGGGACGGCGGATCGGAAGGAGCGGGCGGCTGTGAGTTCGGAGCCCATCGAGCAGGCCGGCGTAGGTGTGCCGGACAACTTCCAGCGCCTCTGGACGCCGCATCGCATGGCCTACATCAAAGGCGAGAACAAGCCGAGCGGCTCCGGTGAGGGCGACGGATGCCCGTTCTGCGAGATCCCCAAGATGCCGGACGAGGACGGCCTGATCGTGGCCCGCGGCTCCGCCGTGTTCGCCGTGCTCAACCTGTACCCGTACAACTCCGGCCACCTCATGGTCGTCCCCTACCGCCACGTGGCCGACTACGCCGACCTGGACGAGCCGGAGACTGCCGAACTCGCCGAGTTCACCAAGCGCTCCACCCTGGCCCTGCGCAAGGCCAGCGGCGCCCAGGGCTTCAACATCGGCATGAACCTCGGCGAGGTGGCGGGCGCGGGCATCGCCGCCCACCTCCACCAGCACGTGGTGCCCCGGTGGGGCGGCGACACCAACTTCATGCCCGTCGTCGGGCACACCAAGGTCCTGCCGCAGCTGCTCCGCGAGACCCGCGCCCTGCTCGCCGACGCCTGGCCCGCGTCCTGACGTCCGCCTCGCCGTACGGCAGGCCTTGCCTGGCCGTACGGCGACGCCTTTGCACAGGGCGCGTCAAACACTGGGCGCGTCAGACGCTGGGCGCCGCGGCCCTCGGCTGGAGGGGCGGCCCGGTGACGGCGGGGACCGGATCACCGGTCTCCAGGGCGCGGATGCCGGCGCTGAGGACGAGAGGCACCGCGAGGGCCAGGGCCATCGAGAGGACCGCGGCGCCCGAGTCGTTGACCAGCATGCCGATCACGCCGCTGACCAGCGCGCCGAGCAGGCCCGCCTTCAGCATGGGGGCCCGTTCGAACGCCAGCGGCAGCACGCCCGCGCTGGCCGCGCCCGGACGGAACAGGGCGAAGATGAGGAACGCGAAGGCCGCCAGCACCACCGGCATCAGGTTGGGGCTGATCAGCGTGTGCAGCATCGCCCCGAGCTTGCGCCCGATCACCGGCAGGAAGGTGCCGTCGATGACCTGGCCGACGAACCGGCCGAGATGGGTCTGGTCGGCCGGCGGCCGGAGGTAGTCGAGGTAGGCGATGCCCATGACGAGGACGCCGCCGGCGACGCAGAAGGCACCCAGCTTCAGGATCGAGACCCGCTTGCCGGCGACCAGCATGGCGGCGACGGCGATGCCGGGAACGAAGGCGATCACGCCGCCGAAGTCGCTGCCCACGCCGGGCCAGCCGTCCAGGAGCATCGCGAAGCCGCCGAGACCGGCGACCAGGCCCACGGCGAGCTTCTTGCGGCCGGAGCGGACGAGCTTGTCGGCGACCGCCGTCGTCACGAGCAGCACGGCCGTGGCCAGCAGCGCGAACGGGATGTTGCCGAGGCCGTAGTAGCGGGCGCCGACCACGCCTGTGTACCCCATGACGCTGTTGAGCTGAAGCGACGTGCCCGTCAGCAGGTCGGCCAGCAGCACCGCGGCGGTCAGGCCCGCGATCACGGTGGGCGGGCCGAGGATGCTTCTGCGCCAGGGCCCGGCCAGCGCCACCGCGCTGAGCACGAGGGCCGTGGCCACGATGGCGCCGACCAGTGTGAGCGTCGGCAGCGATGAGCGGGCCCAGGGGAGCAGGTTGGCGATGTACGTCGAGACGGGGATCGAGGCGAGGGCGATCGCCGACACCCGGACGCCGCGCAGGCCGTCGCGGCGGCGCAGCAACAGGAAGGCCGTGAGGTAGAAGGCGACCTGCAGCACGGCCAGAGAGGTGAAGAAGACCCCCGTCATGTTCCTGATCGTCTGCCCCGCGACGTCGGCGACCTTCAGCGACTCGACGTGGTCGCCGATGGCCTGCCCAGCGGCGTGGGACTCCAGCGGCGAGCCGACGACGGTCGCCGGGGGGACGTCGACCACATGGGCGAGCATGGTGGCCGTGAAGTCCGGGAGGATCGTCATGTCGTCGCGGTGCGTCGAGCGGCTGCCCAACGTCAGCGAGCCGCTGAGGTCGGACTGCGCGCTCTTCAGGCCGGGCGTGTACTGCATGGCCACCCGAAGGTGGGGGACCGAGCCGTGGTCGGAGAGCCCGGCGACGAGGATCGACCTGTCGCCGAGATTCGTGATGACCGGCCCAAGCTTCGCGTCCGCGGCCTGCACGGCGGCGCGCCGCGCCTCCGGGCTCAACTTCTCGGCCACCGTGGGGATCTTGTCGCCGTCGATGTAAGGCTTGACCAGGTCGTCGACGTCGACCGCCACCACGTCGCACCGGGCCCAGTCCGTCACCTGGTCGGGGGAGTCGGCGTAGACGTCGACCTTGCCCGAGCGGTCGGCAAGGGCGAGCGCGGCTCCGGGGCCGACCGCCATCGTGCACGCGTGGGCGTCGTGGACCGCCTGGCCGAGAGTTCCCGCGTTCTGTTGGTCACGGACGTCCCACAGCCAGCTGAACTCGGGGATCACCGCGCCCTGACCCTGCTTCTCGGGGGTCGGCGGCATGCCGCATCGTGCGCCCACCGCGGAGCGGACTCCGGCCGAGATCGTCAGCCAGCCGTCATAGGGGCAGGTGACGTTGCCGACGGTTCGCACCGACAGGGAGCCGACCGCGCTCGTGGAGGCCAGCTTCCACAGATTCGGGGTGTCGGCCTGGTTGATGTCGCTCCACATCAGCCCCGGGACACCGACCAGGACCGCCTTTTCCCCCTGGGCGGAGGTCGCCGGCGGTGTCGCCTGGTGCGCCGCCGCGGGCGCCTGGGTGTGGGCCATCGCCGCACTTGTGGGCAGGAGCGCACAAAGAAGTGCGCCCGCCGCCATCGCGACCAGCCGACGCCTCACGGAAGACCTCCAGGAACCTGTATTCGGGATGAGAGCGGCCGAGCCGATACGAACGAGCCGCTACAAGAGAGCAAGGGAACCGTAGGGCCAACGCCCCGACCACGTCCACCACTCCCCGCTGCTTAAGGGTTATGCCGCCCAGGGGTTGATCTCCCTTAACGAGCAATGGTGGTCGTGTTAAGGAGCCGAGGCACCCACGCCCCCTTGTTTGTGGTGATCATGCAGAAGTTCGAGAACGAGGCCGTGGCCTGCGGAGATGCATACCGTGATCATGCAGAAGTTCGCCGGAAGTGCTGCTGAGCTGGGTGGACATGTTCCGTGATCATGCAATCGGCGTTGTCGTGTGGGCGGGTGGCGGGCTCTTCGCGTGCGTTGGACTTGTGGCCCGCGTGCATGATCACGGACAAGGTTCGTGCAGGTCGGGGCCGCGTCTCCAACTTTGTGCATGATCACGAGCGGTGTTCGCGCAGGTCGGCGATGTGTTCTCCGAGTTTCTGCATGATCACGAACGGGGTTTGCCCAGGTAGGTGGGGGTGCTGGCGAACTTCTGCATGATCACGACCATGGTGGTGTGCCCGTGGTGGCGTGCCCAATGCGGCGGCTCAATGCGGCACATCCTTGGCAGCGTGCCTGTGACGGCATGCCAAACGCGGCATATGCGATGCAAATGCCCATTTATGTGGGTCTGGGGGGAATTGAAAATTCCGGTTGCTGTGGAATTCCGTCAGCGGGGGGTGAGGCGGACGGGGAGGCTCTCGTTGTTGAGGCGGTCGAGGGCTGTGACGAAATAGGTGCCCTTGGCCGGGGTCGCATAGGAGTGCGCCGAGCCTGCCGGGACGATCGCGATGAGGTTGCGGCCGTCGGTGGTGGCGCAGTCACCGGCTCCGTCCTCCGCCCGGTAGATCCCGTACGCCCGCACCCCAGGCTCGGGCTTCCACGACAATCTGCCCTCGGAGTACTGGACGTCGCGGGGCGCCTGCGGCGCCTTCGTGTTGAACCCCTTGATCAGCGGGAGCAGCGCCGGCTGGGTGTAGTACTGGTCGGCGATGCGGTCCAGGACCGTCAGCGGATTGGAGCGCAGCTTGGCGGCGTTGAAGAAGACGTCACCGCGCACCTCGGGATATTTACGGTTGACCGCCAGATGAGACGGGAGCTCGCCGGCCTTTCCCCAGGCCGGGATGCTCTTCGTGCCCACCTGGTAGAGGGCCTGCCCGATGTAGAGGTCGACGCCGCTGCCCTTCACCGCGTTCGCCCACCAGGACACCAGGGTGTCGTAGTCGGCGGCGGCGTAGCCGCGCGGCCAGTAGAGCTGCGGGATCAGGTAGTCGACGCTCCGCGCCTTGATCCACGCCTTCGCGTCCGCATAAATCGCGCTATAAGCGGACATGCCTTTTGTATTCGAGCCGCTCGGATCTTCGGATTTGTTGCGCCAGATGCCAAATGGGCTGACGCCGAATTTCACGTACGGCTTCGCCGTGTGCACGGCCTCGGAAACCTGGGCGATGAGCTTGTTGACGTTGGCGCGCCGCCAGTCGGCCAGCTTCATGCCCTTGCCGTATTTGGTGAAGGCCGCCGAGTCGGCGAAATACGTGGTCTGCCCTGGATAGGGATAGAAGTAGTCGTCGAAGTGGATGCCGTCCACGTCGTAGCGGCGGGTGACGTCCGTCACGACCTTGGTGACCCAGTCGCGCACCTGGGGGAGCCCGGGGTTGTAGTACAGCTGGCCCTCGTGCTTCACCACCCATGAGGGGTGCAAGCGGGCGGGATGGTTCGCGGGGAGCTTGCGGAGGTCTGCGGTGTCGGCCGCTCTGAAGGGGTTGAACCACGCATGGAACTCCATGCCCCGCTTGTGCGCCTCCTCGATGAGGAACGGCATCGGGTCCCAGCCGGGATCCTTGCCCGCCGTCCCGGTGAGGTACTTCGACCACGGCTCAAGCGGCGAGCGATAGACGGCGTCGGAGGCCGGCCGTACCTGCACGAAGACCGCGTTGAACCGCCGCTCCGCCGCGAGGTCGAGGAGCTTGACGTATTCGGCCCGCTGCTGGGTGGGGGACAAGCCCGGACGGGAGGGCCAGTCGAGGTTGTGCACCGTGGCGATCCATATGCCGCGGAGTTGCCGCTTGGAATGCCGCGAGGAGGTGGCGCACGCCGTGGTCACCGCAGAGCCCGCCACGCCCGATCCCTCCGCCTGCCCTGTTCCCGGGCGTGACGACAGCGGGGCCCGTGCCGCCGAGGACTGTTCGGCCTGGGCCCGCGGCCCGAAGGCGTACACGCCGGTCATCACCGCAGCGGCCGCCAGTACGCCGCCGATCAGCGGCCGGGTGACGCGCCGGTGGCTGCGCTCGGTCACGTGGCGGACCTCCCGATTTCCCGACGTATGACGCCATCAGTCTGACATCGGCAAACGGGTGATATCGCCAAAGAAAAGAAAATGAGTTCACGATGCTGAAGTGACAAAAGCACTCCCTGGGGCTCCCCGGACGCCGCGTCCATGAAACGCAGGCGCCCGGTTTGCCCCAGAGGCAATCGTCAAGTGGACGCGGAGACCACTTTCTCGGCCAGGTGGGAGGGCAGCGGCTCATACCGCAGGAAGGACCGGTGGAACATCCCGGTGCCGTGGGACATCGAGCGCAGGTCGATGGCGTACCGCGTGATCTCCAGCTCGGGCACCTCCGCCTTGACCAGCGTGCGGCCGGTGCCGACGGGCTCGGTGCCGAGCACCCTGCCTCTGCGGGAGGACAGGTCCGACATGATCGCCCCGACGTACTCGTCCGACACGAGGATCGAGACGTCGTCGACCGGCTCGAGCAGGAGCGTCGGGACCTTCGCCGCCGCCTCCTTGAGAGCGAGCTGCCCCGCGATCTGGAAGGCCATGTCGGAGGAGTCGACCGAGTGCGCCTTGCCGTCGTACAGCGTGACCCGGATGTCGACGACCGGGTAGCCGGCGGCGACGCCGCGCTCCATCTGCGCCCGCACCCCCTTCTCCACCGACGGGATGAACTGGCGCGGCACCACGCCGCCCACGATCTTGTCGACGAACTCCAGGCCGCCGCCGGACGGCAGGGGCTCGATCTCGAGATGGCAGATGGCGTACTGCCCGTGGCCGCCGGTCTGCTTGACGTTGCGGCCGGTCACCTGGCACTTGCCGCTGAACGTTTCCCGCAGCGGCACGCGCAGGACGACCTTTTCGACCTCGACGCCGTGCCGTTTGGACAGCCGGTCGAGCAGCACGTCCGCGTGCGCCTCGCCCATGCACCACAACACGAGCTGCCGGGTCTCGGCGTTGTTCTCCAGCCGCAGCGTCGGGTCCTCCGCCACCAGCCGGGCCAGCGCCTGGCTCAGCTTGTCCTCGTCGGCCTTCGACCTGGCCCTGATCGCCACCGGCAGCAGCGGATCCGGCATCTCCCACGCCCGCACGAGCATCGGGGTGTCCTTGTCCGACAGCGTGTCGCCGGTCTCCGCGCGCGTCAGCTTCGCGATCGCGCAGATGTCCCCGGCCACGCACTTGGCCAGGGGCCGCTGGGCCTTGCCGAGCGGCGAGGACAGGCTGCCCACGCGCTCGTCCACGTCGTGGTCCTCGTGCCCGCGGTCGGCCAGGCCGTGCCCGGAGACGTGCACGACCATGTCGGGCAGCAGGGTTCCGGAGAAGACCCGCACCAGACTGATCCGCCCGACATAGGGGTCGCTCGTCGTCTTGACGACCTCGGCGACCAGGGGCCCGGACGGGTCGGCCGTGAGGTTCGCCACCGGCTTGCCGTCCACCGTCATGATCTCCGGCATCGGATGCTCGAGCGGCGAGGGGAAGCCCTGGGTCACGATCTCCAGGATCTCCTCCATGCCGACGCCGGGCGCCGCCGCGAGAACCGGATGGAAGCTGCCCCGCGCGACCGCCTTCTCCAGGTCGTCGATGAGGACCTTGGTGTCGATCTCCTCGCCGGAGAGGTAACGGTCCATCAGGGACTCGTCCTCGCTCTCCTGGATGATCCCTTCGATCAGGTCGCCGCGATACTGCTCGATGAGACCCAGCTGCCCGGGGTCCGGATCCCTCTCCGTACGACTCCCGTCGCCGTAGTCGAGGAACCTCTGGGAGAGCAGGCCGAGCAGGCCCACGCCGTCCACGGGAAGATAGAGAGGTGCGACGCCGCCGCCGAAGGCGTCCTGACACCTCGTGAGGACCTCGTCGAAGTCGGCACGCGGGTGGTCGATCTTGGTGATGACCACGGCGCGGGGCATGCCGACCAGACCGCACTCCTCCCAGAGCATCCGGGTCAGGCCGTCGACGCCCTCGGCGGCCGATATGACGAACAGGGCCGCGTCCGCCGCGCGCAGTCCCGCGCGCAGGTCGCCGACGTAGTCCGCGTAACCGGGGGTGTCGAGAAAATTGATCTTGATGCCGTTGTGCATGACAGGCGCGACCGCCAGGTTGACGGACCGCTGCTGGCGCACCTCGACCTCGTCGAAGTCGCTCACCGTGGTGCCGTCCTCGACCCTGCCGGTGCGCTGGACGGTTCCGGTCGCCGTGAGCAGGTTCTCGACCAGAGTGGTCTTCCCCGCTCCTGAATGGCCGACCAGCACGACATTGCGCACCATGTCCGGCCGATCGGCCGCGGGTGCTCTGCCCGCGGCTCCCGTTGTAGCGCCGGTAGATCTTTCGGCCACGTCGCCTCCCGCATCTCGGAGCGGTCGGGACGGCAACGTCGCGCGTTCCCCGCGCCGGCCGCTCGTGCCGTCGCTTTCTGCGCCTGTGGCACCGCCTTCGCGGAGCGCGCGGGGAGGACGGCGTTCGCCTGTACGTCATCTCCTCGCGGCCTATCAGGCGCGTATTCTTCACCTTTTACCCATGTGGCGACTATCACAAGACTTCCGCCGGAATGTGCTTGTGAGCTGGGCGTGCTGTTCATGGCCTACGATCGGACGGCGATGTTGAACATCCTGCGCCCCGGCGTCACCCGAGTCATGACCCCGCTGGGGCGAGTCCTTGCCCGGCTGGGGATCTCGCCCGACACCATCACGGTCATCGGAACACTCGGAGTGGCGGTCTCCGCCCTCGTTTTCTATCCCCTCGGTCACCTGTTCCTGGGGACGGTCGTCATCACCGTCTTCGTGCTCGCCGACATGCTGGACGGCGTGCTCGCCCGCATGACCGGGACGGGGAGCAGGTGGGGAGCGTTCCTCGACTCCACGCTCGACCGACTCGCCGACGCCTCGATCTTCTCCGGCCTCATCCTCCACTTCGTCCTCAAGGATGATCCGGAGATCGTCCTCGCGGGTGTCGCCCTCTTCTGCCTCGTCGCGGGATCATTGGTGTCCTACGCCAAGGCTCGGGCCGAGGGCTTGGGGATGACCGCCAACGTGGGCATCGCCGAACGGGGGGAGCGCCTCGTGGTCGCGCTGGTCGCGGCCGGGTTGTCCGGCCTCGGCGTGCCGTACGTGCTGGCGATCGGGCTGTGGCTGCTCGCGGCCGCCAGCGCGGTGACGGTCGTGCAGCGCATGGTCCACGTGTACCGACAGGCGGTGGAGAGATGAAAGGCGCGGACGAGCCTTCCCCCGGCTCGCGAGGCCGTACGAGCCGGGAGGCCCCGATGTCCCTCGGGGACCGCCTCGTGGCGGCGGCCTACTCGGTGGGCTGGGTGGTGGCGGGCCGGGCGCCGGAACGGCTCGCCGCGTGGGTCTTCCGCGTGCTCGCCGACCTGCTGTGGTCGCGGCGGGGCAAGTCCGTCCTGCGACTGGAGTCCAATCTGGCCAGGGTGATCGGGGCCGACCCGTCCGACGCCGCCGTCAGGGAGTTGAGCCGCGCCGGCATGCGGTCCTACTTCCGCTACTGGATGGAGGCGTTCCGGCTGCCGTCGATGAGCCGTGAGCGCATCCTGTCCGGCACCGTGGCCCCCGGCGGGCAGGCCATCTTCGACAACGTCGACAGCGGGCGCGGCGCGGTGATGGCGCTGCCCCACATGGGGAACTGGGACATGGCGGGCGCCTGGCTCGTCCACAAGGGCTACCCGTTCACCACCGTCATGGAACGGTTGAAGCCGGAGTCGCTGTACGAGCGGTTCATGGCCTACCGGGAGAACCTCGGCATGGAGGTCCTGCCCCTCACCGCCAGGGGCGGCGGCAGCGCGATGGCGTTCGGCACGCTGGCCAAGCGGCTGCGTGCGGGCCGGGCCGTGTGCCTGCCCGCCGAGCGCGACCTGACCGACTCGGGCGTCGAGGTCGACTTCTTCGGGGCGAGGACCAGGATGGCCCCCGGACCGGCCCTCCTGGCGGTCCAGACGGGCGCCGCCCTGCTGCCGGCGATCTTGTGGTTCGAAGGCGACGGATGGGGCATCCGCATCCATGAGGAGATCCCCGTGCCCGCCGAGGGCACCCGGCAGGAGAAGGTCGCCGCGATGACGCAGAGCCTCGCGGAGGCCTTCGAGAAGGGCATCTCCGAGCATCCGGAGGACTGGCACATGCTGCAACGCCTGTGGCTGGAGGACCTGCAGCCGCGCCACACGGGAACGCCGTGAAGATCGGCATCGTCTGCCCCTACACCTGGGACGTCCCTGGAGGCGTCCAGGCGCACATCCGGGACCTCGCCGAGGCGCTTCTCGCCGACGGGCACGAGGTGTCCGTCATCACTCCGGCCGCCGACGACACTCCGCTGCCGTCCTACGTGACCTCGGCGGGCCGCGCCGTGCCCGTGCCGTACAACGGGTCGGTGGCCCGCCTGGCCTTCGGATTCCTGTCGGCCAACCGGGTGCGCAAATGGATCAGGGAGGGCCGGTTCGACGTGCTGCACGTCCACGAGCCCGCCGTGCCGTCCCTCGGCGTCCTGGCGTGCTGGGTGGCGCGCGGGCCGACGGTGGCCACCTTCCACGCGTCCTATGAGCGCTCGCGGGCCATGTCGGTGGCCGCGCCGATGCTGCAAAGCGCCCTGGAGAAGATCAACGCCAGGATCGCGGTGTCCGACGCCGCCCGTAAGACCCTTGTCGAGCATCTCGGCGGCGACGCGGTGTTGATCCCGAACGGCGTCACCGTCGCCAGATATGCCGAGGCCGCCCCCCTGCCCGGATGGGGGCCCGACGGCAACGTCATCGGCTTCCTCGGGCGGATGGACGAGCCGCGCAAGGGGCTGCCGGTGCTCCTGGAGGCGTTCACCAAACTCGTCCCGGAACGGCCCGGCCTCCGGCTGCTCGTCGCCGGGCCGGGCGACCACGACGACGTGCTCGACCGGGTGCCCAAGCCGTACCGGGACCGGATCGGGCTTCTCGGCATGGTGAGCGAGGCCGACAAGGTGCGCGCCTACCACTCCGTGGACGTCTTCTGCGCCCCCAACCTGGGCGGAGAAAGCTTCGGCATCGTGCTGACCGAGGCCATGTCGGCCGGGGCGCCGATCCTTGCCAGCGACATCCCGGCCTTCCGCCGGGTGCTCGGCGGAGGGCAGGCGGGCGCGCTGTTCACCACCGGCGACGCGGGCGCGCTGGCCGCGGAGGCCGCGCGGCTGCTCGACGACCCGTCGCGCCGGGCCAAGCTCTCCGACGAGGCGCGCCTGGCCGTGCGCAAGTACGACTGGTCGACCGTCGCCCGCGACGTCGTGCGGGTCTACGAGACCGTGGCCCACGCCGAGACCGGAGTCGTGGAGGAGATCGCGTGACGGCGATATCCATCCTGGGCGTCGTGCTGGCGCTGCTGGCGCTGCTGGCGCTGGCCAGCGTCTACGTCTCCTGGCGCGCCGGGCGACTCGACCGCCTCCACATCAGGCTGGAGACCGCTCAGGCCGCCCTCGACGCGGCGCTGCTGCGCCGCGCCGGGGTCAGCCTGGAGCTCGCGGGGTCACGCGTGCTCGACCCGGCGACGTCCCTCGTGCTCGCCGCCGCAGCCCACGAGGCCCGTACGGCCGGCCCCGACGAGCGTGAGCACGCGGAGAGCGACCTGTCCAAGACGCTCAGGGCGGTCGTCGACCAGGAGAGGTTCAAGGAGAAGCTCGCCGAGCACCCCGCGGGCCCCGAATTGATCAAGGAACTCGACACGGCGGTGACCAAAGTCGTCTATTCGCGGCGGTTCTTCAACAATGCGGTCGCGGTCACCCGTACGGCACAGCGTCGCTGGCTGGCCCGCACCCTCAGACTCGCCGGGCATACCGAATATCCGCAGTTCTTCGAGATCGACGACGCACCCCCCAAGTCCTTTGCCACTGAATAGTCTGATTTGACTGAATGCATGGGGACATTGGAGTGGCCGCCG
Organism: Planotetraspora thailandica; assembly: GCF_016863335.1. Classification (GTDB taxonomy): domain Bacteria; phylum Actinomycetota; class Actinomycetes; order Streptosporangiales; family Streptosporangiaceae; genus Planotetraspora; species Planotetraspora thailandica. The sequence goes on from NZ_BOOR01000061.1 coordinate 23,137, forward strand.
GTAAGCTCATGCCGTTTCATGGCATGAGGGCGTGCGACCGGGGGCGATCCGAACGTCGCGCACCCTTCATCGGGAGGTGCTGAGGGATGCGGGCAGTGACGGGCTTCACGCTTGCCGTGGGGGTCGCGATCGCGGGAGCGGCATGCTCCTCCGGCGACCAGCCGGTCAGGCAACCACAGGCGGCGACGATGGGGGCCTCGCCGTTCGTGTCCCCGACGCCCACCCCGCCTCCCCTGCAGCCCTTCACGGGCCGCACGGTCTCCGCGCTCAAGCCGGTGCTGGTCGTCAAGATCGAGAACACCCACGCCGGCAAGCCCCAGATGGGCCTGCGCAGCGCCGACATCGTGTACGTCGAGCAGGTGGAGGGCGGGCTCACGCGGCTGATGGCCGTCTTCTCCTCCAAGCTCCCGAGCCAGGTGGGGCCGGTGCGCAGCGCCCGCATCTCGGACCTGCACATCATTCCGCAGTTCGGCAAGCCCGCCCTCGGCTATTCCGGCGTGCAGCCGAAGATGATCCCCTACGTCAAGAGGGCTCCGCTGTTCGACGTCTCCGACAGCGCCGCGCCCTCGGCGTACGCGCGGGTGCCGGGGCGGGTCGCACCGTACAACCTGTTCGCCAGCCCGAAGAAACTGCTGGCCAAGGCGCCGGACGCGAGCAAGGCCCGTGACATCGGCTTTGTCTTCGCCGACGAGGCGCCTGCCGGGGGAGTCCCCAAGAAGGCCTACACCGTGCGGTACCCCGCTGCCAGGTTCACCTTCACGTGGTCGGGTGCGCAGAAGCGGTGGCTGGTGACCCAGGACGGCGCCAAGGACGTGGCGGCCGAGGGAGGGCAGCAGGGGGCGCCCACGGTTGTGATCCAGTGGGTCAAGACCACGCGATCACAGTTCCATGACGTCAACGGCAGCTACACCCCTCTGGTCCAGACGGTGGGCAAGGGGACCGGCGTCGTGCTCAGGGACGGCAAGGCCTACAACATGGTGTGGTCGCGCTCCTCGGAGGCGGAGGGCACCACGTACACGACGGCCGACGGTCAGCCCATGCCGTTCGCCAGGGGACAGGTCTGGGTCGTGCTGGCGTCGAAGAAGCCCGTCGCCCCGTGAATCATGCACTTTGTATAAACGAGAGCCCCGAATCCTGACAGAGTGGAACGTAAGGGGATGGACTGCCCAGGACCTACGATGGAAGAGAAATCATCGGCCCGCCGACGTGAGGTAGCACCGTGTCCAGCAGCACCCCCGAAGTGAACGAGTCCGCCGTCGGAACCGCCCGCGTTAAGCGCGGTATGGCGGAGATGCTCAAAGGCGGGGTCATCATGGATGTCGTCACCCCGGAGCAGGCCAAGATCGCTGAGGACGCCGGAGCGGTCGCGGTCATGGCGCTCGAGCGGGTGCCCGCCGACATCCGCGCCCAGGGCGGCGTGTCCCGGATGAGCGACCCCGACATGATCGAGGGCATCATCGGCGCGGTCTCGATCCCCGTGATGGCCAAGGCCAGGATCGGCCACTTCGTCGAGGCCCAGGTGTTGCAGGCGCTGGGCGTCGACTACGTCGACGAGTCCGAGGTCCTGACCCCGGCCGACTACGCCAACCACATCGACAAGTGGCAGTTCACCGTGCCCTTCGTGTGCGGCGCCACCAACCTCGGAGAGGCGCTGCGCCGCATCACCGAGGGCGCCGCGATGATCCGCTCCAAGGGCGAGGCCGGCACGGGCGACGTCTCCAACGCCACCACCCACATGCGGCAGATCCGCGCGGAGATCAAGCGGCTCACGTCGCTGCCCGAGGACGAGCTCTATGTCGCGGCCAAGGAGCTGCAGGCGCCGTACGAGCTGGTCGCCGAGGTGGCCAAGGCCGGGAAGCTGCCCGTCGTGCTGTTCACCGCGGGAGGCATCGCCACGCCGGCGGATGCCGCGATGATGATGCAGCTGGGCGCGGAGGGCGTGTTCGTCGGGTCGGGCATCTTCAAGTCGGGCGACCCCGCCAAGCGGGCGTCGGCGATCGTGAAGGCCACCACGTTCTACGACGACCCCGACGTCATCGCCAAGGTCTCCCGCGGCTTGGGCGAGGCCATGGTCGGCATCAACGTGGACGACATCCCCGCCCCGCACCGCCTCGCCGAACGCGGCTGGTAGCAGGTAGCGGTAACGGCTCCTGCGTCATGAGCCATGGGCCATGGGTAACGAGTCATGGGTCATGGTCATGGGGTAATGAGGCGTGATCATGCAGAAGTTCGTGCGCGTATGGGTTGACGTGCCCAAACTCCGTTCGTGATCATGCAGAAGTTCGGGAAGATGTGCTCTGGCCTGCGCCGACGCCTTTCGTGATCATGCAGTTCGATCGCCTGGCCGTACGGCCGGAGCTGCATGATCACGTTGGGCTGCGGTGCAGGCCGGGCTGTTTCCGGCGAACCTCTGCACGATCACGGTCCGTATCGGCGCAGGCCAGGGCGTTTCTGGCGAGGTTCTGCATGATCACGGCAAATGCTTCCGCAGGTCAGAGCCTTGTCCGTGAAGTTCTGCATGATCACCATCACATGGCCTGCATGATCGTGAGGGGCGGGTAGGGTCGCGGTTGTGAGCACGGACGACACCCCGCGGCTGGCCGAGAGCCTCTCGACAGAACTGCGCCACATCGTGATGCTGCTCCGCCGCACCACAGCCGGGCAGCCTGTGACCGCCCAGCAGTACTCCGTTCTCGGCTCCCTTGAGGCTCTTCCGCGCCGGATGTCGGAGCTGGCGGAGGAGCACGGCGTGCAACTGCCCACGATGAGTGTCCAGATCAACCGCCTGGAGGACGCGGGGCTCGTCGCGCGCGGCTTCGACGCCTCCGACGCTCGCGTCCGCACGGTCGAGCTGACCAGCGAGGGGAGGTCCCGGTTGCATGCCGTACGGCAGGCCAGGGTCGCCTATCTGTCCGACCGGCTCGACCGGCTCACGCCCGAGGAGCGCGAGGCGATCGCGGCGGCGCTGCCGGCTCTGGCCAAGCTCGGCCGGGGCTGACCGGATGACGCCGGTTTGGGGCGTCGGCCGCGATGGTCATACGCTGAATCGGCCACCATGAAAGGCTCAGGCGGCGAAACGGCCGCCGGAAGGCCCCGCGAGGGCCGCCACACGAAGGGAACACCGTGACCGCTGCGCCGACGATCGGCGTGCTCGCCCTGCAGGGCGACGTGCGCGAGCACATCCGCGCGCTGGAGCTCGCGGGTGCGGGCGCGACGCCCGTACGTCGCCAGCGGGAGCTCGACGCGGTCGACGCGCTGGTCATCCCCGGCGGGGAGTCCACCACCATGTGGAAGCTCGCCACCACCTTCGAGCTGCTGGAACCGCTCCGGCTGCGGATCAAGGACGGCATGCCCGCCTACGGCTCCTGCGCCGGCATGATCATGCTGGCCGACCGCATCGAGGACGGCATCGAGGGGCAGCAGACGATCGGCGGCATCGACATGGTGGTGCGCCGCAACGCGTTCGGCCGGCAGGTCGACTCCTTCGAGGAGGACCTCGACTTCGCCGGGCGCGGGCGGATGCGCGCAGTCTTCATCCGGGCGCCCTGGGTCGAGTCCGTCGGCCCAGACGTCGAGGTGCTGGGCCGCACCCACGGCCAACCTGGGGATAGGATCGTCGCGGTCCGTCAGGGACCTCTGCTCGCGACGTCCTTCCACCCGGAGCTGACCGGGGACGCGCGGGTTCATTCGTATTTTGTCGAAATGGTGAGGGAGCTCTAGGCGATGTCCGGCCACTCCAAATGGGCGACGACGAAGCACAAGAAGGCGGCGCTCGACTCCAAGCGCGGCAAGCTCTTCGCCAAGCTCATCAAGAACATCGAGGTCGCGGCCAGGACCGGCGGCCCCGATCCGGACGGCAACCCGACGCTGTACGACGCCATCACCAAGGCGCGGAAGAACTCCGTCCCCATCGACAACATCGAGCGGGCGCGCAAGCGGGGTGGCGGCCTTGAGGCCGGCGGCGCCGACTGGCAGACCATCATGTACGAGGGCTACGCCCCGGGTGGCGTCGCCATCCTGATCGAGTGCCTGACCGACAACCGCAACCGGGCGGCCTCGGAGGTGCGCGTCGCGCTCACGCGCAACGGCGGCTCCCTCGCCGACCCCGGGTCGGTGTCGTACATGTTCAACCGCAAGGGCGTCGTCATCGTGCCCAAGGCCGAGCTGAGTGAGGACGACGTGCTCATGGCCGTCCTCGACGCCGGTGCCGAGGAGGTCAACGACCTCGGCGACAACTTCGAGGTCGTCTCCGAGGCCTCCGACCTGATCCCGGTGCGCAAGGCGCTGCAGGACGCGGGTATCGACTACGAGTCGGCCGAGGCGAGCTTCATGGCCACGATGAACGTCCCGCTCGACGAGGAGGGCGCCCGCAAGGTCTTCCGCCTCATCGACGCGCTCGAGGACAGCGACGATGTCCAGAACGTCTGGGGCAACTTCGACGTCAGCGACGAGGTCATGGAGAAGCTCGACCTCTGAGGCCCGCGGCGGGGCCAGGCAAGGGGCCAGGCAAAACGGCTCGCATCGGTTGCCACGGTTCGCCTATTTTGTCGCCCGTGGACATTCGTGATCTGACGGCCGACGACCTCGACGCCGTGCTCGACAACCGCAAGCGCGCCTTCGGCCCGATCTCCGCCGCGAACGTTGAGACGTGGCGGAAGATGGTCCTCCCCATGCTGCCCGAGGGCCGCTTTCTCGGCCTGTTCGACGGCACGCGGCTGGTCGGGACGGCCCGGATCAATCCGTACACCCAGTGGTGGCACGGGCGGCCGGTTCCGATGGGCGGCGTGGCCAGCGTGACCGTGGCTCCGGAGGACCGGGGCCGCGGCGCGGGCCGCGCACTCATGGCGGCGGCGATCGACCGGTGCGCCGATCTGGGAGAGGCCGTCTCGGCGCTCTACCCGGCCACCACGCCGCTCTACCGCAGCATGGGCTGGGAGCACGCCGGGGCGCAGACGACGGCGACGCTGCCCACCGAGGCGCTCCGCGGTCTGGGTGACGGCCCCGCCAGGAGCGTGAAGCTGCGGCGCATGGGCCCGGACGACGCCCCGGACCTCATGAAGGTGATCGAGCGCGTCCACGCGTCCAGCCGCGCCTCGGGCCCGATCGGCTGGGACGAGCGGCTCTGGCGGCTGTGGCTCGATGACGACGACGACTTCTGCTACCTGGCGGACGACGGATTCGTGATCTACCGCTGGGACGACGGCGACATCGAGGTGGACAACCTGATCGCCGGGTCCGAGGCCACGGCCCGCGCCCTGTGGTCGCTCGTCGGCACCGCCTCGTCCATCGCGACGTCCGTCAAGGCCTGTCTGGAGCCCCGCGACCCGGTTTTGTGGATGCTGCGGGAGCGGTCGCGCGACCAGATCAAGCAGAACCGCTGGATGTTCCGCGTGATCGACCTGCCCGCCGCCGTCGGGCGACGCGGCTACCCCGCCGGTGTGTCGATCGACGTGGCCGTCGAGGTCGACGACCCGCAGCGGCCGTCCAACACGGGCACCTGGCGCATCCAGGTCTCCTCGGGGTCGGGTACGGCCACCGCCGCACATGCGGAGACCGGGTCCGTGTCGCGCCTCAAGATCGGCGGCCTGTCGGCGTTGTACGCCGGGGTTCCCACGGCCACGCTGCGCCGCGCGGGACTGCTCACGGAAGGCTCGCCGGAGGCCGACGACGCCCTCGACGCGGCGTTCGGCTGCGACGCCTACATGGTCGACTACTTCTGATCGCACCCGAACCTCGCCGTAGCGGTGGCAGGGCCGCCGGATCACGGTAGAGTTCAGGACCGAACAGGTGTTCGGCGGCAGGAACGGGCCGCCAGCGGACCAGGGGAGGCCTGCCGGTGCGGATGCCCGAGTTGCGCGTGCTGGGCGTCGATCCCGGGCTGACGCGATGCGGCCTCGGGGCCGTGAAGGGACGCCCCGGAGCTCCCCTCGACCTGGTGGCCGTCGGCGTGGTCCGCACGCCTCCCGACGACGACATCGGCGCCCGCCTGGTGGTGATCGAGGCCGAGATCGAGCGATGGCTCGACGAAATCAAGCCGGACGCCGTCGCCGTCGAGCGTGTCTTCGCCCAGCACAACGTCCGCACGGTCATGGGCACGGCCCAGGCGTCGGCCGTCGCCATCGTGTGCGCCGCACGCCGGGGGCTGCCCGTCGCCCTGCACACCCCCAGCGAGGTCAAAGCCTCCATCACGGGGAACGGCAACGCCGACAAGAAGCAGGTGGGCACCATGGTCACGCGGCTGCTGCGGCTGGACGCCATGCCGAAACCCGCCGACGCCGCCGACGCGCTGGCGCTGGCGATCTGCCACGTCTGGCGGGGCGGCGTGCAGAACCGGCTGGCCGAGGCGCTGGCGGCCCGGTCACGGGGAGGCGCCTCACCCGCGGTCACGCTCGCCTCCGGCTACCGGCATACGCCCAGCGGGCGCCGTACAGACGACCGGCCGGCCACGTGACCCGCTTCGCCGTCGGGCGGACGTTGTCGGCGGCCTCTGGTACTACTGGGGTCGGCGTGGAGGCCGGGCTCGCTGCACAGGAACGCTGGACGGCAGGCCGGGAGAGGTCAGGGATGGGGGCGGGGCAGTGATCGCATCCGTGGCGGGAGAGGTGACCGCCATCGGGCCGGACGCCGCCGTGATCGAGGTCGGCGGAGTCGGGGTGCTGGTGCACTGCACCCCCGGCACGCTCGCCACCCTCAGGGTGGGTGAGCCGGCCAGGCTCGCGACCGCCCTCGTCGTGCGCGAGGAGTCCCTCACCCTGTACGGCTTCGCCACCGACGACGAGCGCGCCGTCTTCGAGCTGCTGCAGACGGCGAGCGGAGTGGGTCCGCGCATCGCCCTGGCCATGCTGGCCGTGCACACGCCCAACGCGTTGCGGGTGGCCGTGGCGGCCGCCGATCTGAAGGCGCTGACCATGGTGCCCGGCATCGGGCAGAAGGGCGCCCAGCGCATCGTGCTCGAGCTCAAGGACAAGCTCGGCACCCCCGATGAAGCCGTCAACGCGGCCCTGAACGGCGGCGGGCGCGCTCCGGCATGGCGTGAGCAGGTCCACACCGGCCTGGTCGGCCTCGGCTATTCCGCGAAGGACGCCGACGAGGCGGTGGCCGCGGTGGCCTCCGAGGCCGATGCGGAGCTCGCCGCCGGCCGGTCCCTCCAGGTCGCCGCGCTGCTCAAGTCGGCACTGCGCGCGCTGAGTGTGCGATGAGAGCCGGTGGCGCGATGGACGTTCACCTGCATGGCCCGAGCCGTGACGCGGGGGAGGGCGCATGAGCGGCGGCCGCGACCTCGTGTCCCCCGAGCCGGACAACGACGAGTACGCGATCGAGGCCGCGCTGCGGCCCAAGCGGCTCGACGAGTTCATCGGGCAGGCCCGGGTGCGCGAGCAGCTGTCACTCGTGCTGGAGAGCGCGATGCGGCGCAACCGGCCGCCCGACCACGTGCTGATGAGCGGCGGCCCCGGCCTCGGCAAGACCACGCTCGCGATGATCATCGCGGCGGAGCTGGGGATGCCGCTGCGGGTCACGTCCGGCCCCGCGCTGGAGCGCGCCGGCGATCTGGCCGCGATCCTGTCGACCCTCTCCGAGGGGGAGGTGCTGTTCATCGACGAGATCCACCGCATGGCCCGTCCGGCGGAGGAGATGCTCTATCTCGCGATGGAGGACTTCCGGGTCGACATCGTGGTCGGCAAGGGCCCGGGTGCGACCTCGATCCCCCTGGACATCGCGCCGTTCACCCTGGTGGGGGCGACGACCAGGGCGGGGCTCCTGCCCGCGCCGCTTCGCGACAGGTTCGGCTTCACCGCCCACATGGACTTCTACGAGGCGGCCGAGCTGGAGCAGGTGCTCACCCGGTCGGCCCGCCTGCTGTCGGTCGACCTGCCCCCTGAGGGCGCCCACGAGATCGCGCGGCGCTCCCGTGGCACGCCGCGAATCGCCAACCGCCTGCTCAGGAGGGTCCGCGACTTCTCCGAGGTGCGAGCGGACGGTCTGGTCACCAGGGAGATCGCCTCTGCCGCGCTGAACCTGTACGAGGTCGACGGCGAAGGGCTCGACCGGCTCGACCGGGCGGTCCTCGGCGTTCTGCTGCGCAAGTTCGGCGGAGGCCCCGTCGGTCTTTCCACCCTCGCCGTCGCCGTGGGGGAGGAGCCCGAGACCGTCGAGGTCGTGGCCGAGCCCTTCCTCGTACGGCAGGGGCTGATCGCCCGGACTCCGCGGGGACGGGTGGCGACGGCGTCGGCCTGGGCGCATCTGGGCCTGACACCGCCTCCTGACGCGTTCGGCGCATCGGTGCTGCCGAGCCTGTTCGACGAGGCATGACGGGCTGTGACCACGAATGGCCGGCGGCAGCATTGTGGGCGAGAAGAACGAGACGGTAAAGACGAGACGAAATCCCATCAAACGGTGGCTGATGATGCTCGTGGGATCACAAATCGGTTTCGAAGACTATGAACTAGGAACTTTCCCGCGAGCTAGAACGTGGCTTCGTTGCCGGGCTTCTATGGGCTCGCATACACTGCGTGGCTTGACTGGCCGCTTACGCTGACTTGTTCGTCGTGACGGCGGCCGCGTGCCAACGCGCATCAAATTTCCGGCGTAAGGCCGGTTCACCATGTAACGGAAGGGTGGACCCGTGGGTAACAGCCCGCTTTCCACGTTCGTGCTGCTGATCTTGCTCGTGGGAGTGTTCTACTTCCTCCTGATCCGGCCGCAGCGCAAGCGGCAGCAGGAGCAGGTCCAGATGCAGAACACGCTGGCCCCCGGTGCTCGGATCATGACGACGACCGGCCTGTTCGCGACCGTCGCGCGCATCGAGGACGACGACGTCATCCTGGAGATCGCCCCCGGAGTCGAGACCACATGGCTCAAGGCGGCGATCGGCCGTGTGGTCACTCCCGTCGAGGGAACCTCTGATGCTGAGGCGGACCAGCCCGTGACCGACACGACGGAGAAGACCGACACGGCCGACACGGCGAACGGTGATGACTCAAGTACCAAGCAGTCCTGAGTAGGCTGATCGCACACCCTTTGACGAAAGAACAGACCACCAGTGGCCCCACCGACAAACAGCCAGATAAAGCCGGGACGCACACTCCTGGTGCTCCTGGCGATCATCCTCGCCATGGGCGCGACGATCGCCCTGCAGAAGGCGTTCGTTCCTAAGTTCGGCCTTGACCTGGCCGGCGGGACCACGGTGACGCTGTCGCCGGTTCTCCTCGACGGCAAGCCGCCACCATCGGAAAGCATCGATCAGGCCGTCAACATCATCCGGGCGCGCGTGAACGGCAACGGTATCGCCGACGCCCAGGTCGCGCGGGCGAACGACAACATCGTGATCCAGATCCCGGGAGTCGGCCAGCAAGAGGCGCTCGGGCTCGTCTCCACCACCGCCGAGCTGCGGATGCGCCAGGTGCTCGCGGTGGCCGCGTCGACCAACCAGCCGGTTCAGATGCCGACGACGGCTCCGACGCCCACCGGTTCGGGTGCTCCAAGCGCCACGCCGGGCAGCTCGACCGGGTCGACCTCGTCTCCGAGCGCGACCGCCACGCCCGCGGGCAGGGCGCTGTCCTCGGCGCTGACGGCTCCGACGCCGACGCCCACCGGGTCGGCGGACGGCAAGAACGCCAAGGGCGGCAAGAAGGACGCGGCGAACGCGGACGCGAAGGCCAGCCCGGCCCCGACGGCCGAGCCCAGCGCTCCCGTCGACAACGACCCGCTGGCCGGCCAGGACACGAGCGGCATCGACCCGGCACTGCTGACCCAGTTCCGCGACATCGACTGCACCGCCAAGAACAGGGGCCAGGGCCTCCCGGACGACCCGAACAAGCAGATCGTCGCCTGCAGCGACGACGGCTCGGCTCGCTACATCTTGGACAAGGCGGCCGTCCAGGGCACCGAGATCAGCGGCGCCCAGTCCGGCACCGACTCCACGACCGGCGAGTGGATCGTCAACATCACGTTCAAGTCCAAGGGCGCGACGCAGTTCGCCGACATCACCCGGCGGATCACGACCCTTCCGGCGCCGCGCAACCAGCTGGCGAACGTGCTCGACGGCCTTGTGATCGTCGCCCCGACGATCGAAGAGGCCATCCCCGGTGGAAGCGCCCGAATCTCCGGCAACTTCACCCAGGTGACCGCCACCGCCCTCGCCGACCAGCTCAAATACGGCGCGCTGCCGCTGAAGTTCAAGCAGAGCCAGGTCACGTCGGTCTCCTCGACGCTGGGACAGGACCAGCTGCGTGGCGGCCTGATCTCGGGCGGCATCGGCCTGCTGGTGGTCGTGATCTACCTGCTGCTCTACTACCGCGGCCTCGGCCTGATCGGTGTGGCGAGCCTCGGGGTGGCCACGGTCGTCACCTACTCCACGGTGGTGCTCCTCAGCCACAACGCGGGATTCCGGTTGTCGCTGCCGCACATCATCGGCCTCGTGGTGTCGATCGGCATCACGGCCGACTCGTTCATCGTGTACTTCGAACGAATACGTGACGAGATCAAGGAAGGCCACCGCACGCTGCGGTCGGCCGTCGAGGTCGCCTGGCAGCGTGCCCGCCGGACGATCCTGGTGGCTGACGCGGTCATGTTCATCGCCGCGATCGTGCTCTACGCCCTCGCGGTCGGCGACGTCGCCGGATTCGCGTTCGCGATGGGCCTGACGACGGTGATCGACATTGTGGTCGTCTTCCTCTTCACCAAGCCGCTGATGTCGCTGGCGGCCCGGATGCGGTTCTTCTCCAAGGGCCATAAGTTGTCCGGACTCGACGCGGAGCGCATGGGCCGTACGCGCCCTGCCGAGCAGACCCTGCAGGAGGCATGATGCCTGGTGTTATCAGCCGCCTGTACCGCGGCGACATCAACATCGACTTCGTCGGCAAGCGCAAGATCTGGTATGCGCTGTCGGCCTTCCTGCTGATCTTCTCGATCATCGGGCTCATCATTCACGGCCTCAACCTCGGCGTGGAGTTCAAGGGCGGGTCGGTCTTCGACTTCGCCCGGACGCCCGGGTCGAGCGTGGAGCAGGTCCGGGACACCGTTACGGGAGCCGGCCCGCACCAGGTGATCGTGCAAGAGGCCGGGGACAAGAACTGGCGGGTCACCACGGAGAGCCTCGACGGCGCCGAAGTGACGAAGGTCCAGCAGGCGCTGTCCAAGCAGTTCGGCGTGCAGGAGAACCAGGTCAGCTCGCAGGTCATCGGAGCGACGTGGGGCGGTGAGGTCTCCCAGAAGGCCTGGATCGGCCTCGTGGTCTTCATGATCTTGATCATGTTGTACCTCTCGGTCGCCTTCGAGTGGCGGATGGCGCTGGCCGCCGTCGTCGCGCTGGTACACGACCTGGTGATTACCGCAGGCATCTACGCGTGGTCCGGGTTCGAGGTCACGCCGGCGACGATGCTCGGCTTCCTGACGATCCTCGGTTATTCGCTGTACGACGCCGTGGTCGTCTTCGACATGATCAAGGAAGTCACCGGCAAGCTGGGCTCGTCGGCGAGGATGACCTACACCGAGGCCGCGAACAACGCGCTCAGCCACACCCTGATCCGGTCGCTGAACACCTCGCTCGTCGCGATCCTGCCGGTGGCGGCGATCCTGTTCATCGGCACCACGCTGCTCGGAGCGGGCACGCTGAAGGACCTGTCGCTGGCGTTGTTCGTCGGCATGATCGTCGGCACCTACTCCTCCCTGTGCGTCGCCACGCCGATCCTGGTGACGCTGAAGGAGCGGGAGCCGAAGTGGCAGGCCCTGGCCAAGCGGGTGGCCGCGCGGCAGGCCTCGGTGGCCAAGGCGGCGGCCGCAGAGGCGGTTGCCGCGGGCGACGGCGCCTCGGCCAAGGAGCCGGTCACGGCCGGAACGCAGAACACCGCCCAGGCGGACGGCAAGCGCAAGAAGCGCTAGCCGTCCCGGGTTCGTCCGTCCACGAAGCCCCCGCCACCCGCAAGGGTCGCGGGGGCTTCGTGATCTCTCCCTCGGCCGTGATGGCGCACGAGAGCGCTCGGCCGTACGAAAGGGTTTCGCCCGCGGTGCTCTAGGGTTGGCGTCGTGACTGACTGGAGCACGCTGATCAGAGACGTCCCGGACTACCCGAAGCCGGGGATCCTGTTCAAGGACATCACGCCCCTCCTCGCCGATCATGCGGCGTTCACGCAGGTGGTCGACGAGCTGGCTGATGGCCTGGTGTTCGACAAGGTGGTCGGCATCGAGGCACGCGGGTTCATCCTGGCCGCGCCCGTCGCCTACCACAGCGGCGCGGGGTTCGTGCCGGTGCGCAAGAAGGGCAAGCTGCCCGCCGCGACGCTGGAGGAGTCCTACGAGCTCGAGTACGGCTCGGCCACCATCGAGGTGCACGCCGACGCATTCACGCCGGGCGACCGGGTGCTGATTGTGGACGACGTACTGGCCACCGGCGGGACGGCTGAGGCCACCGTGGCACTGATCAGGCGAGCCGGGGCGGAGATCGCCGCCGTCTCGTTCCTCATGGAACTGTCCTTCCTGTCGGGCAGGGACAGGCTGCAGGGCCTGGAGATCCGGACCCTTCTCACCGTCTGACCGTACGGGGACGATGAGGCTTGCGGGGGCGGCGGTTCCGCGGGCACGACGTCTCGGAGGAGAGTGCTGTGGCGGCACGGATACACTGAGGGATCTGGACTCGACGTAAGGAGTCTGTGTGCCCCGTGATGTGGTCGTGCCTGACAGCGCGAGGGACGGACGCGGAACGGATCCGCGCGAGGCCCCCGAGCCCGTCGATGTGCCCGCGGACGCGGCCCTCGATCCGTCGGAGGGCACCGAGGACAGACCGGCGCCGGCCGCGCGAAGACGGCTGACCCGGTTCGGGGGGCAGTGGGGTGCTATGAATCCGGTGCTGGAGCCGCTATTCAAGACGGTTCGGGCGACGCATCCCAAGGCCGACCTGCGTGTGATCGAGCGTGCCTACGACATGGCCGCCTACCACCACCGCGACCAGAAGCGTAAGAGCGGCGACCCGTACATCACCCACCCGCTGGCGGTGGCGAGCATCCTGGCCGAGCTGGGAACAGACGACGAGACCCTGTGCGCCGCGCTGCTGCACGACACGGTGGAGGACACGGCTTACAGCCTCGACGAGTTACGAGCCGACTTCGGCGACAACATCGCGCTGCTCGTCGACGGCGTGACCAAGCTGGACAAGGTCAAGTTCGGCGACGCGGCGCAGGCGGAGACCGTGCGCAAGATGGTCGTGGCGATGTCCCGCGACATCCGCGTGCTGGTGATCAAGCTCGCCGACCGGCTCCACAACATGCGCACGATGCGGTACATGCCGGAGCACAAGCGGCAGCAGAAGTCCCGGGAGACCCTGGAGATCTTCGCGCCGCTGGCTCACCGCCTCGGCATGAACACCATCAAGTGGGAGCTGGAGGACCTCGCGTTCGCCATGCTCTACCCGAAGCGGTACGACGAGATCGCCAGGATGGTGTCGGAGCGGGCGCCGCGGCGTGACCTGTTCCTGCAGGAGGTCATCGAGAAGGTCTCCGCCGAGCTGCGCGACGCCAAGATCAAGGCGACCGTGCGCGGCAGGCCGAAGCACTACTACTCGATCTACCAGAAGATGATCGCCAAGGACGTCGCCTTCGACGACATCTACGACCTGGTGGGCATCCGCGTCCTCGTCGACACCGTGCGCGACTGCTACGCCGGGCTCGGAACGATCCACGCGCAGTGGCGGCCGGTACCGGGCCGGTTCAAGGACTACATCGCCATGCCCAAGTTCAACATGTACCAGTCGCTGCACACGACGGTGATCGGTCCCGAGGGCAAGACGATCGAGCTGCAGATCCGCACGCGGGCGATGCACAACCGTGCCGAGTACGGCGTGGCGGCCCACTGGAAGTACAAGGAGGAGATGAACAGCTCGGGCGCCGCCGCCAAGGTCAAGCAGGTCAACGACATGGCCTGGCTGCGGCAGCTGCTCGACTGGCAGAAGGAGACCTCCGACCCGGGCGAGTTCCTGGAGTCGCTGCGCTTCGACCTGTCGGTGTCCGAGGTGTTCGTGTTCACCCCGCGCGGCCAGGTGATCGCCCTGCCCGAGGGCGCGACGCCCGTCGACTTCGCCTACGCCGTGCACACCGAGGTGGGGCACCGGTGCATCGGCGCCCGCGTGAACGGCCGGCTGGTTCCGCTGGAGTCCCGGCTGGGCAACGGCGACACGGTCGAGATCTTCACGTCGAAGTCGCCGGACGCGGGGCCGTCCCGTGACTGGCTCAAGTTCGTCAAGAGCGGCCGGGCCCGCAACAAGATCCGGCAGTGGTTCTCCAAGGAGCGCAGGGAGACCGCCATCGAGGCCGGCAAGGAGGCCATCGGGCGGGCCATGCGCAAGCAGGGCCTCCCGCTCCAGCGCCTGATGTCGGGGGAGGCGCTGCTGGCTCTGGCCCGCGATCTGCGCTATCCGGATGTCTCCGCGCTGTACGCGGCCGTCGGCGAGGGCCATGTGGCCGCCCAGTCCGTCGTTCAGAAGCTCGTACAGGCGCTGGGAGGGGTCGACGGGGCCGAGGAGGACCTTGCGGAGGCCGCGGTCCCCACGAGGCTCAAGGGGCGCCCCAGGGCCAATTCGAATGCCGGGGTCATCGTGGCCGGCGATCCCGACGTGTGGGTGAGGTTGTCACGATGTTGTATGCCGGTACCTGGTGACGACATCGTCGGATTTGTCACGCGAGGCCACGGAGTTTCCGTACATAGGACGAATTGTCCGAATGTTGAGCAGTTGAGTGCGCAGGCGGACCGGCTTGTGCAGGTGTCGTGGTCGCCCGGGGACGACTCGGTCTTCCTCGTGGCGATCCAGGTGGAGGCCCTGGACAGGCCCCGGCTGCTGTCGGATGTGACGCGCACGCTCTCCGATCACCACGTGAACATCCTGTCGGCGTCGGTCGCCACCTCGCGTGATCGGGTGGCCGTCAGCAAGTTCACCTTCGAAATGGGCGATCCCAAGCACCTGGGCCATGTTCTGAAGGCCGTAAGAAGCGTCCAAGGCGTCTACGACGTGTACCGCGTGACCAACTGACATCCTTGATGGTGATCATGCAGAAGTTCGGGGAGAGGGCCCGCGGCCTGCGCCGAGTTGTGTGGTGATCATGCAGAGGTTCGGGGAGAGGGCCCGCGGCCTGTGCCGAGTTGTGTGGTGATCATGCAGAAGTTCGCGGAAACGGCCGTCGACCTGCAGCGATCCAAGCCGTGATCATGCAGAAGTTCGCGGAAACGGCCGTTGACCTGCGCCGATACGGGTTCGTGATCATGCAGAAGTTCGAAGATGTACCTCTTGACCAGCGGAAACGTATCCCGTGATCATGCAGTTCGCCCGGCTGTACGCTGGGTCGCCTTCCCGTACGGCCGGTCAGGCATGGAGTGAGGCATGGTCGGCGATCGTGGAGATTTCGGCGCCGGTTGCATGATCGTCGAACGTATCGCCGCAGGTCAATGGACGGCACACGAACTTCTGCATGATCACGAAACGGATCACTGCAGGTCAGCGCCCACTCTCGCGAACTTCTGCATGATCACGGGCTGGATCACCGCAGGTCAACGGCCGTTTCCGCGAACTTCTGCATGATCACGCTTCGGGTTGCCGCAGGTGGGCGGGCGTGTCGGCGAGGTTCTGCATGATCACGCCTGGGGGGGTGTGGGTTGGCGCCTTTGTACGTGATCACGCCGCCCGCTGGTGGTCGGCGTGATCACGCACAGAGGAGGCGGGAAGGTCAGGAGAACTCGGCGAGGGTGCGCTCGGCTTCCTCCAGCCACGAACGGCGCGCGGCCAGAGCCTCCTCGGTCTCCTTGACGTCCTTGTCCCGGCCGCCGGCCTGCGCCTTGGCCAGGCGGGCCTCCAACTGCTCGATCGAACGGCGCAGCTGGTTGACCGTGTCCTGGGCGCGGGCACGGGCCTCGGGGTTCGAGCGCTTCCACTCGTTCTCCTCGGCCTTACGGACGGCGTCCTCGACCCGCCGCAGACCGCCCTCGAGCTTGTCCCGCATCTCGCGAGGCACCGGCCCGGCGGCCTCCCAGCGCTCCAGGATGCCGCGGAAGGCGCTCCTGGCCGACCGGGCGTCGGTGACGGGCAGGAGCCGCTCGGCCTCGACGAGCAGAGTCTCCTTGACCTCCGCGTTGGCGGCGAAGGAGGCGTCACGCTCGGCGTAGACCGCCGACCTGGCCTGGAAGAACTGGTCCTGGGCGGCCTTGAAGCGGCCCCACAGCTCGTCCTCGGCCTCGCGGGAGGCGCGACCGGCGGCCTTCCACTGGTGCATGAGCTCGCGATAGGCCGCGGCCGTGGCGTTCCAGTCGGTCGAGGACGACAGTTCCTCGGCCTCCTGGACGATCCGCTCCTTGGCGTTGCGGATCGCGTCCCGCTGCTCGTCGAGCGAGGAGAAGTACGCCTTGCGGCGCTTGGCGAAAGCCGTACGGGCGGTCGAAAGCCGCTTCCACAGGACGGCCTCGGTGGCGCGGTCGATGCGCTCGGCGGCCTTCCATTCGTCGATCAGCTGGCGGAGCCGCTCGCCGCCCGACTTCCAGTGGGTGGCGTCCTCGGCGATCCGCTCGGCCTCCGCGACGATCCGCTCCTTGGTCTCGCGAGCCTGGACGCGGGCCTGGTCGCGAGCGGCCTTGACCTCTTCACGCCGCTTGCCGACGAGCTCGCTGAGCGCGCCCAGCCGGTCCATGAGCGAGCCGAGGTCGCCGATGGCGTGTGCCTCGGCGACCGCCTCGCGCAACTTGGCGATGTTCGACTCGGCCTGGGCCGGCGCCAGGTCGGTGCCGCGCACCCGCTGCTCCAGGAGCTGCACCTGGCCGGCCAGCTCGTCGAATTTGCGACGGAAGTAAGCCAGCGCCTCTTCAGGCTCACCGGCCTGCCAGGAGCCGACGGCCCTTTCGCCCTCAGCCGTACGCACGTAGACGGTGCCGTCAGCGTCTACCCGGCCCCACGGGTCGGTGGTCACCGCGTCCTCCCGCACTTGAATCAGCCCTCCAGGGCCCGAAATGCCCTTGGTTGTATTACGTCAGCTCTTGCCGGTGATTGTCACGTGTTTGATTTCCACGGGCTCCTTGGGAGCGCCCGTCCCATCGCCAGTACCACCGGGAAGGACGCCCTGCTTGGCGACCTTATCGATGATTCCAAGTCCTTTTGTTACGGTACCGAAGGGTGTGTAGGCGGGGTTGAGGCCGGTGTCGCCGAACACGATGAAGAACTGGCTGCCGTTCGTGTTGGGGCCGCTGTTGGCCATGGCCAGCACGCCTCGGTCGTACTTCGCACCCTCGAGGTTCTCATCGACGAACCGGTACCCAGGGCCGCCCTGGCCGTCCGTGGGGTTCTTGCCGTCGGCCTTCGCGAGCGGGTCTCCACACTGGAGGATCGGGAAGTCCGTCCCCAGCCGGTGGCACTTGGTGTTGTCGAAATAGTTCTTGGACGCCAGGAAACGGAACGAGTTCGCCGTGCACGGCGCCTTAGCCGTGTCCAGCGTGGCGACGATGTCGCCGAGGGTGGTCTTGATGGTCATCGTCTCCGGGGCGGTGCTGACCTTCGCCGGAGGCATGCCGACGTTCTTGACCTGACCGCTGGCGGTGTCGGCGACGTAGCCGCAGGTTCCGGTCGCCGGGTCGTACGGCTTGGGCTCCTCGGCCGCCGCGGCGGTGGCCGACGGAGCAGCAGAGGCCGATGCCGACGCGGTGGCCACATCGTCGTCGTTGCCGCCTAGAAGAGCCGTCGCCGCCACGATGCCGCCGATCACGACCACGACAGCCGTGGTGGTGCCGATGATCGCGGTACGGCGCGCCTTCTGCTCGCGGTCGACCCGTGCCTGCCGCTGCCGCTCGTAGTGCTCGCGGGCCAGCTGCTTCTGGCGGTCCTTGCCGGTGACCACTGCGTCCTCCTGACTGTCTGTTTCCGATGGTCGCGCGGCCGGATGCCGGTCGGCCACGGAGGTCCTCCGTACGGAGAGACCAGATGATCTCCCCAACGGGGGGCCCCTCTATAGCGTCCGGCTCGACTGCTCCAAGAATGACTATTGAGGTGGGCGAATCGTATCGGCACACGGGTATTGGTTCGCAGCCCGCCGACCCGCACCGGTACCCTTCGGTTACATTCGCTCGCGTAATCCTTGATACATCGTCACGAGACGTAGAGGCGCTTCCGTGCTCGTCGCCGGGTTTCCAGCAGGGTCGTTCCAGGCCAACTGCTATGTCGTCGCTCCCGCCCCAGGCGAGGAGTGCGTTGTCGTGGATCCTGGTCAGGACGCCGCCGGAGGGCTCGACGATCTGCTGAGGGAACACCGGCTGAAGCCGGTGGCCGTGCTGCTGACCCACGGGCACATCGACCATGTCTGGTCGGTCGCGCCGGTCTGCGGCGCGCGTGACATTCCGGCGTGGATCCACCCCGACGACCGCGAACTGCTGTCCGACCCCGGCAAGGGGTTCTCGGCGCAGGCGGGACAGCTGTTCGGCGGTCTGGAGTTCAGCGAGCCCGACGACGTGCGGGAATTGTCCGACGGCGCCACGCTGAATCTCGCCGGACTCGACATCACGGTCGACCACACCCCCGGCCATACCAGGGGGTCGGTGACGTTCAGGACGCCCCTGCGAGACGATACGCAGGACGCGGAGGTCATGTTCTCGGGCGACCTGCTGTTCGCCGGCTCCATCGGCCGCACCGATCTTCCGGGCGGCGACTATGCGGAGATCCTGCGCAGTCTCGCGAAAACGCTGACGCTGCCGGACGAGACGCTGGTCCTGCCCGGTCACGGACCACAGACGACGATCGGCCGCGAGCGCGCCACCAACCCCTACCTCAGGGAAATGGCGCCGCACAGCGGCCCTAGCAGGGGACTGTAATGACCTTTCAGGCGCCCAAGGGCACCTTCGACTGGATGCCGCCGCGCTCCGAGTGGGCGCTCATCGTGCGCGACGCGTTGTCGGCGCCCGCCCGCCGCGCCGGCTACGGATACATCGAGACGCCGGCCTTCGAGGACACCGGCCTGTTCTCGCGCGGCGTCGGCGAGTCGACCGACATCGTGACCAAAGAGATGTACACCTTCGAGAGCAAGGGCGGCCAGTCGCTCACCCTTCGCCCCGAAGGCACCGCGAGCGTCATGCGCGCCGTCCTCGAGCACGGCCTGTACGGCGGGGCACTCCCGATCAAGCTCTGGTATTCGGGCAGCTACTTCCGCTATGAGAAGGCACAGGCGGGCCGGTACCGCCACTTCTCGCAGGTCGGCGCCGAGGCGCTGGGCGCGGAGGACCCAGCGCTCGACGCCGAGCTGATCGTGCTGGCCGCCGACGGTTACGCCTCGCTCGGCCTCAAAAATGTGCGGCTGCTGCTCAACTCGCTGGGCTGCAAGGAGTGCCGCCCCGCCTACCGCGCCGCCCTGCAGGAGTTCCTGCGGGGGCTCGACCTCGACGAGGACACCAGGAAGCGCATCGAGATCAACCCGCTGCGGGTCCTCGACGACAAGCGGCCCGAGGTCCAGGCGCAGCTGGTGAACGCGCCTCTGATGACCGACCACCTGTGCGGGGCCTGCAAGGCCTACCACGAGGAGGTCCGCGGCCTGCTGACCAGCGCGGGGCTGACCTACACCGACGATCCGAGGCTGGTCCGCGGGCTCGACTACTACACGCGTACGACCTTCGAGTTCATCCACGACGGCCTGGGCGCGCAGTCCGCGGTCGGCGGCGGCGGACGCTACGACGGCCTGAGCGAGATGATCGGCGGGCCCGCCCTGCCGAGCGTCGGATGGGCCCTCGGAGTCGACCGTACGGTCCTCGCGATGGAGGCTGAAGGGCTGCTCACCGAGCGTCCGGGGCACGTCGAGGTCTTCGCCGTCCCTCTGGGCGAGGAGGCCAGGCGCCGGATCTTCCCGCTGGTGGCCGAATTGCGCCGGAACGGCGTGGCGGTGGACATGGCCTTCGGCGGCCGGGGCGTCAAGGGCGCCATGAAGGCCGCCGACCGCAGCGGCGCCCGGTACGCCCTGATCCTCGGCGACCGGGACATCGAGGCGGGAGCCGTACAAGTGAAAGACCTGACCACAGGTGACCAGACCGCGGTGCCGCTCGCCGAGGTCGTCGACGTTCTGAAAGGGAAACTCTCGTGATCCGCACTCACGAAGCAGGGACGCTTCGTAAGGAGCATGAAGGCCAGCGGGTGACGCTGGCGGGCTGGGTGGCGCGCCGCCGCGACCACGGTGGCGTGGTCTTCATCGACGTGCGCGACTCCTCGGGGTCGGCCCAGGTGGTCTTCCGCGAGGAGGATCACGCCCACGACCTGCGCTCGGAGTACTGCGTCAAGGTCACGGGGGAGGTGCGCGTACGGCCCGAGGGCAACGCGAACCCCGAGCTGCCCACCGGTGAGATCGAGGTCGTCGCCTCCGAGGTCGAGGTGCTCAGCGAGTCGGCGCCGCTGCCGTTCCCGATCGAGGGCGGCGCGGATGTGTCGGAGGAGGCGCGGCTCAAGTACCGCTACCTCGACATCCGCCGCCAGCAGATCGCCCAGTCGCTGCGGATCCGCTCCCAGGCGACCTACCTGGCCAACGAGGTCATGCGCGAGCGTGGCTTCGTCTACGTCGAGACGCCGAACCTCACCCGTTCGACGCCCGAGGGCGCCCGCGACTTCCTCGTGCCCGTGCGGCTCCAGCCGGGCAACTGGTACGCGCTGCCGCAGTCGCCCCAGCTGTTCAAGCAGCTGCTCATGGTGTCCGGACTCGAGCGGTACTACCAGCTCGCCCGGTGCTTCCGTGACGAGGACCTGCGCGCCGACCGGCAGCCCGAGTTCACCCAGATCGACATCGAGATGTCGTTCGTCGACCAGGACGACGTGATCGAGCTCGGTGAGGCGCTGATCGGGCGCATCTGGAAGGAGACCCTCGGCTACGAGCTGCCGACCCCGCTGCCGCGGATGACCTACGCCGACGCCATGGCGAGGTACGGCTCGGACAAGCCGGACCTCCGCTTCGGCGTCGAGCTCGTCGACCTGACGAAGTACTTCGCGGACACGACGTTCCGGGTGTTCCAGGCGCCGTACGTCGGTGCCGTCGTCATGCCGGGCGGTGCGTCGCAGACCCGCAAGGAGCTCGACGGCTGGCAGGACTGGGCCAAGGCGCGCGGCGCACGCGGCCTGGCCTACGTCCTGGTCCAGGAGGACGGCCTGGGCGGGCCCGTCGCCAAGAACCTGTCCGAGAAGGAGCTCGCCGGCCTGACGGAGGCGACCGGAGCCAAGCCGGGCGACGCGATCTTCTTCGCCGCGGGTGCGCTCGGCCCCTCGCGTGACCTGCTCGGCGCGGCCCGCTTGGAGATCGGCCGCCGGTGCGACCTGATCGACGAATCCCAGTGGTCGTTCCTCTGGGTCGTCGACGCCCCGATGTTCGAGCCCGTCGTCGACGAGGTCGGCCGCGAGATCGGCTGGACCGCGGTCCACCACCCCTTCACCGGGCCGAAGCCCGAATGGGCCGACAACTTCCAGGACCACCCCGGCGAGGCGCTCGCCTACGCCTACGACATGGTCTGCAACGGCATGGAGATCGGCGGCGGCTCGATCCGAATCCACCGCGCCGAGATGCAGCAGCGGGTCTTCGACGTGCTGGGCATCTCCAAGGAGGAGGCGGAGAGCAAGTTCGGCTTCCTGCTGGAGGCGTTCAAGTACGGCCCGCCGCCGCACGGAGGCATCGCCTACGGCTGGGACCGGATCTGCATGCTGCTCGCGGGCGGCGAGTCGATCCGGGACGTCATCGCCTTCCCGAAGACCGCATCCGGCTTCGACCCGCTGACCGGGGCGCCGACCCCGATCACGGTTGAGCAGCGCAGGGAGGCCGGTGTGGACGCCAAGTCCAAGGCGGCCGCCCCCGCCCCGCAGCCCTCGGCGTGACAATCTCGCGAGAGTCAACCTGGGCGTGATCATGCAGAAGTTCGGCCGTTATGGGGTTGGCCAGCGGAGACGCCGCGCGTGATCATGCAGAAGTTCGCGGGCGAGCATCCTGGCCAGCGGAAACCCTGTCCGTGATCATGCAGAAGTTCGTGCGCATGGCGGCCGGCCTGGGCTTATGCCGTACGTGATCATGCAGTGCCGTACGCATTGCATGATCACGTGCGGCTGAGCCGCAGCTCAAAGACTGGTTCGGCGATTTACTGCATGATCACGAATCGTGTAAGCCCAGGTCATACGCCGTGCCGCCGAAGTTCTGCATGATCACCACCAGGGAACGGGCTGGTGGGGCGAGGTTCTCGCGAACTTCTGCATGATCACCACCAAGGGGCGGTGATCACCACCAAGGGGCGGTGATCAGCACCAAGGTGGGTGATCTCTTCCACATTTGGCGTTGAGGCGAGAACCGCTTGCTGATGAAATTCGTATGAGAGTGCAGCGAGAGTTATAACCCCCTCTCGCACCTCAGCCCAGGAGCGATACGAATGTTCGACCAGATCCTCGGTCTCCCCGCACACCCCCTGATAATTCACGCGGCCGTGGTCCTCACACCGCTGCTCGTCGTGCTGAGCATCGCCTACGCCGTCCTCCCCGCTTTCCGCCGCAGGCTCGACTGGGCGGTCGTGCTGACCGCCATCGCCGCCCCCGCCGCGGTGTTCGGCGCCAAGGAGAGCGGTGAGGAGCTGGAGGCTCGCCTGTTCAAGGGGCAGATCCCGCAGCCCGTCCTCGACCACTCGAGCTTCGCCAACCCGCTGTTCTTCAGCACTCTCGGGCTGGGCGTCGTCGCGCTGGTGCTGGTCTACCTGACCCGTCCGGTGCGGGAGCCGGGTACGGCCGCGACCGGCTCCGCCAGGGCCGTCAGCCTCGTGCTGTCCGTGCTGGCGGTGGTGCTTGCGCTCGTGGTGGCCTACTACGTGTTCCGGGCGGGGGACAGCGGCGCCAGGGCGGTCTGGGGCAGCTGACGGTAACCTCTGCGTTGTGGAGAGTCTGTTCGATTCGGCGGCCGAGGAGGCCCACAGAAGTCAGGAGCCTCTGGCCGTCCGCATGCGACCGCGCGGCCTCGACGAGGTGATCGGCCAGCGGCACCTCCTCGGGCCGGGCACGCCGCTGCGGCGACTGGTCGAGAGCGAGGCTCCCATGTCGCTGTTTTTGTGGGGGCCTCCCGGCACCGGCAAGACGACGCTCGCCTACGTCGTCTCCAACGTCACCAAGCGGAGGTTCGTCGAGGTGTCGGCGGTCTCCGCCGGAGTCAAGGACGTCCGGGCCGCGATCGACCAGGCGCGCCGCGATCTCGGCATGACCGGCAGGCAGACCGTGCTGTTCGTCGACGAGGTCCACCGGTTCAACAAGGCCCAGCAGGACGCACTGCTGCCCGCCGTCGAGAACCGCTGGGTCACGTTCATCGGGGCCACCACGGAGAACCCGTTCTTCTCGGTCATCTCCCCGCTGCTGTCGCGGTCACTGCTGCTCACCCTCGAACCGCTCTCCGAAGACGACGTCCGGGCCGTCCTGGAGCGCGCCGTGGCCGACCCGCGCGGGCTCGGCGGGCGCGTCACCCTGCGGCCCGACGCCCTGGACCAGCTCGTACGGCTGGCGGGGGGCGACGCCCGCAGGTCCCTGACCTACCTGGAGGCCGCGGCGCTGCTCGCGGACGAGACCGGCGACGTCACCATCGAGGTGGTGGAGAAGGCGGTCGACAAAGCCGCGGTGCGCTACGACCGCCAGGGCGACCAGCACTACGACGTGATCAGCGCGTTCATCAAGAGCATGCGCGGCTCGGACGCCGACGCCGCGCTGCACTACCTGGCCCGGATGGTCGAGGCGGGGGAGGACCCGAGGTTCATCGCCAGGCGAATCGTGATCTTCGCCTCCGAGGACGTGGGCATGGCCGACCCGTCCTGCCTGCAGGTCGCCGTGGCGGCGGCCCAGGCGGTTGAGTTCATCGGACTGCCCGAGGGCCGCATCAACCTCGCCCAGGCCGTGATTCACTGCGCGCTGGCGCCCAAGTCCAACGCCGTCGTCAAGGCGATCGGGGCCGCCTCCGACGACGTACGGCGCGGCCTGATCGGCCAGGTCCCCGGCCATCTGCGCGACGCCCACTACCAGGGCGCGGCCAAGCTCGGCCACGGCAAGGGCTACCAGTACCCCCACGACTTCGAACACGGCCTGGTCAGGCAGGACTACGTACCGAAGGAACTGCTGGAGCGGCGCTACTACGAGCCGACGCGGCACGGCGCCGAGGGGCGCTTCGCCGAGCGATGGGCCAAGATCCGGGCCTTCCTCCGGGGCGAGGGCGATCCCAAGGCGGGCTGAGCCGTACCGGCGGGGCGTGTGGAGCGCATCAGGAGGCAGGCCGTTCACGATAGGGTCTTGCCATTCCAGCTCCGGTGATCTAAAGGAGATCGGCAGTGCTTACCGCGGGAGAGCTCGCCGGCCTGATCGTCGCCATCTTCTGGGCGATCCTGGTCTGCTTCATGGCCGTCGTGCTGGTCAGGCTGGCTCGCCTGCTGGTCAAGACCACGAGCCTCGTGGCCGATCTCAGCGAGCGCGTGGTGCCTCTCCTTGAGGACGTGAGCCAGACGGTCGCCGAGACCAACCGGCAACTCGCCTCGGTGGAGGCCATCACCGACAACGTGCGGGACGTGAGCGGCAACATGGTGAAGATCACCGGCGCCGCCTCCACGCTGTTCGCCGGTCCGGTCGTCAAGCTGTCGGCCCTGAGCCACGGGGTGCGGGAGGCCCTGGCCAGGCGCCGGGGCCGCGTGGCGGGTGAGCGGCTTCCCCGCCCGCGTCCGGCGCTCGACGAGCAGGGCAGGGACGACGCCGGGGCGCGCGGCCTGACGGGGAGGCGCCAGGGATGATCCGCCGGCTCTTCTACATGGCACTGGGCGCGTTTGTCGCCCTCTGGACTATGCGTAAGCTTCAGGCATTGCGCCCCGACCACGTGGCCAGGCGTACGGCCGGCCGGGTGGCGGGGCTCGCGGACCAGTTCAAGGACTTCGCGGTCGACGTTCGCCGCCAGTCGGCGAGCAGGGAAACCGAGTTGCGGGCACAGCTGCGACTCGACAGTGTTGAAACAAGACCCACCAGATACGACGACGTAAAGGATGGCCGCTGAAATGGAGTCGGCAGAGATCGTACGCCGCTTCCTGCGCTTCTTCGAGGAGCGCGGACACACCGTCGTTCCCTCGGCCAGCCTGGTCGCCGAAGACCCGACGCTGCTTCTCGTGAACGCGGGCATGGTCCCGTTCAAGCCCTACTTCCTCGGCCAGCGCAAGCCGCCGTACCCGCGTGCCACCAGCGCGCAGAAGGTCATCCGGACGAACGACATCGACGAGGTCGGCAAGACGACCCGGCACGCGAGCTTCTTCCAGATGCTGGGCAACTTCTCGTTCGGCGACTACTTCAAGGAAGACGCGATCCCGTTCGCGTGGGAGTTGCTGACCAAGCCCCAGTCCGAGGGCGGCTTCGGCTTCGCCGAAGACCGGCTGTGGGCGACCGTCTACCTTGACGACGACGAGGCGCTGGACATCTGGCACAAGAAGGCCGGCGTACCGCTCGAGCGCATCCAGCGGCGCGGGCTCGCTGACAACTACTGGCACATGGGCGTGCCCGGCCCCGGCGGGCCGTGCACCGAGATCTACTACGACCGCGGCCCCGAGTACGGCAGGGAAGGCGGCCCGGTCGCCGACGAGACCCGCTATCTCGAGGTCTGGAACAACGTCTTCATGCAGTTCCAGCTCGGCGCGGTCCGCGGCAAGGAAGACTTCGACATCGTCGGCGAGCTTCCCGCCAAGAGCGTCGACACCGGCATGGGCCTGGAGCGCATGGCGGCGATCCTGCAGGGCGTCGACAACATCTACGAGATCGACACCACCTACAAGATCCTCAACAGGGCGGCCGAGCTCACCCGCACGCGCTACGGCCGCAACCACCGCTCCGACGTCTCGCTCCGGGTGATCGCGGACCACATGCGCGCCGGCGTGATGCTGGTGGGCGACGGCGTGATCCCGAGCAACGAGGGCCGCGGCTACGTACTGCGCCGCATGCTCCGCCGCGCGATCCGCAACCTCCGCCTGCTCGGCGCGGGCGAGGAGCGGTACATGCATGAGCTGACCGACGTGACGATCTCCGTGATGGGCCGGCAGTACGCCAACCTGACGGTGGACGCGGCCAACATCCACACGGTCATCGACGCGGAGGAGGCGTCGTTCCTCGGCACCCTCCGCACCGGCACGGCGATCTTCGATGTCGCGGTGGAGGAGAACAAGCGCAAGGGGTCGACCACGCTCAGCGGGGCTCAGGCGTTCCAGCTGCACGACACCTTCGGCTTCCCCATCGACCTCACGCTGGAGATGGCGTCCGAGCAGGGTCTCCAGGTCGACGAGGACGGTTTCCGGCGCCTCATGGCGGAGCAGCGGGCCATGGCCAAGGCGGACGCGGCGGCGAAGAAGACCGGCAACGCCGACATCTCCGTGTTCGGCGACATCCTGGAGAAGTCCGGCAAGGTCGACTTCCTGGCCTACGACCACACGTCGGCTGAGGCGACCGTCGTCGGCCTGCTCGTCGAGGGTGCCAACGTGCCCGCAGTGGGGGCGGGCTCCACGGTCGAGGTCGTGCTCGACCGCACCCCGTTCTACGCCGAGGGCGGCGGCCAGCTCTCCGACCAGGGCGTCATCCGCACCGACGGCGCGGAAGTCGAGATCGTCGACGTCCAGACGCCGGTGGCCGGGCTCATCGTCCACCGCGGCAAGGTCAAGCACGGAGAGATCCGCATCGGAGACCACGCGCACGCCGAGGTCGACGTGGAGCGCCGGCGTGCGATCTCCCGCAGCCACACCGCGACCCACCTGGTCCACCGGGGCTTCCGCAACGCGCTCGGCGAGTCCGCGGCCCAGGCGGGTTCGGAGAACTCGCCCGGACGCTTCCGCTTCGACTTCACCGCGGCCGGAGCGGTCTCCCCGACCGTGCTGCGCGACGTCGAGGACGAGGTCAACGCGGTCCTGATCAACGACCTCAAGGTCAACGCGTTCTACACCTCGCAGGACGAGGCGCGCGCCATGGGCGCGCTCGCGCTGTTCGGCGAGAAGTACGGCAACGAGGTGCGGGTCGTCGAGGTCGGCGACTACTCCCGCGAGCTGTGCGGCGGCACGCACGTCGCGAGCTCGGGCCAGCTCGGCCTGGTCAAGGTGCTGGGGGAGGGCTCGATCGGCGCGGGTGTGCGCCGCGTCGAGGCGCTCGTCGGCATCGACGCCTTCCGCTTCCTCGCCAGGGAGAGCGTGCTGGTCAGCCAGCTGAGCGAGCAGCTCAAGACGCCCAAGGAGGAGCTGCCCGAGCGGATCGACGGCATCGTCACCCGCCTGCGCACCGCGGAGAAGGAGCTGGAGCGGCTCAAGTCGGCCCAGGTCCTCGCCGTCGCGGGCGAGCTGGCGGGGCAGGCCGGCGACCTCGACGGTGTGTCCGTCGTGACCCACCGCGCGCCTGATGGCACCTCCGCCGACGACTTGCGTAAGCTCGCCCTTGATGTGCGCGGCCGATTCCCGAGCGACCGCGCCACGGTCGTCGTCGTCGCCGGTGTCCCCTCAGACCGTCCGGTCGTCGTCGCCGTGGTCAACGAGGCGGGACGCGACCGGGGCCTGAAGGCCGGCCGACTGGTCAGCGTCGCCGCCAAGACGCTTGGGGGTGGCGGTGGCGGCAAGGACGATGTGGCGCAGGGCGGAGGAACGCGGCCTGAGGCCATCGGCGACGCGTTGCGCGCCGTCGAGGAGTCGATCTCCTCTGCTCTCTCCTGACGGGGCGCACCCGCGTGAAGAGCAGATCATGAGGCACGGCGTCCGGATCGGCGTCGACGCCGGGTCGGTCCGGATCGGCGTGGCCCGCAGTGACCCTTCCGGGCTGCTGGCCACGCCTGTCGAGACCGTACGGCGAGGCCGGGGCGACGTCGACAGGATCGCCGAGATCGCGGCGGAGCACGAGGCGATCGAGATCGTCGTCGGGCTGCCGCGGTCGCTTTCCGGCAAGGAGAGCCATGCGGCGGCGGAGGCCCGGGCTTTCGCCGCCCAGTTGGCGGCCCGGCTGGCGCCCACACCGATCCGGTTGTTCGACGAGCGGTTGACGACGGTCACCGCCCAGCAGGGCCTGCGGTCGAGCGGGGTCAAGGCGAAGAACCAGCGGGCCGTCATCGACCAGGCGGCGGCCGTCGTGCTGCTCCAGGCGGCGATCGACTCCGAACGGGCAAGCGGACGGCCTCCGGGCACGGCACTCGAACCGCCGGGCCGGGGGCCCGGCGAGGAAGCGAGCGACTGGGACGCGCGGTGAGCCGGGCGGCTTTCGTCGTGATCGGCGGCGCCGCCCTGGTCACGATCGCGGTCGTGCTCGGAGTGCGTTCCGTCGTGGGGACCGTCTCCGGCCCGGGTGACTACGAAGGGACCGGTACGGGGTCGGTGACGGTGGAGATCACCCCCGGCTCCAGCGCCGGCGAGATCGCCGAGACGCTCAAGCGCGCCGACGTGGTCGCCAGCACCGAGTCGTTCGTCGGCGAGGTGGTGGCGAGGTCGAAGGAGTCCAGCCTGCGGCCGGGTCAATATCGCCTGAAGCACCGCATGGCGGCCTCCTCGGCCCTCGACCTGCTCCTGAACCCGAAGTCGCGGGTGATCCGGAAGGTCACCGTGCCCGAGGGCATGCGTCTCGACGACGTGCTGGCCACGCTCGCGGCCGGCTCCGGCATTCCGCTGGCCGAGTTCAAGAAGGCGGCGGAAGATCCCGGCGCGCTGCATCTGCCCGGCTACGCCAAGGGCCAGGTCGAAGGATTCCTGTTCCCCGCCACCTATGAGGTCGATCCCGCCGCGACCGCACGCGACCTGCTCACGAACATGGTCGATCGATTCCGGGAGGCCGCCCGTTCGGTGGATCTGGAGCGGCTCGCCAAGGAGCGGAACCGGACGCCTCTGGAGATCGTCACGATGGCGAGCATCATCCAGGCGGAGGGCGGCCAGGACGCCGAGTATCCGAAGATCGCCAGAGTCATGTACAACCGGCTGCTCCGGGGCGGCAAGCTCGAAATGGACAGCACGGTCAACTACGTCCTCAGGCGGCACACGCTCAAGGTGTCGGAAAAGGACACCAAGGTCGCCTCGCCGTACAACACCTATGCGCATGAGGGGTTGCCGCCGGGGCCGATCAGCAATCCGGGGGAGAAGGCGCTCTACGCGGCGCTTCATCCCGCCGATGGCGACTGGTACTGGTTCGTCACCACAGATCCGCGCAAGCGGATCACGAAATTTACGGACAAGGAGTCCGAGTTCCTGAAGTATCGGGATGAGCTGAATCGAAATCTCAGGACGAACTAGCTGATCGGGGACCATTCGGTCGGTTGCTCTCATAGGGTTTCACCTGACGGGAGTCTCCGCCCGCGTAACATCTAGCAGGACACGGGGACGGGCGACCCCTCCGTCCCACGCCGGAAACCCCCTTGGTCCGGCACGCTCTGCCTGGGCGCGGAGCCGGCCGTACCGAGAGATTGGCCAGCGCACTATGAATGACTTGGGCATGGACTTCCTGCTAGGCGACGAGGACGAGGAACCCTCGTCCCGGCGTCGTGCTCGCGGCAGCCGTAGTCAGCAGCGCCGCAGCCGCAAGCGCAGGAAGAGGCAACGCCGCAAGGGGCATGCCGCGACCGTGTTCGCCGTCGTGGTGGTCGTCTTAGTGCTCGGCGGGGTCGGCTACTACGGGTACAACTGGGTCCGCAACGTCATGATCCCCGCGGACTACACCGGACAGGGGACGGGCGAGGTCTCGATCGAGATCAAGCAGGGTGCGATCGCCTCCGACGTCGCCCAGACGCTGGAACAGCAGGGCGTCGTGGCCAGCGCCCGCGCGTTCATCAACGCCATCGGCGCCGCGGGCAAGACGGCGTCCCTGCAGCCCGGCACCTACAAACTGCGCAAGGGCATGTCGGCGGAGGCCGCCCTCGCGATGCTCGACCCGAAGAATCGCATCACCGACAACGTCACCTTCCAGGAGGGCCTGCGGCTCAGCAAGATCTACGAGCAGCTCGCCAAGGCGACGGGACGACCGATCAGCGCCTTCAAGCAGGCGGCGAAGGGCGACATCGGCCTGCCGAGCTACGCCAAGGGGCGGCTGGAGGGCTACGCCTTCCCCGCCACCTACGAGATCGACCCGAAGATGAGCCCGGCGGAGGTCCTGACCGCCATGGTCGACCGGTACACGCAGACGGCCGAGAAGCTCAACCTCGAGCAGGAGGCCCAGCAGCTCGGGTACAGCCCCCACGACATCATGACGATCGCGAGCATCATCCAGGCTGAGGCGGGCAAGGTCAGTGACATGCCCAAGATCTCGCGGGTCATCTACAACCGGCTCGAGCGCAACCCGCCGATGAAGCTCTCGATGGACAGCACCGTCATGTACGGGCTCAACAAGTACGGCATCTCCGCCTCCAACGCCGACCTGCAGAGCACGTCGCCGTACAACACCTACAGGCGTTACGGCCTGCCGCCGGGGCCGATCGCCAACCCCGGTGACCACGCCATCGAGGCCGCCTTGCATCCGGCGGACGGCAACTGGCTGTTCTTCGTGACGACCGACCCCAAGCGAGGGATCACGAAGTTCGCCGAGACGGAGGAGCAGTTCATCAAGCTCCGTGACGAGTTCAACCGGAACTACGGATGACCGTGCGTCACCGGGCCGCGGTCCTCGGCTCCCCGATCGGGCACTCCCTGTCCCCGATCCTGCACCGTACGGCGTACGCCGCCATGAGCCTGAGCGACTGGCGGTACGACGCGTTCGAATGCACCGAGGACGGGCTCGCGGCGCTCGTCGAGACGATGGGCGCCGAGTGGGCCGGCTTGTCGCTGACCATGCCGCTCAAGCGTGCCGTGCTGCCGCTTCTGGACACGGTCTCCGAGCCGGCCGTCCAGGTGGGCGCCGCCAACACCGTGATCTTCAAGGACGGCGCCCGGCACGGGGAGAACACCGACGTGTACGGGATCGTCCAGGCGCTGGCCGAGGCGGGCGCGGATTCGCCGTCGGCGGCCGCGATCCTGGGCGGGGGAGCGACCGCGGCGTCCGCCGTCGCCGCCCTGCGCGAGATGGGCCTGACCGAGGTGACGCTGGCCGTGCGGGACGCCGCCCGCGCGGGCGAGACCCTCGACGTCGCGGCCCGCCTGGGCGTCGAGGTGACCGTGCGATCCTTCGACGACGCCCTCGACGCCGATCTGATCGTCTCCACCCTGCCTTCCGGGGCGGCCGACGCCCTCGCCACTCACGTGGCCCGCGCGCTTCCGGAGAAAGGCGCGCTGCTCGACGTGGTCTACTCGCCCTGGCCGACCGCGTTGGCGAGAGCCGTACAGAAACGAGGCGGCACCGTCGTCGGCGGGTTCCCGATGCTGCTGCATCAGGCGGTGAGGCAGGTCGAGCTCATGACCGGCCGCGACGACGTGCCGGTGGAGGCCATGCGTGCGGCGGGGGAGGCGGAGATCGCCCGAAGGTCCGCCTGAACCGGCGGCATCGGGCCTGGGCCCGCGCGGGAATGGTTCGGCGGGGCAGCGTGTTTGTGGTATCGTTGCCATCGATCGGTCCGGCATGCCAGCTGGACGCGCAAGCGGAGGTCTCCTCCCACCTGATCCGCCGAAAGGCAGACGGGTCCAGGATCACACCGGAGTTTTCGGCAGGAGAGCTCAGTGACCCCGCATGCGTGACGTGCGGGGTTTTTGGCTTTTCCCGCACGGTCGAGCAGTAAGCGGAAGCCTTTTGGAGGTCCCATCAGCACCGAGCCCCGCATCAACGATCGTATTCGTGTGCCGGAGGTCCGCCTCGTCGGCCCGAACGGCGAGCAGGTCGGCATCGTCTCCATCGGGGACGCACTGAAACTGGCTCAGGAAGCCGACCTCGATCTCGTCGAAGTCGCCGCGACGGCCCGCCCGCCCGTGTGCAAGCTCATGGACTACGGCAAGTTCAAGTACGAGTCGGCCATGAAGGCACGCGAGGCCCGCCGCAACCAGGCGCATACGATCATCAAGGAGATCAAGCTCCGGCCGAAGATCGATCCGCACGACTACGAGACCAAGAAGGGTCACGTCGTGCGCTTCCTCAAGGCGGGGGACAAGGTCAAGGTCACGATCATGTTCAGGGGCCGCGAGCAGTCCCGTCCGGAACTCGGTTTCCGGCTCCTGCAGCGCCTCGCGGAGGACGTCACCGAGCTCGGCTTCGTGGAGTCGCAGCCGAAGCAGGACGGCCGCAATATGATCATGGTGATCGGTCCGCACAAGAAGAAGGCCGAGGCCAAGGCCGAGAAGGCGGCGGCGCGGGCGCAGCGCGGAGCGGACGAAGACGCGACAGAGGCGGCAGAGGCGACGGCGCAGGCGGAGGCACCCGCATCGGCGGAGTGAGCCGGAGGCAACGGCCACGCCGCGTGAGCGGAGTGACGAGCCCCTCTGAACCATCAGATGGAGCATCGACAAGGCGGAGACCGGGACGGTCTCGCGGAGTGAGCATGCCGTCGGCCGGGGTTTCGGCCCTGGACCGGCGGTACGGACAACGAGGGAGAGACGGCTGACATGCCGAAGATGAAGACGCACAGCGGTGCGAAGAAGCGGTTCCGGCTCACCGGTTCCGGCAAGGTCGTTCGCCGCCGTGCCAACCGGCAGCACCTGTTCGAGTACAAGCCGTCCACCCGTACGCGCCGTCTCGAAGGTCTCGTCGTCATGTCCGACGCCGACACCAAGAAGATCAAGAAGCTGCTCGCCAAGTAACGACCCGGGGAGATAGAACAACATGGCACGCGTGAAGCGGGCGCTCAACGCCAAGAAGAAGCGCAGGGTCGTCCTCGAGCGGGCGAGCGGTTACCGGGGGCAGCGGTCGCGCCTTTACCGCAAGGCCAAGGAGCAGATGCTCCACTCCATGACCTATGCGTACCGGGATCGCAAGGACAAGAAGGGCACCTTCCGCCGTCTTTGGATCCAGCGCATCAACGCCGCCGCCCGGGCGAACGGCATCACCTACAACCGGTTCATCCAGGGCCTGCGCCTCGCGGGCATCGAGGTCGACCGGAAGATCCTCGCCGACCTCGCGGTGACCGACACCCAGACCTTCGCCACGCTCGTCGAGTCCGCCAAGAAGGCGCTCCCGGCCGACGTGAACGCGCCGGTCGCGTAAGACCGCACCACTGAGGGCCCGCCGACGCCGGTGGGCCCTCATTCACGTCAAGGGGGGATCGAGCAAGGCATGGCGGAGCTCACCAGCACCAGGTCGCCGCGGGTCAAGGCCGCGCGCCGGCTGACCAAGCGGGCCTTCCGTGACCGCGACCGGGCATTCCTGGCCGAAGGACCCCAGGCGGTTCGCGAGGCCCTGACGCTCGACGACGTCACGGTCGAGCTCTTCGCCACGGCCGAGGCGGAGACGCGGCATCCCGACATCGTCGGCGCCGCCCTCGCCGCCGGGGTCCCCGTCCACAGGGCCAGCGGCGAGGTCATGGCCGACCTGACCCAGACGATCACCCCGCA
This sequence comes from Planotetraspora thailandica, assembly GCF_016863335.1. Classification (GTDB taxonomy): domain Bacteria; phylum Actinomycetota; class Actinomycetes; order Streptosporangiales; family Streptosporangiaceae; genus Planotetraspora; species Planotetraspora thailandica. Next base: position 56,560 of record NZ_BOOR01000061.1, read on the forward strand.
GGGCATCCTCGCGGTCTGCCGGTTCGTGCACGTTCCCCTGGCCGAGGCCATACGGCCCGGCACCCGGCTGGTGGCGCTGCTCGCCCACGTCCGCGACCCCGGGAACGCCGGCACCGTCCTGCGTACGGCGGACGCGGCGGGCGCCGACGCGGTCGTGTTCACCGACGCGTCGGTGGACCCCTACAACGGCAAATGCGTGCGGGCCAGCGCCGGCAGCCTCTTCCATCTCCCGGTGGCGACGGGCGCATCGGTGGCCCATGCCGTACGGCAGGCCAAGGAGGCGGGCCTGCGGGTGCTCGCGGCCGACGGGGCGGGCACCGTGACCCTCGACGAGGTCGACCTGGCCCGGCCCACCGCGTGGCTGTTCGGCAACGAGGCGTGGGGTCTGCCGCCCGAGCTCCTCGAACTGGCCGACGAGGTCGTGCGCGTGCCGATCTACGGGCGGGCGGAAAGCCTCAACCTCGCCACCGCCGCCGCAGTGTGCTTGTACTCATCCGCCCGCGTTCAGCGGGAGAACTTATCTTCCGTGGAAGATCCCACCACCTCGCCCCGCTGAGGCTGCTGAAGATCCCCGGAAACCCGCTATTGTCGGCGGTGGAGTCGCGGAAGTCGTGCGGCGCGGTTCCGTTCCGCGGGGCTCCCGAGGGTTGAGGAGGCGGTCTCGTGCGAGGTGGCGGCACCCCCGGCGGTTCCCTTCACGGGCCTGCCGACGGGAGTGCGTACATCTGCGTCGACGAGCTGCCCGACGGGGTCGTGGCGGCCGACCACGAGGGCATCGTCCTGATCGTCAACCGGGCCGCCGAACGACTGACCGGAGTGAGCCGTGAAGCGGCGGTCGGCAGGCACATCACCGAGGCCCTGCCGTTCCGCGACCTCGAAGGCCGCGACTGGTGGAAGTGGCTTGATCCGCACGGTGGCCTGCGAACGCGGTCTCGCCAGCCGGAACGCCCGTTGACTCTGCCGGGGCGGCAGGAGGTGCTCGTGGCCGCGCGTTTCGTGCGCGCACCCGAGCGGGGCGGCCCGGTCACCCGCGTCGTGATCACCATCAGGGACGCCTCCGCCAGAGCCCGGGTGGAGCGGAGCAGAGCCGACCTCGTCTCCACGGTCGCTCACGAGCTCAGGTCTCCGCTGACCAGCGTGAAAGGCTTCACGGCCACGCTGCTGGCCAAGTGGGAGCGGTTCACCGACGCCCAGAAGCTGGTCATGCTGGAGACGGTCAACGCCGACGCCGACCGCGTCACCCGGCTGATCACCGAGCTTCTCGACGTGTCCCGGATCGAGTCCGGCCGTTTACAGGTGCACCGGCAGATCGTGGACGTCCCGGCACGGGCCCGGCGGATCATCGCGGGCCGGGTCGCCGCGGGAGAGCCGGAAGACCGTTTTCGCCTCGAGGTACACGGGGAATTGCCAGAAACCTGGCTGGATCAGGACAAGATCGACCAAATCCTGTCCAATCTGGTGGAGAATGGCGTCAGGCACGGACGCGGTACCGTGTCCGTAGTAGTCGAGCCGGTCGAATGGGGAATCGCCGTGTCCGTGCGTGATCAGGGTGAGGGCGTCGCGCCTGAGCTCGTCACGCGCGTCTTCCGCCAGTTCTGGCGGGGCAACGGCCGCCGCAGGGGCGGCACCGGGCTCGGGCTCTTCATCGTGAAGGGACTGGTCGAGGCCCACGGCGGCACGATCACCGTTCAGCGGGCGCCCGGCGGCGGCGCCGAGTTTCGATTTACCTTGCCCACCGGGGCCCCTGAATTCGCCTGAGCTGCGCTCTTCCGCACGGCTCGCGCAGCGCGGATGACGGCCCGGTGGGCCGACCCCACTAAACTCGACCTTGCTGAGCGCCCGGCGCCCGCATGCCCTGGATACGGAGCTTTCTCTTGTCGAACACCTATGACCCGGTCGAGGTGACGCCGTTGCACGCCGACGAAATCGAGCGGGCACAGGCGGACGCCCTCGCCGCGATCGCCGCGGCGGGTGACCTCGAGGACCTGAAGCAGGCACGCCTCGCGCATGCCGGTGACCGATCGCCGATCGCGCTCGCCAACCGGGAGATCGGCGCCCTGCCGCCGGCCGCCCGCGCGGAGGCCGGCAAGCGCATCGGCGCCGCCCGCAAGGCAATCGGCCAGGCGCTGGCCGCGCGCCAGGCCGAGCTGGAGGCCGACCGCGACGCACGCGTCCTCGTCGAGGAGACCGTCGACGTCACGCTGCCCTGGGACCGCGCGCCCCGTGGCGCCCGGCACCCTCTCACCACCCTTCAGGAGCGCGTCGCCGACGCGTTCGTCGCGATGGGATACGAGGTCGCCGAAGGGCCCGAGCTGGAGGGCGAGTGGTTCAACTTCGACGCGTTGAACATCGCCCCCGACCACCCCGCCCGCTCCGACCACGACACGTTCTTCGTTGAGAGCACCGACAGCGGGAAGGTGCTGCGCACCCAGACCTCTCCGGTGCAGGTCCGCGCGCTGCTGTCGCGGCCGCTGCCGGTGTACGTGGTCTCGCCGGGCAAGACCTTCAGGACCGACGAGCTCGACGCCACCCACACTCCGGTGTTCCACCAGGTGGAGGGCCTCGCCGTCGACAAGGGCCTGACCATGGCCCACCTCAAGGGCACCCTCGACCGGTTCGCCGAGGTGATGTTCGGCGAGGGCATCCGGACCCGCTTCCGGCCCAACTACTTCCCGTTCACCGAGCCGTCGGCCGAGATGGACCTGCTGTGCTTCGTCTGCCGCGGCTCGTCCGCCGTGCCGGGGAGCCCGCCGTGCCGTACGTGCAAGTCGGAGGGATGGATCGAGTGGGGCGGCTGCGGGATGGTCAACCCGCGCGTCCTGGTCTCCTGCGGGGTCGACCCCGCGGTCTACTCCGGGTTCGCGTTCGGGATGGGCATCGAGCGCACGTTGATGTTCCGCCACAACGCCGAAGACATGCGTGACATGGTCGAAGGCGACGTCCGTTTCACCCTGCCGTTCGGGATGGAGGTCTGATGAAGGTCCCGCTTTCATGGCTGCGGGAGTATGTCGATCTCCCCGCCGTCACGGCGCAGGAGGTGGCCGACAAGCTCACCGCCGCCGGTCTCAAGCTCGAGTCGATCACGTCGCACGGCTACGACATCAAGAACGTGGTCGTCGGCCGGGTCCTCGCTATTGAGGAGCTCACCGGGTTCAAGAAGCCCATCCGGCACTGCCGGGTCGAGGTCGGGGAGGCCGCGCCGCGAGAGATCGTGTGCGGCGCCGTCAACTTCGCCGAGGGCGACGTGGTCCCGGTGGCGCTGCCGGGCGCAGTGCTGCCCGGCGGGTTCGAGATCGCCTCCCGCAAGACGTACGGCAGGCTGTCGGACGGGATGATCTGCTCGGAGGCCGAGCTCGGCATCGCCGACAGCTCCCCGGGCATCCTCCTGCTTCCGCAGGACACGCCGATCGGCGCCGACGTGGTGGAGCTGCTCGGTCTGCGCGACGACGTGCTGGAGCTGGAGATCACGCCTGACCGCGGCTACGCGCTGTCGATTCGCGGCGTCGCACGTGAGGCGGGCATCGCGTTCGGCGTGCCCTTCCACGACCCGGGCCTGGCTCCCGTGCCCGAGACCGAGGGACCGTCATGGCCGGCGGCCATCGGCGACCTCACCGCCTGCGACAGGTTCGTGCTGCGCACGGTCTCCGGGTTCGACCCCGCCGCCGAGAGCCCGCTGTGGATGCGGGTACGGCTGGCCCGCGCCGGCATGCGGCCGGTCTCGCTGGCGGTCGATGTCACCAACTACGTGATGCTGGAGCTCGGGCAGCCGCTGCACGCGTTCGACCGGTCCCGGCTGGCCGGTGAGATCGTGGTCCGCAGGGCGCGGTCGGCGGAGACCCTGGAGACGCTCGACCACGTCGTGCGCAAGCTCCACGAGGACGACATCCTCATCACCGACGACTCGGGGGCCATCTCGATCGCGGGCACGATGGGCGGCCTGCACACCGAGATCTCCGACGCCTCCACCGACATCGTGATCGAGGCGGCGCACTTCTCCGCCACCGGCATCGCCCGGCAGTCGCGCCGGCACAACCTGGTGAGCGAGGCGTCCAAGCGCTTCGAGCGCGGCGTCGACCGCGAGCTTCCGCTGGTCGCGTCGTGGCGTGCCGTACAGCTCCTGGTCGAACTGGGCGGGGCCACCGCCGATCCGGGCGTCACCCAGGTCGAGGGCGAGGCGGCGCCCGTCACGATCACCATCCCGTCCGGGCATCCTGCGCGCGTCGCGGGCCTGCCGTACGAGCGGGAGACCGTCGTGCGGCGCCTGGAGCAGGTGGGGTGCGTCGTGGTCGACGGGGCCGTCGAGTCCGCGCGCGGCGGGCAGGGCGTCGCGGCGACGGGTGTGGTGTCGAGCGGGGAACTGGCCGACAAGCTGGCCGTGCACGGCGACGACCTGATCACGGTCACGCCGCCGACCTGGCGGCCGGACCTCACCGACCCCAACGACCTGGCCGAAGAGGTCATCCGCCTCGAAGGCTATGAGCGGCTGCCCTCCGTGCTGCCCGCGGCTCCGGCCGGGGCGGGCCTGACCGAGGGGCAGCGGCTGCGCCGCCGGGTGGGCAGGGCGCTGTCCGGTTCCGGATATGTCGAGATTTTGTCGTATCCGTTCATCGGTGCGCGGGACTTGGACGTCCTTCAGCTGCCGGAGGACGATCCGCGCAGGAGGGCGACCCGGCTGGTCAATCCGCTCAGCGAGGATGAGCCGTTCATGCGGACCACCTTGCTGCCCGGGCTGCTGAAGACGCTCGTGCGCAACGTGGGCCGTGGCACGACCGACGTTGCGTTGTTCGAGATCGGCCTGGTGTACCGCCCGGAGGCGGACGCCCCGGCCACGGCGCCCGTCCTTCCGGTCGACCGGCGGCCGACCGGCGAGGAACTCGCTAGCATCGAGGTCGCTCTGCCGCGGCAGCCGCTCAGGGTGGCGGCCGTTCTGGCCGGCGAGTTCGAGCGGTCCGGTTGGTGGGGCAAGGGACGCCAGGCCTCCTGGGCCGACGCAGTCGAGGCCGCTCGTGCCATCGCCCGTGAGGCCGGAGTCGAGCTCACGGTCCGGGCCGACCAGCACGAGCCATGGCATCCCGGCCGGTGCGCCGAGCTGAGCGTGGTGGACCCCGCCACGGGGGAGAGGGTGCTCGTCGGGCACGCGGGCGAGCTGCACCCTCGCGTGATCGAGGCGTACGGCCTGCCCCCGCGGACGGCCGCCATGGAGGTGGAGCTCTCCCGGCTGAAGTCGCCCGGGCCCGTGCAGACGCCTGCCGTGTCCACGTATCCCGTGGCCACCCAGGACGTGGCGCTCATCGTTCCGGCACAGACGCCGGTGGCTCTCGTGGAGGAGGCTCTGCGGGAAGGCGCGGGAGAGCTGCTGGAGTCGATCCGGCTGTTCGACGTGTACACGGGTGAGCAGGCGGGTGAGGGCAACAAGTCGCTGGCCTACAGCCTGCGGTTCCGCGCCCTCGACCGAACCCTGACGGTGGAGGAGACGACCGCGGCCCGTGACGCCGCCGTCGCCGTCGCCGCCACCCGGACGGGAGCCCAGCTCCGCTCCTGAGACTCCCCCGGCGCCTTGCCGGCGCTCATGGGGGTGATCATGCAGAAGTTCGTGATCTTGGCCTGTGACCAGGCAGGACGCGATGCGTGATCATGCAGAAGTTCGGGCGGATGCCCTCTGAGCAGGCGAGACGCATTTCGTGATCATGCACGAGATGCGTCTCGCCTGTTGTCATATGGGCGTGTGGTGATCGGTGCGGACGTGGAAACTGCATGATCACCACACGCGTATTGCCAGGTAGACGCGATTTCCCCGAACTTCTGCATGATCATGATTTGAGTATGCGCTGGTCAGCGGGGCTGCCGGCGAACTTCTGCATGATCACGCCTAAGGGGGGGTTTGGGGGGTGGGGAGGGTTATTTGCTGTAAATCTCGAATTCGTAGAGGGAGTAGCCGTAGGAGGTGCCTCTCGCTACGCCTTGCATCCGGACGTATCGGGCGTTGACCGGGGTGAAGGACACGTTGTCCACGCCGCCGTTGCCTGTGGTGATGGCGGACACGGTCGTCCAGGTGGTGCCGTCGGTGGACGTCTGGATGTTGTACGACGAGCCGTAGGCCGTCTCCCAGCGAAGGATCACCCTGCCCACGCTCTTGCTCGAGCCGAGATCCACCTGGATGTACTGGTTGTTGGTCCAGTCACTCGCCCACCGCGTGGAGGGGTCGCCGTCGATCGCCTTGGCCGGGGTGTTGGGGCTCTGCGTGCCGTTCGCGCTCGCCGTCGCCCCCGTGGCCAGGTTGCTGATCGTGTCACCCCGGTGGGCCGGGAAGGAGACCACCTGCTGGTAGGTCGGCCGGTTCTGCCAGGAGATCAGCGGGTGCTTGACGCCGCCCAGCGGCGACTGCCGGATGGCGTCGGCACACCACTGGTCGCCCGCCGAGCACACGTCGTCTCCCGGGTAGGTGGTCGACGCGGGCTCGGCCAGGGCGGCGGACAGACTGTTCAGCAACACCGTACGGCAGGCCGCCACGGTGTCTCCGCAGTATTTGGACGGCAGGGCCGAGCCGACCTGGTCGCCGAGCACGTTGCGCACGTCCTTGTCGACGTAACCCCACCAGCCGTACTGGAACGAGGAGCCCTTGTGCGTCTGCGCCTCGTTGGCCGAGGTGGGGAAGGACGAGAGGTCACCCTGCTGCTGTCCCGAGGGCGACTCGTTGACCTGCAGCGCGTTGACCAGAGACTGGTAGAGGTCGTCGCCCATGCCCGGCCGGAACTCGGCGCGCACGAGTTTCGGCCACCACGCGTCGAAGATGCGGATGGCGTCGGCGTTCGCGTACGTCTTGCTGCCCGGGGACGTCTCCACCCGTTTTGTCCCGGACGCGGCCCATGCCGACAACTTGGACACCGCCGACGACAGGGCCGGGTCGGTCACGGCGGAGTTGTTGACGACCCGGAGCAGGTTGGGCAGCACCTTCCAGCCGCGCAGGTCGGTGGTCGCGGCCGATGCCATGATCTTGGCGGCGCCGGCCCGGTCGAGGGTGCCCGATGCGAGCGCGGCCTTGACCGGGGCGTCGAGCAGGTCGCCGCGGTGCACCGGCCCGAAGCTGAAGTTGCCGTCGGCCGAGCCGTAGTCCTTGGCCTGCTTGTTGTTCCAGCTGACGAAGTAGTCCTGGTTGACCGCCTGCGGATGGGTGCTCGGCGCCGCGTAGGTGGCGGTGTTCGTCGCGGGGTCGAACCCGGCCCACTCGTGGGCGGCGTCGGCCGTCATGGGCAGGTTCGGGTCGGACACGGCCGAGCGGACCGGGTTGCTGCCGGACATGAAGTACGCCGTGTCGGCCGAGTTCACATAGAACCAGTTGAACGCGAACGCGATCGAGGACGCGGAGTTCATGAACGCGGCGGGGGAACCCATTTCGGCGGGGTCGTTGAACATCTGGAAGCCGACGGCCGAGTCGGCCTCGTGCTGGTAGGTCGAGCGCAGCGTCGTGAAGGCCGTGGGGACCCCGCCGACGGTGCCGCGCCAGGTCACCAGGCCGTATTTGGTGCGTTTGACCACGAGGTCGTAGGAGCCCGCGGCCGTCGAGTCCGCCGTGTTCGGCTTCCACGAGTTGGTCTTCTTCAGGGTCTCCATGGCCGTGCAGGATCCCCGGTAGAGGTAGTAGTTCGACGAGGTTGTGGGTGTGGCGCCGTTCGGGTCGCACAACGTGACGGCGTAGGTGTCGGTGATGTCCTGCAGGCTGGAAGTGGCGCTCCAGGCGTAGTCGGTGCCCCGGCCGAGCAGCACATACAGGCTCAGCCCGGAGAACGCCGCTCCGCGTGCGCGGATGCCGGGGCCGTTCAGCTCCTCCAGCATGAGCAGTTGTGGTGCGAAGTAGCCGGTCTGCGGGCCGAAGACCGCGATCGGGTGGCCGTTGGACGATTCGGCGGCCGACACGACGATCGCATTCGACATGCTCGGCTTGGAGCTGTCGACGGTCAGCCCGGTCAGCGCGCTCTTGGCCGCGGTGGCGGAGGAGGTGGCGGTGCCGGTCTCGTTCTCGGTGATGTCGACCGGCTTCGTCGTGGGGGCGTCGGGCAGGACGACCCCCGTCGCGCCGGACGGCGTGGCCCCCGAGGGGAAGCTCTGCCCGTCATGCAGGGTCAGCACGGTCTCCGGGTCGTTCTGCTCGCGCAGCGCCTGCCACGCCTGGTCTCCGGCGGCCGTGCCGTACTTCGCGCGGGCGGCCACCCGGACGAGGGCCGACTGCATCTCCGCGCCGCCGCCACCGCCGAACAGGCCGCCGATCACGCCCGAGATGGCGATCAGGTCGGTCATCTGGAAGTCGACGGGGCCGCCCGCGTTGGTGATCGCGTCGAGGTGGCCGGTCAGCACGTACTCGCCGGGGCAGTTGCGGTTGGCCATGCAGTAGTCGATATAGGCGTTGATGCCGGCGACGTAGCTCTGCACGTCGGCGTACAGCTGCGCGCCGCGGGGCCCGGAGTTCCTCAGCCGGTCGACCTGCGCCTGCAGGTCGGCCTCGGTGTAGGGGGAGTTGCGCCAGACGCTCTGCTCCAGCTCCCGGTTGCCCATCGCGCCACCGGCGAAGGGCGTCAGCTCGCCCCGGCCGACGTGGCGCATCAGGTCCATCAGCCACAGACGGTCCTGCGCGCCCGCGTAGCCGGCGCCGAACATGGTGCCCGACCGGGTGGTTCCGGTGATGTGCGGGGTGCCGGTGGCCTTGTCGCGGACGATCGTGACGTCGGACCGGGGACTGATCGTGCTCTCGACCTGGCCGGGCGGAACGCCGAAGCCGCTGTCGTTGAAGAAGCTCGTGATCTGGTCGTCGGTCAGCCCGGTGTAGCCGGAGATCAGATTGGCGTATTTGCTGAGCTGGTCGGTGCTGTGGGCGGGGAAGGTACCGAAGCCCTGGTTGCCGATGACGTCGATCAGGGTGGCGTTGCCGTTCTGGCCAGGAGGCAGCACGTCGGCGCACTGGCCGAGGCAGTAGTCGTCCGCCGGATAGTACGGAGCCGCTGAGGCGGGGGCCGCCGGAAGCCCGACGGCGAGCAGGGCGAAGGCCGCGGCGGCCGTGATCGCCCGTCGAAGGCGCGCGTGCATGGGGAACTGCCCTTCGCGAGATCGGGGGGTGAAGGGGGGTGATGCTCACGCGCGCGAACATGAGTGGTGCTCACTTCGGGACGATACGCGTTGGTAACACGACGAGCAATGGGGAAGCAGGATCCAACGAGCACGCATGAGGCGGCCGCCGGGGACGCCCGGCCGGAAGGCGCCTTCCCAACCGGATACAAAAGCACAACGGCGGAAACCGGCCGGGTGGAGTGAACGTGTCAGTGGTGTGAGACTTTTCGTTCCGCTCAGCATTGTTCTCGTCGCTCTCACGGCATGCGGTACGGCCGAGCCTCCTATCCGTGCCGCCGAGCAGACCCCGATCCCTTCCGCGACGGCGTCGGTTGCGCCCTCCGCCGTGGCAGCGTCCCCACAGCCGTGCCCGGAGCGCTGGGGCAGCACGGGGATAGGCGAATGGGTGCCGGCCGTCTCCGACATCCCCGGCGCGGAGGGCACGCTCGTCCCCGGTGCCCCCGTTACGGCGCTGATCTGCGCATATCCCGGTCAGAACAGCGCCCCGGGCGGGGAACGGCTCGCGGGGACCAGGACGCTGGAGGGCGAGCACGCCGGCGGCATGGCCCGCGACCTCGCGTTCCTGCCGGTCGGCGCGACGGGCACCGGCGCCTGCACCGCGATGGGCGGGCCGATGACGAACTACCTCATCCGGTTCACCTACGCCGACGGCAGGTCCTCATGGGTGGGCAGCGCCGACGAGGTCAACAAATGCACGGTGACGACGAACGGCACCGCCGCCAGCAACACCTATGTCGGCGACCGGATCACGGCCGCCTACCGGAACGGCACGTGGACCGCCGCCAAGGCGAAGGACCCGTGCACGACGTGGAAGGCCCGGCGCGGCCAGGACACCAGCATGGTTCCCGAGGGTGCGACGTCGGTGACGGTCTGCCGCCAGGACCCCCGCGGCGGCCGATCGCCCCGGGCCGACTACGGGAGCGACGTCGCGACGTCCCTCGCGTCCGCGCTGAACGCCTTGGAGGCCCGGTCGAGCGAAGGCTTTTGCGAGGGGAGCGGCAAACCCGCCGCAGGCGGCTCCTACCGCCTCGTGTTCGGCTACCCGGACGGGCCCGCTGTGGGCGTCATGATCCTTCTGGACTGCCGGCCCGCCGTCGACAGCGGGCTGCTCCAGGCGGACGTCGACGACCGGGTCATCCGTGAGGTGACGCGGCTGGCCCCCGCCTGATCCGCCCGGTCATCGACCAGGGGATGAGGGGGACTCCAGTCGCTGGCCGCCGATGACCGACAGCAGCTTCAGCTTCTCGCTGCTCTCGCTTCCGGGCGTGGCGGTGAACACGAGCAGCCTGTGCTGCTGGTCGGAGTCATGCATCACCTGGCAGTGCAACTCGAGGTCGCCGACGGCCGGGTGCCGGAACCGCTTCACGTTGGTGTGCCGGATACCCACCTCGTGCCCGTCCCACATCGCGGTGAACTCCAGGCTGACGCCGGACAGGGCTCGCGCGAGTGCTCCGGCGCGTGAGTCCGGCCCGTCGGCGGTGTACACCGACCGCAGCATCGCGACCAGCGTGCGTCCATGCTGGTCCCACTCGCAGGGGTGATACAGGGCCCGGTCGTCCTCGCTCGTGAACCACCGGTAGATCGCGCTGCGCGCCTGGCCCGTGTAGAGGCTGTGATCCCCGTCGAAGGCCACATGCGGCCGGGTCTGCGCGAGTGTTTCCGCGAGGCGGTTCATGACGGTGGCGGGAGTGTCCTGCAACCGGTCGAGGATCCGGAGCAGCCCGGGGTTGATGTGATCCATACGGCTGGACCGCGCGGGGGCGCCGTGTCCGGCGAGGAGGAAGAGATGATCGCGCTCATCGAGCGTGAGACGGAGGGCCCGCGCGATGGCGGCCAGCATGGTCTCGGACGGTTGCGGCCCTCTGCCGCCCTCCAGCCGGCTGTAGTAGTCGGGTGACATGACGGCGAGCACGGCGACCTCTTCGCGCCGCAACCCCCGGGTTCTCCGGCGACGGCCGCGGGGAAGGCCGACGTCCTCCGGCTGCAACGCTTCGCGCCGCTTCCGCAGAAAGTCGGACATCTCCGTGTATTGCACGTCATCCTCCAGCCGGTCGCCTCGTACTTCCAGCAAACCCGACGGCCTGCGGTTTATCCACGGTCCGTCAGACCCACCCAGCGTCGCCTGGCACACCTTCTGTGAGGACGTCTCAGCGGTTCGCGGGCATTCGCAGGACGAACCCGAGGCCCGCTGCCGCGACGGAGAGGACCGCGGCGAGGGCGAAGGCGTGCTGATAGTTGGCAAGGGGGATGGCCGATGTGGCGGCGCCGACTCCTGAGGCCAGGATGGCGGCGGCCACCGGGGAACCGGCGGCAGAGCCCACCGACCGGATCACCGTGTTCAATCCGCCGGCCGCGGCGACTTCGTCGACGGGTACCACGCGCGCGATGATCTGGGAGATCACCGAGAAGCCCATGCCGATACCCAGGCTCAGCACGCAGAACGACGCCAATATCGACCACATCGCCGCCGGCCAGAACGTCAGGCCGAGTGCGCCGAGACCCATGCTCGCCATGGCGATGACCATGCTCGGGCGATGACCTATTCGTCCGAGCACAGCGGGAGCCGCGCGGCCGCCGACGAACACGCAGACCGCCGACGGGAGAAGAACGAGACCGGTGCGGAGGACGTCGTAGCCGTACCCGTAACCGGTGCCGGGATCGGCTTCGAGGATGCTCGGCAGACAAACGTAAATGATGTAGGAGGCGAAGCCGTTCACGAGAACGAGCGCGTTGGCGATGGCCAGCGAGGGTCTCGTCAGTGATCTCACGTCGACCAGCGGTGTCGTCACCCGGTGTTCGACGATGACGAGGAGGACGAAGGCCACGATCGCTCCACCGAAGAGGAGCAGGGTGGGCGCGGCGGTCCAGCCCCAGGACGGGCCCTGGGTGACGCCCAGCAAAAGTCCGGTGAGCGCTGTGGTCAGCAGCACGGCGCCCGCGTAGTCGGTCCTACTCGCCTGCTCGGTTCGGGGAGTGTGCGGCACCCAGACGGCCACGAACACGAGACTGACGACGATCAGCACTCCCGCGACGATGAACATCCCCTGCCAGCTGGAGATCTTGAGGATGGCACCGCCGATGACGAGAGCGGCGCCCGCACCAAGCCCGAGCACTCCGGAGATCCACCCGATCCCCGTGCTCATCGCCTTGCCGGTCGAATGGCGACGGACGATCGCCAAAGCGAGCGGGAAGGCCGCGGTACTGATTCCCTGCGCGGCGCGGCATACGATCAGGAAACCGATGGTGGGGGAGAATGCCGCCGCGAACGTGGCGATCGCGAAGACGACGAGAACCGCCATGAGCACTCGCCTATGGCCGAACCGGTCTCCGAAGGATCCTGCTATCGGAGCGAGAACCGCGCCCGTGAGCAGGTAGGACGTGAGCACCCATCCGCTCGTACGAAGTCCCGCATGGAGGTCCGCGCCAAGGATCGGCAGTGCCGGCACGAGCATCGTCTGCATCAGTGCGTACACGAGCACGACGAGGACAAGGGCCACCACCATGCGGCCGTTCTTCACGGCGGCGGGAGCCTCGCGGGCGGGTGTGAGAACGGCCGCCTCGGGCATCCCCGCGGTCGGGCTGGACATGGATTCCCTCCTATCGGAACGGATGTTCCGTTCCGCGATATCCTGATACCGTCGCTGCATGGATGTCAATCCGCCTCCCGCCGCACGTCAGACCGACCCCGGCCGTCCGGCATCCGGCCGCATCCGCGAAGCCCGGTCCAATGACCTCGCCGTCCTCGTCGCTGCGAAAGAGGTCTTCACCGAGCGCGGTTGGTCGGCCCCGATGTCGGCCATCGCCGAACGCGCGGGAGTGGGCATCGGCAGCCTCTACCGGCGATATCCGAGCAAAGAGGCGCTGGCGCAGGCGCTGCAGATCGCGGCGATGGACCAGATCCGCGAGATCGCGGATGACTGCGTCGAGCACGTCCCGGCGGAGCTCGCGTTCGCGGCATTTCTCAACCGCTACCAGGCCGACTCCTTCGGGCCTCTCGTCTCCATCCTCGGCGGCCGCGTACCTGACCCACCCGAAGTCCACGCTGCCGCGGACCGCATGCGCGACTCCCTGCAGCGAGTGGTCGACGTCGCCCGAAGCTGCAAGCAGATCCCGGAGGACTACGGGCCCACCGACATTCTGCTGATCATCATTCATCTCCGTGGGGCGCTTCCTGGCGAGCCGGCCGAGGTGGTCAAGTACACCCAGAGGCTGCTGGAGCCGCTGCTGGCAGGTCTTCGTGTGATGGCATCGGCCGGACCAGGACGCGGCGAGAACGCCACGCCCGCCCCTCAATGGGATGAGTGGGTCGCTTTCTGGAGTGGGCACCGGTGAAGGTCGTCCCCGGGCGCAAGCCCGGCTCCTGGGGCAGGAACTCCCACGATCGACAGCCCGCCGTGCGTCGCGAAGGGCACGCCGCCGCGACTTAGGCGGTGGCGGGTTCGGTGGCCCGGCGGGCGCGCTCGGCCAGGGCGTACTCGTCGGTGCGCGCGTCGTAGGTGCGGAACCGGGGCAGCACGACCGACATCAGCCCGACGACGCCGACGCACAGAAGCCCGCCCACGCCCAGGGAGAACCGGGTGCCGCCCAGTTGCGCCATGAAACCCGCGCGGGTGTCGCCCAGCATCGGGCCGGCCGAGTAGGACAGCAACTCGATGCCGGCCAGCCGTCCGCGGTATTCGTCGGGGATCGTCTGGTTCCAGATCGTCCCCCGGAACAGGCCGCTGACCATGTCGGCGCCGCCGGCGACCGCGAGGAAGAGGAACGTCAGCCAGATGTCGGGCATGAGGGCCGCGATCGCCACGGCGACACCCCATCCGGTCGCGGAGACGATCACCGCGAGCCCGTGCCGGTGGACGTGGTTGGTCCATCCGGAGGTCAGCGAGGCGACGACCGAGCCCACCCCGCCCGCGGCGTACAGCAGGCCGAGCGCGTTCGGCGCGTTCAGGTCGTCGGCGAGGAACGGGAACAGCGCGTTCGAGAAGGCGAACGCCATGGCCGCGATGTCGACCAGATAGGTGCCCATCAGATCCGGGCGCCGCAGCGCGTACCGGACGCCTTCGACCATCGAGCGCAGCGACGCCGGGGTGGCCTCGTCCAACCGGGTCACCCTGCGCACCCTCACCAGCAACGCCAGGGAGACCAGGAAGGTCGCCACGTCGACGCCGTACGCCATGGCGGGCCCGAAGTTGGCGACGATGAGCCCGCCCGCCGCGGGGCCGGCGATCATGGCGGTGTTCCTGACCAGCCCCTGGATCGCGAACGCGGCGGTCATCTGGTCGAGCGGCACGACCCGGTTGATGATCGCCTGTTCGCTGGGGCCGCGCACGCTGCCGAACCCGGCGGCCAGTGCGCCCACCACATAGAGCACCCAGGCCTGCGGGGACGGCATCAGAGCGTTGACCAGCAAAAGAACGGAGGTCAGGCAGAGCCCGACCTCCGAGAGGATGACTATTTTGCGCCGGTCCAGCGCGTCGGCGATGGCCCCGCCCCACAGGCCGCACACCACCATGGGGACGAATTCGGCGAGGCTGACTAGACCGACCGCGACCGGAGACCCGGTGAGCTCCTTCATCTGGAACGGCACGGCGACGGTCGTGAGGATCGTGCCGAGCATGGTGATCAGGCCGGACCCGAGGAGAAGACGGAAGTCCCGCGAGGCCCGGAGCGGACTCAGGTCCAGGCGCATACGGCGGACGAGAGAGCTGAGCGATCGATCAGGACTTTCCGGCACGATCGTCCATTTTGATCGACGCGCGGGAGGCGGAGCAAACCGTTTTATCGGGTCACGCGTCCGCTCGGCGCGTGCACGCCCCGGGGACGATCAATGTCTCCGATTAGTGCATATGCACACTAAAGTGATCAGATTGGCATAAATCTGATAAACGTGATTTCGCGGCATATCTTGTGTCAACTGACCGGCGCCCCGGGAAGGAGCATCCTCCGATGTCTGATCTTGTGCGTTGCCTCGAACGGCTAAGAGACGCCTTCAACCGGCATGATCTCGGCGAACTGGCGCTCTGCTTCGGGAAGAGAGCCGTTCTCGTCGCGCCGGACGGCATCGGGGAGGACAGAGACGAGATCGCCTCCTACTACGGCCAATTCATGGAGGCGTTTCCCGACTCCCGCTGCACGATCAAGTCGGTGATCACCTCGGCGGACACCCTGGTCGCGGAGTACACCATCACCGGCAGGCACAAGGGGCCGTGGCTGGTGCCGGGGGGAGGGACGGTCGAGCCCACCCTCCGCTCGATCAACGTGCGCGTCTGCTGCCAGTCGTACGTGGAGGACGGCCTGATCGCCAGCCACCGCGTCTTCTACGACCAGTTCGAGGTGGCCGCCCAGCTGGGCGGTTCGTTGTGCTTTTCCGGCCTGCAGGAGATCTAGAGGCTTTCCCCGCGGCCGGCACGGCCACCGTCACGATGACCGTGCCGAAGGCGTCCCCCGTCAGGCGGGCACCTTGTCGAGGAAGCCGTACACGGTCCTGATGCGCCCGTCCTCGGCGAGCGCGACCACGTCGAAGCCGATCACGACGGGCTCGGCGGCGCCCTCCGGCGTGAGATGCCACGTGAACCTCGCGATGTCGTGGTGGCCGTCCACGGGCCCCAGGGTGATCGCCAGACCGGGGAACATCTCCCTTGCCCCGGCGATGACCTCCCCGAAGGCGTCGTGGCCGGTGACGGAGGCCTGCGGGTCGGTGAACGAGACGTCCTCGGTCAGCAGATCGGCGATCGCCTTGGCCCTGGCGTCGGCGTCCGCCTCGTTCCAGACGGCGATGTAACGCTCGGCCACCGCGGTGTAGTCGGTCATGTCCTGCTCCTTCATCCGTGGGGATCGGTGCGACACAGGAAAGGTGTCATGGGCACCGGAAGACGGTCGATGACGTCGCAGGTAAGGAGCCCCGGGCCCGGTACGGCGCCGCCGTACCGGGAGACCGCGGTTTCAGAGCCCGAGCGTCTCCTTGCGGAGGTGGGTCTTGAGCACCTTGCCGCCGGGGTTGCGGGGGAGTTCGGTTTCCCTGAACCAGAATCGGATGGGCACCTTGAAGGGGGCGATCCGGTCGCGCAGGAACGCCTGGAGCTCTTCGGCCGTGGCCGCGGAGCCCGGCTTGAGCCGCACGACCGCGCCCACCTGCTCGCCCATCTCGTCGTCGGGGATGCCGATTACGGCGGCGTCGTCGATGGCGGTGTGCTCGAACAGGGCGGCCTCGACCTCGGCGCAGTAGACGTTCTCCCCGCCTCTGATCACCATGTCCTTGGCGCGGTCGACGATGTAGACGAACCCCTCCTCGTCGACGCGGGCGAGGTCGCCCGTGTGCAGCCAGCCGTTCACGAAGGTCTCGGCGGTGGCGTCGGGCCGGTTCCAATAGCCCAGGATCACGATGGGCCCGCGGATGCACAGCTCCCCGACCTCGCCCGTCGGCACCTCGTCGCCGTGCGGGTCGCAGATCTTGACGTCGAGGACCGCCGCGGGCAGGCCGATGCTGTCCGGCTTGGCCAGGTAGCCGGCGCCGCTGTTGTAGACCGCCAGGGCGGTGGTCTCGGTCATGCCGTACCCGTTGCCGGGGGTGCGCTTGGGCAGCAGTTCGGTGATGCGCTCAAGCAGCTTCGGCGGCGCGGGGGCCCCGCCGTACGAGACCGAGGTGAGCGAGGAGATGTCGTGCTCGCCGAACGAGGGGTGGGAGAGCAGCTGCCAGGCGTTGGTCGGCACGCCGCTCATCGTGGTGACCTTCTCGCGTTCGATGAGCTCGAGCGCACGCTGCGGGTCCCACTTGTACATGAGCACCAGTTGCCCGCCGGTGAAGAACGTCGGCATGAGGACGGCGAAACACCCGGTCGTGTGGAACAGCGGGACGGTCAGGAGCGTGATGCGGCGGACGGCGGCGGCCTCGGCCGGGTCCTTGCCCGCCCGGGCGACGGCGCTCATCAGCGCGTAGGCCACGGTCATCGGCGCCTGGCCGAGGTTCCTGTGGCTGCCGAGCGCGCCCTTGGACCGCCCGGTCGTCCCGGAGGTGTAGAAGATCGTGGCTGGGTCGTCGGGGCCGATCTCGACGTCCGGGAGCGTGACGTCGGACCTGACCTCGCCCATCACCTCTGACCAGTTCGCGTCGGCCGCCCGGGTGACGATCATCGGCACGCCGCTGCCCGACAGCCGCTCGGCGCGCTCGCCGTCGGCGATGACCAGCTTGGCACCCGAGTCGGCCAGGCCGTACTCCATCTCCTGCCGGGTCCACCACGCGTTCAGCGGGACGGCGACTGCTCCCGCGGCGAGCGCGGCGGACATCGCGATGACCCACTCGGGGTAGTTGCGCATGGCGACGGCGACCCGGTCGCCCTTGCGGACGCCGTAGTCGCCGATGAGGCGATGTGCCAGTGTGGCGGCGAGACGGAAGTGCTCCTCGAAGGTCAGGCGCTCGTCCTCGTAGACGACGAAGAGCTTCTCCCCGTGGAAGCGGCTCATTTCCAGCAGCGCGCGGAAGGTGGCCGGCGCGTGCTTCCACGCCCGGATCGTGTTGCCGGCGACCTCGACCTCTTCCATCTCGAAGAGCTGGCCGGGCGCGGTGAGCTGTGCCTGCACCTGATCGTTCGCTGTCATTCTGGCGTGCTCCCGGGGGGTGTAGTTAACAGGATCGTCACAATACCGACCGGTAGGTACGGGGGCCAGAGTCCCCACTCTGACTTGCATGCCCATGCCCGGCATTGCATACTCGCTACTGAGCAAGAACATGAGCTTGCTCGCATACTCATGCAAGGGGGTCCGGATGAGAGCGGCGATCGCCGGAGCGAGCGGATACGCCGGAGGAGAGCTCCTGCGTCTGCTGCTCGGGCATCCCCTGGAGATCGGAGCGCTGACCGCGGCGTCGAGTGCCGGCAGCCTCCTCGGCGCGCACCAGCCCCACCTACCGTTGCTCGCCGATCGCGTGATCGAGCCGACCACCGCCGACGTGCTGCGCGGCCACGACGTGGTCTTCCTGGCCCTGCCCCACGGGCAGTCGGCCGCCGTCGCGACCGAACTCGGCGACGGCGTGCTCGTCGTCGACTGCGGCGCCGACTTCCGCCTCGCCGACCCCGCGGAGTGGGAACTTTTCTACGGCGGCGCCCACGCGGGCACCTGGCCGTACGGGCTGCCCGAGTTGCCCGGCCAGCGCGACCTGCTGCGTGGAACCCGCAGGATCGCGGTGCCCGGCTGCTATCCCACGGCGGTGACGCTCGCCCTGTTCCCCGCGTTCGCTGCGGGGCTGGTGGAGCCCGACGTCGTGGTCGTCGCGGCGAGCGGCACGTCGGGCGCGGGGAGGTCGCCCAAGGTGAACCTGCTCGGCAGCGAGGTGATGGGCTCGGTCAGCGCCTACGGGGCCGGCGGCGCGCACCGGCACACCCCGGAGATGGTGCAGAACCTGTCCGCCGTCGCAGGCCGCGAGGTCCGGGTGTCCTTCACCCCCACGCTCGCGCCCATGAGCCGCGGCATCCTCGCCACCTGTACGGCTCCCGCCGCGCCCGGCCTGACGGCCGCCGGGCTCCGGGAGACGTACGAGACGGCCGTCAAGGACGAGCCGTTCCTCCACCTGCTCCCCGAGGGCGCCTGGCCCGCCACCGCGATGACGTTGGGCGCCAACACGGCGGTCATGCAGGTCGCGCTGGATGAGCGGGCCGGCCGCGTCGTCGTCGTCATCGCCATCGACAACCTCACCAAGGGCACGGCGGGAGGCGCGATCCAGAGCGCCAACCTCGCTCTCGGCCTGCCGGAGGAAGCCGGCCTACCTCTTAATGGAGTCGCCCCATGAGACAGCGCACAACAAGCCCGCTGGCGGAGTGCCCCATCCATGACGGGAGTGCGAGCGCATGAGCGTCACCGCGCCTTTGGGCTTCCGCGCCGCGGGAGTGGCCGCCGGCATCAAGAGCAGCGGCGACCGCGACCTCGCGCTCGTGGTCAACGACGGCCCGTCCCGTGCGGCGGCCGGCGTCTTCACTGCCAACCGCGTCAAGGCGGCGCCCGTGTTGTGGTCGGCCCAGGTTCTGAGCGGCGGCCGGGTCGGGGCGGTCGTGCTCAACTCCGGCGGGGCCAACGCGTGCACCGGCCCGGCAGGCTTCCAGGACACCCACACCACCGCCGAGAAGGTCGCCGGCGTCCTGGGTGACTCCGCCGCCGAGGTCGCCGTGTGCTCCACCGGCCTGATAGGCGAGCGACTGCCCATGGATCCGCTCCTCGCCGGGATCGACGTGGCCGCCGCCCAGCTGTCCAGGGACGGCGGGCTGGCCGCGGCCGACGCCATCCGGACGACCGACACGGTCAGCAAGATCTCCTTCCGGCGCGGTGAGGGCGGATACATGGTCGGCGGCATGGCCAAGGGCGCTGGCATGCTCGCCCCGGCCCTCGCCACCATGTTGTGCGTGCTCACGACCGACGCCGAGATCGCCCCCGAGGACCTCGACAAGGTGCTGCGGGCCGCGACCGCGGTGACGTTCGACCGCCTCGACGCCGACGGCTGCATGTCCACCAACGACACCGTGCTGCTGCTCGCCAGCGGTGCCTCCGGCGTGCGGCCCGACCTGGCCGAGTTCGAGAAGGTCGTCACCGGCGTGTGCGCCGACCTCGCCCGCCAGCTCCTGGTCGACGCCGAGGGGGCCACCAAGGCCATCGCGATCGAGGTGGTGGGCGCCGCGTCCGAGGAGGACGCGGTGACCGTCGGCCGCGCTGTCTCCCGGTCGAACCTGTTCAAGTGCGCCATCTACGGCGAAGACCCCAACTGGGGCCGGGTGGTCAGCGCGGTCGGCACCACGGACGCGGAGTTCGACCCCGACCGGCTCAACGTGGCGATCAACGGCATCTGGATCTGCCGCGGCGGCGCGGCCGGCGACGACCGGTCCAAGGTCGACCTGCGCCCCCGCGACGTGACCGTGACCATCGACCTGTCCGCGGGGCCACACTCGGCGACCGTCCACACCACCGACCTCAGCGCGGCCTACGTGCACGAGAACTCGGCGTACTCGTCATGAGCAGCAGGGCGAACGGAGCCATGGACAAGGCCCACACGCTGATCGAGGCGCTGCCCTGGCTGGCGCGCTTCCACGGCGCCACCGTCGTCATCAAGTACGGCGGGAACGCGATGACCGAGGAGCACCTTCGGGCGAAGTTCGCCGACGACGTGGTGTTCCTCAGGTACGCCGGGCTGAAGCCGGTCATCGTGCACGGCGGCGGGCCGCAGATCCAGGCGCAGCTCGACCTGCAGGGCATCGACAGCCACTTCGTGTCCGGGCTGCGGGTCACCACGCCCGAGGCGATGCAGGTGGTCAGGATGGTCCTCGTCGGCCAGGTCAACCGCGACGTGGTCGGGCTGATCAACCGGCATGGGCCGTTCGCGGTCGGCATGTCGGGCGAGGACGCCCACCTGTTCACCGCCGAGCGCAAATACGCCGTCGTCGACGGAGTCAAGATCGACATCGGCCAGGTGGGGGAGATAGTCAATGTCGAGGCGGGAGCCGTACAGGCACTGCTCGACGACGGGCGCATCCCTGTGGTGTCGTCGATCGCCCGCGGTGCGGACGGCGAGATCTACAACGTGAACGCCGACACGGCCGCCGCAGCCCTTGCCGTCGCGCTCAGGGCCTCCAAGCTGATCGTCCTCACCGACGTCGAAGGCCTGTACGCCGACTGGCGGCCCGACGACCCAGGTCTGGAGGTGATCAGCCGGATCAGGGCGTCCGAGCTGGCGGGCCTCCTCCCCGGCCTGTCCAGCGGCATGGTGCCCAAGATGGAGGCGTGCCTGACGGCCGTCGAGGGCGGCGTCCCGCAGGCGCACGTGCTCGACGGGCGGGCACCCCACGCACTGCTGTTGGAGATCTTCACCGACGAGGGCATCGGCACCATGGTCCTGCCCGACACCGACGACTTCGCCAAGGAAACGGGGGTCGCGCCATGAGCCAGTCCGCTGCGCTGCGCGAACGCTTCGAATCGGCCTTCATGCCCAACTACGGCGTGCCTCCCGTGGCGATCGCACGGGGCGCCGGCTGCGTGGTCTGGGACGCCGACGGCAGGCGATATCTCGACCTGATCGGCGGCATCGCGGTGAGCTCGCTCGGCCACGCCCACCCCGCGCTCGTCGAGGCCGTGTCCCACCAGGTGGCGACGCTCGCCCACACCTCGAACCTGTTCCTACACGAGCCCGAGGTATTGCTCGCCGAGCGGCTCCTCGGCCTGCTGGGGCAGCCGGCCCGGGTCTTCCTGGCCAACTCCGGCACCGAGGCCAACGAGGCGGCGCTCAAACTCGCCATCAAGTACGGCAAGACCCACGGAAAGACCTATTTCGTCGCCGCCGAGATGGGCTTCCACGGGCGCACGCTCGGCGCGCTGTCGCTGACGGGCAAACCCTCGATCCGCGACCAGTTCGGCCCCTTCCCGATCGACGTCAGGTTCGTCCCGTACGGCGACGCCGACGCGCTGAAGAACGCGGTGACGCAGGACTGCGCGGCCGTGTTCCTGGAGCCCACGCAGGGCGAGGCGGGGGTCGTGCCGCCGCCCGACGGCTACTTCCGCGCCGCCCGCGAGATCTGCTCGGCGACGGGCGCGCTGCTGGTGGCCGACGAGATCCAGTCGGCGATCGGGCGCACCGGCCACTGGTTCGCCCACCAGGCGGAAGGGGTCGTGCCCGACGTCCTGACCCTGGCCAAGGGACTCGGGGGCGGCCTGCCGATCGGTGCCTGCATCGGATTCGGTGAAGCGGGAACGGTATTCGAGAAGGGAGACCACGGGTCGACCTTCGGCGGCAACCCGGTCTCGTGCGCCGCCGCCCTGGCCGTGCTCGGCACGATCGAGCGCGACGGGCTGCTGGAGCACGTGAAGCGCGCCGGGCGCATGCTCGGCGACGGGATCGCCGCCGTCGACCACCCGCTGCTCGCCGGAGTGCGCGGGCGGGGGTTGTGGCTGGCGATCGTGCTCACCGCCGAACGCTCGGCCCAGGTGCAGGCCGCGGCCCAGGAGGCCGGCTTCCTGGTCAACGCCCTGCAGCCCGACGCCGTACGGCTGGCCCCACCCCTCGTGATCACCGATGCGGAGATCGAGTCCTTCCTCGCCGCATTGCCCGGCATCCTGGAGGCCGCGAATGAATGACCACGATCCAGCGCAGATCAGGCCCCGCGCGGACTCGGCGCGAATTGGACACCGCGCGGACTCGGCGCAGATCAGACACTTCCTGCGGGATGACGACCTGTCGCCGGCCGAACAGGCCCAGGTGCTCGACCTCGCCGAGGCGATGAAGAAGGACAGGTACGGATACCGCCCCTTCGAGGGCCCGGCGACCGTGGCGGTGCTGTTCGACAAGCCGTCGACCCGCACCCGCCTTTCCTTCGCGGTCGGCATCGGCGAGCTCGGCGGCCTCCCGTTGATCATCGACGGCGGCGCGTCGCAGATGGGCAGGGGCGAGCCGATCGAGGACACCGCCCGCGTGTTGTCGCGGCAGACGGCGGCCATCGTGTGGCGCACCTCAGGGCAGGAGCGCATCGAGGCGATGGCCTCGGCCTCGGCGGTGCCGGTGGTCAACGCGCTGACCGACGAGTTCCATCCGTGCCAGATCCTCGCCGACCTGCAGACCGTCAGGGAGCACAGGGGCGCGCTGCGCGGGCTGACCCTGACCTACGTGGGCGACGGCGCCAACAACATGGCGCACTCCTACCTGCTCGGCGGTGCGACGGCCGGGATGCACGTGCGGATCGGGGCTCCCGCGGGATACATGCCCGACGCGCTGATCCTCGACCAGGCGGCCGAGATCGCGGCCTCGACGGGCGGCTCGGTGTCGGCCGTGAGCGATCCGGCGGCGGCGGTCTCCGGGGCGCACGTGGTGGCCACCGACACGTGGGTGTCGATGGGCCAGGATGGAAAGGAGGAGCGGATCGCGGCGTTCGGTCCCTTCCAGGTGAACGCGGAGCTGCTTGCGAAGGCGGCCCCCGACGCCATCGTGCTGCACTGCCTGCCGGCCTACCGGGGGCTGGAGATCACGGAGGAAGTGATCGACGGCCCGCGTAGCGTGGTGTGGGACCAGGCCGAGAACCGGCTGCACGCGCAGAAGGCGCTGCTGCAGTGGCTGGTGTCGCGAAGTGAGGGAGTCCCGTGACCATTCCGCTGACCAAGGCCGCGCGCCACGCTCGCATTGTGGACCTGCTCACCCGGCACAAGGTCCGCTCGCAACCCGAGCTGGCCAAGCTGCTGGGCGAAAGCGGGGTGGAGGTGACCCAGGCGACGTTGTCACGCGACCTCGACGAGCTGGGGGCGCTGAAGCTGCGGGCCGACGACGGCACGCTGGTCTACGCCTTGCCGGGGGAGGGTGGCAGCCGCATTCCGCGCTATCGGGCGGGGAACGTCAACGGCTCGCTGGAGAATCCGGACGCCCGGCTGAGGAGGATCGCCGAGGAACTCCTGGTGTCGGCGGAGGCGTCGGCCAACCTGGTGATCCTCCGTACGCCTCCAGGGGCGGCCCAGTTTCTGGCCTCGGCGATCGACCACGCGGGCTGGGAGTCGATCCTCGGCACGGTGGCGGGCGACGACACGATCCTCGTGATCAGCCGGGATCCGTTAGGTGGTGCGGCTCTGGCGAGCAGCCTGCTCACCCTGACCGCCCGCCGCCCGAACGCCTGATCCGGCGCCGTCCGCCCGGGGCGGACGCCAGAGCTGACACTTCCGGCCGCCGTCCGGTTCTCCTACGGGACCGGGGCACAGGTCGGCTAAGGTCGCGGATGAGTCCGGTGCGGCACGATGCCGTACGACGTGTCATGTCAGGAACGGAAAACACGCCGGCACGACAGGCCGGCGACACGCGGGGCCGTTCCGTCCGCCGGGGCACGCGGCGGAAGAGAACCAGGGCGAGGACCGCGGCAGGGCAGGCGGGACTCTCCTCGCCGGCAAAGTTGGAATCGGAGGAGGAAAGACGGTGGCGGACAACAAGCCGATGCGGCTTTGGGGCGGCAGGTTCGAGGGGGGACCCGCGGACGCGCTCACACGCCTGTCGGTGAGCGTGCAGTTCGACTGGCGGCTCGCGCCGTACGATCTGCTGGCCTCGCGCGCGCACGCCCGCGTGTTGCACCGTGCCGGGCTGCTGACGCAGGAGGAGCTCGAGCGCATGCTGGGCGCGCTCGACGACCTGGAAAGCGCCTGCAAGAGGGGCGACTTCCGCCCGACCGTGGCCGACGAGGACGTGCACACCGCGCTGGAGCGGGGCCTGCTGGAGCGCCTCGGCTCGCTCGGCGGCAAGCTGCGCGCCGGCCGCAGCCGCAACGACCAGGTCGCCACCGACTTGCGGCTCTACCTCCGCGATCACGTACGGACCGTCGTCTCCCGGCTGGTCGAGCTGGAGACGGCGCTGATGAGCCAGGCCGAGGAACACGCGGCGACCGCCGCGCCCGGCATGACGCACCTGCAGCACGCCCAGCCGGTGTCGTTCGGCCACCAGCTGCTCGCCCACGTGCACGCCATCACCCGCGACGTGGACCGGCTGAAGGACTGGGACCGGCGCGCGGCCGTCTCGCCGCTCGGCTCCGGGGCGCTCGCCGGCTCCTCGCTGCCGCTCGACCCGGCCGCGGTCGCTGCCGAGCTCGGCTTCGACGCCGCCGCGCCCAACTCGATGGACGCGGTCGCCGACCGCGACTTCGCCGCCGAGTTCCTCTTCTGCGCGGCGATGATCGGGGTGCACCTGTCGAGGCTCGGCGAAGAGATCGTGCTGTGGGCCTCGCAGGAGTTCCGGTGGATCGAGGTGGACGACGCCTATTCCACCGGCTCGTCGATCATGCCGCAGAAGAAGAACCCCGACGTCGCCGAGCTGGCCAGGGGCAAGAGCGGCCGTCTGATCGGGTCGCTGATGTCCCTGCTCACGACCCTGAAGGGCCTTCCGCTCACCTACAACCGCGACCTCCAGGAGGACAAGGAGCCGGTCTTCGACGCCGTCGATACGCTGCTCCTCGTGCTCCCCGCCGTATCCGGCATGGTGTCCACGATGCGGGTGAACACGGCCAAGCTCGCGGCCAGTGCCCCTGAGGGCTTCGCGCTCGCGACCGACCTCGCCGAGCTGCTCGTACGGCGCGGCGTCCCCTTCCGGGACGCGCACGAGGCGGTCGGCCACCTGGTGGTGTGGTGCCAGGTCAACGACAAGGATCTGGGCGATCTCACCGATGAGGAGCTCGCGAAGGTCTCCCCGCACTTCGCCGCGGAGCCGTCCGCCGCGTCCGACGGGACACCCGGCGTGCGCGACGTCCTGAACGTGCAGGGCGCCCTGGCGGCCCGCAGCGCCTTCGGCGGCACCGCGCCCGACCGCGTGCGCGACCAACTCGCCATGCTGCGCGAGACCGTGGACGGCCAGGCGGCATGGGCGAGCGGCAACTGACGGGGTCACGCGACCTCGCCGCGGGGCCCGCGCTCGGCCGCGACTTCTTCGACCGGCCTTCCGAGCAGGTCGCGCCCGACCTGCTCGGCCGGGTGGTCGTGCACGGCCCCGTGGCCGTGCGGCTGACCGAGGTCGAGGCGTACGGCGGGCCCGGGCAGGACCCGCCGTCGCACACCTACCGGGGGCGCACACCGCGCAATTCCGTCATGTTCGGCCCGCCCGGGCACGTCTACGTCTACTTCACGTACGGCATGCACTTCTGCGCGAACCTCGTCTGCATGCCGGAGGGCGCCGGCTCGGCCGTGCTCTTACGGGCAGGCGAGGTGATCGCCGGGGTGGACGTGGCGAGATCACGGCGCCTCCCGAGTGGATCGTCGAAGACCATCGCGAGCCGTGATCTTGCCAGGGGGCCGGCGAGGCTCGCCACCGCGCTCGGGCTGGGCCGGGAGCACAACGGGCTGGACTGCTGCACGGGAGGGGCGCTGACGGTGCTCGTGGGGGAGCCGGTGGATCTTGACCTGGTCAAGGCGGGCCCGCGGACCGGAGTCTCCACCGGAGCCGAGACTCCGTGGCGGTTCTGGATCGACGGAGATCCCACGGTCTCGCCCTACCGTCCCCACGCGCCGCGCAGGCGGGCACAGGCCTGAAGTGACCCGTGGGCCGGATATCGAGTGGCGGTAGGGTTTGGCCTCGGGCAGGCTTGTACGGGAGGCAGTGCCGTACATGACAAAACAGCATGTGCGGCAGGAGGCCGCACATCCATCGATGAGTGAGAGCCAGGACCGTGACCGCTTCTTCGGGCAACCTCGTCCCGACATCTGAGGGCGCCGACATCCTCGACGATCTGGAATGGCGCGACATCCTCGCGCAGACCACCGACGCCGACGCGCTGCGCGCCTCCCTGGCCGAGGGCCCGATCACGGTCTATGCGGGCTTCGACCCGACGGCTCCGTCGCTCCACGTCGGAAACCTCGCCACGCTGCTGATCCTGACGAGGTTCCAGCGGGCGGGCCACCGGCCGATCGGCCTGGTCGGCGGGGCCACCGGCCTCATCGGCGATCCGAGTGGCCGCAGCACCGAACGCGCGCTGAACTCCGAGGAGATCGTCGAGGAGTGGCTGGCGCGGATCAGGGTGCAGGTCGAGAAATTCCTGTCCTTCGACGAGGGTCCGGCGGCGGCGACGCTGGTCAGCAACCTCGACTGGACCGGGAACCTGTCGGCGATCGACTTCCTCCGCGACATCGGCAAGCACTTCCCGGTCAACCGCATGCTGGCCAGGGAGTCGGTGTCCGCGAGGCTCAGCGGAGAAGGGCTCAGTTACACCGAGTTCAGCTACCAGATCCTCCAGGCCAACGACTACCTGGAGCTCTACCGCCGGCACGGCTGCTCGCTCCAGATCGGCGGCAGCGACCAATGGGGCAACATCACCGCGGGTGTCGACCTGATCCGCCGGGTCGAGGGCGCACACGTGCACGCACTGACCGGGAAGCTGATCACCAAGGCCGACGGCACGAAGTTCGGCAAGACCGCGGGCGGCGCCGTCTGGCTGGATCCCGCGTTGACCTCGCCGTACGCGTTCTACCAGTACTGGCTCAACTCCGACGACCGCGATGTCGTGCGCTTCCTGAAGGTCTTCACGTTCAAGACCCGCGAGGAGATCGACGAGCTGGAGCGGTCGGTGAAGGAACGGCCGGCCGCGAGAGAGGCGCAGCGGGCGCTCGCGGAGGATCTGACGACGCTCGTCCACGGCGCCGATGAGCTCGCGCGGGTGATCGCCGCGTCACGGGCGTTGTTCGGCCAGGGATCACTCGCCGACCTGGACGCCAGGACTCTCGAATCCGCCCTCGCCGAGGTGCCCAAGGCCACGCTCTCCTCGCTCGGTGCCTCCTTCGTGGACCTGCTCGTCGACAGCGGTCTGGTCGAGTCGAGATCGGCCGCTCGGCGGGCCATCAAGGAGGGCGGGGCATACCTCAACAACGTGAAGATCGCCGACGAGGAGTATGTGCCCTCGGTCGATGACCTGCTGCGTGACCGGTTCCTCGTGCTGCGGCGCGGCAAGAAGACCATCGGCGGCGTGGAGCTGGTCTGATCCGATCCGTACGGCAGCCGCCCCGGTGTCTTCGGACCCGGGGCGGCTTCGTTGTGGTCAAGAATCCTTGTGAGCGGGGTAACAGTCTTGTGGCGATGGGCACGATTAGGTCGCGATCAGTGCCCTGACCTGCGGTTTCTTGCAGGGTGCTCTGATTTGACGAGAGCGTGAGAGTTGCCTAATGTTTCCTTCGCCCCGGAGACGCGGGACGCCGACAAGGCGGCCGGACTCCGGAAGGCAAAGCCACTCAGACAAACATCCAGATGCGGTGTTCACACTTCATCCGGTTGGTCGTGGTCTGTCCGAACTCTAGGGTTTTGACATCTTGCGACCGAGAATGTAAGTTGGAATGGTTGCCCCGGAGACGGGGCGGTCCTCCTCGGGAGGGTGCTGAGACATCGTACGGCCGGCTCGGTCGTCACGGGTCGGGCTTCCCCGAGAGTGGGACAAGGCGGAAGTTCAACGCCCTTGATCATGTAACCTTC
>NZ_BOOR01000062.1 GCF_016863335.1 Planotetraspora thailandica
CATCGAACACCTGATCGATACAATCCATCCGAAGGCAGTTCCTGCGCCAGGTTGCAGCTTCGACGCCGGCTGCCGTACCTCACGAAGAGCCACATCAGTGGATGGGCTCGATTCAGGAAGAGCCGGCTTGCATAACCGAGCAGAGCACGCGAAGGCCGATGATCCTCTTACGCCCCGAGAACCACCCCTTGCGCCACGACTTGCGGCACGGCGAGCGGGCCCACCTTGTGCCGCCTCCACCGCCACACGAGGTGGGCGCCGTACCGCCCAAGGAGATCGCCGCCGGGTCCTCCCCCGCGGGCGGTACGGCCATACGAGGTTGCGGCCATGCACAGTGCGACTGCGTCAGCACCATGGAGCCTGGGCTCATCGCCCGGCCGCGCCTTGTATGAACGCGCTCAGGCCATGGAGACCAGGCGAGCGCCGCCGTCGGCTTCAATGACCGTGCCGGTCATGTTGGCGTTGGTCGCGACCATGACCACGACCTCGGCCACATCGTCAGCGGTCGCGATGCGGCGGGTGGGCAGCACCTGGGCGGCTTGGTCGAAGTAGGCCTGCCGAGCCTCGTCGGGCAGGCCGCTCCACCAGGGCGTGTCGACGATGCCGGGTGACACTCCGTTGACACGGATGGGTGCCAGTTCGACGGCGAGGGGTTTGACCAGCGCTTCGACCGCCCCGTTGACCGCGGCGATGCCTGCGGTGCCGGGCATGCCGGTCCTGGCGGTTATCGCGCTGAGCAGCGTGATCGAACCGCTGGGCGCGAGATGCGGCAGAGCCGCCTGGACTGTGGTGACGTGCCCCCAGAACTTGGCGTCGAAGGCGCGGCGCAACATGGTCAGATCCAGTCCTGCGATCGGCCCCGGCCCCTCGCTGCCGCTCAGAGAGACGACCAGCCAGTCGATCCTGCCGATGGCCTCGAGCACCTGGGTGATCTGAACGAGGTCGCCGCCGTCGGCCTGGTGACCGATCAGCTCCGGGTTCGTGACGGCGACGGCGTCGAGGCGTTCCTTGCCTCGGCCGGCGATGTGCACGGTGGCGCCGAGGTCACGCAGCCTGCGGGCGGTGGCAAGGCCGATGCCCGACGTTCCGCCGACGACCAGTGCGGTGTGCTGGCTCAATTTCAGCTCCAATTTCGAACCGTAACGTCTCGTCTCGATTCAAGCTAGCATGGGTGGCGATGAGCGAGAAACCCGTTACTTCCAGGCCCGGTCGCAAGCGCAGCGAGGAGAGCCGCTTGGCGATCCTGACCGCGGCGTTCCAACTCGTCAGCGAGGTGGGCTATGCGGGCCTGACCATCGAGGGCATCGCCGCGCGCTCGGGAACCGGCAAGCAGACGATCTATCGCTGGTGGCCGTCCAAGGCCGACGTGCTCCTCGACGCGGCGGTCACCAAGGCCGACCTGTACATTCCGATCCCGGACGAGGGAAGCTACGAGGCCGACCTGCGGGCGTTCTTGCACATCACTTTCGCCATCGGCAGTCAGCCGCAGGTCGCCGACGTGTTGCGCGCGCTCATGGCGGAGGCGCAGGTCGTTCCCGAGTTCGGCGACCGGTTCCGCTCAGTGTTCCTGCGCCATCGTCGCAACGCTCTCGGGACGGTTCTCGAGCGGGCGCGGGAGCGCGGCGAACTGCCCCCGGGCCTGTCGCCGGGCACGATCACCGACATCGTGTTCGGCACCTTGTGGTATCGGCTCCTCGCCACCCATGAGCCGCTCGACGATCGCCTGGTCGAGGAACTCGTCGCAATGCTCACCGGATCGGCGAAGTCCTCAGGCTAGGTGCCACCTCGACCCGGGGCACCAAGGCGCCGTCAGCTGAGACGGGCGGCCACGGCGGTGGCGGTAAGGCGCTCCAGCAGGGGGCCGGCTTCGGCGATGCAGCGCTGCATGTCAGGCTCGATGTCGGTCAGCGCGTAGGCGGCCTCGATGCCCGCGGCCCGCAGCTCCTCGTCGCCGATGGACCGCCGCCCGCAGACGGCGACGACAGGCACGCCGTGTTTGCCCGCCGCGGCGGCCACGCCCACGGGGGCCTTGCCCCGCAGCGACTGCTCGTCGATCGAGCCCTCCCCCGTGATCACCAGCCGGGCCCCCTCGACCTGGTGGTCGAAGCCGAGGAGCTCTAGCAGATAGCCGATGCCCGGGCGGATCTCTGCCCGCAGGAACGCCAGCGCGGCGAAGCCCACGCCGCCCGCCGCGCCTGCGCCCGGCCGGCCCGCCACGCCCATGCTGCGCACGACGCCGTCGTGTTCGATGGAACCTTCGAGGCCGTGGGTGTGCACCGCGACCGCGGCCAGCCGGGTCAGGCCCGCCTGCAACACGGACACGTCTTCGGCCATGGCGCCCTTCTGCGGGCCGTACACGGCCGCGGCGCCGTGCGGGCCGAGCAGCGGGTTGTCGACGTCGCTGGCGACGACGAACTCCACGCCGCTCAGCTCGCTCAACGCGGACGCGTCGATGCGGTCGAGCCGGCTCAGCGCGGCCCCGCCGTACGGCAGGTCTTCGCCGTGTTCGTCCACCAGTCGTACGCCGAGGGCCTGCACCATGCCGGCTCCCCCGTCGGTGCACGCGCTGCCGCCGAGTCCGAGCACGATCCGGGTCGCGCCGTGCCGTACGGCATGGGCGATGAGCTCGCCCGTGCCGTAGCTGGTGGCGGTGAGCGGCGCGGTCCGGCCACCGGGCAGACGGCGCAGGCCGGACGCCTCCGCCAGCTCGATCACCGCAACCCGCGCCGTCATCTCTGACGTCGCGTCGTCCGAAGGGGTGTCGCGCACGGCGTACGCCGCCAGGACCCGCTCCCCGGTGGGCCCGGTGACCTCGACCTCGACCCGGGTGAACCCTGATGCGACGACGGCGTCGACCGTGCCCTCGCCGCCGTCGGCCACCGGCAGGGACACCACGGGCACCTCGCCGAACCCGGCGGCCCGCAACCCTTCGGTCACGTGGGCGACCACCTGCGGTGAGGTCAGCGATCCCCTGAACTTGTCCGGCGCGATGACGACGTGCCCGTTCATGATCCCCTTTTCGCCGGCTCGTGACGCTGACGCCGTCCATCATCCCGCCGTCCACCGTCCCGCCGTCCATCCGGCACCGGCGACGGGGTGCCGGGCCGGACGGACCAGCTCAGTGCGGCAGCCCGGTGTAACCCGGGAAGTTGCCCGGCAGACGCTCTCCTTCCGGTCCGACCGTGACGGCTCTGACCAGCAGTTCGCCTCCCACGAACGCGCCGCGCCAGGATGCGCCGAGCCCGCCGAACAGCTCCTCGCGGTCGCCCCGGGAGCGGGGCGCGTTGATGCCCACCTTGAACGCGCGCACCTCGGAGGCGAGCCGCGCCGCGGTCTCCTCCTCATCGCACGAGATGGTCGCGACCAGGGCGCCGTTGCTCGCGTTCATCGCGGCCAGCAGCTCGGCCTCGGTGTCGACCACCACGATGGTGTCGACCGGGCCGAACGGCTCGGCGTGCCGCAGCGGCGACGAGCCGGGCGGAGCCAGGATGGCCACCGGCGCCAGGTAGGCGGAGGTGTCCTGACCGTTGAGGAACCGACCCTCCGACAGCGAACCCTGGTAGAGCGGCACACCGCCCCTGGCGATCGCCTCGTCCACCTGGTCGGCCAGCTCCTTCACCTTGGTGTTGTTGATCAGCGGGCCGAAGTCGAGCTCGGGCAGCGGGTCGCCGGCCGACTCCACGGCGAGGGGATGGCCGAACCGCACCGACCGTACGGCCGGCAGGTACGCCGCCAGGAAGTCGTGGAACAACGTGCGCTGCACGATGAACCGCGGGTACGCCGTGCAGCGCTGCTTGGCGTAGTCGAACGTCTTGCGGATCTGACCGGTCAGCTTGTCCCAGTCGCTGTACTCCCACACCCCCCAGCAGTTGAGCCCCTCCTGCTCGAGGATGTGCCTGCGGCCGAGGTCGGCCAGTGAGGTGGCGACCATGGCTCCGGCGTCCCGCCCCCCGACGAACGAGACGCACCCGAGCTCCCGGCTGCGGACCAGGGCGGGGGACAGTTCGGCCCCTCCCCCGCTCACCAGCGTGATCGGCAGCCCCTCGGCGACGGCCAGGGCGACGGCCAGGGTGAGGCACGCCAGGCCGCCGTCGGTCGGGGTCTTCGCGATGGCGGCGTTGCCGGCCAGGGTCTGCACAAGCATCGCGTGCATGAGCACGCTCAGCGGATAGTTCCAGCTCGCGATGTTGCTGACCGGCCCGGGCAGCGGGGCGCGCCCCTCCACCATGGAGTCGATCTCCTCGACGTACCAGCGCACCCCTTCGATGCACCGGTCGGCGTCGGCGAGGGCGAGCTTCCAGGGCTTGCCGATCTCCCACACGAGCAGGAGGGCGAGCAGTTCGCGGTGCTCCGTCATGGCGTCCAGCGCAGCGGTCACCCGGGCCTTGCGCTCGGCGAGGGGCACGTGACGCCACTGCTGGTGCTCGTCGAGGCCGGCCCGGACCGCCCTCGACGCGGTGGACCGGTCGAGGCGCGGCGGGCCCGCGATGGTGGTTCCGTCGACGGGCGAGGCGGCGGGAGCCGGGCGGCCGTCGCGCTGCCACATCCCGGCCCAGTGGTTGAGCACCCGGTCGTCGTGGAAGGCTTCCGGCGCCGCCGTACGGCATCGGGCGTAGGCGTCGGACCAGGCCGTGCCGGGCTTGAGCAGGAGGGGCATGCGCGGTCTCCTCAATCTCAGTCGGACCAGTCGATGGCGAGGGCGAGCTCGTCGGGCAGGGGCTCGAACTCCTTCACGGCGTCGAGCGACGCCCCCATGGCGGCGTTGGCCTCGCGCTCCACCATCACCTCGACCAGCACGGGCAGCTGAGCGCGCTCAGCCTCGTCACTGGCCCAGGCGAGGGCGCCGGCGATGTCGCCGGGCTTGTCCACCCGCCGTGCGGGGCAGCCGAACGCCTCCATGACCTTGACGTGGTCGATCCCGCCCTCGCCGTAGTGCAGGTCGACGGCGTAGTTCATGTCGTACGGGATCTCGGCCTGCCTGATGAGCCCGAGATACTCGTTGTTGATCATCACGATCACGAACGGGATGCGGTACTGCGCGGCGACCGCGACCTCCTCCATGAGGAACTGGAAGGAGTAGTCGCCGACGACCGCCACGACCTGGCGGTTGGGATAGGCGCACTTGACGCCCATCGCGGCAGGCACCTCCCAGCCCAGCGGTCCCGCCTGCCCGCAGACGAGATAGCGCCGCGGCAGGTACGTCTTCTGGAACTGCCCCGACCAGATCTGGTAGAGGCCGATCGCGGTGACGAAGGTCGTGTCCTGGCCGAAGAACTCGTTGATCTCCTTGAAGACCCGCGGCGGCTTGATCGGCACCTCGTCGAAGTCGTCGCGCCGCAACAGCGTGGAGCGCAGCTTGTCGACCTTCTTCACCCAGCGTCCCGGCTTCCTGGACGGACCGCGGCGGCGCGCCTCCTCGGCGAGGGCGCCCAGGGTGGGCCGCGCGTGACCGACCAGGCCCAAGTCGGGCTCGAAGACCTTCCCGATCTGGGTCGGCTCGATGTCGGCGTGGATGAACCTGCGGCCCTTCCTGTAGGTCTCCAGGTCTCCGGTGTGCCGGTCGCCGAACCGCGCGCCGACCGCCAGGACGA
Organism: Planotetraspora thailandica; assembly: GCF_016863335.1. Classification (GTDB taxonomy): domain Bacteria; phylum Actinomycetota; class Actinomycetes; order Streptosporangiales; family Streptosporangiaceae; genus Planotetraspora; species Planotetraspora thailandica. The sequence continues at coordinate 5,592 of NZ_BOOR01000062.1, forward strand.
GGTCGCTCTCCAGGAAGGCGGCGTTCCCCCAGCGGGTCTGGGTCTGGATTCCCGCCATGCCCGCGAACAGCGGGTGGTCCTCGGGGAAGGCGCCCTTGCCCATCAGGGTGACCTGGACGGGCACCTGGAGGTGCTCGGCGAGCGCGCGCAGCTCGGCCGACGCGTCCCCGATGATCACGCCGCCGCCGGCGAGGATCAGCGGCCGCTCGGCCGTCGCCAGCAGGTCGACGGCCGCCCGCACGGCTTCGGCCCGCGGCTCGGGCACCTCGATCGGGAACGGGCCGTCCAGCTCGGGGTCGTACAGGCAGGTGCCGCGCTGCACGTCGATCGGCAGGTCGATGAGCACGGGGCCGGGACGGCCGGAACGGGCGATGCGGAAGGCCTCGCGGAACACCCAGGGGGCCTGGGCGGGCTCCTTCAGCTGCACGGCCCACTTGGTGACCGGCTTGGCGATCTCCACGATGTCGACCGCCTGGAACGACTCCTGGTGGAGCTTGCTGCGCATCGCCTGCCCGGTGATGCAGATCATCGGGATGGAGTCGGCCAGCGCCGTGTAGAGGCCCGTGATCATGTTCGTGCCGGCGGGGCCGGACGTGCCGATGCAGACGCCGACGTTCCCGGTCACTCGGGCCCAGCCGTCGGCCGCGTGGGTGCCGCCCTCCTCGTGCCGCACGGTGATGTGCCGGACGGAGCTGTGCTGCAGCGCGGCGTACAGAGGGAGGATGGCCGCTCCGGGGATGCCGAACACGGTGTCGACGCCCTCGGACTCCATGACGGCGACGGCCGCCTCCATGCAGGGGATCCGCTTCACCGGGCCTCCCCCAGCGCCCGCGAGGGCGTGCGCCGCGTGACGGAAACGGTTCGCTCGTTCACGAGTTGATCCTTTCGATCACCTTGAGCAGTGCGGAGTGGTCGAGACCCCCGTGGCCCTGCGCCCTCGCAGCGGCGATGAGCTGCGCGACCATGCCGGTGAGCGGCAGGGACACGCCCGCCTCCCGCGCGGCGGCCGTCGCGATGCCCATGTCCTTGTGGTGCAGGTCGATGCGGAAGCCGGGGGTGAACTCCCGCTTGATCATGGAGTGCCGTTTGAGCTCGAGGATGCGGGAGCCCGCCAGGCCGCCGGCGAGCACGTCCAGCCCCGGCCCCGGGTCGACCCCGGACGCCTCCAGCAGCACGATCGCCTCGGCCACCAGGCCGTAGATCCCGCCGACCACGAGCTGGTTGGCGGCTTTCACCGTCTGGCCAGCGCCGTACGGCCCCACGTGCACGATGGTGGTGCCGACGTGGGAGAGCACCTGGCGGGCGGCCTCGAAGTCCTCCGCGCGGCCGCCCACCATGATCGAGAGAGTGCCGTCGACCGCACCGCGCTCGCCGCCGCTCACAGGGGCGTCGAGCGCGTGGACGTCCCTCGCCGCCGCCGCCTGGGCGACCTTGCGGGAGGTCTCCGGCCTGATCGTGCTGGTGTCGATGTACAGCAGGCCCGGCTTGGCGTGGGCGAGCAGGCCGTCGCCGGCGAAGGCGACCTCCTCGACCTGAGGCGAGTCGGGCAACATGGTGATCACGACGTCGGCCCCCGCCACCGTCTCGGCGATGCTCGACGCGGTCTTGCCGCCGATCGCCGCCAGGGCCGCCAGGCGCTCCGCGCTGACGTCGTAGCCCACCACCGTGTGGTCGGCCCGCACCAGGTTGGCCGCCATCGGGCTGCCCATGATCCCGAGCCCGATGAATCCGATGTTCATCCGTTCCTCCACGCGAAGCTCTCGGCGCTCGGGCCGACGGGTCGGTATTCGAGCCCGACGTGACCGCGGTATCCCACGGCCTCCAGCCGCTCGAAGATCTGCTTGTACGGCATGGCCCCGGTGCCCGGCTGTCCCCGCCCGGGGTCGTCGGCGATCTGCACGTGGCCGAACCTCCCGGAGTGCTCGTCGATGAGGGCCAGGACGTCCTCCCCCATGCGGTGCAGGTGGTACAGATCCGCGAGGAAGGCCACGTTGGGGGCGCCCACCGCGTCGATCACCTCGAAGGCGCCCGCCGACGACCAGATGGGGTAGTGCGGGTTCTCATGGGTGTTGATGGCCTCGACGACCACTGTGGCGCCGATGTCCCGCGCTGCCCCTGCCGCCAGCGCGAGGTTCTCCAGGGCCAGCTCGCGCTGGGCCTCGGCCGTCAGGCCGGGCACGCGGTTGCCGTACAGGGCGTTGAGGGTGCGGCAGCCCAGTGAGCCGGCCAGGCCGACGGCGGCGTCGATGTTCGCGCGGAACCGCGCGGAGCCGTCCGGCCGCGACAGCAGGCCGCGGTCGCCCGCCGCCATGTCGCCGGCGTCGAAGTTGAGCCCGACCAGGCGCACCCCGGCGTCCTCGACGGCGGCACGGAACCGGTCCACCTCCGCCTGGCCGGGCACCGGCCCGTCGAAGGGCCACCACAGCTCCACCGCGTCGAAGCCCGCCTTGGCCGCGGCCGCCGGCCGCTCCAGGAGCGGCAACTCGGTGAAGACGATGGAGAGGTTGACGTCGAACTTCACGATGCCTCCGGCTTGACGATCGACTTGTCGGGGTCAGCGGGACCCCATGACCTCGCGCATGAGGCGGGCGGTCTCGCTGGGGGTCTTGCCGACGCGCACGCCGACCTTCTCCAGCGCTTCCTTCTTGGCCTGGGCCGTACCGGACGAGCCCGACACGATGGCGCCCGCGTGGCCCATGGTCTTGCCCTCGGGGGCGGTGAAGCCCGCCACGTAGGCGACGACCGGCTTGGTCACGTGCTTTTCGATGTAGGCCGCGGCCCGCTCCTCGGCGTCGCCGCCGATCTCGCCGATCATCACGATCGCGTCGGTGCCGGGGTCGTCCTGGAACGCCTGCAACGCGTCGATGTGCGTCGTGCCGATGACGGGGTCGCCCCCGATGCCGACCGCGGTGGAGAAACCGATGTCGCGCAGCTCGTACATGAGCTGGTAGGTCAGCGTGCCCGACTTCGACACCAGGCCGATCGGGCCCGCCGAGGTGATGTCGGCGGGGATGATGCCCGCGCTGGCCTGCCCGGGGCTGATCAGGCCCGGGCAGTTGGGCCCGATGATCCGGGTCGTGCCCGCGGCCTGCGCGCGCGCCCACACGCGGAGCGTGTCGTGGACCGGCACGCCCTCGGTGATCACCACGCAGAGCGGGATGCCGGCGTCGACGGCCTCCTCGACCGCGCCCCTGGCGAACCTCGGCGGCACGAAGACCACCGAGACGTCGGCCCCGGTCTCGGCCATGGCCTCGGCGACGCCGCCGAAGACGGGCACCCGGCGCTCGCCGAAGTCGACCGACTGACCGCCCTTGCCCGGCGTCACCCCGGCCACGATGTCGGTGCCGGCCGCGATCATCCGGGCGGTATGGCGGCTGCCCTCCGCGCCGGTCATGCCCTGGACCAGCACCTTGCTGTCCTTGGTCAGGAAGATGGCCATCGTCGCTGCTCCTCTCGGCGGTTGACCTGTCAGGCCGCGGCGAGCTCGGCCACGAGCTCGGCGGCGCCGTCCATGGTGGTGACCACGCGGACCATCGGATGGCCGGCGTCGCTGAGGATGCGGTGCCCCAGTTCGGCGTTGTTGCCGTCGAGGCGGACGACGATCGGGCACCGCGGCCCCTCCTCCCCGAAGGTCTGCAGCGCGGCGACGATGCCGTTGGCCACCGCGTCGCACGCCGTGATCCCGCCGAAGACGTTGACCAGCACGGCCCGCACGTCCGGGTCGGACAGGATGATCTCCAGCCCGTCGGCCATCACCTGTGCCGAGGCCCCGCCGCCGATGTCGAGGAAGTTGGCCGGCCGTACGCCGCCGAACCGCTCGCCCGCGTAGGCCACGACGTCGAGCGTGCTCATCACCAGGCCCGCGCCGTTGCCGATGACGCCGACCTGGCCTTCGAGCTTGACGTAGTTGAGGTGCTTGGCCCGGGCGCGCGCCTCCAGGCCGCCGTCGTCGGCGCCGTCGGCGAAGGCGGCGTGGTCGTGGCGGAAGGAGGCGTTGTCGTCGAGGGACACCTTGCCGTCGAGCGCCAGGACCCTGCGGTCGGAGGTGCAGGCCAGCGGGTTGACCTCGACGAGCAGGGCGTCCTCCTCGACCATGACCTCCCACAGGCGAACCAGCGTGGCGGCCGCGGCGTCGTGGACGTCCTCGGGCAGGCCGGCGCTCGCCGCCAGCAGCCGGGCGGTGTCGAGGTCGACGCCGGTCAGGGCGTCGATGGGGATGCGGGCCAGCGCGTGGGGCTTGGTCGCCGCGACCTCCTCGATGTCCATCCCGCCCTCGCTGGAGACCATCGCGAGGAGCGTGCGGTTGGCCCGGTCGACCAGGAAGGCCGCGTAATACTCCTCGAATCCCCCGGTGGCCTTCTCCACGAGCACGGTGTGGCTGGTATGGCCCTTGATGTCCATGCCGAGGATGCGCCTGGCCTCGTTCTCCGCCGCGGCGGGCCCGGGCGCGAGACGCACCCCGCCGGCCTTTCCTCTGCCTCCGGTCTTCACCTGGGCCTTGATGACCACCGGGGCCTTCAGCTCCGTCGCGATCAGGCGGGCTTCCTGCGCGGTGGCCGCGACCCTTCCTGGGGGGACCGTTATCCCGTGCCGTGCGAACAACTCCTTGGCCTGGTGCTCGTACAGGTCCATCGGGTTCTCCTTTAGGGGGCTTCGTAGACTGTATACCGTATGTAGTCGACGCGGTCTAGGTCTCGACAGCGGCCGATTCTCGGGATATTCCATACAGTATGGAGAAAGCACAAGAGGTCCGAGACTGGCAGGGCCGCGCCTATCTCGTGGGCGACACGCCCCAGGACCTGATCAATCGGCCCAGGTCGTGGATGCTCTGGCTGCCATGGGCGGCGATGATCGCCATCGCTCCCCTGCAGTACGGCTACGCCGCCGCGCTGCCGGGCCTCCTCTCCTCCGCGGGCCGCTCGGTCGCCGGCGCGCTGGTGCCGCTGGCCGTATGGATCGTCTTCCAGGCCGTGGTCGCCCTCCCCACCGCTTATCTGGTGCGGGGCGGGCGTCTCGACGTGCGGGCCGCGCTGCGCGTGGGCGCCGTGCTCAGCGGCGCGGCGATGCTCACCGTGGCGTTCTCCGACGGAACGGCGGCGATCCGCACCGGCTACGCGCTTCTCGGCGGAGCCGGGGCCGGGCTCGTCTACGGCGTGTGCACCGAGACGGTCGCGCGATGGTTCCCCGAGCGCCCGGGCACCCACGTCGGCTTCGCCACCGGAGCCTTCGCGTACGGCGCCGCCCCCCTCGCGGTGGTCGCGGGCCTCGGCTCCGGCGGCGGCGTGAAGGTCGCGTTCGGCGTCTCCGGCGTGCTCGCCCTGGCCGTCATCGGCCTGGCCGCCCATTTCGTACGGCTCCCGCCCCGGCGCTGGTGGCCGCCACACCTGGACCCGCGCGAGCACGCGCTCGACAGCCTCGTGCTGCGCAGGACCCCGCCGGCGCTGCGGGAGTTCTCCACCGGGCAGGCCCTGCGCACCGGGGCCTCGACGTGCCTGGCGGTGATCCTCATTTGCGCGGGAGCCGTATCGATCTTCGACGTCGTCGCGGTGGCCACACTGGAGCGGCCGGTTCCGTGGGTGGCCCTCACCCTGCTCATCGCGCTGAACGGCGCGGGGCGGGCGTGCGCGATGCTCGCCTCCGAGCGGTTCGGCCGCAGGCGTGTGCTCAGCACGGTGCTGGCACTGCTCGCGGTGGGGCAGCTGCTCTTCTCCGCCGGCGTGGCGGCCGAGTCGGGCGGCCTGGTCCTGATGGCGGCCGTGTTCGCCGGTCTCGGCGGCGGCGCCTTCTATCCGCTCATCGCCAGTCTCGTGCGCGAATTCTTCGGCCAAGAGCGCACGGCCGAGATCCACAGCGTGGTCTACAGCACGAAGGCGGTCGCCGGGGCGCTCGGCGTCGCGGTGGCCTATCTGGCGATCACGTCGGCGAACCAGCCGACGGTCTTCCTGGCCATGGGGGCGGTGGCGATCGTTTCGCTCATCGTGAGTCATCGACTGCGCCGCCCCGGACGCCCGACTACGCTTCCGGCCAGCGTGTGATCGGGTTCACAAACAGTGGCCAAGCGTTCAACTGTATGCTGTAGGCGGTCTACGAGAAACAGTGATGGGAAGAATGCGGCACTTGGCCGCACCCGTCGCCTCATTCTGGAGTGATGGACATGTTGCGGTCCGAATTGGCGAACCAGGGAGCCGCTCCCAAGATCGCGCGGCCCGTACCGCTGCGGGAAAGCGTCTTCGAGGCGCTTCTGGAGCTGATCCTCACCGGCCATCTCAAGCCCGGGCAGCACTTGGCGGAAAGCGAGCTCGCCGGCCTCCTCGGCGTCTCGCGCCAGCCGATCAGGGAAGCGCTTCAGCTGCTCAGCGGCGAGGGGTGGGTCGACCTCCACCCCGGCCACGGCGCCTTCGTGCACTCCCCCACCGTGCAGGAGGCCGACCAGCTGCTTGCCGTACGGACTCTCCTGGAGACCGAGTCGGCCAAGCTCGCGGCGCGTCACGCGACCAGCGAGGGCGTACAGCGGTTGCGGGCGTTGTGCGCCCGCGGGCTGGCCGCCATGGAGGCCGACGACGTCGACGAGTCGGTCGCGGTCAACTCCGAGTTGCACGCGGCCGTGACCGAGCTGTCGGGCAACAAGGTGCTGACCGAGCTGGCCGCCCAGGTGGCCAGGCGCGTCCGGTGGTACCACACGCCCGTGGCGCGCAAGCGGGGCCGGGCGTCGTGGATGGAGCACACCGAGCTGGTCGACGCCATCGCGGCGGGAGACGAGGAGCGCGCGGCCGACGTGATGCGCAAGCACACCGAGCACACGCGGCAGTCCTACCTTGAGCAGCGGGAGTCGGAGCCGGTCGAGGCGGCACCCGAGCCCATGCGGCGGCGCAGGCCCCGCTCGCCCAAATAAGAGACATTTCACATCTGGGCCGTTTCTTCTGAATGCGGCGGGCCGGCCGTGCTTTCCGCCGGCCCCGCCCTTTTGAATCCCTAATGCGCCGATCCGCGCGTTCTTCCCCGATTTGTTTTCACGGCCAAGGCCGATCGCGCATGCCCGCCCGAGGATTCGCCGGCCTGCGCCCGTTCCCTCGGACAGAATTGACATGGAATTCACGGGCGCTCCGTTTGGTTGAAACACCCCGGGTAGAGAATTTCAAATGGCCCGGAAATGGGGCCGGCAACAGAACCAGGAAGGAGAATCGCGATGAAGGCGCTGGCGAACAGGCTTCGCAAGCTTCTGGACGAGCCGGTGGGTCATCCCGCGGACGGGCGGATGATCGGGCTCGGGCTGGCGGCGGCCATGCGCAAGCAGGGCTCCGCCGACGGCGTGGAGCGTTACCTCACGGAGTGGGCCGCCGATCGCAGGATCGACGTCTCCCGATGACCACGGGCGGGAGGCTCCAACGAGGAGACCTCCCGCCCGTGGCCAGGCCGGAACATCAGTTGTCGACGGACACCTGGTCCTTTTCGACCTCGGCGCTCTTCTTGCTGTCGCTGCGCGACTTGAGCAGGCTGGCGACCGTGGTGATGGCCAGCGTGCCGATGATGACGCCGAGGGACGCCGTGATCGGCACCTCGGGCGCCCACGAGACGCCGTCGTGATGGAGGGCCTCCAGCACGAGCTTCGCCCCGATGAAAGCGAGGACCACCGACAAGCCCTTGTTGAGATAGACCAGACGCTCCAGCAGTCCCCCCACGAGGAAGAAGAGCTGGCGCAGGCCCATCAGGGCGAAGACGTTGGCCGTGAACACGATGTAGGGCTCCTTCGTGAGGCCGAAGATGGCCGGGATGGAGTCCAGGGCGAAGAGGAGATCGGAGGTTCCGATCGCCACCATCACGATCAGCATCGGGGTGACCAGGCGGCGCCCGTCGATCCGGGTCGTCATGGCCGCACCGTGGTAGGTGTCGGTGGCCGGCACCAGGCGCTTGACCGTGCGGAGGGCGATGTTCTCCGAGAAGTCCGCCTCCTCCTCTTTCTCGGTGATGAGCTTGTAGGCGGTGTACGCGAGGAAGGCTCCGAAGATGTAGAAGAGCCAGTCGAACCGCGTGATCGCCTCCGCTCCCACCGCGATGAACAGACCCCTCATGACGAGTGCCAGCACGATTCCCGTCATGAGCACCTTCTGCCGGTACTGATGCGGCACCGAGAAGCGGCTCATGATGATCAGGAAGACGAACAGGTTGTCGACGCTGAGGGAGTATTCCGTGATCCAACCGGCGAAGAACTCCCCGCCGTGGGTGGGGCCGGCGATGAACACCATGCCCAAACCGAAGACCACCGCGAGCATCACGTAGAGGCTCACCCACCACACGCATTCACGGAACGACGGCTGGTGCGGATTGCGTGAGATGAGGTAGAAGTCGATGGCGAAAACGGTAAGGAATACGCCGATCGTGGCCAGCCATACCCACACGGGCAGGTTCATCGTGCTCCTTTCTCTCCCTGCCTCATCGCCCGCCGCCGCTCACGCGCTCGCCAGAGGTTCTCGGCGTGCGCGATGTACCGTTCAAGCAGTTCGTGGGCCACAGGGTTGTGACGCGCGATGCGCATGAACCAATGCGGCGCCAGGCGCTCGTGCAACCAGACGAAACCGATCGCGAAGCCGAGGCTCACGACCGCCTGGTAGGCGAGGAAGAACAGCAGTTCGTCCGACAACGCCACCCGTCCGAAGACGACGTGGCTCGTGACGGCCTCCTGGATGAGGCGGGCGAGCGGGAAACCGACCAGCCAGTACAGTCCCGCCGGGGCGAACACCCCTGGCTGGAACAGGCTCCGGCCGAGCAGGAAACCGTACCCCGCCCCGAGCAGGCCGAGGGGAACGGCCAGTGACAACGCGGAGACCAACGCCCAGGCCCCTGAGTTTCCCGCGAGGAGGGTCAGACCACCGGCCATGGCCCCCGCGATGACTCCGATCAGCAGCCCGGGCAGGGCCACCTCTGCGTGTAAACGGGCGCGATCCATCAGTCGAGCACCACGCCGTACTTGAAGAGGCTGTAGAACAGCATCCCGAGGTAGAACACCGCGCCGAATCCGATGATCAGGTTCGTGTACAGCTTGGGCCGAATCGGCTTGGGCAGCATGCGGTTGTTCACCAGCAGGAGCGTGACGCAGTAAGCGCCCATGGCGAACGTCGACAGGAAGGCGAGGGTGTCGAGGATCGCGCCGGGGCCGTCCGCGGGGCCGAACAGCAGGATGAGGATGCCGAAGATGATGACGGCCCACAGGAAGCCGGCGTAGAGCTTGGAGATGCCGAACTTCTTGGCGCCTGGGACGAAGTGATAGGACATGTCCGCCTGACCCCGGGAGAAGGAGTCGAACAGACCGAGGGTCGCGTTCAATCCGATCAACGCGATGAAGCCGAGGAAGACCGCGCCGAGGACCGAGCTGCCCGCCGAGGAGAACGAGTCGGACATCGCGTTGAGCGACGCCTCCCGGTCACCGGCGAGGATCAGCTCCTTGACGTTCGAGTTCTGCCGCGACGCCGCCTGGGCGAGCACGGTGAACGAGACCGTCACCAGCATCGTGATGCCCCAGAAGAGCAGGAAGGCGTCGAAGGTGACCCAGCGCCGCCAGCCCTTCCACTTGCGCATCTCCTCGGGGTTGTCGGTGTCGAACATGAAGCCACGCGAGGGCATGGCCTCCTCTTCACCGGCGTGCCGCAGTCCGCGGATCTTCGGGATGTGGGCGCCCATGCCCGCGCCGGAGTCGCGCAGGTGAAGGGTGTACCACATCTGCTGCATGCCCGAGGGGCCGGCGAAGGCGATCGAGCCGACGATGACGGGGAACCACGTCGGGGACAGCGCCTCATCCGGGATGTAGCCGAAGGCGAACATGCCGGTGATCGTGCTGGACAGGTCCTGCCAGCTGCCCACCATCGCCGCGATGATCGCGGTTCCGACGACCAGTGTGCCGATGAGGATGCTCAGCACGTTCTCGAGCAGGTTGTAGATGACCTTCGCCAGGCTGAACACGATCCCGACGAGGACGAGTCCTACGCAGGCCGTGACCACCCAGGGTATTCCGGTGATCTTCTCGAAGGCCGCGGCGCCCGCCGACAGGTGCCCCGGCCAGATGTAGACGAGGATCGCCACCGCGAAGAAGAACCACATCAGCGGCTTGAAGACCCGGGCGGCGCCGAAGAAGATGCTCTCGCCCGTCGCCATGGCGTAGCGGGCCATCTCCAGCATGACCACGGCCTGGAGGGTGACGCCGATGAGGAAGAGCCATCGGATCTCCGGGCCGAAGAGCAGGACCAGGCGAGGCCACATGTAGGACTCGCCCATGCCCACGCCGAGCGCGACCAGGAACACGGTCGGCCCGAGGATGTGCACCGAGGGTGGGGCGTCGGGTAACGGCCGGATGGGCATCGGCTCCAGCCGGCCCGCCTTCCACACTCGTTCTTCCTGCGCCGGCGTGGTGCCGGCCTGACCGGCCCCCGACGCCGGCGTTCTTGATGTCTCCACCTAAATCCTCCTGGGGAGTTTGATCTTTCTAGTGCAGCCTTGAACGCCCCCTCAGTCGCCCCGAAAGCGGCCGGCTCAGCCGCTCAGCAAACCCGCGGCCCGGGCCCAGCGGTATTTCGCGCCGAGCACGGCCACCGGCTTCTCCGTCGTGTATGGATAAGCCACCACGCCGTGTTCGAACAGGTAGTCGCACGCCTCCTCTACTTCCGTGTCGCCCGCGAGGGACGCGACCACCGGCTTCGTGTTGCCCTTCGCTCTCTCGTCCGCCACCACACGGGCGATCAGTTCCGCGAAGACCATTGGGGGGGTCACGATGGTGTGCCAGTAGCCGAGGACCAGTGCGTGGATGCGAGGGTCGGACAGGCCGAGCCTCACGGTGTTCTCGTAGGTGCTGGGGGGTTCACCTCCGGTGATGTCGATCGGGTTCCCTGCCGCCCCGAAGGGGGGGATGTAGGCGCGGAATGCCTCGTCGAGATCCGGGGGGATCTCCATGAGCGTGAGGCCGTTGTCCACGCAGGCGTCGGAGAGCAGCACGCCCGAGCCGCCGGCTCCGGTGATGATGACGACGTTCTCGCCCTTGGGGGTGGGCAGCAGCGGCAGCGACCGGGCGTACTCGAGCATGTCGTTCAGCCCGGGAGCCCTGACGACGCCGGCCTGGCGGAGGATGTCGTCGTAGACCTTGTCGTCGCCGGCGAGCGCGCCCGTGTGCGACCCCGCCGCCTTGGCGCCCATCGCGGTGCGTCCCGCCTTGAGCACGATCACCGGCTTGGTCGTGACGACCCGCCGGACCGCGTCGACGAAGCCGCGCCCGTCCTTGAGGTCTTCGAGGTGCATGGCGATGGCGTGGGTGTTGTCGTCCTGCTCGAAGAAGGTCAGCAGGTCGTCCTCGTCAACGTCGGCCTTGTTGCCGACGCCCACGATCGCCGACACGCCCATCTTCGTCGTACGGCTGAAGCCGAGGATGGCCATGCCGATGCCGCCGCTCTGCGAGGTGAGGGCGACGCCGCCCTTCACGTCGTACGGCGTGCAGAACGTCGCGCAGAGGTTCTCCGGCGTGTAGTAGTAGCCGTAGATGTTCGGCCCGAGCATGCGCACACCGTGCCTGCGGGCGATCTCGACGATCTCCTTCTGGCCTTCGACGTTGCCCGTCTCGGCGAAGCCCGACGGGATCATGACGGCGCCCGCGACGCCCTTGCGGCCGACCTCCTCCAGGGCGGCGGCCACGAACTTCGCGGGGATCGCGAACACGGCGACGTCGACCTCACCCGGCACGTCGGCGATGCTGGGGTAGGCGGGGAGGCCGAGGATCTCGGGGGACTTGGGGTTGATCGGATAGATATGCCCCTTGTAGCCACCGTTGATGAGGTTACGCATAACCGAATTGCCGATTTTTCCGGTCTCGCCGGAGGCGCCGATCACAGCCACCGAACGCGGCTTGAAGATCCGGTTCATGGAGGTCAGGATCTGCTCGCGCGGGAGCCGTACGGGCTCCTCGACCGGCCCGGAGGCCAGCAGGATGCGCACGTCGGCGGCGATGGCGCCGTCGGCGGTCGCGAAGACCGGGTTGAGGTCGATCTCGGTGATCTCGGGGAAGTCGCCGACCAGGGCGCCGACCCGCTGGATCATCGCCGACAGGGCGGCCCGGTCGGCGGGGGCGGCGCCACGGGCGCCCTTGAGCACCTCAGCGGCCTGGATGTCGTCCAGCATCCCGGTCGCCTCCGCCTCGGTGAGCGGGGCGAGGCGGAAGGTCACGTCCTTGAGCACCTCGACGAGCACGCCGCCGAGGCCGAAGGCCACCACCTTGCCGAACGTCGGGTCGGTGACGGCGCCGATGATGACCTCGTGGCCGCCGCCGACCATCTGCTGCACCTGGACGCCGTCGATCACCGCGTCCGGGTTGTACGCGCCGGCCGACGCGATGATCTTCGCGTAGCCGTCGCGCACCGCCTCGGGGGTGGCGAGGCCGACGAGCACGCCGCCCGCCTCGGTCTTGTGGAGGATGTCCGGGGAAACGATCTTGAGGACGACGGGCAGGCCCATGCGGATGGCCAGTTCCACCGCCTCGTCCGCGGAGGTGGCCAGGCCCTCGCCGGGGGTGGCGATACCGTACGCGTCGCAGATCAGCTTGCCCTCCGGGGCGGTCAGCCCGGTGCGGCCTTCGGCCCTGGCTTTCTCCAGGACTTCGCGCACCGCTTGACGATCCGGAGTGTGGGGGGTGATCGGCATTCAGATGACTCCGTTCGACTTCAGAGCGGCCAGCTCGTCGGCGTCCACGCCGAGGGCCGCGTAGATCTCGTTGTTGTGCTCGCCGAGAAGCGGCGGCGTGGTCACGTTGACCGGGGAATCCGAAAGGCTCAGGGGGCTGGCGACCGTCGCGAAGGTGCCGCGCTCGGGGTGCTCGACGTCGACGATGATCCCCTCGGCCCGCAGCGAGTCGTCCTCGATGAGCTCCTTGGTCGACAGGATCGGCCCGCAGGGGATGTTCTCGGCGTTGAGCGCGTCCAGCACCTCCCACTTGCCGTGGAGGCTGGTCCAGTCCTGGATGAGCTGGAACATCTTGTCCAGCTTCGGCAGCCGCGCCGCCGGGGTCGCCCACTCGGGGTCGTCCGCGAGCTCCGGCCGGCCGATGATCCGGGAGAGGGGGGCCCAGCCGGGCGGCTGGACGATCACGTAGATGTAGTCGTTGGGCCCGCCGGGCGCGCACTTGACGGCCCATCCCGGCTGACCGCCGCCGGAGGCGTTGCCCGAGCGGGGCACGTCCTCGCCGAAGGTCTTGTTGGGGTATTCGGCGAGCGTCCCGTGGACCAGGCGCTGCTGGTCGCGCAGCTTGACCCGGCACAGGTTCAGCACGGCGTGCTGCATCGCCACCTGGACCCGCTGGCCGCGGCCGGTGTGGGTGCGCTGGTACAGCGCGGCGAGGATGCCGGCGACCGTGTGGATGCCGGTGCCGGAGTCGCCGATCTGCGCGCCGGTGGCCAGGGGCGGGCCGTCCTCGAAGCCGGTGGTGCTCATCGAGCCGCCCATCGCCTGCGCGACCACCTCGTAGGCCTTGAAGTTGGCGTACTTGCCAGGGCCGAAGCCCTTGATCGAGGCGTAGATGAGCCGGGGGTTGAGCTCCTGCAGCCGCTCCCAGGTGAAGCCCATGCGGTCGACCGCGCCGGGGCCGAAGTTCTCCACCAGGATGTCGGCGTCGCGCACCATCTCGGTGAACAGTTCCTTGCCGCGCTCGCTCTTCATGTTGAGCGTGATGCTCTTCTTGTTGCAGTTGAGCATCGTGAAGTAGAGGCTGTCGACGTCGGGCACGTCGCGCAGCTGCTGGCGGGTGATGTCGCCCGTGGGCGATTCGAGCTTGACGACGTCGGCGCCGAGCCAGGCGAGCAGCTGGGTGCAGGACGGACCGGACTGGACGTGGGTCATGTCGAGGACGCGCACGCCCTCGAGGGCTCTGGTCATCGCGGCGCTCCTACTTGTACATCGTCTGGTTCATGGTTCCGGGGGCGTAGACGTCCGGGTCGACCCACACGTTGATCAGTGCGGGCTTGCCCGACTCACGGGCGCGCTCGAGCGCGGGCCGGATGTCCGCCGGGTCGCGGACCTCCTCGCCGTATCCGCCGAGCATGCGGGCGAACTCGTCGTACCTGACGTCGCCCAGGGTGTTGCCGACCCTGCCCCGGTCCTCGCCGTACTTGGCGGCCTGGCCGTACCGGATCTGGTTCATCGAGGAGTTGTTGCCGATGACCCCGATGAAGGGCAGGTCGAAGCGGACCATGGTCTCGAAGTCCCAGCCGGTGAGGCTGAAGGCGCCGTCGCCGAACAGGCACAGCACCTCCTTGTCGCGCTGGGCGTACTTCGCGGCCATCGCGAAGGCGACGCCGACGCCGAGGGTGCCGAGCGGGCCCGGGTCCATCCAGTGGCCGGGCGACTTGGGCTGCACGACCTGGCCGGAGAAGGTGACGATGTCGCCGCCGTCGCCGATGTAGATCGTGTCTTCGGTCAGGAACTCGTTGATCTCGTGGACCAGGCGGTAGGGGTCGATCGGCTGCGAGCCGGACAGCTGGCGGGGCAGCCGCTTCTCGAACGCCTTGGTCTCGACCTCGCGCAGCTCCTCCAGCCACTTCTTGCGGCGGGCGCTGCCGTTGTCGTCACGGCCGGAGGCGGCGGCGACGGCGGCCGACAGCACCAGGCCGGCGTCGCCGACGATGCCGAGGTCGATGTCGCGGTTCTTGCCCACGGTGCGGTAGTCGAGGTCGATCTGCACCACGGTCGCGGTCGGCGACAGCCGCTTGCCGTATCCCATGCGGAAGTCGAACGGCGTGCCGACGATGATGATGAGGTCGGCCTCGGTGAAGGCGTAGCGCCGCGACAGCTGGAAGTGGTGCGGGTCACCGGGAGGCAGGGTGCCGCGGCCGGAGCCGTTCATGTACGCCGGCACGTTGAGCGCGCGGACGAAGTCGATCGCGTCGTCCGTGGCACGGCACGTCCAGACCTGGCTGCCCAGGAGGATGGCCGGCTTCTCCGAGTGCACGATCAGGTCGGCGAGGCGCTCGATGGCCGCCGGGTCGCCCAGCTGGCGCGTGGAGGCGCGGTAGTGCCCGGCCTTCGGGATGCGCGCCTTCTCCAGCGGGACCCTGGCGTCCAGCACGTCGCGCGGGATCTCCAGGAACGACGGCCCCGGGGCTCCGCTGTAGCACTCTCTGAAGGCCATGGACACGATGTCGGCCACCCGCTCGGTCGACGGCACCGTCGCGGCGAACTTGGTGATCGGCGTCATCATGTCGACGTGCGGAAGGTCCTGCAGTGAGCCCATCTTGTGCTGGCTCAGGGCCCCCTGACCGCCGATGAGCAACATGGGGCTCTCGGCTCGGAAGGCGTTGGCCACACCCGTCACGGCGTCGGTGGTGCCCGGGCCCGCCGTCACGACCGCGCATCCGGGCTTGCCCGTGATGCGCGCGTAGCCGTCTGCGGCATGCGCGGCGACCTGCTCGTGGCGGACGTCGACGACGTCGATTCCCTCGTCGATGCACCCGTCATAGATGTCGATGATGTGACCGCCGCACAGCGTGAAGATCACATCGATCCCCTCCGCCTTGAGCGCCTTGGCCACCAGGTGACCGCCGGAGATCGATTCCGGTACGGCTTCCGCTGTCATCTTTGTCGTCCTCTCGCTGTCGCGATCTGTGTTGACTCCATACTGCATACCGTATGTTGCAAGGTGTACTCCGGTGATCGGGCGATGTCCAGACCCTTTCGCCCGGGCGACGAAGCAGTTTCAGGCCGGAAGAGCGAGGAGCTCGACCGGCCCTCCCTCCCACCTGGGCGGAACCACCGCGAGCGCGTCGGCCAGGGCCGCCCCCCATAACGACCCAGGACGGTCGTGCCCCACAGGAACCGCTCCACGCGCGGAGCGCCGCACCGCCACCAGGCGGGTGTCGGACGGGTGCGACGGCACGGTCTCCGCGAGCGCGGTGCGCTCGCCCCGGCACTCCGGCCGGCCGAGGAGCCCACGGACCGCCGGAAGCAGGAGCGTGAGAGCGGCGGCCAGCGCCGCGTAGGGATTGCCCGGCAGGCCCACGACCAGGCGTCCTCCGGGCAGGCGGGCGAGCAACTGCGGGTGGCCGGGCCGTACGGCGACGCCGTCCACCAGCACGTCGGCCCCGAGCCTGCTGAGCACCGGCCGCAGATGGTCGGCGCGGCCCTTCGACGAGGCGCCGCAGACGGCGATCACATCGGCGGAGCCGCAGTGCGCGGCGATCGCCCTGGTCAGGGCGGCCTCGCCGTCCGGGACCCAGCGCGACTCCCCCGCCCGGCCGCCCGCCCATTCGATCAGGCCGGGCAGCAGCGGGCCCACGGCGTCGCGCACTCGGCCCTCCCCCGGGAGGCCGGCGCCGACCACCTCGTCACCTGTGATCAGCACGCCGACGACGGGAAGCGGGTGAACCCGCAGCGTGTCGTGGCCCAGCCCGGCGGCGAGCCCGAGCGCGACCGGCGTCAGCGGCGCACCCGCGCCCAGGACGACCGAGCCCTCGGCGCATTCCTCGCCGCGCCGCCTGATGTGCCTGCCGTACGGGGAATCCCCCGACACCTCCGTCGCCGCCAGGCCGCGCCGTTCCGACGCGGCCTCGTAAGGAAGCACGGAATCCGCGCCCTCGGGCACGGGAGCACCGGTGGCGATCTCCACGGCCGTGCCGGGCGCCAGGGTCCCGCGATGGCGCGGCTGCCCCGCCAGCACCCTGCCCACCACGCGCCACGGGGACGGCCCCGCCACCGCGTAGCCGTCCATCGCCGCGACGTCGTCGCGGGGCAGGGCCACCAGGGCGCGCAGCGGCTGGGCCAGGCGGCAGCCGCCGGCCAGGGAAAGAGGCAGGTCGGCAGGGGGAAGCGGGCGCACCGCCTGCGTCGCTATCCGCCGCGCGGTGTCCCAGGGCACCGGGGCCCCGTGAAGGCCCCTGTGCCTGTCCCCGTGCCCGTCCCGCCTCGGCGGTGTCGCCGCGGACGCGGTGGTCTCCGCGTACCGGATCCTGTCGGCAACGGTCATCAGCGGCTCCTTGATTTCAATTTTGCCATACTGTATACCGAATGCACAGTCGACGCGAGAACGGAGCTACTGTGAAGGTCGCTGTTCTTGGCGCCGGCGCCATCGGCGCGTATGTGGGGGCCGCCCTGCATACCGCCGGCGTCGAGGTGCATCTCATCGCCCGCGGAACCCACCTGGAAGCCATGCGGAAGTCGGGCGTCCGTGTGCTGAGTCCACGAGGGGACTTCACCGCCCACCCGCATTCGACGGACGACCCCAACGAGGTCGGGCCCGTCGATTTCGTGTTCCTCGGCCTCAAGGCCAACTCCTACGCCTCGGCCGACCACATGGTCCGCCCGCTGCTGCACGAGAGAACGGCCCTCGTCGCGGCCCAGAACGGCATCCCCTGGTGGTACTTCCACCGGCTGCCCGGGCCGTACCAGGGCTACCGGATCGAGAGCGTGGACCCGGGCGGCAGCGTCACCGCCGCCCTCCCCCTCGAACGCGCCGTCGGCTGCGTTGTCTACGCCGCCACCGAGATCGAGGAGCCGGGCGTGATCCGGCACCTCGAAGGCACCCGCTTCTCCATCGGGGAGCCGAGCGGAGAACTCTCCCCCCGATGCGTCGAGCTCAGCGAGGCCATGGTCGCCGGCGGGCTCAAGTGCCCCGTCGAGGCCGACCTGCGCCGCGACATCTGGGTGAAGCTCATGGGCAACATCGCCTTCAACCCGATCAGCGCCCTGACCAGGGCCACCATGGCGGGCATCTGCCGGCACACGGGCACGCGCGACCTCGTCGTCGCGATGATGCGCGAGACCGTCGACGTCGCCCAGAGGGTCGGCTGCGACCCGCACATCTCCATCGAGCGCCGTCTCGCCGGAGCCGAGAAGGCGGGCGAGCACAAGACCTCCACCCTCCAGGACCTGGAGAAGGGCAAACCGCTCGAGCTCGACGTGATCCTCGCGGCCGTCGTCGAGCTGGCCGACCTCACCGGTGCGTCCGTCCCCACCCTCCGGGCGATCCACGCGGTGACCGATCTGCTCGACGAGCAGGTGAGGCAGAGCCTTGTTCCGGCCACTTCGGCGGGCATACCGTAGACCGCATACACCCGAGAAGGATGGCCGCATGAAGCAGCGTGCCGAGCACTACTTAAAGCACGTCCAGAACGTGGCGAGCGATGGGTAGGGTCACCGTCCAGCGCCGCATCCTGCGGTTGCGCGACTCGGCGGTCTCCCGCCGAGTCGACGCGCTGGCGGCCGAGGAGCCGCTGGAGATCCGGCTGAACGGCAAGGCGCTCACCATCACCATGCGGACGCCCGGCGACGACTTCGACCTCGCCGCCGGGTTCCTCGTCAGCGAGGGCGTCATCGGCTCGGCAGCCGAGATCGACACCATCCGCTACTGCGCCGGGGCGACCGTCGACGGCGAGAACACCTACAACGTCCTCGACGTACGGCTTGCGCCCGGCGTCACGCCTCCGGCCGTGTCACTGGAGCGCAACTTCTACACGACCTCCTCCTGCGGGGTGTGCGGCAAGGCCTCGCTGGAGGCGGTCCGCACCGTGGCGCGGTGGGAGGTCTCCGGCGACCCCGTCCGGCTGGAGCCCGGCCTGATCGCGATGCTGCCCGACCGGCTCAGGGCCGCCCAGCGGGTGTTCGACCGCACCGGGGGCCTGCACGGCGCCGGGCTGTTCACGGCCTCGGGCGAGACGCTCTGCGTGCGCGAGGACGTCGGCAGGCACAACGCGGTCGACAAGCTGCTGGGATGGGCGGCCCGCGGGGGCCGCCTGCCGCTGACCTCCACGGTGCTCATGGTGTCGGGGCGGGCCTCGTTCGAGTTGGTGCAGAAGGCGGTCATGGGCGGCATCCCGGTCCTGGCCGCCGTGTCGGCCCCCTCGTCGCTGGCCGTCGAGCTGGCGGCCGAGCGGGGTCTCACCCTGCTCGGTTTCGTGCGCGGCAGCTCGATGAACGCCTACACCGGCGAGGAGCGCCTGGCCGGGGTCGCCGCCGTCTGAGTCACGACCCGAGGGTCGTCGGAGGGAAAGCCGTCGTGGAGCTGCGCGACATCGAGATCTTCCTGACCCTGGCCGAGGAGCTGCACTTCGGCCGGACGGCCGAGCGCCTGCACGTCTCCCAGGCCCGGGTCAGCCAGTCGATCAAGAGGCAGGAGCGCCGCATCGGCGCCACATTGTTCGAGCGCACCAGCCGCACCGTGCTGCTGACCCCGGTCGGACGGCGCCTGCGCGAGGACCTCCAGCGGGGATACGAGCTGATCCAGGCCGGCATCGCCGCGGCGACCGCCGCGGGCCGCGGCCTGTCCGGGACGGTGCGGCTGGGTCTCATGGGCGCGCTCGGCCCGCAGATGCGCGGCGTGATCGAGGCGTTCCGCGCCCGCCACCCCGACTGTGACGTGCGGACCCTGGAGTTCCATTTCGGCGACCCCTTCGGCGCGCTGCGCGGCGGCCGGGTCGACCTGCAACTGCTCTGGCTGCCCGTCAGGGAGCCCGATCTGACGGTGGGCCCGGTCGTGCTGACCGAGGGCCGCCTGCTGGCCGTGCCGGCCGGGCACCCACTGGCCGGCCGGGCGTCGGCCTGCCTGGACGACCTCGCCGACCAGGTCGTCTTCGGCCCGGGAAGAGGGTTGCCGCCCTATTGGGAGGAGGCGATGGTGCCCCTGCGCACACCCGGCGGGCGGCCGGTGCCGCGCGGGCCTGCCGTACGGACCTTCCCCGAGGCTCTGGCCCTCGTGGCCGCCGGGCAGGGTGTCACCGTGCTGAACGAGCATGTGGCACGGCATCACCGCCATCCGGGGGTGGTCTGCCTGCCGATCCACGACGCGCCGCCGACCGAGTGGGCGCTGGTGTGGCGCACCACGGGCGAGAGTGCCCACGTCAGGGCCTTCGCGCAGACGGTGCGCCAGGTCGGCGTCGGCGTGACGGCCCTGCCCGGCTCACAACTGCCGTGAGGGCCTTCTCAGCCGGCTGCGGTCAGATCGTCCCCGGCTCAATGGAGCCGATGTCTGCGGAGATCGACCGGAATCGTTCGGCGCCGAGAGGCTCGACGACCCGGCGGCGCAGGGACTCGACGAGCACGGCGACGCAGTCGGTGGCGACCTCGAGGCCTCGCTCGGTCAGCGCCGCGTAGATCAGCCGTCGGTCCTGCGGGCAGGCCCGGCGTTCGATCAGGCCCGCATCCATGAGGCGGTCGGCGACCTTGGTGGTGCCGGCGGTGGAGAATCCGAGCGCCTGGGTGAGCCGGCCCATCGGAACGGCGTGT
Source organism: Planotetraspora thailandica (assembly GCF_016863335.1). Classification (GTDB taxonomy): domain Bacteria; phylum Actinomycetota; class Actinomycetes; order Streptosporangiales; family Streptosporangiaceae; genus Planotetraspora; species Planotetraspora thailandica. The sequence continues at coordinate 25,827 of NZ_BOOR01000062.1, forward strand.
TCCGGGGTCTCCAACAGAACGCAGAGCACCTCGAGCGCCGACGGCGAGATTCCGACCTTCGCCTCCACGTCGGCCATCAGGAGAGAGGTCAGCCGCCGGAACCCCGACCGCAGGACGCTCCAGTGCTGCATCAACGTCTGATCGTCCAAGTCCAGGCCGTGGGCCGCCTCTGACTGACGGGTAGACGCCGGTGTGTCCATGCGTTCCCCTCCTCCTGAGTCTGTCCTGCGCTTGCTCCCAGGATACTTCGCCCGTTATTGTCTCACTAGTTACTTAATTGCTGGCTAGCTAATAGCCGGATCTCCTTCTCGGTGCGCGTACCGTCAAGCCGGCGATGTACGCCGCCATTCCAATGGAAAGGACTCACGATGTTCGCGCTGACCTATGCCGAGTTCGGCGACCCCTCGGTTCTCCAGGTGACCACAGTGGAGGAGCCGCATGCCGGGCCCGGCCAGGTGCGGATCGCGGTCAGGACGGCAGGGGTCAACCCGGCCGACTGGAAGTTCCGCAGCGGGATGTTCAAGGACTTCTTCCCGACCCCGCTCCCCTCGTTCATCGGAATGGAGGCGGCGGGAGTCGTCGACGAGGTCGGCGAGGGCGTGGAGGGTGTCGCGGTCGGCGACGAGGTGTTCGGGCTGGGCCAGGGCACAATCGCCGAATTCGCCCTGCTCGACCACTTCGCCCTCAAGCCTGCCGGAATGAGCTGGGAGCAGGCGGGCGGACTCGCGACGGTTTCCGAGACGGCCGTGCGAGCGCTGGAGATCATCAGCCCGGCCTCGGGGCAGACCCTGCTCATCGACGGGGCCGCCGGAGGGGTGGGCGGCGTCGCCTCGCAGTTCGCCATCGCCGACGGCGTCATCGTGATCGGCACGGCGAGTGAGCCGAACCACGACTTCCTGCGTTCCCTCGGTGTCGTGCCCACCACCTACGGGCCGGGGCTGGAGGGCCGGGTCGCCGCGCTGGCTCCCGCCGGGGTCGACGCGGCCTTCGACGTCGCCGGCAAGGGCTCGCTCAAGGAACTCGTCGAGCTCACCGGGGCGCCGGACAAGGTCGTCACCATCGCCGACTTCACCGCCGCCGAGCACGGAGTGCAGCTCACCTCCCAGACGAGTGCGTACCACGCCCTTGAGAAGGCCGCCCGGCTCTTCGAGGAGGGGCGGCTGACCGTCACGATCGATTCGGAGTTCGCGCTGGCCGACGCCGCGAAGGCGCACGAGCGGAGCGAGAGCGGCCACGTGCGGGGCAAGATCGTCCTGCGCGTCTCGGAGGCCTGAGCAGCCCGCCTGTTCACCTGTTCACCTGGGCGCCGTCAGCCCCTCCAGCGGAGGAACGCCTCGCCGGCCGAGACGGCGCCCAGCCGGACGGGATCAACGGCCGGCGGGCGTGCCGTGCAACGCCGTCCAGTATTCGGCCACCTGGTCGAACGTGCCGGCGTCTTCCACCAGCCCGATGTAGCCGTCGGGGCGGACCAGCACGAGGGCGCCGTCGGCCCCGTCGTACCCCGCGTGCACGTGTCCGTCGACGTCCACGACGACATCCACCGCGGCGTGCTCACCGGCCGGTCGTCCTGAGCGGACCACGGTGTAGGCGTGCAGGGCGGGACCGAACCGGTCGTTGAGGGCGGCGACCGTGTGCGTGTGTCCCGCGCCGAAGGCGAGAAGCGTCCAATGCGGACCGCGGAACAGGTCGAACAGCCGCACCGGCCGGCCGTCGCCTGTGGTCGCGGGGGCGTCCGGCGCCCGGCCGCCGGCCATGACCTCGCCGGCGCGGGTGCGGCCGTCCCGGGACAGCAGCCCGCCGCGGTAGTTCAGCGTCAGCCCGTACAACTCGGGGCCACGTAGGTGCGCATCGTCGTCGCCCCTCTTGTGCTTCTCCAGCAGTGCCGTGCTGAGATCCAGTGCGAGGCGCGCCGCCGCCATCCGCTCGGGCTCGTAGCTGTCCAGCAGGCGAGCCGGGGCGCCGGCCAGGGTGGCGGCAAGTTTCCAGCCGAGGTTGTAGCCGTCCTGGATGCCGGTGTTCATGCCCTGGCCTCCGGTCGGCGGGTGCACGTGCCCGGCGTCGCCCGCGAGGAAGGCGCGGCCGTCCCGGAAGCGCTCGGCCATCCGCGTGTTCGCCCGCCAGGTGGTGTGCCAGGTCACCTCACGCACGAAAACGTCGTCCCGGCCGGAGAACTCGGTGATCCGCCGTTGCAGGTAGTCGCGAATCGGCTCGTCCTCGTTTTCCGGCGGCAGCGCCACCACCACGAAGAGGTCTGTTCCGGCCAGCGGCATCACCGAGACCCCGCCGTCGCCTGCCTGCCAGATCCGGCCGTGGTCATGGCCGATCCCGTCCACCCGCGCGTCCGCGAAGAACATTGTGATGCTCTCGTCGGTCTCGCCGGGGAAGGCGATGCCGAGCCGCTTGCGCACCGTGCTGCGCCCGCCGTCGGCGCCCACCAGGTATCGGGCGCGCACGGTCTCGGGCGTTCCGCCGGAGACCAGGGTCGCGGTCACACCGTCCGCGTCCTGGGTGAAGTCGGTCAGCTCGGTCGACGGCTCCACGTGGGCGCCTAAGTCGGCGAGCCGGGCGCGGAGGATCTCCTCGGTGCGGAACTGGGGCACGAACCAGACGTTCGGATACGGCACGGACGGGGTCGGCTGCGCGGGCTCGCTCATCTGCCCCTCCCAGATGACCTCGTCACCTTTGTAGGCGCGCATCACCATGCCGAGATCGCCCCCGGCCAGGATCGGGTCGAGGATCCCGATGTCGGCGAAGACCTCCATGGTTCGCGGCTGGATGCCGTCGGCGCGCGATCCGCCGAAGAACCGGTCCGCCCTGTCGACGATGCGGAATCCGACGCCCCGCACGGCCAGCTCGCAGGCGAGGGTGAGCCCGGTCGGGCCGGCCCCCACGATCAGCACATCGACGTCTGTCATGACACGCTCCTTCTTCGTATCTCGTACCAAGTTGTCGTACGGCGTACCAAAAGGCTAAGCGGTACGGTGTACGAATGGCAAGTGGTGAGGAATCTGCGCTGATCTGGACCCGGCCGGAGCCCGGCGCCCGCCGGCCCAAGTTCACGCGCGACCAGATCGCGTCGACCGCCCTGGCCATCGCCGACACCGAGGGGTTCGCCGCCGTGTCGATGCGGCGGATCGCCGGCGAACTGGGCGCCGGCACCATGACGCTCTACTACTACGTCCGCACCAAGGACGAGCTGATCGCGTTGATGGACGACGCGATCATGAGCGAGGTGCTGATCCCGGCCGACGAGTTCCCGGCCCACTGGTACGACGCGCTCACCGCCGTCGCCCTCCGCACCTGGGACGTACTGATGCGCCACCCATGGGCGCTGTATTCGCTGCAGAACGCGACTGCCGGACCCAACGCCATGCGGCATTTCGAACAGTCGCTGGCCGCCGTCGCCGGCACCGGGCTGGACGCGCCCGGCAAGTTCGCGCTGCTCGCCATGGTCGACGACTACGTGCACGGCAACGTGCTGCGCTCCGCCGAGATGCGCTCGGCGAAAGAGGCCGCCGCCCCGGACGAGGAGGCGATGGAGGCGGCCATGCGGTTCGCGGAACAACAGTTCGCCACCGGGGAGTTCCCGCACACCCAGGCGCTGTTCGGTGGCGAGGATCCCTGGGGGGTTTTCCCGCGGCTCATCGGCGACCTGTCCGAGCGGGACCGGTTCCGCTACGGCCTGTCCGTACTTCTGGACGGCGTGGCGAGCAGGATGGGACTCGGGCTGCCCGACCCGCATATGCCTTGAAAAGCATATGCCTCGTGAGGCATATTAGTGTGATGTCCGACGCGATCTGGTCTGTGCTGGTCGACCCGAACCGCCGTGCGATGCTGGCGCTGCTCCGCGAACGGCCCCGCACGGTCGGCGAACTGGTCGACGAGCTCGATCTGACCCAGCCGGCCACGTCCAAGCACCTGCGCGTGCTGCGCGACTCCGGCTTCGTGCGTGTCCTGAGGGACGCGCAACGACGCATCTACGCCCTCGACCCCGCTCCCCTGACCGAGCTCGACGCCTGGCTCGAGCCGTACCGGCGGTTGTGGAACGACAGGCTGGACACGCTCGGGCACCACCTCGACACGAAGGAGCCCACATGAACCGCCTGATCGACGCCGGAACGTTCGTCCAGCACGACGGCCGCCCGGCCGTACGCTTCGAGCGCACCTATCCCCATCCGGTCGAACGCGTCTGGGAGGCCGTGGCGACCCCCGAGGGCCTGGCGAACTGGTTCCCCTCGGCGGTACGGATCGAGTCGCACGCCGGCGGGGCGATCACCTTCTCCGGCGACCCCAACCTCCCGCCCATGAGCGGCACGGTCCTGGTGTTCGAGCCGCCGCGGCGCCTCGCCTTCACCTGGGGCGGCGACGAGCTGCACTTCGACCTCGAACCGGCCGAGGCGGGAGGCTGCCGGTTCGTGCTGGTCAACGTGCTCGGCGACCGCACCGCCGCGGCCCGCAACGCGGCCGGCTGGAGCGTCTGCCTCGCCGAGCTCGCCAAGATCCTGGCCGGGCGGCCCGCGGAAGGGCCGCACAGCGACACCGCGGAGTCGTGGCGGTCGCACTACGACGCCTACGTGTCCTCCGGCATGCCGTACGGCGCGGCCATCCCCGGAGCTCCCTCCACCGACTGACGGGTATGTCCCCATTCGGGGGGTGGAGACGATGACCCGATGTCTGGTGACGGGGGCCACGGGCTACATCGGCGGCAGGCTGGTGCCCCAGCTCCTGGAAGCCGGTCACGAGGTGCGCTGCATGGCCAGATCGGCCGGCCGGCTGCGCGACCAGACCTGGCGTGACCGGGTGGAGGTCCGCGAGGCGGACGCGATGATCGCACCGCAGACCCGGGCGGCGCTGGACGACGTGGACGTCGCCTACTACCTCATCCACACGATGGGCTCCGCGCGCGACTTCGCCGCCAGGGACCGCACGGCGGCGGAGGTGTTCGCCGCGGCGGCCGGAAAGGCCGGGGTCGGCAGGATCGTCTACCTCGGCGGCCTGACTCCGGCGGCGGAGCCGTCCCCGCACATGCGCTCGCGGAGCGAGGTGGAACGCATCCTGCTCGGCTCCGGCGTCCCCACCGCCGCCCTGCGCGCCGCGATGATCATCGGTTCGGGATCGGTGTCGTTCGAGATGCTCCGCCATCTCACCGAACGGCTGCCGGTCATGACGACGCCGCGCTGGGTTCACACGCTGACCCAGCCCATCGCGATCCGCGACGTCCTGCGCTATCTCGTCGCCGCCGCCGCGCTGCCGCCCGGCGTGAACCGCTCCTTCGACATCGGCGGCCCCGACGTGCTGTCGTACGGCGAGATGATGCAGGGGTACGCCGAGGTCGCGGAGCTGCCTCCCCGCGTCATCATCCCGGTCCCGGTGTTGACGCCCCGGCTGTCGAGCTACTGGGTGGGCCTGGTCACGCCGGTGCCGGCGGGGGTCGCCCGGCCGCTGGTCGAGTCGTTGCGCAACGAGGCGATCTGCCATGAGCACGACATCGCGCGGTACGTCCCCGACCCTCCCGGCGGCCTCATCGGGTTCCGCCAGGCCGTCGAACTGGCGTTGCGGCGTATCAAGGAGGCCGACGTGGCCACCCGCTGGTCGTCGGCCTCCACCCCCGGAGCCCCGAGCGACCCCCTGCCCACCGATCCGGACTGGGCGGGCGGCAGCCTGTATGTCGACGAGCGGAGCAAGGTCGTCGACGCCTCTCCGCAGGAGCTGTGGCGGGTCATCGAGGGCATCGGCGGAGACAACGGGTGGTATTCCCTGCCGGTGGCCTGGCGCGTGCGCGGCCTGCTCGACCGGCTGATGGGCGGGGTCGGCCTGCGGCGGGGGCGGCGTGACCCGCGAAGCCTGCGGGTCGGTGAGGCGGTCGACTTCTGGCGGGTCGAGGAGATCATCCCGGGGGTCCTGCTGCGGCTGCGCGCCGAGATGCGCCTGCCCGGGCTCGCGTGGCTCGAGCTCGCCTGCCGGGAGGAGGAGGGCCGCACCGTCTACCGGCAGCGGGCGATCTTCCATCCGCACGGCCTGCTCGGCCATCTGTACTGGCGGAGCATCTCCCCGCTCCACGGGCTGATCTTCGGCCGTATGCCGGGCAACGTCGCCAGGGCCGCCCGGAAATCCCACGAAAAAGCATGATCAGTCGTGCGTTGCATCGTTCCACGTGATCCAATCGCAGGTAGAACCGATCGCGCGACGAACGGGAGCCCCCCATGGCCGACCGGATCTCGACGACCGGGCTCGTACCGCCCGAGCCCCCCGTTGACGGCGTGACCGAGATCCGGCTGCACGGGGTGGGCGGGGCGACGCCGCAGAGCCTACTCGGCGACCACCCGCTGCAGCAGACCGGCGGAGACGCCATCGCGGGGTTCTACCGCAGGCCCGACGCGGGGGGACGCCACATCGAGGCCTACTCCTGGGGCGGGCTGACCTCCCGCAGCGGCACCCGGGTGCTGTGGCTGCTTCTCCTGCCGTTCCTGCTGGCCAACCTCGCCGGGTGGATGCTCCCGCCCGGTCTGCTGCGGCGCCGCCGCACGTTCGCGCTCTATCGCGCGGCCATCCGCTGGGCGGCGCTCGGGGTGACGCTCAACGCCGTGCTGTTCCTCACGTGGATCCCCGTCGACTACCTCGCATACCAGTGCGGAGCCGACAGCACGTGCACCGATGCCTGGCCGTTGCAGATTTTCCACGCCGTCCAAGCCCATCCCGGGCGGCGCATCCTGATCGCGGCGGCCGTTCCCCTCCTGGCGATCGCGACGATGCTGCTGCTCACCCGCAGGACGCTGTCCCGCTACGAGAGCGTCCGCCCACCGGTCAAAGCAGGGGAACACCCCGAGCCGGAACCGGAGCGAAGCTCGGCGGCCCTGGTCACCGGACTCGCGCACCCCGGCTTCTGGGACGGCAGGCGCGCCGCCGTACGGCTCGGCACGGCCCACCTGGCGGCGGCCGTCGCCATGGTCGCCGCGCTGATCGCCCACACCGTGCGCTCGACAGTCAACGCGGAGCTTGTGCCCGTGGCGCCCGTGGCGCTGGCGCTCAGCGGCCTCGTCCTCGCCGGAGTGGCCGTGGTGCTGGTCGCCGAGACGAGACGGCCATGGCCGGAGAAGCTGGCCGCGGTGGCGCTCGGGCTGGCGGTGGCGGCTCTCGCGCTGGCTGCGGTCTTCGCGTGGGCGCAGCCGCCGGCGGCCTCTCCCGGCGGTGAGCTGCCCGGAATGGGGCAGGCCGTGAACCTCACCAACGGGCTGGTGTCCACGAGCCTCGCCCTGGTGTTGCTCACGGTGTTGGCCGGCACTGCCGTACGGGCGGGCGGATGGCTCCTGATCACTTCGATCGTGGGCGTGACGCTGCTGGCGCTCGGGTTCATGACCCTGGCGGGCTTCTCGGGTGCGCGACTGGTGGCCGTGCTGGCGCTGGCCGCCGCGCTGGGCGTCGCGGGGCGCGTGGCGCGCAGAACCTCCGACGGATTCCGGTGGGCGGCGCCGTTCGTCGTGATGGCACTCGCAGTCGGAGTGCTCAACATCTTCATGCTCGGGCTGCTCATCCGGGTCGCGGACATCGTGGGAGAGATCCACTACCCGGGCATGCCCGTCCTGGAGACAACCGAGCCCGTCATCACGCTCTTTCCGATCATCCGATCGTTCGCGCCGTATCTCGTCGTCTTGCCTGCGGCGGTCGTGCTGGCGTTCGCGATCTGGCAGGGCGTGCTGCTCTGGCGCGCCGCGCGCCCGGCGAACGCGGAGCGGATCCGGCAGGAGTATCTCGCCCGGGAGTCGGATGACGACCCGCCCTTCGACGGCCCGCCGGCATGGGTGGCCTCCGCTGTCTCCGATTCGGCTGTGGCGGACCCGGAGCCGCGTGACCTGCTGCGGGTCCGGTCGTGGGCCCGCACGGTGGCGCTCTGGCAGCGCGTCGCCCGGGCGCCCCTCGACCTCGACCTGCTCTTCACCGGCATGGTCGTCACCGGGGTGTTCCTCGTCGTCTCCCTGGAGGCGGACGACGGGATGGTCGCCGGAGTGCATTCGTGGATGATCGGCCTCGGCACGACGATCGCCACCGCTCTGCCGCTGTTCGGAATCGCGCTGCTCAGAGCCGGGTGGAACGACCTGGGGCGACGCAAGGTGATCGGCGTCCTGTGGGACGTCGGCACGTTCTGGCCGCGCTCCTACCACCCTTTCGCGCCGCCGTCGTACGCGGAGCGCGCGGTGCCGGATCTGCAGCGCCGGATCTGGTGGCTGCACGACAACGGCGGGCAGGTGCTGCTCACGGCACACAGCCAGGGTTCCGTCGTCGCGGCCGCCGCCCTCGCCCAGGCCGGCCGCCGCGACCCGGCCGACCAGGTGTCGCTCGTGACGCTGGGCTCTCCGCTGCACAAGCTCTACAACTGGGGCTTTCCCGCCTACTTCAATCAGGAGGTGCTGAGCCGGCTGCGGGTCGTGCGCTGGGTGAACCTCTACTACGCGACCGACTACGTCGGCGGGCCCGTGACGGCGGGACCCGTCTGCGCCGACGTGGAGCTGCCCGACCCGCCCACGAGCCGGTTCCGGTACGGCGAGCCGCCCCCTCAGGTCGGCAGCCACACCGGCTACTGGGACGACCCGGCTTTGTGGAGCGCCGTGGACCAGGTGGCGGCCTCACTGGCGGAGGGCTCAGCCGACGGCGCGGCCATAACGGCCGGCCAGCTCCCGCAGGTGCGCCACGAGCTCGGGCGGCCCGTCGACGGTGAAGTCGCATCCGAGCAGCCCGAGATAGACGCCGAGCGTGGCGACGTCGTCGGCTCCGGTGTGGAGGAGACACGTGGCGTCGTCGACGGCCTCCACCGTCCCGACGGCCGGTGAGATGCGCTCGGCCACCGTCTCGGCCGGCGCGTGCACGGTGACCCGCACCCGATGACGCCACGCCGCGGCCGACACCCGTCTGGACACGTAGGCGGCGGAGGGCCACATCCGAGTGCCCGACCGGCCCGAGTCCCGCGACTTCGACTCCTGGAGCCATCTCCGGTCCGGGACCCACGTCGCCATGGTGCTCAGGGACCCGTGGTCGGGGCTGGTGCAGGGTGCCGAGGATACCTGCGCTACGCCCGGGCGCCCCTGAGGAGGTTGCCGAACGCGTGCGCACGGCGCTGGCGACATGGGACGCCCGGAACATGGGAGAGGCCACCCGCGCTCAGTGAGGTGGGAGCCGAGGCCGCGCGGCGGTGACCGCGACCGAAATTTGATCAGGCGTTCCCACTGAGCGGGCGGTTACTCACGAGCCCGCCTGCTCGCCGCGTGACAGTTCGTGTCCGCACTTCGGGGTGAATCCCCATCGGCCGCGAACACGACATCACCTGCGCCCGCCACCACGGCGTCGTCACCGCCTTGGCCGCCCTCCGCGCCGACCTACCCAGCCTGGCCGATCTGGGCTACGAAGGCGCCGCCGACATCATCCACGTCCCGATCAAGAAGAAGGCCGGCCAGCACAAGCTATTAGATCCCAACCGCAAACAGGACGCTAAAGTCCAGAACCGAATGCCCAGAAGCACTGCTGGAGGATGGCGGGTGATCGTGTGCACCAGCAGGCCGGATCATCGAACACCCGCCCTGGACTCGCCATGATCGAAGCAGGCCGCAGGCTCGGGACAGTCAGGACCAAGCGCACACGCTTGCCGAACGGAGCCACGATACCCTAACTTGGACCAAATCGTCCTATTGTCTCCTGGTCGACGGATCGACCGAATACATCGGGCCAACCACCCGCCGCAACCCGAGGACCGAGCACGCAACGTGAGCTGTGTTGACTGCCCGCGTGACTCGCGCAGATACACCCTGGGGTGCTTACAGAGCAGAGCCCGGTCGGGAGCATGCGATAAGTGAAGAGAACACATGATCGAAAACGAAGAGGCGACGCCGACACACCACGCACCGCAGGTGCGCGTGGTCACGGCATCGTCGTGCACCGCGGCCGTCCCGACCCAGCCTGCAACCACCCGCGCCGCCGCCACTGCTGCGGAGCCCGGTAGCAGGCGAGCCTGGGCGTCCGTCGGTGCGGTCGCGCTCGGCGCGTTCGTCATCGTCATGACGGAGACGCTGCCAGTGGGGCTGCTGCCGCAGATCGCCGACGGACTGCATGTCTCGCTCGGCCTCGCAGGGCTGATGGTGCTCGTGCCGGGTTTCAGCGCCGCGGTGTCGGCGCCGCTGTTCTTCCTCGGCTCCGGCCGCTTCAACCGGCGCTCGGTCATCCTCGTCCTGGGTCTAACGGTGCTGGTGTCGAACGCGGTCGTCGCGGTGGCGCCGAACTTCGTCCTGGTGCTGATCGCCCGTATGCTCTTCGGCGCCACCCTCGGAGCCTTCTGGACCGTGGTCTCACCGGTCGGACCCAAGCTGGTGGGCCCGGCCCGCGGCACTCGCGCCATCACCATCATCGCGGCCGGTATTTCGGGTGGGACGGTGGTGGGGCTGCCTGCGGGACAGTTCCTCGGCAACCTCGTCGGCTGGCGTCTCACTTTCGCCATTGCGGCGGCGGCGACACTGCTTGTCGTGGTTGTGCAGACGGTCGTGCTGCCGGGTATCCGGCCGGACGGGCATACGCACCTGCGTGATCTCGCGGGAGTCGTGACGCGGCGGGCCGCCCGGTTTGGGATGGCAGCGGGCGCGATGGTGTTCATCGGACAGTTCGCCGCCTGGACCTATGTCACCCCGTTCCTGGTGGAACACACGCATCTGTCCAGCGGCGTGATCTCCCTGCTGTACGTCATCTACGGCTGTGGTGGCATCGTCGGCTCACTCATCGCCGGATCACTGTTCAAGCGCGGAGTGATCGGCAGCTTCGCCGGGGCGGCGGCGGTGGTGGCCGCATTGCTCATCGGGCTGGCGAGCGCGGGCACCTTACCCTGGCTGGCTGGCCTGTTGCTCGTGCTGTGGGGCTTGTTCTGGGGAATCGTGAACCCGGGAACGCTGGTCTGGATACTCGACGCGGCCCCAGAAACCCCAGAGGCCGCGTCGGCGGTGAATGTGACGAACCTTCAGATAGCCGTGGCGGCAGGGTCTGGCCTCGGCGCGATCCTTGTTTCGTCGACAAGCTTGCAGACGGTGTTCCTCACGGCGGGCTTCACCGTCCTTGCCTCCGCCGTGCTCGCTGCGGTGGCGGCGCGGTTCGTAACACTCGCCCGGAGGGAATGAGGAGACCGAAGCGAGGCAGGGGGTGGCCGGGCGCTTAGATCCCCGGGCGCACTCGGCGCTCTTGGGAGCCACAATGATCGGGCTCGCTGAGACTTCACCCGGGGCAGTCAGGAAGGCAGTCCCGACGGGTCATTCGCCCTTGGCCGACTTGGCGCCTCGTCGGCTCACCATCCTTGAGTTACACCGCCCGTCTCCCCGACGACGAAGTGGGCCAGCGGACGGGCGGTGTAGCAGGAGCCGGAGCCTTTGCGTTGTCCGGTTGCCTCGAACAGGTAGAACGATCGGTGTCGTAGCGTTCGAGGATGTCGGTGCCGGCGGGGACCTGGTCGGCATCGAGGACCTGGACGATGGCGGCCTGGCTGCGTCCGACCCGGGCCAGGACCTTGGGGCAGACCGTCGGCCGACGCCCGGTCAACTACCGTGAACTGGGCGTGGAGCAACTTGGCAGCATCTATAAGGGCCTGCTCTCCTTCGAACCGCAGATCGCCGACCGCCCCCGGGTCACGCTCTTGACCGGCTCGGTGTAGGACAGGGCGTGCGCGAGCCGCCGGAGCCGCCAGCACCACATGGGATTCCGTCGTCTCTCGGAGAATTCGGGCGCACAGGGTCCAAAATTTCGACCACATGAAGCGTATTGGTATTACCCAACCGACGGCCCGTTCACGTGAGGCTTGAGCGTGGAAACCTAATCTTCGGTGATACGGGCAGTTTCACCACGTGGCGGTGGTCGTCGACGCCACGCTGAAGAGTGGGTCCATCGCCGAGAGTCGCCGTGGCGCACACGTGTCAGGCGGGCTGTCGCATCGCCGTCCCAAGATTATTGTCGATCAGGTACCGCCAGAGTCCATTCGCGCGCGGTGCGCGATCGCTGGCCGAGCCTTCGAGGTGCACGTGCTTACCGTCGGGACCTGTTCCATCAATTGACTAGTCCAGCACGATCTGGACGATATCGCCGGCAACGAACACATGGCGCGCCTTGGCTTCCAGCGGCAGGCCGAGGCTGATATCGCGCTCGAGTTCGGCAGCGATCTCGGTGTGATCAGTCACGGTTCGCCCCTCGGGCTCCAGCTCCTGATGTGCTGGCCGGGTTTTGTCGAATCCCGGTTTGGTCACTGCGAAGTCCGTGGCACCGGGCACGGACAGAAGTATCCGTCGATTGCCGATAGTTCGGTCAGATGGCCAATCCGGCCCCACCGGACACCACGATCTCTTGCCCGGTGATGTACGCGGCTCCATCCGAAGCCAGGAACGCGACGGTCTCGGCGATGTCCTCAGGCCTGCCGACGCGACCGAACGGGTTCTTTGCCGCCATAGCGGCCAGCATCGCGGCGACCTCATCGGATCCCATGCCGGGTGTGGTCCGCATCATGGGGGTGTCGGTGAATCCCGGGCTGACGGCGTTGACTCGGATGCGGCGTGGGGCGAGCTCCAGGGCCAGCGTTGGGATCATGGTCAGCAGTGCGCCTCGTGACCCGGCTGTGACACTGTTGCCGGTCAGGGCGCGCGTCGCTCCGATACCCACGGTGACAATGATCGAAGCGCCGTCAGACAGCAGTGGGAGCGTTTTTACCAGAGTGAAGAACTGTCCTTTGGTGTTGACGGCGAACACGTCGTCGAAGGTGGCTTCGTCGCAGGCGTCCAGCGTCATGGGACGGCTGACGCCGGCGTTCAGGAACAGCGTTGTCAGAGTCCCGAATCGTGCTCTGACTTCGGATACCACCCGGTCAGTGTCAGCAAGCGAGCGCGCGTCAGCACGCAATACCAGGACGTCCTCGGGTAGTTCCTCGCGTGCCCGGGCGACGCTTTCCGGACGTTGTCCGGTGACCGCGACCCAGTAACCACGACTATGCAGAACCTCCGCGGTCGCCTTCCCGATCCCGCTGGTGCCACCGGTGATCAGAGCTGCACGTGCCGACATGATGATCACTCCTCATTAGTTATTGCAGTGAATGTCATCGCTGTAGACCGTAATGACACTCAGGACATGACAAGGCCGCATCGATTCCCGTTCAGCGAGAAGGAGTCTGGTGACGAGGGCGGCAATCCGACACAGCCGCGCCGGTGATTAGCGAAGCCCTCGCGACACAGTGCTGGCTTGGAACGCTTGGCTGATTGCGCGTGCGGTCGCCAGGACCGCGGGCATCGCGGTGACCTCCGATGCGGCGTTAGGCACGTGGCGGTGATCGTCGACGCCACGCTGAAGAGTGGGTCCATCGCCGAGAGCTGCCGTGGCGCACACGTGTCAGGCGGGCTGTCGCACCGCCGTCCCAAGATTATTGTCCATCGCGCTGACCTTGCCGGAGTCAAATCGTTCAAGCAGCGACGCGGCAATGCCTTCGGGTTCAGTGGGGAGTGAATATTACTCGGACATCAGGGTCTCCTGTTCGTGTTGGTTGAGCAGTCGACGCTACCAGTGCCAGGCGCGGGAGGACACCCCGGTTTGGGACGTTTTCGTCCATTACTTCTCCTCTGGTCCTGTTGTCTGGTCAGCTAGCCACGCAAGGTGTCCCCAGCGGTTGACCTCGAAGAATCGTGCCGTTCATCGTTCCCGTGTGGCTGCTGAGGACACGACTTGCTTGAGCGGCCTACCGCTCCTGGACTGACAAGTGGACTATTCCGACCAGTGTTGTGGATGACTGCACAAGGGTGCTGCGTGCGGCGATGAGCGCACGGACGATGGAGGGGGGCGCGGGCGGCCTCGGGCAGCTCACGGGGGCTGGACCGGGGTCCCGCGGGAGTCCGGGGGACGATCCGGTCGACCCGGAAGGTGCGCCAGTCCGCACGCTCGACGTCCCACGCGACGAGATATCACCGGCGGCCCCAGATGACCAGCCGGTACGGTTCGACGACCCGCAGGCTCTCCGTACCGGCGTGGTCGCGGTAGTCGAGGCACGGAACCGCCGGTGGCGGTGCGCAACCCCACCGCCACCGCGACCGCCTCCTCGTCGTCGAGAAGCAGCGGGGGCAGAGTCGTGCCCGCACCCAGCCGGTATCCGCCCACCGGCCCGCGAGTGGCGTTCACCGGATAACCGAGGGCACGTAGCCGTTCCACGTCGTTGCGGACCGTGCGCGTGCTCACGGACAACCGTTCGGCCAGCTCGGGCCCGGTCCAGTCACGCGGGCTCTGCAGCAGGGACAGCAGGCGCAGCAGCCGCGCCGAGGTTCATGAGCTCAGTCTGCCGCGCAATCAGGAACCGGATCTTCCTGATTGCCTTCTAGCGTGGTGAGCATGCCCGCCGTAATGGGACGCCGTGCCCTCAACCGCGCCACACTCGACCGCCAGCTCCTGCTGCGCCGTCACACCCTGTCCGCCCACGACGCGATCGAGCACCTCGTGGGCCTTCAGGCCCAGACCCCCCACACGTGGTACACGGGCCTGTGGTCCCGGCTGTCCGGGTTCGACCCCGCCGAAGTGTCCGCGCTGCTCACCGAACGCCGTGCCGTACGGATGGCGCTCATGCGCTCGACCATCCACCTGGTGTCGGCGCGGGACGCCCTCGCGCTGCGGCCCCTGATGCAGCCCGTGATCGAGCGGAGCACCAGGGCCGTCTTCGGCAAGGGGGTCGCGGGTGTCGAGCCCGGCGAGCTCGCCGCGGCCGGCAGAGCGGCCATGGAGGAGAAGCCCCGCACCTTCAGCGAGCTCGGCAAGGTGCTCGGCGAGCGGTGGCCGGGCCACGACCCGGCGGCGCTCGCGCAGACGGTGCGCGCGTCGGTGCCGATGGTCCAGGTCCCGCCGCGCGGGGTCTGGGGCGCCGCCGGTGCGGCCCGGCACACCTCGGCCGAGGCCTGGCTCGGGGAGCCGCTCCGCGGCGACTACCCCGTCGAGGAGATGGTCACGCGCTATCTGGCGGCCTTCGGCCCCGCCACCGTGCGTGACGTGCAGACGTGGTCGGGACTGACCCGGCTGGCCGAGGTGGTCGAACGGCTGCGGCCTCGCCTGGTCGGCTTTCGCGACGAGAACGGGGCCGAGCTGTTCGACCTGCCGCAGGCGCCCCGGCCCGACCCGGACACACCTGCTCCGGTGCGCTTCCTGTACGACTTCGACAACCTGCTGCTCTCCCACGCCGACCGGTCGAGGGTCGTGACCGACGCCTTCCGGCAGCAGAAGTTCGCCCCCCACGGGCCGGTGCCCCGGCTCGTGCTCGTGGACGGCTTCACGGCGGCGACGTGGACGCTCGCCGTGCAGGATGAGACGGCGACGCTGCTGGTCCGCCCGTTCGCGCCGCTCCCGGCGGCCGACAGGGACGCGCTCGCCGAGGAGGGCGCGGCCCTGGCCGCCTTCGCCGCCCCGAAGGCGAAGGCGCACCGCGTCGAGTTCAGCCGTGCGTGATCGAGAAGGGGAGGAACAACCGGTCCCGGTCGCCGGGCAGGTCCGCACCGTGGATCATTACGGTCGTCGAGAAGGCGGTGCCGAGCCCGTGCTCCTCGACCCAGCCGACCAGTCCGGCCCACCGGTGCTCCACGTCGATGCGCACAGCGCCCTCGACCCCGGCGGCCAAGTCGGCCAGGAGGGCGACGGCCGTCTCGCCGTCTCCGGCGACGAGCGGGCCGACGACCGTGAGCGGCTCGCCGACGGCGCCCCGGGTCTGCCACGTCGCGCCGTACGCCGTGATGCCGGACGGACCCTCGACGACACGCATCGACGTGCTGAAGGAGGACAGCAGGGTGACCAGGCCGGCGCGCGGCACCCCGAAGACCTCGGCGTCCAAGGCGATCACGGCCGGCAGGTCCGAGGCGTCCATCGGACGCGACACCGGCCGCGACGGGTCGCCCGGCAGGGCCTTCAACGTCCCCTGATACGAGCTGAGACGGCCGATCGCGCGGAAACCCAGACGCTCGTAGAGCGGGCGGCCGAACTCGGTGGCGGTCAGCCAGGTCCCCTCCGTGCCGGCGTGGTCCATGGCATGCCTCATGAGCCGGGCGCCGAGGCCGCGGCGCTCGTGCCTGCGGGCGACGAGCATCATCCCGATCGCGGTGACGGCCCCGCCGTACGAGGTCGCCGCGACCGTGGCCGCCAGGCCGCCATCGGGGTCGTCGACCCCGTAGACCACGCCGGTGCCGAAGATGACCCGCCACTTGTGCTCTTCACGGCTCCAGCCGCGGTCTTCCGCGAGCAGGAGGCAGCCGGGCAGGTCGTCGACGCCGAGCCGGCGGATGGGGAGGTCTCTCAAATCGCCATCTGACACGACCCCGCACGCTATCAACCCTCGCGTTCGTCCTGGTCGTCGACCAACCCCGCGTCATGGACGAGCAGCGCGATCTGGACCCGGTTGTTGTAGCCGAGCTTGGTGAGGATGCTCGACACGTGTGTCTTCACCGTGGGGACGCTGAGGTAGAGCGCGGCGCCGATCTGGGCGTTGGACCGGCCCTCGCCAACCGCCACCGCGACCTCGCGTTCCCGGTCGTTGAGCAGGCGGATCCGCTCGGCGGCGCGGGCCCGGCGCCGGTCCTGCCCGGAGTCGGCGACCCGCGCGATGAGACGCCGGGTCACCGCCGGGGACAACACGGGAAGGCCCATGGCGACCTGGCGGACGGCGGCCACGATCTCGCCGGGCGGGGTGTCCTTGAGGAGGAATCCGGCGGCGCCCGCCCGCAACGCGCGCAGCACGTGCTCGTCGGCGTCGAAGGTGGTCAGGACGATGATCTCCGGCGGGTGGGGCCGGGCGCGCAGCGCCTCGGTCGCGGCCAGGCCGTCCATGACGGGCATCTTGATGTCCATCAGCACGACGTCGGGGGCGTGCCGGTCGACCAGCGGCAGCACCTGGGCGCCGTCGCCCGCCTCAGCGACCACCTGGATGCCGGGGTCCCCGCCCAGCATCATCGTGAGCCCGGCGCGTACGAGCGGGTCGTCGTCGGCGATGAGCACGCCGACGGGAGCCGGATCACTCGGCGTGGTCATCATGGGGCCAGGGTAACCACGCCGTCAGGCGCCAGCCACCCGAGGCGGTCGGGCCGTGGTCCAGCCGCCCGCCGGCCAGTGCGACCCGCTCGGCGAGGCCGGCCAGCCCCTGACCCGGCCGCGTGCCGTCGTGGCCGGGCGGGGCGTCGCGCTCGCCGTTGGCGACCTCGACGGTCAGCCCCTCAGCAGGCGAACCGGTGACGCTGACCAGCACGTCGGCCCCGGCGGCGTGCCTGCGAGCGTTGGTGAGCGCCTCCTGCACGATGCGATACGTCGTGCGGCCGACGCCGTCGGGGACGGCCCCGCCGGTCTCGTCGTGCAGGTCCACCCGCATTCCGGCCTGGCCGGACTCGGCGACGAGCTGCTGCACGTCGGCGAATGTCGGTTGCGGCAGCTCGCCGACCGGGGCGCGCAAAACGCCGATGACCTCGCGCAGGTCCTGCAACGCCTGGTGGGCGCTCTCCCTGATCACCTTGGCCGCCCGGGCGATGTCCTCGGCGGGGGCGTCGGGACGGTATTGCAGCGCGCCCGCGTGCACGCTCAGCAGCGACAGCCGGTGGCCCAGCACGTCGTGCATCTCCCGGGCGATGGCCTCCCGCGTACGCAGCTGGGCCTGCTCGGCGCGCAGGTGGGCCTCGACCTCGGCGCGCGCGGCCCGGTCGCGCAACGACAACACCAGCTCACGCCGGTGCCGGATGAACAGCCCCCATCCTGTGACCGCACTCTGAATGGTCGTGCCGAACAACCACATGAACAGCGCGGGCACGCCCGGCTCCGGCCGCACGATGACGAACACGACGCCGGCGACGAGGCTCAGCGCGAACACGAGCAGCGAGACCCGCGGCGGCCGGTGCACCGCGACCGTGAACAGCGCCATCAGCATCGCACCGGCGACGAACTCGGAGAACGTCGACAGCGCGATCAGCACCAGGGCGAGCTCGACCGGCCATCGGCGGCGCACCCACAACGAGGCGCACCCGAGTGCCGCGATGATGTGGTCGAGGCCGAACAGCCACGCGGGCTGCGGCATCGTGATCAGCAGGCGTTCGCCGGACGTCAGCAACGCCAGACCCGCCGCGGAAAGGAACAGGCAGGTGTCCACGATCCAGTCACGGCGGCTGCGTCGTTTCGCGGTGATGTCCATTGATTTCGAGACTAACGAGCGTCACAGCCGCAATCCCGGGCGAAAAGGCGAACGCTACTTTCGACGGAGCCTTCGCGACGAAAGGACGATCCGTACGGCTCAGGCGGGTCCTCATGGCCGATCGCGGGCGCGACGACGGCTGCCTACGTTCGGGCCATGCGAAAGGCCGTTCAGATCCTGGGCGTCGTCCTGATCCTCCAGGGGGTCAGCGGGGCCGTCGACCACCTCGCCGTCCAGCCGTTCTTCGGCGTCCTGCTGAACTTCTTCAACCGGGTCGTCGTGCCTCGGGTGGACCTGCTGGCCGGGCACGCGCTGCTCGCCAACCTCCTGCTGGCCGCCGCCGGAGCAGTCGTGATCGTCGCCGCCGAACGCCTGCCGGAGCGGTCATGACCCGGTCGCGGCCCCCCTGAGGTTTCCGAGCATGCGCTGGAGCATTCCGGTGAGTTCGCGCACCTCCGCTTCGGAGAACCCGGCCAGCAACTGCGCGGTGGCCTTTCCGAAGACGGGCGCCAGCCGGGGGACGATCGCCTTCCCGGCCGCGGTCACCTCGATGACGACCGACCGCCGGTCGTCCGGATGTCTGCGCCGCCGTACGAGCCCCTTGTCCTCAAGCCTGTCGAGCAGGCGCGTCATGCCCGCCGTGTCGGTGCCCAGTTGCGGGGCGAGCTGGTTCGGGCTCGCCTCCTGCCGCGCGGCGTGGAGCAGCAGCGCGGCCTGCTGCGACGTGACGTCGAAAGGCGCAAGCAGGGTCTCGACTGCGGTGCGCAACTCGCGCCCGACCTGATTGAGCAGGGAGCCGCTCCCGAGCACGAGGGCGAAGGGGACGGCGGACATGCCATGGCCGGGGTTCTCGAGGTTCTCCATCGGGTCAGGCTAGCTGGCACGACTGTTGCTGTCGCGACAGCTATTTGGGTACGGTGGACCTCCCCCGAACGAGAGGATCCCCCGCGTGCACGTGCTCATCATCGGCGGCGGCGGCGTCGGCGGCCTGTGCCTGGCCCAGGGCCTGATGAGGTCGGGAATCAGTGCGGCGGTCTACGAACGCGACGCCTCCGCTCGGTTCCGCGGACAGGGCTGGCGCATCTCCCTCAAGGAGGAGGGCACCGCCGCCCTCAGAGCCTGCCTGCCCGAGGAGCTCTTCCGGCTCTGCGTCGCGACGGCCATCATGCCCGCGACCCGGATGGCCTTCCTCGACCACCTGCTCAACCCCAAGTTCGAAAAGCCCATCCCGCCCCTCCCCCACGACACCTGGTTCGGGGTGAACAGGCTGACGCTGCGCGAGATCCTCCTCGCCGGCCTCGACTGCCACTTCGGCAAGACGTTCGTACGGTACGACCACACCGGCGACGGCCGGGTCCGCGTCCATTTCGCCGACGGCACCCACGCCGTGGGCGACCTGCTCGTCGGGGCGGACGGCACGGGCTCGGCGGTCCGCCGGCAACTGCTGCCCGCGGCCCAGGTCGACGACATCGGCGACTTCATCTACGGCAGGACGCCCATCGCCCCCGGCATGCTCGACTGGGTGCCCGAGGTCCTGGTCGACTCCTTCAACCGGCTGATCTCCCCGGGCGGCACGGCGATGTCGGTGGTGACCTGCCGCGCCAGGGAAGCAGTCCCTGAGGCCGTCTCCCGATACGCCCCTGGCAGCCAGTTGACCGACATACCCGGATATTTCGCCTGGATGGTCTCCGGCGCGGACGGCATGAGCTGGTCGGCCACACCGCGACTGTCACCCCAGGAGCTCCGGCAGGCCGACGGCGCCGCCCTGCACCGGATGGCGAGCGAGGCGATCGCCGGTTTCCATCCGCTGGCCCGCCGGATCGTCGCGGAGGCCGAGATCGCGGCCACCTTCCCCGTCGGCCTGCGCTCGGCGCGGCCTGTGGAGCCCTGGCCCACGACCCGCGTGACGCTCCTCGGCGACGCGATCCACAGCATGTCCCCGGGCCGGGGCGAGGGGGCCAACACGGCCCTCCGCCATGCCGCGCTCCTGCGCGAGACCCTCATCCGCGTGGCGACGGCAGGCGTGCCCCTGTTCGACACCGTCGCGGGCTATGAGACGGAGATGCTGCGGCACGGTTTCCAGGCGGTGGCCGCCTCCCTCGGCAGCCCGTTCATGCCGTCGTTCGGGGCGAAGGCCCCGCCCGGTCCGGGCCGCGCATGACGTTGCATGGCCATGCATTGGTGTGTATATACTTCTACTCATGTCCAAGGTGCTCACCTCCCTGCCTGTCGGCGAACGTGTCGGAATCGCCTTCTCCGGCGGCCTCGACACGTCGGTAGCGGTCGCGTGGATGCGCGAGAAGGGTGCGGTGCCCTGCACCTACACCGCGGAAATCGGCCAGTACGACGAGCCCGACATCGCCTCGGTGCCCGGGCGCGCCACGGCCTACGGCGCGGAGGTCGCCCGCCTGGTGGACTGCCGGGAGGCCCTCGTGGAGGAGGGGCTCGCGGCCCTGGCCTGCGGGGCGTTCCACATCCGCTCCGGCGGCCGCGCCTACTTCAACACCACCCCGCTCGGCCGGGCCGTCACGGGCACCCTGCTGGTGCGCGCCATGCTCCAGGACGGCGTGCAGATCTGGGGAGACGGCTCCACCTTCAAGGGCAACGACATCGAGCGGTTCTACCGGTACGGCCTGCTCGCCAACCCCTCCCTGCGGATCTACAAGCCGTGGCTGGACGCCGACTTCGTGACCGAGCTGGGCGGCCGCAAGGAGATGTCCGAGTGGCTGCTCGCCCACGATCTGCCCTACCGGGACAGCACTGAGAAGGCCTACTCCACCGACGCGAACATCTGGGGCGCGACCCACGAGGCCAAGTCGCTCGAGCACCTCGACACGGGCATCGAGATCGTCGAACCGATCATGGGCGTGCGGTTCTGGGACCCCTCCGTCGAGATCGCCCCCGAGGACGTCACGATCGGCTTCGACCAGGGACGACCGGTGACGATCAACGGCAAGGAGTTCGCCACCGCCGTCGACCTCGTACTGGAGGCCAACGCCATCGGCGGACGGCACGGCATGGGCATGTCCGACCAGATCGAGAACCGGATCATCGAGGCCAAGAGCCGGGGCATCTACGAGGCCCCGGGGATGGCGCTGCTGCACGCGGCGTACGAGCGGCTGGTCAACGCCATCCACAACGAGGACACCCTCGCCGCCTACCACAACGAGGGACGGCGGCTGGGCCGGCTGCTGTACGAAGGCCGCTGGCTGGACCCGCAGGCGCTGATGCTGCGCGAGTCGCTGCAGCGGTGGGTTGGGACGGCGGTCACCGGCGAGGTGACCCTGCGGCTGCGGCGCGGTGAGGACTACTCGATCCTGGACACGTCCGGGCCGGCGTTCAGCTACCACCCGGACAAGCTCTCGATGGAACGGACCGAGGACTCCGCTTTCGGGCCGGTCGACCGCATCGGCCAGCTGACCATGCGCAACCTCGACATCGCCGACTCCCGCTCCAAGCTCGAGCAGTACGCCAGCCTCGGCATGGTCGGCAGCTCGCACCCGGCGCTGATCGGCGCCGCTCAGGCGGCCTCGACCGGGCTGATCGGCGCGATGCCGGCGGGCGGGGCCGAGGCGATCGCCTCCCGCGGAGAGGTTCCCGGCGACGACGCGCTGCTCGATCAGGCCGCGATGGAGTCCGGCACCGACTGAGCCTGCCGGGGGTGACCCGTCACCCCCGGGCCGATCGCGGCGCATGGACCTCCGTACGGCCCGGCCGTACGGCGAGGGGGTGCAGGCCCGCGAGTGTGACCACCAGCAGAGCGGTGGGAATGGCGGGCGCGGCCGGTGTGGCGTGGACGACCATCCAGCCTCCGGCCGCGGCGCCCGCGACGACCGACGCCAGCAGCAGGATGTTGTCCCACTGCATCTTGTGCTGGATGACCAGGCCGGCGACGACGCCGGTGAGCGTGCCGGTGAAGAAGGTGGTCGACAGGCCGGGAATGCCGAACGTCCTGATCACAGCGCTTTGGGCGCCCATGGCCAGGGCGGCGAGGGCCCCGTGTGCGAAACGCATGGTTCCCGTGGGAGGCCCCGACAACACCGCCCAGTCACCGAGCATCCAGGCGAACAACACCAGTTCGGCGCCGAGGACGAGGGCGACCCGGGTGCCCCATCGCGGGTGGCTGGGCCCGGCCCGCCCGATGACCCGGCTTCCGCCCAGCACGCCGACGATGAAGCCGATGATGGCGCCCGCCGCGTTGGCGGCCAGCGGAAGGTCGTAGCGCCCGATGGACAGGCCGAGCAGCACGAGGTTGCCGGTCATGACGCTGGTGAAGACCCCGCCGAGGCCGAAGAAGCTGATCGCGTTGGTGGCGCCCGTCGCCAGCGTCAGCGCCGTCGCGAGGGCGAGCGGCCCCGGCGGCGCCGGTCCCGCTCGCTTGGCCGCGGCTGCCACTGCCCCCATCGCGCCTCCCCCCGAGAAGCGCCCGTCGAGCGCCCTACTGTCCAGCATCCCCGGAGGGGGGTGACGCCACCGCGCGGGACTCGATGAAGGCCGCGATGCCGTCGAGCACCCGCTGGAGGCCGAACTCGAAGGCGTGCCCGGGGGCGTATGCGGCGTTGTGCGCCTCCCCGGCGGCCTGGCCCACCCGGCTGGCGACCGGATAACGGCCGGGGTCGAACACCCTCGCCAGGAACGGCGCGTGCGCGAACCACCACTGCTCGTCGGTCATGCCGGTGTGGGTCTCGGCCTGGGCGGCCTCGACCGCGCCCCGGGCCGCCCCGGCGACGTACCCGTTGATCAGCGTGATCACCGAGTCCATCTCGACCTCGTCCAAGCCGATGCCGTCGACGGCGCGCAGCTCGTAGTCGTACTTGGCGACCAGGTTGGGGCCCAGGGGCGGGCGGCTGGTGGAGACCTGCAACATCCACGGATGCCGCCGCAGGAGCTCCAGATTGTCACGGGCGATACGTTCCAGCCGTTCCCGCCAGCCGCCGGGCACCTCTTCAGGCCCGTCTGGAGGCCCGTCTGCCGGCATGGGCATCTCGCCGCACACGGTGTCGACCATGACGTCGACCAGCTCGGCCTTGCCGGGCACGTAGGTGTACAGCGACATCGTGCCGACGCCAAGCTGGTCGGCGACTTTACGCATGGACAGGGCGGTAATGCCCTCGGCGTCGGCGACCTCGATCGCGGCCCGCACGATGCGGTCGACGCTGAGGTCGGGCTTGCCCTTCCGGCTTGCCCGCTCCCCCGTACGCCAAAGGAGAGCCAGGCTCCGGGCCGGATCCCCGCGGCCGGTGAATTCCGTCATGGTTCGCGCAGTCTATCGCCAACGACTGTACCGTATGCTGTACGGTACAGCGTACGGAGCCAGGGAGAGTGGAATGACGTTCGCAGTGAACGCCGAAGGCCTGCGCAAGCGGTTTCGCGGCACCGCGGCCCTCGACGGGTTCGACCTCGCGGTGCCGGAGGGGTCGGTATGCGGGCTGCTCGGTCCCAACGGCGCGGGCAAGACGACGGCCGTGCGGATCCTCGCCACCCTGCTGCGGCCGGACGGCGGCCGCGCCCAGGTGGCCGGCCTCGACGTCGTACGGCAGGCCGAGCAGGTCAGGCATCGCATCGGCCTCATCGGGCAGCACACCGCGGTCGACGAGGTCCTCAGCGGGCGGGAGAACCTCGTGATGTTCGGCCGGCTCCATCACCTCGGCCGGGCGGCCGCCCGGCGAAGGGCCGAGGAGTTGCTGGCCCGGTTCGGCCTGGAAGACGCGGGCGGCAAACCCGTCAAGGACTACTCCGGGGGCATGCGCCGCCGCCTGGACCTCGCGGCCGGGATGATCCTCTCCCCCGCGGTCCTGTTCCTGGACGAGCCGACCACCGGCCTGGACCCGCGCGGGCGAGGCGAAGTCTGGGACGCCGTCCGCGGACTCGTCGCCACGGGCTGCACCGTGCTGCTGACCACGCAGTACCTGGAGGAGGCCGACCGGCTGGCCTCCAAGGTCGTCGTCGTCGACGCGGGCAGGGCGGTGGCCGAGGGAACTCCCGACGAGCTCAAGTCGGCGCTCGGAGACGACCGCGTGGACGTCGTGCTGCGGGACGCGGACCAGGTGCAGGCCGCCGCGGCCGTCCTGGACCACGTGGGCGCCGCCCCGCCCGAGATCGACCGGGAGGCGCAACGGGTGAGCGTGCCCGTGCGCGACAGGGCGGGCGCCCTGGCCGAGATCGTCCGGGCCCTGGAGGCCGCGGGCCTGACCGCCGAGGACGTCACCCTGCGCAGGCCCACCCTCGACGAGGTCTTCCTCCACCTGACCGGCACCACCCGAGAGGAGACGGCGGCATGACCCCTGTTCCCCCGAGCCCGGCTTCCCGGCTGCATTGGGCGCTCGCCGACGGGGCGACCATGACCCGGCGCCTGCTGACCCACTGGGCCAGGCAGCCGGTGCGGGTGGCCGTCGGCCTGCTGTTCCCCGTCATGATCGTGCTGATGTTCGGCTACGTCTTCGGCGGAGGCATGGCCGTACCAGGCGGGGGCGACTACCGGGAGTTCCTGATGCCCGGCATGTTCGCCATGACCATGCTCTTCGGCATCGAGGCGACCTTCGTCGCCGTCGCCGCGGACGTCACGCGGGGCGTCACCGACAGGTTCCGATCCATGCCCATGGCCCGTTCGGCGGTCGTGACCGGCCGGTGCGCGGCCGACATGGTCGACGCGGCCCTCAGCCTGGCCGTACTGATCGTGTGCGGCCTCGCCGTCGGCTGGCGCTGGCACGACGGGCTGGGCGCCGCCGTCCTCGCCGTCGGGCTGCTGTTGCTGCTGCGCTTCGCGTTCGTATGGATCGGGATCTACATGGGCCTGACCGTGCGGGACCCCCAGGCGGTGATGGCCGTGCAGATCCTGGTGTGGCCGGTGGCGTTCCTGTCCAGCGCCCTGGTGTGGACCGACACCATGCCGGCCTGGCTGGCTGCCGTCGCCGAATGGAACCCCCTGTCCTCGACGGTCGCCGCGACGCGCGAGCTGTTCGGAAACCCGGGCGGCGGAGACTCGTGGATCGCCCGGCACGCCGTGCTCATGGCGCTGGTCTGGCCGCTCGCCCTGACCGCGGTCTTCTTCCCGCTGGCCGTACGGCGGTATTGGCGGCTCGACCGCTGAGACTCCAATGCGCCAGAAATATGGCGTTATGGGAGAATTGAAGCGCCATGTCGACGGACATTGAGGTGATCCTCAACGACCAACCCGGTGAGCTGGCCCGGCTCGGCGAGGTCACCGGGGAGTCCGGCGTGAACGTGCTCGGCCTGATGGCGCTCACGGGCGAGGGCAAAGGCGTCGTTCACCTGCTGATCGACGACGATGCGGCGCCCCGATGCCGCCAGGCCCTCGAGGCCGCCGGAATGGGCGTGGCCGAGGTGCGCGAGGTCATGGTCGTCGACATCGAGGACCGCCCCGGCACGCTCGGCGAGCTGGCCAGGGAGCTGGCCGAGGCCAACGTCAACATCGACCTCGCCTACACCACGTTCGGCGGCGTGCGGCTGGTGATCGCCACCGACGACCTGGACGCCGCGGCCTCCGCGCTGGAATGGCCGCCCGAGCGCCCCGACCCCGTGCCGCCCAGCATCTGGGACCAGCCCGAGTAACTCCCCGCCTGAGGGCGTCATGACTACGCGCGGTCCTTCGTCTGCGGTAGAGGCCTCTCCTCCTTGTGGCCGCTCCACGGGCCCGGGGAATCAGGGTCGGCTCAGGGTCGAGCCCGATGCCGCGGAATCCGGCCTCGATGAGGCTTGATCTCGTGTTGGACATCCTGCGGGACCAGAGCCTTCCCTTCGTGTGCGCGGCCCTGTTCGCCCTTCTCCTGCTGGACGGCATGATGCTGATCGGGCTGGTCATCCCGGCCGACCCGCTCATCGTCCTGGCGGGCACCACCGCGGACACGCCGGCCGAGGCGGCGGTGGTGCTCGCCTCCGGCCTGGCCGGTTGCCTCGCCGGCGCGTCGGCCGGCCACCTGCTCGGATCCCGGTACGGCTCGCGCCTGCGCCACGGGCGGCTCGGCGCGCGCGTGGGCGAACACCGGTGGGAGCAGGCCACCGCCGTGCTCCGCCGCAGCGGACCGGCCCTCGCGTTGTCGTATTTCCTGCCGGTGATGGACTCCCTGACGCCGGTGCTGGCAGGCACGTTCGGCATGCCGTACCGGCGGTACATCTTCTGGGTCGTGCTGGGCGGCGCCGCCTGGGTGTCCACCTACACGATCGCCGGCTTCCTCGCGGCGGACTTCGGCGACGTGTATCTGGTGGCCGTGGTGGCGCTCGTGCTGATCGCCGGTTCCAGCGTCGTGCGCCGGCGCCTGTCCCGCCGTACAGCTCAGCCGGAGGAGCCGGTCGAGCACGCGCCCATTGCATGATCACGATCGGAGTCCGCCCTGGTCGGGGGGTGCACGGCCGAACTTCTGCATGATCACGATCGGGGTCTGCGCAGGTCGGGCGGCGTATCCCCGAACTTCTGCATGATCACGCGCAAAGTGAGGGGCGCATCAGGTCGGGACGGAAACGCAACCCCTCAGTAATAGATTAGAAACTTATAATCTTTAGCGTCCGGGTATGAGGCCGACCGAGTCAACGGACTCCCCATCCGCTGAGCTGCCCGTGGAGATCGACCGCGCGTCGCCGCTCCCCTACCACGAGCAGATCTACCGGCTGCTGCTGGACATGATCGTCTCCGGACGCCTGGCACCCGGCCAGAAGCTGGTGCAGGAGAAGGAGTACGCGGCACGCCTGGGCGTCAGCCTCGCCCCCGTACGGCAGGCCATCCTGGCGCTCACCAAGGACGGCTACCTGACCAGGACCCGCGGCCGGGGCACCTACGTCCGCGAGGTCAAGGTCGGCGCCGACATCCAGCTGCTGTCCAGCTTCACCGCCACGCTCAGCGCCACCGGCCTGCCCACCGAGATGCGCGTGTTGTCCGCCGAGACCCTCCCTGCCTCCGAGCAACTCGCCACCGCCCTGGGCATCCCGGCCGGCGCCGAGGTCTTCCGCCTGCGCAGAGTGGCGTTCCTGGCGGACGAGCCGGTGGTGCTCCTGTCGGCGACACTGCCGGCCGCCCTGTTCCCCGGCCTGGCCGAGGCCGACCTGCGCGGCTCGCTGTACGACCTGCTCCGCGAACGGCACGGCACGGTCATGACCTCGGCCCGCAACATCATCGAGGTCGTCCGGGCTCTCCCCGAGCACGCCGGCCACCTCCAGGTGCCCGTCGGCGAGGCGCTGCTGCGCGTCGAGTCGGTCACCCGCGACCAGCACGGCACGGCCGTGGAGTTCTCCCAGGTCCTCTACCAGGCCGACCGGTTCAGATTCGAGATCGAAAGCCACCCCGAGCACGGTGTCGGGCTGCGGCCCGCGCCCACGACGTCCAATCCGAGACCTGAGACACCCCCGACGGCACGCGGAACCCGGGCGGCCTCGCTTCCGCCCGGCTCCGCGGCTCCATAGCACCACCGCTCGACAGAGAGGGGCCCTCGCCGTGGCCATACCGAGTCAACTCCCAGCGTCGTCATCAGACGGGCAGGCAGGCGTCTTCATCCGGAACGCCACCGGGCTGATCCGTGAGGTGTCGTTCTTCGACGCCTTCGTGATGAACACCTTCGGAATGAACGTCGCGGTCGGCGGCGTCTACCTCTTCCTGCAGGCACAGACGGCCTTCTCCGGCGGCAGCATGCTGCTGTCGGTCGTCATCGGCACCCTGCTCATGGCCTTCACGCTGCTGCGCGTCTACGCCGAGTTCTCTGCGGCCATGCCCCGCTCGGGCGGCGACTACGTCTTCGTCAGCCGGACCCTCCACCCCATCCTCGGCTTCCTCCTGTCCTGGAGCCAGGGGCTGTGGATGATCTTCTTCTGGATCGGCTTCAACGCCTACTTCGCGCTGACCTTCGCCGTGCCCGCCGCGCTCGCCACCCTCTCGTCGGTCACCGGCCAGCAGGTCTGGCTCGACATGAGCAACGGCCTGCTCGCCAAGCACGATCTGCTCGGCATCACCACCCAGTGGTGGGTCCTCGGCCTCGGCACCCTCATCACCGTCGGGTTCGGCGTGCTCATCGTTCTAGGCGGCCAGCGCTACTGGCGGTGGCAGAAGGTGCTGTTCGCCATCGCCGGGCTCAGCCTGCTGATCTCCTTCGTCCTGCTGCTGTTCAGCGGCGGCCACATCTCTTCTGGCTGGGACGACTTC
This sequence comes from Planotetraspora thailandica, assembly GCF_016863335.1. Taxonomy (GTDB): domain Bacteria; phylum Actinomycetota; class Actinomycetes; order Streptosporangiales; family Streptosporangiaceae; genus Planotetraspora; species Planotetraspora thailandica. The sequence continues at coordinate 54,164 of NZ_BOOR01000062.1, forward strand.
GCCGCCAGGAACCACGGCCTGACCTACGACCAGATCATCCCGGCCGCCGAGCAGGCCGGCTACACCGGCAACGGCGCCTCCTTCAGCTTCACCGACACCCTGCTCATGCTCCCCTGGGTCTTCTTCGTCGTCGGCTACGCCCAGGGCTCTGCGCAGATCGGCGGCGAGATCAAGCGCGCCTCCAAGACGCAGTACCGCGCCATGGTCGGCGGCGTCCTCATCAACGGCCTCGTGCTCGCCCTGCTCACGATCGTGCTGACCGCGCACGTCAGCCCCAAGTGGCTGGGCAGCCTCGGCTACCTCGCCGGCGCCGCCCCCGACAAGCTCGGCCTGCCCGCCGGGCTTCCTCCCGGGTTCAACTTCCTGGCCGCGCTGCTGACCCACAACGTCGTCCTGCTGCTGCTGATCGGCATCGGCTTCGTCATCTGGGCCGTCATGGGCACCCCGCTGTCGATGATGCAGTCCACCCGCTACATGCTCGCCTGGTCGCTGGACCGCACCGTGCCGCAGCAGCTCGGCGAGGTCAGCGAGCGCTTCCACACTCCCGTCAAGGCCATCGCCCTGTGCGTCGTCACCGGTGAGATCGCTCTGATCGCGCTGGTCAACTGGTCGGACGCCAGCCTGCTCGGCGCCCTGCTCGCGCAGATCCTGGCCTTCATCGTCGTGGCGCTGGCCGGCGTCGTCTTCCCCTACCGGCTGCGCAACGTCTGGGAGTCGGCCGGCGGCAAGCGCGTGCTCGGCCTGCCCGCCGTCGCCCTGGCCGGAGCCGGCGGCGTCATCGCCCTCGGCGCCCTGATGGTCCTGTTTGTCGCCGACGACACGATCAACGCGACCTTCGCCGTCACCCGCGCGTTGTCCCTGTGGTTCATGGTCGGCGTGGTCGTGCTCGGCATCGTCTGGTACGCCGGCGCCCGCCTCGTCAACAGCCGCCGCGGCGTCGACCTCAGCCTCGTCTACCGGGAGATCCCGCCGGAGTGAACCGCGCTCCCGTCTCACCCCACCCGTGAAAGGAGTCATCCCTGATGCGTCCCACCGCTGCCGCGGGCCCGCGGCCAGTGCTCGTCATCGGCAATCTGACCATCGACGACGTCGTACGGCCCGACGGCACGGTGCGCATGGGCAGCCCGGGCGGCAACGTCGTCTACGCGGCGCTGGCCGCCCGGCTGTGGAACCCGGAGGTCGCCGTCGTCACCCGGCGTGGCGACGACCTGCCGGACGGCATCCTCGCCACCTTGACCAGGCTCGGCGTCGGCACCGCGGGCGTGCGGACCGTCGACGGCCCGACCGTGCGCAACTGGGTGATCTACGAGGACGACGGCCGGCGGCACTGGATCTACCGCACGCCCCGGGAGCGTTCGCGGGAGGTGGCGGTCCGCCCCGGCGACCTGCCCCCGGGCTGGGCGGACGGCGACCCGGTGGTGCACGTCGCCGCGATGCCGCTCCCCGCGGCGGCCGAACTCGTCGAGCACGTCAGGGCCCAGGCCCCCGGCGCGCTGATCACGCTGGACACCCACGAGGACTGGGCGGGCGAGCCCGAGGCCGTCGCCGCCCTGGCCGCCCGGGTCGACGTGTTCGTCCCCAGCCGGGAGGAACTCGCCGCCCTGGCCGGGTACGACGACCCCGCCAAGGCCGCCGCCGCCCTGCGCGAGGCGGGCGTACCCGCGGTCGTGGTCAAGCTCGGCGAGGACGGCGCGCTCGTCGACGCGCCCGGCGTGCACGAGCACGTGCCCGCCCGCCCGTCGGCGGCCGTCGACACCACCGGCGCCGGCGACACCTTCTGCGGGGCCCTGGCCGCCGCCCTCGGCGCGGGCATGCCGCTCGCCGACGCCGTACGGCGGGGCGTGGCCACCGCCGCGTGGGCTGTCGAGGACTACGGGTCGCTCGCGCTGGCCGACCTCGACCCCGGCGCCGCCCGACGCCGGTTCGACGAAGCGACGGGAAACATAACCACGGCGGGCACGGCCGGGGGGGACCTGCCGTACGACATCGACGTGATGCGCCGCGAGATCGACATGATCCCCGACGTGATCGCGCAGCGCCTCGCCGACCCGGGCGGGCACACCGAGCGCATCGCCCAGGTGCTGACCGAGCGCGGCATCGAGCACCTGTTCCTGGTCGGCTGCGGCGACTCCTACTTCGCCGGGATCGCCATGGCCCTGGCGTTCCAGAAACACACCGGCATCGCCGCCCGCGCCGTGCACGCCCTGGACTTCGCCCGTTACCAGGTGCGTTACCTGCCCGAACACAGCGCCGTCGTGTGCGTCTCGTTCTCCGGCAAGGTCGGCAGGACCACCGAGGCGGCGGCGCAGGCCCGCCGGTTCGGCCACCTGTCCATCGCCCTGACCAACAACGAGACGGGGGCGCTGGCAGAGGCCGCCGAACTGGTGCTGCCCATCGGCGTGCCCACGCTCGGCTTCTCCCCCGGCACCAGCACCTACCTCGGCATGGTCGCCACGCTCGGCGACCTGGCCCTGCGCTGGGGCGACGCACGGGGGAACGACACCACGCAGGCCCGCGCGGCGCTCGCGGCCGCGCCGGCACTCGCCGCGCAGACCCTGCGCGCCAACGCCGGCCCCGCCGACAAGGCGGCGCGCTCGCTCGCCGGGCACGGCTGGATCACCTTCCTCGGCGGCGGCCCCAACGAGTCGTCGGCGAAGTTCGGCGCGGCCAAGCTGTTCGAGGGCCCGCAGATCGTGGGGGTGAGCACCAACATCGAGGAGTGGGCCCACGAAGAGTACTTCGTCAGCTCGGCCGGCACTCCCGTGGTGATGGTCGCCCCGTCGGGCGCCTCCGCCGACCGGGCCGCGGAGATCCTCAGCGAGCTCGACTTCATCGGCGCCCTGCCGATCGTGGTCAGCGACGTCGTCCCGGAGGGGCCCGCCCTGCATCTGCCGCTCGCCGCGGGCCTGCCCGAGGAGTTCTCCCCCCTGCTCGCGGCGCTGCCGCTCAGCCTGATCGGCTTCCATCTGGCGGAAGTGCTCGGCAAGAAGAGCTACAACTTCCCCAGCAAAGCGGCCAAAACTGAACATTACGACACGATTCACCGCATCGTGATCGGAGAACCGGCATGACCACACCCGCACCACTCGCCGACATCGAAGCCGAGGCGGCCCGGCTCCTGTCCGCCTTCGCCGCACGCGGCATCACCGTGCGCCTCATCGGCGGGCTCGCCATCGCCCGCCACCGCCACCGCGACGTGCCCGACACGCTGCGCCGCGCCTACGGCGACATCGACCTGGTCATCCACCCCAAACAGGCCAAGCCGTTCCGCCAGGCGATGACCGAGCTCGGCTACACCCCCAACGTGCGCTTCAACAACATGCGCGGCGACCGGCGCATGTTGTTCACCGACGAGCCGAACGGCCGCAAACTCGACGTCTTCGTCGGCGGCTTCCAGATGTGCCACAGCATGGACCTGTCCGGACGGCTCTCGCTGCACGCGGAAACGCTCTGCCCCGCCGACCTGCTCCTCACCAAGCTCCAGGTCGTGGAGGTCAACCGCAAGGACCTGACCGACGCGCTGACGATCCTGCTCACCCACGAGCTCGGCGGCCGCGACGCCGACGACCGCCTCAGCCTCGACCGGCTCGTCGATGTGACCAGCGCCGACTGGGGTTGGTTCACCACCTTCACCGACAACCTCGCCCGCCTGCCCGCCCTCGCCGGCGAACTGCTCGGGCCCGAGGACGCGGCCGCCGTCGCCGGCCGCGTCCGCGAGCTCGACGCAGCGCTGCGCTCCGCCCCCAAATCGCTCAAATGGAAGGCCCGCAACACCGTGGGCCGCCGCATGACCTGGTACGACCTCCCCGACGAGATCGGAGGGCCCATCGATGCGCACACGTGACATCAAGATCTTCTTCGCCACCGACATCCACGGCTCCGACCGCTGCTTCCGCAAGTTCGTCAACGCGGGCAAGTTCTACGGCGCCGACGTGCTCATCATGGGCGGCGACATCACCGGCAAGATGCTCGTCCCCATCGTGGAGACCGCCGGCGGCCGCTACCGCTCGCACGTCTTCGGCCGCGACCGCGAGGTCGACGTCGAGCAACTCCCCGCCCTGCGCAAGCTCATCGCCGACGCCGGGTTCTACGCCTACGACACCACCCCCGACGAGATCGCCGAGTTCCGCGAGCGGCCCGAACTGGTCGAGGAGACCTTCCGCAAGCGCATGCACGCCACCCTCACCGCCTGGATGGCCCTCGCGGAGGATCGCCTCGAAGGCACCGGAATCATGTGCCTGCTCGCCCCCGGCAACGACGACCCGTTCTTCGTCGACGACGTGCTCCGCTCGTCCACCATGCTGATCAACCCCGAGGGACAACTCGTCGACCTGCCCGGCGGATTCACGATGATCTCCGTCGGCTACTCCAACCCCACCCCCTGGGCCTCCCCGCGCGAGCTGCCCGAAGACCAGCTCGCCGAGCGCATCGTGCGAGAAGCCGCCAAGGTCCCCGACACAGGCAAGGCGATCTTCAACCTGCACGTGCCGCCCAAGGACACCCCGATCGACCAGGCCATGGCCCTCGACGAGGAGTTCCGCCCCGTCCTCAAGTCGGGCAGCCCCGTCATCACCGGAGTCGGCTCCCAGGCCGTCCGCGACGCCATGGCGACCTACCAGCCGCTGCTCGGCCTGCACGGCCACATCCACGAGTCACGCGGCGAAGCCTCCATCGGCCGCTCACGCTCCATCAACCCCGGCAGCGAATACTCGGAAGGCGTGCTTCGCGGCGCCCTCATCACCCTGTCCACCAAGAAGGGCGTCCGTGGTTACCAGCTCGTCGCCGGCTGACGCCCCCATCACCAGCACGGTCACCAGCACGGTCGCCGTCATCGGCTCGGCCCGCATCGAGGCGCCCGACCCGGCCTGGCACGAGGCCTGCGCCCTCGGCGCCGCCCTCGCCGAAGGCGGCCGGCAGGTCATGACCGGCGGCTACGGCGGGCTCATGGGCGCCGCGGCCCGCGGCGCCCATGGAGCCGGCGGCCACGTCATCGGGCTGCCCATGCGCGCCTGGACCGCCCTCACCCCCAGCCCGTGGTGCACCGAACTGCGCTGGTCGGCCGACTACGCCGAGCGGCTGCGCCACCTGCTTCATGCGGACGCCGTCGTCGCCCTCCCCGGCGGCGTCGGCACCCTCGCAGAAGCCGCCGTCGTCTGGTCGGCACTCCAGACCGAACCCGGCGCCGCCCGGCTCGTCCTGCTCGGCCCCCGATGGCACGCCCTCCGCCAGGCGTTCGCGACCGGGCTTGTCATCGGCCCCGACGACCTCGCCCTCGCCCCGGTCGCCGCCGACGTCACCCAGGCCGTCACCCTGATCGACCAGGCCCTCGCCTCCGGCCCCGCCGTCACCCCCGCGCCACGAGGATGATCACGGCCCCGATGGACCTGGCCGTACATGCCGAACGAGCCGTCGTCGACGGCCGCGACACGCCCGCCACCGTCACCGTCCACGCCGGCGTCATCACCGCGGTCGAACCGTACGGCACGCCGGTCGCCGCCGCCGAGGTCGTCCATCTCGGCCCCGACGTCGTGCTGCTGCCCGGCCTGGTCGACACCCACGTGCACGTCAACGAACCCGGCCACGCCGACTGGGAGGGATTCGCCTCCGCGACGCTGGCCGCCGCCGCGGGCGGTGTCACCACGCTCGTCGACATGCCGGTCGACAGCGTGCCCGCCACCGTCGACGTCCCCGCGCTCCAGGCCAAACGCGCCGCGGCGCACGGCCGCTGCCACATCGACGTCGCCTTCTGGGCCGGCGTCACCCCCGCCAACACCGCCGAACTGGCCGCGCTGCACGCCGCCGGCGTCACCGGATTCAAATGTTTCCTCGCCGACGCCGGCGCCCCCGACCTGCCCCCGCTGTCCCCGGCCGAGCTCGTCACCGCCATGCGCGCCCTCCGTGACCTCGACGCGACGCTGCTCGTCCATGCGGAAAGCGACGCCGAACTGGCGGCCGGCCCAGCCCCACGCGGGCGCAGCTACGCCGCCTTCCTCGGCTCACGCCCCCCGCGCGTCGAGGACACCGCCGTCGCCGCCGTGCTCGACGCCGCCCGGCAGACCGGCGCACGCGCCCACATCGTGCACCTGTCCAGCGCGGGCGCCCTCCCGCACATCGCCGCCGCCCGCCGCGACGGCGTGCGCGTCACCGCCGAAACCTGCCCCCACTACCTCACCCTCACCGCCGAGCAGATCCCCGACGGCGCCACCGAATTCGCCTGCTGCCCGCCCATCAGAGACTCCGCCAACCGCGACCTGCTCTGGGCCGCCCTCGCCGACGGCACCATCGACATGATCGTCTCCGACCACTCGCCCTGCGCCGCCGAGCTCAAACACCGCGACACCGGCGACTTCGGCGCCGCCTGGGGTGGCATCTCCTCCCTCCAGCTCGCCCTGCCCGCCGTGTGGACCCATGCCCGCACCCGCGGCCACACCCTCGCCCAGATCGCCCACTGGATGAGCGAACAACCGGCACGCCTCGCCGGCCTCACAGGCAAGGGCAGGATCGCCCCCGGATACGACGCCGACCTGTGCGCCTTCGCCCCCGAAGAAACCTGGACCGTCGACCCCGGGCACCTGCACCACCGCCAGCCCCTCACCCCTTACGCCGGCCACCGCCTCCACGGCGTGGTCCGCCGCACCTGGACCCGCGGACACGGCGTCGACCCCGCACGCCCCGCAGGACGCCTGCTCACCCGTACGGCGAAGCACCCGGAGCCCGCCCCATGAACATCCTCGTCGTCAACCCCAACACCTCCGCCTCGATGACCCGCACCATCGAGCAGACCGCCGCCCGCGCCGCCTCCCCCGGCACCCGGATCATCGCCGTCCAGCCCGCCTACGGAGCCGACGCCATCGACTCCGCCATGGAGAGCTACCTGTCGGCCGTCGCCGTCATGGACCGCGTCCTGTCGGTGGCCGAGCCGTACGACGCCGTGGTCATGGCCGGCTTCGGTGAACACGGCAGGGAAGGCGTACAGGAAATCGTCGACGTCCCCGTGCTCGACATCGCGGAAAGCTCCGCCCACGTCGCCCAGATGATCGGCCGCACCTACTCGGTCGTCACCACCCTCCAACGCTCCGTCGGCGCCATCGAAGACCGCCTGCGCCTCGCCGGCCTGGCCGACCGCTGCGCCTCCGTCCGCGCCTGCGGCCTGTCCACCTCCGAGGTCGACGACGACCCCGCCGGCGCCATGGAGGCCATCGTCGCCGAAGCCGAGATCGCCGTACGGTCCGACCACGCCGAGGTCATCTGCCTCGGCTGCGGCGGAATGGCCGGCCTCGACGAGGCCATCACCACCCGGCTCGGCGTGCCCGTCGTCGACGGCGTCGCCGCGGGAGTGCGCCTCGCCGAAGCACTCGTCGGGCTCGGGCTGCGCACCAGCAAGGTCTGCACCTACGCCCCGCCAGAACCGAAGACCATCACCGCCTGGCCGCTGTCGCGCCACCTCGACCTGGAGACCCGATGACCAGCGGAATCCCGCACATCGACCTGGCATCCCGCTGGCTCGGCGGCGGCGTGGTCGCCGCCAGCGACGAATCCTTCGGCTTGAAGGAGAACCTCCTCGTCCCCACCCCAGCCGACTTCACCCCCGGCCGCTACGACCACCGCGGCGAGATCGTGGACGGCTGGGAGACCCGCAGGCGGCGCGGCGAACCCGGCCACGACTGGGCGATCATCCGGCTCGGCGCGCCCGGCCTCATCACCCACGTCGACGTCGACACCAGCTTCTTCACCGGCAACTACCCGCCCACCTGCCGCCTCGAGGCCTGCGGCCTGGAGGGATACCCCGGCCCCCAAGAACTCGCCGCCGCCGGCTGGACCGAGATCGTGCCCGCCGGCCCGCTCAAAGGCGACAGCCACAACCACTTCACCGTCGCCGACTCCCATCGCTACACCCACGTCCGCCTGTCCATCCACCCCGACGGCGGCATCGCCAGGCTCCGCGTCCACGGCCACGTCATCCCCGACCCCCGCCACTGGGACGGTCTCACCATCGACCTCGCGAGCCAGGAACACGGCGGACTCGTCACAGAAAGCAGCGACAGCTTCTACACCTCAGCCGAACTGCTCAACCGGCCCGACCGCGCCCGCACCATGGGCGAAGGCTGGGAGACCAGCCGCCGCCGCGACTCCGGCCACGACCACGCCGTCATCACCCTGGCCGCCGCCGGACGCCTGCGCCAGATCGAGATCGACACCACCCACTTCAAATACAACGCCTCCGCCGAAATCGAACTCCACGGCCGCGCCGCCGACGCCTCCTGGCTGCCCCTGCTGCCCCGCACCGCCCTGCAACCCGACACCCGGCACCTGTTCACCCTGCCCGCCCCCGGCGACCTCGTCTCGGCCGTCCGCATCGACGCCTACCCCGACGGCGGCATCTCCCGCGCGCGCCTCATCGGCTCCGTCGACCCCGCCGCGCGCCGCCACGCCGGCCTGCGCTGGTTCAACACCCTGCCCGACGACCAGGCCGCCGCCTGCCTCACCGCCGCCGGCCTGACCCCCGGCGACGCCTCCGCCGTCCTCGCCGCCCGCCCCCTGATCGACGTACCCGCCGGACCGGCGACGGCGATCCTCACCCCATGGATCGACGGCCGCCCATGACGTTTCGATCGATCACCGGCCAGAATGGACGGCTCATCGTCGCGGTCAGTCCGCCTGCGCGGCGTGGAGAGCGGTGAAGGCCAGAAGGAGTCCGGCGGTCCGCGGCGGATCCTCGAGCATGGGTGAGTGTCCAACGCCGGACAGCAACTCGACTTTCGCGCCCGGAACGGCGCGGTATTCGGCGGCGGATGAAGATCGCCATCTCCGGTCGTCCTTGCCGAAGATCACCAGCAGTGGCTTGCCGAGGGCCGCCAGCCGATCGGGGAGCGCGCGCTGCTTCAGGTAGTCGTCGACCGCCCGATCAGTCGCGGTGAGCGCGTGGTAGGTCATGCCGCGCACATCGTCGACGAGCTGTTGTGGGATCTCGTAGCCGGGGCGGCTGAACCCGGTGCCCAGGCCCTGGCGCACAACCCCGTCGGTCCGGAACCGCCACAGCAGTTGCCCGACGACGGGGACGGACAAGAGCCGGCCGACGAACCCGTCTGAGATGAAGGCGTCCATTCGCGGCCCGGAGTCGATGAGCGCGAGCGCGGTCACCAGGTCGCGTCGTTGCTCGGCGAGTGCGGTGGCGACCGAGCCGCCGGTGGAATGGCCGACTACGAGGGCGCGCTTCACGCCGAACCGGTCCAGTGCCTCGCCGACCCGGCGTCCCTGCTCCGGGATCGCATAGCCCCCGCCGGCCGGTTTGGCTGACCGGCCATGCCCGAGCAGGTCGATCCGGATGACGAGATGGGACCTCGTCAGCATCGGCGCCAGCGAGTCCCACCAGTGGGTCGACCCGGCGAGCCCGTGAATCAGTACGAGGGCCGGGGCATCGCGGGGGCCGTCCTGGCGCACGTAGATGCTCCCGCCGTTGAGAGGCAGGGTCGAATTTCCCGTGGCCTCGGCCTCCTGCCGCGACACCACCATCGCGTTCGCCAAGAGCAGCCCGACGATCACGACGACAATGGCCGAGGCGATGATGGGGCGCTTTCTGCGGCTTCCTGCGCGTCTCACGTCCGGCTCCCCGGAAGGAGACCGCGGATCGGCGTCGTACAACTGGCGGGGTTGTCGACCCCTGCAGAAGTAATCATGGGCCCACTGTCGCCGTTGTGGGCGCCGGCGGCTTGAACAAATGTTCCGGGCCGGCAGGCCCACGTAGCATCGAGGAATGCGGTCCACCGAGCACGAACGTGCCGATGCTGCTGTGTGGGACGTGGCACGCCCGGCGCGGCCCAGCCGGGTGGCCGGTGTCAGCATGGCTGGATTCCGTGATCGTGGCCTGGCACCGGCCGGCCACCGGGTGGTCCCGCACCCCGGCGTCACGGTGGCTCTGGAGTTCGGTGCCGGCCCGCTCATCGTGGACGACGCCGCCGGGCGGCAGCAGCGAGGAAGTCTCGTCGCCGGGCTCGGGTTCGGATCCAGCCTGGTTCGGGTGCGGGGCGAGAACTTCGAGGCCGTGCAGGTGCGCCTGTCCCCGCTGGTCGCACGCGCGATTCTGGGCGTCTCCCCGGCCGACCTGGACGGCGTCGTGGTGGCGCTCGACGACCTGTGGGGCCAGGAGGCGTCACGGATCCGTGAGCGACTGGGCGACGTCTCCTCGTGGGAGGAGCGCTTCGCGTTGACGGACGCGTTGCTCGCCCGCCGACATGAGACGGGGTCGTCCGTAGACCCGGAGGTGGCTTGGGCCTGGGACCGGATCGTCATCACCCGCGGCCTGGTCCGGGTCGACAGACTGGCGGCCGCGGTCGGATGGAGCCGTAAGCGCCTGTGGTCCCGGTTCAGCTCACAGATCGGCATGCCGCCCAAACGCGCCGCGAAGCTGGTCCGCTTCGACCATGCCGCCCACCGCCTGGCCGCGGGTGAAGGCGCCGCCCGAGCCGCCGTGGAGGCCGGCTACGCCGACCAGTCCCACCTGCATCGGGACGTCATGGCGTTCACCGGAGTGACCCCCGCGACCATGGCCGGCGAACCATGGCTGGCGGTTGACGACATCGCATGGCCATGACGCGGTCCGCTTCCCGTGCGAGGCCGTTTCGCGGCTGCCGGAGATAGATCGCCTCTGCTAGGGTCTCCCCCATGAAGCGCGCTGCCATGACGACGACGCCGGAGAGTGTCCCGGCGCGCTGACAGTGTTCTTGAACCGAAGCCCCGGGGCGAGTGCCCCGGGGCTTCGGCGTTTCCGGTCACTCGCCCGTCCACGCGAGGAGACCACGATGCACGACCACCGCAAACTCGGCCGCGAGCTCGGCCTGTTCGACACCGACCCTCTCATCGGCGCGGGCCTGCCGTACTGGCTGCCCGACGGCGCCACCGTGCGCCACACCCTGGAGGAGTACATCCGCGACGCCGAACGCAGGGCGGGCTACCGGCACGTCTACTCCCCGTGCTGGGCAAGCGGGAGCTGTACGAGATATCGGGCCACTGGTCCCATTACAGCGACGACATGTTCCCTCCCATGGACCTCGGGAGCGAGCAGATCGTGATGCGGCCGAGCCTGTGCCCCCACCACGCGCTGATGTTCCGCGCACGGGCCCACAGCTATCGCGAACTGCCCCTGCGCATGGCCGAACTGGGACCCATGTACCGCTCGGAATTGTCCGGCGTGCTCGGCGGGCTCACCCGTGTGCGGGCGATCCAGCTGAACGACGCGCACATCTTCTGCACCATCGACCAGGTCGCCGACGAGGCGCGCGCGGCCCTCCACCTGATCCGCGACGCCTACAACGCGCTCGGCATCACCCCGGCCCGCTACCGGCTCTCCCTGCCCGGCCCCGGCGGGAAGTACGTCGACGCCCCGGAGATGTGGCACCGCTCGACCGCCCTGCTGACCGAGGTGCTCGAGTCATCGGGCCTGGCCTACGAGGCGGCCGAAGGAGAGGCCGCGTTCTACGGCCCCAAGATCGACATCCAGATCGCCGACGGGGCGGGCCGCGAATCCACCCTGTCCACCGTGCAGGTCGACTTCCACCAGCCCGAGCGGTTCGACCTGCACTACGTCGGCGAGGACGGCGCCAAGCACCGCCCGGTCATGGTGCACCGCAGCATCATCGGGAGCGTCGAGCGGGCCGTCGCCCACCTCATCGAGCTGTACGGCGGGGCCTTTCCCGGCTGGCTCGCCCCACTCCAGCTGGTGGTGCTCCCGGTCTCCGAAGCCGAACTCCCCCAGGCCCACGCCGTCGTACGGCGATGCACCGGCATGGGGCTGCGCGCCGAGGTCGCCGGACCGGAGCACGGCAGCCTCGGCGCCCGCATCCGCACCCATCGGCTGGTGCCGTACCAGGCGGTGATCGGTGCCAAGGAGGCCGCCGGCGATCAGATCGCCCTGCGCCTGCGGGACGGCCGCCGCCTCGACCCTCACCCGGCCGCGGACGTGCTGGCGCGGATCACCGCGTTCGTCGGCGCCCACCAGACCGACCTGTGGGACGCCATGCCGTAGATCCCGTGACGTCGCGGCCCAGGCGCTGGACGGCGTGGAGCAGGGCCTGTCGGGACGTACTTGCCGACGAGGTGACCCGGCAGGCCCGCAGCAGCTCGGCACTGTGCTGGGCTGAGCACGGCGGCGGCGCGGCGGCCGTCTCAGGAAAGCTGCGCCTCCAGCGAGCGGCGGGCGGCAGCGAGGATGTCCTCGGACAGGTCCGTGCCCGCGGTGGCACGGGCCAGGAGAATGGCGCCGACGAGGGTGGCGGTCGCGGCCAGGCCGTCCTCGCGGTCGGTGTCCGACAGCCAGTCGGCGAACTCTCGCACGCCGTCGGCGTAGGTCCCACGGGGACCCATGTCGTCGTCATCCGTCTTTGCGATATCGCCGGCAAGGCCCGCGGCGGCGCAGCCGGTCCCGGGGTCGTCCCTGTGGTCGGGCGAGAGGTACTCGTCCAGGAGTGCCTTGCGTGCCGTCGTGGCGTCGGGGTGGGCCTCGCTCAAGCCGGCCAGGTATGCGCCGCGTTCCTCGAACGCGCGAATGGTTGCTTCGGCCACGAGCGCTTCCTTGGAGCCGAACTGCTTGTAGAACCCGCCAGGGGTCAGGCCGATGGCCTTCATGACATCGGCGACGCTGACTCCCTGCACGCCGCGCTCGCGGAACAGGCGCGCGGCCTCCGCGACGGCGCTGGCCCGGTTCTCCAGGGCCTGGGCTTGGGACACACGGCTCACTGAGGAGACACCCGCTCTCCACTTAGAGTTTCAACGATATCTATCGTAGCCGACCGCACTTCCATCCAGAAGGTCCGCCTTCTCTAGGTGTGCCAGATTTTACGCAGCGCGACGGGTTTGACTCTCTTAGATATCAGTCGTAATCTAAATGCGATCCCTGGCACAACTGATGCCGGAGGCGTGGCGGACGGCCGCTCGTGGGCCCGTCGCCCTTATCGGTTCCAGGGCGGCGCAGTCCCGGCCACGATGCCCTCTGCAACTGGGCCTGGCCATGGGCGCTCGAGCGATCTTGCGGACTCGGCGCACCCGCGGCGCTCCGCAAAGTGAAAGAAGAGACGAAATGACCACGATTCTGATCACCACCGCCAACGGCGCCACCGGCCGGCCGATGGTCGACTACCTGCTCAAGGACGGCTTCAACGTCCGCGCCTTGGTCCGCAGTGACGATGCACGGGCACAGGAACTCCGCGAGGCGGGCGCCGAGGTCGTCTTCGGTGACCTCCTCAACTTCCGCGACGTGCGTGCGGCCCTGGAAGGGGTCCAGCGTGCCTACTTCAACTACCCGGTGGGCGACGGCCTGGTGGAGGCGGCCGTCATGTTCGCGCAAGCCGCAAAGGAGCAGAATCTCGAGCTCATCGTGAACATGTCGCAGATTCAGTCGCGCCCCTACGCGCGCAGCAAGGCCACCCAGAACCACTGGCTGTCCGAGCAGGTCTTCGACTGGTCCGGCGTCCCGACCACTCACCTGCGGATCACGTTCTTCATGCAGTGGCTCCTCTACATCTCCGGGCTCATCCGCTATGGCCGCTACGTGATGCCCTTCAATGGGGACAGCCGCTTCGCTCCGATCGCCGGCCGTGACATCGCACTGACCGCCGCCAACATCTTCGCCTCGCCCGAGAAGCACGGCGGCCAGATCTACACGCTCACGGGCCCGGTCGAGTACAGCCACCAGGAGCTCGCGGCCGAGGTGAGCCGGGTGCTGGGCAAGGACCTTCCCTTCGAGCAGGTCACCGTGACCACGTTCCTTGAGTTGATCGGTCTTGAGAACGACACCGCCAAGCTCAAGCACTTCGAGGCGGTCACCATCGACCAGCAGGAGGGGCGTCTGGCAGGCGTCAGCGACGCGGCCCCGAGCATCAACGGCCAGCCGCTGGTGACGGTCGAGGAGTTCATCAACGAGAACCGCTCCCTGTTCGAGCTCGACTACACCAAGCCGGCAAGCTGACCTCCCCTACGGGCATGGCCGGAGCATCCCCCTGCTCCAGCCGGGCCCGTCGTGTGATTCGGACCACCGCGTACAGAGTCCGGCCGTCATGCGGCCGGACTTTGACCAGCGGGCCGTCCGCCAGCGGAAGCTCCTCACCCTCACCCATTGTTCGATTTAGGCCGCCATACGCTGGCCTCAGCGGGCCCGGCCGGCCGCGTCGTAGGCCTCTCGTGCCTGATCGACCGATCTCAGGTGGGTCGCCGACCAGTCGGCGAGGGTCGCGAACAGCGGCGCGAGGGTGCGTCCCAGTTCGCTGATCTCGTATTCCACGCGTGGCGGCACCTCGGGATGGTAGGTGCGCACCACGAGGCCGTCGCGCTCGAGCTGCCGCAGCCGCTGGGTCAGCACCTTGGGCGTGATGGTGGAGATCCGGCGCTCCAGCTCGACGAACCGTTGCCTGCCGAACTCGTGGAGCGCCCACAGGATCGGGGTGGTCCAGCGGCTGAAGACGATGTCGACCACGGGGCTGATCGGGCAGGCCTGCTCGGGATCGGGCGACACGCACGCCTCCGGGATAGTCACTTTCTCCTAGGTACCTACTATACCGGCGTTGTTATGGTCGGCCCGGCCGCTGCGCCGAGCGGCGGCCGATCCCCCTATGACTCAGGAGCCGATCATGATCGTGGTAAGCGGAGCCACCGGCAACGTCGGACGGCCGCTCGTGCAGGCGCTCGCTGCGGCCGGCGAACAGGTGACCGCCGTCTCCCGCAGGGAAGCGCAGGTGCCGGACGGCGTCACGCACCTGCGGGCCGATCTCGCCGAGCCCGAGACCATGCGGAAGGCGCTCGACGGAGCCGACGCGGTGTTCCTGCTCGTCGCGGGCGACGACCCGTACGGCCTGCTCGACGCCGCCAAGGCCGGAGGGGTGCGCCGGGTGGTGCTGCTGTCGTCCCAGGGCGCGGGCACCCGGCCGGACGTCTACCGCCACCCCCGGGCGTTCGAGGAGGCCGTCCAGCGGTCGGGTATGGACTGGACGGTGTTGCGACCGGGCGGCTTCCACACCAACGCCTTCGCATGGGCCGAGACGATCCGCGCGCACCGCACGGCCGCCGCGCCGTTCGCCGACGTCGCGCTGCCGTCGATCGACCCGGCCGACATCGCCGAGGTCGCCGCGGCGGTCCTGCGTGAGGAGGGGCACGCCGGCCGCACATACGAGCTCACCGGGCCGGCGGCGATCGCCCCGCGGGAACGCGCGCGGGCGATCGGCGACGCGCTCGGTGAACCGGTCGCATTCGTGGAGCAGACCCGCGAGGAGGCCAGGGAGCAGATGCTGCGGTTCATGCCGGAACCCGTGGTGGAGGGCACCCTCGCCATCCTCGGCGAGCCGGCCCCCGCCGAGCGTCAGGTCAGCCCCGACGTGGAGCGGGTGATCGGCCGCGCCCCGCACACGTTCGCCGACTGGGCCGCCCGCAACGTGGCCGCCTTCCGCTGAACCCCGACGCCTGAGGCCGCGCCGGCCTGCCTGGTTCGTACGGCCAGGCAGGCACAGGTCCTCAAACCGGACACCTTTACAACGTAGATTTCTTATAGCATCGAGGGCGATGAACATCCCCGCAGTGCCCGAACGCGACCTCGCCCCGCAGCCCGCGCGCGACCCGTACCACGCCTACCTCGACGCCCTGCAGAGCCCGGAGTCGAAACGCACGATGCGGGGCTGCCTCGACAGGATGGCCCGGCTCATCACCGGAGACCCGCGCGCCACGGGAGCGGGGCAACCGTGGGAACGGCTGCGCTACGAGCACACGATCAGGCTCCGCACGCTCATGCGCGAGCAGGGCTGGTCGCCCGCCCACGTCAACAAGCACCTCGTCGCCCTGCGCCGCGTGCTGAAGGAGGCCTGGCGGCTCGGCCTCATGACCGGCGAGGAGTTCCAGCGGGCCGCCGACCTGCCCGCCTTCAAGCACACCCGGCTGCCCGCGGGCGGCCACGTGCCGCCCGAGGTGCTCGGCGCCTGCCTGGAGGTCTGCGACGAGGACCACTCCCCCGCGGGAAGGCGCGACGGCGCCATGTTCGCCGTGCTCTACTCGACCGGCTGCCGCAGGGCCGAACTCGCCGGGCTGCGGCTGACCGACTTCGACCGGCCCGCCCGATCTCTGCGCGTCCTCGGCAAAGGCGACAAGGAACGGCTCGTCTACCTGACGGCCGAGGCCGTGCAGCGCCTCGACCTGTGGCTGGCCGAGCGCGGGCGCGAGCCGGGGCCGCTGTTCTGCCCGATCAACAAGGCCGGCCGGCTGCGCCTGTCGCACATGACCGGCCAGGCGATCGCCGACGTCGTCGCCCGCCGCCTGGAGGCCGCCGGGGCCTCGAAGCGGACGCCCCACGACTTCCGCCGCACGTTCATCGGCGAACTGCTCGACGCCGGGGTGGACCTGGCGACCGCCCAGGCGCTGGTCGGCCACGCCTCCCCCGCCACGACGGCCCGCTACGACCGCCGGCCGGAGCGCCGCCGCCGTGAGGCCGTCGACCGGCTCAAGATCCCCGGTGCCACCGCTCCGCGCTGATCCGGTAAAGAACGTGGCGGCGAAGCGGGCTGCCCTCGGCGACCGCCGGGTGATCGAAGTCCTCCGCCGGGTCGTGTGACATGCCCAGCCTGCGCATGACGGCCTGCGACCTGAGGTTCGGCACGGCCGTGAACGAGACGACCTCCGTCAGGCCGAGCCGGGTGAACCCGTCGCCGAGGGCCGCCGTCGCCGCCTCGGTGGCGTACCCGTGCCCCCAGGCATGCCTGGCCAGCCGCCACCCGATCTCCACGCAGGGCGTGAACGCCGCCGTGAAGCGGGGGACCGACAACCCGGTGAAGCCGATGAACGCGCCGTCCGCCTCCACCGCCCAGAGTCCGAACCCCCGATCGGCGATGTCCGCGGCGATCCTGTCGGCCATCGCGTCACTCTCGGCCCGGCTCAGGACCGCCGGAAAGTGCTCCATGACGGCAGGATCGGCGTTCAGGGCCGCGAAAGGATCCTTGTCCGCTTCCCGCCAGCGCCGCAGGACCAGCCGCTCCGTCTGAATCATGCAATGCCCTTTCCGGACCACATACTGACATTTCGGCATACGGGGACTCGCGCGCCGGGACTTGGTAATCCTGGGTGTGACAGGGTCAGGCTGCGATCGTGACGGGCCCGTAATCTGACGGCATGGGCGAGGACAACCCTTTGGGGGAATTCCTGCGGACTCGGCGGGAGCGGATCCGCCCGGAGGACGTGGGCCTTCCCGCCATGGGACGCCGCCGGGTTCCCGGCCTGCGGCGCGAGGAACTGGCCATGCTGGCGGGCATCAGCATCGACTACTACGTGCGGCTGGAGCAAGGCCGTGACCACCGGCCGTCCGAGCAGGTACTCGCGTCGCTGGCCACGGCTCTGCGGCTCGACGAGAAGGAGCTCGCGCACCTCTACCGGCTCGCGCACCCGGCCCCGCGCAGGCGATCCTCCCGCCACATCGAACGGGTGCCCAACGGCATCCAGCAGCTGATCATGTCGTGGCCGACCACACCGGCGTTCGTGCAGGGCCGCCACATGGACGTGCTCTGCTCCAACCAGCTGGCCACCGCGTTGTCCCCGATCTACGCCCGGGGGGTCAACCAGGTGAGGGCGGTGTTCCTCGACCCCGCCGTGCGGGCCCTCCACCGCGACTGGGACCGGGTCACCGCCGCCGTCGTGGCAGGGCTGCGGGCACGCGTGGCCGGTGAGGCGGGCGCTGAGGCGAGCGACCCCCGCGTGGCCGAGCTGGTCGGCGAGCTGTCGGTCTCCAGCGAACGTTTCCGCAGGTTGTGGGCCCGCCAGGATGCCAAGCCCACGAGCACCGGCCTCTGCCGCCTCGACCACCCCCAGGTCGGCCTGATCGAGCTGAGGTACGAGAAGCTCGCAGTCTCCGGCACCGACGGGCAAGTCCTCGTCGTCTACCACGCCGAGCCCGGCAGCGATTCCGAGCAGGCGCTGGTCCTGTTGTCCGGCATCGCCGCCGACCCCCGCAGGATCCACCGGTCCGGGCAGGCCGCCGGCGGCGGCCGGCTCAGGCAGGACTGACCCGTACGGCCGGGCCGTACGCGGGTCAGCCGATGGACTTCAGGAACTTCGCGGCGATCGGGGCGGCCACCGAGCCGCCCATGCCGCCCGCCTCGACGAGCACGGCGAACGCCACGTTCCCCCTGAAGCCGATGAACCAGGCATGCGTCTTGATGTCCCCGGCGGGACCGAACTCGGCCGTACCCGTCTTGCCCGCCGTACCGGCCGGCAGACCGGAGCCGTGGGCGGTGCCCTTGGTGACCACGGCACTCATCATGCTGCGCAGCGGAGCGGCCACCCCGTCGGGCAGCGGATTGACGCTCAGCTTCTGCTTGAGCGCGGGCACCAGCGTCGGGGGACGCCAGTTGCCGTCGGCGACGGCGGCCGCCACCGCGGCCATCACCAGCGGGCTCGAGGTGATCCGCGCCTGACCGAACGCCTCGGAGGCGAGCTCCGCGTCGCTGGTCGCCTTCGGCATGCTGGCCTTGGTCGTCGGCACCCCGATGTTGAGCTTCTGGTTGAACCCGAAGAGCGTGGCCGTGTCGTACAGCTTCTGCGCGCCCAGCTTCGAGGCCGCGAGTGGCGCGAAGGTCGTGTTGCAGGAGTGGGCGTAGGAGTCGGAGAACGTCAGCGAGCCGAACGCCTCGTGGTCGGAGTTGCGGATGTCCAGCCCGCCGATCTTCGACGTGGCCGGGCAGGTGACCTTGGACGACGGGGTGAGCCCTCCGGCGAGCAGGCCGGCCGCAGTGATCGTCTTGAACGTGGATCCCGGCGGGTAGATGCCGCCGATCGCCCGGTTGAAGCCACCGACGTTGTTCGCCACGGCGAGGATCTCGCCGGTGGACGGCCGGATGGCGACCAGCGACGTGGGCTTCTTGACGTTGCGGACGGCGTCGGCGGCCGCCGCCTGGATGCGCGGGTCGAGGCTCGTCGTGACGGACCTGCCCGGCTTGCCCTTGATCGTGTGCAGGGTCTCCGTGTGCGACCCGGTGACCTCGATCGTGGTCGTCGGCGTGCCGGCGAGCTGCTTCTGGAAGGTCTCCTGGAGCCCGCCCCTGCCGATGGCGTTACCGACGCGGTAGGCGGTGCCCAGCTTCTTGACGTCCTTGGCGGTGGCCTTGTCCAGGTAGCCGACGAGCTGCTGGACAGAGCCGCCCGGTTCCCCCACGTCGATGCGGTCGCCCTGCGCGTTCATGATCGTTGCCCGGTCGGGCCAGGAGGTCTTCACGGCGAGGTGGTCGGTGCCGTCCAGCGCCGGATGGACCGACTGGGGCGACCAGTCGACCTTCCAGTAGTGGTCCTTCACCGTGAGGCCGACCTGCGTCTGGTAGGTCCAGTCGCCCATGTTCTTCAGGGACGCCGTGACGGTGTACTTGGCCGTCGCGTGTCCGTCGGCGGGAGCGCTGACGGACAGGTCGCTCACGGTCACCTTGGTGGCGCCGAGGTTCTTGGTCAGCTCCGCGTAGGCGGCGTCGAACCCCGATGCGGGGGCGGCCAGCTCGGTCTTCATGGCCGTGAGGTCGCCGCGGGTCCACGCCGAGGTGAACCGCTGCGCCGTCTCCTGCGGGGTGCCCCGTGTGTGCAGCACGTAGTAGGCGCCGCCACCGGCGGCCGCCAGGACGACCACGCCCGCGATCGACGTAATTACGATGGTTCGCCCTCGTGGCACGCGTACCCCCGTGTTCTTGGGCCAGCAAGCAGTCTCAATAGGTCAGACGACACACTGCGGGACGACGCTGAGCCTAGCGTGGGCAAAACGTTACCCACACGTCATCAGGCGGCGTTCTTCACGCTTGCCGCGTATCGCGGCACGTATTCCTGGCCGGAGAGCTTCTGGATCGCTGCCATCACCTCGTCGGTCACGGCCCTGCGGTCGCGGGCGCTGGCGGCGTCGCCGGCGAAGGTCATCGGGGGGCCGATCCGGACGCCGATGCGGTGCAGTCGCGGCCTGGACTCCCCCGGCGGCAGCACCTTCTCGGTGCCCACCATCGCCACGGGGATCACGGGGGCGCCCGTCGTGAGGGTCAGCCAGGCCACTCCGATCTTGCCGCGGTAGAGCCTGCCGTCCGGAGACCTGGTGCCCTCCGGGTAGATCCCGAACAGCTCGCCGGAGTTCAGGACCTCCACGGCCGAGTCGAGCATGGCCTGAGCCGCGGACGCGTTCTCGCGGTCGATCGGCATCGTCCCCATGCCCCGCATCCACGTGGCGGTCAGCCGGTTGCCCGTGAAGTACTCGTTCTTGGCCACGAATCGCATCGGTCGGCTGAGCATCGCCGGAAGGAAGAAGGAGTCCAGCACCGACAGGTGGTTGGAGGCCAAGATCGCCGGGCCTGCGGCGGGAATGTACTTCCTGCCCTCCACCTTCGGACGCCACAGCAGACGGATCAGCGGGACGGTGACGATCTTGGAAGTGCGGTAAAGCACAGGGCTCTCCTCCGGCGTGTGATGCGGTCAACCCTAGGACGCGCCACGACCGGGTGGAGTATGTGCCCCGGGCAACTCACGTTCACAAATTTTGTACGGCTCCGCCAAGTCGGACGAGCCCACCGTACGGAAAGACGAACACCCCGCGACGCACGAAGCGTCGCGGGGTGTTCACGCCGAGGGCCGATGTGGCGGTCGCCTCCTCGGCGAGATGCACAACACGGCTCCAGCCGAACGGTATTCCGTGAAGGCGGTAATTGCGGCCCGGGGGACACAAACCACATCGGCCTCCATGAGCTTAACGGACTCCTCGTGGTGCCTATTCCAAAGCAGGGCAGATATGTCCGTTATAGACCGATTTAAGAGCCGTCATTTTTTACGCGACCCCTCACAGGGGGAACGCGGCCGCCTCGTTGTGCAGCGCCATGACCAGCAAGGTGGCGACCAGCGTCGCGATCAGCAGCCAGCTCACCGCGATGACAACAGTGGAGCGTCGGGGCTTCCGCAATCGGCGCGAGGAGCGCTGCCCGCCCTGCGAACGCCGCTCGACCTTCTCGTTGAACGACTCCAGACGGGCGGCGAGCCGGGGATCGTCGTCGGACAGATGCCTCTCGATGATCGCCAGCATCCGCTCTTCGTCATGCGACCAGGCCATGGCGGACCTCCCCGGAACGCAAGGTGTGTGCGGACGTTCTGCCCAACGATGAAGATCGTTAGCCGCTTTCCAGGCCTCGTATTTACCCGGTCGTGGAGAGTTGCGATCAACGTCGAACCTTTGTTCTAATCAAGTTCATGCGCTGGGACAATCTGCGTCTGACCGATCACGAACCGCAGGCGGCGCCCGCCCCGCTGTTCGCGCGAGGCGCGGTCGCCCGGACCTTCGACACTCCGGATTTCCGCGGAATCACCTTCTACGAGATCCACGCCCGGTCGATCATCAACCGCGTCCCCGGGGCCAGCCGGGTGCCGTTCGAATGGACGATCAACCCCTACCGGGGATGCAGCCACGCGTGCACCTACTGCTTCGCCAGGAAGACGCACGAATACCTGGACCTCGGCTCCGGCGAGGACTTCGACTCCAAGATCATCGTCAAGGTCAACGCCGCCGAGCTCGTGCGCAAGGAGCTCGCCGTCCCCAGATGGGCCGGCCGGCACATCGCCATGGGCACCAACGTCGACTGCTACCAGCGAGCCGAGGGCCGCTACAAGCTCATGCCGGGGATCCTGGCGGCCCTGCGCGACGCGGCCAACCCCTTCTCCATCCTCACCAAGGGATCGCTCATCCTGCGCGACCTCGGCCTGCTGGTCGAGGCCAACGACGTCACCGACGTCGGCACGGCCGTCTCCGTCGGATTCGTCGACGACGCCATGTGGCGCGCGGTGGAGCCGGGGACACCCCATCCGCGCAAGCGCCTGGAGGTGTGCGCCACGCTCAACGAGCACGGCATCCGCTGCGGCGTCCTGATGGCCCCGATCCTCCCTTACCTCACCGACACACCGGAGATGCTCGACGAGACCGTACGGCGCATCGCGGAAAGCGGCGCCGTCCACATCTCGCCCATCGTCCTCCACCTGCGCCCGGGCGCCCGCGAATGGTTTCTGGCCTGGTTGTCGCGCGAGCACCCGCGCCTGGTCCCCCGCTACATGGAGCTGTACGGCAGGGGCGCCTATGCGCCCAAGGCCTACCAGGAGCGTGTCCATCGCGAGGTGGAGGCGCTCGCCCGCCACCACGGCATCGGCCGATCGAGCCCGCGCGCGGCACGGACCCCGCCCGCCCGCCCGGCCCCCGCGGCCCGGCCCGTGGCCGAACAGCTCACTCTTCTTTGACGGATGCGCCCTCCGGCGGCGTCGAGGGCCACGCCGAACGGGTGAGGGCCACCCGCTCCGGCCGTTACGATCGCCAAGCGTGGAGGACTTCGTCCGCGCCCATACGACGCTCGCGGCGGTGCCGTACGTGCCGGAGGTCCGGCTGCACCTGCTTCATGGCGCGCGCCCGTCCGGCGACGATCAGGATCACGAGCTGTACGACCTGTGGGAACGGATGGGCCGGCTGCCCTTCTGGGCCTGCGCTTGGGCGGGCGGGCAGGCTCTGGCCCGCCATGTGCTCGACCACCCCGAGATCGTGCGCGGGCGGGGCGTGCTCGACCTGGCCTGCGGGTCGGGCCTGGTGGCCATCGCCGCCGCCAAGGCGGGCGCGGCCCGGGTGCGCGCCAACGACGTCGACCCGCACGCCCTCGCCGCGACCGTGCTCAACGCCGAGGCCAACGACGTGGAGGTGACCGTCGTCGACGGCGACCTCCTCGACTCGACGACCGGTGACGAGATCGTGCTCGTCGGCGACGCGTTCTATGAGCGGGCTCTGGCCGAGCGGATCATGCCATTCCTCTCCCGGGCCCGCGATGGAGGAGCGGAGGTGCTGGCAGGGGACGCCGGGCGCCTGTGCTCCTACCTGCCCCGGGAGCGATTCGAGCAGACCGGGCGGCACGCGGTGCCCGCAGCGCTGGAGAACGCGGCGCTCACGGAAACGACGATCTGGCGCCTTTTGTGACGCAAATCACAACAACGAAGCACACTTCCGTTGCGTCTGAGAGATGGGGGATTTAACACGACATAAACGGAGTATGACTTGTCTCTCTCAAATCGCGTCGGTGCCGTCACGAAACCGGTCACGGGCGTGGTCAAATCAGCGGCCAAACCGCTGAAGAGGGCCGGGCGTCGGATGGTCCTGGGGGCACTCGACGCCCGCAACCGGCAGCGCCTCCGCTCGGCACCGCCCCGCGACGGGAAGCAGATCCGCATCCTGCTCCTGCACGCCAACGGCATGGGCGGCACGGTGCGCACGGTGTTCAACCTGGCGGGTCACCTCGCGCGGACCCACGACGTCGAGGTGGTCAGCATCGTCAAGGAGAACGCCGAGCCGTTCTTCCCCATCCCGCCGGGCGTGCGCGTGCGCTACCTGGAGGACCGCGTCGCCAAGCCCAAGGGCCTGCTGTCGCGTTTCCCGAGCCGGCTGATCCCCAAGGAGGAAGCGGCCTACCACTGGTTCACGCTGAGGACCGACATCAAGCTGGCCCGCTACATCCGCTCCCGACGCGAGGGCGTCCTCATCGGCACCCGGCCGGGCCTGAACCTGGTCACCGCGCTTCTCGCCTCGCCGGAGGTCGTCACAGTCGGGCAGGAGCACATGAACCTCACCACCCACCAGCCCTCCGTGCGCAGCCAGATCGTCCGCCGGTACGGCAAGCTCGACGCGCTGGTCACCCTGACCGAGACCGACCTGCGCAGCTACGAGGCCAAGCTGCAAGACCGCCCCGGCGTGCTCGCGCAGATCCCCAACGCGGTGACCCCGCTCACCGGCGGCGTCTCGCCGCTCACCGACAAGACCGCCGTCACCGTGGGCCGCCTCACCTGGCAAAAGGGCCACGACATGCTGATCAGGGCGTGGGTCCACGTCGCGGAGCGCCACCCCGACTGGACCATGCGCATCATCGGCGCCGGCAAGCGGCGGGAGAAGTTGGAGGCCTCCATCGAGAAACACGGCCTCGTCGGGAAGGTGATCCTCGAGGGCGCGATGAAGGAGGTCGGCCCCGAACTCGCCAAGGCGTCGATGTTCGTGCTGAGCTCCCGCCACGAGGGCATGCCGATGGTCATCCTCGAGGCCATGAGCAAGGGCCTTCCCGTCGTGAGTTTCGACTGCCCGACCGGGCCCGCCGAGCTGATCACCCACGGCCACGACGGACTCGTGATCGACTTCAAGAAGATCGTCCCCCTGGCCGAGGGGATCTGCACGCTCATCGAAGACCAGGACATGCGCGCCAAGCTCGGCGCCCACGCCCTCGAGACCGCGGCGGGCTACGACATGGAGATCATCGGCAACCGCTGGGAGACGTTCCTCACCTCACTCCTCCAGCGCGGCTGATCCCCTCGCGTCGCGCCCGGAACTCTCCGCCGAGGCGACCAGGCGGCGCGCCAGCGCTTTCACCTCGTCCCTGAGCCGGCCGGGGGCGATGACCGTGAACGGCCATCCGAGGCCGGCCATCATCTGGGCGAGGCCGTCCAGCCGATCGGCCCTGCCCGTCATGCGCACGCCCCCGTCCGCGGGGGCGAGCGCGGCCACCGACGGCGGGATGCGCCGCCTGGCCTCCTCCAGGGTCGTGTCCAGCAGAACCTCGAACTCGTGCTCGTACGGCACGCCGGCCAGGGATGCCATGACGTGTGCCGCGGGCTCGAACCCGGCGGGCGGCGAGAACTCCGCGTCGGTCGGCTCCACGCCGGCCACCCGGTCGACGCGGAACGTCCTGACCTGCCCGCTGAGGTGGTCGTGGCCGGTGACGTACCACCGGCCCGAATGGAACACGAGCCCGTAAGGATCGAACTCCCGCTCGCTGTCCACGCCGGCGTAGGAGCGGTAGGCCAGCCGTACCGTGCGGCGGCCGCGCACTGCCTCGGCGAACGTCAGCACCAGCGCGCCGCTCGGCCCGCTCCCGGCTGTCGTGCTGCGCGACGTGACGTCCACGGTGTCCGCGACCGCCCCCACCCGCTCGCGCAGCGCTTCCGGCAGCACGCGCTGGATCTTCGCCAGCGCGCTCGCCGTGGCCGTCTCCCCCACCCAGAGCCCGGTGCGCCGCCCGGCCAGCAGGCCGAGCACGACGGCCGTCGCCTCGTCGTCGGTCAGCATCAGCGGCGGCAGCTTGTAGCCCGGCATCAGCCGGTAGCCGCCGTAGCGGCCCCGCTCCGCCTCCACGGGCACGCCCAGGTCGCCGAGCCGTACGGCATAGCGTCTGACGGTCCGCTCGTCCACCTCCAGGCGGGCGGCGATCTCGGGGCCGGTGAGCCCAGGCCGGGCCTGCAGGAGCTCAAGAAGGGCGAGCACACGGTTCGTCGACATATCAGGACCGATTTTGACCGGATTCGGTTCTAGCGTCGACCCCATGACGACCTACGTACTCGTTCCCGGTTTCTGGCTCGGCTCCTGGGCGTGGCAGGAGGTCGCGTCCGCGATGCGCGCGGCCGGCCACACGGTGCACCCGCTGACGCTCACCGGCCTCGCGGAGCGCTCGCACCTCGCCTCGCCTGTCCTGACCACCGGCACTCACATCGACGACATCACGAACCTGCTGGCCTTCGAGGACCTGCGCGACGTCGTGCTGGTCGGCCACAGCGGCGCGGGCGCGGCAGTGACGGGGGCGGCCGACCGCGCCGCCGAACGGATCGCGCGCGTCGTCTTCCTCGAAAGCGGCCCGGTGCCGGACGGCGCCGCGCAGATCGACCTGACCGGGCGCGACGACGTCGAGTCCGGCCTGGTGGACGGCTGGCGTTACCCGATGCGGTCGTGGGAGGAGTTCACGGCGGCCGGGGTGAGCCTGGAGGGCCTGGGCCCGCGCGAGCGCGCACTCATGGCCGGGCGGGCCACCGACCAGCCTCTCGGCACGATCACGCAGCAGCTGTCCCTCAGCGGGGCGTTCGAGAAGCTGCCGAAAGCGCTGATCAGCTGTTCGTTCCCGGTCGATCAGGTCCGGGGGCTGATCACCTCGGGCCATCCGCTCTTCGCGTCGTTGTCGGGGCCGGAATGGGAGCTGCACGGCCTGCCGACGGGACACTGGCCGATGTTGTCCCGCCCGGCCGACCTGGCGGCGCTCCTCGGCGGAATCCGGTAGGGGCGAGCCCGCGTCAGCGGGCGGAAAGGTCGAGTTCGACCGGCTCGGCGATCACGTCCACGAGAGCTCCGTTGCGCAGCACCGTGACGGGCAGCGGCCGGCCGATCGCGCCGGCGAACATGAGCCGTTGCAGCCCCTGGGCGTCCTGGACGGGTTGGCGACCGGCGCTCAGCACCAGGTCGCCGGACCGAAGCCCGGCCTTGGCCGCGGGCGATCCGCTCACCACCTCCACGACCCGCAGTGCGCTCCGCTGTCCCACTCGCTCGCGTACGTCGGGCGGGAGCGGGGTCGGCGCGGTCACCAGGCCGAGGTAGGCCCGCCGTACACGGCCGTCGTTCATCAGGGCGGCGATGATCGAGCGGGTGGTGGAGTTGATCGGCACCGCGAGCCCGAGGCCGGCGCCGGCGACGGCCGTGTTGACGCCGACGACGTGGCCGTCGGCGTCGGCGAGCGCGCCCCCGGAGTTGCCCGGGTTGAGCGCCGCGTCGGTCTGGATGACGTCCTCGATCAGCCGTACGGCCGAGCCGCTCCTGGCGGGCAGGGAACGCCCGAGGGCCGAGACAACCCCGGCGGTCACCGACCCCGCCAGGCCGAGCGGGTTGCCGACGGCCACCACCAGTTGCCCCACGACCAGGGCGTCGCTGTCGCCGAGGACGGCCGGAGCCGGGGTCGGGCCGAGCGCGCGGATCACCGCGAGATCGGAGAGCGGGTCGGCGCCGGCGACGGTGAAGTCGGCCGAGCCGCCGTCGGAGAAGGCCACCGTCCCGCTCTTCGCCGACCCGACCACGTGAGCGTTGGTCAGCAGGAACCCGTCGGGGGTGAAGACGACGGCCGAACCGCTGCCGCGCCCGGCCGTGACGGCGGCGACCTTGGGGGTGAGCTCGGCCGCCACCGAGGAGACGATCTGGGAGTACGCGTCGAGCGCCACCGGACCTCCCGCATGTCGATGATTACGTGATTACACGATAAGCACGCATGCGGCCCGGCGGTATTCCTGTAGGACTTTTGTCCCGCCGAAGCCCGGATCGTTGGATCTACTGGCGACGATCACGCCTTTCTAGTGG
>NZ_BOOR01000063.1 GCF_016863335.1 Planotetraspora thailandica
AAAAAATAATTCAGTCGATTGAATCCGCATCGTGGGATGGTTCGATATCACCACCCAAGGCTCGCCAGAGCCGTACCGGGCACGAGGCGGGCATCCGCGGTCGTGCCGGCCGCCGGGACCCCTCCGGCATCATCGCCGATCACGGATTGGGCATATCAAAATAACTAAACGAACCACCGCGAAGCCATAGTCCGGGCACACGTTGCTTCGCCGACTCCGGACCTATCTGCCGCACAAATAACAAAAGAAATACGACTAACCGCCGGCGATTCACCGCCTGAGCAAACCCGCCCGGCGTGATGCCGTTCTACAGCCGCGCCAGATAGGCGTACGTGCCCGGGAGCGATCCGTTGTGCCACGTGTTCAGGTGCCCCCGTGACCTGGCGCACGTACCAGCCGCAGCCGTGCCACGACCCGTCGGTGCTGATCCCGATCTACGGCTTCACGACCATCGTCGCAATCGAAGCGGCGTTGAGCACCGGTCCCGGCGCGTCGAAGATCCCAGCGCCGCCCCGCCGCCCGTGCTGGCCGCAACGTGCGCGCCAGGACGAGTTTGCCGTTCTTGACGACCGCGAGCTACGCGCAGCCGATGGAGCTTTCGGCGATGTACGTCTTCATCACCGTGTCCAGCCCGGCCGGCGACGAGGGCACGACACCGCGGACGGGCACGTCGGCGGGGCGGGGAGGCAGGGTTCCGCTGATCGGTCCGGGCGCCGCGATCGACAGGTTTCCGGGTCTATCGTCCGGAGTGTGAAGATGCCCGCTGCGATGACCATGCCGGCGACCGTCCACGAGGCCGAGGCGATCCAAGAGGATCTCCGTACGCGCCTCGATCCCACGGGTCCGGGGCCCCGCGACCCCGCGCTGGTGGCGGGCGTCGATGTCGCCTACGCCGGCGACCGGCTCGCCGCCGCGGTCGTCGTCCTCGGCGGGCCGACTCTCGAGGTGGTCGAGCAAGTCACCGTGCCGGGGCGGGTCGCCTTCGACTACGTGCCGGGTCTGCTGGCCTTCCGGGAGTTGCCGAGCCTCGTCGAGGCACTGGAACGGCTCACCGTCACTCCCGACCTGATCGTCTGCGACGGGTACGGCGTCGCCCACCCGAGGAGGTTCGGCCTGGCCTGCCACCTGGGCGTGCTCACCGGACTGCCCACCGTCGGCGTCGCGAAGACCGCCTTCGTGGGCAGTCACGAGGAGCCGGGCCGGGAGCGCGGCTCCTGGAGCGAGCTGCGCCTTGACGGCGACGTCGTGGGGCGTGTGCTGCGAACCCAGGACAGGATCAAGCCGGTCTTCGTCTCCACCGGTCACGCGGTGGACCTGGAAACCGCCTGCCACAACGTGCTGGCCCTCACTCCCCACCACCGGCTCCCCGAGACGACCCGGGCCGCCGACCGGCTGTCACGCGACGCCCTCCAGGCCGCGCTGAAAGGCGTCGGGTTCAACTCCCGTTAGCCGGGCCCGGCCGTCTCCGCGAGGTACGCCGCGGCGACCCTCTTGGGCACGACCATGCGCCAGGCGTCGACGACCAGCTCGCTCATCTCGGCCACGTCGATGGCCGCGAGCCGGACACGGACCCAGTTGTAACGCTCGTCGGACGGGCGGGGCATGCGGAACTTGTCCGGCTCTGCCGCGATGAGCGCCGCCCGTTCCTCCTTGGGGAAGGCGAACCCCATCGTCGTCTCGTCCGCGGAGATCGCCACGTAGACGATGCGTCCGACGCGGAAGGTCACACGATCCCTGACCAGCTTCTCCTCGGTCCGGGGCAGCGCCGAGGCGACCCGGCGCACGTCCTGCGCCGTGATCATCCAGCGAGGTGGCGCTCGACGGTGGCGACCTTGGCCTCCAGGCGGCCGTCCCCCGGCCGGGAGTCCGCCTTCAGGACGACGCTCACCCGTGACGAGCGCGCCTCGACGGCCGCGACCGCGTCCTTGACGACCGCGAGCACCTCGTCCCAGGTCTCGCCCTCGACGGTGGTGAACATGGCGTCCGTCCGGTTGGGCAACCCGGACGCGCGCACCACGCGGACCGCCTCCGCCACCAGCTCTCCCACGTCCTCCCCCGTCCCGATGGGCGTGACGCTGAAGGCCACCAGCACCGACATGGCTCCCCCTCACAATTGATGGCGTATGAACCGGCAATCGCGAGCGTAGCCGCCCCCACCGACAACACCCGCAGGCGGCCGGGAAGCCGGGCGCCGCCGCGTTTGTTGACGTGGGCCGTGAGCATCACCGTCAGCGGCCCGCCCGGGGAGACGACCGAGGTCGACGTCGTCGTGATCGGCGCGGGACAGGCCGGGTTGTCCAGCGCGTACTTCGTGCGCCGATTCGGGCTCGGGTTCGTGGTCCTCGACGCGGAGACCGGGCCGGGCGGGGCGTGGCGGCACCGCTCCCCCACCCTGACCATGGAGAAGATCCACGGCATCTTCGACCTGCCGGGCGTGCGCCGGACGCCGGAGATCGACCCCGGCCGCCGGGCCGCCGAGGCCGTGCCGGAATATTTCGCCGCCTACGAGCGGGAGACCGGGCTGCCCGTGCTGCGCCCGGTGAAGGTGCGGTCGGTGCGCGACGCCGGCGACGGCCGGCTGCTGGTCACCTCCGACGACGCGGCCCGGGTCTGGACGGCGCGTGCCGTCGTCAACGCGACGGGGACCTGGAGGCGCCCCTATTGGCCCTACTACCCCGGCGGCTCGCAGTTCCGCGGCAGGCAGTTGCACTACGCCGCCTACCGGGGACCCGAGGAGTTCGCCGGCCTCAGGGTCGTGGTCGTGGGCGGCGGCGCCTCGGCCACCCACGTGTTGTCGGAGGTGGCGGGCCTCGCCGCGCGGACCCTGTGGGTGACCCGCAGGCCGCCGGTCTTCCACGACGGCGACTTCGACGAGGAGGCACGGCGCGAGGCGGTCGCCCGGGTCGACGCGCGGGTGCGCGCCGGCCTGCCGCCGCAGAGCGTCGTGGGCGCCACCGGCCTCGGCTACACCACCGTCGTACGGCAGGCCATGGACAAGGGAGCGCTCGACCGGCTGCCGATGTTCGACCGCATCACCCCGTACGGCGTGGCCTGGGACGACGGCCGGGAGACGGATGTGGACGTGATCGTCTGGGCCACCGGATTCCGCTCGGCGATCGACCATCTCGCGCCGCTGAAGCTGCGCGGGCCGCTCGGCGGGATCACGATGGACGGCACCCGCGTGGTCGCCGATCCCCGGATCCACCTGGTGGGATACGGCCCCTCGGCCAGCACGGTCGGGGCCAACCGGGCCGGCAGGGCGGCGGCCCAGGAGATCCGCCGCCTGCTGGCCGCACACCAGGCGGCCTGAAACCGTCAACCAGGCCTGAACGCGTGGACCAGGCCGGAACGCGTGGACCAGGCCTGAAACCCGTAAATCCAGGCCCGAGCCCCCGAGATCGGGCCTGGACTCCGCGGCCTCGTTACGCGGCGAGTGCGTCCACCGACACCTGCCAGAGCAGGGCGGCGGCCTCCGGGTCGAGCGCGTACGCCGCGACTCCGCTACGGGTGCCCTCCTGGTGCGGCTCGGCCTCGTTGCAGTCCTCGAAGTAGCGGCCGCCGACGCCGTCGAGCAGCGGCGAGATCGCAAGCAGGAGGGACGTGGCGGCCCCCTGCTCGGGCGTCTTCCAAGTGACTCCGGCGGCCCTGCTCCGGGCGAGCATGCCGTCGAGGTCCTCCTGCGGGAGGTGGCGCTGGAGGTTGGTCCGGATGCCGCCCGGCATGAGCGCGTTGGCGGTGATGCCGTCGTCCGCCCAGCGCCGGGTAGCCTCGACCGCCAGCAGCACGTTGGCCGTCTTGGACTGCCCGTAGGCCGACCACGGCTCGTAGGGCCGCTCGCGGAAGTGGATGTCGTCGAACACGACGGGCGAGCGCAGGTGCGCGCTGGAGCTGACCGAGACGACGCGGGCGCCTCCGGCCGCCGCGAGCGCCCGGTGCAGGCCCGTGGTGAGCGCGAAGTGGCCGAGGTGGTTGGTGGCGAACTGCAGCTCCCAGCCCTCGGGCGTACGCGTCTCCGGGGACGCCATCACGCCGGCGTTGTTGACCAGGATGTGCAGCGGCCCCTCCCAGGCGGCCGTGAACGACGCGACCGACGCCTGGTCGGCCAGGTCGAGCCGCCCGACATGGACCTGCTTGTTGCCGGTCGTCGCGACGATGTCCTCGGCGGTGCGTTCGCCGGCCGCGAGATCGCGCACGGCCAATGTGACCTCCGCGCCCGCGGCGGCGAGGGTGCGCGCGGTCTCGATGCCGATGCCGGACGCCCCGCCGGTCACGACGGCCCTCTTGCCGGTGAGGTCGACCCCGGCCGCGACGTCGGCGGCGGTCGACTGGGCGGTGAATGGGGTGGTGATGCGTGTGGTCGAATTCATGATTCTTCCCGCTTCGCCGGAAATACCGTATGGCGCGCACCGAGGCCGGTACGCTGGTAATCGGAGGATCCTCCGGTATGTGTTCCACTCTAATCGGAGGTTCCTCCGGTTAGCAAGTTGCGCCTCGTAGACGGACAATGGCCCCACAACGCCCCGATGAGGAGGAGACTGTGGCACCCCGACCGCTGCGCGCCGACGCGCGGCGCAACCGAGACCGGCTGCTCGACGCCGCGGTCCGCGCCTTCTCCCAGGACGGCCCCGATGTGACGCTCGACGCGATCGCGAAGGACGCGGGCGTCGGCATCGGCACGCTCTACCGGCACTTCCCCACCCGGGAGGCCCTCGTCGAGGCCGCCTACCGCAACGAGCTCGCACGCCTGTGCGACGCCGCCTCCGAGCTGCTCGACACCTTGGAGCCCGACAAGGCCGTGCGCGTCTGGATGGACCGCTTCGTCGACTACATGACGACCAAGCGCGGCATGGCCGACGCGCTGCGGGCGGTGATCGCGTCCGGCGGCGACCCGTACGCGCAGAGCCGTGACCGGCTGATCGACACGATCACGACGCTCCTGCGGGCGGGTGCAGGAGCGGGCACCGTGCGGGCGGACGTGGAGCCGACCGACGTGCTCGCGAGCCTCAGCGGCGTGTCCCTGATCACGAGCGATCCCGGCAGGCGGGAGCAGGCCGGTCGCCTGCTCGACCTGCTGATGGACGGCCTGCGTTACCGCGCCGGCACGCCGGGGGACTGATCCGCAAGGCGGGCGGCCTCGCCCGCCACCGCGTGCCGCAGCTCCCTGATGCCGGGCCGTCCCCGCAGCGGGTGCACGTTGTTGGTGAGCAGCACAACGGTCAGGCCGCGGCAAGGGTCCACGACGAGTGACGTGCCGGTGAATCCGGTGTGGCCGAAGGCGCCGGTCAGCGGACCGGTGGAGGCCGGATCGCCGATCCGCACACCCAGCCCCTGCCGGAAGGCCGCGCCTTCGACGCCCTGGTCGCGGGTCATCTCGGCGAGCGCGCCCGGCGAGAGCACACGATCGTCGCCCGCGCGCAGGAACTCGCCGAATCGCAGCAGGTCCGCGGCGGTCGAGAACAGCCCCGCATGCCCCGCGACGCCGCCCAGGGCGTAGGCGGTCTCGTCGTGCACCTCGCCCC
Source organism: Planotetraspora thailandica (assembly GCF_016863335.1). Classification (GTDB taxonomy): domain Bacteria; phylum Actinomycetota; class Actinomycetes; order Streptosporangiales; family Streptosporangiaceae; genus Planotetraspora; species Planotetraspora thailandica. The sequence goes on from NZ_BOOR01000063.1 coordinate 5,520, forward strand.
TGACGCAGCCGTCCGCCTGTCGTTCGGGCTTGTGCTCGGTCGCCACGATCCGCGGCCGTGCCGCCGGTTCTGGGCGGTAGCCGGTGTCGGCGAGGCCGAGCGGCCCGGTGACGCGTGCGCGCACGAGCACGTCGAGTGGCGCCTTCCCCGCGATCTCCGCGACACGGCCCGCCGTGATCATGCCGACGTCCGAATAGACGTACGGCCCGGGCGGGGTAGCGGCCGGGGTGGCCAGGATCGTGTCCCACCGGTGTTCGCGGGGCACTCCTTCGACCCGGTTCCCGGGCGGCAGGCCCGCCGTATGGGTGAGCAGATGCCTGAGCGTGATCAGCGGCCGGTCTCCGTAGTGGCCGGGCAGCCAGGCGGCGACGGGCGCGTCAAGGGACAGCCTGCCGTCGTCGGCGAGCGACAGCAGGACGGCCGTGGTGAACAGTTTGGTGATCGACGCCAGGTCGAAGATCGAGTCGAACGCGACGGGAGGGCGCTCGTGAAGCGGTTCCTCCGAGCCGCCGGCGTATCTCACCGCCTCCCCCACCGCCGCGGCGGCGACCGGCCGTCCGTCCACGGCGATCGTCGCGACCGCGGCGGACGCCACGTCCGGCACGGCCGCGCGGAGGATCGGCTCAAGCATCCGGGGCGTCCAGCCGGCCGCCCCGCGCGGCGAGCAGCGCCCGCGCCGCGTCGGCGTCCAGCCCGTTCCTGATCATCGTGACGGCGGTCTTCACGTCGTGACCGGCGGCGTCCAGGGCGGCCCGGACGTCCTCGGGCCCGGCTCCGGTGATGTCGGCGACGATCCGGGCGGCCCGGTCGGTGAGTTTCGTGTTGCTGGCCGAAACCTCGATCATGTAGTTGCCGTACGTGCGGCCGCACCTGATCATCGTGATCGTCGAGATCATGTTGAGCACCAGCTTCTGGGCGGTGCCCGCCTTCAGCCGGGTGGACCCGGTCACGATCTCCGGCCCCACGATCACCTCGATGGCGTGGTCGGCGGCTGCGGCCAGCGGGGTGCCGGGATTGCACGCCAGCCCCACCGTCAGCGCGCCCCGCGCACGGGCCTCGGTCACGGCCCCGACCACGTACGGCGCCCGCCCACTGGCGGAGATCCCCACCACGCTGTCACGAGGGCCGACCCCCAGGGCGCTGACGGCCTCGGCACCCGCCTCCGCGTCGTCCTCGGCGCCCTCGACCGACCGGGTGAGCGCGGGATCGCCCCCCGCGATGACGCCCACCACCTGATCAGGGTCGGTGCCGAAGGTCGGAGGGCACTCGGAGGCGTCCAGCACGGCCAGCCGGCCGGAGGTGCCGGCGCCCACATAGAGCAGCCGTCCCCCGGCGGAGAACCGCTCGGCGATGCCGTCGATCGCCGCGGAGACGGCGGGCAGGGCCAGGGCCACCGCACCGGGCACGGCGGCGTCGGCCGCGTTCATGAGCCGGGCAATCTCCTCCGTCGGGAGCGTGTCGATCCGGCTGTAGCGGGGATCGCTCTGTTCGGTGGCCGCTAGTGATTTCATCCTGTTCATCCTATTTGGGTACGTTTTCATGATGACGCGTGTCCGTACGGGGCTGGAACGGCTGGTCGCCGCGCCGCGGCCGGTGCGGGAGGGCCGCGCCGGGCTGGTCACCAACCCCACCGGAGTTCTGCCCGATCTGACCCCGGCGGCACCGGCCCTGCTCGCGGCGGGCATGCGCCTGACCACGCTCTTCAGCCCCGAGCACGGTTTGCGGGGCACCGCTCAGGCGGGTGCGGGCGAGGCCGACTCGACCGATCCGGTGACCGGCCTGCCCGTTCTCGACACGTACCGCAGATCGGCCGACGAGCTCGACCGGCTGATCTCCGCCTCCGGGGTCGACACGCTCGTGTTCGATGTGGCCGACGTGGGCGCCCGCTTCTACACCTACATCTGGACCATGTACGACCTGATGGCCGCCGCCGCCCGCCTCGGGTTGCGGTTCTTCGTGCTCGACCGGCCCAACCCGATCGGCGGTGTGCTCGTCGAGGGGCCCCTCGTCGAGCCCGCCTGCGCGAGCTTCCTCGGCCGGGCCCCCATCCCCGTACGGCACGCCCTCACGGCGGGCGAGCTGGCCCTGGCGTTCAACCGCGAGATCGGCGCGAAGCTCGACGTGGTGGCCCTCGAAGGCTGGCGGCGGGAGATGCACTTCGACGAGACGGGCCTGCCCTGGGTGATGCCGTCGGCCAACATGCCGACCCTGGACACCGCCCTCGTCTACCCGGGGACGGGCCTGCTGGAGGGCACGAACGTGTCGGAGGGGCGCGGGACCACCCGGCCGTTCGAGCTGGTCGGCGCGCCGTACGTGGACGGACGGCTGGCTTCGGAGTTGAACGGGACCGGCCTGCCCGGAGTGGTCTTCCGCGACACGTGGTTCACGCCGACCTTCGGCAAGCACGCCGGCGTGCCGGTGCGCGGGGTGCAGGCGCACGTGACCGACCGGACGGCCTTCCGGCCGGTCCTGACCGGGGTGTCGATGCTCCATGTCCTGCGCACGCTCCATCCGGGTGAGTTCGCCTGCCTGCCCTTCCTCGATCTGTTGTGGGGCTCGGACTCGCTGCGCGGCCGCCTGGAGGCCGGCGACGACCCCCGGAGCCTGTGCGCGCCGGTGCCGTGGCCCCCCGAAGACGGCCTGCTGTACGTGTGACATCAAAGCGGCCGGCGGTAGAGCCAGAAGACCCGCTCGACCCGGGCACCGAGCGCCTGGGAGTAGAACTTGACCGGCCCCACCCACCCGATCTGCACACTGCTCAGACCGGCCGCCGCCTGCTCGGCGAGGCAGCGGCGCACCAGCACCCGCCCGACCCCGAGCCCCCGCGCGCACTCGGCCGTGCCCATCGGGCCGAACCACAGCGGCCGCGAGCCCCACGCGGCGAATCCGATGACCTCCCCGTCACGCATGGCGTAGTGGCACCCGGTCGCCTGCTCGACCTCCCAGGCCCAGGCGTCGTTCCAGTGCTTCCTGGCGAATTCGGCCACCGCGGCGCGCTCCCCGGCCGGGGCGGAGTGCAGGGTGACCTCGGCCAGCGCGAGGCGGGCCAGGGCGGTGTCGTCGGCGTAGGCTCCCGCCGCGGCCGGGTCCGCCGTCATGTTCCAGGCCACGCGGTATCGCTCGTAGCCGAGGCTCTCGGCCAGGCACGCCGCCGGGGTGTAGCGCACGTCGATGCCGGGCCAGGCGTAGCAGGGCGGGTTGCCCGCGAACCTGACCTCCGTCGCCCCTTCCGCATGCAGCCAGTCCTGCGCCGCCTCGACGAGCGCGCGCCCAATGCCGTGGCCCTGCGCGGCGGGATCGACGGCGATCAGGTCGATGTGCCCAGTGCTGATGTGCCCGGTGCCGCCGTCGGACGTGGAGGCGAAGACCACCCCGTCCAGGTCGGGCGTGGCCAGGGTGACGCGGCGGCGGCCGGGCGGCGGGGCGGCGAGCCGCCGCACCAGCAGCGGCGCCTCACGGTCCGCCCAGAGCGCGGCGTCGGCCAGCGCCTCGACGCGGGCGTCCGGTTCGACCGGACGGATGTCGCTCACGTGTGCACCCCCTGAGGGATCACGCTCCTGCGCCGGGGGTGGAAGCATGCGTGGAGCTGGACGGTCCCGTCGCCGGACAGGACGGGACGTTCGTTCTCGCAGCGGTCGGTGCTGAAGGGGCACCTGCGCGCGAACAGGCAGCCGGCGTCCGCCTGCCCCTCGTCGAGCGCCTCGGTGGGCACGACCTGCTCACTGCCGGGCCGTTCCAGTCCGTGCAGGACGGGAATCGCCGACAGCAGCGACTGCGTGTACGGATGCACCGGGTCGGCGATGATCGTCTCGGTGGGACCGCGCTCGATGACCTGGCCGCGGTAGATGACGTAGACCTCGCCCTCGTCCCCGATGTAGCGGGCGGTCGCGATGTCGTGCGTGATGAACAGCACGCTCACGTGGAGCCGTTCACGCAGGTCGCGCAGGAGCCCGAGGATACCGAGGCGCAGCGAGACGTCGATCATCGAGACGGCCTCGTCGGCGACGAGCATCTCCGGGTCCATGGTGAGCGCGCGGGCGATCACCACGCGCTGGCGCATGCCGCCTGACAACTGGTGGGGGTAGCGCGGCAGCACGTATCCGGGATCGATGCCCACCAGGCTGAGCAGTTCCTCGGCGCGGCCGTCCACCCACGATCTCGGGCGGCCCGTCTGGCGGGCGCGCAGCCGCAGCGGCGCCTCCAGCGTCTGGTGGATCGTGCGGGTGGGGTTCAGCGCCGAATAGGGGTCCTGGTGGATCAGCTGGATCCTGCGGAAGTACGGCTGGCGGCGGTGGTGGCTGAGCGACGACATCGGCGTGCCGTCGATCACGATCTCCCCGGAGTCGTAGGTCTCCAGGCCCGCGATGATGCGCCCGAGCGTGGTCTTGCCGCAGCCGGACTCGCCGATGAACGAAACGGCGCCGCCCCTCTCGATGGCGAAGTCGACGCCTCGCAGGGCCGGGACATCGCGCTTGCCGAGCACGCTGCCGCGCTGGCGGAACGTCTTGGTGATCGCCGTGCCCGTGATCACGCGTACTCCCTCCGCTTCACCGCGGGCGAGGGCCGTCCGGTCGCGTGGCAGGAGACCGTCCTCCCGTCGTGCGTGACCGGCTCGGGCTCCACCGTGTCGCAGATCTCCATGCGCCTGTCGCAGCGCTCCCTGAACACGCATCCGGCGACGGGAAGGGTGCCGAGTGTCGGCGGGCGTCCCGGCAGGGCGCGGGCGAGCGAGATGTCCCCGGACAGGCGGGGAATCGCCCGGATCAGGCCCTGGGTGTAGGGGTGGCGGGGGCCGCCGAGCACCTCCGCGATCGGGCCGTGCTCCACCACCCGCCCGCCGTACATCACGGCGAGGCTGTCGGCGACCTCGGCGACCGCGCCGACGTCATGGGTGATGACGAGCGTGGTGAGCGCCCGCTCCTCGTGGACCTCCCTGATGATCCGCAGGATCGTCGCCTGGGTGATCATGTCGAGCGCGGTCGTCGGCTCGTCGAGCACGACGACCTGGGCGTTCAGCACGAGCGCGAGCATGATGCCCACGCGCTGGCGCATGCCGCCGGACAACTCGTGCTGGTGGGAGTCGAGCACGCGGGCTCCGTCGAGGCCCATCCGGGCCAGCAGGCCCTTGGCGTCGCGGACGAGCTCGCGCAGGTCGTCCACGTCATGGGAGCGGCCGAGGTCGAGCAGCTGCTTGCCGATCGTCTTGAGCGGGTTGAGGGAGTTCTGCGCTGCCTGGAAGACGTAGCCGACCTTGCGCCCGCGGGCGCGGCGCAGCTCCTCGCCGCCGAGGGCGAGCACGTCGCCGAGTCCGTCGATCTCCACGCTGCCCGCGCTGATGCGGCCGGGCGGCTGCACGGCGTTCAGCAGGGACAGCGCGAGGGTCGACTTGCCCGAGCCGGATTCGCCGACCACTCCGGTGATCGTGCCGGGGGCCAGCGTGAGGTCGACGCCGGAGACGGCGGGAAGCTCACCCGCGGGCGTCTTGTAGACCACCGTGAGGCCGCGGATGCGGACACCAGGGGCGGCGGCGGAATCTCTGGACAAGCGGGTCACTCCTCACGAAGGCGGGGATTGAAGATCTCGTCCATGGCATCGACGATGAGCACGATGCCCAGCGTGAGCAGCAGGATCGCGATGAGGGGGGCCAGCAGGTACGGCAGGGCCGCCGGGGTGGTGAGGGCTCCGCCGCTGAAGACGGCGAGGTTGAGCATCACGCCCCAGTTGTTGGCGTCGAAGGGCAGCACCCCGAGAAAGAACAGGCCCACCTGGGCGTAGACGGCCCCGGTCACCGCGATCAGCATGTTCATCGCGATGTAGGGGGCCATGCTGGGCAGCAGCTCCCGCCCGATGATGTGCGTCGTCGGCAGCCCCAGCCCCCTGGCCGCCTCGATGAACCCCCGCTCGCGCAGCGACAGCGTCTGGGACCGTACGGCGCGGGCCACCCCTCCCCACCCGAGCAGGCCGAGGACGAGCCCCATGGAGAGCGGGCTGGTGAACTTCCACACGGTCGACAGCACCAGGAGCAGCGGCAGGCCGGGGATGGCGAGGTTGAGGTCGGTGAGCCGCATGAGCGCGGTGTCCCAGCCGCCGCGCCTGAATCCGGCGAACAGCCCGATGGCGGTGCCGAGCGCGACCGTGATGACCGCGGTGGCCAGGCCCGTGAGCAGCACGTACCTCGCGCCGGTGACGACGAGGGCCAGCACGTCGGTGCCTTCGAAGTCGGTGCCGAAGGGGTGCTGAAGGCTCGGCGCCGCGTAGAGCGCGTTGTCGTCGCGCGGCAGGTTGGCCGGGTAGAGCAGCGGCCCGACGACGCCCATGACGGCGAAGCCGACGACGATGACGACTCCGGCCATCCGGCTGGGTTTGCGGCACAGCACCCGCCACACGCCGCGCCAGAAGTTGCGGCGCAGCGCCGCCCGGGTGGTGCCCGCGGCCACCTCACCGGCGCCGGGGGGCAGAACGGTCACGGTCATGCCGTCTCTCCACTTCTGACCCGGGGGTCGATCGCCGTGTAGAGCAGGTCGGCGACGATGTTGGCCACCACGATGCCCACCGTGATCACCAGGAAGGCGCCGCCCATCAACGCGTAGTCGCGGGTGCTGATGCTGTTGACCAGCAACAGCCCGAGACCTGGGTAGTTGAAGATCTCCTCGATGAAGATCGAGCCGCCGAACAGCATGCCGATCGACAAAGCGAGGATCGTGAACAGCGGGAGGATCGCGTTCCTGGCCAGGTAGCGGAAGACGAAGCCGCGTCTGAGGCCGCGCAGCTCGGCCGCCAGGATGAAGTCGTCGCCGAGCACGGCGACCACGTTCGACTTCATCGCCAGGATCCACCCGCCGTAGCTGGCCAGCGTGTACGTCGCGACGGGGAGCACCGCGTGGTAGACCAGCGAGCCGATGTATCCGGCGTTGAAGCCCGGGACGTAGGCGACGTCGACGGGGCCGCCGGCCGGCAGGATCGGCCACAGCGTCGTGAAGATCGCGGTGAGCAGCAGCCCGATGACGTAGACGGGCACGCCGTGCAGCAGCGACCCGGACAGGGCGAGCAGGTCGCCGAGCTTGCCGGAGCGCTTGATCGCGGCGTAGACGCCCATGGTCACCCCGAGCAGGAAGCTCAGCAGTGTGCCCGCGAGCACGGGCAGCACGGTCCACTGGGCGGCCGAGCCGATCAGGCTGGTCACCTTGACGCCGGGCGTGCTGAGCGACTGGCCGAGGTCGAGGTGGAGCAGCGACCACATGTAATCGACGTACTGGTGCCACAGGCTGCCCGTGGGGAGGAAGCCGTACAGCACGGCGGTGGCGCGTTCCGCCTGGTCGGGTGACATCCCCTTCTGCAGAAGGGTCTCGTACATGCCCTGGACGGGGTCGCCGGGGATCTCCCTGATGATGAAGAAGCTGATCGTCGCGACGACCCAGATCATGACCAGGCCGCGGCCGATGTGGCCCGCCACCCTCCGGGCGATCGCGGCCCCCTGGGGGCGTTCCCGCACCGCTCGTGTCATGCCTGCCTCTTCCTGATCATTCCGAGTTGCATCCACACGCCCGACGACAACCGCAGCGACTGGTCGTCGTCGGGCGGGAAGCCGGTGTACCTGGACGTGTTCACGAACTGGGTGTTGACGTAGTCCCAGAGCTGGATCACCGGCAGCTGCTGGTTGGCCGTCCGGGCCAGGACAGCGACGATTTTCTTCTGCTCGTCCTGTGAGGCGTAGCCGAGCCGGCTGGTCAGCTCACCGGGGTCGACCGTGGTCGTGCCGTCCGGTCCGGCGACGGCGACCTTCTCCGGCCCGCCCATCCAGTTGCCCTGGGTGCCCGGCGCCACGTGCTCGAGCCGGCCGCCGAACATCTGCCAGCCGTTGGCCTGGCCGAAGAGACGCTGGAAGATGTTGTACGGCGAGGGCCCGAGACCCATCAGCCAGAAACCCACATCGTACTTTCCCGCCGCCAGCTCGGTCAGATAGAGGGTGTAGTCGGCCGAGGTCACGACGGTCGCGTCGATGCCGTGGTCGGTGAGCTGGCTGCTGATCGACTTGGCCGCCGAGACCCAGTCGGAGAAGGCGGCGGGCACGTGGATCTGCACCGTCCAGGGCTTGCCGTCGGGCAGCGCCCACTTGCCGCCCCGCCGGGTCATGCCGGCGGCCTTCAGCTCGGCCGCGGCCTTGGCGGGGTCGAGCCGGTAGGGGTCGAGGCCGTTGAACGCCTGTCCCAGCCACACCTTGGCCGCCGCCGCGTGGATGCCGGACGTCGTCTCTGAGGCGGTGCCGCCCTCCGGAGAGGCGATCTTCGTCACCTGGGCCCGGTTGATCAGGTAGGCGAGTGCGCGGCGCACGTGCACGTTGTCGTACGGCTTGTGCGCCTGATTGAAGGCGAGCGAGGTGGAGACCGGGGAGAAGCCGGAGATGACCTTGCTGCCCCTGACCTGGCGGATCCGGTCGAGCACGGCGCTCGGCACCGACGTGAAGGGCGCGTTGTCGAGCTTCCCGGCGATCAGGTAGTTCCAGATCTGCTCGTTGCCGCTGTAATTGAGCATCTCGACCTTGTCCGGCACGATGAGCCGGCGGTCGTAGAAGTAGGGATTGCGCGTGAGCAGGGCCGCCCCGGGGTTGACCCGCTCCAGCACGAACGGTCCTGCGGACACGTCGTGGGGCGGCGAGAAAGCGATGACCTTGTCCGCGAGCCCGGTGATCACGTTCTTGTCCCGATCGGCGGCCGGGCCCTTGCCGGTCTGGGCGACCTTGAGTTTCTGCCAGAAGTCGGCGGGCAGCAGCTGCCCGAAGACGTGGGCGGGCACGATGTCGGTCGAGAGCAGGTTGCTGAGGAACATGTTGCTCTTGTTGGCGCCCTGCGTGATCCGGATGGTCTTGGGGTCCACGACCTGGATGGAGGCCGCGGCGCCCGCCGCCTTGGGGTCGATGGCGTAGGCCGTGCCGCCCTGGGTGTACGCGAGGCCGATGGACACCCGGACGTCCTCGCTGGTCACCGGCTTTCCGTCGGACCACCGGGCGTCCGGCTGAAGGTGGATCACCACCGCCGACTGGTCGGGGGAGACGTCCCAGCTGCGGGCGATCGCGGGATAGAACTGGTTCGGGTCGATGGGGTCGTTCTTCGGCCAGGCGAGGGCCATGCCGTTGTATCCGTCGAAAACCGAGCCCACGGGATTGAAGGGATTGATCGGCGCGCTGGCGTTGATCTGCTTGCTGCCGTCGATCGTGGTGTAGATGCCTCCCTGACCCGAGCTCTCCGTTCCGGCACTTCCGCACGCGGTTGCGGTGGCGATCGACGCCAGAGCCGCGATCGCCGCGAGTAGCTTCATGGGCTGCTCCTGGTTCCCGGTTGCCTGGACAATACGGGCGGCGCAGCGGCGACGTCAATTTTTTCCGTCTGTGTATACGGCCATGAAGTTAATTTTTACTCGGGTCTTCTACCTGCGGAGATGCCGTACGAGTGCGGCGCCGGGAGTCGCCGAGGAACCGGTCGAGCGCCCCCCTCGTCGCCCGCAGAGCCCCGTCCGACGCCTCGAACGTGCGCTGTGCGACGCCGACGAAGACGCAGTCGACGATGAGCAGCTGGCTGATGCGACTGGCCAGCGCCCCAGGCCGGAAAGCGGTCTCCCGGCCCGCGGAGACGAGCACGTGCGCAGCCGACGCGGCGAGCGACGAACGCGGGTGGTTGGTGATCGCGACCGTGACCGCGCCCGCCTCCCGCGCCGTCCGCACCGGCTCCAGCACGTCGGGCGTCTCCCCCGTGCAGCTCACGCCGATCGCGACGTCGGACGGCCCGGCGAGGGCGGCGGCCGTGAGCGCCAGGTGGGCGTCGGTGAAGGCGTGCGCGGCGACGCCGATCCGCAGCAGCTTCTGCGCCATGTCGGTGGCGACCAGGCCGGAGGCCCCCACGCCGAACACGCTCACCCGGCGGGCGGCGGCCACCGCCTCCACGACCGCGCCGAGGCGCTCCGGGCTGAGCTGGGCCGCCGTGTCGGCCAGCGCCTGCGTCTCGGCCCCCGCGACCTTCGCGATCACCTCGGCCAGCGGGTCGCCCGGGGCGAGGTCGCCGGGCACCAGCCGCTCCTCGCGCGCCGACGCCGCCGCCAGCGCGAGCCTCAGCTGGGAGTAGCCGGTGAACCCGAGAGCGCGGGCGGTCCGCACGATCGTCGCCTGGCTCGTGCCGGACGCCTCGCTGAGCTCGGTGATCGTGCTCCTGGCGACCGTGGCCGGGTCGTCGAGGATCAGCCGGGCGATGGAGCGCCCCGCCGGGGTGAGGGAGGGCAGCACCGCGCGCACGGTGGCGACGAGGGTCGCGGCGGGCTCTGACGTGGGGGTGGTCATCGGGCTCCTTCGAGAACCTTCACGGGGATGTTCGGGGGATTTACGGGGGAATCGGGGGTCAGGGGATCTCGGTCAGCCAGCGCGCGGCGGCTCGCGCCGACGCGGCGGAAGCGCCGTACGTGGCGAGGTACACCGCCCCGGCGGGCGTTCCGGGCACCCCGGTCTCGACGACCACGGCGTCCGGCCTGGCCCGTACGGCATGCTCGAGCAGGCGCCGGATCCAGGTGTGGCGGGCGGCGTCGCGCACCACGACGACGAGCGGGCGGCGGGTGTCGGTGAGGTCGGGCAGGCTGCCGCCTTCCGCGACCTCCACGAGGGTGGTGCCCGGCAGGGCCTCCTCGATGGCGGCGCCGACGCGGACGGGGGCGGCCCGCCCGACGGCCTGGGTGGGACGGGCCGTCATCTCCACCACGAGGGGGGCCGTCCGGAGCACGGGGCGGCTCGTCGCTCCGGGCACGCCGACGGCGCGCAGCGCCGCCGTGGCCGCCGCCAGGCCCAGGCCGTCTCCGTTCGCTCCTCCCTCGGCGACGCCGGCGGCGGCACGGGCGGGAGCCTGTTCGGCGTGCCGGCGGGCGAGATCGAGCACCCGGCCCGCCGCCTCGGCCAGCCGCTCCCCGGGCAGCCGGCCGTCGCGCACGGCGGCGGCGATCGCGTCACGCAGCGCGTACACGCTCTCCCCCTCAGGGGAGGAGACGCCGACGCAGATCGCGTCGGCCCCGGCGGCGAGGGCCCGTACGGCGATCTCTTCGGGCGGGTGGAGCGATGCGACCGCGCGCATCTCGATGGCGTCGGTGACGACGAGCCCGCCGAATCCGAGCTCGTCGCGCAGCAGACCGGTCATCATGGCGCGGCTGAGCGTGGCCGGGTTGAGCTCGGGATCGAGCGCCGGGACGACCAGGTGCCCGCACATGATCGCGTCCACGCCCGCCGCGACGGCGGCGCGGAAGGGCACGAGGTCGCGCCGTTCGAGCACGTCACGCGGCGCGCGAACCGTGGGCAGCGCCACGTGGGAGTCGGTGACCGTGTCGCCGTGGCCGGGGAAGTGCTTGGCGCAGGCGGCCACGCCCGCGCTCTGGAGGCCCTCGATCCAGGCGACGGCGTGCCGGGCGACGCGCTCGGGGTCGGAGCCGAACGACCGCACTCCGATCACCGGGTTGCGCGGGTCGGCGTTCACGTCGACGACGGGCGCGTAGTCGAGGGTGATGTCGGCGGCGGCGAGCAGGCGCCCGATCTGGTGGGCCACCGCCCGGGTCAGGCGCACGTCGCCGGCCACGCCGAGGGCGAGGTTGCCCGGCCAGGAGCTTCCCGTTCGCGCCTCGAGCCGGGTGATCGCGCCGCCCTCCTCGTCGACCGCGACGACCACTGCCGGGTTGTCCTCGCGCAGGGCCGCCACGAGCGCGGCGGTCTGGCCGGGATCGGCGAGGTTGCGGGTGAACAGCACGGCCCCGCCGAGGCCGTCCGCGAGCGCCCGGCGCAGCCACGCCGGCGGCGTGGTGCCCTCGAACCCCGGCTGCAGGACGGTCATCGCCATCCGGTCGAGTTCGGCCGATCGCCCCATCACGCCTCCTCGGCGGCCCGGCCGGTGAGCCGCAGGTGAGCGCGCCGGGCGTGCTCGGGCGGCAGTGCGGCGCGCAGCGCCAGCGCCGCCGCCCCCGCGGCGCCGTCTCGCGCCGCCACCCACGGGACGCGTTCGCCGAGCTCTGCCCGGACCCTGCGGGCGAGCTCGGTCGGCTCGGTGAGGAGCGAGCCCGCCAGCACGAGCGGGCCGCCCGGTCCCCTGTCCCGGACCACTTTCGCCGTACGGCACAGCCGCCTGGCCGCCTCCTCGATGATGTCGGCGGCGACCGGGTCGCCCTGCCGGGCGGCGGTGTCGGCCACGGGGGCGAGCGTGGCCAGCCAGGCCCCTCCCCTGGCGGCGACCTGCTCGTAGACGGCCGCGACGATCGCCGGAACCAGGTCGTCAGGCCCGCCCTCCGCGGCGCCGAGCACGGCCTCGGCGACCAGCTCGACCAGCATGGTCGGGGCCGTGCGACCGTCCAGGGCGGTCAATGCCCGGGTGAGGGCGTGGCGCCCGATCCAGACGCCGGAGCCCTCGTCGCCGAGGAGCCAGCCGAGCCCGTCGGCGCGCCGGACGACCCGGCGGTCCTCGATCCGGGCCGCCACCGCGCCCGTGCCCGCGACCAGCACGGTGCCGTCGGGGTCGGGCACGGCTCCGGTGAAGGCGACGAGCATGTCGGGCACGACGGACGGACGGCCGGGGAGCCGCGCCGCCCGCCACGCGCCGGCGGCCAGGGCGTCGGCGCGGGCCGTCCCGGCCAGGCCGACGACTCCTCCGGCGACGCGGGACCGGTCGAGGTCGCCGAGCGCCGATTCGATCGCCGCGAGGAGGCCGCCGGCCGGGTCGGCGGCGGACAGCGCGTTGGCGCCGCCCGCCCGCCCGCGGCCGGCGATCTCTCCCGTCTCCCGGGCGACGACGCAGCGGGTGCTCGTCCCACCCCCGTCGACCCCGACGAACAGCGCCGTCACGACCGCCCCTTCACGCCTCTGCCGTACGCGTAGATTGCTTTCGACAAAGTACAAGAAAGCGAAGATTTTCTACAACGGACGGCGGCGGGGCGTCACTTGGAGTGGTCGGCGAGATCCGCGAGGTCGACCGCCATCCGGAAGATGCGGTTGCGGCCGAGGTCGCCGATCGTCTTGATGTTGAACGCCTGCCTGAGCAGGTCGGCGTCCTTCTCGCTGATGCCGGACATGGCGGAGACCGGCGCCTTCATCAGCTCGGTCAGGCTCATGTTCTCGTACTTCCGATCGAGCAGCTTCGCCAGATCCGCTGTGACAGTCATGGAGTCCCCCCTCGACGTCGGGCCATCGCCCGTACCATCTGAGGTGCCCAAACGGCCCGATATCTATGCAAAAGCGGTCATATGACGTGTGGCGGCGGTCATCGGGCCTCTACGAGATCGATCAGCGTGCGGACCAGCACGTTGGCCGCAAGGGGCACCTTGAACGCGTTGCGCTCCAGAGGCCGCGCCTGGGCCATCTCCAGTCCGGCGGCCCGGGTGAACGCCGCCTCGGTGGCAGGCCCGCCGCACAGCTCCGCCTCGGCCAGCTCGGCTCTCCAGGGCACGTGGGCCACCCCGCCGAGGGCGATCCTGCAGTCCCTGACCATGCCGTCGGCGACGTCCAGGGCCGCCGCCACCGACACGACCGCGAACGCGAACGAGGCGCGGTCCCTGACCTTGCGGTAGCGGGAGCGCGCGCCGAACGCGAGCGGGGGCACCTCGACGGCGGTGACCAGTTCCCCGGGCTCGAGCACCGTGTCGCGCTCAGGCCGGTCTCCAGGCAGCCGGTGGAAGCCGGGCATCGGCACCTGGCGGGAGCCACCGGGCCCCTCGATGTGCACCACCGCGCCGAGCGCGGCCAGCGGCACCGCCATGTCCGACGGGTGGGTCGCCACGCAGGCGTCGGAATGGCCGAGCACGGCCAGGTTGCGGTGCTCACCCCGCCTGGCGGGGCAGCCCGAGCCGGGTTCGCGTTTGTTGCAGGGCTTGGTGACGTCCTGGAAGTAGGCGCAGCGGGTGCGCTGGAGCAGGTTGCCCGCCACGGTCGCCATGTTGCGGATCTGGCCGGACGCGCCCGCGACGACCGCCTGGGCGAGCATGGGGTGGCGCCGCCGTACCCGTGAGTCCGCGGCGAGGTCGCTGTTGCGCACCCCGGCGCCGATCAGCAGACCGCCCTCCTCCGTCTCCTCGATCCGGTCGAAGGGGAGCCTGGTGACGTCGACCAGGACTGCGGGCGTGGCCACCCCGAGCCGCATCAGATCGACCAGGTTGGTGCCGCCGCCGAGATAGGCGGCGTCGCCGGCGGCGCAGACGGCCACGGCCGAGCGCACGTCGGCGGCGCGTTCGTAGGTGAAGGGTCTCATGCGCCCACCTGCCTGATCGCCGCGACGATGTTGACGTAGGCCCCGCAGCGGCACAGGTTGCCGCTCATGCGCTCACGGATCTCGTCGTCGTCGAGTACGGGCCGGCCCGCCACGTCGGCCGTGACCGCGCTCGGCCACCCGTCGGCCACCTCGGCCAGCATCCCGACCGCCGAGCAGAGCTGGCCGGGGGTGCAGTAGCCGCACTGGAAGGCGTCCGTCTCGATGAACGCCGACTGCAGCGGATGGAGCGTATCGCCCGCCGCCAGACCCTCGACCGTGGTGATCCGCCTGTCGTCCAGGGTCACGGTCAGCGTCAGGCACGATTTGACCCGCCTGCCGTCCACCAGCACCGTGCACGCTCCGCACTGCCCGTGGTCGCACCCCTTCTTGGCCCCGGTGAGGGCCAGGTGCTCGCGCAGGGTGTCCAGAAGCGTCTCGCGGGTGTCGACCGTGACGGGACGGCTTTCCCCGTTGACCGACAGCGTGACGTCCACGGTTACGGGATCGTCGAAGCCCGTGTCCTTCAGCTCACTCACGGGGGCTGCCGTACCCGGTGATCCGGCTGCCCAATGCCGCGGCCTGTGTGCGAAATCACCATACTTTGCCCATAAAGGCATATAAGGTGCATAAAGGTACATCAGGAAAGGTGCGCACCGTCATGCGACATCTCGGCGAGCAGGCCGTATTCGAGATCGACCTCACTCTGGAGGAGGCTCGGCGCCGCGCGGAGGTGGTCGCCGCCCTCGGGCCGGCCTGGGACCCGATGGAGGCCATGCGCGAGGAGGAGGCGGCCTACGACGCCCTCTACTCGAACCTCGACGCCGGCCAGCGGGAAACCTACGACATGCTCGTGTCGGCCGGAGTGCTGCCTCGGCGGAAGTCGGGCCATGCTGCCGATTGACCCCCACGCCGACCTGGGCCGCAGGGCCTGGGTCTCCTGCCCCGGCTGCCGCGACGACCAGGACTGCGCCGAGTGCCTGGCGGGTCGCAACTGCCGCGACCACTGGCGCTACCTTCTCGGCAACACCGGCAGTCTTCTTCACGTCCAATGCCCGGGCTGCGCCCACTTGTGGAACCACGAGACCCGTTTTGGGAGTGGTCCCGCGCGGGGGCGTTGATCACGTGTGCCGGGCACCCGGGTGCGGCCTGGTCCTCGGCCCGGTTTTCAGCTCGGTGCGGTGATCGGAAAGGGACGGCGCCCGGGCGGACGCCGTCCCTCGCAGTCCGAAACGGACCGTTGATCAGCGGGTGAACGAACCCTGGGTCTGCACGTTCAGCCGGTCGAACCGTACCTTCTGCGCGGGGGTGGCGCGCCAGTCATTGATCTTGATGACGTCGAAGCCCCGGTTGAAGTCGCTGGCGTAGACGTATCCGTTGTAGTAGTACGCGGACCAGAACCCGCCGGAGCCCTCAGCAGCCGGGCCGCGCTCGAAGTACCCGATCTCCTTCGGGTGCGCCGAGTCGGTGAAGTCCCAGATCGAGGCGCCGCCCTGGTACCACGCCTGGACCATGAGGTCGCGGCCCTTCACCGGGATGAGCGAGCCGTTGTGCGCGACGCAGTTCTCCGTGTCCGCCTGGTAGCGGGGGATCTTGAAGTAGCTCTTGAAGACGAGCTTGCCGTGCTTGATGTCGTAGATGGCGTCGGCGCCGCGGTTGGGCCCGACGGCCTCGTTGCAGGTGGCCGCGCCGCCGCCGCCGAGCTCGTCGGTGAAGACGACCTTGGTGCCGGCGTTGTTGAACGTCGCCGAGTGCCAGAACGCGAAGTTCGGGTCGGTGGTACGGGCCGTCACCTTCGGCTTCTCGGGGTCACGGATGTCGAACAGCACGCCGTCGCCCATGCAGGCGCCGGCCGCGATGCCCTTCTCCGCGTAGACCGTGATGTCGTGGCAGCCGCTCGTGGGCACGAGCAGGCCCGGCTGGGTCTCGTTGCCGCCGTCGGGGAAGACGACCGGGGTGGCCACCACGGACGCCTGGGTCGGCTTCTTCAGCGGCACCTTGACGATCGAGATCTTGTCGTGGGGCGGCTGGCAGTCGGGGAAGCTCGCCGACGGGCTGTAGGACGAGATGTACAGGTAGACGTTGTGCCGCTTCTTGTCCGGCACCAGCGTGTGCGTGTGGGAACCGCAGCTCGTCTCGACCGACTTGATGTACTTCGGGTTCGCCTTGTCGCTGACGTCGAAGATGCGGATGCCCTCCCACGACTCCTTGACCGACGCCGGCTGCCCGACGCTGGAACAGGAGTCGTCGTTGCGCGAGGAGTCGACCGAGGCGAACAGCAGGTCGCCGTAGACCGACAGGTCCATCTGGGAGCCGGGACACACGACGGAGCTGACGACGGACGTCTTCTTCGGGTTCTTGATGTTGTAGATCGAGAATCCGCCGTAGTTGCCAACGTAGGCGTAGTCGCCCTGGAACGCGATGTCGGTGTTGATGGTGGCTGCGATCGAGGCCGGCTTGGGCACGTTGGTGACGTGCTCGACGTTCGCGCTGTGGACGATCTCGTCGGTGCCGGGTATGTCCGCGGCCTGTACGGGCATCGCCGGCAGCGTCAGCGCCGCCGCCATGCCGGCCAGGACGAGTAATCGCCTGGCGGGGCCGCCTCTTCTGAGGATGGACGTCACGCAGGACCCTCCCTTGTCGAATTCATCCAGATGACGAAACTTCATCGGATCGACACCCGGACGGGAATTTGTACGCCATCCTGACTGATCTCGGTAATTTGATCAACATATTGTCTTTTCCTGATTTTCCATAACTTGTTATCGTGCCAGGGCACGAACGAAGATCAATGGAGGTCGGGTGCGCGTCGCAGTTCTCACCGTCGCCGGCTTGGCCGTGCTGGCCCTGGCAGGTTGTTCCGGCAACTCGGCGGCGGCCCCGCCGCAGTCCACCGCCCCGGTGATCGCACCGGGCAAACCGGGAGAGCCGGCCCGGACACTCGACCCGTCGGAGGCGGTCACGGCCGTGCCGACGCCCGCCGCGAACGCCGCCGACGTGCGGTTCATGCAGGACATGATCGTTCATCACCGCCAGGCCCTCGACATGAGCGACCTGGCCGCCTCACACGCGGCCTCCGACGGCATCAAACGCATGGCCGCGCGCATCTCCGACACGCAGGGGCCGGAGATCTCCGCGATGACCCGCTGGCTGGAGCAGCAGGAACAGCAGGTGCCCGACGCACACCACGCCCAGCACACCGACATGCCCGGCATGGCGACGCCGGAGCAGTTGGACGCCCTACGCGCGGCGAGGGGATCGGAATTCGACCGGCTCTACGTCCAGTTGATGATCGCCCATCACATGGGGGCCGTCACCATGGCGTCCGAGGAAATCCAGAAGGGGTCCCACATCATCGTGCAGGAACTCGCGGAGGACATTTCGGTCACCCAAACCGCCGAAATAAATCGCCTCCGCCTCCTCAAATAACCCCATTTACCCCAGTAATTACCCCATTTAGCCTTTTTGCCCAATTCCCCAGCACGACCCGCCAGACCCTTGTGGTGATCATGCAGAAGTTCGCCGGCACCCCTCGTGGCCTGCGGCTTCGCAAGTCGTGATCATGCAGAAGTTCGGCCACACCACGCCTCACCTGCGGATTCCCTTCCCGTGATCATGCACTTTCCAGGTGCATGATCACGGGCGGCGTTTTCGCAGGCCGGGCCGTGACCCCTCGAACTTCTGCATGATCACGACCGCCGTTTCAGCAGGTCAGGCCATGACCGCTCGAACTTCTGCATGATCACGCGCGGTGTCTCCGCAGGCCGGGCCGTAACTCGTCGAACTTCTGCATGATCACGGCCAAGACATGAGCCACCAAGACTGGAGCCACCAAGAGATGCACCATCAAGACGTGATCACCACCACGTGATCACGACCACGACATGGGGTCAGGCGCGGTCGCGGCGGACGGTGACCTTCCTGCCCTTGATGGTGGTCCTGCGGAGAGCGTCGATGATCTCCGCCACGGCGTACTCGGGGACCTCGACCAGGGAGAACCTGTCGGCGATCTCGATGGCTCCGATGTCGCGGCCGTTCACCTTCGTCTCCCCCGCGATGGCGCCCACCAGGTCCTGCGGGCGGATGCGGGCGCTGCGCCCGGCCCCGACGAACAGGCGGGCCATCCCGCTCCCTGAGGTGCCGCGCCCCCGCCGGTCGTCCCTCGGCCCGGCCTCACGGCGTCCGCGGCTCGGCGACAGGGCGACCTCGGGGATGTCCTCGTCGTCGCCCTCGGTTCCCGTGGCCTCGTGGGCGAGCTTCACGGCGGCCAGGGCCACTTCCATCACGTCGAACTCGTCGGTCAGGGTCTCGACGACGACGCGGAACCGCTCGAGGTCGTCTTCCAGGATGCTCTCGTGGATGGCGGCCCGGGTCAGCTCCAGCCGCCGTGCCCGCAGGTCGGCGACGGTGGGGACCTTCTCGATCTGCACGCGGCTGCGGGTGACCCGCTCGATGGTCTTGAGCATGCGGTGCTCGCGCGGTTCGGCAAGGGTGATCGCCACGCCCTCGCGCCCGGCCCGGCCGACCCGTCCGATGCGGTGCACGTAGGCCTCGGGAGCCGACGGCACGTCGTAGTTGATCACATGGGTGAGCTGCTCGATGTCGAGGCCGCGGGCCGCGACGTCGGTCGCCACGAGCAGGTCGGCCGTGCCGGTGCGCAGGCGCGCCATCACGCGGTCGCGCTGCTCCTGGCCCATCCCGCCGTGCAGGGCCTCGGCGCGGTACCCCCGGCCGTTGAGCGTCTCGGTCAGCGTGTCGACCTCGTCGCGCGTGCGGCAGAAGACGATCGCGGCCGTCGGCGCCTCCACGTCGAGCACGCGCCCGAGTGCGGCCGGCTTGTGCGACCGGCTCACGATGTAGGCGCTCTGCCGTACGCGCGGGGTCTCGCCCGTTTCCGCCGGCTCGCGCTCGATCTTGATCCGCACCGGATCGGACAGGTGCCGGCGCGCCATGCCGTCGATCCGCGGCGGCATGGTGGCCGAGAACAGCACCGTCTGCCGGCCGGCGGGCGTGTCCTGGAGGATCGTGTCGATGTCCTCGGCGAAGCCCATGTCGAGCATCTCGTCGGCCTCGTCGAGGACGACCACCCGCAGGTCGCTCAGAGGCAGGGTGCCCCTGCCGATGTGGTCGAGGGCACGGCCGGGTGTGGCGACCACCACATCGACCCCGCGCTCCAGCGCGCGCAGCTGACGACCGATCGGCTGCCCGCCGTAGATCGGGAGCACCCGCGCACCCATGTCGCGGCCGTAGCGGTGCATCGCCTCGCTGACCTGTACGGCGAGCTCGCGCGTGGGGACGAGGATCAGGGCGACCGGACCCGAGGCGGTTCCTTCGGCGGGCAGGCGCTGGAGCACGGGCAGGGCGAACGCGGCGGTCTTCCCGGTTCCGGTCGCGGCCTGCCCGAGCAGGTCACGCCCTTCGAGGAGCGGCGGGATCGCCTCCCGCTGGATGGGGGTCGGCTCCTCGTAGCCGAGATCGCCCAGAGCACGCAGGAGCTCCGGGCGTAGCGCCAGATCCGCGAAGCTCGTGGCTTCGTCGGGCACGTTCACGATGTCGGGCTCCTCTGAGATGGCGGGTGCGCACCCGGGGATGGGTCCTCCCTATGATCCCCCCCACCGCGCAGTGCTTCGTCAGCGGGCCACTCCCGGACGGGTGAGGCGCTCGGGATCGACGACCCGGTCGAACAGCTCCTCGCTGACGCCCGAGCGTATCGCGGCGTCCTTCAGGGTCAGGTCCTCGTCGATGGCGCGATGGGCGATGCGAGCGGCCTCGTCGTAGCCGATGACCGGGCTGAGCGCGGTCACCATCATCACGGAGCGTTCGACATCGGACTTCAGTTTAAGCGTGTTCAGCCGCACTCCCTCGACGAGGAAGCCGCGGAAGTGATCCATCATGTCCGACAGCAGCCTGATCGAGTGCAGCACGTTGTCGATGATGATCGGCCGGAACGCGTTGAGCTCGAAGTTACCCTCGGCGCCGGCCATGGAGACGGCGGCGTCGTTGCCGACGACCTGGACGGCGACCATGAGCATCGCCTCGGCCTGGGTCGGGTTGACCTTGCCCGGCATGATCGACGAGCCGGGCTCGTTGGACGGCAGGTCCAGCTCGTGCAGGCCGGTGCGCGGGCCTGACCCCAGCCAGCGCATGTCGTTGGCGAACTTGAACAGCGACACGGCGAGGGTGCGCAGCGCGGCCGAGACCCGTACCAGCGGGTCGCAGGACGCCTGCGCGGCGAACTTGTTGGGCGCGCTGGTGAACGGGTGCCCGGTCAGCCGGGCGATCTCGGCGGCCACGGCGTCCCCGAACCCGGGAGGCGCGTTGAGGCCGGTGCCGACGGCGGTGCCGCCGATCGCGAGCCTGTCGAGACCGGCGGCCGTCGCCTTGAGGTGTTCGGCGGCGTCGTCGATCTGCGCGACGTACCCCGACCATTCCTGGCCGACGGTGAGCGGGGTCGCGTCCTCCAGGTGGGTGCGGCCGACCTTTACGACGTGCGCCCATTCCTCGCTCTTGTGCGCGGCGGCGTCCCGCAGGCGCGACAGGGCGGGAAACAGCCGGTCGTGCAGGGCGGTGACCGCGGCGATGTGCATGGCCGTGACGAAGGTGTCGTTGGACGACTGGCCCATGTTCACGTGGTCGTTCGGGTGCACCGGGTCCTTGCTGCCGAGCCGCCCGCCGGTCAGCTGGATGGCCCGGTTCGAGATCACCTCGTTGACGTTCATGTTCGACTGCGTGCCCGAGCCGGTCTGCCACACGTAGAGCGGGAACTCCGAGTCGAGCCGCCCGCCGATGACCTCGTCGGCGACGCGGGCGATGAGCTCGGCCTTCCAGGCGGGCAGGCGTCCCTCCCGCCCGTTGACGACCGCCGCCGCCTTCTTGATGTAGCCGTAGGCGTGGTAAACGGCCTTGGGCATGCGGTCGTCGCCGATGTCGAAGTGGATCAGGGACCGCTGGGTCTGCGCACCCCAGTAGTGGCCGGCGGGCACGTCGATCGTCCCGAGCGAGTCGCTTTCCGTGCGCGTGCCGGTCGCGCTCAGCCCGATCGGCACGTCCTTGATCTTCGGGCCGCGCTCGCGGCGGGCCCTGAGGCGTCCTTTGAGGCGCATCCTCAGCCTCCCTTGACGGGGTGGTACTCGGGCTGCCACATCGTGTCCTGCACCTGCTGAATGACGTCGTGCAACTCGGCGCGGGCGAGCTCCTCCTTCGCGGCCTCCTCGGCAACGGCGACGGCGACGAGGGCCGAGATCTCCCTGAGGTTGTCCACCTGCGGCAGCAGGGAAGCGCCGGGCGTGGCCACGTCGACGAGGCTCGCGACGGCGTCGGCGGCCGCGGCGAACATGCCGTCGCTGACGCGCCGGGCCCGCGACACGGTGACGCCGAGCCCCAGCCCGGGGTACAGCAGGGCGTTGTTGGCCTGCCCGATGGCGTAGGTGACGCCCTGGTAGGTGACCGGCTGCACCGGAATGCCCGTCGCGATGAGGGCGCGCCCGCCGGTCCAGCGGATCAGGTCGGCCGGCATTGCCTCGATCCGCTCGGTCGGGTTCGACAGCGGGAAGATGATCGGCCGGTCGACGTGGGAGACCATTGCGCGCACGATCTCCTCGGTGAAGGCGCCGTGGACGGTGGAGGTGCCGATGAGCATGGTCGGGTGGACGTGATCCACGACCTCGCGCAGCCCGATGGGTCTGTCGCCCCAGCCGGCCACCTCGGAGGCGGGCCGGGCGTACGGCTCCTGGTAGTCGCGCAGGTCGTCCATGTCGCCGATCAGCAGGCCCTGCCGGTCGACCGCCCAGATCCTGCGGGTCGCGGTCGCGCGGTCGAGCCCGGCGCGGACCATCGCGTCGCGCAGCTGGTCGGCGATGCCGACGCCGGCCGTACCCGCTCCGAACACGACGACCCGCTGCTCGCCCATCGGGGTGCCGGACACCCGTACGGCGCCGAGCGCGGCGGCCAGAAGGATGGCCCCGGTGCCCTGCATGTCGTCGTTGAAGGTGCTGATCCTGCGGGTGTACTTCTCCAGGATGCGGCGGCCGTTGGACGGCCCGAAGTCCTCCCAGTGGAGCAGCGCCTGCGGGAACATCGAGGTCGCGGCCGTGACGTAGGCGTCGATGAAGTCGTCGTAGCGCTGCCCACGCACCCGGGAGTGGCGGTTGCCGACGTAGTAGGGATCGTTGAGCAGTTCCTCGTTGTCGGTCCCGACGTCGAGGGCGACGGGCACGACCCGGTTCGGGTGGATTCCGGCGGCGGCGGTGTAGACGGCGAGCTTCCCGACGGCGATGCCGCTGCCGCCTCCGACGCCCCAGTCGCCGATGCCGAGGATCTCCTCGGCGTCGGAGGCGACGACGAGGTCGACGTCCTCGGGGCCGAGCCCGAGGTTGCGGAAGGCCCGCTCGATGCCGCCGACGTCGTCGATGGACAGGTAGACGCCGCGCGGCCTGCGGTATTCGTGGCTGTAGGTCTTGATCGCCTGGCCGACGGTGGGGTCGTAGACGATGGGCAGCATCTCGCGCAGGTGCTCGGCGAGCAGGCGGTAGAACAGCACCTCGTTGCGATCGTGCAGGGCGGTCAGGTAGACGTTCTTGCGCAGGTCGTCGGGCTGGGAGCGGTATTGCGCGTAGGCGCGGCGGGCCTGTTCGTCGAGCGTTTCCACGGCGGGCGGCACGAGGCCGTCGAGCCCGAGCTCGGCACGTTCCCGCTCGTCGAACGCGGTGCCCTTGTTGAGCATCGGGTCGCGCAGGACCTCCAGGCCATGCAGCGGTGTGATGTAGGTCCCGTCAGGAGCCACCGTGAAGTTCGCGTTCTTGACAGTAGACACCAGACCCTCCCTAATCGGCAGAAAAAGTGCTTATCTACCAGAGCAGGGGTTCCCGCGGGCAGGAACGGCAAGCCAAAGCAGCGACAAAGGTCGCCTCAGCCATTCATTGCGCGAGGGACCCCGGGAGGCGCCCGCCGTACTGCCCCTGTTCGTACGGCGGGCGCCGGTCTGTGGGTTCTTGACGGACTCTTGACGCTCTATCCGCATTCCCTCTAGATTTCGCTGAACAAGTCTAGACAGGTAGGGCAAATGGCCAGTACGCAGGGCAAACACGTGACATCAGCCACTGGCGGGCGGCAGCTGACGATCGAGACCCACGGCCTCGACGTGATCGGCGATTCGGAGCGGAAAGGCCGTCCCAGACAGCTG
The DNA here is from genome assembly GCF_016863335.1 of Planotetraspora thailandica. Classification (GTDB taxonomy): domain Bacteria; phylum Actinomycetota; class Actinomycetes; order Streptosporangiales; family Streptosporangiaceae; genus Planotetraspora; species Planotetraspora thailandica. The sequence continues at coordinate 28,950 of NZ_BOOR01000063.1, forward strand.
TTCTGGCCATGGTTCGGCGCGAACGTCTCGATCCTCGGGCTCAGCTACGGCGCGTTCGTGCTCGGTTTCGGCATCTCCTTCTGGCAGGCGCTCATCGCCGGGGTCGTCGGCATCGTCTTCTCGTTCCTGCTGTGCGGCTTCGTCGCGGTGGCGGGCAAGCGCGGGTCGGCCCCCACGATGGTGCTCAGCCGCGCCGCCTTCGGCATCCGGGGCAACCGGCTGCCCTCGGCGATCTCGTGGATCCTGACGGTGGGCTGGGAGACGGTGCTCACCGCCCTGGCCACGCTGGCGACCGCGACCGTGCTCGGCAGGCTCGGATGGGGCGGCGGCACCTCCACGAAGATCATCGCGCTCGTCGTGGTGACCGCGCTGATCATCGTCGCGGGCGTCATGGGCTTCGACCTGATCATGCGTCTGCAGACCGTCATCACGGTCGTGACCGGCGTGCTGACCGTGGTCTACATCGTGCTGGTGTCCGGCCACATCCACTGGGCGACCGTCTCGGCGATCCCCGGCGGCTCGTCACAGGAGCTGATCGGGGCGCTGGTGTTCATGATGACCGGGTTCGGCCTCGGATGGGTCAACGCCGCCGCCGACTACTCGCGTTATCTGCCGCGGAGGGCGTCCGGCTCGGGCGTCATCGCGTGGACGACGTTCGGATCCTCAGTCGCGCCGATCGTGTTGCTGCTGTTCGGCCTCCTGCTGGCCGGCTCGTCGAAGGACCTCAACACGGCGATCGCAGGAGACCCCATCGGAGCGCTCGCGGCCGTGCTGCCCACGTGGTTCCTCGTGCCGTTCGTGATCGTTGCCGTGCTCGGCCTCGTCGGCGGCGCCGTGCTCGACATCTACTCCTCCGGCCTGGCCCTCCTCGCGGCCGGGCTGCGGGTGCCGCGTTACGCCGCCGCCCTCGTCGACGGCGTCATCATGATCGTCGGAACGGTGTACATCGTCTTCATCGCCGACGACTTCCTCGGCCCGTTCCAGGGATTCCTGATCACGCTGGGCGTGCCCATCGCCGCGTGGTGCGGGATAATGCTGGCCGACATCGCCCTGCGCCGCCGCGACTACGACGAGGCCGACCTCTTCCGCCCCTCCGGACGTTACGGGAACATCCCGGCCGTCCCCGTCGCGGTCATCCTCGCCGGCACCGCGATCGGGTGGGGGCTGGTCACCAACACTTACGCGGGCTGGCTCAGCTGGCAGGGCTACCTCCTGGAGCCGCTGGGCCTCGGCGGCAGGAAGGGCGCGTGGGCCGGCGCCAACCTGGGTGTGCTCGCCGCGCTCGCCGTCGGCTTCGTCGTGACGCTGCTGCTGACCCGGCGCCGTGTGCGCGCCCAGGAGAGCCTGTCCCCCGTCACCGCCACCAAGGAGGTCGCGTGACCGCGTCGCCTGCATGGCTGACCGTCGTCGACATGCAGCGGGTGTTCGCCGAGCCGTCCAGCGGCTGGTTCACCCCGCGCTTCGCCGAGACCGTCGGCCCCATCAAGGCGCTGACGAAGGCGTTCGGCTCGCGGGTCACCTTCACGCGGTTCATCGCCCCCGACGTCCCCGAAGGGTCCTGGCGGGAGTACTATCGGCTCTGGCCGTTCGCGCTGCAGACGCCGGACTCCCGGATCTACGAGCTGGTCGACGACTTCGCCGAGGCTCCCGGCCGCAGGCTGGCCGCCACCACGTTCGGCAAGTGGACGCCTGAGCTGGCCGCCGACGTCGGCCCCGGCGGCCGCATGGTGGTGGCGGGCGTGTCCACCGACTGCTGCGTGTTGTCGACAGTCGTCGCCGCGGCCGACGCGGGCGTGGAGGTGCTGGTCGTCTCCGACGCGTGCGCGGGCATGACCGACGAGAGCCACCGGCAGGCCCTGGACATCCTCGCGTTGTACGGCCCGCTCGTCCGGGTGGTCACCACCGCCGAAGTGCTGCGGGACCTCGAGGAAGCCGGGGGCGCGGATTCGTGACCGGCCCCGTCAGGCTGAAACACCAGCGCATCACCGTCGCGCTGGAAAGGGAGATCAGGTCCGGCCAGGTGCCCCGCGGCGCACGGCTGCCCGGGGAGCTCGCCCTGGCCCGCCGCTTCGGGGTGAGCCGCACCACGGTCCGTACGGCACTGGCCGAGCTGAACGAGGCCGGACTGATCACGACCCGGACCGGCAAGGGCTCGTTCGTCCTGTTCGACGGGCGCCCGCTCGACGACAGGCTCGGATGGGCGCACGCGCTCGCGGCCCAGGGGGTGGAGACGCGCACCCGCGTTCTGCGCATAGCCCTCTGCCATCGGGAGGAACTGTGTGGCCGGGGGGATCTGTGTGGCCGGGAGGAACTGTGCCGCCGGGACGGCCTGGCCGGGGTGCCGGGCCTCGACTCCCCCGAGGTCGTGGTGATCGAGCGGGTCCGCGAGGTCGCGCCGCAGACCGTCGTGTCGTACGAACGCAGTTGCGTTCCCGCGGTCGGCGAGCTGCGCGACCTGCCCGCCCGGGGGCTGGCCGGCTCGCTGACCGAGGCGCTCAACCGGGCGGGGCTGCACCCCGACCACGGCGAGCAGCGCCTGTCCGGCCGCATGATCGACGACCGTGAGGCGGAGCTGCTCCGCCGCGAGCCGGGCGCGTGGTTCCTCAGCGCACGGCGCACGAGCTGGGCCGGCGACGGCACGTTCATCGAGCGGGTGGACAGCCTGCTCGACCCCGCGCACTTCGAGCTGTCCCTGACCTTCGGCGAGAAGACCTCATGACCACGACACGTTCACGCGCGCTCGGCGCGTTGTACGGCCTGGCGATCGGCGACGCGCTCGGCATGCCGACGCAGATGCTCTCCCGGCCGCAGATCACGGCCCTGTTCGGCCCGGTGCTCACGGGCTTCGAGGACGCCCCGCCCGATCACCCGCTCGCGGCGGGCATGCGGGCGGGGGCGGTCACCGACGACACCGAACAGGCCATGCTGCTGGCCAGGGTTCTCATCGACGGGGACGGCAGGGCCGACCCAGGCGAGCTGGCCAGGCGCCTGGTCGCCTGGGAGGACTCGATGCGCGCCCGCGGCTCGCTCGACCTGCTGGGGCCCTCCACCAAGCGGGCGGTGGCCGAGGTGATCGCCGGAACCGACGTCGCCGAGGCGGGCCGCTTCGGCACGACCAACGGGGCGGCGATGCGCGTGGCCCCCGTCGGCGTGGCGTTCGGCTCCGGCGACCTGCACGCTCTCGTGGACCACGTCGTCGAGACGAGCATGGTGACCCACAACACGGGGGTGGCGCTCGCGGGCGCCGCCGCCGTGGCGGCCGCCGTCTCCGCCGGCGTGGGCGGGGCCGGCGTGGCCGACGCCGTACGGCAGGCCGAGGCGGCCGCCAGGATCGCGGCGGGACGCGGCCACTGGGTCGCCGCCGCGGACGTCGCGGCCCGCATCGCCTGGGCGTGCGACCTGGTCGACGGCCTGCCCGATGAGGAGGTGTGCGAGATCGTCTACCGGCTGGTCGGCACCAGCCTCGCCACTCAGGAGTCGGTGCCCGCGGCCTTCGCCATCCTGTGGGCCTGCCGCGACGACCCCTGGCGCGCCTGCCTGCTGGCCGCCTCGGTCGGCGGCGACTGCGACACCATCGCGGCGATGGCCGGAGCCGTCGCGGGCGCCTGCCACGGAGTGGACGCGTTCCCCGCGGAGGTGCGCGAGACCGTCACCCGGGTCAACGACCTGCGCCTGGACGACGTCGCCGACCGGCTGCTCGCCCTGCGAGAGGAGGTCTAGCCGTGTCCCGGCTGCTGCACGTGGGGAACGTGGTGGTCGACCTGGTGCTCGACGTCGAGGCGCTGCCGGAGCGCGGCGGCGACGTACTCGCCTCCGGGGCGGCCGCCACGCCCGGCGGCGGCTTCAACGTGATGGTGGCCGCCGCGCGGCAGGGCATGCGGGTGGCCTACGCGGGCGCCCACGGCACCGGGCCCTTCGGCGACATGGCGCGGACCGCGATGCGGGAGGCCGGTGTCGAGGTGCTCCACCCGGCGAAGACCGGCGTGGACACGGGATTCTCCGTGGCCGTCGTCGACGCCGGAGGAGAACGCACGTTCCTCACCGGTGTCGGAGCCGAAGGCGCCCTGACCGGGGCGGACCTCGCCGCGATCGGCCCGGCGCGGGGCGACGTCGTCTACGTCTCCGGATACTCCCTGCTCCACCCATCCAACCGGGAGGCGCTGACCGGCTGGCTGCCCGGCCTGCCGGAAGAGGTGCCCGTGGTGTTCGACCCGGGGCCCCTGGCCGACCGCGTCCCCGCCGAGGCCATGGAGCTCGTCATGGGCAGGACCGACTGGTGGACGTGCAACGCCAGGGAGGCGGCCCTCGTCACCGGCCTCGGCGACCCGGCCGAGGCGGCGGCCGCGCTGGCCGGCCGTACGGGGAGGGGCGGGGTGCTGGTGCGGACCGGACCCGACGGATGCGTCGTCGCCGAGCGCGGGCGCCCGCCGGTGCATGTACCGGGCTTCCCCGTCGAGGCCGTGGACATGAACGGCGCGGGAGACGCGCACACCGGCGTGTTCGTCGCGGCGTTGGCCGCCGGGTCGGAAGCGGCGGAGGCCGCGCGCGTCGCCAACGCGGCGGCGGCGCTCGCGGTCACCGTGCGCGGTCCCGCGACCGCCCCGCGGGCCGTCGACCTGGCGGCGTTCCTGCACGGGCAGCCGCCTCAGCGAGGGTTCCCCGCCGTGAGCCAGGCCACGTAGCCGGCGATCCCGCGGTCGAGACCGTACACGGGCTCGAAACCGGTGTCGGCGCGCAGCCGCGTGATGTCGAGATGCGCGTCGGCCTCGGGCGCGTACGGCCCCCGCCCTTCCCTGAGCACGCCGCGAACATCCGTTCCGGGTACGGCGCGGCCGATCGCCTCGGCGACCTCACGGTTGCCGACCGACCGGCCGCCGCCGACGTTGTAGGTGAGGTGGCTCAGCGTGGGAGCCGTCTGCAGCAGCGCGAGAGCGCGGCCGCAGTCGGCGGCGTAGCACATGTCGGTCGCGTCCTCCGCGTACAGGGGGCCGGGGATCGCGGTGCCGTTCACCGCGGAGTGCACGAGCTGAGGCGTGCCGAAGAACGGCGAGACCGGGCGGGCGAGCGGACCCCAAACAGCCCCGATCCTGGCGCTGACGACCTGCATGCCGGCCTGCGCGGAGACGGCGTTCGCGACGATCTCGGCGCTCTTCTTGTGCGCCGGGATCGTGTGCGCGCTGCCGATCGGCAGCGGCATGTCCTCCCGATACACCCCGCCGGCCGGGGTGACGCCGCCGTAGACGCCGATGGTGCTCGCCACCACCATCCGCGTGACGCCCCACTCCCGCGCGGCGCGCAGGATGGTGAACAGCGCCTGCGTGTTCGCCTGCAGTTCGTCGAGCGGTGAGCGGCCGCCCATGGCGGCCGCGGCCAGGTGCACGATCCCGGTGATCTCATGACGCTTTCCGACCTCCAGGACTGATTCGAGGTCGGTGCAGTCCAGCCGTTCCGTCACCAGGCGGTCGCCGGTTGTGGAGCTGCCGGGGGTGAGGAAGCCCGGCACCTCCCTGGCGCTGCGCCCGGCGGCCACGCACCGCTCCCCCATGTCCAGCAACGCCCGGCAGGTGTGCGAGCCGATGAAGCCCAGTCCGCCTGTCACAAGGATCACGACTTCTCCATTCGTTAGCGAGCTAATGAGAAGGTAGCGGCCGGATCGTTAGCATGCAAACGATTCGTAGAATGAGCCGGTGACCGAACTTGTCAGGCTGCTCACCCGGGCCCAGAAGCTCCTGCGGGCCGCGGCCGACGACGCGATGAGCCGTCACGGTGTGCGCGTCGGGCAGAACCTCGTGCTCGAGGTGCTCTGGGAATCCGACGGCCTGACCCCGGGCGAGCTCGCCGCCCGCCTGCACATCACCACGCCGACGGTCGTCAACACGGCCACCCGGATGGAGTCGGCCGGTCTGCTCGTGCGGCGCAAGGACCCGGCCGACGGCCGGCTCGTTCGCCTGCACCTCACGCCGAAGGCCCGCGCCGCGCAGCGGCCGATCGAGGAGGCCCGGCGGCGGCTCGCCGAGCACGCCACGGCGACCCTCACCGACGAGGAGCGCCGCCACCTGCGCAGCGCGCTAGAGAAGATCATCAAGCAGATGAGCGACGAGGACAACCCGCTCGACCCGGCGGTGCCTAAAGGAACGTCGTCACCCGAGTAGTACGGACCGTCGGCGGCACGTTGTCACGCCTGCGACGAAAATCGGGTCAGGCGTAGAGCTTCTCCCAGGTCTGCGGGCCGACGACGCCGTCAACCGTGATCTTCATCTTCTTCTGGAAAGCCTTGACGGCCGCCAGCGTCGCCGCGCCGAACTCGCCGTCGACGTCGAGTTCGTAGCCGTTCCCCCGCAGGAGCCTCTGCAAGTCCTCGACAACCTCAACGTTCGACGACCCCGGCTCGATGACCACCGTGCGCTGTGCGGATTTCAATGTGCCCGGCGTGCCGGTGGCCGAGTCGGCTCCGGCGTCGCCCTGGTTCCCCTGCGGGGCCGACTTCATCGCGGCGCGGGTCTTCGGCCCGACCTCGCCGTCGGCGTCGAGCTTCATCGCCCGCTGAAACGCCCGCGTGCTCGCGTCGGTCTGGTCGCCGAAGTCGCCGTCCACGACCAGGCCCGCCCCGTGCTTGTTGAGATCCTTCTGCCACGCCTCGACTGCCGGACCGGTCGAGCCCTTCCGGAGGATCTCATCGGCGTCGCCCTCTGAATGCGCCCGCGTGTCATCGCCGCCATAGGCGGGGTGACCGTAGCCATAAATGCGCGACTCGTCGCGGTCGATCCATTTCTCATAAACACCGTCACCCGCGTAATACCGGCCCTTGAGCGACCCGCTGGTGTTTCCCCCGACCGTCCGGATCTGCCGCGCGTTGACCTCGGTCACAATCTCGACATGCGTTCCGCCGTCCGGGCCGTAGAAAACAAGGTCGCCCACGTGCGGGGTCGGGGAGAAAAGGCCCCGCTGCCTGAACCAGCTCGCGCCGATCTCGCACCCGGCCGTCAGCGGAACCAGATTTCCGGCATCGCACTCGTGGAAGGCCCACACAACGAAGGTCATGCACCACGGCTGATTCTGGGACCACTCAAGCCCCGGCACGGCGGAGCTGTACTTCTGGTGGTTGGTCGCCTTCTCCCGATAACCGACCTCGTGCTTAGCCGTACTGATGACGTTTTGCGCAGTCGTCATGTTCAGCCCTTCAAAAACGAGCCATGGCACCGGCGATTTCCCGGCAGGAGGACGACCGGAATCGCATACGTCCATCGCCCGAGGCCGCGAACGCGTCCTTCATGATCCTTTATACGCTTCTCATGGTATTCGTCAACGGCCTTTCGTCGCCGTGCACTGCGGGCACCCGAAATCGAATTACCGGCTGCGGGAGGACCTTTTCTCCGACTGCATCGAGCGGGCGGGGGTCCCACCTGGTGGGGTCGCCCGGCTTCGGGTCTCGCCGTCAGCGCAAGGCCGGGGTGAAGACAGGGGTCAGCGCGTCTCCGGCGTCAGGGTCGGAGCCCACGCCACCGGGCCAGGCGACCGTCGCCGTGTGCCTCCTGCCGTCCAGCACCAGTTCGACCCCGATCGTGTACGGCTCCCGCCCGACGGCCCCCCTGACCTTCTCGATGGGCACCTCCGCTCTGAAGGCCGCCTCTCCCCTCGCCTGGCAGCCGTCGTCCTGCCGGGCGAGCTCGTAGGCGGCCCTGCCGTTGCGTCCGGTGACGGTCAGCGTGGCCGTGGCCTCGCGCGGCGTCTCGCCGAGGTGGGCGACGGCGAGCTCGAAGGAGCCGTAGTTGTCCGCCTCGCCCTGGTTGTCATGGAAGGCACTGAGACTCGCCCGCGGCTCGGGGGCGGGTCCGGAGCGCATCAGGGTGACGGCGAACGCGGCAAAGAGGTCTCCCCCGTCCGGGCCCCTGCCGGACACGTCGATCCGGTAACTCCCTGCGGGCCCTGCCGGTTCGAGCCGCCACGTCTGCGGGCTCGCGGGGACGAGCCGGGCGGGGATCCGCACGTCGCACGGCTCCGGCCACGCCGTGGCGGGCTGCCGGAGCGTCGCCTCGAACGTCCAGCCCTTCAGGGGAGAGGAGAGAGTGATCTCTCCCGCCACCGATCCCAGGTCGGGGAGATGCTCGGGCCTGCCGTCCGCGCACGTGTTGCGATAGCAGTACGTGAACGCACGCAGGGAGACCTGCCTGCCCCCGCCGCGCATGACCACCGGAGGCGGCTCCGCGACACTCTCCCCAACGGGAGCCCCGGAGGCGGTCGGCTCGGGAGGAAGAGGGATCTCGGCATCCGCCCCGCAGGCCGTCATCACCACCAGGGACACGAGCCCTGCTGTCAGTCGCCACCGCATCCCGGCCTCCAGACGCTCTCCCCCTTGACGACGGATCACGCCCCCCGCCGGTTCAGTACTGGCCCGACGCCGGCTTCCGCTTTCTCGAGCCTGACGGCCTGAACTGGACTGATAGGCAATGCCTTTCACGCGATAGGGACAAACGATTGGACTCGCCATCCAAAGGGCAGGACGGTTGTATACAAGTAGTACGTATACACGCGTGTGTCATATGGAAGGGCTGCCCATGACGTCGTCGCCCACGCAATCGCTGGAAGATCGGGTGCGTTCGATCGCCGCGCGACATCGTGACGAACGCGGTGCTCTGATGCCGATCCTCCACGCCGTCATGGAAGAGATGGGTCACGTCGATCCGGCGGTGATCCCCGTCCTCGCCGACGAGCTGAACCTGTCGCGGGCCGACGTGTACGGCGTCATCACCTTCTATCACGACTTCCGGCAGACCCCACCCGGTCGCAGGACCGTACGCATCTGCCGGGCGGAGGCGTGCCAGGCGGTGGGCGCGGCCGAACTGGTGGACAGGGCGAAGTCGCGGCTCGGCGTCGGCTTCGGCGAGACGACCGCGGACGGCGCGGTCACTCTGGAGCAGGTCTTCTGCCTCGGCAACTGCGCGACCGGTCCCTCGGTCCAGGTCGACGACCGCTTGTACGGCCGGGTCAGCGCCGAGAAGCTGGACGGCATCCTCGAGGTGAGCGCATGACCGTCCAGGAAGGCGTCGTCACCGTTTACGTGCCTCGTGACTCCGCCGCCCGGTCCGTGGGCGCCGACGAGGTGGCCGAGGCCATCGCCGCCGCGGCCGGGCGGCCGGTGCACGTCGTGCGGAACGGCTCACGCGGCATGTTGTGGCTCGAACCCCTCGTCGAGGTGGAGACTCCCGCCGGCCGCGTCGCGTACGGCCCGGTCGCCCCGGAGGACGTCGAGGAGTTGGTCGCGGCCGGCATGCTCGACGGCGCCGGCCACCCGCTGTGCCTGGGCCCGACCGAGGAGATCGACTGGTTGCGTGACCAGACGCGCGTCACCTTCGCGCGGGTCGGCGTCGTCGACCCGCTCTCCGCCGGGGACTACATCGCACACGGCGGGCTCGCCGGATTGCGCCGCGCGCTGAGTTTGTCCCCCGAACAGGTCGTCGCCGAGATCACCGAATCCGGTCTGCGCGGCCGTGGCGGCGCCGGTTTCCCCGCCGGCATCAAATGGAAGACGGTGCAGGGCGCGGAATCGGACCTGAAGTTCGTGTGCTGCAACGCCGACGAGGGCGACAGCGGCACCTTCGCCGACCGGATGTTGATGGAGGGCGACCCGTTCACCCTGATCGAAGGCATGACGATCGCCGCGTGGGCCGTTGGGGCCAGTGAGGGCTACATCTACGTGCGCTCGGAGTATCCGGACGCGATAGCCACGCTACGGGCCGCCATCTCCACCGCGTACGACCAGGGCTGGCTCGGCAAGCAGGTCCTCGACTCGGAGCTCTCTTTCGACCTGTTCGTGCGGGTCGGCGGGGGCGCGTACATCTGCGGCGAGGAGACCTCCATGCTGGAGAGCCTGGAGGGCAAGCGCGGCATGGTCCGCGCCAAGCCGCCGATCCCCGCGCTCGAGGGCCTTTTCGGCAAGCCGACCGTGGTCAACAACGTGCTCACCCTCGGCTCCGTACCGATGATCATGGCCGACGGCGCGGCCGCGTTCGCCGGCCTCGGCGTCGGCCGCTCCCGCGGCACACAGGTCTTCCAGCTCGGAGGCAACATCGCCCGAGGCGGCATCGTCGAGACCGCCTTCGGCGTCACCCTCGGCGAACTGGTGGAGGGCTACGGCGGCGGAACCCGTACGGGGCGGCCGGTGCGCGCGGTCCAGGTCGGCGGACCCCTCGGCGCCTACCTGCCGACCTCGCAGTTCCATCTGCCGATGGATTACGAGGCGTTCGCGGAGGCGGGCGCGATGGTGGGCCACGGCGGTGTGGTGGTCTTCGACGACACCGTGGACATGGCGGGCCAGGCGAGATTCGCCATGGAGTTCTGCGCCGCGGAGTCGTGCGGCAAGTGCACGCCCTGCCGGGTCGGGGCGGTCCGCGGGGTCGAGGTGATCGACCGGATCGTCGCCGGCGTGGACCGGCGGAAGAACCTGAAAGTGCTGGACGACCTGTGCGACCTGATGACCGAGGGCTCCCTGTGCGCCATGGGCGGCCTGACCCCGATGCCCGTGAAGAGCGCCCTCGCGCACTTCCCGGATGACTTCGGAACGACGACGGAGGAGGGCCGATGAGCCTGATCAAGGAACAGGACTACGGCACGCCGGCCCGTCCGGGCGAGGCGACCGTGTCCGTGGAGATCGACGGCAAGACCGTGCTGGTCCCCGAGGGAACCTCGGTGATGCGGGCCGCCGCCGAGGCCGGCATCGACATCCCGAAACTCTGCGCCACCGACAGCCTCGAACCCTTCGGGTCCTGCCGGCTCTGCCTGGTGGACATCGACGGGCGCAAGGGCTCCCCCGCGTCGTGCACCACGCCCTGCACGCCCGGCATGAAGGTGCGCACCCAGACGCCCAAGCTGGCCGAACTGCGCCGCGGCGTCATGGAGCTGTACATCTCCGACCACCCCCTGGACTGCCTGACCTGCCCGACCAACGGCGACTGCGAGCTGCAGGACATGGCCGGGGTCGTCGGCCTGCGGGAGGTCCGCTACGGGTTCGACGGGGAGAACCACCTCGACCTGCCGACCGACAGCTCCAACCCCTACTTCGACTACGACGCGAGCAAGTGCATCGCGTGCTCCCGGTGTGTGCGCGCCTGCGACGAGGTGCAGGGCACGTTCGCCCTGACGCTCGAGGGCCGGGGCTTCGCCACCAAGATCGCCGCAGGCGCCGGCGGCAGCTTCATGGAGTCCGACTGTGTGTCCTGTGGCGCCTGCGTGCAGGCCTGCCCGACGGCCACGCTGCAGGAGCGTTCCGTGGTCGAGCTCGGCATGCCGACCCGCAGCGTGCTCACCACCTGCGCCTACTGCGGCGTGGGCTGCTCGTTCAAGGCCGAGCTGCGCGGCGACGAGGTCGTCCGCATGGTGCCGTACAAGGACGGCAAGGCCAACGAGGGGCACTCCTGCGTCAAGGGCCGCTTCGCCTTCGGCTACGCCTCCCACCCCGACCGTCAGCTGAAGCCGCTGATGCGCGAGCGGATCACCGACCCGTGGCGTGAGGTGGAGTGGGCCGAGGCTGTCGACTACGTCGGCCGGCGCATGCTCGAGATCCAGGCGCACCACGGTGGGGGCGCGATCGGCGGGATCACCTCCTCGCGCTGCACCAACGAGGAGGTCTACGCCGTCCAGAAGATGGTGCGCGCGGCCTTCGGCAACAACAACGTCGACACCTGCGCCCGGGTGTGCCACTCGCCGACCGGTTACGGCCTCAAGCAGACGTACGGCACGTCGGCCGGCACCCAGGACTTCAAGTCCGTCGAGAAGGCCGACGTCATCCTCGTCATCGGCGCCAACCCGACCGACGCCCACCCGGTGTTCGCGTCCCGGATCAAGCGCAGGCTGCGCCAGGGCGCCAAGCTCATCGTGGCCGACCCGCGCAAGATCGACCTGGTCCGGTCCCCGCACATCGAGGCCCAGCACCACCTGCGCCTGATGCCCGGCACCAACGTGGCGCTGATCAACGCCATGGCGCACGTCGTGGTGACCGAGGGGCTCGTGGACCGCGAGTTCGTCGCGGAGCGCTGCGAGGACTTCGCGGAGTGGGAGCGGTTCATCGCCGGCCCCGAACACAGCCCGGAGGCGGTCGAGGAGATCACCGGCGTTCCGGCCGCCGAGGTGCGGGCCGCGACCCGCCTCTACGCCGGTGCGCGCAACGCGACCATCATGTACGGCCTGGGTGTCACCGAGCACAGCCAGGGCTCGACCATGGTGATGGGCATGGCCAACCTCGCCATGGCGACGGGCAACATCGGCCGTGAGGGCGTCGGGGTGAACCCCCTGCGCGGGCAGAACAACGTGCAGGGCTCGTGCGACATGGGCTCCTTCCCGCACGAACTGCCCGGCTACCGCCACGTGTCCGACGACGCGGTGCGCAGCGTCTTCGAGACGTTGTGGGGCCGCACGCTCCAGTCGGAGCCGGGTCTGCGCATCCCCAACATGTTCGACGCGGCGATCGACGGGTCGTTCCGCGCGCTGTTCGTGCAGGGCGAGGACATCGTCCAGTCCGACCCGAACACCAAGCACGTCACCGCGGCCCTGTCCGCGATGGACCTCGTGGTCGTGCAGGACCTGTTCCTCAACGAGACCTCGAAGTACGCGCACGTGTTCCTGCCGGGCACCTCGTTCCTGGAGAAGGACGGGACGTTCACCAACGCCGAGCGCCGGATCAACCGGGTGCGCCCGGTGATGGCGCCCAAGACCGGCAAGCACGAATGGCAGATCGTGTGCGAGATCGCGCAGGCGATGGGCTACCCGATGAAGTACGACAACTCAGCCCAGATCATGGACGAGATCGCGATGACCACCCCGACCTTCTCGGGTGTGTCGTTCGCCAAGCTCGACCAGGTGGGCAGTGTCCAGTGGCCCTGCAACGACAACGCGCCCGAGGGAACTCCGATCATGCACATCAATGAGTTCGTCCGGGGCAAGGGACGGTTCGTCGAGACGGTCTACGTGCCGACGCAGGAGCGCAGCACCAGGAAGTTCCCGCTGATCCTCACCACCGGGCGCATCCTGTCCCAGTACAACGTCGGCGCGCAGACCCGGCGCACCGGCAACACGGCCTGGCACCCGGAGGACCTCCTCGAAATGCACCCGCACGACGCCGAGGTGCGCGGCGTCCGCGACGGCGACACGGTCTCGCTGGTCAGCCGGGTCGGGGAGACCAGCCTGCGGGTGAAGATCGACGATCGGATGCCCGTCGGCGTCGTCTACACGACCTTCCATCACCCGGTGACGGGGGCCAACGTGGTGACCACCGAGCACTCGGACTGGGCCACCAACTGTCCCGAGTACAAGGTCACCGCGGTGGAGGTGGCGTTGAAGAACCCTGCCCCCGCGCAGACCGTCCCGGCGATGGCGGAGTGAGATCGTGACGTCGACGCACACGCCTCCTCACATCCGGCTCGCAAACGAGATCGCCGCCCAGTTCCAGCAGCGTGACCCGGCCGCCGCGTCCCGGGAGATCGCCGACCACATCCGGACCTTCTGGGATCCCCGGATGCGGTCCAAGCTGATCGCCGACGCCGGTAGGACCGGCAGCGGCCTGGACCCGCTCGCCGTGGCCGCCGCCGCCCTGCTCCCGCGGCCCACCGGCACCTGAACGGAAATCCCGCCGGCGCCGCATGCCTGAGTCGCATGCGGCGCCGGCCTGCTGCGGCCCTAGACCGAGTTCCCGGCCGGTTCACCTGAGGCGGGTTCTCCTGAGGGGGCGGCGAACATGCCGGCGATCAGTGCCCGCAGGGATCCGGCCAGCCGCTCCGCCTCTCCTCGCTCCAGCATGCGGAGGACCGGTTCGCTCTGGAGGCTGCCCAGCAGGATGTGCGCCAGCAGGTCGCCGTCCAGATCGGGTCGCCGCGCGGTGATCAGCGCGCTGATGTGGCCGTGCCAGAACCGGTGCAGGGGGTGGCCGTCGCCGTCGTCTCCCTCATGGCCCTTCAGGTCCGGCCTGCCCGCCGAGCTCGCGGCGTGCCCGAGCGCCGCGAGAAGTCCCTTGTTCCTCCCGACGACGTCGACGATCGCGTCGACGAACGCGATCAGCCGCTCGTCCGGCGGGGCCCCGGGGCCGAGGGGCGGAGGACCGGTCCTGACGGCCTCCTCCAGGGCATAGGCCCGCTCCTGCATCAGCGCGACCATCAGGCCCATCCGGCTACCGAAACGGTGGAAGACCGTGCCCTTGCCGACCCCGGCCGCGGCGGCGATCTGCTCCATGGAGATCTGTTCGGGGCGATGCCGGGAGAGCAACTCCTCGGTCGCCCGCAGGATGGCGCGGCGGTTGCGTGCCGCGTCAGCACGTTCGGGGCGTGCCTCGGTCATCGGCTCCTCTTCCGCGTAGACAACTGGACCGGCGGTCAACTAAGCTCCGATCGAACTTGACCGCAGGTCCAATTTATCCTCACCAGGGAGGGCGGCATGCGCCGAATCCGCTATCACGCCTACGGCGGCCCCGAAGTGCTCACCATGGAGGAAACCGAGATCCCGACCCCGGGCACCGGACAGGTCCGCATCCGCGCCGAGGCGATCGGCGCCAACTTCGTCGACGTGAAGTTCCGGCAGGGGCCGGACGCCGGCGGCGTCTACCACCGCGCGCTGCCCGCCGTGCTCACCGGCGACGTGGTCGGCACGGTCGACGCGGTGGGACCGGGCGTCGACCCCGGTCTCGCCGGCCGCAGAGTCGCCACACTGGCCGAAGACGCCTTCGCCGACCAGGTGCTCGCCGACGCCACGTGGCTCGCGCCCGTGCCGGAAGGCATCGACGACGCCACGGCGAGCATGCTGCCGATGGGCGCCCCCGTCGCGCTGGGCGCGTTGCGCACCGCCCGGGTGGCGCCCGGCGAGACGGTGCTCGTCCATGCCGCCGCGGGAGGCATCGGCCACTTGGCCGTGCAACTCGCCAAGATCTGCGGCGCGGGCACGGTGATCGCCACGGCGGGCTCCCCCGGCAAGCTCGACTTCACTCGCATGCTCGGGGCCGACGCGGCGGTCGACTATTCGGCGGAGGACTGGCCCGATCGGGTGCGCGAGGCCGCACCGCGGGGAGTCGACGTCGTCCTGGACTCGGTCGCCGGCGGCGTGCTGCTGCGCAGCCTCGACCTCCTGGCTCCGTTCGGGCGGGCCGTCGTCTACGGTGCTGCCGGCGGCGAGCTCACCGGCATCCCGCTGACCAGCCTCTTCGCGATGAGGTCGGTATCCGGGTTCTCACTGCTGGCGTGGCGGGCCGCCGCACCGGAGCAGGCGCGCCACGACATGGACGAGGTCGCAGAACACGCCGTCGAGGGCCGGCTGCGCGCGGCGCTGCACGCCCGGCTGCCGCTCCACCAGGCGGCCGAGGCGCACCGCATCCTGGAGAGCCGATCCCAGCTCGGCCGCGTCCTCCTCGTGCCCTGAGCGCACGCCGCCCGTCAGGCGATCTCACTCCGCAGGTCGCGCTTGAGGACCTTCCCGACCGGGTTGCGCGGCAGGGCCGTACGCAGCAACAGCCGCTCGGGCAGCTTGTAGGAGGCGATCCTGGCCGAGCGCAGGTGGCCGACGAGGTCGTCGAGCGTGAGTTGCGCGCCGTCCTTCGGCACCACCACGGCGCAGACCCGCTCCCCCAGCACCTCGTCGGGGTAGCCGACGACGGCGACGTCGGCCACGTGCGGGTGCGCGGCGATCAGGCTCTCCAGTTCGGCCGGGGCGATGTTCATGCCGCCCCTGATGATGATGTCCTTGGCCCGGTCGACATACCGCAGGAACTCGCCCTGCTCGCCGTCGATGACGAACACGTCGCCCGTCTTCAGGTAGCCCTGCTCGTCGAACGGGTCGGGCAACCGCCCGCCGTCGACGTAGCCGGCGAACACCGTGGGGCCCTTGAGGCGCAGCTCGCCGGGACGGCCCGGCTCGGTGACCTCCTCCCCCGTCTCCGGGTCGACCAGGCGCACCGACACCTGGCGGGAGATCCGCGAGGTCCAGGTCACGCCCGGCACGCCGTACCGGGGGAAGTAGCGTGCCCGCTGCTCCGGGTCGGGCACGTCATGGGGATCGGTGAGCAGGGCGATGCCCTCGTTGGAGCCGAAGAAGTTCACGACGCCGACGCCGTGCACGTCCTGCCAGCCCTTCACCATCGCGGGCGGGAGCGGCGCCGAACCCGACCCGATCAGCCGCAGGGACGAAATGTCGGCCCGCGCCAGCAGGTCGCCTCGCGCGAGCAGCAGCGACAGCAGCGCGGGCGGCGCGACCGTGTACGTGGCACGTTCCTCGGCGATCTGGGCCAGGAACGTCGGCAGGTCGAAAGGATGGTGTTGCACGAGCACCCCGCCGACGCGCAGCCACGGCAGGAACATGCCGCAGACGCCGGCCATGTTCACCATCGGAAACGGGTTGAGCAGCACGTCGTCGGCGGTGAGCCGGGGCGCGTCCACGGTGGCCCAGCACATCGCCAGCCAGTCGTAGTGGCTGCGCGGCACGCCTTTGGGCGTGCTCTCGGTGCCCGAGGTCCAGCAGATCGTGACGCAGTCGTTCGGGTCGGCCGGGTGGGCCGCCGCATACGCCTCGACGGCCGCCCGCGCCTCCTCCGGATCCGCGCCGGCCACCTCGGCGTCCAGCGCCTCGCCGTACACGAGAAGCGCGGGCAGGCCGGGCAACGCCGTACGGACCTCGTCCGCGGGGCGGCGCCCGCCGAGCGCCGACACCGTGACGAACCCGGCGAAGCCCGCGAGGGCGCCGAGCTCGGCCACTTCGTGCTCGCGATACTGCACGGGCAGCGGGGAGACGACGACGCCCAGCCGCCAGCACGCGAGATAGACGGTGACCAGCTCGACGGTGTTGGGCAGTTGTACCCCCAGCACGTCGCCGGCGCCCAGGCCGTGCCGCAACAGCACGGCGGCGAAGCGGGTCACCTCGTCGTCCAGCCGGCGCCAGGTGAGGCGGCGCGGGGACAGGCCGAGCAGGTCCGGCTTGTTGCGCGGATCGACCAGGGCGAGCCGATCGGGTTCGGCGGCGACGCGGGCGCGGAACAACGCGTCCATCGTGTCGTCGCTCCACCAGCCGAGCCGGGTGTACTCCTCGACCCGTTCGCGGGGGTGCAGACCCCGGGTCAGATCTGCTCGGGCTGAGGCGGGCGTGCCGGCGGGGGGTGCGTACATGCGACCTCGCTCCTTCGCGAGTTCCGTACGGCGCGCGCCGCAACAGCGTTACTACAACAGACAGAGTCACCTCCGTCAACGGCCCGCGCGACCGGCCTGCGTCAGGCCGGGTCCTTCACCTCGACCTCGTTGCCGCGCAGCGGAGCCGAGCAGGCGTCGCAGGTGAGCCGCGCGTGGAAGTCGCGGCCACAGGCGCGGTGGGTGTAGACGAGGGCCGGACCCTCAGGGGCCCGGAACCACCGCTGTCCCCAGTCGATCGCGACGATGACGACGGGGAAGAAGGCGCGGCCCTTCTCGGTGAGGCGGTAGCTCGGCCAGTCGGCGCGTTCCTCGCTCGGCGTCTGCTCGAAGACGCCGAGCTCGCAGAACAGGCGCAGCCGCTCGGCGATGATCGTCGGGGGCGCGCCCAGGCGCTGCTCGAAGTCGCGGAACCGGTGCAACCCCTGGAACGCCGCACCCAGGATCGCCGCCGACCACCGGTTGCCGATCAGCGCCATGGTCTGCGGGAACAGCCCGGCGCCGCCCTCGGCGGAGGTCGAGCGGCGCCGCGTGGTCGCGGTGGGCACCGAGCGTTCCCACGTGCCGCTGGGGCCGAAGCCGCCGGTGACGTCGCGCGGGCGCACCGCCAGCCGGCAGGCCCCGCACGACAGGACGGGCAGGAACTCCTTGCCGCACACGCGGTGCACCATGCGCGGAAGCGACTCCACGTGCTCGGGCACCCACGCCGACTCCCACGCCCAGATGGTCAGCAGCAACGGCCACAGATCGCGTCCCCGCTTGGTCAGCCGGTATTCGAACCGCCTGGCCTGGTTCTCGACGCCCGCCTTCTCGAAGATCGCCATTTCGGTCAGGGCGGCGAGCCTGCGCGTCAGCACGGCGTGCGAGATCGGCAGGATCGTGCGCCATTCGCCGTACCTCCGCACGCCGACCAGGGCGTGCCGCAGGATGAGCAGGTTCCACTCGTCGCCGATCAGCCCGAGGGTGAGGCCGACGGCGTTGGCGTCGCCCTCGGGGAGCGTGGTCGGGCGGTCTGGTAGGTGGACGAGCACGTGGTTCTCCGTCTGGGTGTTCACCGGCGCCCCCTCGACGCGCCGCTGGGCGCGCATCACACGGTCACAGGCGCAGGGCCCGGACCGGGGAGTCGGCCTCCCGCCAGCCGGGGATGCCGTCCCCCGCCGCCCAAGTGGCGTGCGTTCCGCTGGAGATACGCTCCGGCAGCCTGATCCGCGCCAACGGACCGTCGGCCACCCGCGCCGCGTCGAAGATCAGACACTCGGAACGATCTTCGGACATGTCGGTCGTAAGGGTAACAAGGTACCCGTCTTCCTCGGAGGCCGAGCCTACCCGGGGCGCCATCGCGGGCTCGCTGCCGTACACACCGTCCGGGAGGCGATACCGCTCTTCGCCGCCCGTCACGAGGTCGTGGCGGACCAGACCGTCGAACAGGAACCAGCCCTCCACGCCCGTCGCCGCGTACGCGTAGCGGTAGCCGAGCCCTCCGTAGGCGTTGTTGACCACGCCGAACTCGGTGATGGAGTCGCTGAGCCGTTCTTCCCGGCACCGCCCGGTCACCAGGTTGAGCCGCCAGCGGTGCAGGCGCGTCTGCATGCGGTCGAGCGCGAGGAAGCGGAACATGCGCCGGTAGTGGCCGCCGTCGCCGGTGTCCTTCGGCTCGGGGTCGCCCTGGAAGAACCCGTCGAGGACGATCTCGTCGCCCTCCTCGTAGGCGTTGACCCAGTGCAGCACGTACGTCGGGTCGGCCTCGAACCACCGCACCTGCGACGACGTCCCCCTCCGGGGAATCACGCCGAGCCGCGTCGGCAACTCCGGGTGGAACCGCGCCGCGTACAGCCCCCTGGCCATCAGCTCGGGCTCCCAGAACAGCGGGCAGTCGTTGAGGATCGCGTAGTTCTCGGTGAAGGCCATGTCGTGCGGCAGCCGAGGCCCGGGCAGCGGGATGTCGACGTAGTGGCTGAGCCGGTCGTCGGCTCCGACGACCCCGTAGTGCATGTACGGCTCGTCGGTGCCGTAGTTGAAGAACAGCAGCTCGCCGGTGCGCGGGTCGACCTTCGTGTGCGCCGAGACGCCGCAGGCGTAGGGGAAGGCGCCGCCCCAGTCGGCCTTGCCGAGCGTCTCCAGCGTGAGCGGGTCGAGCCGGTACAGGTCGCCGCACTGGTAGAAGCTGGTCAGCGCGACGCCCGCGTGCACGACGACGTCGGTGCTGGACGCGTCCTTCATCCGCCCGCGCGCGCCCCAGCCGTCCTCGCGCGGCGACTTCGCGGGCCGCTCAGCGATTCCCGCCCACAACGGCCTGCCGGCCTCCGCCTCGGCCAGGAAGCCGTCGGTGCGGACGAACCTGTTGCGGTAGAACGCCTTGCCGTCCCGGAAGCCGACCACGTGGACCATGCCGTCCCCGTCGAACGGGTGGTAGCGCTCCAGCGCGGGATGCACGGGGTTCTCGGTGTTGCGCAGATAGACGCCGTCGAGGTCGGCGGGGATCTCGCCGATCACCTCCAGGTCGTCGGCGCGCCACTCGGTGGCCTGCGGCCGCCACGGCCCGGTCCGGTACGGATGATCGTCATCTTCCGGCAGGGTCGAAAGGACCCGTCCGACGACGTCGACGTCCACGCTGTGTCTCCTCGTTCCTTCGCTCAGCCGCTCGTGCGCGGCTCAGTCGGCGCCGACCACGAAACCGACGGTCGTCGTGGTGCTGCCGCCGATGTTGAGTGTGCCGAACCGGCGTGCCCCCTCGACCTGGTAGGCGCCGGCCCGGCCGGTCACCTGGAGGGAGGCGTCCAGGAGCATGCGCACGCCGGTCGCGCCCACGGGGTGGCCGCCGCCGATCAGCCCGCCGCTCGGGTTTACGGGGATGCTCCCGCCGATCTCGAGGTCGCCGTTCTCGATCGCCTTCCAGCTCTCCCCCGGAGCGGTGATGCCGAAGTGGTCGATGGCCGCGTATTCCGACATCGTGAAGCAGTCGTGGGTCTCGATGCCGTCCAGGTCGTCCACGCCCGCGAGGCCCGCCCTGGCGAAGGCGTCGAGCACGGCCCGCCTCACGTGCGGCAGCACGTACGGATCGTCCGCGCTGCGCTCCAGCTTCTGGGCCAGGGGCAGGCCAACCGTGCGGTGACCCCAGCCGAGCATACGGGCGAGCGACCCGCGCGCCAGGTCGGGCCGGCGGGCGAGGAAGCGCTCGCCGACCAGGACGATCCCCGCGCCGCCGTCGGTGATCTGGCTGCAGTCCGTACGGCGAAGCCGTCCTTCGACGATCGGGTTGGCCGCGTCGTCGGCCTGGAAGCTCGCCTCGGTGAAGGTCCAGCCGCGCGTCTGGGCGTTGGGATTGGCGCGGGCGTTGCGGAAGTTCAGCTCGGCCACCGCGCGCAGATGGGCGTCGTCGAGGCCGTACCTGCGGTCGTATTCGTCGGCGAGCGCGCTGAACATGTAGGGCCACATGAAGCGGGCGTCCTCGCCCTCGTGACCGACCCAGGCCGCGGCCCCGAGGTGGCCCGCCGCCTCATCGCCGGTGACGGTGCGTTCCAGTTCGAGGCCCACGACGAGGGCGCAGTCGTAGCGGCCGGACTCGATGTCGGCCATCGCGGCGAGCACGGCGACGCCGCCGGAGGCGCATGCCGCCTCGTGGCGTGCCGCAGGCACCTCCCACAACTCGGGCACGACGGTTGCGGGCATGCCGCCGAGCTGGCCCTGCCCGGTGAAGAGCTGGCCGAAGGCGTTGGCCACGTGGATGACGTCGACGTCGGCGGGGGCCAGGCGGGCGCCGTCCAGCGTGCCGCGCACCACCTCGCCGGCGAGTTCGGCGAAGCCGTCCCCCGCCCTGGCCCGGTTGCGGGCGAAATCGCTCTGGTATCCGCCGAGGATCCACACGGCTTCCGGCATCCCGGCCTCCTGCCTGTCCCGCCCTTACTACAACAAACAGAGTTGACCGTCAACGGCCTTGCCTGCGCCGACGGCCCGTCACTACGTTTAACAGAGCAACTTTGGCGGCCGGGAGGGCTGATCGTGTCCGACGTCTACGTGCTGGAGTACGTCCGCACGCCCCGCGGCAAAGGCTCACCGCGCGGCTCGCTGCATCACAGGAGCCCCGTCGACCTGGTCGCCGGCCTGCAACGGGCGATCGTCGAGCGCACCGGACTCGACCCCGCCGCCGTCGAGGACGTGGTCGTCGGGTCGGCCTCGCAGGTCGGGGAACAGGGGGCCAACCTGGCGCGCACCGCCACCTTGCTCGCAGGGTGGGGAGACGGCGTCCCCGGCGTCACGGTCAACCGCTTCTGCGCCTCCGGCATCGACGCCGTGGCCCAGACCGCCGCCCGGGTGCGCGCGGGCGACCTCGGCCTCGCCGTCGCCGGCGGCGTCGAGAGCGTTTCACGCGTCCCCATGTTCAGCGACGAGGGCCCGCTGTGGTCGGATCCGGAGACGGTCAAGCGGGTCGGCTCGATCCACATGGGCGTCGCCGCCGACCTGAACGCGACCGTCGACGGCTGGCGGCGCGAGCAGCTCGACGCCTACGCCGTCGAGACCCACACGAAGGCCGCGGCGGCCTGGGACAGGGGCGACTACGCGCGCTCGGTCGTCCCTGTGCTCCGCGCGGACGGCACGTGGTTTGACTGCGACGAGCTGATCAGACCCGGGACCACCGTCGAGACTTTGGCCGCGCTCGCCCCGGCGTTCGAGAAGCTCGGGGCCTCCGGCCAGGACGGCCTCGCCCTCTCCGCCCACCCCGAGACCGGCATGATCGCCCACCTCCACACCGTGGGCACCTCCCCCGCCCTCGCCGACGGCGCGGCGCTGCTCGTGCTCGGCACACGGGAGCAGGCCGGGCGTCACGGGCTGCGCCCCCGTGCGCGCGTCGTCGCGTCGGCGACCGCCGCCGTCGACCCGGTCATCATGCTGACGGCGGGCCAGGCAGCGATCGAGAAGGTCCTCTCCAGGGCGGGGCTGGAGCCGTCCGGCATCGACGTGTTCGAGTTCGCCGAGGCGTTCTCCGCCCTCTGCCTGCGGCTGCGCCGCGACCTCGGCCCGGGCCCCGACCGGCTCAACCCCGCAGGAGGCACCATCGCCATGGGCCACGCCTTCGGCGCCACCGGGGCCATCATGGTCGGCGGCTGCGTCGACGCGCTCGAACAGCTCGGCGGCAGATACGGCGTGGCCGCCGTGAGCGGGGCGGCCGGGCTCGGCGTGGCCGTACTGCTCGAGCGGGTGGACGCGTGAGCCGCGGCCCGGCTCGCCGTCGCCCCACCACCCATCTCGCGACGGAGACGACCCGATGACGGGGCCTTTGACCAACCTGCTCGTTACAGCGCTCGCCGTGCTCGTGACGATGCTGGCCACCATGGCCTACGCGCTGCGCACCGGCAGGCAGACGGTCGTCGACACAGTCTGGGGCCTCGGCTTCGTGATGATCGCGGCGGTGAGCTTCGCGACGTCGACCGGGCACGGACTGGACGCGCGCCGGGTGCTCGTGCTCGTGCTGACCGCCGTCTGGGGGCTGCGGCTCGCCGTCCACCTCCACACGCGCAACCGGGGAAAGGGTGAGGACCCGCGCTACGCCGCGCTGATGCGCAGGAACACCGGTCCCGCCGTGCCGTACGTCATCAAGACGATCTACTGGCCGCAGGGCGCCGTCATGTGGATCGTCTCGCTGCCCGTGCAGGTCGCGATGTACGAGACGGCGCCCCTGGGGATCGTCACCTGGCTCGGGGTGGCCGTCTGGCTGGTCGGGCTGCTGTTCGAGACGGTCGGCGACCTGCAGTTGTCGCGCTTCAAAGCCGACCCCGCCAACCGGGGCAAGGTGATGGACCGGGGCCTGTGGGCGTGGACCCGTCACCCGAACTACTTCGGCGACGCGACCGTCTGGTGGGGCCTGTTCCTGGTCGCCTGCGCCCACTGGGCGGCCCTGCTCACCGTGGTCTCCCCGGTGCTGATGACGCACATGCTGGTCAACCGCAGCGGCAAGGCACTCCTCGAGCGCCGGATGGCCCGTTCGCGCGGCCCCGAGTACGCCGGCTATCTGGCCAGGACGAGCGGGTTCCTCCCCCGCCCGCCCCGCAGGAGCGCTACGCCGTGACCGCCGGCCGGCGGCGGGCACGGACCGTCGCGTTGCGTCGCCAGATGAGCGGGTTGACGTCATCGGCCGGGTTGTCCGCCGGCCCTGGCCACGTCGACGGCCCACTCACGCAGCACGGTGGGCGAACCACGGAGGCGAAGCGACGTGGCCGCCCTGGCCGGCAGAGTCGTCAGGTGGGAGGGGACCAGCGCGATCGGGTCGGCCGGCTCCGCGTCGAACGGGCTGGAGTCGAGATGCTGCGGGCCGATGACGACCAGAGTGCCGGGACGGCGCTGGTAGGCGAGCCCCCACAGCAGCCTGCCCAGCAACCGGGCTCCGTGGATGTCGGACATGATGTGCCAGGTCCCGTGGTACCGGTTCGTGGAGTAGCGGGCTCCGGCGCCGGGCCGCAGGGTGATGACGTCGAATTTCAGGAAGGGTCCCAGGTCCCGGGTTCAGGCGGCCGTTCCGCCGTCGCCCTCGCCACAACACGCGACGGCGGGACCGCCGAGTGAGGTGCCCTGCGCCGGGATACCGGGATCTCTGAGCGGAATGTCCGCGGTCGGCACCTCCGCGACCACGGGGGTCGTGTCCCGCGCGAGGACCGCGGGAACGGACAAGAGGGGAATCGTCCTGATCAGCAGGGCGCCGAAGCCGAGCTGGTAAGTCGCCTCCCCCTGGAGCAGGAA
This sequence comes from Planotetraspora thailandica, assembly GCF_016863335.1. Classification (GTDB taxonomy): domain Bacteria; phylum Actinomycetota; class Actinomycetes; order Streptosporangiales; family Streptosporangiaceae; genus Planotetraspora; species Planotetraspora thailandica. The sequence goes on from NZ_BOOR01000063.1 coordinate 52,829, forward strand.
GCCGTTGTCCTGCATGACGTACACGGCGGCGACGACCCCGCCCACGAGCTGCAGCGCCAGCAGCACGGTGCTGAACGCGTCGCCGTGCGCCCACGCGATGAGCCGTACGGCCAGGACCAGCTGAAGCGCGAACAGGCACGCACCCAGCAGCCGGTGGGTCCAGTCGACCGCGCCGTTGAGCGTGTAGGGGGTCAGGACGATCCCGCCGAGCAGCAGGGCGAAGGAGTCGGCGGCTCTGCGCAGACGGCCCAGCGACGGCGTGGCGGACGCCGTGGCGCGTAAGGCCTTTCGCGTGAACAACGCCGCGCCGAGGAGACTCGCCGCGTACGGCAGCACGGTCTCCCAGTGGACGCCGTAGTAGCTGATCCCGTGGTTGGCTCCGAGGCCGTCCGGCATCAGCGTGACGCAGAGAAGCAACCCAGCGAACAGGCAGACCTGACCTTTGACCAGGTCGCCGACGACCCTGTCCCGCATCGCGCGGTGCGCCTCCTCTCGGCGATCCGGGAGTCATCATCGATGAGGATCAGCGGCTTCGTCGACCCCTCCGGGGTGTGCTTAAACGCACCTCGGAACTCCTCGGAACCGGGAATAAGATCCCGCGCTCCACCATTAAGGTAGTTGAAAATTAAACAACAAGGAGGTTGGTGATCACGATGCAGTTCGGGATCTTCACCGTCGGCGACGTCACAACGGACCCGACCACGGGCAGGACGCCGAGCGAGCACGAGCGGATCAAGGCGATGGTGACCATAGCGCTCAAGGCGGAGGAGGTCGGTCTCGACGTCTTCGCCACGGGCGAGCACCACAACCCGCCCTTCGTCCCGTCGTCACCGACCACCATGCTCGGATACATCGCCGCGCGCACGAAGCGGCTCATCCTGTCGACGGCCACGACGCTGATCACGACCAACGACCCGGTCAAAATCGCCGAGGACTTCGCGATGCTCCAGCATCTGGCCGACGGGCGCGTCGACCTCATGATGGGCCGCGGCAACACCGGACCGGTCTATCCCTGGTTCGGGCAGGACATCCGCCAGGGCATCAACCTGGCCATCGAGAACTACGCGCTGCTGCACCAGCTGTGGCGGCAGGACGTCGTCGACTGGGAGGGCCGGTTCCGCACACCTCTGCAGGGCTTCACCTCCACACCGCGCCCGCTCGACGGGGTTCCCCCGTTCGTGTGGCACGGCTCGATCCGCAGCCCCGAGATCGCCGAGCAGGCCGCCTACTACGGCGACGGCTTCTTCGCCAACAACATCTTCTGGCCCAAGGAGCACTACATCCGGCTGATCAACCTCTACCGGCAGCGCTACGCCCACTACGGGCACGGCACTCCGGAGCAGGCCATCGTCGGCCTCGGCGGGCAGGTGTTCATGCGCAAGAACTCCCAGGACGCCGTACGCGAGTTCCGGCCCTACTTCGACAACGCCCCCGTGTACGGCCACGGGCCGTCGCTGGAGGACTTCACCGAGCAGACGCCCCTCACCGTGGGCAGCCCGCAGGAGGTCATCGACAGGACGCTGACCTTCAGGGAGTCCTTCGGCGACTACCAGCGCCAGCTGTTCCTGATGGACCACGCCGGTCTGCCGCTCAAGACGGTGCTGGAGCAGCTCGACATCCTCGGTGAGGAGGTCGTGCCCGTGCTGCGCAAGGAGTTCGCGTTGGGCCGCCCGAGCAATGTGCCCGACGCCCCCACGCACGAGTCCCTCATCGCCCGCCGCGACGCCGAGCAGGCCGACCCCGTCGCATCCACGTCCTGACCCCGCCCTCACCATCCGGGATGATCCGTACAAGCTGATCCGTATGCCGGATCACTCGTGGAGGAGAAGATGAAGCCGTTGAAAGTGGTGGCCGTCTCTGCCGGCCTCAGCCAGCCGTCCTCGACCCGCCTGCTCGCCGACCGTCTCGCCGACGCGGTCAGGCGGCGGCTGGCGGAGGAGCGTGAGGTCGAGGTGCGCGTGGTGGAGCTGCGCGACCTGGCCACCGACATCGCCAAGAACCTGGTGACCGGGTTTCCCGGCCCCGCCCTCAGAGAGGCGATTGAGGCCGTCACCGAGGCGGACGGTCTCATCGCGGTGACGCCGATCTTCACCGCCTCCTACAGTGGGCTCTTCAAGTCGTTCTTCGATGTGATCGAAGACGACAAGCTGATCGGGAAGCCGGTGCTCATCGCCGCCACGGGTGGTACGGCACGGCATTCCCTGGCGCTGGAGCACGCGCTGCGGCCGATGTTCGTCTACCTGCGCTCGATCGTCGTCCCGACCTCCGTGTACGCGGCGTCGGAGGACTGGGGCGGCGGCGGCGACAGCCGCACGGACGGCCTGGCCGTACGGATCGACCGGGCGGCCGGAGAGCTGGCCGACCTGATGGTGCATCGTTCGCCGGCGGCGCCGGCGGCCGACGAGGTGGTGGTGCCCTTCGCGGAGCAGCTCGCCGCGCTGCGCCCGTGAGCGCATGCCCGGACGGGGGATGAGGTCAAGGCGCCTCATCCCCCGTCCGCATGCCCGGGTGATGCCGCGCGTGCAGGCTCGGCGTCCGGCGGCACTATCGGGCGGTCTCACGCGTCCGGCGGTGCGGCGGCGGACAGGCGGCGCAGCCACTCCTGAAGCAGGGCGGCCTCCGCGCCGGTGAGCGTGTCGGCGGGCGCCGGGGAGCGGCGGTCGCGCAACTGCGCGCTGAGCGTGGTCGCGGTCACGGAGATGGCGGAAGCCTCCTGGGCCGAGCCTCCCCTGCTCACACCGCCTGCTGTCACTTCGGCTCTGTCCACACCGGCTCTGGCCACACCGGCTCCGCCGCTCTTGCCATCGGGGGGCACGACGATCGCGTCGATCATCGCGTCGCGGACGCGGCGGGAGAAGTCCGGGTCGGTGTAGATGGCGGGGCGGGACACCAGGGACAACGCCACTCCGGCGTTGGCCGCCATCACCATCTGCGCCGCGACCTCCGGCGCGACCTTGAGCCTGCCTGCCGCCGCGCAGCGTTCCAGCACATCGAGAAGCAGCCGGTGCGCCTCGGCGGCGGCCCCCGGCGGTGCCGACAGACCGGGCGAGTACATCAGCCGGTAGTAATTCGGGTTGTCCACCGCGAACGCGACATGGTTGTCCCAGCCGTCGCGCAGGTCCTGCACGGGGTCAGACGAAGGTTGCGCTGCTCGCTTGCTCTCCAGGTATCGCTCGAAGCCGTAGTCGACGACCGCGGACAGCAGTCCTTCCTTGTCTCCGAACTGCCGGTACAACGCGGGCGCGCCGACCCCCGCCGCCTCGCAGACCGCCCGTGTCGAGATGTCGGCCTCCGGCGACCGCGCGAGGAGGTCCGCCGCCGCTTGGAGTATCCGTGTTCTCATATCCACGTTAACAATGTTAGCAGTGGGTGTTCACTCGGGATAGCCGTCGAAGACCGACAGCAGTTTGCGGCGTTCCTCCGGCGTCAGGTCGGCGATGTGCCGTTTCTCGTCGATCCCCGTCGAGGCGATCAGCGAGTCCATTCGCTCCGGCAGGTAGCCGGGCAGGAGCCTGACGATCTTGCCCACGGCGGCCCGGCCTGTCGTCTCGTCGTCGCGCTCGAGCACGTCGCCCAGGCTCATCCTTCCGGATGTCACGGCCGCCCGGAGATCGTGCCGGTCGAGCGGGCGAGCGGCCGACGGCTCCTGCGTCGCCGCCACGGGCGCCGACGCCGCGCCGGGCGTGCTGCGGTGTTGCACGCCCGCGCTCTCCGGAGGCGCGGCGAGGGTGTGGGCACGGGCGGCGGCGGGGAAGGCGGCCATCGCGTGGCGGAAGGTCGGGGACGCCTGCTCGGGCTCGTCCTCCCCGTGGAAGGTGTGGGCGGTCACCAGGAGCGCGCCGACGGAGGTCGCCGCCGTGAGCGCGATCGCGATCTGCCGCCGCGAGAGCCGCCCGTCCCGCTGCCCGCCCGCGGCGAGCTTCATCCCGACGACGGCGGTGCGCAGCAGCACACCCATGACGAGACTCAGCAGGATCGGCACGAGCTGGTCGGGCAGCGGGGCGACGGTTGCGATCAGCACACCGGCCGCCGGGCTCGCACAGGCGACGAACAGCCAGGGCCCCACCCGTTGCCTGGCCATGTCGAGCAGGGCGGCCAGGGCGAGCCCCTCGCTGGCGGAGTGAATGGTGAGTGCGAAGACGACCACGACGGACGCGGTCAGCCCGAGGGTCGCCCCCTCGATCGCGCGATGCAGCGTGAGCGCGGCCGCGGTCCCCATGCCGCCGAACAGCGCCGCGTCGACGGCCTGCTTGACCCGGCGGTGGCGTCCGGGTGCATGCATGGCGGCCCGTTGCGGTTCCGCGTCGGAGGGGCAGGCACATCCCCTCCGGGTGAAGTACGTGATCACGACGTAGCCGAACAACGCGGCCAGGACGAGCGCCCAGAGCGGCACCCCGGTGCGGACCGCCTCCGACCACGCGTCGGGGAGCAGATCGACCAGCGCGGTGACCAGCATCGTCGCCGAGGCGATCGCCAGCCACAGGGTCACCCGGCGGGAGTTGCGCCGGGCCAGCCAGGCACCGAAAAGGGTGGAGGCGCAGACCAGCAGCACCGCCCCCCACGCCTCCCCTCTGCCCGGCAACTGCTCCAGCACGGCCCCCGCGGCGCGCACCCAATCCGTCAGCGGCATGGTAAGCGTCTCCTGTCGATCTGCTCGGACTGTCCGGGTTTGTCAGGCCGTTCGACCTGGTCGATCCATTGGGGCCGTGCGGCCTGCCCGGGCCGCACGGCCGGTCATCCGATGGCGCGGCCGTTGGCGCCGGATTGGGCTGGTTCAGCGGTCGCGAGAGCGGCCAGGGGGGCCGTGCCGTCCACGTCGACGCCGTCGGCCGCCGCGTGCTGCGCGGCCGGGGGCGGCGCGCCGCCCGGGTCGTGAAGCTCGTCGAGCAGGGCGTGAAGCGTGCGCATCTCGGCATCGAGGTTGTCCCTCAGCCGGGCCGCGAGCTCGGCGACGAACGCGTGCACGCCCTCGACCCGCCGTTCGAGGACCTCGCGCTGGGAGTCGCGCGCCTCCCTCTGAAGAAGTGCCGCCCGGCCCAGGGCGTCGCTCTCCACGGTCTCCGCCTCCTCCCTCGCCCGCGCCAGGACGGCCTGCGCCTCCTCCTGCGCCATTGCCATCGTCCGGTCGGCCGCCTCCTGGGCGATTTCGACGATGCGCACGGCGCTGTCGCCGAGAGACGACGCCCGCTGGGCGTTCTGCTCGATCTGGTCCTGCTTGGCCCGCAGCTCCTCGTTGTCCCGCAGCACCCTGCTCAGGGTGGTCTCGACGTGACCGAGGAACCGGTCCACCTCGGCGAGGTCGTAGCCCTCGCGGAGGCGGACGACGGTGAACACCTGATTGCGCACGGCGGCGGGGCTCAGCAGGCCCGTACGTCCGTGCAGGTCGGCGCCACCGCGGGCCGCCGATTCGCTCTCCACCACGTCCACGGAAGAGTGGCCGTGCCCATGTCCTTCGCCCATGACCTGCCTCACCGGACCTTCCGCCGCGCCGACACGAAACCGCCATGATCCCGATGTGGGATGCTTACGGAATGTAGTTATCCAATTACTGATCGTTTACACACCCGAGTGGCCGGTCAATCGTTCTTGGCGATTTCCACGACTTCCCTGACGTCGCCGCGCACACGCAGAGCGACCGACCCTGTACGGCATGCCTTGACAGACCGGCAGTCCGCTTTACACTCGCACATATGAATACCCGTTCACATGAAGTGCCGGCCTCCGCCGACGACGCCGAGCGCGATCCCCACCGCGGACATGGGCACGGGCACGGGCACGGCATCGGCGCCGAGGCGGACCGCCGGCTCCTGAGCGGCGCCCTGATTCTGATCGTCGGCTTCATGGCCGTCGAAGTGGTGATCGGCGTCATCGCACGGTCGCTCGCGCTCGTCACCGACGCGGGCCACATGCTCACCGACGCCGTCGCCATCGTCTTCGCACTCATCGCGATGCGGATCGCGGCCAGGCCGCCCCGCGGCGGCTTCACGTACGGCCTGAAGCGCGCAGAGATCATCTCCGCCCAGGTGAACGGCATCACGCTGCTCCTGCTGGCGGCGTATTTCGTGTTCGAGGGCGTCAGGCGGCTCATCGTGCCGCCCGAGGTCGAGGGGGCTTACGTGGTGGCGACCGGCCTGGCCGGCATCGTCGTCAACCTGGCGGCAACCTGGCTGCTCAACCGGGCTGACCGGAGCAGCCTCAACGTCGAAGGCGCCTTCCAGCACATCCTCAACGACCTCTACGCGTTCATCGCGACGACCGTCGCCGGAGCGGTGGTGTGGCTGACCGGCTGGGGCAGAGCGGACGCCGTCGCGGCGCTCGTGGTCGCCGCGCTGATGCTGAAGGCGGGCTGGGCCCTGGTGCGCGACTCGGGCCGGATCTTCATGGAGGCGGCCCCCGCCGGGCTTAACCCCGCCGAGATCGGCCGCAGGACCGCCGCCCTCGACCATGTCGCCGAGGTCCACGACCTTCACGTCTGGGAGGTGACCTCGGGATATGCCGCGATGTCGGCGCACATCCTGGTCGCGCCCGGCTCCGACTGTCACACCGTACGGCAGGCCGCGGAGAAGCTGATGCACGACGAGTACGGGATCGGCCACACCACGTTGCAGGTCGATCACGCCGCTCCCCCGGTGATCGAGCTCGGCCGTGCGAGAGCCGGCCATTGCGCCGACCCGCACGGGCCCGTCCATCTGCCCGCCGGGGAGGACGACGCGCCCGAGGAGACTGGCGCGACCTCACGCCGTTAGAACCCTCAAACAACAGGCTCTTGGATTGCGGCGATCACGGTCGGGTGATCAGTACATGACAAGACCGGCGGACACGTTGATGTCCTCTCCGGTGATGGAGGCGGCCGCGTCGCCGGCGAGGAAGATGATGGTCCCGGCCACGTCGGCGGCCTGGACCAGGCGGCCCAGCGCCGAGCCCGAGACCGCCTCCCGGAGGAACTCTTCGGAGGTGACGCCACGAGTCGCGGCCATCGTCTCGATCACCCGCCGGAAACGATCGCTGTCGACGGCGCCGGGGGACACCAGGTTCACCCGGACCCCGTAGGGGCCCGCTTCCAGCGCCAGCGTGCGCGTCAACCCGATCAGGCCCGTTTTGCTCGCCGCATAGGCGGCGCGTCCGGCGTTGGGGCGTTTGCCGGTCGCGGAACCGACGGTGACGATGCTGCCCGAGCGCTGTTCGATCATGGTCGGCAGGACCGCGCGGCAGCACAGGAAGGTGCCGGTCAGGTTGGTGTCGATCGTCTCCCGCCACTCGGCCTGGGAATACTCCCACAGCGGGGTGGTCGGGCCGGGGATCCCAGTGTTGTTGACCAGCACGTCGATGCGGCCGAACCGCTCAATCGTCGTCGCGGCGAGAGCCGCCACCGCCTGCTCGTCGGTGTTGTCGCAGGCGACAGGCACGACCGACTCCCCCGTGGGGTCGATCGACTTCGCAGTGGCGGTAAGGGTCTGGAGGTCCCGGCCGCTGATCACCACTTGCGCCCCTGTCGCGTGGAACGCCTCCGCGATGTCACGGCCCAGACCGCGCGCGCCGCCGGTGATGATCGCAATCTTGCCCGCGAGCGGGACCGTGTTCATGGGGTTGTTCAGCATGGCACTCGATGGTAACCACCCAGGTCAGGGCTTCTATGAGCGCCTGCCTGTGCAAGCTGCCGCAAAGCCCACTGGTCGACCGGCCATGTCCGGCCCATCCGTGGCCGGCGTTTGACCTGGCCCCACCGGAGCTCGCGGGCGGGTCGGGACCTTCGACACTGTCGCCTCCTCGCGAGGCGTTCACATGATGGAAGGAGGAGCTACCGAAGGAGGAGATCCCGGTGACCACCGCACGAGAGATCATGCATCCTGGGGTCGAATGCGTCGGCGAGCACCAGACACTCGTGTTCGCGGCGCGGATGATGCGCGACATGAACGTCGGAGCGCTGCCCATCTGCGGCGACGACGACCGGCTGCACGGCATCCTCACCGACCGCGACATAGTGACCAAGTGTGTGGCGGAGGGGTGCGACCCCGCGAAGACGACGGCTGGGGAGCTCGCGCAGGGCAAGCCGGTCACGATCACCGCGGACGCCGACGCCTCTCAGGTGCTGCAGGCGATGGAGGCGAACCGGATCCGCCGGCTTCCGGTGATCGAGAACCGCCGGCTCATCGGCCTCATCAGCGAGGCCGACCTGGCCCGCCACCTCCCCGACGAGGAGGTCGGCCATTTCGTCGAATCTGTGTGCACGGCCCCGTGAGCACGCCCACCGTGACCCGTCGCGGTAGCGTCCCGATCCGTGGAGACGATGCGCAGGGTCTCGGTGGTGGGCAACTCGGGTTCGGGTAAGACGACGCTCGCACGCCGCCTGGCCGTACGGCTCGGCGCCCCGCACCTGGAACTGGACGCGGTGTACCACCAGCCGGAATGGAAGCCGCTGGCGGACGGCGAGTTCCGCCGCAGGGTGGCCGAGGTGATCGCCCAGGACACGTGGGTCGTCGACGGCAACTACACGGCGGTGCGCGATCTGGTGTGGGCCAGGGCCGACACGGTGGTCTGGCTCGACCCGCCGCGCGCCGTCGTCATGTGGCAGGTCGTCACCCGTACGGTCAGGCGGGTCGCCATGCGCGCCGAGTTGTGGAACGGCAACCGGGAGCGCTGGCGCAACCTGACCACGCTGGATCCGCACGAGTCCGTGGTCATGTGGGCGTGGACGAACCACCGCAGGTACCGGGAGAGGTACGAGCGCGCGGCGGCCTCGTCCGAGCACCCCCACCTGCGGTTCGTCCGCGTGCGCTCGCGGGGCGACGCCCGGCGGCTGTTGCGGTGATCCGGCCGGCTCAGCCGGTCTGCGCCGCCTGGAGCCCCGAGTAGAGGCCACCGCTCCTGACCAGTTGGTCGTGGGAGCCGATCTCGGCGATCCTGCCGTCCGCCATGACGACGATGCGGTCGGCCCCGCGGATGGTGGACAGGCGGTGGGCCACGACGAAGACGGTACGGCCCGCCACCAGCCGACCGAGCGCCTCCTGCACCAGGGCCTCCGACCGGGAGTCCAGCGCGGAGGTGGCCTCGTCGAGGATCAGCACGCGGGGGTCGCGGATGAGCGCGCGGGCGATGGCCAGGCGCTGCTTCTGCCCGCCGGACAGGCGTGCCCCGCGCTCACCGACGACCGTGTCGAGCCCGGCGGGCAGCCGGTCGATGAACTCCATGGCGTTGGCGTCGCGCAGCGCCTGCCGGACGGTCTCGTCGGGCACGTCCCGCATGCCGTAGGTGACGTTCTCCTTGATGCTGCCTTCGAACAGGATCGACTCCTGCGGGACGACCGAGACGAACCTGCGGTAGGTGCGCAGGTCGAGCGTCTCCATGTCGCGGCCGTCGAGGAGGATCGTGCCCGAAGTGGGGCGCAGGAAGCCGATGACGAGGTTGAGCACGGTGGACTTGCCCGCGCCTGAGGCGCCCACGAGCGCGAGGGTCTCGCCGGGGGTCACGGTGAGGTCGAGGCCGTCGACGGCCCTGCGGCCCGGCTCGTATTCATAGGTGACGTCGCGGAACTCGAAGCGCCCGGTGACCGCGGCGACCTCGTCCTTGCCGGCGTTCTGCTCCAGGTCGGGGGCCTGGAGGACCTCGCCGATCGACCGGACGGCCTCCAGGCCCTTGCCGATCACGGGGGTGAGGCTCATCAGCGTGGTGACCGACGCCGTGAGCGTGGCGAAGAACGTGCTGAGCATGACCACGTCGCCGGCGGTGATGGGAAGCACGCCGTAGTAGGCGACCAGCGCCGACCCGGCGAGGAAGCCGACCCCGAGCATGTTGAGGATGATCCAGGCGAGCGAGCCGAACCTGCCGTTCACCAGGTCGAGCCGCAGGCCGCTGCGCAGCACCTTCGACAGGGTGTGGTCGACGCGGTGCAGGGCGTCCTGCTCCAGGCCGTGCGCCCGGGTGATCGGGATGAGCGTGGTCATCTCGCTCACTCGGGAGGACAGGCGCTCGACCTCCTGGCGGAAGCTCTCGTTGTCCGAACGCATCCGGTCGCGCATCCGCATCACGAGGAACGACGCCGCCGGAACGACGAGGAGGAAGACGGGCAGGGCGAGCGGCACCTTGACCGCGATCACGCCGAGCCCGCCGATCAGCATGGCCAGCGCGCTCAGCCCGCCGTCGCTGGCCTGCTGGGCCATCTGCTCGACGCCTTCGACGTCGCGGATGACCTTGGTCTGCAGCACCCCGGCGCTGACCCGGGAGTGGTAGCCGATGGACAGGTCCTGCATGCGGCGGCACAACGCCGAGCGCACCCGGGTGCCCATCCTCCGGATGGCGCCGTGCATGTTGCGGACGTAGAGCAGGTGCCCGGGATAGTTGAGCATGAGCAGCAGGAGCAACACGGCGGTGTTGATCCACAGTTCGGCGACCGGCTTGCGCGCGACCAGCACGTCGATGACGTTGGCGGTGATGAGCGGCAGCGTCCAGGTGGGGCTGTGCTTCACCATGAAGGCGCCGACGGCGACGGCGATGCCACGCCGGTCTTCCCGGAACAGATAGGCGAGCGTCCGGACCGGATGCTCCCCGCGGTAACGATGATCCAGCGCCGTCATGTTCACCCCTATAGATCGCCGGGGTGATCCTGACATCGCCGTGTTAACGGCATATTTCGCGCGCCGCAACGGGCACTCGCAACCGGACGGGAATCTTGCGAGTGCGAATTTCAGATTATCCTGGTAGGGATTAAAGACTTGATGGTGCGGAATGAACCCGCTCCGGCCGGCGATTGCACCGAATATCTGACCCCTTCGGAAGGTGGCGTCATGACCGCTCCCGCGAAACCGCTCTACGCGTCTCCGGTGGACATCGCGACCTACGGCCCGTACGGCCCGGGCCGCATCGACAGCTCCTCCGGATGGAACCGCCCGCGTTATCCCTTCCAGGACCGCATCACCGCCGACGGGTCGAGCGGCCACCCGGCCGAGCCCGGGCGGTACCACCTCTACGTCGGCTGGTTCTGCCCGTGGGCGCAGCGCACGGCGATCGTGCGCTCGCTCAAGGGCCTGGACGACGTCGTCTCCCTCTCCTACGTCGACGACGAGCGCGACGCCCGCGGCTGGGCGTTCCGCGAGCGCCGGGGCGCGGACCCGGTGAACGGCTTCCTGTTCCTGCAGCAGGCCTACGACGCGACCGAGCCCGGTTACCCCGGCCACCTGTCGGTGCCCGTGCTCTGGGACCGGGTGACCGGCCGGATCGTCAGCAACAACTTCCCCGACATCACCATCGACCTGGGCACGCAGTTCGAGCAGTGGGGCGACCCGGACGTCCGGCTCTACCCGGAGGAATTGCGGCCGCGGATCGACGAGCTCAACGACGTGATCTACCGGAAGGTCAACAACGGCACCTACCGGGTGGCCGGCGCGACCACGCAGGAGGATTACGAGACCCTGCGGCACGAGTTCATCGCGACGCTCGACGAGCTCGAGGCCCGGCTGGCCGACCGCAGATTCCTGTTCGGCCACCACATCACCGAATCCGACGTGCGGCTGTGGGTCACCCTCGCCCGGTTCGACCTCGGGTACAACCCGCTCGGCAAGATCAGCGAGCGGCAGCTGACCGCGTTCCCGAACCTGTGGGGCTACGCTCGCGACCTCTACCAGCACTCCGCGTTCCGCGACACCACCGACTTCGGCTCCTTCCACTTCAAGGGCGCCTCGTTCCTCAACGACGGCCCCGTCCGCATCGAGGTGGAGCCGCGCGAGGCCGACTGGGAGGCCCCGCACGGCCGCGAGAAGCTCGGCGCGTGAGGAGACGCACGCGATGACGACCTGGGCGGCGGTCGCGCCCAGGTCGCGGTGACTGCGGCCGGACCGTGCGGCCTCAGGCGGCCTTCGCGACGGGTTCGGCGCCGGCTTGCGACGGGCGCGGCTTGTAGGAGACCCACAACGCCCCGCCGTACATGGCGATGCCGAGCAGCACCATGAAGACGACGACGGGCCAGCCGTACGGGTCGGGGACGTGGAGGGCGAGAAACCAGCTCTTCTCCGTCGAGCCGTTGGCCTTCATGACGCCGGCGACGATGCCCTGCGGGAACAGCGGGATCGCCCCCAAGGACCATCCGATGGTCGCGATGATCTGGTCGCGCTTCGGCAGGTCGTCGAACTTCTTCCACCGGCCCGACTGCGACTGCGGCCGTTTGCCCGTGCGCATCGTCTGCAGCAGTTCGGGGCCGTGGGACCGCAGCCTGCTCTCGGCGAGCGCGCCGAACCCCCACACGCACAGCGCCCCGGTCACGAGCCCCACCACGACCCCAGGCCAGCCGTACGAGGAGGCGACCAGTCCCGCGGGCACGCCGGTGAGCCCGCCCAGTGCAAGGACGGCGTAGGCGAGGCCGGTCAGCGAGCCGTCGTCCTCGGCGGAGCGCAGCGGGTTGCCGCCGCGCCGGTGCGGGTCGATGCTCGGCACGAGCGCGTAGACCGAGATCAGCGGCACGATGCCTGCCCCGCCGCCGAGCAGGGCGGCCGTCAGGGCGAGGGGCACCGGCCACGGGCCGCCCGTGATCAGAGCGCCCGCGATCGTCAGGGCCAGGCCCACCGGGCCCACGGTCAGCAGCCACGCCCACTGCCTGCCCCGGACGTCGGCGCCCCTCGGCGTCATCAGGGTGAGCCACAGGACGGTGCCGTCGGTGCCGTACAGGTTGGACGACATCGCCGCCGCCATGAGGATGAAGATCGCGCCCGTGTACGGCAGCATGATGTCCACACCCATGAAGAGCGGCGACGCGGTGAAGAAGACCGCATAGGCCAGCGCGAACGTCAGCTGGTGGGTGCGCACCAGGTCGCGGGTCCAGGTCCGCAGTTCCTTGGCCACGACGGCGCCCTGCGCCGACGCGGCCCGCATCGGCCGCCTGCCGCGGACGGACGGCCGTGCCGCGGACGCGCGCCGGGTGAGCAGCACCGCCCATACGGCGAGGAGCACCACGATGAGAACGCCCATCGCGGCCAGCGCCGCCGCCGCACGCGGCCACTGCCCCTCCGCGGCCGCCTCCACGGCCACCAGGCCCCAGCCGGACGGCAGGTACCTCAGGACGGCGGACGCCGTGGGCGGGATCCCGCCCGCCTGCTGGAACGCCACGAAGAAGACCCAGCCCTGACCGAGCGCGGCGAGGATCACGCCGTTGCTGAGCCCCGCGACGATCGCACCGATCCGCGACCGCAACGCCAGCCCGAGCACGGCGATCGCGACGCGCGACAGCAAGACGAAGATCACCAGGGTGAGGAGCATGGCGGGGAGCGCGACCACCGGAGCCGCCGAGCCGAGGCGTACGCCGAAGATCATGAGGGCGACCAGGGCGACGAGGCTGACGGCCGGGGCGGGCCCGACGAAGGACGCGGTGAGCAGCCCGGTCGCCAGGCGGCGGGGCCGGAGCCCGACGAGGGTGAAGTATTCGGGGCGCAGGGTCTCGTCACCGCCCCCGGCGAACACCGGCCCGAAGATCCAGCCGAGCATCCAGACCGCGTACGCGGTGGCCAGCAGGTCGCCGGTGTGCCACCCCGCGACGGTGCCCCCGTCCAGGTCGCCGACGAACGCGAGGGCGATGGTGCCGCCCGCGAACACGAGCCCGAGCACGACTCCACCGACGATGAGGCCGGCCTTCTGGCTGTTCATCGAGTTGCGCAGGACGGCCACCTTCATGGCCACCATGTTCAGCGCGACAGCCACGACAGCTCCTTCGCGCCCGAGCCGGAGGCGCCGACGAGCTCGACGAATCTGTCCTCGAGCGAGCCCGCGCCCCGGACCTCGTCCAGCGTGCCGGCGGCGGCCACCCGGCCCTCGTCGATGACCGCGACGTGGTCGCAGAGCTGTTCGACGAGCGCCATGACATGGCTGGACAGCACGACCGAACCCCCGCCGGCGACGAAGCCGCGGAGGATGCCCTTGATCGTCGACGCCGACACGGGATCGACGGCCTCGAAGGGCTCGTCGAGCACCAGCAGCCGCGGCGCGTGCAGCAGCGCGGTCGCCAGGCCGATCTTCTTGCGCATCCCGGTGGAGTATTCGATCACCAGGGTCTTCTCCGCCGGGTCGAGCTCGAGGACCGACAGCAGCTCGCCTGCCCGCTCCGCCACCACGTCCCTCGACAGGCCGCGCAACAGGCCGAGGTAGGTGAGCACCTCGCGGCCCGTCAGCCGCTCCGGCATGGCGAGGCCGTCGGGAAGCACGCCGACGAGGGCCTTGGCCTCGTCGGGGGCGGACCAGACGTCCGCCCCGAAGATGCGGGCGCTGCCGTCGTCGGGACGGAGCAGTCCGACGGCCATGGCGAGGGTGGTGGTCTTCCCGGCGCCGTTCTGGCCGACCAGGCCGTAGAAGGAGCCTTGCGGGATGGTCAGGTCGACGTGGTCGACCGCCACCTTCTCACCGAAGGCCTTGTACAGGCCGTTGATCTCGAGCGCTGCGGTCATGACGATCTCTCGGTCGCGGGGGGTGGGCCGGTTCGCGTGCGAGGTCCGCGGTGGGAACCGAGACGATTCGATCATCCCTACCGGCGGCACGTCGAGCGAAGCGATCAAATCGTCACCCGTCGTAGCCGCGACAGGCCCCGGCCGCCCGCGAGGGGCGCGCCGGAGCCCGGCCGCGTCACGCCTGGTAGATCTCGAACTCCGACAGCTGGCCTGCGGGCCAGCCGGTATTGCCGGTGATGTTCACGCGGACGTAGCGCGCCGAGGTCGGGGTGAAGGTGATGGTCACCGCGTTGCCGGACGCGGGGTTGAAGGTCTGGCCCGACGGCCCGGCGAGCGTGGCGAACGACGACCCGTTCACGCTGCCCTGGACGGACAGCGTCTGCGTGCGCGTCTGCCACGCCGCCTGCGGCGGCAGCTTCAGCACGACCCTCCCGACCGTCGTGGCGCCGCCGAGGTCGACCTGCACCCACTGCGGGAAGGCGTTGTTCGGGCTCTCCCAGTAGCTGTTCGGGTCGCCGTCGACCACGTTGCCCGAGCCGTAGGTCTGCGTGTGGCCGCTCTCCTGGGTCGCCTTGCCGCGGGCCAGGTTCGTGTTCGGGGCGGCGTCGGTGGTGACGTCGACGGTGTTGGAGGCGGCCGAGGTGTTGCCCGCCGCGTCCTGCGCGGTGACGGTGAAGCTGTAGGCCGTGGCCGCGCTCAGCCCGGTCACGGTCGCCGACGTGCCGGTGACGGCGGCGACGACCGTACCGCCCCTGCGCACCTGGTAGCCGGTCACGCCCTTGTCGTCGGACGAGGCCGACCAGGACAGCGAGACGCTGGTTGCCGTCTTGCCCGTCACGGTGAGGTTGCCGGGAGCCGTGGGCGCCTGGGTGTCGGTGTCCTGGCCGGCGGTGCCGTACACCTCGAGCTCGGACAGCTGTGCGGCGGGCCAGCCGGTGTTGGCGGTGATGTTCACGCGGACGTAACGCGCGGACGTCTGGGCGAAGGTGATGGTCACCGCGTTGCCCGTCGCGGGGTTGAAGGTGTAGCCCGACGGGCCGGCGAGCGTGGCGTACGACGACCCGTTCGTGCTGCCCTGCACCGAGAGCGTCTGCGTGCGCGTCTGCCACGCCGCCTGCGGCGGCAGCTTCAGCACGACCCGGCCGATCGCCGCGGCCGACCCGAGGTCGACCTGCACCCACTGCGGGAAGGCGTTGTTCGGGCTCTCCCAGTAGCTGTTCGGGTCGCCGTCGACGACGTTGGGCGAGGCGAAGTTCTGGTTGTGGCTGCTCTCCTGCGTCGCCTTGCCCCGCGCCAGGTTGGTGTCCCCGCCTCCTCCGTTCCCGGCGACGGGAGGCGTCGGCCGTACGGACGTCAGCGCGATCTGACCTTTCAGCATCCTGCCGCCGTCTGCGGTGAGCCTGAGGTAGTAGTCCGAGGAGCAGACCGTGCCGTCCTCGTCGAGACCCAGGAATCCGGAGTCGACCGGGATCATCGACTGGTTCTCCGCCGTCTTGGCGATCTGGTTGCCCTCGTTGAACTCGTCGAACATCGAGATGTAGATGCCCTGGGCGCCCACCCTGACCATGTTGTAGAACTGGCGCCACATGAAGTCGCCGTGCGCGCGATGCCGCGCGGTCACCTCTCCCGGCATTACGCAGGGCTGGTAGTCGATGCCGCGAGCGTTGCAGTACGCCTGGTCGGGCACGTTGAGGTCGTTGTAGAACCGGTCGGAGTCCGCCGCCGTGCTGATCCGTCCCACCATCCACGGAGAGAGCATGTTGTAGGCGTTGAACACCTCGATGAAGCCGGGCCGGCAGTCGTTGATCCCGGTTCGCCAGTAGGTCGGCACCCCGCCCATCACGTAGCAGCCCTGGCTCTTGAACCAGTTGACCACGTCGAGGCAGGCGGCCGCGTCCGACGGGTGCTTGGCCTCGTTGAACCCGAAGCCCCAGATGCCGACGACGGGCTTGCCGTTCTGCCTGGCGTACGCGGAGGAGGCCACCATGGCCGACATCTTGTTCGTCCAGTCGGCCTTGATCTCGGGCTGGAAGTTCGTCCAGCCGGACACGTCGTACATGACGTAGAACTTGCGGCCGTTCGCCTCGGCCGCGCTGCGGACCTTGACCGCCATCGCGTCGCGAGTCGGCCCCTCGGCGCCGTTCGGGTTGAACCGCTGGAGCGCGGCGGTGTCGCAGTTGTTCTCCCGCATCCACCGGAAGTGCGTGTCGACGGTCTGCTGGTCGTACGACGAGAACAACATCGCCGGCTGCCCGTTGCCGAGGTTGCCGTAGGCGGTCGGGTAGCTCCGGGTGAACTCCCGCATGTCGGGCCACGCGACGATGGTGGTGTTGTTCCGCGAGGGCGGCTGGGACCCGTTCTGGCTCCAGTGCCACCAGGTGTTGATGGGGGCGCCGTCACCCGGGCAGGCGAACCAGCCCTGGTAGCCGACGGTGATCTTGCCGACGACGTCGCCGACGGGACTGGCGGCGCTCGCCGCGCTGGTCATTGCGGAGATGAGCTCGGTTCCCGACACCGCGGCGAGAGCGGTTCCCGGCACCACCGAGGTGATGAACGTCCGACGGGAGACTGCCACGTGCTTTCCTTTCGTCCGGGACGGCGGTCGTGCCTTCCTCCTCATCAGGCCGTCCGGGGACGCTCCGGGGGTCTCATGTCGGCGGGCCGGCACGCTGCGGCGCGTCTCCCCCCGGCTTGACGGGCCGCGTGCGTGCATCCTGACAGGCGTTGATACGGGAACGCAATACTCGGAAACATCCGTGAAATAGCACGACAATGATCCCGCAAGTCGTTGCAGGCGTTGCGGAAAACGATCGTTCCATCGAGCGCAAGCCATCCTTGGTCGCGCTCCAGATGACACTTATTTGTGTTATTTCAGTCTTGTCAGTTATAGTTGGGGCATGACCACCGCGGAAGAGCTCGCCTTCACCGATCGCATGGCCAACTTCTACGCACGGGAGTACGGCTTCCCGCCCGTGGCGGGCCGCGTGCTGGGATACCTGCTCGTCTGCCGTCCGCCCCAGCAGACCATCGCCGAGATCAGCGAGGCCCTGCTCGCGAGCCGCAGCGCGATCACGGGGGCGGTCGCCCTCCTGTCGAGCCACAACGTCGTACGCCGGTCCCGTTCGGCGGGGCAGCGCGTCGACCACGTCACCCTCGACCCCAGGGCGCTCGACCCCGCGGGGTTCGCGGGCGAGACCTACAAGGAGCAGGCGGCGCTCGCGCGAGAGGCGCTCGACCTGCTCGGCGAAGGCCCCTCCGAGCGGCGCTCGATGCTCGAGGAGGCCGCCGCGTTCTACGACTTCATGGCCGAGCGCATGCCCGCTCTGCTCACCGAATGGCACACCCGGCGCGACGTCCTGAGGCGCCGGCGCTGATTCCCCCCACTCGGGCCGACACGAAAGGCCGGACACCATGTCTCGTCACCTCACGATTCCGACGGCCGACACCCGACTCGACGCGGTCGACACCCCCGGAGAAGCTCGCCCACTGGTCTTCCTCAACGGAGGCTTCGCGACGCAGCGGCACTGGGGCTCCGTCCTGCGCCGCCTCGGCGGCACGCACCGCACGGTCACGTTCGACGCCCGCGCTCGCGGGAAGTCGGGCACCTCGGCCGACTACTCCGTCCGCGGCGCCGTCGGCGACATCGGCCGCGTGATCGAGGCGACCGGCGTCGAGCGGCCCATCCTGGTCGGCTGGTCCCACGGCGCGACCATCGCGGTGCGCTACGCGGCCGAGCACCCCGACCAGGTCGCCGGCCTCGTGCTCGTCGACGGCGCCTACCCTGTCGCCATGTTCGACGAGGCCGGCAAGGAGGCCGTACGCAGGCAGTTCCGCCGGCTGGGCCCCCTCATGCGGGTCGTGGCGGCTTTCGGCCTCTCTGCCCGGATGGCGCCCGCAGAGGCGGCGGAGGTCGTCATCGAACTGGACGCCGTGAACGGCGAACTCCTGGCCGATTTCGAGGCCCTGGAGTGCCCCGCCGTCTACGTGGCCGGCACCGGGCCGCACTCGGGCGCCACCGAACAGGACATGTCCACGTTGCGCTCCGCCGCCGCCAAGGCCACGGCGGCCAACGAGCGGGTGTCGGTGTTCGCGACGTCGCCCGTCAACCACGTGCGGATCCTGAGCAAGGACCCCGGCTCCGTCGTCGCCGCGATCGAGGAGGTCGCCCGCCGCGCCTCCTGAGCACCGGGGTGGATAGCCTGAGCCGATGGCGACAGTCGATGTGCTGACCGAGGGCTACGTGGGAGACCGGGTGGCCGGGACGGTGACCCTGATCAGGGACGGATCGATGATCGCCGTCGTGGATCCCGGCATGGTGGCCTCCCGGCGGCTCATCCTCGACCCGCTCGGGGCGCTCGGCCTCGACCCCGCGGACGTGACCGACGTCGTGTTCTCCCACCACCATCCCGACCACACGCTCAACGCGGCGCTGTTCCCCGAGGCGCGGTTCCACGACCATTGGGCCATCTACAAGGACGACGTGTGGGAGGACAGGGACGCCGACGGTTTCGCATTGTCGGTGTCGGTGCGGCTGATGCGTACGCCCGGGCCACACCCCCGAGGACATCACCACCCTGGTGGAGACAGCCGGCGGCCTGGTCGCGCTGACCCATCTGTGGTGGAACGCCGACGGCCCGATCGACGATCCGCTGGCCGTGGACGGCGACCTGCTCCTCGCCTCCCGCGAGCGCCTTCTCGCACTCTCGCCCGCGCTGATCATCCCAGGTCACGGGGCGCCGTTCCGTGTCCAGTGACGGCGGTTCGTCATGAGTCGCCAGGCATGGCATGGTAGATCCTCATTTGACGGAAATGGGGAGGCGATGTGACGTCAGCAGCGGAGGGCATGGGCGACCGCCGTCTGGAGGCTGAGGGCGAGCTGAGCATGGCGCGCCTGGCCTTCGACGACGGCGACCGGCGGCACGCGGCCGAGCACATCGCCAACGCCCTGGTCTGCGATCCCACGCTCCCGGACGCGCACGAACTGCTGTCGGCGCTCACCGCGGGCGCCGACGACCGCCTCGACCTGTTCCCCGTCGAGCAGCCCGCCTTCCTCGGCTCCGTCGTCGCACGCGCGCACGTGCTCGCCGCCGACGGGGACTACGCCGAGGCGCTCGCACTGCTCGTCTCCGCCCAGTGCCACCAGTTGTCCGGCCGGTGGGCGGACGTGCCGTGGGTGCTCGACCCCGCGCTGGCCGGGCGGGTGGCGCCCGACGACCTGCGCACCCTCGGGATGCGGCTCCTCCAGGCGCTCCCCGACGTCGTCCCCCAGGACGTACGGCCGGCCGTCCAGCCCTATCTGGCGCTGGTACGCACCGCGTCGTCCGTGCACCCCCGTCACTCCGGGGTGCTGTGGGTGACGTCGGTGCTCGCCCGCCGCATGGAGCGGTGGGACGAGGCGCTCTCGATGGCGTTGCGCGCGGAGAAGGCCGCCCCCTCGCTCCAGTCGGCCGTCGCGGTCGCCTACGCCTACCGCAGCCTGAAGCGGTGGGACGACGCAGAACGCGCCTTCCAGCGCGCCCTCGAGCACGACCCCGGCAACGCGGCCGTGGAGACCGACATCGCCGAGCTGCTGGACCGGAGCGGGCGTGCGGCCGACGGCCTCGCCTGGGTGGAGCGCGTCCTGGAACGCGACCCGTTCCAGGAGAACGCCTTCCCGACCGCATGCGGCATGCGCTTCCGGCGCGACCGGGACGTGCGCCACCTCGTCGCGCTCGGCGACTACCTGCGCGACCATCCCGGCAACGTGCACGCCGACGCCGTGCTGACCGTGTGGTCGCAGAGCACCTACTGGCTCGGTCCCCTGCCGTCCCCGGGCGAGTCGGTCATCAACGTGTTGTCCCAGCTGATGGAGTCGGAGCGTACGCCCCAGCACGGCACGCTCAGCGTGTCGGCACCGGAGCCGCCGAGCGCCCTGATGGCCTTCGCCCGCACGGTCGACGACTTCACGGTGACGATCGAAGACGTGCCCGCGCCCGATCCGCGACTGGCGGTGCCCGAGGTGTTCGAGTCGGGCCCGGTCCGCTCGGTCGGGCGGCGGGTGTGGCGTTACGAGGGAACCGAGGCGCGACCGGCGGTCGAACCCCCGTCGCCCGAGGCGGCGCGCGCCCTCCAGGACATCGCGCAGCAGAGCTGGCCGCACCTGCTCGCCGCCTACGACCACGCGGTGCGCCTGTCCGGGTTGTCCCTCGACGACCTGCTGGCCGTCGCCGTGCACCCGCCCGCGCCTCGCGACGCCGCCGCCTGGCCCGGCTGGATCCGCTCGGTGCAGGCGTGGGCGTGCCTCGGTATCACCCACCACCGCGCCGACGAGCCGTGGATCGGCTCCGAGCGCCGTGCCGTGCTGACCGACCTGGCCTACGGCCCGGAGGACTGGCTCACGGAGGCTGGGCTCCTGGGCCTGATCACCACCGCGTGGGTGTCCCCCGAGACGCGGGCCGACGTCGCGGAACTGGTCGGCTGGCGTTTCATCGCGGCGATGCAGGCCAACAAGACCCGGGCCGTCACCATCCTCGACTCCCTGGCGCTGCTGACCCTGGCGACGCCCGACATGAACCCCGACGTGCGCGCGCTCGCCTCCGACGTCCTGACGCCCCCGTCAACCGGGCAGGCCGCCGACGCCGGAGAGCCCGGCGCTCCCGAGCCCAAGCGCCGCTGGTGGCGCAGGCGGCGCAAGGGCGCCTGACTCAGGCGGGCGCGTACACGCGGTGGACGAACTCGGCGAGCTTCGTGTCGGACAGCTCCTTGGCCAGATCCGCCTCGCTGATCATGCCGACGAGCCGGCGGTGGTCCACGACGGGCAGGCGCTTGATCTGATGCTCGGCCATCAGCGAGAGCGCCTCCTCGATGGGGGCGTCGGCGTCGACCCACACCACGCCTCGGCTCAGCTCACCGGCCTCGCACCGGCCGAGGTCCTTGCCTTCGGCACAGCACTTGATCACGATGTCGCGATCGGTGATCATGCCCTTGAGCCGATCGTCGTCCCCGCAGATCGGCAGCGAGCCGACGTTCAGATCTCGCATCATCTGGGCGGCCTGGAGAAGGTTCTGGTGCTCCCCGATGCATTGGGCACCCTCGTGCATCACGCTTCTGGTGGTCTTGTTCGCGGTGCTCATCGTGTGTGCCTCCTCTCTCCGCCCAAGGCCCTATCCGGGCATTTGAGGCGAAAACCCTGCCGGGAAACCTTTAACCCGGCCCGTGGAAAAGGCGTTGCCACCAGCTGCCCAAATTGGGCATGCTGCCGTCACGTCATCGAGCCGGGAGGAGAGGGTCATGTGCCGCAATGCCGGCCTCACTGGTCACTCCATGCGCATGCGCATGCCCCGGGAGGCTCACTGGTGACACTCGATGCCACCATGTGAGCCGGCTCGGACCATTCGGTCCGGGCCGGCTTTCGTTTGGCGCGAGGGTTCGTCCGGCCTCGGCGGGTGAGGGCGCTGGTGTGCTCGGCGGTTTCATACGCCGCTTCGGGTGGGTTCGATTCCCACACCCGCTACT
>NZ_BOOR01000064.1 GCF_016863335.1 Planotetraspora thailandica
GCAGCCGCCACCTCCGGCGGCTCCGCCAGGGCCAGCGCGGATGCGGCATCCACGAGTACCGCCACCAACGCACCAGACGATGCAGCGGGCCCGGTGGAGCCTGGCGGTTCGGTCGAGCTGTGCGAGGTGTGCGGCTGCGGGGGAGGCTCTTGCCCATCGCGCACATGCGCAGCGGAAAAAGCACGCTCCTCGGCAGGCGACCCATCGGATACCTCCGCCGCCGCCTCGCCCTTTGCCGCACTCTTTGTTCCGCCCTTCGCGCGCGTGGCCTCCCACCACTCCTTGATCCCCGACGCAGAGCTCAACGCCGAACTGCCGTCCGACGACCACGCCCGGGCCCGGGCCCGCTCCCGCACCTCCGCCCACCACTCAGAACCAACGAACTCGCCAGAAGCAAGAGACGGACGCCTGCGCCGATCGGCCACGCCCGCTTTCTCCCAAGAGCCCAGGATCGAAACTGTGTCTGAATACTCTCACACTGAGTAATCATTTGGCTACGGAAAGTAGAACACAATTTCTAGTCGCCCGATGCGCGCACCGATCTGCCAGTGCCATGATCCGCACGGCGGCCGGCCCGGGATCGTTCACCCTAAAAGGCGGTTGAGCTCGGCGACGTCCAGGGTGCCTGGCGCCAGCCGTTCGCGGGCGAAGCGGTTCGCCTCCCGCTGGAGCGCGGCGTTGACCGGCGTCGGCACGCCGTGAAGGCGGCCGAGCAACACGATCTCTCCGTTGAGATAGTCGGCCTCGATGGATCCGCTGCCCCTGGCCAGGCTCTGCCACGACGAGCTCCCCGCACGGGGAACACCGTTCAGCGTGCCGATCTCGACCGCGTCTCCCCGCGTCTCCCGCTCCTCCTGGTGTGAGGCGTACGGGATGTCCGCCGCGTCCAGCACGGCACGGCCCTCGGCGCGGGCGCGCCGGGCAATCCCGTGGACGCCGTCCACGGCGCCGCACATCGCCTCGGCGGCGTTGCCCAGGTTGCCCAGCAGCTTGGCGTACTTCCAGCGCATGACGTCCGGTACGGCGAAGCTCGCGAAAGAGCTCCCCGACAGGTCGGCCGCCATGCGGTCGGCGAGGTCGTCCACACCCTGGGGATAACGGCCGACCGGGAGCATGCCCGACAGCGGCCTGCCGTACGCGGCGACGACCCCGGGCTCCAGGTGGAGGGCGGGCAACCAGATGCACATGCCGTAGACCCGGGCGAACCGCCGCAGGGCGAGCCGCTCGTTCTCGACGGCGTTCTGCGCACACACGACGGGCAGCCGCTCGGCGGCCGAGCCGCCTCCCGCGACCGGCGCGTCCTCCCACGCGGCGAGGGCCGCGGCGGTGTCCTGCGTCTTGGTCGCGATCACGAGCACGTCGTCCGGGTCGAGAGGCACGGGCCTGTCGGCGGCCCGGATCGGCAGGGTGGCGTCCGCCTCGGGGGTGATCAGGCGCAGGCCGCCGTCACGGATGGCCTCGTAGTGGGGTCCGCGCGCGACGAGCAGCACGTCGTGGCCGCCCTGGTGGAGCCGCCCGCCGATGGTTCCACCGACCGCGCCGGCGCCGATGATGACATACCGCATCGCTCGATCCTGGCACGCCCGCCGGCCTTGGGTTTCAGTGGGCCGTCGCAGCGAATATGCTGCGTGCGGTACTTATTTCCCGCGTTATCCGGAGGACGGGCCGAAATGTACAAGGAGTTCCTCGGCGAGGTCGTCGTGTGGCTGATCCCTGTCGTCGTGCTCATCGGCCTGGCGTACCTGATCACGCGCCCTGCCTGAGACCATCGATCATCGTCTTCTGCAGCAGCCGGTAGGTCGTGTCCAGGTCTTCTGGCAGGCCGAATCCCCCGGCCACTTCGAGGACGACGAAGCCGTGCATGGCCGCCCGCAGGCAGCGGGCGGCATGGACCGCCGCTTCTCCTTCCAGGCCGCAGCCGCGTAGCACGGCGAGCGCGGCCGTCATCAGTTTTCCGCCCGCCTCGGCGAGAGCGGGGTCGCTCAGCGGCGCGGGCGGCATCGCCGCATACCGGTGGGGATGGTTCACCGCATACCTCCGCCACGCCTGCATCAGGGCGGCGACGGCCTCGTCTCCGCTCCTTCCCATGATCGCCTCGCCCAGGGCGTCGGTCATCTCCTCCAGCACCCGCCGCGCCACCAGCGAGCGGAGCTCGCCGATGTTCCGTACGTGCTTGTAGAGGGATGGCGCGGCCACGCCGGTGCGGGCGGCGACCGCCGACAACGTGAGCGAATCGGGACCCTGCTCGTCGACCACGCCGAGTGCGACGTCGACGACGGCGGCCGGGGACAGCCCCGCCCTAGGCACTGACGGACTCCTTGAGGAACGCGCGGATCACCTCGGTGGTCGCCTCTGGCCTGTCCTGGTACGGATAGTGCCCTGAGCCGTCGATCATCGCCAGGCGGGCGACCGGGGCCATCAGGTCGACCGCCATCCGGGCCTCCTCCTCCGGGTTCGGGAAGTCCGGGTCGCGGTCGCCCATGACGACCAGCACCGGGCAACGGACGTCCTTGGCGGGCTCGGTCCAGCGAACCGGTGTGGGCGCGATGACTCCCCGGGTCGCGGCCATTCTGCCGCGCTGCTTGAGGGTCGCCTTGAGATGGCGCAGGTGGGCGCCGAGGTCGGCGGGTTCGATGACGGGAAACAGCGACTTGTAGTACATCGTCCACAGCAGCGGGCTGTGCGTGACGGCTCCCTGTGCGGCCCGCAGGAACCAGCTGAGTTGTGCGTCGCGCACGAACGGGCTGATCAGCACCAGCCCCGCGACGTCGTCCGGGGCCATTTTCGCGGCCCACGGGCCGGCCGCCGTGCTCGACGAACTCCCGACCAGTACGGCAGGCCCGCCGAGGTGGCGGACGAGAGCGAGCAGGTCCTTCGCGACCTCCTCGGGCGCGTAGGAAGCCCATCCCGTGCTCGATTCGCCGTGCCCACGCACGTCGACGGTCGCGACGCGGAATCCGGACTGCACCAGAGGGGGTGCCAGGAGACGGTAAGCGGCACGGGTGTCGCCCATGCCATGCGCGCACACCACCAGCGGGCCGTTCTCAGGTCCGGTCACGCCGTACGCGATGGTGCCGCCGGGCACATCCAGGAAACGTGTTTCGCTAAGCGTCATAGCCAAAAAGCTATTCACATTAGCTTTCTGTGTCAATGCCTCTTCTTGACGGGGTCGGTCTCTGGGTGTTTGCCCTGATATAGGTAGCGTTGCGAAGTATGGGGGCCAGAGACGCGGTGCGCTCGTGGCTCCTTGAGGGGCTCCACCACTCGGACAAGCAGACCGTCGGGCCGTACGGTCCCGAGGTCCCGCACGAGCAGCACCGGTGGTGGCGGGTCATGTGCCTGACCGGTGTCGACTATTTCTCGACGCTGGGTTATCAGCCGGGCATCGCCGCGCTGGCGGCCGGTGCGTTGTCGCCGATCGCCACCCTGTTCCTCGTTCTGCTCACGCTGCTCGGGGCGTTGCCCGTCTACCGGCGGGTCGCCGAGGAGAGCCCGCACGGGCAGGGATCGATCGCGATGCTGGAGCGGCTGGCCCCGCAGTGGCGCGGCAAGCTGTTCGTGCTGGTGCTGCTGGGCTTCGCGGCCACCGACTTCGTGATCACGATGACGTTGTCGGCGGCCGACGCGACGGCGCACATCCTGGAGAACCCGTTCGTCCCCCACGTGCTCGAAGGGCACCAGGTGGCGGTGACCCTGGGCCTGCTCGGCCTGCTGGGCCTGGTCTTCCTGAGGGGCTTCCGGGAGGCCATCGGCATCGCGGTCGTGCTGGTCGGCGTCTATCTGCTGCTCAACGCCGTGGTCGTCGCCACCGCCCTGCTCCGTGTCGCCGACCACCCGGTGGCGATCATCGATTGGCACAGGCTGCTGGTGATCGAGCATCCCGGGCCGTTCGCCATGATCGGTTTCTCGCTGCTGGTGATGCCCAAGCTCGCCCTGGGACTGTCCGGATTCGAGACCGGCGTGTCCGTGATGCCGCTGATCAAGGGAGACCTGCGGCAGCGGATCACGGGCGCGAAGCGGCTTCTGACGGCCGCGGCCATCATCATGAGCGTCTTCCTGATCCTCAGCAGCTTCGCGACGAGTGTGCTGATCCCAGAAAGAGAGTTCCGGCAGGGCGGCAGCGCGAACGGCAGGGCCCTCGCCTACCTGGCGCACGCCTATCTGGGCAACGGGTTCGGCACGTTGTACGACGTCAGCACGATCGTGATCCTGTGGTTCGCGGGGGCCTCGGCGATGGCCGGGCTGATCAACCTGGTGCCGCGTTACCTTCCGCGGTACGGCATGGCCCCCGACTGGACGCGGGCCGTACGGCCGCTGGTTCTGGTCTTCACCGCCATCGCCTTCGCCATCACGATCATCTTCAAGGCCGACGTCAACGCCCAGGGCGGCGCGTACGCCACCGGAGTGCTCGTGCTGATCCTCTCGGCGTCGGTCGCGGTCACCATCTCGACCCATCGGCATGGCCAGCGAAGGCTGATGGCGGCCTTCCTCATCATCGACATGGTGCTGGCCTACACCCTGGTGGCCAATGTGTTCGAGCGGCCCGACGGCGTGAAGATCGCGTCCTTCTTCATCGTCGCCATCATCGTCACCTCGCTCGTCTCCCGGGCGACGCGGTCGACCGAGTTGCGGGTCAGCCGTGTCCACCTCGATCCGTGCGCGGAGGACTTCGTCAACGAGGCCGCCGGCGAGATTCATCTGATCGCCAACGACCCCGGCATGCGCGACCAGACCGAGTACCACGACAAACTGCGCGAGCAGTGGTTGATCCATCGCCTGCGCAGCGCCGAGCCGATCATGTTCGCCGAGGTGACCGTGCCGGACGCCTCGGAGTTCGAGAGCGAGTTGCGGATCTGCGGCGAGGACCGGTTCGGCTACCGCGTCCTGTCGCTGCAGAGCCCCACGGTGCCCAACGCCCTGGCGGCGCTGCTGCTCTACCTGCGCGACCGCACCGGCGCGGTTCCGCATATCTACTTCCACTGGACCGAGGGCAACCCGGTCGTGGCTATGCTCCGTTATCTCCTCTTCGGCGGCGGCGATGTGCCCGCCCTGACCCGTGAAGTGCTGCGTCAGGCCGAGTCGGATGTGGCACGTAGGCCACATGTGCACGTCGGCTGACTGCGCAGATCTTGACGCCTGCTTAGCCCTATGCCGCCACAGGTCACGTTTACCCTGGCCTCAAGAGGCAACGGATCTTGTCACGGGGAGGCCTCTATGTTCGGCATGACAACTGCGGCTCTGCTCGTCGCTCTGGGAACGGGGACCGCGGTTTCCGCCCAGCCGTCACCCTCACCCACACCCTCGGCGCCCACATCACCGGCGTCACCGTCTCCGTCCGTAGCGCCGTCGGCCCACACCAAGGCCGACGCCGTGATCAAGGACGCGCAGGGCACTCCGGTCGGCTCCCTGGAGGTCGAGGACAGGGGAAGCGGCAAGTCGATCGTGACCGTGGCGGTCGCCGGACTGCCTCCCGGATTCCATGGATTCCACGTCCACAGCAAGGGCGTCTGCGACCCTACGGCCAAGGACCCGGCCACGGGGAGCCCGTTCTTCAGCGCGGGCTCACACCTGGACACCTCGTCGCACCCCAACCACCGGGGTGACCTGCCGAATCTCCTGGTCGGCAAGGACGGCACCGGGGGCGCGAGCTATCTGACGGACCGCTTCTCGGTCGAGCAGCTCCTCACCGGTCAGGGGACGGCCATCGTCGTCCACTCCAAGCCGGACAACATGGCCAACATCCCTGACCGGTACGCCGCCGGCGGGAAGGCGGGCCCAGACGCCGACACGCTCAAGTCGGGGGACTCGGGAGCACGCCTGGCCTGCGGTGTGATCACCGGCCAGTAGTCGGCGGGGATGGTTTCCCGCCCCCGGCTGGTGGGAAGCCGGGGGCGGGAAACGCGGGGTGGATGGTCTCGAGGTGCGCGGCGCACAATCACTCTGGGTTGATATCCAGTTACCCTCTGTTTACACGCCGTCACGCCGTGTCGCTGATTCTTTGCCGATCGATGACCGCGGCGACTCTCCAGTCCTGGCCTGAAGTGGCGAAATGCCTGGCGTGGGGCGCTTTTCCGGCCGAGCTTTTCTTTGCCGGGCGGGGTGTTTCCCCGCCGGGTCCTCAGGGGGATCCCAGAGACCGGGCGGCAGCCCATGAGGCGGTCAAGTGTTCGGAAAGGTTCGGTGACGTCGCCGTGTCCGCGACAGTGGTGCCAGCTGACTGGGGGGGTGCCGTCGCGGCGGCGCTGGGCCCTGTGACAGGCAGGACGTGGACGGCGGTGCTGCTGGTCTGCATCTCCACCGTCGCGGGGGCGTGGCTCGCCCGGCGGCATTCCGGACGGGTGACCGCCTGGCTCGCCGTCACGTCGGCGATGATGCTCGTCACCGCCTTGGCGGACCTCCTGCCCGACGCCTGGGGTGACGCGGTGGAAAGCGGCGTTCCCCTGTGGGCGGTCGGGCTCGCGGTCGCCTTCGGCTTCTTGGTGATCACCCACTACAGCCGCAAGTCGTGCGCCTGCGACCCCGTCCCCGTACGGCCACGCCCCGCCGATCACGCGCCCGGGCGACACCGCCCGGTGCGGGAGGTCGTCGGCGCCGCGGCCTTCGGCGGCATGGAGACGGCGACCGCGCTCACCCTGCATCGCGCGATCGAGGGGGCGACGCTGGCGTTGAACGCCTCGGTCATCGTGGTCGTCGCGCTCATGGTCCACTCGGCCAGCGAAGGTCTGGCGCTGGCCGCGTTGCTCGACGTGGGTGGTCAGCGGCTGATCCCCTGGCTGATCGTGGCCTGTGTCAGCCCGGCGGTCGGCGTCGTCGCCGCCACCCTCAGCCCTCTTCCCGGCCAGGTGGTGTCGATCCTGCTGGGAATGGTCACCGGGGTCGCCCTGCGGACGGCCATCGCCGGCATGCAGCACGCCGCGGGGAGCAGAAAATGGACCTTCCCGTCCAAGCGGCACCTCGACGTGGCCGCCGCCGTGGTCGTGACCGGTGGCATCGTGCTCGTCGCGGCCACCGGCGCCAGGGCCGGGCACGTGACCCCCAGTCGTCCGCCGGCAGCCGCGCCGACGCCTGCCACGCGTGGGACTCCTCCCGCGGAGATGACGAAGGACCAGCTGCGCACGGCGATGTCGACCGGGCGGCTCAGCCTGGCCGACGTGCTCGCGCGAGACGACGGCATGACCAGGCGGCTCGCCGTCGCGTGGATCCTGCGGCATGTCCCCGGGCTGGGCGGGGCCGACGTCCAGGCGGCTCTGTCGGCCCTGGGCATCGACGGGAACAGCCATGTCGGAGATCTCGGCGCGGCTGAGCGCGCCGAACTGCTCAAGACGCTGCCCCCGAAGCCTCACTGAGTCCCTAACCGCCGTGGGCTCCGTGGAAGGGCGTGGTCACCCCCTCGTAGGCAAGATGAAGGGCCATGCCCTCGTCGGCGTGGACGAGATTGTGGCAGTGGTTCATCCAGAGGCCGGGGTTGGTGGCACGGAAGGCGACCTGCCAGACCTCGCCTGGCCGTACGTCGAAGGTGTCCAGCCAGAGCGGGCTGCCCGAGGGGGAGCGTCCGTCACGTGAGAGCACCAGCACCCGATGGCCGTGCAGGTGCCACGGATGGATGTCGCGGCTCCGGTTCACGACGGTGAGCCGCACCAGATCGCCGGACGAGACCATCTCTGTCGGGATCGACGGGAAGGCGTGGCCGCCCACCGTGTACGCGTACATGGGACGCCCGCCGGACAGGGCCAGGCCCCGGTCGAGCACCAGGGTGAAGTCCCGGTCGAACCGGCTGGACCCGCTGATGGGCGCCGGAGCCGCCGTGCCGTACCGGAGAAGGTCGAGGTCGGGCCAGCCGGCCGTGTCCTCTTCCGGCGCGCCTGCGCTGCTTCCAGGCGAGAGCCGTACGGACGTGGTGCGGTCGTCGGTGCGCAGGACGACCATACGGTCGGCGGGCATGGTGAAGGTGAGGTCGTAGCGGCCGCCCGCGGGCAGGCGCAGGCCCACGCGGCCGAGCTCGCCGGGGCCGTTCAGATCGGTGCCGTCCACGGAGGACAGCCGGTACGGCGTGCCGGAGAGGGTGAACCGGTGCGGGGTGTCGTCGGTGTTGATCAGGCGAAGCCGTACGGGAGTGCCGGGAGCCGCCTGCCGGTCGAGGGGTTGGTCGCGGTCACCGACGACGGTCCGGCCCGCGAACGTGTGGACCGGCAGGGCGAGGTCCACGCCCGCAGGTGGGGGGCCGACGAGCAGCGTGCCGTACAGGCCCATCTTGACGCCGAGGGAGGAGACCTCGTGGGTGTGGTACCAGTAGGTGCCCTGCCGGTCGGCGAGGAATCGGTAGACGAACTCCTGGCCTGGCATGACGGCCTCCTGGGTGAGGCCGGGCACGCCGTCCTCCCCGGCGGGCACGTCGTAGCCGTGCCAGTGCAGGGTCACGCCCGAGGCGATGTCCGCGTTGCGGAGCCGTACCTCGATGAGGTCTCCCACGTTCGCCGTGATCGGCGGGCCGGGCACCTTCCCGTCGAACGTCCACGCTGCGACCTTCTGGCCGGACGACAGCGTGACGGTGGCGGTGCGGGCGGTCAGGCTGTAGCGGCGCACGACCCCGCCGGGGGAGGGGGAGTCGGGGCCGCGGAACGAGGTCACCGGTCTGCCCGGCTCCTGCCCGGCCACCGCAAGCCTGGCTCCGCCGCCGTGGTAGCCCATGGCGGCCGTCAGGGACTGGTCGCGGCCGTCGTCCATCGTGGGCGGCGGAACGAAGGCCAGGCCCACACCGGCCACGCCTGCGATGGCGGTGACCGCGATGGCGATCCGCGGGGAGCGGCCGGGCCCGGCGACGATCCGCCAGGTCAGCAGCGTCGCGCCGGCGACCGCCGCCGTGATGGCCAGCGCCGAGCCCAGCGTGGCCGGATAGCCGAGCAACAACGTGCCTGCGAGGCCGCCGACTGCCGCGTATCCCGCCGCCAGGAGCGCGACGACGACGGACGGCTGAGGATCGGCCGCTCGGGTCAGCCGGGGTACGGCGACCACGGTGGCCGTCACCCCGGTCACCAGGAGAAGGGGCAGGGCCACGACGACCTTCTCCTGGACGAACCACCAGCCCGCTCCGGACAGTGCGACGACGACCCCGACGCGGGTCAAGGAGGCGAGGATCGCCACTCCGAGGACGGCGAGCGCCGCCCGCGGCCGCCGGGACGCCGCCGCCACCCCCGAACCCAGCCACGCCGCCGCGGTCACCACGGCGGCGAGCAGGTCGAGCGTCATCAGCGTGGCGGGAGTCATGACGCCTGCGCCACCGGCTCCGGGGCCGCCTTCAGGAGCTTGCGCGCCTGGTTGAACACCGACGCGCTGACACCCATGATCGCCATGCCGTTGATGGCGTGGAGCCCGAGGACGGCCAGCGAGAGAGGGGTGGTGTTACCGCTGCTGTCGTCGAAGGCGCTGCCCAGCGCAATGATCAGCACCTGGACGATGATCAGGCCGAGCGGCAGGATCGTGAGCCCGATCAGGCGGCCCGGCACCTTGGACACGGCAGCGGCGATGGTCGCGAGCAGCGACAGGACGGGGATGACCATCATGCCGTTGAGGCCGTGGAGCGCGAACGAGTCGCTGTCCTGCGGTTTGTCGAACGCGCCGACGGCCGCGAGATACCACTGCACCACGACGGCGGCCATCATGAGACCGGCCAAGACGGCATAGACCCTGCGCATGGTGTGCTCCCTCAAGGTGGGGGTGGGCGGACAGTGGCGATCGTGTCCCATGCGCCCCCGCTGAGGCGTCCGCCGCCCAGCGACGATTTCCCTACGGCCCAGGGAGTACGGCACCTTCCCGCCTCCTACCTCCCATGGAGTGCCTCGGCCCCACCCTCACCCCGCCCTCGCCCTCGTGGGCCCATGCGGAACCTCACGGAACCTCGCGCGTGATCATGCAGAAGTTCGCCGATCACGGCCTCTGCCTGCGCAAACCCTGGCCGTGATCATGCAGAAGTTCGGGGGCATGCGGTGTGACCTGCGCGAACGCCGATCGTGATCATGCAGAAATTCGCCAGAGAGGCCTGTGGCCTGAGGGTGCGCCATTCGTGATCATGCACATGTCGGCGTGGTCCTTCGCCTTCACCTGCGATGGGTGTCGCGGTCTCGGGCGCTCCTGCGGCGTACGGCCAGGCGGCGGAGATGAGGAGTCCTGCATGATCACGAATTGCCTTCGCGCTGCTCAGGGGTACGACTTCCGAAGTACTGCATGATCACGATGACTGTTCGGGCAGGCCAGACCGTACGCGCCCGAACTTCTGCATGATCACGCACAGGGATTGCGCAGCTCAGGCCACATGTGCGCGAACTTCTGCATGATCACGGCTAAGGGTTGGGCGGCTAAGGGTTGGGTGGCTGGGGGTTGGGTGCTCGCGAAACTTTGCACGATCACACCCGGCTCTTCTGCTTCGTGCCGTCGCAGTTTGGGAGGAAACTGGGATGGTTCTTTTACTTGATTGAATCAAGTCTAGTGTTACCGTGAGTCTGTGCCCGGCGACTGGGCTGGGGTAGGGCCGATGCATCGGATGCACGGCGTCCGTACCGGCCGGGGCGAGGGCGACGGACGTGAGAGCCCACCCGTTTCCATACGAGTCGAGCCGTGAGGGCCCGCTTCGGATGCCACGCGGGCCGGATGTGGGAATCGGCGCAAGAGTCCTCACGTTCTGTGGTGATTGAGTTGCACTCCGGATGGCAGGCCGGTTCGACAATCCTTCGCGCCGCATACAGTATGCGGGTAGAGGGGGTCGCCCGATCGGGGGAGGGGGTGCTCCGTGGCCGGTTCCGGTGGTCTGCTGACGCGTTTTCGCAGGTCGGTGTCGCGGATGCTCCCGCGCTCGATTCGTGGGCGTCTGACGGCTCTGGTGACGTTGCTGGCGCTGTTGTTGCTGGTGCCGACGGGAATCGCGGAGGCGGTGATCGGACGGCAGGCCGTCGCGAACGGGATCTGGCTGGAGGTACGCCGGCAGGCGGGAATGACGGCGGCGTCGGTGCGAGCCGGTCGGCAAGCGGCGGTGCTGCAGCCCCGGGTGGACGGGGTGCACCTGGTGCAGGTAGTCGACGCCGGGCACCGGGTGGTCAACGCCTCGCCGAAAGCGGCGGGTTTGCCGCCGTTGAGTTCGGTGCGCCCACCGGCCGGTAATCCGGAGCGCGATGTGGAGAGTTGCCTGCCGCATCTGGGGTGTTTGCGGGTGGCGGCGTTGCGGGTGGCGCCGGGGGCTGATTCGCCGGTGGTGTACGCGGGGCGCCCGGCGGCCAGCGTTCGGCCGTTCGAGGCGTTCGGCCAGTTCTTCGGCCTGCAGGAGGGGGTGCTGACGATCTTGGCGGCATGGGCGACATGGAAGGTCACCGGACGCACGCTGCGGCCGGTGGAGGAGATACGGGCCGACCTGGCGGCGATCGGCGGCGACGACATCAGCAGCCGGGTGCCCGAACCCTCGGGACAGGACGAGATCGCCCGCCTGGCGCGGACGGTCAACGGCACGCTGAGCCGCATCGAGGAGGCCAAGCACGGCACCGAGCGGGTGCTGATGCGCCAGCGGCAGTTCGTGGCCGACGCCTCCCACGAGTTGCGCACCCCGCTGGCCGGGCTGCGCGCGGAGCTGGAAGAGGCTCAGATGCATCCGAGAGAGACGGATCTTCCCGAGCTCTTGAGCAACGCGTTGTTCGACGTGGACCGCCTGGAGGCGATCATCGCGGACCTGCTGCTGCTGGCCCGGGTGGACTCCATAGGGGAATCCGAGCGCACGCGAGTGGATCTGTCAGAGCTGGTGGCCGGCGCGGCGATGCGGCGGCTGGGCCGGTTGCCGGTGCGGGTGACGACAGAGCCGGGAGTGCACGTCACCGTGGTGCGCTCTCAGGTGGCCCGGGTCGTGGCCAACCTGCTGGACAACGCCCAGCGGCACGCCCGCCGTTCGGTGGAGGTCCACGTGAAGCGGGACAGGGCCACGGCGGTGTTGCTGGTGATGGACGACGGGCCGGGGATCCCGGCGGCCCATCGAGACCGGATCTTCGAGCGGTTCACCCGGCTGGACACCGCACGCAGCCGCGACCACGGAGGCACGGGGCTGGGGCTGGCCATCGCCAGGGACGTCGCCATGGCTCACGACGGCACCCTCACGGCCTGCGAATCGCCCTCGGGCGGCGCCTGCTTCATTCTCCGGCTGCCTTTGGACGACCCCGCGAACTAGATGATCGAGGTCATCCGGGGGATGATCACGAGCATCGACGTGCCGGCGCCCTGGGGGCTCAAGATCCGCATGTGGCCGCCCAGCGCCTCGATGCGGTCGCTCAGGCCGATGAGCCCGGATCCGCGCTCCGGATCCGCGCCGCCGATCCCGTCGTCGCTGACGGACAGGCACAGCCGGTCGTCCTCGATCGCGAGGTCGACGTGGGCGACGGAAGCCTGGGCGTGCTTGGCGACGTTGGCCAGCGCCTCGGAGACGATGTAGTAGGTCGTGACCTCGACGCGCTCGGGCAGACGCCCGTTCGCACGCACGCTCAACTCGACAGGTACGGCTGAGCGCCGCGCGAGCGTCCTCAGCGCCGGAATGAGCCCGCCCTTCGACACGATGGCGGGATGGATGCCACGGGAGAGCTCATGGAGGTCCTCCACGACACCGGCCAGGTCTTCGGCCGCGCCGGAGAGCTGCTTTCTGACGTCCTTCATGTCCGGGGGCATGGCCGTCTCGATGGACCGCAGCTGCAGGGCCAGCGAGACGAGTCGCTGCTGCGCGCCGTCGTGGAGATCGCGCTCGATCCTGCGGCGGGCCTCGTCGGAGGCGGCCACGACGCGGGCGCGCGAGACGGCGAGTTGCTGGCCGAACTGGGCGTTGGCGATCGCGGTCGCGACGAGCTCGGTGAACTCCAGCATGTGCTCTTCCACGCCCGGCGGCGGTTCGGCTGCGGCCGACAGGGCGATCATCGCACCCCACAGGCGTCCTTCCACGACGATGGGGACGCCGACAGCCGAGTTCATCCCCTGTCTCTTGCCCCATGCGCGAATATCGCCGGGGCCGTCGGAGTAGTCGGTCATCCGGGCGGGGCGGCCGGTGCGGTGGACGATGGCGGCGATGCTCGGCTCGTCGGCAGGCCAGCGCGTCCCGTCGGGGACGAGGAAGGCCGGCCCGCGGATGCTCCACGAGCCCATCGTTACGAGTGTGCCCGGCGGATCCGGAGCGTCGAAGCGGGTTATCACGGTGTGGTCGACCTTGAGGATGCGCCCCATCTCACCCGCGACCGCGTGGAACAGCTCGTTGGGCGACACACCATGGGCGACCAGCGTGGCGACGCGCCGCAGCGCCGCCTGCTCTTCGGCCACCCTGCGCAGCTGGGTGCGTATTTTCCGGATCGTCATGAACGACCCGGCCAGCAGCACGAGGACGATGACCGCCGCGAGGCCGAGCAGCTCAGGTTCGTAGACCAGCCCTGTGACCTTCGCCGTGGGGACGGGGAGAGAGTAAATTAAGGGATATCTGTGTGACACATCCGGTGGTGCGGACGCGAGGAGGCCCGCCGCCGCGACCAATAAGGCGCCTGTGACGATCCCCGTTATCCGGGGCGGGCGCGTCGGGCGTTGCAGCGACGACATCGGTCGCACACGCACAGTGAGGATTTTACTCCGGCGCCGCCCGGACGGGATCCGGCGGCCACCCGGTGCAGGGGGTGACCACAAATATGTGGGGTGACGCGCAGGCGGACGGCGCCCGGATAAGAATCGCGGTCGCGGATGACGACGTGCTGCTCCGGGAGGGGCTGGTGAGTCTGCTGGAGCGGTCGGGGTTCGAGGTGGTCGGTGGGGCGGGCAACGCCGGCGACCTGCTCGACCTCGTCAGGAAGCACGAGCCCGACATCGCGATCATCGACATCCGGATGCCACCGAGCAATGAGACGGAAGGCCTGGAAGCGGCCAAGGTCATCCGTACGGAGTTTCCCCGTATGGGCGTGCTCCTGCTGTCGGCGCACGTGGAGGTCGAGGAGGCCATGGAGCTGCTCGCCTCCGGGCACCGGATCGGCTATCTCCTGAAGAGCCGGGTCGCGGCCGTGGGCGACTTCATCGAGACGATCCGCCGGATCGCCGGCGGTGGATCGGTCGTCGATCCTCTTCTGGTCAAGGAGCTGTTCTCCGCCCGCCGCAGGAATGACCCCCTCGAGCAGCTGACCGAGCGGGAACGTGAGGTGCTCGCCCTGATGGCGGAGGGACGGTCGAACGCGGGCATCGCCCACCGGCTGTGGATCACCGAGGGCACCGTCGAGAAGCACGTGCGCAGCATCATGGCGCGGATGCAGCTCCCGGAGACGGGGGACGACCACCGCCGGGTGCTCGCGGTGATCGCATTCCTCGGCTCCCGGTGACACGAC
Organism: Planotetraspora thailandica; assembly: GCF_016863335.1. Classification (GTDB taxonomy): domain Bacteria; phylum Actinomycetota; class Actinomycetes; order Streptosporangiales; family Streptosporangiaceae; genus Planotetraspora; species Planotetraspora thailandica. The sequence goes on from NZ_BOOR01000064.1 coordinate 14,370, forward strand.
CAGGCGGGGGAGAGGTCAGGGGGCGCCGCAGGACGGCTGCCCATCGGAGTGAGCCGATCCGACGATCGCGCTGATCGCCTGCCCCGACAACCGCGACTTCGGCAGGAAGCCGAGTGCGGGACTGTCCGCGATCATCTCCGCCAGGTCGCCCTCGGCGTACGCCGAGGTCATGATGATGCTCGGATGGTCGGTCCGCCCGGTCGCCGAGAGCTCGCGCACCAGGTCGAGGCCCGATTCGTCACCGAGGCCGATGTCGATCAGCGCCACGTCGGGCCGGAGCTCGCCCGCCCGCCTGATCGCCTCTGCGCACGTCGACGCCACGCCTACAACCTCGATTCCGTCGTGCGTGAGCACGTCGCAGGCGATCATGAGGAAGTAGTCGTTGTCGTCGACGACCAGGCATCGCAGAGCCATGGTTCCAGGATCCTCCCGAGACGGGCCGTCAGGCATTGCAGCTAACGGGAATGACAGGAGTTCAGCTGGCATGCACCCGAGACGGAGGCTGGTGGCGAAGACGGCGACCGCTGTCCACGGGCATCGTGAGACGCGTCAGCCGTCTCCGCTCGGGAGTTGTCATGAAACGACAGATCCGCATCCCCCGGCCTCGCAGACCCGTCGCCGAGGCACCTTTGGATCTGCGCACTCCCCGGGGGCGGCGCCTGCCGTACTGACCGGCGCCGACCGGTTCCTCCGGCGCGTCAGCCGGGGAGGGGGATGCGCAGGTTGACCGTCCCCCGCATGTCGAGCCACGCGCTGTCCGGTCCGCGCACCAGGCGTAGCACCACCTCTTCGCAGCCGGGGCAGCGCGCGACCATGCCGGGGCCCGGGCCGTACACCCGGAGTGAGGCGATCGGGCCGGAAAGGCCGCAATGGACGCACTGGCCCAAGGCCGCCGTGACGTCCACGGCGAAGATCTCGCGCAGCGGGCCGGCCAGGGCGTTGCCGTCCTGGTAGGAGTCCTGCTCGGGTTCGGTCATGTCACCCTCCGGTGGGGCCGAAACGTTCGGTCTTGATCGCGGTGGCGTCGTGTCCCATGGCGAGCAGGATGTCGGAGACCGTCTCCACGAAGCCGGTCGGCCCGCAGACGAAACACTCGGGCCGGAACTCCGCCGGCCAGCCGCCGGTGTTGACGTCCGCCACGGTCACCCGCCCGGCCGGGCGGGCCCAGCCGTCCGGGACGACGCGGGTGTAGAGGTAGGTCACGTCCAGGCCGGAGATCGGCTTGCGCAACTCCTCGGCGTAGTAGCGCTCGCCCGGCTCGCGCAGCGAGTAGAGGAGCCGGAACGGCGTACGGCTGCCGGCCTGCTCACGGGCGCGGATCATGGCCATCAGCGGCACGATTCCGGACCCTCCTCCGACCAGGAGCACCGGCCGCGTGCCGTCCGGCCGCCACACGAACCAGCCGCCGACCGGGCCGCGGATCTCCAGCTCGTCGCCCGGCCTGAGCTCCTCGGTCAGGTACGGTGAGACCTCGCCGTCGGCCACCCGCTGCACCGTCAGGTCGACCCGTTCTCCGTCGGCGGCCGAGGCGATGGAATAGCTGCGCTGCGTGCTGTAGCCGTCCTCGGCGGTGAGCCGTACGTCGACGTGCTGGCCGGCCAGATGACCGGGCCAGCCCGGGATGTCGAGGACCAGCGTGCGAGCGGTGGGCGTCTCGTCTCGGATCTCGGCGAGCTTGGCGACGTGCCAGGCCAGCCTGCGCATGATCAATCTCCCTGGTAGCGCTGTTCGCGCCACGGGTCGCCGTAATTGTGGTAGCCGGCCGTCTCCCAGAAGCCGGGCCAGTCCTCGTTGAGGAGCCGGATGCCCTGGACCCACTTCGCGGACTTCCACAGATAGAGGTGGGGCACCAGGAGCCGGGCGGGGCCGCCGTGGGCCGGGGCGAGCTCTTCGCCGTCGAACTCGTAGGTGATCCACGCCTTGCCGTCGAGCAGGTCCTCGACCGGGAGGTTGGTGGTGTAGCCGCCGTAGGAGTAGACGAGGGCGTATTCGGCGCTCGACTCGACGTCGGCGAACAACGTGTCGAGGGACACGCCCTTCCAGGCGGTGCCGAGCTTCGACCACTTGGTGACGCAGTGCAGGTCGACGGTCGGAGTCTCGCTCGGCAGGGCCATCAGCTCCTGCCACGACCACCGGTGGGTCTTGCCGTCCTCGGTGTCGATGGCGAACTCCCACCGGTCCAGCGGCACCCGGGGCGTGGGCCCGGCGGACAGGACCGGGAAGTCATGGACGAGATATTGGCCCGGAGGCAGCTTCACGCCCTCGTCTCTGGGCCTGCCGCGAAAGCCGCGCGAAATGAATCCCATTTGTACCTCCGGCGCCACATTATCTGGCGTGCCCCCGGCCGGGAACGGCCGGGGGCGATCTTTGACGTCGGCGCCGGACGTCTGGATCTCACCTGTTCAGGATGCTTGAGGTGAGGACGCGACGCCCCCGGCGCCTCGCCGCAGCCCTTCGGCTTGGCGGAGGTGGGCCTCCGGGGGCGCCGCACCGGGTCGTCAGAAGACCGGAACGCCGTCGCGGACGAGCTTCCAGTTCGCCTCGGCGAAGGTGGCGGGGTCGATGGTCCCCGACGCCGTCGCGTACTCGATCAGTGCCTGGCGGATCTCCACCTGCCCGTTGTAGACCACCGGGGCGGTCGTCACGCCGGGGAAGCCGCCGCCGCCCGACTGCCGGTAGTTGTTGATCGCCACGACGAACTGCTTGTCGGCCGCGACCGGCAGGCCCTGGTAGGACAGGCCGATGATGCGCTGGCCGACCGGCTTGGAGATGTCGATGTCGTAGGTCACACCGGACAGCTGGTCGTAGTTGTAGTCGGGGGTGCCGCCCGCGTTGGTGAGGGAGCGCAGGTCGATCGGCGCACCCGGGGCGACCTGGTTGAAGTACCTCGCCGAGTACTCCAGGTAGTCCTTGATCTGGGCGCCGGTCAGCTTGATCCCGAGCAGCGTGTTGTCGTAGACGTACAGGCCGGCCATGTCACGCACGCTCACCGGGCCGGCGGGGAAGACCGCGGTCCGGCTGAACGGCGCGGCGATCGACAGTACGGGCAGCGACGCGTCGGGCGTGCCCGCGACGGCCTTGCCGACCAGGTCGGTCTGCACCTTCTGGATGTAGTCGAGGATCGCGGTGTCCTTGTACGGAGACTCCGCCGCGGACAACTGCTCCTTGGACTGGGCGACCACCTGGTTGACGTAGGCGACCGTCGTGTCGTGCTGCTTCTTCATGAGCGAGACGATCTTCGGGTCCTCGGGCACGGTGTTGCTGTTGAGCGTGGCGGACGACTTGCCGACCACGGTCCACTGGCCGCGCTGCTTGGTGAGGGTGAAGTCGACGACCGACAGGCGCTGGCCCCACCGGCCGGGCTCGGTCAGCAGGACCTGCTTGCCGGTGACCTTGTTGGTGACGAACCGCTGCGGCACGTCGTTGTGGGCGTGGCCGAACAGGACGGCGTCGATTCCCGGGACCTGCTCGGCGACCATGGCGGAGGCGTTCTCGACCGGCAGGTCCGAGCCGTAGGACGACATTCCGTTGTCGCCGGCGTGCGCGGTGACCAGCACCACGTCGGCGCCGAGGCCGCGGATGACCGGAACCCACTTCTTCGCGGTCTGGACGAGGTCGAGGAACTTGAGCTTGCCGTCGACGTTGGCCTTGTCCCAGACGGCGATGCCCGGGTTGGTGAGCCCGAGGATGCCGACCTTGACGGGCTTTTCGCCCTTGACCTTCATCGTCTTGAGGATGAAGGGCTGGTAGGCGGGCCGGCCGGTCTTCGCCGAAACCGCGTTGGCGCCCAGCACCGGGGCCTTCATCTGGTCGATCCACGTGGCCAGCAGGGGCAGGCCGTAGTTGAACTCGTGGTTGCCGAGGGTCACCGCGTCGTACCCGATGGCGTTCATGGCCTTGGCCATCGGGTGGGTGGCGCCGGTCTCGGTGACCGGCTCCTTCTTGGCGTAGTAGTAGTCGAGCGGCGTGCCCTGGATGGTGTCGCCGGAGTCGAACAGCAGCGTGTGGCCGGCTCCGCGGTCGGCCCTGATCTGGTTGACCAAGGTCGAGATCTTGGCGAGGCCGACGTCGTTGTGGGCGCTGTCGTCGTATTCGGCGTTCTTGTAGTAATCCCAGTTGACGGCGTTTCCGTGGATGTCGGAGCTGGCCATCACCGTGATCTTGAGCTGGTGGCCGGAGTTCGCGGAGGCAGGAGCGCCGGGCGCGAAGAGACCGACGGCCACGAGGATGGCGGCACCGGCGGTCAAGGCCTTGGGGATGTGAGAGGACATTTCCGCGACGCTAGCGATGGTCGATCACCGCCGCGTCACAGAGTTCTTAACCGGAAATGGAGATCAGAGGTCAGTTCGTCAGGCGCGCTCGGAGGCGGGCGACCTCAAGGCGCCGCCGTGGCCGACCCCGGTCCGACCGTGTCGCCCATATGGCCATTTTGTGACCTATGTCACATTAGGGGTCCTTAGGGTGGCCCTGGCACTCCGTGTCTAGAGCGGGCCAGTTTAGGGGCACCCTCCATGCGTCCGGCGGTGGTTTTCTGGAGGTGTGGCGGGATCGCCGTCGCGCCGACCGGAGCGAGGAAGGAGCCATCGTGACCAGCCCGATGCCGCCCTCTGACCGTGGGGATGCGGCGGCCGCCCACCCGCACGGGCGGTTCGCCGCGGACGCCGCTCACGAACTGTGCACGCCGGTCGCAGCCCTCCGCGTCGAGCTGGAGGAGGCCCGGCTCCACCCGTCGGAGACCGACCTGATCGAGCTTCTCGACCGGGCGCTGGTGAACGTCGACCGGCTGCAGGCGATCGTGACCGACCTGCTGACGCTCGCGCGCGCCCAGGCCGCCGGGCACGTCGATCGGCAACGGGTCGATCTGGCGGATCTGGTCAGCTCCGAGGTCGCGAGGCGCAGCGACCGGCTGCAGACGGTGGTGTCGTCCGCCGGCCAGGGTGTCGCCGCGATCGTCGTCGACGTCGACCGCTTCCAGCTGCGCCGGGTTCTCGCGATCCTGCTGGACAACGCCCATCGGCACGCCAGGAACTCGGTCCGCGTCGAGGTGAGGTGGGACGGCGAGTCGGCCGAGCTCTCGGTCGCCGACGACGGCCCGGGAATAGCGCCGGAGCACAGGGAGCGCATCTTCGAACCGTTCTCCCGGCTCGACCCCGCCCGTGATCGCAGGAAAGGCGGCGCGGGCCTCGGCCTGGCGATCGCCAAGGAGATCGTCAGAGCTCACGGGGGGACCGTGGAGGTCGACTCCTCTCCCGGCGGCGGTGCCCGTTTCGTCGTCCGGCTTCCCGTCGCGCGGCTGCTGGAGGCGTGCCAGCGGGCCGAGACCTGGCTGGACAGCGAGGCCTCGTCGGGAGAACCGCTGGAGGATCGCGGTGACCAGACCGAACGCGGACTCGGCACCTTTACGGTCGAAGACCGGGCATATCGGCTGCGGCCACGGTCGGAGATGGTCAGACCCGCTCAAGAACGGTGGCGTTGGCCAGACCACCGGCCTCGCACATTGTCTGGAGCGCGTAGCGGGCGCCTCGCTGCCGCATCGCGTTCACGAGCGTCGTCATGATGCGGGCACCGCTCGCCCCGAGCGGATGGCCCAGAGCGATGGCGCCGCCGTTCACGTTGACCTTGTCCGGGTCGGCGCCCGTCTCCTGCAGCCAGGCGAGCACGACGCTCGCGAACGCCTCGTTGACCTCGAACAGGTCGATGTCGTCCAGCCGGAGACCGGCCCGGCGCAGCACCTTCTCCGTGGCCGGGATGACCCCGGTCAGCATGAGAAGCGGGTCGGAGCCCGTCACGGCGAAGCTGTGCAGGCGGGCGAGAGGGCGCAGGCCGAGCCTGGTGGCCGTCTCGCTCGTCGTGATCAGCACCGCCGCCGCGCCGTCGTTGACGGGGCTGCTGTTGCCCGCCGTGACCGACCAGTCGATCTGAGGGAAACGCTCGGCGTAGCCGGGGTCGGCGAAGGCCGGCCTGAGGGTGGAGAGGATCTCCACGGTGGTGCCCGGCCGTACGGACTCGTCGGTGTCATGGGTGCCGCTGCGGCCGCTGATCGGCGCGATCTCGGCGGCGAACCGCCCGTCGGCGTAGGCCGCGGCGGCCTTCGCGTGTGAACCGGCGGAGAAGACGTCCATCTGCTCGCGCGTGATCGACCACTTGGCCGCTATCAGCTCGGCGCTGATCCCCTGCGGCACGAGCCCGCCAGGGAAGCGCGCGGCGACGCCGGGGCCGAAGGGGTCGGCTCCCGGCGGCACGTTCGACCACATCGGGACCCGGCTCATCGACTCCACGCCGCATGCCACGACCATGTCGTACGCGCCGGAGATGACGCCCTGGGCGGCGAAGTGCACGGCCTGCTGTGATGATCCGCACTGCCGGTCGACCGTCACGGCGGGCACCGAGTCGAGGAAGCCAGCCGACAGCCAGGCGTATCTCGTGGTGTTCATGGCCTGCTCGCCCACCTGGTCGACGCAGCCGCCGATCACGTCGTCCACCTGGGCGGGGTCGATCCCGGTGCGGTCGACGAGGGCGCGCAGGGTGTGCGCGAGCAACTCCACCGGATGGACCGACGCCAGCGCGCCGTTGGGCTTGCCCTTCCCCGTCGGGGTCCGCACGGCCTCCACGATCACGGCGTCACGCATCGCGACCTCCCATTAGTTTGAAAACCAAACCGAATATAGCTCTACTCGGGTTCGGAAATCAAACCAAGAGCGCCCCGGGAGGCGTGGGCCTCCCGGGGCGTCCCCAGGTCAGGGGTAGCTGACCCAGTTGGCCACATTGCCGGCCGAGTTGGACGGGCCTCCGGTGTTGTTGATCACGTGGCTGATCGTGCCGGTGCCGCCGAGCGACACCGTGACCATGCTGTGGAACCGCACGTTCGGCTTGTTCGGCGCCTCGTAAGAGTGCGCCAGGACGACGCCCGGGTTCACGTTGAAATAGCAGTAGCTGCCCAGACCCCACGCCTCATGTGTGGTGACGGAGTCGGCCACCTTGTAGGCGGCGTAGCCCTGGGTGCTCCCGTTCATCCACGCCGCCTGGTTCGGCGGGTCGTACGGAAGCTCGTTCTGGTAGAAGAACGTCCGGCCGCCGTTGCCGTTCCAGATGGTCTGGTACTGCTGGTAGTGCTCGACGAACAGGCCGTACATCGTGACGTCGTTCCCGTTGACAATCAGGCCGTTGGCGGCGGTGTTCGACGTCCAGCCGACGCGGCTGCCGTGGTCGGCCCGCCAGAGCCACATGTGATCGCCGATGACGTCCGAGCTGTTGATCACCAGGCTCTGGGTGGCCTTGCCGACGCCGGCTCCGCCGATCCGGAAGAACACGTCGTGCAGCGAGGTCGGGTTGGCCGTGTGGTCGGCGGACGACCCGGACGGGCCGACCTGCATGAGCGTCGGCGAGTTGGTCGTGCCCGCGTCGATCAGCAACCCGGCGATCTTCACGCCGTCGACGTCGGCCACGGAGACCGCGGTGACGCCGTTGTCCGGGATGAGAGTGGCCAGGCCGAGGCCGAGCACCACCGTGTCGGCCCGGTTGATCCTGATCGTGTCGTTCAGGTGATAGACGCCCGGAGTGAACAGCAGGTTCTTGCCCTGGGCGAGCGCGGCGTCGATCTCAGCCGCCGTGTTGCCCGGCTTGGCGACGAAGAACTGGCCGATCGGGATCGACGACCCGGCCGGCGTGCCGTTCGCCCAGGTTGTGCCGGAGGAGTTGGTCCGGAGCGCGGGCACGAACACCTGGTAGGCGCCCGCGGAGTCGACGTACAGGAACGGCTTCTCCCGCGTCACCGGAGCTGTGGCGACCGTGGTGTACGGCGGGGCGGGGAAGGTGTTGGCGGGCGCGCCGTTCACTCCCACGAAGACCATGTTCCAGTTGGAGCCCGTCCAGCTGCCCCACTGGGCGTTGCGCGACAACCACTGCTGCTGCGAGCCCGAGCGCACCTGGCCGTCGATCTTGGAGTCGGCGATGAACCCGCCGCTCGACCAGCCGCCGTCATCGAGCTGCAGGTTGCCCCTGACGTGCATCCGCCGATACGGCGCAGCCTGCGAGACCGCCCACCTGTCGGTGCCGGACGGCGGGTTGACCGAGAGGTTCTCCGCGCCGCGCCAGAAGTTCTGGGTCGCGTTGCCCTGGAACCAGTCGGCCTCGACGTGCACGCCCCCGTTGATCGTGACGTTGTCCGGCGACATGCCCAGGCCGAGCACCTGGGTGTAGAAGCCCACGTTCACGTCGACGTTGTAGGCGCCCGGCTTGAACAGCAGGGCGTACCGGTTGGCCCCGAACTGGTTCGACTCCTGCTGGGAGAAGACCGAGTTGAGGCGGCTCTGGATGGTCGCGGCCGGCATCGACGGGTCGAAGACCAGGACGTTCGGCCCGAGATCGGGGGTGCCGGGGGGCGGGGGCGGAGTCGATGGAGTTCCCATGGTGAAAGACTGCGCCGCCGTGCCGTTGCACGTGTACTGCCCGAGCTGGACGCTGTCGGCGGTGGAGGCGGCCGGCACGTCGAGGCACTTGCCGCTGTAGCGGTTGACGAAGTGGTAGGAGCCGCCGGCCTCCTCGACGGGCAGCCACTGCTGGTTGTTGCCGCCCACGTAGTTCCAGAGCTGGATCGGCGCGTCGTCGGCCGTGGAGACGTCCTTGACGTCCCATGACTGGGCGGTGTTCGTGCTCACGTTGACGCGGTAGTAGCCGCCGCCGGTCGCCTGTAACTGCCACAGCTGGGCGCCGGTGCCGTTGCACGCGTACTGCTGTACGGCCGTGCCGTTCGCGGTGGCGGCGGCCCGCGCGTCCACGCACTTGCCGCTGCTCACGTTCACCACGGTCGTCAGGCCGGTCGGCACCGCCGCCTGGGCGGGGGCGGCCGGGAAGGCCCCGAGGGCCAGCGTGGAGGTCAGGGCGGCGAGTGCCGCCAGGAGGGGGAGTGATGGCCGATGTCGGCGTCGCAGAGTCACACGGTCTCCTCGTGTGCACGGTGTGCCCCGCAGGGCCCACCGCAGGGGGGTGGTGGCCGGTGGGCGAAGGACCCCCGCCCGGGTGCGCGTCCAACCGGCGGCGTACGGCCGGAACCGTACAACTGTAAAGTTTCTTTGTCAATTAGGCTGTCAAGCCTCTGTTGACGCGCTCCGGGCCGCGCGCGGGGCCGGGCGTCGGGCGAGAGGCGGTTCGGGTGCCGGCTGGAAGTGGTCCGGAAATGACGCGCAAGCGCCCCGCAATTTCGGAAAATTCCGATTTTGAACGCTATTAATGTCTTCTCGGGGGACTGCCGTCTATTTACTTTCTTCTGGCGGCGTCGGTCGTGTTGTCATCTACCGCCTCGGGTATTCGTGCATCAAATCCCTTCTCTCTTGATAAGCGGAAAAAGCTGACTTATCAGATGTCGACCTGAACGGGAAAAAGCACGTGATCGTTCGCAGCAAGACGACGGCTACCGGGGAACTCATGGGCAAGGGGACGCCCGCCGATCGTGCGAGTGAATCCCATGGTTCGCGGATGGCCCCGATTCTCGGCCCCGCCTTCGTCGCGGCCATCGCCTATGTCGATCCGGGCAACGTGGCCACTAATCTCACCGCCGGCGCCACGTACGGCTATCTGCTCGTGTGGGTGGTCGTGGTGGCCAGCCTGGTCGCGATCCTGGTCCAGTTCCAGGCGGCCAAGCTCGGGATGGCCACCGGCAAGAGCCTTCCCCAGCTCTGCCGCGAACGCCTGCCCCGCTGGGGCACCCGCATGTTGTGGGTCCAGGCGGAGGTGGTGGTGCTGGCGACCGACCTCGCCGAGTTCGTCGGCGCGGCCATCGGCATGCGGTTGCTGTTCGGCATGCCCGTCGCGATCTCGGCGGCCCTGACCGCCGTGATCTCCCTGCTGATGTTGGAACTGCGCAGGCAGGGCCGTACCCGACGGTTCGAGCTCATGAGCGCGGCCGCCCTGCTGCTCGTCGGCGCGGGCATGCTGTACGACATCGTCGTGGTGGGGCACCAGTCGGCAGCCGGGCTGGCGGGCGGCCTGCTGCCGGGCCTGGACGGCGCGGGGTCGCTCGTCCTGGCCATGGGCATCGTGGGTGCGACCGTGATGCCGCACGCCGTCTACCTGCACTCGGCGCTGGTCCAGGGCCGGGGGATGAGCACCGACGCGGTGCGGCGCAGCCCCGGGCTCGTGCGCAGGGCTCTGCGGCTCGACTGCGTGCTCGCCCTCGGCGTCGCCACCGTGATCAACGTGTCGATGATCGCTTTCGGCGCCGGCTTCGGCGCGGCGACCGGCGGGGCGTGGACCGGCGACCTGGTCGCCGCGCACGGGGAGCTTGCGGGCAGGATCGGCGGCCTCGCCGCCCTGGCGTTCGCCGTGGCGCTGCTGTCGTCGGGCGTCTCGTCGGCCGGCGTCGGCACGCTCGCCGGAGACGTGGTGATGCAGGGGTTCCTCGGCTGGCGGATCTCCCCGTACCTGCGCAGGGTCCTGACGATGGCGCCGGCCGTGCTGGCGCTGACCCTCGGCGTGCCCCTGACCGGTCTGCTGGTCGCCAGCCAGGTGGTGATCTCGCTCGGCGTGCCGGTGGCCCTGTTCCTGCTCGTCTGGTTCTGCCGGGACAGGTCGCTGATGGGCCCGCTCGTCAACGCCCCGCTGACGACACGCGTCGCGGGTGTGGCGGGCGCGGTGGTCGCAACGCTCGGGGTGAGCCTGCCGTTCACGCTTCTCTTCTGATGATTCCGGGCCAAATGCGCGGAATTTCTCTCTATCGCATCGATTGAAGGATGAGCTCAAATGCCCGACCGCACACAAAGGCAGATTCCGCAGCCGCAACGCGACGGCCAGGGAGGCGTCGACACCGGCCCCCGGAACGTCGAACTCGACATTCAGAACCCGGATCTGCTCACGCCGCCGGTGACCGACCACGGCACCGTCCCGAACATGAAGTTCTCCTTCTCGATGGCGCACACCCGGATCGAGGAGGGCGGCTGGACGCGGGAGGTGACGCAGCGCGAACTGCCGATCGCCACCACGCTGGCCGGGGTCGACATGCACCTCAACCCGGGCGCTTATCGCGAGCTCCACTGGCACAAGGAGGCCGAGTGGGCCTACGTGCTCGAGGGCAGCTGCCGGATCGGCGCGGTCGACCAGGAGGGCCGCAACTTCCTCGACGACGTGCGGCGGGGAGACCTGTGGTTCTTCCCAAAGGGAATCCCGCACTACATCCAGGCGCTCGAGGAGGGCGTGGAGTTCCTGCTGGTCTTCGACGACGGCGCGTTCTCGGAGAACTCCACCTTCATGGCCAGCGACTTCTTCGCGCGCACGCCGAAGAGCGTGCTCGCCAAGAACTTCGGCTGGTCCATGGAGCAGATGGCGAACATGCCGGAGAAGGAGAAGTACATCTTCAAGGGCCAGGTGCCGCCGTCCCTGGAGTCCGACCGGGTGGTCAGCCCCACGGGCGACGTGCCCCGGACGTTCAAGCACGCCATGTTGTCGGAGGCCCCGATCGAGTTCGACGGGGGCAGGGTGCGGATCGTCGACTCGACGTCGTTCACGGCGGCCGACACGATCTGCGCCGCCCTGGTGGAGGTCGACCCGGGCGGCCTGCGCGAGCTGCACTGGCATCCGACCGACGACGAGTGGCAGTACTACATCTCCGGATTCGGCCGTATGGGCGTGTTCGCCAGCTCCGGCCTGGCACGGACGTTCAACTTCCAGGCCGGTGACGTCGGCTATGTGCCGTTCGCCTACGGGCACTACATCGAGAATCTCGGGAAGGAACCGCTCGTGTTCCTGGAGATGTTCCGCAACCCGCGTTTCGAGGACATTTCAGCCACCCAGTGGATGGCCAACCTGCCGCCGCAAGTCAGCGCCGACACGCTCAACGTGCCGCGGTCGATGATCGAGGCGCTGCCGAAGCAGAAGCACAGCGTCGTGCGCTGACCTCTGGATCGGTACAAACAGTCGACGCCAAGATGATCTTGATACATCGGATGTATTTTTGGACGCCACGAATCGTGGCGATCCCGCAAAATCCGCGCAGATCGCAGGCTGTGGCGTCACAAATGCCCAGATTCGTGGGCGGGATGTCACCGCCCTGACATCTCTTGACGGCCAAAGACATCCAATGTTAACTACGCGTAACAGTCTGCAGCTGTGATGGGTGCGACCGGTCGGGCCTTTGCGTCCGTGCCGGTTCGCGCCGGTCGTTCGCTGCGCAGGGGGGCGGTGAGACCGCCACGGCCGGTCGCCGATCACCGGTCGTGGCGGCCGAGCCGTCCCCCTGCCAGGTTTCGCGTCCCCCCGCACCCTTGGCGATCTCGGCGTGGGCGGAGGCACGCGCTCGATCGAGGTACGGCCAGGCGAGGCCGCTGCCTGGAGGTGTCACAGCAGCAGCGAGTAAGGGAGAACATGTCGATGAGGGTGCTGCGGTCCCTTGCCTTGTTATTTCTCGCCGGTTCCCTGGCGGCGGGCGGCCTGGCCGCGCCCGCGCAGGCCTCGACCACGGATTCGGCCTTCGACCAGACCGCGGGAGCGCTCAAGGTCGACTACGCCGGCTACATGTCCAAGCACGACATCGTCTACAACCGCCCCAACACCAACCCGCTCTATGGGCTGACCGTCGGCAACGGCCGTACCGGCGCCATGGTGTGGAACCAGAACGGGCTGACGATGCAGGTGTCGGGTGTCGACCTGTCGGAGCAGTCGGCCTACGCCGCCGGATTGGCCAACCTGTACACGACCCCCGCGATGGACAGCGGGTATTCGACCTACCAGCAGCGCCTCTCCCTTTATGACGGGACGCTGACCACCAAGTACGACTCCAACCGCACCGTCACCATCATGGGCTCGCCCAACTCCGAGGTGATGGGCATCCACGTGGACGACACCCGCGGCGGAGTCTCCAACGTCGCCTTCGACCTCAGCATGTGGGACCCGGCGACCGTCACCAACATGGCCGACGTGCCGGATCTGAACACCTGGAAGACCATTTCCACGTTCTCCGACGCCAACGTGGCCGGCTTCAGCCGCGGCCAGACCGACGCGAACGGCTTCGGCTACTCGATGGCGGCCACCGTGGAGGGCGCGAACTTCACCACCCAGGTCGTCGACGGGCGGAAGGTGCGGCTGAACATCACGCCGACCTCCAGCTACACGATCTGGCTCACGGCGGCGAGCAGGATCAACGCTCCGAACCGCGACTCGGTCACCCAGGCCCGCAACCAGCTGTCCTCGGTCAAGGCCACGGGCTACGCCACGACGTTCACCAACTACAAGAACTTCTGGCACGCGTTCTGGAACAAGTCGTTCGTCCAGTACTCCAACGGGTCCAAGGACGCCGACTACATGGAGAACGTCTACTACCTGAGCACGTACATGATCGCCGCGGCGGGCTTCGGCAACTACCCCGCGCACTTCATCAACGGCGTCTTCCGTGCCACCCAGGACCAGAGCAAGTGGAGCAACGCGTACTGGTACTGGAACCAGCGCGACGTGTACCTCTCCTTCCTCGCCTCCAACCACCCGGACCTGACCGACCGGCACAACAACCTCTACAGCCGCAACTACAACGCGCTGAAGGCGTACACGCAGACGAGGTACGGCGTGGACGGGCTGTGGGTGCCGGAGACCATGGGCTGGGACGGCAACGCGCGCGGCACGACCGGCAGCGACTACACCAAGAACATCCTGTCGACCGGCTACGAGGCCGCCTACAGCATGTACATGCGGTACCGCTACACCAACGACGCCACCTACCTGCAGAACGTCGCCTACCCGTTCATGCGGGAGACCGCGAAGTTCTACTCGGCCATGTTGTCCTACGACAGCGCGACCAACACGTACTACATGGCCAACTCCAACTCGCACGAGACGTACTGGAACGTCAAGAACGCGATCACCGACCTGGCGGCCGTGCGCAGCATCTTCCCGCTGACCATTCAGGTCAGCCAGCAGCTCGGCGTCGACGCGGGGCTCCGGTCGACCTGGCAGAACGTGCTCGACCACCTCACGCCGTACGTCGTGTCGAACGGCGCCTACCAGCCGCACCAGCCGCCGATCTCGCAGACGCGCAACGGCGAGAACGTCTCGTCGGAGCTGATCTGGCCGTACGACCTGACCGGCATCGGCTCCTCCGACTACCAGACCGCGCTGAACACCTGGAACCAGCGGCCGTTCCCGTACGGCAACGTGTGGGCCAACGACGCCGTCCAGGCCGCCCGGCTGGGCCTCGGCGACCAGGCGTACAACGGCATGAAGACGATGCTGCAGAAGTACCAGAACTACCCGAACGGCATGACCAACAACACCAACGGCGTCTTCGAGTACCTCGGCGTGCACCTGACGGCGATGAACGAGACGCTGCTGCAGAGCTACAACGACAAGATCCGCGTGTTCCCCGCCGTGCCGTCCGACTCGTCGTTCGTCGGGAAGTTCACCCTGCTGGCCAAGGACGGCTTCCTCGTCAGCTCCGAGCGCGAGGCAGGCGAGATCAAGTACGTCGGGCTCAAGAGCCAGTACGGCAAGCAGGCGACGGTGGTCAACCCGTGGGGCACCCAGCAGGTCCGCGTGCGCAGGGCGTCCGACAACGCGATCATCACCACCAGCTCGAACGGTGAGATCACGTTCCCGACCGCGGCCAACACGGTCTACGTCGTCGAGCGCACGGCCAAGCCGCTGAGCAGCTACACCTCGACCACGCTGACCGGCACGGCCAACCAGGGCGTCAAGACCCTGAGCGGCACCGCCTCGGCCCTCGGCACGGCCCCGCAGACGGGCAACTCGCTGATCAACGACACCGAGCTGACCTACGACGCGAACTGGTACCAGACGACGGCCCGCGGCTACGGCGACTACAACGACGACACCCACCACACCAACACCGTGGGCGCCACCGCCACCTACACCTTCACCGGAACCGGCATCGACTACCTGTCCGAGCGCAACGGCGACATGGGCAACGTCGACGTCTACATCGACAACGTCTTCCAGACCAACGTCAACCTGAACGTGTCCGGCGGACGCCAGGTGCAGCAGGTCGTGTACAGCAAGACCGGGCTGTCCAACGGACAGCACACCCTGAAGATCGTCAACAAGTCGACGGCCGTCGGCATGGTCGACGCCGTGCGGGTGACCACCGGGTCCTCCGGCGCCGGGACGGTCAGCCTGCGGTCCCGGGCCAACAACCTGTACGTCACCGCGCCCACCGGCTCGTCGCTGATCGCGAGCGCGACGGCCATCGGCACGAACGAGCAGTTCGACCGCGTCAACCTGGGCAACGGCAACATCGCGCTGAAGGCCAGGAGCAACAGCCAGTTCGTGACGGCGGAGAACGCCGGGGCGGCGGCGCTGATCGCCAACCGGCCGACGGCCGGCTCGTGGGAGACCTTCCAGCTGATCAACAACCCGGACGGCTCCGTCAGCCTCAGGGCGGGGGTGAACAGCAAGTACGTCTGCGCGGAGGGCGCGGGCGCGCAGCCGCTGATCGCCAACAGGGACGCGATCGGCCCGTGGGAGTCGTTCGACCTCATCACCAACTAAGCCATCTCCTCACCCCCCCACATCGGGCCCGGCGGGTCGGCTGACCCGCCGGGCTCCGGTGTTCACAGAACAAGACCGGCGGCCGCCTTCGTGACCGCCCTGACCCCGATGGTCGTGACCATGCCAGCCACCAACCCCGTTCCCTGGACCGGCACCTGGTCCGCCTCGCCCCAGGACGGCGGGCAGAGCTTCACCGATCAGACCGTCCGCCAGATCGTGCACACCAGCATCGGCGGCACCTCGGTCCGCATCCACCTGTCCAACGCCTTCGGCACCCGGCCGGTCGTCATCGACGACGTGCACGTGGCCCGCCGTACGAGCGGATCCGGCGTCGATCCCGCCACCGACACGGTGGTGACCTTCGGCGGGCGGCGCTCGGTCACCGTCCCCGCAGGCGGGCTGGCGGTCAGCGACGCCGCCGGCATCACCGTTTCCGCGCGGTCGGATCTCGCCGTCAGCCTCCATCTGCCGGAGCCGACCGGGCCCTCGACCTTGCACCAGACCTCGACGCAGACGAACTACATCGCTTCCGGCGACGTCAGCGGCGACGCCACCCTCTCCGGGGCTCAGGAGGCCGGCAGCTACTTCTTCCTGGCCAACGTCGACGTGCGGAACGCCTCCTCGCAGGGGACGGTCGTCACGCTCGGTGCGTCGATCACGGACGGGGTCGGCTCCAGCCTCGACGCCAACCGGCGCTGGCCCAACCGGCTGGCCTCCCGCCTGGCCACCTCCGGCCGGGTGGTCGGCGTGCTCAACCAGGGCATCAGCGGCAACCGCCTGCTGGCCGACGGGGCGGGGCAGAGCGCGGCCGACCGGTTCGAGCGCGACGTGCTGAGCCAGCCGGGCGTCCGCTGGGTGATCTTCTCCGACGACCCGATCAACGATCTGGCCTCGTCCGATCCGCCGCCCACGGCGTCGCAGCTGATCGCCGCGACTCGCGAGCTCATCTCCCGCGCCCACGCCAGGCAAATCATGTTCATCTGCTCGACGCTGACGCCGTTTCGCGGCTTCGACGCCTGGTCGCAGGAGACGGAGGACGCCAGGGTCGCGTACAACGAGTTCGTGCGCGAAGGAGGCGACTGCGACGCCGTACTCGACCTGGACCTCGCGACCCGGGACCCCGGCAACCCGCAGATGTTCCTGCCGGCCTACGACACGGGCGACCACCTGCATCCGAACGAGGCCGGCCTGCGGGCCATCGCCGACGCCGTCGACCTCGGCTGGTTCGACCGACGGTGGTGAACTGTCACCAGGGATCGGTGCCGAGGGAGGCCATCACCTCGGCCGCCGTGCCGTAGACCGCCATCTCCGCGGTGAGCCCGAGGGCGTCGAAGACCTTTTTCACCCGAGGCGACAGGCCGCAGACCGCCACCCGGTCCCCCCGGCCCAACTCGACGTAGGTGTCGAAGATGATCTGCAGTCCGGTGCTGTCGACGAAGTCGAGACGGGTGAGGTCGAAGAGCAGCCGGGGCGTCGGATGGGCGAGGGCGGCCTGGACCTCCTCACGCAGTCGCGGCTCCGTCGCGATGTCCAGTTCTCCGCAGACGTGGATGACGGTGAACGGAGGCCGGCGCTCGGTCGAGACGCGAAATTCCTGCATTCTGCTCACCTCCGTCGCGTCGCGGAGTGATGCCCCCTGAGACAGAAGCCTAGGTCGGCCTGTTCTGAGGGTCGGGCGGGGGTGGTCTCCGTCACATTGCTCGGTTCTTCGCTCCTTTCACTCTGGTGACATGCGGCACGTCGGTTGACGCGATCGGGAGGAAAAGGTACGTTCCGGTAGGTTTTGCGGTTGTCCAAGGGAAATCCGGTGAGATTCCGGTGCGGACGCGCCACTGTGACCAGGACGGTGATCCTGGGAGCCAGGTCGCTTGGCTGCCGCGGCCTCATGCCGTGGGACGCGTCATCCCTGAGGAGGATCCGCCGTGCGTGACCGTGCCGTTCCCCCCGGGCTGACGGCGCCCGCTTTCCCGCGGACCGCCGTGCCGACCCGGAAGGCCACCCCTTGAACGTCACCTATCCGTTCAGCGCCGTCGTCGGCCTCGACGACCTCAAGCTGGCCCTGGTGCTCAACGCCGTATCACCCCGGGTAGGCGGTGTGCTCGTGCGCGGGGAGAAGGGCACCGCGAAGTCGACCATCGTGCGCGCGCTGGCCGCGCAGCTGCCGCAGGTCGCCGTGGTCGCCGGCTGCCGGTTCGCCTGCGACCCCGACGCTCCCGACCCCGGCTGCCCCGACGGGCCGCACGAGCCGGACGCCCAGCGCACGCAGCGGTCCGCCGCCCTGGTCGAGCTGCCCGTCGGAGCGTCGGAGGACCGGCTCGTCGGCTCGCTCGACCTGGAGCGGGCGCTGGTCGAGGGGGTGAAGGCCTTCGAGCCTGGCCTGCTCGCGGCGGCCCACCGCGGCGTGCTCTATGTGGACGAGGTCAACCTCCTCCATGATCATCTGGTCGACCTGCTGCTCGACGCGGCCGCCCTCGGCACCTGCTATGTCGAACGGGAATCGGTCTCCGTACGGCACGCCGCCAGGTTTCTGCTGGTCGGCACCATGAATCCCGAGGAGGGCGAGCTCCGGCCGCAACTTCTCGACCGATTCGGGCTGACGGTCGAGGTGCGGGCCTCCCGCGACCCGGACGACCGGGCCGAGGTGGTGCGCCGCCGGCTCGCCTTCGACGCCGACCCCGCCGGATTCGCCGCCCGCTGGACCGAGGACGAGGCGGCCCTCGCGGACAGGATCGCGACGGCCAGGGCTCTGCTGCCCGGCGTCCGACTGCCCGACGCCCGTCTGCGCCAAATCGCCACGGTGTGCGCGGGGTTCGAGGTCGACGGCCTGCGGGCCGACCTGGTCACTGCCAACGCCGCCATCGCGCACGCCGCCTGGCAGGGCCGTGACGTGGTCACCACAGAAGACGTGCGTGCGGCGGCCCGGCTGTCGTTGCCCCACCGCCGCCGCCGCGACCCTTTCGACGCGCCGGGCCTGGACGAGTCGCTGCTCGAAGACCTGCTCGAGCGCACATCCCAGGACGACGACCCTCCCAGCCCCCCGGACGACGACCCTTCCGGCGGACCTTCGGGTTCCCCGGACGAGCCGGGCACGCCGCCTCCCGGGCAGCCGTCCGAGGCCGGCCCGGGTGAGGCTTCCGGCCCGGGTGCTTCCGCTCCTTCTTCCGGCGCCGACAGCGGGCCGCAGACGGAGCAGGTGGAACCGTCCGGGCAAGGCGGCGGAGCCGAACAGGTGGCAGCGGCGGCCGAGCCGTACAGGGTGCCGGTGTTGAAGGTGCCGGGGCTGGGCGAGGGCGCGTCGGGCAGGCGGTCGCGGGCGCGCACCCCGCACGGCCGCACAACAGGCTCGCGGCTGCCCGAAGGCCGTGCCGCGTCGGTGCACCTGATGGGGACGCTGCTGGCCGCCGCGCCGTACCAGCGGGAACGCGGCAGGACCGGGCCCGGACTGCTGATCCGCGAGGGCGATCTGCGTGAGGCGGTCCGCGAGGGCCGCGAGGGCAACCTGGTGTTGTTCGTCGTCGACGCCAGCGGCTCCATGGCGGCCCGCAAGCGCATGACGGTGGTGAAGACCGCCGTGCTGAGCCTCCTGCTGGACGCCTACCAGCGGCGGGACAAGATCGGGCTCGTCACGTTCCGGGGCTCGGCGGCCCAGGTGGCGTTGCCGCCGACCTCGTCGGTCGAGGCGGGCGCCGCCCGGCTGCGCTCCCTGCCGACCGGTGGCCGCACACCCCTCGCGGAAGGACTGGCCCGCGCCGCCGACGTGCTGCGGGTCGAGCGCCTGCGCGACCCCGCCCGCCGGCCCCTGCTGGTGCTCGTCACCGACGGGCGCGCGACGGCCGGAGGCGACGTCGACCGGGCCGCCGCGCTGCTGCGCGGCGTGACGAGCGTGGTCGTCGACTGCGAGACCGGCCCGGTACGGCTCGGCCTTGCCGTACGGCTGGCGGGTCTGATGGGGGCCGAGGCGGTCGCCCTCGACGCGTTGTCCGACCTCGGTGCACTCGTCCGCGACCACCGCAGCGAGGGTCGCGCGTACAGAAAGGCGGTCTGACATGCCACAGGGCAAGCCGGCCAGCGTTCCCGACGACGGCCTCACCACGCGGCAACGCAGGACGAGGCCGCTGCTGATGGTCCACACCGGGCCGGGGAAGGGCAAGTCGACCGCCGCGTTCGGCATGGCCCTGCGCGCGTGGAACCAGGGCTGGCCGATCGGGGTGTTCCAGTTCGTGAAGTCGGCCAAGTGGCGCATCGGCGAGGAACGCGCCCTCACGGTGCTCGGCGCCAGCGGCGAGGGCGGGCCGGTGACCTGGCACAAGATGGGGGAGGGCTGGTCCTGGATCCAGCGTCCCGGCACGGAGGAGGATCACGCCGCCGACGCCCGGGAGGGTTGGGAACAGATCAAGCGTGACC
Source organism: Planotetraspora thailandica (assembly GCF_016863335.1). Taxonomy (GTDB): domain Bacteria; phylum Actinomycetota; class Actinomycetes; order Streptosporangiales; family Streptosporangiaceae; genus Planotetraspora; species Planotetraspora thailandica. The sequence goes on from NZ_BOOR01000064.1 coordinate 34,257, forward strand.
TGGCCGCCGAGACCTACCGCTTCTATGTGCTCGACGAGTTCACCTACCCCCTCAAATGGGGCTGGCTCGACCTCGACGACGTGCTGGAGGCGCTCGCCTCCCGGCCGGGCACCCAGCACGTCGTGATCACCGGCAGGGACGCCCCCGACCGGCTGATCGAGGCCGCGGACCTGGTGACCGAGATGGGCAAGATCCGCCACCCGATGGACACCGGCCAAAAAGGCCAAAAAGGCATCGAATGGTAAATCCCCCCCACCCCGCCCCGTGGCCCCCACCCCCGTGGCCCTCGCCCGTGGCCCCCGCCCCGTACTCGTGATCATGCAGAAGTTCGCGTGCGACACTCCTGACCTGCGCCGCCGCTTGCCGTGATCATGCAGAAGTTCACTTACGGCACTCCTGGCCTGCGCCGACAATTTTCGTGATCATGCAGAAGTTCGCGTACGGCCAGGCTGGCCTGGGACGATGTATTTCGTGATCATGCACTTCTTCGTGCACTGTGCTTCCGAACAGCGACGACGTCGTACGTGATCATGCACGCGAGTCCTGGATGCATGATCACGTGACTTGTCGCCCCAGGTCGGGCCCCGTTTCTCCGCGAATCTGCATGATCGCGCGAGCTGTTTTCCCAGGTCGGGTCTGCCGTACTCGAAGAACTGCATGATCACGAATCGTGTTGCCGCAGGTCACCGCCGGTTCTGGCGAACTTCTGCATGATCACGGAAATGGTTGGCGCAGGTCAGATGGCCTGCGCCCGAACTTCTGCATGATCACGCCCAAGGGGGTTCATGATCATGCCCAAGGGGGTTCATGATCATGCCCAGGGGGGGCGTGATCACGCCGCCAAGGGGGTGCATGATCACGCGCAAGGGGTTATGCGCCTTGGGTGTCTTCTAGGTCGCCTTCGGTTTTGAGGTAGACCTCTTGGAGGCCGCGCAGGATGTCGGGGTCCGGGTGCTCCCACATGCCCCGGTCGGCCGCCTCCAGCAGACGTTCGGCGATGCCGTGCAGCGCCCACGGGTTCGACTTCGCCATGAACGCCTGGTTCTCGGGGTCGAGCACGTACGTCTCGGTCAGCTTGTCGTACATCCAGTCGGCGATGACGCCGGTCGTGGCGTCGTAGCCGAAGAGGTAGTCGACGGTCGCGGCCAGTTCGAACGCGCCCTTGTAGCCGTGCCGCCGCATCGCGGCCAGCCAGTTGGGGTTGACGACCCTGGCGCGGAAGACGCGTGAGGTCTCCTCCGACAGGGTGCGGGTGCGCACGGCGTCGGGGCGGGTGCTGTCGCCGACGTAGGCGGCCGGGGCGGTCCCCGTGAGCGCGCGCACCGTTGCGATCATGCCGCCGTGGTACTGGAAGTAGTCGTCGGAGTCGGCGATGTCGTGCTCGCGGGTGTCGACGTTCTTCGCGGCGACGGCGATCCGCTTGTAGGCGCTCTCCATGTCGGTCCTGGCGGGCACGCCGTCCAGATCGCGGCCGTAGGCGAAGCCACCCCAGACGGCGTAGACCTCGGCGAGGTCGGCGTCGTCGCGCCAGTTCCTGCTGTCGATGAGGGGCAGCAGCCCGGCCCCGTACGCGCCCGGCGCCGAGCCGAAGATGCGCATGGTGGCCCGCCGGGCGTCCCCGTGGCCCGCCTGGTCGGCGGTGACGTGGGCGCGCACGTAGTTGAGCTCGTCGGGTTCGTCGAGCCCGGCGGCCAGTCGCACGGCGTCGTCGAGCATCGCGACGACGTGCGGGAACGCGTCGCGGAAGAAGCCGCTGATGCGCACGGTGACGTCGATGCGGGGGCGGCCGAGCTCATCCGAGGCGATCGGCTCCAGGTGGGTCACCCGGCGCGACGCTTCGTCCCAGACCGGCCGCACACCGAGCAGGGCGAGCACTTCGGCGACGTCGTCGCCCGCGGTGCGCATCGCGCTGGTTCCCCAGATGGACAACCCGACCGAGCGCGGCCAGTCGCCCGTGTCGGCCTTGTAACGCTCGAGCAGCGAGTCGGCCATCGCCTGCCCGGTCTCCCAGGCCAGCCTGCTCGGCACGGCCCGCGGGTCGACGGAGTAGAAGTTACGGCCGGTCGGCAGCACGTTGATGAGCCCGCGCAGCGGTGAGCCGCTCGGCCCGGCAGGAACGTAGCCGCCGTCGAGGGCGTGGAGCAGATGGTCGATCTCGTCGGTGGTGCGGGCCAGCCGGGGCACCACTTCGGTGGCGGCGAAGGTCAGGATCCGTGCGACGAGCGCGCGCCTGTCGCCGGGGATCGTCTCCACGACGCCGCCGACCGCGCCGGGGTCCCAGCCGCGATCCTCCATCGCCTCGATCAGGGCCCGCGCCGTCGCCTCCGCCTGGTCGACGCTCGCCAGCGCGGCGCTGCCGTCCTCGGCGAGCCCCAGCGCCTCCCGCAGGCCGGGCAGCGTCTCCTTGCCGGCCCACATCTGCCGGGCGCGCAGCATCGCGAGCACCAGGTCGACGCGGACCTTGCCGGTGGGCGCCTCACCCAGCACGTGCAGCCCGTCGCGGATCTGGGCGTCCTTGACCTCGCACAACCAGCCGTCGACGTGCAGCAGGAAGTCGTCGAACTCGGTGTCGTGCGGCCGGTTGTCCAGCCCGAGGTCGTGGTCGAGCTTGGCCGCCTGGATCAGCGTCCAGATCTGCGCCCTGATCGCGGGCAGCTTCGCCGGGTCCATGGCGGCGATCGTGGCGTGCTCGTCCAGCAACTGCTCCAGCCGGGCGATGTCGCCGTAGGTGTCCGCGCGGGCCATCGGCGGCACCATGTGGTCGACCAGTACGGCATGCGTGCGCCGCTTGGCCTGGGTGCCCTCACCGGGGTCGTTGACGAGGAACGGGTAGACCAGCGGCAGGTCGCCGAGCGCCGCGTCGGGACCGCATGCGGCCGACATGCCGGCCGACTTGCCCGGCAGCCATTCCAGGTTGCCGTGCTTGCCGACGTGCACCATGGCGTGCGCGCCGAAGTCGGCGGCCAGCCAGCGGTAGGCGGCCAGGTAGTGGTGGCTGGGCGGCAGGTCGGGATCGTGATAGATGGCGATCGGGTTCTCCCCGAAGCCCCGCGGCGGCTGGACCATCACGACGAGGTTCCCGGCGCGCAGCGCGGCCAGCACGATCTCGCCGTCGGGGTCGTGTGACCGGTCCACGAACAGCTCGCCCGGCGGCGGCCCCCAGTGGCGCTCCATCGCCGTACGCAGGTCTTCGGGCAGCGTGGCGTACCACTCGCGGTAGGACGCGGCCGAGATGCGCACCGGATTGCCCGAGAGCTGCTCCTCGGTCAGCCAGTCCTGATCCTGGCCGCCCGCGGCGATGAGGGCGTGGATGAGCGCGTCGCCGTCCTGATCCGCCATGCCGGGCAGGCCCTCGCCCAGGTCGTAGCCCGCCTCGGCGAGCCTGGCGAGCAACCTGACCGTGCTGGCCGGGGTGTCCAGGCCGACCGCGTTGCCGACCCGTGAGTGCTTGGTCGGATACGCCGACAGCATGACCACCAGCCGCCGTTCGGCGGGCGGGGTGTGCCGCAGCAAGCCATGCCGTACGGCGATCCCGGCGACGCGGGATGCCCGTTCGGGGTCGGCGACGTAGACGGTGAGCCCGTCGGGGTCGATCTCCTTGAACGAGAACGGCACCGTGATGATGCGGCCGTCGAACTCCGGGATGGCCACCTGCGAGGCCGCGTCGAGCGGGGACAGGCCGTCGTCGTTCTCGTCCCAGGCCTGCCTGCTGGTCGTGAGGCACAGGCCCTGCAGGATCGGCACGTCGAGGTCGGCGAGCGCGCCCACGTCCCACGCCTCGTCGTCGCCGCCCGCGGACGCGGTGGCCGGGCGCGATCCGCCGGCCGCGAGCACGGTGACGACCAGCGCGTCGGCCGCGCGGAGGGTGTCGAACAGCTCCGGCTCGGCCGTGCGCAGGGACGAACAGAAGATCGGCAGCGCCTGGCCGCCCGCGTCCTCGATCGCCTGGCTGAGCGTCTCGACGAACCCGGTGTTGCCCGCCATGTGATGCGCCCGGTAGTAGAGCACGCCGACGACGGGACCTTCCGTACGGCGGGGCGTGCGCTCCAGGCGGCCCCAGGTGGGGGTGGCCGCGGGCGGCGCGAATCCGTGCCCGGTGAGCAGCACGGTGTCCGACAGGAACTTGTGCAGCTCGGTCAGGTTGGCGGGGCCGCCGTGCGCGAGGTAGGCGTGGGCCTCCGCGCAGGTGCCGCCGCTGACCGTGGACAGCTCCATCAGCTCGGCGTCGGGCGCCTGCTCGCCGCCGAGCACGACCACCGGACGCGGGCCCGCGAGCAGCGCGTCGAGCCCCTCTTCCCAGGCCCTGCGCCCGCCGAGCAGCCGTACGACCACCACGTCGGTGCCCTCCACCAGGGCGGGCAGGTCGTCGGCGGTCAGCCGTGCGGGGTTGCCCAGACGGTAGGGCGCGTCGCTGGCCCTGGCGCTGAGCAGGTCGGTGTCGGAGGTGGACAGCAGCAGGACGGTCGCGGTGTCGGACGGCGTCGGGCGCACGGGGGTTCCTCCCTCGGGGTCCTCGCCCCGGTCGTGGGTGTCGCGGCGGCAGGAGTCTCCTGGCTCCCAGATCGACGCTCACCCCGGCCTTCCCGTCCGTTGCCGGACCGTGGCCCGTGATGGGGGTCACTCCCTGGTCACAGTGGCGGGACCGCGCCGGTGTTCCACCGGCTTCCTCCCTGTGCCGTCGCTTACCGATGAGACTACGGCAGCCCTATGCAATGCAATAACTGGCGTTAGCATCCTCTTCGTGGCGATAGCCGACTTTTCCGGACGCGCGCACCCTGACGCCTGTCCGGGGGCGCTACAGGTGCATACCGCCGCCGACGGCGGACTCGCCCGCATCCGCGTTCCCGGCGGCGCTCTCACCCCCTCACAGCTGCACGAACTGGCGGCCTGTGCCGCCGAGCTGGGCGCGGGGGTCGTCGAGCTGACCTCCCGGGCCAACGTGCAGGTGCGCGGGCTGGGGTCGCCGGAGACCTTCGCGACCCGGATGGCAGCGGCAGGCCTTCTCCCGTCCGACACCCACGAACGGGTGCGCAACATCGTCGCCTCCCCGCTGTCGGGGCGCGTGCACACGAGCCTGATCGACGTGCGCCCGCTGGTCGAGGCCCTCGACTCGGCGCTGTGCGCCCGGCCCCGGCTCGCCGGCCTGTCGGGACGCTTTCTGTTCGCGCTGGACGACGGCACGGGCGACGTCGCCGGGCTCGGCGCCGACGTCACGCTCCTGGCCCGATCCCGTACGGCATGGGCCGTCCTGCTCGCAGGCGTCGAGGCCGGGATCGTCCAGGCGCTTGACGACGCGGTCGGCGTCATGCTGGCCGCCGCGGAGGCGTTCCTGGACGAACTGGCCGTGCCGGAAGAGGTGGCCGGGCCTGGTTCGGCATGGCGGATCGCCGAGCTGGAGAACGGGCCCGCCCGTGTCGCCGCCCGGCTGCGCCCCGGCGACCCGGCTGTCGCTGACGGAACCACCCGTAATGCGGGCGGCACGCCCCGGCCCGGCACACACGATCAGACCGACGGGCGGGTGGCGCTGGAGGTCGTGGTGCCGCTCGGTCGGCTGTCGGCCGCTCAGGCACACCTCCTCGCCGAGGCGGCGCGGGAAACGCAGGGGGAGACCCGGCTCACGCCATGGCGGACGGTCATCGTGCCGGACCTGGCCCCGGCGTCGGCCGCCCGCTGGGCGCGGGCCGTCACCGAGGCCGGGCTCGTCGCCGATCCGTCCTCGCCCTGGGCCGGGGTGAGCGCCTGCACAGGACGGCCCGGTTGCGCGAAGTCACTGGCCGACGTGCAGGCGGACGCCACCCGCGCCGTCACACAGGCCTCCACCCAGGCGGCTCACCTGCTGCCCGTCCACTGGGCGGGATGCGAACGCCGTTGCGGCCGGCCACGCGGCACAGTCGTCGAGGTGGTGGCCACGGGCCACGGATACCGAATCGAGCTGGACGGCGACCGCCGTACCGGTTCCGACGTGGACGAGACGGCCGCCGCCGTCGCCGCGTTCAGGACGTCCACGCCTGAAGCCAGAGGGGAAAAGTGACCGACTACGTACGGGACGGCGCCGAGATCTACAGGCGCTCGTTCGCCACGATCAGGGCCGAGACCGATCTCAGCCGCATGCCCGCCGACGTGGCCCAGGTGGCGGTGCGGATGGTGCACGCCTGCGGCATGACCGACCTGGTCGACGACCTCGCCTGGTCGCCCGGCGTCGTCGCCCGCGCCCGCGAGGCGCTGCGGGGCGGCGCACCGATCCTGTGCGACGCGCAGATGGTCGCCTCCGGAGTCACGCGGCGGCGGCTTCCCGCCGACAACGCGGTGGTGTGCACGCTCGGCGACCCGGAGGTGCCCGGCCTCGCGGAACGGCTCGGCACCACCCGCAGCGCGGCGGCGCTGGACTTGTGGGGCGATCGGCTGGGCGGAGCGGTCGTGGCGATCGGCAACGCGCCGACCGCGTTGTTCCGCCTGCTCGAACTAGTGGAAGCCGGTGCGCCGCGCCCGGCAGCCGTGCTCGGCATCCCGGTGGGCTTCATCGGCGCGGCCGAGTCGAAGCAGGCGCTGGCGGAAAGCGACCTGGAGTTTCTGGTGGTGCACGGCCGCAGGGGCGGCAGCGCGATGGTGGCGGCGGCGGTCAACGCCATCGCAAGTGAGCGGGAGTGACGCGATGACAGGTCGGCTCTACGGTGTCGGGCTCGGCCCGGGAGATCCCGAGCTGGTGACGGTGAAGGCGGCCCGCCTGATCGGCGAGGCCGATGTGATCGCCTATCACAGCGCCAGGCACGGCCGGAGCATCGCCCGGTCGATCGCCCTGCCGTACATGCGGGACGGGCAGATCGAAGAGCTGCTGCAATACCCGCTGACCACGGAGACGACCGATCACCCCGGCGGCTACCAGGGCGCTCTGGACGACTTCTACGCCGTCTGCGCGGACCGGCTGGCCGTCCACCTGGACGCGGGCAGGGTCGTCGTCGTGCTGTGCGAGGGCGACCCGCTCTTCTACGGCTCGTACATGCACATGCACAAGCGGCTGGCCCACCGGTACACGACCGAGGTGGTGCCGGGCGTGACCTCGGTGAGCGGGGCGTCGGCGGTGCTCGGCCGCCCGCTGGTGGAGCGCGAGGAGACGCTGACCGTGCTGCCGGGCACGCTTCCGGCCGACGTGCTGGCCGACAAGCTGCGGGCCGCCGACTCGGCCGCGGTGCTCAAGCTGGGCCGCACCTTCGAGAAGGTGCGGGACGCGTTCGCCGAGGCCGGGCGGCTCGACGAGGCGTGGTACGTCGAGCGCGCCACCACGAGCGGGCAGCGCATCGCTCCGCTGAAGGACGTGGACCCGTCGCAGGTGCCGTACTTCTCCCTCGCCCTGCTCCCCAGCCCGGCCGAGCGCACCTTCGTGCCGGAGCCGGCCGCGGACGAGCGGCCGGGCCGGGTCACGGTGATCGGGCTCGGCCCCGCAGGGCGCCCGTGGCTCACCCCGGAGGCGCAGGAAGCGCTCGACGACGCCACCGACCTGGTCGGATACGGCCCGTACGTCGACCGGGTGCCGCCGAACGCGCGCCAGCGCCGCCACCGGACGGACAACAGGGTCGAGGCCGAGCGGGCGAGGCACGCGCTGGAGATGGCCCTCGACGGGGCGCGGGTGGCGGTGGTCTCCTCCGGCGACCCGGGCGTGTTCGCGATGGCCAGTGCGGTGCTCGAGGCCGCCGCCGAGCCGAGGTTCGCCGAGGTGCCCGTGCGGATCGTCCCGGGGCTGACCGCGGCGCAGGCGGTGGCGAGCAGGGCGGGTGCGCCGCTCGGCCACGACTACTGCGTGGTGTCGCTGTCGGACCTGCTCAAGCCGTGGGAGGTCGTTGCAGACCGCATCAGCGCGGCCGCGAAGGCCGACATGGTGCTGGCCGTCTACAACCCCGCCTCGCGCAGCCGCCGCTGGCAGGTCGCCGCCGCCCGCGACCTGCTGCTCGAACACCGCGACCCGGGCACGCCCGTGGTCGTCGGGCGCGACGTCGGCGGTCCCGAGGAGAGCGTCACGGTCACCACGCTGGGCGAGCTCGACCCGGAGACCGTCGACATGCGCTGCCTGCTGCTCGTCGGGTCGTCGACGACCCGTGTGGTCGAGCGGGAAGGCGGCCGGGTCGTCTACACCCCACGCCGCTACCCCGCGTGAAGCCCCGCCTCATGAACCCACTCAAGGGCGGCCTCGACGGTCTCGGCCGGCCGTACGCCGCCGGGCAGGGGCGGCCGGTCCACCATGATCACGGGCAGGCCGAGCTCGCGGGCGGCGACCAGCTTGGCGGTGGTCATCTGCCCGCCGCTGTCCTTGGTGACGAGCACGTCGAGCCGGTGCTCCGCGATGAGGGCCCGCTCGCCCTCCACCGTGTACGGCCCGCGGGCGAGCACGACGTGCACGTTGGCCGGGATGGGCGGCTCCGGCGGGTCGACCGACCGGGCGAGGAACCACAACCCTTCGACGGCCGTGAAGGCGCCCGTGAAGGCGGGAAGGCTCCTGCGTCCTGTCGTGAGGAACACCCGGCGGCCGAGGGAGGGCAGCAGCTCCGCTGCGGCGCCGAGCGACGCGACGCGGTGCCAGGCGTCGCCGGGCCCTTCCGTCCATCCCGGGCGTCGCAGCACCAGCAGCGGGACGCCGGTGCGCTCGGCCGCCTGCGCCGCCGACGCTGTCATGCGCTCGGCGAACGGATGGGTCGCGTCGACCATGGCGTCGACGGCGTGCTCGCGGAGCCAGGCCGCGAGGCCGTCGGGCCCGCCGAAGCCGCCCTCGTGCACCTCGCCGACCGGCAGGCGCGGGTTGCTCACCCGTCCGGCCAGCGACGACACCACGTGAACGCCGGGCTCTGGGTCGAGCGCCGCCGCCAGCGCCCGCGCCTCGGCCGTGCCTCCCAGGATCAGCACGCGCATGCGATGGTCCTCCTCGTCTCCTTCACCCGGGTGGTGTCCTCATGAGCAGCCCGCTGCGACACGGCTGGACGACCGGCGCGTGCGCGACGGCCGCCACGAAGGCCGCATACACGGCGCTGCTCACCGGAGACTTCCCCGACCCGGTGACGATCACATTGCCCCGTGACCGGCGGCCGGCCTTCGCGCTCGCGCGGGAGTCGCTCGGCGACGGCGTCGCCTCCGCCTCCGTGGTCAAGGACGCGGGCGACGACCCCGACGTGACGCACGGCGCGCTGATCACCTCGACCGTACGGCCGGGCGGCCCGGGCAGCGGCGTGACGTTCGTGGCCGGGCCCGGGGTAGGCACGGTCACGAAGCCGGGCCTTCCCCTCGACGTGGGCGAGCCGGCCATCAACCCGGTGCCCCGCAGGCTGATGCGTGAGCATGTGGCCGAGGTGGCCGCTTCGCACGGCGGCAGCGGCGACGTCGTCGTGGAGATCTCGGTCGACGGCGGCGAGGAACTGGCCCGCCACACCTGGAACCCGAGGCTGGGCATCCTGGGCGGCCTGTCGATCCTCGGCACGACCGGCGTCGTGGTGCCCTATTCGTGCTCGGCGTGGATCGACTCGATCCGGCGCGGCGTCGACGTCGCGAGGGCGGCGGGCCACACGCATGTGGCCGGGTGCACCGGCAGCACGTCGGAGCGGGTGGCCGCCGAGCTGTACGGCCTGCCCGACGACGCGCTGCTCGACATGGGCGACTTCGCCGGGGCGCTGCTGAAATATCTGCGCCGCCATCCCGTGCCGCGGCTCACCGTGGCCGGCGGGATCGGCAAGCTGTCCAAGCTGGCCGACGGGCATCTCGACCTGCATTCGGGCCGGTCGCAGGTCAACCCCGACCTGCTGGCGCGGCTCGTGCTCGATGCGGGCGGCGGTTCCGCGCTCGCCGAAGAGGTCAGGGAGGCCAACACGGCGCTCCACGCCCTGCGGTTGTGCCAGGAGGCCGGACTGCCGTTGGGCGACCTGGTCGCCGAGGGTGCCTGCGCCACGGCGGCCGAGGTGTTGCGGGAGGCCCCGGTCGAGGTCGACATCGTGGTCATCGACCGGGCCGGCGTGATCGTCGGACGGGCGGGCGGCCGCTCCTGACGGTCCGGCTGCTCCTGACGGCCCGGCCACGAGGGGGCCTGCGGTCACGGTCCTGTCTACTGTCACGACCGGCGGCGGCCGGGTGAGTAGAGGTGGCTGTCGGGGAACTCCGACGCGGCGAGTACCCGGCCGACGACGATGACGGCCGTCCGTTGGATCCCCGCCTGCCGCACCTGCTCGGCGATGTCGGACAGCGTGCCCCGCAAGATCACCTCGTCCTCGCGGCTCGCCCGGGCGACGACCGCGACAGGGCAGGCGGCGCCGTAGGACGGGAGGAGTTCGGCGACCACGGCGTCGATCCGCTGCACGGCCAGGTGGAGCACCATGGTGGCCGTGCTCGCCGACAACGTCGCGAGGTCCTCGCCATCGGGCATCGGCGTCGCCCGCGCGGCTGTGCGGGTGAGGATGACGGTCTGCCCGACCGCGGGCACGGTGAGCTCGCGGCCCAGCGACGCTGCGGCCGCGGCGAAGGCGGGCACCCCCGGCACCACCTCATAGGGGATGCCGAGCGCGTCGAGGCGGCGCATCTGCTCGGCCACGGCGCTGAACACCGACGGGTCGCCGGAATGCAGCCGCGCGACGTCGTGCCCGGCCTCGTGCGCGCCGGCCATCTCGGCGACGATCTGGTCGAGCGTCAGGTTGGCCGTGTCGACGAGCTTTGCTCCCTCGGGGCACGAGCCGAGTAGCTCGCGGGGCACCAGCGACCCGGCGTACAGGCAGACGGGTGAGCTCTCCAGCACGCGCAGCCCGCGCACCGTGATGAGGTCGGCCGCACCCGGGCCCGCGCCGACGAAACGCACCGTCATGAAGCATCTCCTTGGGGGCTTTTGGTCACCGACCAGACGGTCACCGGCATCATGGCCCGCCAGCCGGTGAAGCCGCCGACTGGGGAGGCCCGTTGCACGGCCAGGCGGACGAGGTCGCCGCCGAGCCTGCCGTACCACTGCCCGACGACGGCCTCGGACTCCAGCGTGACCGCGTTGGCCACGAGCCGGCCTCCGGGTCGCAGGGCGGCCCAGCACGCCTCGACGACGCCGGGCGCGGTGACGCCTCCGCCGACGAACACCGCGTCAGGCCGGGGCAGCCCGTCGAGGGCCGCGGGGGCGGCGCCTTCGACCACGCGGAGGCCGGGCACGCCCAGGGCGTCGGCGTTGCGGCGGATGCGCTCGGCGCGTTCGGCCCTGCCTTCGACGGCGACAGCCGTACAGGACGGGTGGGACCGCATCCACTCGATCGCGATGCTGCCCGCGCCCGCGCCCACGTCCCACAACGTCTCGCCGGGCAGGGGGGCGAGCCGCGAAAGGCTGACGGCGCGCACCTCGCGTTTGGTGAGCTGCCCGTCATGCTCGAAGGCGTCGTCGGGCAGCCCGGGCACGAGGGGGAGGGCCCGGGTGTCGGGCCCGGCGGCGCATTCGACGGCGACGACGTTCAGCGCCGCGGACGTGGTGTGCGGCCAGGCGGCGGCGGTGCCGTCTTGCCGCGCCTCGGTCGGCGCGCCGAGATCGGACAGCACGATCAGCTTGCTCGCTCCGTAACCACGCGCGGTGAGCAGCCCGGCCACCCGGGAGGGCGTCGCGCCGTCGGCGCTGAGCACGATCAGACGGCGGCCCGGCTGCACGGGGGCGTTGAGCACGGCGAGGGGGCGGCCGACGAGGCTGACCACCTCGACCTGCTCGGCGGGCCAGCCCAGCCGTGCGCAGGCCAGCGAGAGCGACGACAGGTGCGGCAGCACGCGCAGGCGGCCCGGCCCGAGCAGTCGCGCCAGGGTCGAGCCGATGCCGAAGAACATGGGGTCGCCGCTCGCCAGGACGCAGACGTCACGCCCGGCGTGCTCGTCGATCAGACCGGGGAGCGCGGCCAGCAACGGGGACGGCCAGGCGACGCGCTCGGCGCCCGAGGGCGGCACCAGGTCGAGCTGCCGGGGGCCGCCGATCAGCACCTCCGCCTTCTCGAGGGCGGCGCGTGAGGCGGGGGCCAGGCCGGGCCAGCCGTCGGCGCCGATCCCGACGACGGTGATCACATGTTCCCCAGCACGCGGGTGACCTGGATCTCCAGCACCACGCGCTGGGGGTTGACCCGCGGTTGCTTGTACCGCTCGGCATATCGCCGTTCGGCGTCGGCGACGCGCTCGGGGTCGGCGTGCACCACGGCGGTTCCTTCGAGCGTCGACCAGCGGCGGCCGTCGACCTGGCAGAGCGCGACCGGTATGCCCTCCGCACCGGCGGCGGAGACGAGGCGGGCCTTGTGCGACGCGCCGGACGTGATCACGCGCGCGGTCGCCGTCGCGAGGTCGAGGGTGGCGCCGACCGGCACAACATGCGGGGTGCCGTCTGGCCGGACGGTCGTGAGCGTGCACAGGTGTCGCTCCCGCCAGAACTCGGCGAACGCCTCGCCGCGCTCGACCAGATCCACACCCGTCCCCTTTCGACCGTTTTCGACGCCATCGTAGTGGCGGACCGGCCGATCAGGTCACGACCGGTGGCCGAGCCCGGCCTGGCGGGCGCGCACGATGGCCTCGGCACGGTCGGCGACCTGAAGCTTTGCGAAGATCGAGGAGATGTGGTTGCTGACGGTCTTCGGACTGATCACGAGACGCCGGGCGATCACCGCGTTGGCGTGACCGGCGGCGATGAGGTCGAGCACCTCGCGTTCCCGGCCGGTCAGCTCGGGGAACGGCTCCGCGGCCGACACGCTGCGGCCGCCCCCGGCGAAGAAGTCGATGATCCGGCGGGCCACCGTGGGCCCGAAGACGGCCTGACCCGCGGCGACGGAACGCACCGCCCTGACGATCTCGTCCTGCTGCGCCCCCTTGACGAGGTAGCCGGACGCCCCGGCGCGCATCGCCGCGAAGACGGACTCGTCGTCTTCGAACATCGTCAGGACCAGGACCCGGGTGTCGGGCGCGACGCGCAGGATCGACCGGGTGGCCTCGACGCCGTTGACGCCGGGCATGTGGAGGTCCATCACGACGACGTCGGGGTGGCTGAGCTGGGCTTCGCGGCGGGCGGCCTCGCCGTCGCCCGCCTCGCCGACGATCTCGATGTCGGTCAGTGAGGCGACGAGGGCGCGCATGCCCTCGCGCATCATCGGGTGGTCGTCGACGACGACGACGCGAATCATGATCTCTCCAGTGGGAGTAGGGCGTGGACGCGGCCGCCACGGTCGGTCGGCCCCGCGGTGAGGACGCCTCCGAGCTCGGAGGCGCGTTCGTGCATGGAGCGCAGTCCGACGCCGTGACGCCACGCGGCGCCGCCTTCGCCGGAGGCGCCGCCTTCGCCGGAGGCGCCGTCGTCGCGGATCTCCAGATGCAGTGAGCGGTCGGCGCGCAGGGAGATGACGCACGAGCCGGCGCCGCCGTGACGAAGGGCGTTGGTCACGGCTTCCGTCGCGATGCGATACGCCGCGACCTCGACGGCGGCGGGCAGCGCGGGCAGGTCGCCGGGGGAGTCGATCGTGACCGCGAAAAGGCCGTCGTCGCGCCGCCACGACTGCTCCGCGTGCTGGCGCAGGGCCCCGAGCAGGCCGAGTTCGTCCAGGTCCGGCGGGCGCAGGTCGTAGACGAGCCGGCGGATGTCGGCGATCGCGTTCGTCAGGTCGGCGCGCAGGTCCAGCAGCAGCCGTCCCGACCGGTCGGGGTCGGCGATGCGCAGGTTGTGGGCGGCGTCGGCTTTGAGAGTGACCGCGGTCAGGGCGCTGCCGAGGCCGTCGTGCAGGTCACGGCGCAGCCGGCGGCGCTCCTCCTCCCTGGCGGCGACGATCCGGGCCCGCGATTCGCGCAACTGCTCCGACAGGCGGACCGCCTGCAACGCCACGCCGATGGGTGCGGCGAGCAGATCGAGGGCCCGCCGGTCGGCCGCCGACAGGCGCGACTCTCCCGTGCGCAGCCCCACCAGCAGGTCGGCGGGCCCGCCGTCGGCGACCTCCAGCGCCACGGTGTGGCACACCTCGGAGGCCGTGCCGTACGTCGCGAGGAGTCTGCCGTCCACGCTGACCGCCGCGTACGGCAGGCGCAGCGCCTCGCATACCGCGTGGAGCACGCCGTCGAGCCCGGTGCCGAGCCGTATGCCGACACGGGCGGCGGCCGCCGCGGGGTCCTGCCGCCGGCCGTACATGAGCCGGTCCACGAACGACTGGACGGCCGAGCGCGCCGGGGCGAACGCCAGCGCGACCACCCCGGTCGCCAGCAGCGGGCTCGCGGTGAGGTGCTCACGCGCGAGCGCGCCCAAGCCCGCGACGATGCCCAGATAAGAGCCGACCACGCCGACGGTGAGCAGGCCGTACACGATCGACCGGTTGATGACGAGCCGGATGTCGTAGAGCTGGTGGCGCAGGATCGCGATCGTCGCGGCGGCGGGGATCAGCGGCAGGGTGAGCAGGAACAGGATCGGCCCGTCGGTGGTCACGATGCGTTGCGCGTTGAGGACGACGAAGACGGCCGTCGCCCACAGCAGCCAGAGCATCTGGAGCCGCTGCACGCCACGCGAGCGGCGCACCCGCACTCCGAGCGCGACGACGCTCGTGAGCAGCAGGAGCGCGCCCACGCCGGCCGCCACCGGCGTCACGGCCGCCACGACCTGTCCGGCGGCCTCGGGCAGCAGCGGGCTCCGGTCGGCGATCGGCTCGTGGTCGAGGCTGCCCGGCTGCAGCGTCAGCAGCGGGACGAACGCGAGCATGGCCACGGTGGCCGCCGCTACAGGCCGCCAGCGCGGAGACAGCGGCGGGCCGTCCGGGAACAGCTGCAGGATCAGCGGCAGACAGACGGCGGGGGCAGGGATCCACACGGTGATGCCGACGACGTCGATCAGCCGCTCCCACGCGGGGGACCACGCGATCACACCGGACAGCAGGCCCAGGCAGGCCACGCTCGCCGAATAGCACGCGCCGAACGCGACGAACAGCAGCCCGATGCGGTGCCGCGGCCGGTGGGCCAGGACGAGAGCGCCGAACGCGGTGAACGTCACCGCCACGGCCGAGTTGGTCAGCAGGTAGGTCTCGGCCGCGTCGGCCAGGTCGTAGCCGCCGGCGAACCACGAGACCCATGCGGACGCGATCACCACGACCGTGACCGCGAACGCCGCGACCGGCACCGCACGGCTGTCTGACATGGGCCCATCATCGGGTTCCACGACCCCTGGAAGCCATAGGGGCGTGCTCCCATACCGAGCCGCAAAACCCGGGCGGAATAGGGGCGTACGCCCACGATGGCGGGATCCTCCGCGACCCACTCTCGACCAGAAAGCACGTTGTCCCATTCGGAGGGTCCCATGACGTACGAGTCCCCCATCGAAACGGCGGCGCAGGCGCCCGTCAGGCAGCCTCGCGACGTTCGAGGCTTCTGGCGTGTCCTGCTGGCGGTGATCGCCCCGCTGCCCCTGCTGGGCCAGGCGTTCTACGTGCTGCTGAACCCGCTTCCCGGAGGCGGCGACTTCGCCGCCGGTTTGGCGAAGGTCCAGGCCGACCAGCAGGTCATGAGCACGATCCAGTGGTTGAACGCCGTGTTCGTGATCGCGCTCATCCCCGCGGCCGTCGCGGTCGCGTGGGTGGCGCGGCGCGGTGCTCCCCGGCTCGCGACGGCCGGAGCGGTGGTGTCGCTGCTGGGTTTCCTCGCCGGCTTCGGCAGGCTGCCGAACGACGACCTCGTCATGCTGAGCGCGGTGCGCAGCGGCCTCGACCACGGTGTGGTCGCCAAGCTCGACGCGGCGTTGTGGGAGGACCCCGTCGTCTCCGTGGCCTCCGGCCTGTGGATCCTGGGGCTCACCGTGGGCCTGGCGCTCCTGGGCGCGGCGCTGTGGCGCAGCCGGGTCGCGCCCGCCTGGACGGGCATCGCCCTCATGATCGCCGGACCGACCCATCCGTTCCTCCCGGGCCAGGCCGCCGCCGCGGGCCTCGTCGTCGGCGCGGTGGGCTTCGCCGGAGCCTCCCTCGCGCTGCTGCGCATGCGCAACGACGAGTTCGACCTGCCTCCCGCCGGCCGGTGACCGGCCACACGACGGCACTTATCGACGGCACCGACGACGCGCGGCCGGTCACCGGTCGCGCGTCGTGTTTTTACCGCCTTTCCGACAGCCGCAGCAGCGTGAGGTAGCGCTTGACGACCCGCCCTCCGTACCGGCCGTCGATGAGGGACGAGATGCAGCCGAACAGCCCGGCGCGGGCCTCGGCGGGCAGCGCCCGGTGATTGGAGTAGGTGGAAAGCACGTCGAGGTATTCCTGCGTGCTGTAGGAGAACTCCCATTCGTAACGGCGGAACCGTGAGACGCCGAAACGGCCGGAGGCGTCGACCTCGGCGGCGTCCGACGGCAATGACGTCGACGGCTTGAGCGTCAGGCCCGGCGGGGTGTCGGGGTCGAACTTCTCGTAGCAGCGCTGGACGTCGGCGAAGAACCCGGCGGTCCCGCCGCTGACGTGATGGGTGGAGATGACGGCGAGGGTGCCGCCGGGGCGCAGCGCGTCGGCCGTCTTGGCGACCCGGACGGCCGGGTCGATCCAGTGGAAGCTGGTCGCCGCGAGCACGACGTCGAACGGCTCCGGCGGCAGCGGCCAGTCCTCGAACGCGGCGTTGACCACCTCGACCTGGGGGAAGCCCGCGAGCTTGCGGCGGGCGAACGCGGCCATCTCGGCACCGAGTTCCACGGCGACCACCTGGCATCCGCGCTCGGCGAGCGGAACGGTCGCCTGCCCGGTGCCGCAGCCGATCTCCAGCACCCGGCTTCCGGGCGCGATCTCGTCGAAGAGCTCCGGGGGGTAGCCGGGGCGGGCCCGGTCGTAGAGCGCGGGGTCCTCGGTGAACGTACGGCGAAGCGTGTTCCGATCTCCGGCCATGTCTGCAGGCTACGTGTTCGACGCGTGCGACGGCTTGTCGCGGGGCGCTCGTCATCGTATATTCGCAAGCGAGTACTCGTCAGCGAGGTGAGAGCGGATGGCCGGACGCCGCAGAGTGGGCAACCTCCTTGCCCTCGCCGTGCTCTCGGCGGTGGTCGAACGACCGATGCACCCCTACGAGATGGCCTCGGTGCTTCGTGAGCGCGGCAAGGACCGCGACATGAACATCAAATGGGGCTCCCTCTACACCGTCGTACGGAATCTCGAGAAGCACGGCCTGATCGAGGCGGTCGAGAGCGTGCGCACCGGCGGCCGTCCCGAGCGCACGATCTACCGGATCACCGACGCCGGCCGTGAGGAGCTCGTCGACTGGGTGCGGGAGCTGATCTCCACACCCGAGCGCGAGTTCTTCCGGTTCGAGGCCGGCCTGTCGGTGATGGTGGTGCTCGCGCCCGACGAGGTGATGGAGCTTCTCGGCCGGCGGCTGAGCCTGCTGGAGCAGGAGATCGCCGCGGCGCGGGAGTCCTTGGCGGCCTTCAGCCGTGAGCTCTCCCGCATGCTCCTCATCGAGGCGGAGTTCGACCTGGCCATGCGCGAGGCGGAGGCGGCCTGGGTCCGCTCGCTGCTCGACGAGCTCACGTCGGGTTCCATGCCCGACCTCGAGCTCTGGCGGAAGTTCCACGAGACGGGGGAGATCCCGGCCGAGGTGCGCGACATGGCGGAAAGGAGCCGCACCGGCAACCAGAAGTGAGAAGGACCCCGGCGGGGGTGCTGCAACACCGCCGACGGGGTCCTCGACCTCGAACCGAACCCGCCAAGGGGAACCAGCACGAGGTGGCAACCGCAAGGATAGCTGGGCACCCCTTCACGGGCCGGTTCGCACGTTCACGAACCGGAGGAATCCATGAAGCAAGCGGCGGAACACGCCGTCGAGGCGGACAGCCTCGTGAAGACCTACCCCGGCGGCGTCACGGCGCTCGCCGGGCTGTCGATCACCGTCAGGCCGGGTGAGGTGTTCGGGCTGCTCGGCCCGAACGGCGCCGGCAAGTCGACCACCGTCAACATCCTGACGACCCTGGTCCGGCCGGACTCCGGTACGGCGAGCATCGCCGGCCACGGCATCCTGAGCCGGCCCGACCAGGTGCGCCGCCTCATCGGGGTGGTGTCGCAACGCTCCGGGGCCGACCCGTCGGCGAGCGGGCGCGACAACCTCCTGCTGCAGGGCCGCCTGTACGGCATGGGCGGGCCCGCGCTCACCCGGCGCGTCGAGGAACTGCTCGGCCGGTTCGACCTCGGGGAGGCGGCAGGCCGCCCGGTCCGGACGTACTCCGGCGGTATGCAGCGCCGGCTCGACGTCGCGCTCGGGCTGGTCCACCGGCCACGCGTCCTCTTCCTCGACGAGCCGACGACAGGGCTCGACCCGGAGGCCCGTGCCGCGATGTGGGAGGAGATCGCCCGGCTGGCGGCCGGCGATTCGCTGGCGATCCTGCTGACCACCCACTATCTCGACGAGGCCGACCGGCTTGCGAGCCGGCTGGCCATCGTCGACCGCGGCCGCGTCGTCGCGGAGGGCACCCCCGACGGACTCAAGGCCGAGTTGCGCGGCGACGCCGTCCATCTCGAGCTGAGCGAGCCGCCCGACGAGCAGGAGGCGCGCTCCCTGGTCGAGATGCTGCCGGGCGTGCGCGAGATCACGCTGGACGGCCGGCGGCTCAGCGCCCGCGCCGATGACGGCGCCGCCGCCGTGCCGGTGGCCATCGCGGCGCTGGACCAGGCCGGCATGCCGGTCGCGGCGGTCACGGTGGCCCGTCCGTCGCTCGACGACGTCTACCTGCGCTACGCGGGCCGCCGATTCGCGCAGACCGACGAGCCCGTCGCCGGAGGTGCACGGTGAGCGCACTCCTCGTGGACACCTGGTGGATGACTCACCGCCGCCTGAAGGCGCAGCTGCGCCAGCCCGGCCTCGTCGTCATGACGCTGGTGCAGCCCGCCATCTGGCTGTTCCTGTTCGGCGGGCTGTTCCGCAAGGTCGCCGAACTGCCCGGCTTCGGCGCGGCGTCCTATGTCGACTACCTCGTGCCGGGCGTGGTCGTGATGAGCGCGGTGTCGTCGAGCATGTGGTCGGGCATGGGCGTCATCGAGGAGATCGAGCGCGGCACGCTCAACCGGTTCCTCGTCTCGCCGGTCAGGCGCAGCGCCATCCTCAACGCGGGGGTCGTCGAGCAGGCGGTCACCACCGCGATCCAGTCGGTGGTCATCGTGGGACTCGGCAGGCTCGCCGGCGCCTCCTATCCCGGAGGCTTCGTCGGCGTCGCCGTACTGGTCGTCGCGTCGGTGCTGCTCGGCGCCGTCTTCAGCGCCCTGTCCAACACGATGGGGCTGCTGGTCCGTCAGCGGGAGACCATCATCGGGCTGAGCGTCGCCCTCCTGCTCCCGCTCACCTTCCTGTCCACCGCGTTCATGGCCCCCGCCCTGATGCCGGACTGGATCAAGGCGGTGGCGTCGTTCAATCCCCTCAACTGGTCGCTCGACACCGCGCGGGCGGCGTTGACCGCCGACCCCGACTGGTCCGTCGTCGCGGTGCACGGCGGGTGGCTGCTCGCTCTGGCGGCGGTGATGATCGCGACGTCCACGTTGTCGTTCCGCAGCTACCAGAAGTCCGTCTGAGTACGGCCGGCCGGCGCTCGCGGCGCCGGCCGGCCGATCCCAGACGAAGGTTCGGAAGCGCCGTATCCTTTCACCGCGACCACGTCGATGAAAGGATACGGATTATCCTTTCACGCTCGGTCGGGAAGAGCGCCTGATCCCCGTGTTTTACGGGCTCGCAGCGCACTGTGCGGAGACTGCTGGAGCCACTGGAGCCAACTCGGCCGGGACCGACGGGCGGGGACAAAACGGCTCGCTGTCATGGCGCACCGACCGGCACAATCGGCTGATCAACCCCGCCGAGCACAGTCCTGTGAAAGGACGCCTCCGTGAGGAAGATCACGACCATCTACGTCCGCGACTGAGACGGCGACGCCAAGTTCGTCACCCGCGAGGAGAACCCGGAGTGCGCGTGGGTGTTCTCCGGCGTGGGGACGCCCACTCTCAAATGGGACGGCACCTGTGTGATGTTCGACGGGGCCGGCTTGTGGGCGCGCCGCGAGGTCAGGCCGGGCAAGCAGGCGCCCGCCGGGTTCGTCGCCCTGTCGACCGACGAGGAGACAGGCAAGACGGTCGGGTGGGAGCCCATGGCGCAGTCCGGCTTCGCCCGCTGGCACGCGGAGGCCGAGGCGGCCGCGCACGGGCCGTTCGAGCCGGGCACCTACGAACTGCTCGGCCCCAAGGTCAACGGCAACCCTGACGCGTTTCCCGGGCGCGTCCTGATGCGCCACGCCTGGGCTCCGGACGCGCTCGACGAGGACGTCAAGACGGCCCTGAGCGACTTCGACGGCCTGCGTGACTGGCTCCACGCACGCCCGTACGAGGGCGTCGTCTGGCACCACCCGGACGGCCGCATGGCCAAGATCAAGGGGCGCGACTTTCCCCGGGCCCAGCCCGGCTCCTGAAGCATGGCCTCGGCTCCCGAGGCGCCCGGCGGGGGCCGGGTTCGGGATGATTTTCACCTTTGCCGAGGCAACGCGAGAACCTCCCCGAAAGTGCCCGATATTCACAATGAATTTGTCATACCCAAATGGCGAATTATCTGGTCATAATGCATACGTCTCGGGGAGACGTACATAACGGTGGGAGTTCATGGGGGACTTCGTCGGCGCGGCGCTGGGCTTTCCGGCCGTCCTGTTCAGCTTCATGCTGGCGGTCGTCATCGGCTACTGGGTTCTCGTGCTGCTGGGCGGCTTGGACGGGGATCTGCCCGACGACCTCCTGTCGGCCGTCGGGCTACGCGGAGTGCCCGCGGCCGTCACCGTCTCGCTGATGGTGGCGATCGCCTGGTTCGTCAGCCTGGTCGGCGTCGTGCTGGTCGACGGCGTGGCGGCCCGGGTGGCCGTGCTGGTGGTCGCCCTGCTCGCCGCCTGGGCGTGCACCCGCCTGCTCGCCCTGCCACTGCGCCGCATGCTGCCCCCGGCTTCGCCGTCCAGGAGCGACTTCGTCGGCCGGATGTGCGTCATCCGCACCGGCCGGGTCGGGCGTGACTTCGGGCAGGCCGAGGTCACCGCCGAGGACGGTTCGACGGCCATCGTCCAGGTCCGGCAGACCGGAGACGACGACCTGCGCGCGGGCAGTTCCGCCCTCATCTTCGACTACGACCCCGAAGGCGAATTCTTCTGGGTCATGGCTTATGAAATGCACTGACAGGGGACCTCGGTATGGATGTCATCTCCACAGGAATGGGCGTGCTGTTAGGCGTCGTCCTTCTCGTCGTCATCGGCACGGTGCTCGTCGTCAGCCGCCTGTTCCGCAAGGTCGAGCAGGGCAAGGCCCTGATCATCTCCAAGGTGCGCAAGGTGGACGTCACGTTCACCGGGGCCGTCGTCTTCCCCGTTCTGCACAAATCAGAGACGATGGACATTTCGGTTAAAACCATCGAAATTACGCGGACCGGGCAGGAAGGGCTGATCTGCCGCGACAACATTCGGGCCGACATCCGCATCACGTTCTTCGTGCGAGTCAACAAGACGGTGGAAGACGTCATCAAGGTCGCCCAGGCGATCGGCACGGCCAGGGCCAGCGACGAGCAGACCCTGCAGGTGCTGTTCAACGCGAAGTTCTCCGAGGCGCTGAAGACGGTCGGCAAGCAGCTCGACTTCGTCGACCTCTACACCAAGCGCGACGAGTTCCGCGACCAGATCATCCGGGTGATCGGCACCGACCTGAACGGCTACAGCCTTGAGGACGCCGCGATCGACTTTCTGGAGCAGACGCCGCTGGCGCAGCTCGACCCGGCCAACATCCTCGACGCCCAGGGCATCCGCAAGATCACCGAGCTGACCGCGATCGAGCACGTGAAGACCAACGAGTACCAGCGCAACGAGGAGAAGGAGATCACCCGCCAGAACGTCGACGCGCGGGAGGCCATCCTCGAGTTGGAGCGCCGGCAGGCCGACGCCGAGACCAAGCAGAAGCGCGAGATCGAGACCATGCGGGCCCGCGAGGAGGCCGAGACCTCCCGGGTGCGCGCGGAGGAGCGGCTCAGGGCGCAGACCGCCATAATCCGCACCGACGAGCAGCTGGGCATCCAGGAGGAGAACCGGGCCAGGGAGGTCGCCGTCGCGGAGAAGAACCGCGAGCGGGTCATCGCGATCGAGAGCGAGCGCATCGAGAAGGACCGCATGCTCGAGGTCATCGCCCGGGAGCGGGAGACCGAGCTGTCGCGCATCGCGAAGGACAAGGAGCTCGAGGTCGAGAAGCGCGCCATCGCGGAGGTGACGCGCGAGCGGATCGCGGTCGACAAGACGGTCGCCGAGCAGGAGGAGAACATCAAGCGCCTGCGCGTCGTCGAGGAGGCCGAGCGCGTACGGCAGGCCCTGGTGATCCAGGCCGAGGCCGAGGCGCAGGAGAACCTGGTCAAGGACATCAAGGCGGCCGAGGCCGCCGAGCAGGCCGCCAAGCACAAGGCCCGCGAGGAGCTGGTGCTCGCCGAGGCCAGGCAGCAGGCCGCCGAGCTGGACAGCAGGGCGAAGATCCGCCTGGCCGAGGGGCTGCAGGCCGAGGCGGCCGCCGCCGGGCTCGCCGAGGTGCAGGTGCGCGAGCGTGACGCCGACGCCATTGAGAAGGTGGGCCGCGCGCAGGCCGTCGTCGACCGGGAGAAGGGGCTCGCCGCCGCGGCGGCCGTGGGCGAGAAGCTCAAGGCGGAGGCCGAGGGTCTCACCGAGAAGGCCGCGGCGCTGGCCGCCCTCGACGAGGCGAGCCGCGGCCACGAGGAGTACCGCCTGCGACTGGAGGCCGACAAGGAGGTCAGGCTCCGGCACATCGACGTGCAGCGGGAGATCGCCGAGGCGCAGGCGACCGTGCTTGCCGCCGGTCTGGAGAAGGCCGACATCGACATCGTGGGCGGCGACGACGTCTTCTTCGACCGGCTCATGGGCTCGATCGCGATGGGCAAGAGCCTCGACGGGTTCGTCGAGAACTCCGGTGTCGCCCATGCGATCGCCAAGCCGTACCTGGACGGGAAGGCCAGCCTGCCCGCCGACATCGGCCGCATCCTCGGGTCGGTGGACGCCGCGGGTGTGCGCGACCTGACGCTGTCGGCGCTGCTGGCCAAACTGATCAAAGAGGGCGGCCCCGACAGCGACAAGCTGCAGGCGCTGCTGAGCGCCGCGCAACGGCTCGGCGTCTCCGAGCAGCCCGCGGTCTCGCTCGACCCGGCCAAGCACTGAAGCGCACGCGCGTGACGCAGACATCGGCACCAGAGACCTCCGGGACCGAACTGACGCGGGCCGGGCTCGACGCCGGCACCTACGAGGTGCTGCGGGCCCGGCTGGCGGAGCAGGCCAAGGAGCTCGCCCGCCGGGCAGAGGCGCTCAACGGCGAGCGGCTGGGGGTCTTCGGCGGCGCCGAGCTCCGCCTGGTCGGCACCGAGCGCATCCGCACCGAGAACAACTGCGTGCCCCGCGACATCGTGTCGGCGGGCGGGGTGATGCTGTTCGGCTACAACGTCTTCATCGGGCTGAAGACCGAGACGACCGTCAGGGACGTGTTCTCCGCCCACCGGTTCACCCGGGACGGCGACGCGTTCCGTTTCGACGACGCGCCGCTGCCGTTGGACGACCCGCAGTTCGAGCGCGACTTCGGCGAGCTGTACCGCTACTACAAGGGCACCCGGCTGTTGCAGTTGCGCAGCCTGGAGGGGCGGCTGCTCGCGGTCTTCGAGACCGGGCCGCAGGACGTCCGGGTGTTGCGCTGGGCGGTCGCGGCCGACGGCTCGCTCAGCTACGTCGACAACCGGGGCGAGCGCGACCACGTCTTCCCGCCGTCGCACGACTTCGAGTGGACGCCGACCACCCGCGACGACCACGTGCTCGGCCGGCACCCGCACATCTCGATCGACGACGAGGTGTTCGTCGAGACGGTCGGCGGCGACCTCACCATCAAGATCGAGAACAACACGGAGACGGGCGAGGGCGTCTACCGCGAGCCGGTCGCCGAGCCGCTGCAGAGCCTGGCCGACGCCGACGTGCACCACGCCAGGGTCGGGCCGCTGATCCTGCTGCGGGTGCGCCCCTACAACGAGGCCGAATGGCGGCACCTGGTCTTCAACACCAGGACCAAGGCCGTCGTCCGGCTCGACGGCATCGGGCAGGCGTGCAGAAGGCTGCCGGAAGACCAGGGCATCATCTTCCCCGGCGGCTACTACCTCGCGACCGGTACGGCCAAGACCTTCGACACCGACGTCCTCAGCCTGGAGTTCGAGCGGGTCATCCGCTCGCCCAACGGCGAGGACGTGCTCTACGTCTTCCACGCCCGGCAGGAGGGCCGCACGCTGCTCCTGCCGTACAACGTGATCCGCAAGGAGGTCGCCAACCCGATCTCCTGCCACGGCTACTCGCTCTTCGACGACGGCACACTCGTGGTGTTCCGCGCCGTCTCGGCCGAGCCGTCGCGCGTGCACCCGATGCAGGTGTGGCAGACGCCGTACGTCTCCGACACCTTCGCCGCGGCCCAGCCGACGGGGTCGGGCCCACTGGAGCGGATCGGGAACGCCGAGCTGGTGCGCGGCATCTCCGACTGCCTGTCGATCGTGCGCATGGTCGAGGAGATGGCCCCGTCGGCGCCGGTCTTCGAGGCGCTGATCGCCGCGTGCGTGCGCGCCTTCGACACCTACCACTGGCTGAACGACCACGGGCTGCGCACTCCCGTCGCCGACGTGCGGGCCACCGCCGAGCAGGTGCTCGACGAGTTCGAGAAGGTGCAGTCGCTCACCGCGCAGGCCGCGCAGGCGCTCGACGAGACCGCCGGGCAGATCGCCTCCCTCGTACGGCAGGCCCGCGGCGAGACGCCGATGACGGCCGACGCGTGGGTGGGGCAGCTCGCCGAGCTGCGGCGGGCGCAGGGCCGGCTGGCGACATTGAAGGAGATGCGTTACGCCGATCTGGGCCGCATCGACACTCTGGCGGCCGAGCTCGACGGCGAGATCGGCTCGGCGGCCCGGCGCGCCGTCGAGTTCCTCCGGGGTGACGACGCGTTCGCCGGCTATCACGCCGAGGTGGAGCGCCTCACCGTCGACGCGCAGGGCATCAGGACCGTCGCCGAGGCGGGTCCGATCTCCGAACGGCTGGCCGCGCAGGGAGAGGGCCTGGCGATCCTCACCGAGGTCGTCGGCACGCTCGACATCGACGACGTGACCGTGCGCACCGCGATCCTGGGACGCATCGGCGAGGTGCTGGGCGGCGTCAACCGGGCCAGGGCGACGCTCGCCGCCAAACGCGGGGAGCTGCTCGCGAGTGAGGGGCGGGCCGGGTTCGCCGCCGAGTTCGCGGTGCTCGGGCAGACCGTCACCGGAGCGCTCGACCTGGCCGACACGCCCGAGAGCTGCGACGAGCAGCTGGGCAGGCTGCTGCTCCAGCTGGAGGGTCTGGAGTCGCGGTTCGGCGAGTTCGACGACCTCGTGGGCCGGCTGGAGGACAAGCGCGCGGACGTCTACGAGGCGTTCTCCTCGCGTAAGCAGGCGCTGCTCGACGAGCGCGCCCGCCGGGCCGAACGGCTCGCCGCGTCCGCCGAGCGCATCCTCGGCAGTGTGCGCCGCCGAGTCGCCGGACTCGGCTCGGCCGAGGAGATCAACACCTACTTCGCGTCCGACCCCATGGTGGCGAAACTGCGCGCGGTCGCCGCCGACCTGCGCGAGCTCGGCGACCAGGTGCGGGCCGAGGAGCTGGAGGGCAGGGTCAAGGCGGCCCGGCTCGACGCGGGCCGTGCGGTGCGCGACCGGCTCGACCTGTTCGCCGACGGCGGGGAGACCATCCGGCTCGGCCGGCACAGGTTCGCCGTCAACACCCAGCCGCTCGACCTCACGCTCGTGCCCGCCGACGGGGGCATGGCCTTCGCCATCACCGGAACCGACTACCGCGCGCCCGTCGAAGACGAGGCGTTCGAGACGACCCGGCCGTTCTGGGACCAGCCGCTCGTCTCGGAGTCGGCCGAGGTCTACCGGGCCGAGCATCTCGCCGCCTCGATCCTGGCGGCCGCCACGGAGAACATCGCCGAGGACACGCCTTCGAGTGAGGGCGGCCTCACGCTGGAGGGCCTGCGCGCGGCGGCGCTCACCGACGGCGTCGGCACGGGGGGCGGCCTGCTCGACGTGGTGCGCCGCGTCGCCGAGACCCGCTACGACGAGGGCTACGAGCGAGGCGTGCACGACCACGACGCGGCGGCCGTGCTCGACGCGTTGCTGCGGCTGCACGCCGGCGCCGGCCTGCTGCGCTACCCGCCGGAGGCGCGCGCGGCGGCGCAGCTGTTCTGGGCCTTCGGCGCCGGTGAGGCCGCCCGTGCCGGCTGGACCACCCGCGCCCGCTCCCTGGCCAGGGCCAGGTCCACGTTCGGGCCTGGACCGGCGATCGGCGAGATGAGGGCCGAGCTCGGCGCGGCCGTCGGAGACTTCGTCGGCGGGCAGGCCCTGCCGTACGGTGAGACCAGCCTGGCGGGGGAGTACCTGTTCGAGGAGCTGGCAAGCACGCCGCCCGGCTTCGTGACGAGCGCCGCGGCCCGGGGTCTCGTCGACGGGTTCCGTACGGCGCTCGGCGGCGCGGCCAAGGAGTTCGACGCCGACCTGCGCGCCCTCGCCCACGACCTCAAGGCCCGCCACCAGCTCGCCCAGGCGTGGCTGGGGGCCTACCCCGGCGCACCGGGGGCGTCGCCCGGCGACCTCGCGGAGGCCGTGGCCGTACAGCTGTGCGACCTGCCGCGCCACGACTCGTCAGCGGCGTTGACCGCCACCGTCGAGCATCTGCTCGGCACCCATCCCCGGCTGGCCGGCCGCGGCCTGGCGGTGCGCCTCGACGAGACGCTTGCCCGCACGCGCCGTTTCCGGACCGAGCGGGTGCCCGCCTACCGCGCCTACCAGCGCAGGCGCGGCGAGCTCGTCGAGCGCGAACGGGCCAGGCTGCGGCTGGAGGAGTACAAGCCGTCGGTGATGAGCGCGTTCGTGCGCAACCGGCTGCTCGACGAGGTCTACCTGCCGCTCATCGGCGACAACCTGGCCAAACAGCTCGGCGCGGCGGGCGACGCCAAACGCACCGACCAGATGGGCCTGCTGCTGCTCATCTCCCCGCCCGGATACGGCAAGACGACGCTGATGGAATACGTCGCCGACCGGCTCGGGCTGGTGCTGGTCAAGGTCAACGGGCCGGCGCTCGGCAACGCCGTCACCTCGCTCGACCCCGCGCAGGCGCCCGACGCCACCGCGCGGCAGGAGATCGAGAAGGTGTCGTTCGCGCTGGAGTGCTCCAACAACGTGCTGCTCTACCTCGACGACATCCAGCACACCTCGCCGGAGCTGCTGCAGAAGTTCATCTCGCTGTGCGACGCCCAGCGGCGGATGGAGGGGGTCTGGAACGGCACGACCCGTACCTACGACCTGCGGGGTAAGCGCTTCGCCGTCTGCATGGCGGGCAACCCGTACACCGAGGCGGGCAAGCGCTTCCGCATCCCCGACATGCTGGCCAACCGGGCCGACGTGTGGAACCTCGGCGACGTGCTGTCGGGCAGGGACGAGCTGTTCGCGCTCAGCTACATCGAGAACGCGCTGACCTCCAACCCCGTGCTCGCGCCGCTGTCCACCCGCGACCGCGCCGACGTCGAGCTGCTCGTACGGCTGGCAGGGGGCGACACGGCGGTCCGCGCCGACCAGCTGAGCCACCCGTACTCGCGGGTCGAGCTCGACCAGATCGTCGCGGTGCTGGGCAAACTGCTCCAGGTGCAGAAGATCGTCTTGGCCGTCAACCAGGCGTACATCGCCTCGGCCGCGCAGGCTGACGCGTCCAGGACCGAGCCGCCCTTCCAGCTCCAGGGGTCCTACCGCAACATGAACAAGCTGGCCGAGCGGATCGTCCCGGTCATGAACGAGGCCGAGCTGCAGGCCGTGATCGACGACCATTACATGGGTGAGGCCCAGACGCTGACCTCGGGCGCCGAGGCCAACCTGCTCAAGCTGGCCGATCTGCGCGGCACCATGAGCCCCGGGCAGCGGGAGCGGTGGGCGGAGGTCAAGGCCGGATACCTGCGCGCGAAGGCGCTCGGCGGGGACGGCGACGACCCGGTCGCCCGGGCCGTGGGCGCCATCGGCCTGCTCGCCGACCGCGTGGCGGATGTGGAGAAGGCCATCGAACGGGCGGCAGGCCCGGACTGACGGCCCCGTGCCGCTCTTGGACGGTGCGCTGTGGGGCCGGGCGCTCTCCTAAGGTGGGGTGCGGCGACCGGGCCGCGTGGACGCTGAACTATCGTGGCCCGCTCGTCGTACACGAAGCGGGAGTGCGCGGCCCCGCGCCGCGGGCGTGGGCGCACTTCGGCCGATCATCTCGTCGAAGGACCATGTTGATGGACATTCGTGCCCGCGCCGGCCTGGTGGCCGCCGCGTTCACCGTTGCCGCCCTGGCGACCGCCTGCTCCTCCGGAGACGACGCGAAGAGCGCCGCCCCCGGGCCCACGGGCGCCGCGACCACGGCGGCGCCCGCTTCATCCCAGGCCGCCCCCAGCACCGACGACCCGTCCGTGCCCGTGGTCGGCGGTCCCGTCGGGACGTCGTCGTCGTCCATCGGCCTCATCGTCGTCGACAGCACGGGCCGCACCGTCTACGCCTACGACAAGGACACGACCGACCCGGTGGCGTCCACGTGCACCGGGGAGTGCGCCGCCACGTGGCAGCCCGTGCCGGCCACCACCGACGTGTCGGGGATCGACGCCGGTCTGGTCGGCTCGCTCCCCCGCGCCGACGGCTCCCAGCAGCTCACCATCGCCCACCACCCGGTCTATGTGTATTCGGGGGACAAGGCGGCCGGCGAGGTCAAGGGCCAGCTGGTGAAGGGCCTGTGGCACGCGCTCAGCCCGAACGGCAAGGAGATCACGAAGAAGGCCTGAGACCGGGCCGGCCGTCCGCGCGGATGGCCGGCCCGGTCAGGATGCGGCTCAGCGGTCCCGCTGGATGAGCCCGAAGCTGTGGGCGACGTCGCCTTCGTCGACGATGTAGTTGCCGACCGCCCACATCCGGGCCGTCCCCTTGACGGGGGCCAGGTCGGTGACCTGCTCGGCCCGGCCGCCCGCCGGCAGCGCGCCGGACACGGTCGTCCAGCGCCTGCCGTCGAAGCGCCAGTACAGCGGCGGGCCGCTGAAGCCGGCGGGATCGCCCGTGACCCACACCTTGCCGCCGTTGCCGCTGATCGCCAGCGGCGTCTGGCCCTCGTCCGGAATTCGGACGTTCTTCCACTTCTTGCCGTTCCAGTGGAGGACGACCGGAATCCACTCCTCACCCGAGGGGACCTGCCCGGTGACCCAGACGCTCATCTTGGACTCGGCCCACATGTCGCTGATGCTCAGGTCGCCGACGGGTATGTTGACCTGCTTCCAGCGGTGGCCGTTCCAGCGCGCGGTGTACGGCTGGAAACCGCCGTCCGCCGTGTACCGGGTGCCGGACAGCCAGGCGTCGGTGGCCGAGCGGGCGGTGATCAGGTTGGCGTGCACACCGGCCGGCAGCGCCGTGGTCTTCCAGCCGCCGCCCACACGCCGCGACACCCAGGTCTCCCCGGCCAGCCACGTGGCGCCGCGTACGGACGCCAGCTGCGCGTAGGACGTCCACGTGCCCTCGGGCAGCTTCGGGAAGGCGACCGGGCGCCACTTCCCGCCGTCGAAGTGCGCGAGCCCGGGCCGCACGTCGTTCCAGCCGTAGACCCACACGTCGCGCGGTGTCGCGGCGCTCACCGAGTACCAGTACTTCATGTTCGGCAGCGAGGTGGAGGGCACCTGGCTCCACGCCCGCCCGTTCCACCGCAGTACCGCCGCGTGGCCGTAGCCGTTCTCGTCCTGGTAGTGGCCGACGGCCCAGGCGCTCGACGGGCCTGGCGCGGCGACCCCGTGCAGATAGCCCTCGGTCAGCTTGGCTGCGTAGAAGTTCTTCCATGGGGGCGGCTTCGCCGCCGCCTGCGTGACGGGGGCGGCGTGCGCAGGTGCCACGGCCACCGCCGAACCGGCGATCATCGCGATTCCAGCCATGCCATACAGGATCCTTGCTCTCATCGACGTCCTTCCGTGAGCAGTCGAGAGATGAGACAGGAATCCCAGCGCGGCGGTTTGTGGCGAACGGGTGATTGTTCTGATTATCCGGGCCGCCGGCTCATCGCGATTAGAGTCACCGTGTGTCCCACATGTCCCTGGTGGCCCTCGTCGTGCGCGACTACGACGAGGCCATCGCTTTCTACGTCGGCGTCCTCGGGTTCGAGCTCGTCGAGGACACCCGGCTCGACGACGTCAAACGCTGGGTGACCGTACGGCCGGCCGGCGCGACGGAGACGGCCCTCCTGCTCGCCCGCGCCTCGACGCCGGAGCAGGAGGCGAGGATCGGCGACCAGACCGGCGGCCGGGTCGGCTTCTTCCTGCACACCGACGACTTCGCCCGCGACCATGCGCGACTGATGGCGGCCGGGGTGGTCTTCGAGGAACAGCCGCGCAATGAGTCCTACGGGACCGTCGTCGTCTTCCGCGACCTGTACGGCAATCGCTGGGATCTGCTCCAGCTCCACCCCTGATCCGCCGTACCGCACCCGCCTTGACCGTGAGGAAGGAACATGACCAGATCGCACGTCGTCACGGGAGGCGGCCAGGGCATCGGCCGGGCGATCGCCGAGCGTCTGCTCGACGGCGGGGACGCCGTCGTCGTGATCGAGCGCCATCCGGCCGCGACCGCGTGGACGGGCGATCACTCCGCCGGTCCACGGCTGACTGCCGTGACCGGAGACGCCGCCGACGAGGAGGTGACGGAACGGGCCGCAGACCTGGCGCAGAAGGCGGGCAGGCTCGCCGGATGGGTGAACAACGCCGCGGTCTTCCGCGACGCCGCCCTGCACACGGCACCGCCGCGCGATGTGATCGAACTCATCACGGGCAACCTCGGGCCCGCGGTGACCGGGTCGGCCACCGCGGTCCGGAGGTTCCTCGCCCAGGGCGACGGAGGTGCGATCGTCAACGTCTCCTCACATCAGGCACTGCGGGCCGTACGGGGAGCCCTGCCGTACGCGACGGCGAAGGCGGCCGTCGAAGGACTGACCCGCGCCCTGGCCGTCGACTACGGCCCATCGGGCGTGCGGGCCAACGCCGTCGCGCTGGGGTCGATCAGCACCGAACGGTATGAGGCGTTCCTCGGTGCGCAGGAGCCCGCGGCCGCCGTCCGGATCGAGCGGGAGATGGCGGCGCTTCACCCGCTCGGCCGGGTGGGCCGTCCCGATGAGGTGGCCGAGGCCGTCGCCTGGTTGTTGTCGGATGCGGCGAGCTTCGTCAACGGGGCGATCGTTCCGGTCGACGGCGGCCGATCGGCTTCCGGCCGCGACCCCGAAGAAGCGTGATGGGTCTGGGGTTTATGTGATTAATATCACGACGAATTCTGTGGTGTTCCACGGCGGCGCAACCTTCGGTCAAGGGCGCGACGATCGGCTGGCGGCAGAAAACTCCCTGGTCTGAGGTGTTAACCGGGCGCTAACCCACCATGTGGGGTCAGACAATCGCGTGAAACCGTTGGATCGTTACATGCGTACTGGCCGAATTACTGACTGTTGATATTTACGTAGATTGATCACCCTTCTTACTATCAGGGCGTTTTGTTGGCACCTGGTGGCTTATGGGGGTTGAAGTGCGTATGGCCCGACCATGGTCGGTGAGTCGAAATCGAAGAACACGTGCACGTTCCGTGCTGGGAGCGTTGTCCGTGGCAGTGGCCGTCTTGTCCCTGGATGCGGGGATCGGAATCACACCGGCGTCCGCGGCGGTCAACATGCCGCCCGCGCAGCCGTCAGCGGCGGATCTGACCATGTCGCCCGGGTCCGTGTGTCAGACGGAGCCGGTGCTGATCAACCGGTTGCCGCAGCTCACGGCCAAGCTGACCGACCTGGACGGCGGGAGGCTCGGCGCGCAGTTCGCCGTGTCCTGGCCGGACGCGTCGGGCAAGGTGGTACGCCAGTGGTGGTCCACCGGCGACGAGAACACTCCGCCGCCGAGCGGATCATTCAAGAGTTCGGGGTCGCCCTTCACCGCGCCGCCGCTGCCGGAGTCGATTCCTCAGGAAACGGTCGCCGGCTGGGAGGTGCGGGCGTGGGACGGCCTCGCCTGGGGGCCGTGGAGTTCCGCCGGCGATGCCACGAGGTGTCGCTTCGCCTACGAGAAGGGCGGCCCGGAGGACCCGGTGGTGACGAGCGCCGACTATCCGGGATCGATGGACCCCACGGCCGCGCCTCCGCCGACGGTCGGGCTCGGGCGCTATGGGACGTTCACCGTCAGCTCGTCGTCCACCGACGTCGTCCGCTACCTGTGGGACCTGGACACGAGTGCCTCGGCGAATCATGTGATCGCCACGAAGGCGGGTGCGCCCCGTGACATCCAGGTGCTGCCCACCTCGGACGGCCCTCATTCTCTGGCGGTGCGGGCCGTTGACGCGTACGGCAACAGCAGCCGCGAGGTGACGTACCGCTTCAACGTCCTTCCCGGTCAGCCTGATCGAGCCGCCTGGTCCCTGGACGAGGGGAGCGGCGCGGTCGCGGCGGGTTCGAGCGGTTCGTACCCGCTCGACCTGGGCGGGCACGCGGCACTGGGCGCCGACGGACATTCCGGTACGGCGTTGACCATGACCGATGAGGATTCCTACGCGGAGTCCAGGGGCGCGGTGCTGGACTTCGCGCGAGGCTTCACCGTCTCCGCCTGGGTGAAGGCCGACGACCTGAGCCGTTCGCGGACGGTGCTCTCGCAGGCGGGAACCTACAACAGCGGGGTCGCGCTGGGATACGACGCCGAAAGCGGTAAATGGGCTCTGCGCCTCTCGACCGCCGACGACCCGTCCGGAACGGCGGTCGCTGCGACGTCCGGAGCGCCGGCGGTGCCCGGGCGGTGGACTCACCTGGTCGGGACGTACAACGGAAAGTCCGCGACGCTGTACGTGGACGGAGTGGCGGCGCCTTCCGTGTCGGTGACGGCGTTCGGCGCCCGCGGAAACCTGGAGATCGGCCGCCTGCGGGACCGGGGCGCCTGGGCGGAGCCGTGGGCCGGCGAGATCGACGATCTGCGCGTGTGGGACCGTGCGGTTTCCGCCTCCCAGGTCGCGCGGCTGCACGCCACGGGAGACGTGACCACGGGTGTGCCCGCCAAGGTGGTCTGGCCTCTGGACGAGGCCGCCGGTCCGGCGGACGGTCATCCGGAGACCCAGGACGTGACCTTCCACGGAGGGGTGCAGAGCGGGCAACCGGGATACACCGGCAAGGCTGCGGCCTTCGACGGCTCCGACGGTTATGGCGACACCCCGCGCGCGGTGGCGGACTCCCGTCGCGACTTCTCCGCCGGGGCGTGGGTGCAGTTGGCGGACACGACCGCCGACCATACGGCGGTCAGCCAGAGCGGCTCCTTCGCCCTCGGGTTCGATCACGAACGGCAGGCCTGGGTGTTCCGGCTGCCGACGAGTGACGGGACAGGCGAGCAGTCGGTCTATTCGGCGGCTCAGGTCGACCCCGGAGAGTGGACGCACCTGCTCGGCGTGTACGACCGGACAGCCAAGCGGATCACCCTCTACGTCAACGGGCAGGCCGGACCCTCGGAGGCGGCGCCCTCCGTGGGGAACGCGGATGGCGGACTGCAACTGGGTCGATCCCTGGAAGCCGACGACGGTCAGGACTACTGGAAGGGCTCCGTGGACGATGTCAGGGTCTTCGACCGGATCCTGGCCCAGACGGAGGTCTCCAAGCTGGCCGCGCCGAAGCCGCCGGCGCTCGCCGGCCGGTGGATGCTCAACTCCGCGCCGGACGGCGTCACGCCGGACGCGTCACCGGCGAAACTCGGCGCCACATTGTCTGGAGGAGCGGGCATCGGCACCTCCTTCTGGACGGAATGGCTGGTGGGCGACGGCGACGGGACCAACGCCGACGGGCAGGAGGAATCCGACGGCGGCCTGGTGCTGGACGGCGTCGACGGCTACGCGGCGACCGCGACCTCACCGCTGGACACCACACAGAGCTTCACGGTCGCGGGATGGGTGAACCTGCCGGCGATTCCGGACTGCCCCGCGGAAAAGGATCTCGCCGACTGCGACATGACGGTGCTGAGCCTCCTGGGCGACGCCGACCATCCGTACAACAGCGTGTTCACCCTGCGGTGGCACGTCACCGCCCGTGGTGACGCGGAGAGCGGCCCGGGGGGCGTCTGGCAGGTGGAGATGCCCGACAGGGACGCGCCCGGAGCGGTCCGCGCGGTCGCGGAGCATAGCTATGGCGGCGGTCTTGGAACGTGGAACCACCTGGCGGTGGTCTACGACGCGGCCCGTGACCAACTGCGGTTGTACGTGGACGGCCAGCTTCAGAACAGCCAGAGTGTGGTGTCGACCGCGGACGGAGTCAAGCCCTTCGCAGGCACGGGAGGCCTGCAGTTCGGGCGGAACTGGTCGGAGGGCGTCGCCGGAGGGTATTTCGCCGGGTCGATCGACGATGTGTGGGCGTACCAGGGTGCCCTGGACGACGTGAAGATCAGGGGCCTGGCCTCCCTCGTTGAATTCCCGACGAGCACCGGGCCGTGACCTCGTAGGGCCGGGAGGGCTCGTCCCGCCCAGCCGTACGCGCGGATCGCCTCCGCCTGCACGACGCGGGCGGGGGCGATCCTCGACTTCGGGCCCGGCGGCGCGGTCGGCTGAGACCGGCCGGAGTGGGAGCTCAAGACTCTGGCAATGCCTCGTCAAATCTTGCGCAAGGCTTCTACCGGTCAAATGCAGAGCGAGGGTAGACAGAGGGGCAAAGCCGGTCAATGTTGCGCTCGCTTGGGGGGATCATGACGCGGCCCAGGAACGCATGGGAGGCCTTCCAGTCGGGCGGAGAGCCGGACGGCGTAAGCGGCGACATCATCAAGTCGTGGCGCCGGTCGCAGTGGAGCGGCGTCGATCCCGAACGCCTAGACGTGGGGCACGTCGAGGTCGGGGAGGAGTCGTCCTTCGTACGGATCGCCGCGCCCGTGCTCACCCGCATGGCCGATGTCCTGGTGGGCAGTTCGACCTGTCTGGCCCTGGCCGATCTCAGTGGCAACCTGAACTGGCGCTGGGTCTCTGAGCCCTCGCTGGCCCGCGCGCTCGACCGGTACCAGTTCGAGAAAGGCGCGCGGTTCGGCGAGGAGCACGTCGGCACCAACGCCATCGGGGTCTCGGTGGAGAGCCGCCAGGTCGCGATGGTCGTCGGTGAAGAGCACTTCAAAGAGCCCCTGCATTCCTGGGCCTGCGCCGCCGCGCCCGTCGTGCATCCCATCACCCGTCGGCTGGTCGGCGCCATCGACGTGACCTGCAAGGCGTCCGACGCCAACCACTTCCTCAAGATGGTGGCGCGCATGCTGGCCGACGAGGTCAGTTCGGCGTTGTACTCGGCCTCCACCGCCAGGGAGCGCCGTCTCCTCGACGCCTTCGTCAACTACCGTGCCACGGCGAACGGGCCGGTGATCACTCTCTACGACCACGTCATGATCGCCGACGAGGCGGCCACGGCGCTCAAGCTCGACCAGAAGAGCCTGTGGGCGACGGTCCGCGCGGCCGGCCCGGCCGCGACGCTGATCCGCCTCAGCGGCACCGTGTCCGCCCGTATGCGCACCCTGACTCCAGGCACTCTCGCCGACGGTGTAGTCCTCATCCTCGGCGGGGCGATTCCCGACCGAAGGCTGGCCCGTCCGATCGCCGCCGCCGCGCCCTCCGACCACCAGCATCCGCCGGGCCTCACCCCGATCGAGCGGGCCGAGGCGGAGATCATCACGAACGTCCTCATCGAATGCGAGGGCAACAAGTCGGCGGCCGCCTCCCGCCTCGGCATCTCGCGGGGCACCCTCTACCAGAAGCTGCGCCGCTACCGCCTCGACGGCAGTTCCTGATCAAGCCCTCTGGGGGGTTGTCCGTGGTACGGCCACGCCGCGCTGGTGCACGCGCCGTGGCCGTACCAACGGACTTATACGGCTTCCGCTGACCGGGTCACCTGGCTGGCCTGCACGAGCGCGGATGCGATGCCGCCTGGTGGACGGCAGGCGGCCACGCTGCCACCGCGATCGTTGAGGATCCAGGTGTCGGTCACCGGCTTCTGCCGTAGACGCTCCCACCACGTCGTCGTGCATTCGGGAGAGTCGGCCAGAGGAAGCCGTAGCACAAAGGAGACACCGCCTCCGGCGGGGTCTTCCACGCACAAAGTGCCCTTGTGGGACAGCGCGATGTCGTGGGCGATCGCCAGGCCGAGCCCGGTACCCCCACATTCGCGCGCACGGTGGGCGTCGAGCCTGCTGAACCGCCGGAAGATCCGCTCCCGGTCGGCCACCGCGACCCCGGCGCCGTCGTCGATGACGGACAACTCGGCCACGTCGCCGTCCCGGCGTACGCGCACCTCGACTGTGGTCCGCGCATGCCGGTGCGCGTTGTCGAGGAGGTTCGCCAGCAGCCGGTCGAGTTGGCAGCGCACGCCGTCGACGGTCACACCGGGCTCGAGCCGCAGCCGCACCTCGTGACCGCTCGCCCGCCGGGAGACCTCGGCCCTGACCGTCTCGGCCAGGTCCACCGTCTCCCGCTCCTCCGCCGTCGAGCCCGCCGCCACCCGCGTCAGGAGCAGCAGGTCGGCGGTGATCGTCTCCAGGCGGTCGACGTCGCGCAACAGAGCGGTGAGCAGCGCGGGCACGTCGGTCTGATCGAAGTGGAGCAGCGCCTCCTCGAGCTGGAGCCTCAGCCCTGCGAGGGGAGTCCGCAACTCGTGTGAGGCGTCAGCTGCGAACTGCAGTTGCTGGGCCGGCACCGGCTGCGCGTCGTCGCCCTCTCGCGGACCACGGCTCGCCGGCGCCTCAGAGGCCAGGCCGTCCCACGGCATCTTCACGCGGCATCCTCCTCCGTTCGCGATCAGGCTCTGCCCCGGGCACACGAGGCGGCGTTCAGGACGCCGCCCGGCCTCAGCCGAACCCGGGGTGTTGCTCGGCAGTAGCGATCCTGCGTGCTCGCGACCCCTCTTCGCAACAGCCTGTTCAGGAATTGAACAGGCCTCTGACCTGCTTGTTTGTCGAGCCGAATGGTCCGACCTAACGGCGGTTTCGCGCGGCTGGTAGGCCGGTTTCCGGGCATGCGGTAATCGCGGGGCTCTGGAAGGGACTACTTGGTGTGAACGATCCCCAAGAACGCTTCACGGACCTCTACGACCGGCACTATCGCAGCGTGCTCGGCTACGCCCTGATGCGGGCCGAACGCGAGACGGCCGAGGACGTGGCGAGCGAGACCTTCCTGATCGCCTGGCGGCGCCTGGACGAGATCCCCGGCCCGCCGCTTCCGTGGCTGCTCGGG
Organism: Planotetraspora thailandica; assembly: GCF_016863335.1. Classification (GTDB taxonomy): domain Bacteria; phylum Actinomycetota; class Actinomycetes; order Streptosporangiales; family Streptosporangiaceae; genus Planotetraspora; species Planotetraspora thailandica. Next base: position 71,553 of record NZ_BOOR01000064.1, read on the forward strand.
GTGGCGCGCAACCTGCTCGCCAAGCAGCGCCACGTACGGCACCGCGGGCAGGCCCTGGTCGACCGGATCGCGGCGTTCACCACGGCCGCCGACCACGTCAGCTGGGATGTCGCCGACCACGTCCTGGACAGGCAGAGCGCGCTCGCCGCACTGGCCTCCCTGCGGGACGAGGACCTGGAGGCGATCACCCTCGCCACCTGGTACGGCCTCGCTCCCGTCGAGGCCGCCGCCGTCATGGGGTGCTCGGCCCGCACCTACAACGTCCGGCTGCACCGAGCCCGGGCCCGCCTCGCCACGGCGATGCGAGCCGACAGCCGCCCCGCACCGCAGCGCCGGACCGCCGCCTCCCGCCGGTTCCTGGAGGAGACCTGATGACGAACCCTCATGAGGAGCAGACGATGACCGACGACATGATCGCCCGGCTCAGGCCGGCGCGGCTGGACGAGATGGCCGACGAGGGCTACCGGCGGCGCCGGTCCGCCGACCTCGCCCGTGCTTTCGCCACCCCCCGAACCCCCCTCCCAACCCGAAGGTTCTCCATGCCTCGACGTCGTCCGCTCCTGCTCATCACCGGCACCGCCGTCGCGGGGCTCGCCGCCGCCGTGATCGCAGTCCCATCCCTGACCTCGGGAGGCGGCGCCCCCGGGCATGCGGTCAACACGGTGGTGGCCGGCCCGACCCTGCTCGACGCCCGCACGATCCTCCTGTCGGCGGCCGAGTCGGCGGCCCGGGAACCCGCCACCACCGGGCGCTACTGGTACACCCTCGATCGCACGACCCAGCGGGTCGACCGGATCGCGGTCAAGCCGGGATCGGGAAAGAGCCCGAAGGTACAGAAGCTGCCGTTCACCGCCTCCGTCTCCACCTCCCAGGAGTCCTGGACGGCGCGCAGCGCCGAGGACCGCACCCGGACGATCACCGGCATCGATTTCAAGACGGCCTTCGACTCGCCGGCCGACGAGACCAAGTGGAAGGACATGGGCTCACCGGCGCTCTATGGGGGCACCGGCAGACCGCAGGTCAACAACTACGACATGCCGATGAAATTCATCATCGGCCAGCAGCAGGTCAGCATGGCCGAGCTCGCGAAGCTGCCCACCACCGAGGCGGGGCTGGACAAGGAGCTGAGGCGTCGCTACCAGGCGGACGTGAACGACCCGAAGAACCCTCTCCAGGGGACCTACCTGGAATACGTCTGGGGGACGGCGCAGGACCTGCTGGCCGGGCCGGTCTCGCCGGGTACCCGCGCGGCCCTTTACCGTGTCCTCGCCGACCAGCCGGGCCTCACCTTGGCCGGAACGGTGACGGATCCGTTCGGCCGTTCTGGCATGGCGATCGAAATGACCACCAAGGGGAACTCCGAGGGGGAGTCCTTCCGGCTGATCGTGGATCCGGGCACCGGGCGGCTGCTGGCCTACCAGGCCTTCGGTGACGGGTCGACGCCTCTCCTGACGGAGGCCTACAAGTCGATGGGCTGGACGAACAGCCTCGACGCGCGCCCCTGATCGCGGTCGCGTCTGCAGGCCGTACGGCGAAGCGAACGGGGGCTTCGCCGTACTGGCTGGCTGTCCGGGACCGCGACAGTGCGCAACCCGGTGCGACACGGCGCGCGGTACCGACTTGCGTTGTCTCGGAACAGCGACGGCGTGACGTGTGTGGCACCCGGACGGTGCAGCGTGGTGTGGCACCCGGACGGTGCGGCGGCGTGGTGTGGCGCGCTGCGTGGCATCGACCC
>NZ_BOOR01000065.1 GCF_016863335.1 Planotetraspora thailandica
GACGCCGCCGGACACCCACCACCGGAACGACCACCACCGGACCGCCCCACAGCGGAGACCCACCCTGACGGCACCCCCAAGGCGGGCAAAGAGGTCATCGGCGCAGCCAACAAGGGCACCGGTGCCGGACGGACGCGCTCGACCATGATCCTGGCCGGCCCCGCGGCCGCAGGGCCTTCCGTCGTGCTGGGCAGCGCCCGTCTACGGCTGGAAGCGGTAGCCCATTCCAGGCTCGGTGAGCAAATGCTCTGGACGACCGGGGTTGGGCTCCAGCTTGCGGCGCAACTGGGCCATGTACTGCCGGAGGTAGTTGGTCTCCTTGTGGTACATCGGCCCCCACACCTGGCTCAGCAGTTGGCGCTGGGTGATGAGCTTGCCGGGATTGCGCAGCAGGATCTCCAGCAGATGCCACTCGGTGGGCGTCAGCCGTACACCGCTGGAGATCGTCTTGTTGGCCAGGTCGATCTCGAGGTCACCGAGAGTGATCTTCGCCTCGCCCGCCTCGTGGACGGTGGTCCGGCGGGTGACGGCCCGGATCCTTGCCAGCAGTTCATCGATGCCGAAGGGCTTGGTGACGTAGTCGTCGGCGCCGGCGTCGAGCGCGTCGACCTTGTCCGCGCTCTCCGGCCGCCCGGACAGCACGATGATCGGGACGCTCGTCCAGCCGCGCAGTCCGTGGATGACGTCGACGCCGTCCATGTCCGGGAGGCCGAGATCGAGCACGACCAGGTCAGGGCGCCAGTCGGCGGCCAGCCTGAGTGCGGCGGCACCGTCGGGCGCCACCTCGACCTCGTAGTGGCGTGCGGCCAGGTTGATGCGCAGCGCCCGCAGCATCTGCGGCTCGTCGTCGACGACGAGCACGCGAAACGAGCGGGTCGAAGGTTCACCCACAAGTTCAAGGCTACGACGTCTTTGATCGGCTATGGTGCTGAGCGCAAATCACCCGGGAGGACGATATGAGCGACTACACCACGACTTTTGATTTCATCGATGGAGACAACGACGGGCTGATCTCGGCCGCCGAACTCGTCCGCCTCATGGACGTGCTCGGCCAGCCGATCACCGCCGACGGCGCCCAGGAGGCGATCGCCAAGGTCGACGCGGACGGCGACGGCCGGATCAACTTCAAGGAGTTCGGCGTGTGGCTGGAAGGCCGCTCGTCCTGAGACCGCGGGACGCCTGCCGCTCGTGCAGGCCGAACCTCGGATCGGGCTCTGCCACGCCCTCGACGATCTCCGCGACGTAGGCGGCCAGCGCCGGGGCGTGCTTGAAGCCGTGACCGGAGTCCCCGCCGAGCAGCCAGACCCCGTCGGACACCTCTGCGATGATCCATTCGGCGTCCTTGGTCAGCGCATACTGGCAGACCTGGGTGAACAGGACGGGAGCGCCGGTGAGCGCGGGGAAACGCCGAGCGATGTAGTCGCGGGCCTGCTGCTCGGTGCGGGCCAGCACATGGCGGCTGCCCGTCTCCGGGTCGTACGGCTCGCCCTCGAGATCGCTGGTGACCTTCATCCCCGCGCCGCCGATGTCGCCGTGGCCGTACGCCGACAGGTCGTAGTCGCAGAAGGCCGGCAGGGGCGGAGAGGACCATTCGCGGGGCACGGCGAAATGGAACGTGTCCTGCCGGGTCACCTCCATCGGCACGTCGAACAGGCCGGGCAGCCAGGCTCCGCACGCCCACACGACCCGGTCCGCCGTCAGCACCTGCCCGTCGGCCACGACGCCAGTGGCCTCGCCGTACGGCACGGCCTTGGCGCGCACGAACGTGACGCCGGCGCCCCGGGCGAGCCTGGCGGTCGCGAGCGTGGCGTCGCGCGCCCGGACGACACCCGCCTTGGGCTCCCAGAGCACGAAGGCGAGGTCGTCGACCCTCATGCCGGGAAACCGGCTGGCCGCGTCGGCCGGCTCGAGCAACTCATGAGGTATTTCTAGATTTTTCAGTGCTTGGGCGCTTTGTCGTTCCCAGCCGTCCTCGCGATAGGCGAACCACATCAGCCCCGACTCCACCAGGAGTTCTTCGCCTGCCCGCTCGCCCAGAGCACGCCACCCGTCGCGGGCCTGCCAGGCCATGCGGGCGTACCACTCGTCAGCCCCGTGCGAGCTGCGCAGCAGGCGGGTGTGCCCTGAGCTGGCCTGGCGGACGTGGCCGGGGGCGTACTGCTCGACGAGCGTCACCGCCCAGCCGCTTTCCGCCAGCCGCAGGGCGACCGACAGACCCCAGATGCCCGCACCGACCACGATCACCGACTTCACGGTCTCATTGTGGCGATAATCGGGACCATGATGGCGGCCGAGTCTGCACAGACCCTTGAACGCGGATTGCGGCTGCTCAGGCTGCTCGCGGAGGGGCATCGGGGGCGCACGCCGACGGAGCTGGCCCACGAGCTGGGCTTGAGCCGGCCGGCCGTCTACAGGCTGATCACGACCCTCCAGGAGGAGGGTTTCGCCCGCCGCGACGCGGAGGGCAAGGTGCATCTGGGCTTCGGGGTGCTGGTGCTCGCCCAGGCCGTGCAGCCGCTGTTGCGGGCGGCGGCCCTTCCCGCCCTGCGCACGCTGGCCGAGCGGGCCGGGGCCACGGCCCATCTCACGGTGGCCGAGGGAGGCGACGGCCTGGCCGTGGCGGTGGTGGAGCCCTCCTGGACCGACTTCCACGTGGCCTACCGGGAGGGCTCCCGGCATCCCCTCACGCGCGGCGCGGCGGGCCTCGCCCTGCTGGCGCTGCGCTCGGGGAGCGAGGAACCGGCGCTCCACATGACCAGGGATCAGCTGCAGGAGGGCGCCCGGGGCCTGGCCGCGCCCGTGCGCGGACTGTCCGACCTGGAGGCGTCCGTCGGCGTGGTGTCCTTCGGCGAGATCGACGTGGATCGGATCGGCCCGCTGGTGCTCACGGCCGCCGCGGACATCGCCGCCACACTAAATCCGGATTTTCACCCATAGGCAATGGTTTGACATCTGGTGCCCATTGGCGGATCGTCGTACGTATAGAGGACGCTAGCGTCCGATATCCGGACATGGAGGGTCGCCATGCCGTACTACCGTGTCGTCGGAGAGGTACCGGAGAAGCGCCACGTGCAGTTCCGCAGGCCTGACGGCGGCCTCTATCAGGAAGAACTCATGGGCGAGGAGGGGTTCTCCTCCGATTCCTCGCTCCTGTACCACCGATATGCACCGACCGCGATCGTCAAGGCGGAGACGGTCGACGTCGGCCCCTCGGGGCTGACCCCGAACCTGCCGCTGTCGCCGCGCCACTTCCGGACGCAGGACCTGCGGCCCGACGGGGACCTGGTCTCCGGCCGCATGCTGCTGGCCGGCAACTCCGACGTCCGCATCTCGTACGCCGCCACCAGCGTGCCGAGCGAGCTCTACCGCGACTCGATGGGCGACGAGTGCGTCTACATCGCGAGCGGGCGGGCCCGTTTCGAGTCCGCGTACGGCGCCATGGACGTCGGCGAGGGCGACTACGTCGTCGTGCCGACCGGCGCGATCCACCGCTGGGTGCCCGACGGCCCGGTGACCGCGCTGGTCATCGAGGCGTCCGGGCACATCCGCCCGCCGAAGCGCTATCTGTCCCAGTACGGCCAGTTCCTGGAGCACGCGCCCTACTCCGAGCGCGACCTGCGGGCCCCGTCCGAGCCGTTCCTGGTGGACGGCGAGGAGGTCCCGGTGCTCGTGCGCACCCGCGGCGGGCTGACCAGGCTGACCTATGCCCGGCACCCCTTCGACGTGGTGGGCTGGGACGGCTACCTGTACCCGTACGTCTTCAACATCCACGACTTCGAGCCGATCGTGAAGCGCACGCACGCGCCGCCGCCCGTCCACCAGACGTTCGAGGGGCCCGGGTTCGTGATCTGCTCGTTCTGCCCTCGGCCGCTGGACTTCCACCCGGAGGCCGTGCCGATCCCCTACAACCACCACAACGTGGACTCCGACGAGTTCATGTTCTACGTAGGCGGCGACTACTCCGCCCGCAAGGGCTCGGGCATCGACATCGGGTCGATCTCGCTCCACCCGGCCGGTTTCACGCACGGCCCGCAGCCGGGCGCGGTCGAGGCGGTCGTCGAGGCCGTACGGCAGGGCCTGTCCACGACCAGCGAGATGGCCGTCATGCTCGACACCTTCCGCCCACTCGACCTGGGCCCGGCAGCCCTGGCGTGTGAGGAGCCCGGATACGCCTGGACGTGGGCGGTGCAGGCGTGACCTTCGGGGTGGAGAACCTGCCCTACGGCGTGTTCTCCCTCCCCGGTCAGAGCCCTCGTGTGGGTGTGCGGATCGGCGACGACGTGCTCGACCTCGCCGCCGCCCTCGGCGACGAGGTCTTCGCCATGCCGTACCTCAACCCCTTCATGGCGCTCGGCCGTACGGCATGGCGGGAGGCACGGGAGCGGGTCAAGGAGGCGGCGCCGACCGGCGGTCACCGCGTGCCGCTCGACCAGGTCACCCTGCACCTGCCGATCGAGGTGGCCGACTACGTCGACTTCTACGCGTCGCTGGAGCACGCGACCAACGTCGGCCTGATGTTCCGCCCGGGCGAGGAGCCGCTGAAGCCGAACTGGCGCCATCTGCCGGTGGGCTACCACGGCCGGGCGGGCACCGTCGTGGTGTCGGGCACGCCCGTGCGGCGGCCGTGCGGGCAGCGCCTCGTCAACGGCCGGCCGGAATTCGGGCCGTCGCTGAAGCTCGACGTGGAGGCGGAGATGGGCTTCGTCGTGGGCGTGCCCACAGCGCTCGGCGAGCGCGCCGGGGCGTTCGAGGACCACGTGTTCGGGGTGACGCTGGTCAACGACTGGAGCGCCCGGGACATCCAGTCCTGGGAGTACGTGCCGCTGGGGCCCTTCCTCGGCAAGTCGTTCGCCACCTCGATCTCGCCGTGGATCACCCCGCTGGAGGCCCTGGAGGAGGCCCGGGTCGACGGTCCGGCCCAGGATCCCGTGCCCCTTCCCTACCTGCGCAGGGCCGCCCCCTGGGCGCTGGACCTCACGCTGGCGATCGAGGTCGACGGCGAGCCGGTCTCGGCCCCGCCGTACCGGGAGATGTACTGGACGCCCGACCAGATGCTGGCGCACCTGACGGTCAACGGGGCGTCGTTGCGCACCGGCGACCTGTTCGCCAGCGGCACGGTGTCCGGCGGCGGGCAGCGGGGCTCGCTCCTGGAGCTGACCTGGAACGGAGCCGAGCCGATCAAGCTTTCCGGCGGGCAGACCCGGACCTTCCTGGAGGACGGCGACATCGTGACGATCAGCGCGGTGACCCGGGGCGGCCTCAGCCTCGGTGAGGTCTCCGGACAGATACTTCCCGCTACATAACGTGTTCTTGTCGTCACCCGTCGCTACTCTGGGGCGGTGCGTCACGCCGTAACGATCACGATGTTGCTTTTACTGGCGGCATGCGCGCGGGTCGTTCCCCCCGCTCCCCGCATCGCCGTGTCTGCCGCCGTGTCCCCCGCCGAGTCACAGGGCCTGTCGGTCACGGCAGACGGAGGAAGGCTGACCAGCGTGCTGGTCTACGCGGGCCGCGACCCCGTGCCCGGCTCCTTCGACGCCTCCCGCACGCGATGGCGCTCGTCCGGGTCGCTGCGGCCCGGCACCGACTACGTCGTGGACGCGATCGCGACGGGTCGTGACGGCGTCACCGCGCATACGGCCACCACGCTTCACACCGCGCCGGTTCGGGGGTAGCGCATCAGGCGGGCGGAGTTACCGTAAAAAGGAGGAACCCTGCCCGATCGGGATCCGTTCATTGCTATGGAGGCGAGGCAATGGACTCGTGGATCATCTGGCTCATCCTGGCCGCGGTGTTGGGCGTGGCCGAGATCTTCACGCTGACCGCCGCACTCGGGATTCTCTCTGTCGCGGCACTCCTCACCGTGGGGGTGGCCGCCGTCGGATTCCCGCCCGCTCTTCAGCTCGTCGTCTTCGCCATCGCCTCCGCAGCCGGGCTTCTCGGTGTGCGGCCGATCGCGATGCGGCACATCAAGCAGCCTCCGTCCCAGCGCTTCGGGGTGTCCGCGCTGGTCGGCAAGCCGGCATACGTGACCAAGGAGGTGACCGGCCGGGACGGCCGGGTTCGCATCGGGGGCGAAGAGTGGTCCGCGAGGTCCTACGACGAGACGCTGGTCATCCCGCCGGGGGCAACGGTGGACGTCATTGAGATCGAGGGCGCCACCGCCCTCGTCTATCCACGGGAGCAAGCATGGACACAGCCGTGATCGGCCTGATCGTTCTCGTCGTCGTCGTGGTGTTCACGGTGTTGCGAGCGGTCCGCATCGTGCCGCAGGCCAGAGCCGCGAACATCGAGCGCCTGGGCCGCTACTTCCGCACACTGGCGCCGGGGCTGAACTTCGTCATCCCCTTCGTCGACCGCGTCCGGCCGTTGATCGACCTGCGCGAACAGGTCGTGTCGTTCAAGCCGCAACCCGTGATCACCGAGGACAACCTGGTCGTCGACATCGACACGGTGCTGTATTTCCAGGTCACCGACCCCAGGGCCGCCGAGTACGAGATCGCCAACTTCATCCAGGGCGTGGAACAGCTCACCGTGACCACCTTGCGCAACGTGGTGGGCGGGATGGACCTGGAGAGCACCCTGACCTCTCGCGACACCATCAACAGCCAGCTGCGGGGTGTGCTCGACGAGGCCACCGGCAAGTGGGGCATCCGGGTCAACCGGGTCGAGATCAAGGCGATCGACCCGCCGAAGACCATCAAGGAGGCCATGGAGAAGCAGATGCGGGCCGAGCGGGACAAGCGTGCCGCGATCCTCACGGCCGAGGGCCAGCGGCAGTCGCAGATCCTGACCGCCGAGGGCGAGAAGCAGAGCGCGATCCTGCGGGCCGAGGGTGAGCGGACCTCGCAGATCCTCAAGGCCGAGGGCCAGTCGCAGGCGATCGACGAGGTCTTCCAGGCCGTGCACCGCAACGACCCCGACCCGAAGCTGCTCGCCTACCAGTACCTCCAGGTGCTGCCGCAGCTCGCCCAGGGATCCGGCAACACGTTCTGGGTGATCCCGAGCGAGGTCACCTCCGCTCTGCAGGGGGTCTCCAAGGCGTTCACCGAGGCGCTGCCCGCCTCGCCGGCCACCCGCGAGCGTACGGCGAGCACCGCGGGGAGCACCGCGGGGAGCGAGGCGGTGGCCGAGGCCGAGCGCGCAGCGGCGGAGGCGAAGGCGGAGGCCGAGGACAGCGAGACTCTCGGGCCCCGCGAGATCGGCCCCGGGCAGGCGCCTCTCAGCGACGCCGCCAAGACGGCCGCTCAGCCCGCCGAGGTCACCCGCTCGACGAACCGGGCATAACGCGACCGTTCCTCGAAGGCGGGGGTGACCACCAGCTCTTCGCCGACCTGGCCGATGGCGGCCCGCAGGGCTCTGGCGGCCTTGCGGGCCCTGCGCCGCCCGCCGATCCATGCCGCCAGCCGTGACAGCAGCGCGATGAGCACCCCGGCCGCCGCACCGCCGACGAGCAGCAGGGTCGGCCAGGGGACCCGCCCGGCCGTGGGGGTCGGCGGCTTCGGCAGCAGCAGGTAGTCGAGGGCGAACAACGCCAGCAGCCACAACGCGCCCGCCGCCATCACCGCTGTCACGAGCCACTGCAGTACCCCGACCGCCTTCCACCAGCGGGGCGGCTTGGACGCGCCCAGCGAGGCGTGGGCCACCGCACGGTCCAGCGCGTCTCCCAGCTCCGCGGCGCGTGAGCGTGCCGCATGCCGTACGGCGGAGGCCCACGGCTCGGGCACGCCGCCGCCGGCCGCTTCCCCCACGTCTCTCACCGCGGTGTCGACCGCCGTGAGCTGCACGGCCGTGGGCGGCGGCAACGACGTGCGGGCCGTACCCGGCCCGCGGGTGAGGTGCAGGCGGCGCAGCGGGTCGGGGCGCAGGCGTCTCAGCCACCGGGTGAGCGGCCATCCAGTGGCCGCGACCGCGCGGTGCCGGTGCGCCTTGGCGACGGACTCCACCACCAGCGGGACGGCGGCCGCCTGCGACAACGCCCTCGACAACGGCCGGGCCAGGTCCGCCCGCGAGACGGAGGCGGGAGCCGTACCGGCGGACGGCCCCGCCAGGGCGTCGGCGGCCGCTCCGGCGTCGGCGGCCAGCCGGGAGGCCCACGCGGCCCGCCGGGAGACCTTGCGGTCGAGCGCGACCCGCAACTCGGACAGGCCCTGGCCGGTACGCGCCGACACGCCGACGACCGGAACGCCCTCGAGCCCGTCGTCGGCCAGCAGGCCCCGCAGGTCGTCGAGGCAGCGTTTGACCGCCCGCTCGGGCAGCCGGTCGATCTGGTTGAGCACCACGAGCACGACGTCGCGGTGGCGGCCGAGGGCTTTGAGGTAGCGCTCGTGGACCGCCGCGTCGGCGTATTTCTGCGGGTCCAGCACCCAGACCAGCAGGTCGACCACCCCGACGAGCCGGTCGACCTCCAGCCGGTGGGCGGACACGATCGAGTCGTGGTCGGGCAGGTCGAGCAGGACCAGCCCGGAGCCGTCGCCCACCACGTGACGCAGGGGCACGTCCAGCCAGTCCAGCAGCGGACCCGAGCCGTCGGGCCCCCACAATGCGGCCTGGGCCGCGGACGTGGTGGGCCGGGTGGGGCCGACCTCCGCGAGATCGCACCCGGCCAGGGCGTTGAACAGCGACGACTTGCCACTGCCGGTGGCCCCGGCGAGGGCGACCGCCGTGTGGTCCACCGACAGGTTGCGCCGCGCGCCCGCCCGCTCGGCCACGGCCCTGGCCCGCTCGACGAGCTGCCGGTCCAGGCGGCCCTCGGCCAGGTCGGCCGCCTCGGACAGCGCGGCCAGCCGCTCGTCCAGGGACGCGGCCGCCTTTGCGAGCTTCACCGCACGCCCCTTTCCTGTACGGCTTTCGCGTCGTCTCTCAGGAGCGCGGCCGTGTCGTCGGCCGGCCCGATGCCGTCGAGCATCGAGGTGAACCGGGTGAGCTCCTGGTCGAAGATCTCCCTGACTCTGCGCCGCAGGTCGTCGCGGGCGTTCTGGGTGAGCGCGCGGACAGCCTGGTCGCCGAAGATCGCCTCGAGCAGCTTCTGGCTCAGCACGCCGGTGCCGCCGGCGATGCCGATCTCGAGGCCGGTGATGCCTCCCGTGGACGAGAAGACCGCGAGCATGACCAGCACGCCCAGGCTGTTGACGCCGAAGGAGGCGGCCCTGGCGATCGAGCGCCGGTCGGCGCCCTCCGACCTGACCAGGTCGAGCACGTATCCCTGCCAGGCCCGGACCGCGCCACCCACCCGCTCCTGCAGGTCGGCGGAGGCGCGCCCGATGCGCCCGCTGACCGCGACACCCGACCGTTCGAGCAGGTCACGGCCGGCGGGCATGGCCAGCCACGACTCCATGGCCCGGTCGGCGGCCCCGTCGGCGGTGGAGCGGATGAGCGACTCGATCCCGCTCTCCAGGGCCGAGCGCAGCTCGCGCTCCGGCGCGGGCCGCCCGGTGATGATCGCGGTGATGCGGTCGCGGAGCCGCCCGACACGCGACTCCAGCGAGCGCATCAGGTCGCCGGTGCCGACGAAGTCCTGCCAGCGGGCGAGGACCTCGCCGCGCAGGAGCAGGCCGTCGCGCATGCCCTCGTCGAAGGCCGACAACCCCGAGTCGTAGGACCGCTCGGCCACGGCGCGCAGCTCCGCGATTCCGGCCCGCTGCCGGTCGACCCGGTCGGCGAGCGCGGGCACTCGCGTGCCGAGGCTGTCCAGCGCCCCGGTCAGCGTGCGCCGTACGACGTCGGCGCGGGAGCGTGCGTCGGCCGACAGCCGGCCGAGCCAGGTGGCGATCGGTTGTACGGCATGGGCCGGAAGCCGGGCACGCTCGGACGGCAGTTCGAGCTCGGGGACGACGAACAGCGGGGTGCCGCCGAGCCCGTTCTCCTGGAGCAGGCGGGTGAGGTCGGCGGTGACCGGGTCGCCCGCCTCCGCCGGCACCCGCTGCAGGATGACGGCGAGGGCGGTGCTGCGCTCGCGGGCCAGCCGCAGGAACCCCCAGGGCACCTCGTCGGCGTAGCGAGCGGCCGTGGTGACGAACAACCACAGGTCGGCCGCCGCAAGCAGTTGCGCGGCCAGTTCGCGATTGGCGGTGACGATCGAGTCGATGTCGGGGGCGTCGAGCAGGGCGAGCCCCTCCGGCAGGCAGCCGGCGGTCGCGATGCTGAGGGTGCCCGGTTCGCCCCGGCCGTCGCCGGTCACGCGGGGCAGGCCGGGCAGCACGTTCGCCGAGGTGAACCAGGCCACGTCGGCCGGGTTGGCCACCAGGGTCGGGGCGAGCGTGGTCGGCCGGAGCACCCCCGGCTCGGTCACGCTGTCCCCGACGAGCGAATTGACCAGCGTCGACTTGCCTGCCCCGGTGGAGCCGCCGACCACCGCGAGCAGCGGCGCGTCGACGGCGGCGACCCGGGGCAGCAGGTAGTCGTCGAGTTGCCCGCGCAACTCTTTCAGGGCACGGCGGTCGGCCGCGACGTCACCGATCGCCAGGGGGAACAGATCGGGATCGAGGTGCTGCCGCAAACTCTGGAGAGCCGCGAGGAGCCCTTCGTTTCCCTCCATATCCCCGGCTTTCCCGTGGCCGGGCCCCTCCAACGCCGCACATGCCGACAATTTTCGGCGAAGAGGGACGAAACCGGCCTCAGGCGCTCGGCGAGGGGGCCGGGCTGGGCAGCAGCAGGCTGCACTTCTTGTACGCCTTGGCCACCTTGGGGTCGCTTTGGTCGAGGTTGCGGAAGTTCGTGCCCTGGGCCATGTCGACCCCGTTGTCCTTCATACACGTGCGGAAGGCCGTCAGCGCGGCGCCGAAGTTGCCACCGCCTCCGCCGTTCCGGTTGCCGCCGCCGAACCCGCCCTGGGGCATCAGAGAGCGGCAGGCCTCGTACGCCTTCTGCATCTCCGGCGACATCGAGCGGAAACCCCCGCCGAAGCCACCGCTGGGGCGCCCGCTCGGCCGTCCGCTCGGCCGTCCGCTCGGCCGTCCGCTGGGGCGCACGCCCGGTGCGCGGCTGGGGAGGGTGACCCCGTTCTTCTGGAGGCAGGCGGTGAAGGCCGCCATCTGGTTGCCGCTCGACGCGCCGGAGGGCGCAGCCGAGGGCGCGGCGCCGGCCGCGTTCGTGTCACCGCCTCCACCGCATGCGGAGACCGCGAAAGCGAGGGCCGCGAGCACCACAACCTGGGCGTAACGCATGAGATCTACCTAGCCTTTCGTTACGGACGAACTGGACGGGAGGCGGACGCGGAAGACCGCGCCGTGGCCCGGTTCGCTCTCCGCCGTGATGGTGCCGCCGTGGGCGTGGACGAGTGCGGCGACGATGGACAGGCCGAGACCTGTTCCGCCCGAGTCCGCACGGCTGCGGGCCGGGTCGGCCCGGTAGAAGCGCTCGAAGACGCGCTCGACGTCCCCCGGCGGAAGGCCGGGCCCGTCGTCGGCCACTTCGAGCACCGCGACCGGGTCGGCGTCAGGGACGACCCCGACGCCGACCCGGAAGGCCGTGCCCGGCGGCGTGTGCCGCAGGGCGTTCTGCATGAGGTTTCCGATGACCTGGCGCAGCCGCGCCTCGTCACCGAGCACCCGCACCGGCTGGTCGGATCCGTCCAGCCGATGGAGGTCGATCTCGCGGTCGGGGGCGAGGGTCTGCGCGTCAAGCACCGCCCCGGCGGCCAGGCTGAGCAGGTCGACCGGCTGCCGGGCAAGGGGCCGCTGCTGGTCGAGCCGGGCGAGCAGCAGCAGATCTTCCACGAGCAGGCCCATCCGGGCGGCCTCGTCCTCGATCCTGCGGACGAGCTTGACCGGGTCGGCCGACCCCTGCTGCCGGTAGAGCTCGGCGAACCCGCGGATCGAGGTGAGCGGGGTGCGCAGCTCGTGAGAGGCGTCCGCCATGAACCGGCGCATCCTCTCCTGCGACGCCTCCCTGTCGCGGAAGGCGGCCTCGATCTGGGCGAGCATGCCGTTGATCGAACGGCCCAGCCGGCCCATCTCGGTGCGGGGATGCCGCAGCGGCACCCGCCGGGACAGGTCGCCCGACGCGATCGCCTCGGCGGTCCGCTCGATCTCGCCCAGCGGGCGCAGGCTTCGCCGTACGAGCAGGTAGCAGGCGGCGCCCAGGGCGGCCAGTACGGCGAAGCCGACGCCCGACACAATGATGACCAGACGCGAGACCGTGCCGTCGATCTCGTTCAGGTTCATGGCGACGACCCGGAAGCCGCCCGCACCGTCGTCCACCGAGATCGCCCGCCATCGTGAGCCGGACGGAGACTCGGCTGTGAACAGCTTCTTCGCCCCGGCCGCGGGCTTGGGCAGCGGCGGCAGGTCCGCGGTCGGAGGGGCCTGGATGACCCGCAGGACGGCACCGCTCGCGTCCAGCTGGACGATGTAGAACGAGCCGACCAGCCGGAGGGGCCCGAACTGCTCGACACCGCGCGGCACCCCGTCGAACCCCGGCGGCCTGCGGCCCATCGTCAGCAACTGGGTGTCGACCCGCTGCACGAGATAGCCCCGCAGCAGCAGGGCGGCGAACCCCCCGGTCAGCGTGATGGCCAGCGTGACCAGCAGAAGCGTGCCCCCGACGAGGCGGAGCCACAGCGGGGTGCGTGCCGCCCGGCGTTTGAGTTCACTGACGTGGAGCACGGAGAACATAGCCCACGCCGCGAAGCGTGTGGATGAGCTTGGGGTCAGCCGTGTCGATCTTGCGCCTGAGATAGGAGACGTACGACTCGACGACGTTACGGTCGCCGCCGAAGTCGTAGTGCCACACGTGGTCGAGGATCTGCGCCTTCGACAACACCCTGCCCTGGTTGGTCATGAAGTAGTGCAGCAGCTTGAACTCGGTCGGCGACAGCCGTACCGGCCTGCCGCCGCGCCACACCTGGTGGGCGTCCTGGTCCAACTCCAGGTCGGCGACGCGCAGCCGGGGCGGGGTGGCTGCTTCGCCGCGGGTACGGCGCAGCACCGCCCGGATCCGGGCGAGCACCTCGTCCAGGCTGAACGGCTTGGTGACGTAGTCGTCGCCGAGCGCCAGACCGGTGATCTTGTCGTCGGTCGCGTCCCTGGCGGTGAGGAAGACGGCCGGGATGCGCCGCCCCGCCGAGCGCAGCCGGCTGGCGACGGCGAAGCCGTCCATGTCGGGCAGCATGACGTCGAGCACGATCAGATCCGGCCGGGCGCGCTCGGCGAGTTGCACCGCCTCCTTGCCGTCGGAGGCGGTGACCACGTCGAATCCGGCGTAGCGCAGGCTCGCCGACAACAACTCCCTGATGTTCGGCTCGTCGTCCACCACGAGCAGACGCGCCTCCGGGCTCATGATCCCGCCCCCCTGCCGCCGAGGGCGGAGCTCTGGGTGACGGAGGTCGCGTCCACGATGCCCTGGGAGTCCTTGTCTCCGGCGACCACGATGACGCTGCCCGTCTTGAGGTCCTTGGCCTTACCCGCCTTGCTCACCTGGATCTTCGTGGATGAGGTGGTCTTCACGGTGACGACGTCGCCGGCCACGGTCTGGACGTAGATCTTGTCGCCGTCGACGAGCTTGACCGTCCCGAAGGTCGCGTTGGCCCCGGCTGCTCCGCCGAAGCCTCCACCGCCTCCTCCGCCTCCTCCGCCTCCTCCTGCGAAGCCTCCCCCGCCGCGGCCGAAGCCGCCGCCCTGGCCTCCCGCTTGCCGCCCGGCGGCCTGCCCGGACAGCAACCCCGAGGGCACGTCGTGGGACGAGCCGCCGGCGGCCTTCTGCACCTGGACGCCCCCGAGGAACCCGGCCACGAGCACGACGCCGGCGGCGAGTGTCAGGGTCAGTTTCGAGGGCCCGCGCCTGACCGGCCCGGCGAGCTCGGCCTGGAGATCGTCGTCGAACGGCGAGACCTCCAGGAGATCTTCAGCCTTGTGCCTGCTCACATTCATCTCCTGGCTGTCACTCGAACCGAAGGGCTTCGATCGGCCGCAACTTCGCGGCCCGGTTGGCGGGATAGCTGCCGAAGAACAGGCCGATCGCGACCGACACCGCCAGCGCCAGCACGATCGAGGCCGGCACGAGCACCGGCTTGACCCCCGCGATCGTGAACTGCGCCCCGATCACGGCGATGGCCACCCCTAATAGGCCGCCCACCAGGCTCAGCACCGTCGCCTCGACCAGGAACTGCCCGAGGATCGCCCCCCGCGGCGCACCGATGGCCTTGCGGATGCCGATCTCCCTGGTCCGCTCGGTGACGGTGACCAGCATGATGTTGGTGATCCCGATGCCTCCGACCAGCAGGCTGATCGCGGCCACCGCGCCCAGCAGCACCGTGAACGTCCCGGTCGCGGCGCTGACCGTCTCCTGCAACGTCGCCTGATTCAAGATCCGGTAGTCCGCGCTCGCCGTCCCGGTGATCCCGTGCCGCTGATTGAGGATGTCGGTCACCTCGGCCTGCGCCTCGTCCACCTCTGCGGCGCTCTTGGCCTGCACCAGGACCTGGCTCAGCTGCCCGAATCCGGTCAGGCTCTGCTGCACCGCAGGCAACGGCGCGATCGCCAGGTCGTCGGCGTCCTGGAACCCCGACGACCCGGCCTCCTTGAGCACCCCCACGACCGTGAACGGCACCCCTGACACCACGATCTGCTTGCCCACCGGATCGGCCGCGCCGAACAGGTCCTGCGCCACCGTGTTCCCGATGACGACCACCTTGCGCGCCGCCAGCACATCGGCGTTGTAGAAGTAGGTGCCCTTGACCACCGGCTTGTTCGACGCCTCGAAATAGCTCGGATAGGTGCCGACGAACTGCTGGATGGCGTGGCTGGCCCCCTCATAGGTGGCCGTCTGCGACGACGCCGTCACCACCGGCGAGACGCTCTTCACCGACGGCGCGCTGGTCGGGTCGGCCAGTGCCTTCGCGTCGGCCACCGTAAGCTGCTTGGCCTGGGTGCGCGGCCCCGAGCCCTGCTGACCCGCCGCGCCGCCGCCGAGCAGCCGGGCGAACCCGCCGCCACCGCCGCCGCGCCCGCCACCGCCGCCGCCGCTTGTGGACGGCGAGATGGTCAGCGAGTTGGCGCCCAGCCGCTGGATGTTGTCCTGGATCTGCTGCGACGATCCCTGACCCACCGCGACCAGCAAGATCACCGCACCGACGCCGATCAAGATGCCCAGCATCGTCAGCGCGCTGCGCAGCTTGTTGGCCGTCAGCCCGCGCAACGCGAACCGCACCACCTCCACCGGGTTCACGCGCCCACCTCGGCCATCCGCGGCGGAAGACCGCCCACCGGCGCCCGGCGCACGTCCTCGACCACCTGACCGTCCACCAGACGGACCACCCGCTTGGCATGCTCGGCCACATCGTCTTCGTGGGTGATCAACACGATCGTCCGGCCGCTCGCCGACAACCCGTCGAAGATCCGCATCACGTCGTCACTCGACCGCGAGTCCAGCGCACCCGTCGGCTCGTCGGCCAGCAGCAATGTCGGCACCGTCACCAGCGCCCGCGCCAGCGCCACTCGCTGCTGCTGACCACCCGACAACTCGTTCGGCTGATGAGCGACCCGCTCGGCCAGCCCCACCTCATCCAGCGCCGCCAAAGCCCGCCGGCGCCTCTCGGCCGCCTTCACGCCCCCGTACGCCAGCGGCAACTCCACATTGGCCAGCGCGCTCATCCGCGGAATCAGGTTGAACGACTGGAACACGAACCCGATCTTCCGGTTCCGCACGATCGCCAGCCGGGCATCGTCCAGCACACCCACATTCGTGCCGTCCAGCAGGTAACCCCCCGACGACGGCACATCCAGGCACCCGATGATGTTCATCAGCGTCGACTTGCCCGACCCCGACGTCCCCATGATCGCCACATAGTCGCCCCGCTCCACCCGCAACGACACCCCGCGCAAGGCGTGAACCGCCGTCTCGCCCTCGCCGTAGACCTTGGCCACGTTCCTGATGTCCAGGACCGGTGGCCGTGCCTGTGTCATCTCGGTCATCCCCGGCCTCCTCGGAAACCGCCGCCACCGCCGCCGCCGAAGCCGCCTCCGCCACCGAGGCCGCCTCCGCCGCCGCCGAACGGGAGTCCCCCGCCGGTGCCCGTCGTCGTGGGCAGGTTGCGAACCACCTGGTCACCCTCCTGGAGCCCCGACTTGATCTCGGTGGTGGTGTCGCCCTTGATGCCGATCTGCACGGGCTTCACGACCTGCTTGCCGTTCTCCAGGACCTTGACCGTGCTCTGGCCGCCCGCCGTCGTGATGGAGGAGCTCGGAACGGCGAGCGCGTTGTCCGCCCTGCTCACGATCACCTGGAGGCTGGCCGTCTGGCCGAGCCGTACGGTGGCGGGCACGCCGCTCAGGGAGATCGTCACGGCGTACTGCACGACGTTGTTGTTCGTCTGCGGCTGCGGATCGATCACGCTCACCTTGCCGGTGGCCGTCACCCCGGTCAGCGCGTCGAAGGAGACGGTGGCCGCCTGGCCGACCTTCAGCTTGGTCACGTCCGACTCGGTGAACTGCCCGACGATCTGCAGCTTCGCCGGATCGGCGATCTCGATGAAACCGCTGCCCGTGCTCGTCGAGGCCGAGCTCGACGAGCCGCCGCCTCCGCCACTTCCGCCGGCCCCCGCTCCGGTGGCCGAACCGCTGGACGAACCCGAGGAGGAGCCGCCGCCCCCTGACGAGCCGCCCACCGACCCGTTGACCGCGATGATCGTTCCGGCGAACGGCGCTTTGATGACCGTGCCGGCGACCGCCCGCTTGGCGGCGTTGTAGGCGTTTCTCGCGCTGATGTACTGCGAGTAGCCCGACGGCGTCGAGGTGTCGGCGTCGTCGGCGGCGTCCAGGCTCGCTTTGGCGGCGTCCAGGCTCTCCTGGGCCGCGGTGTCGTCGATCCTGGCCAGCACCCGGCCCTTCTTCACCTTGTCGCCCGACTCGACCGCGATCGACTCGACCGTGCCGCTCGTTCCGAAGTCCAGCGACCTTGTCCTGGCGCTCTCGACGGAGCCGGAGGCCGACACCGACGACACCACCGTCCCCCGCGTCACGCGGGTCGTCAGCGGAGCCGCCTGGCTGGACGACCCGTTTCCGAGGGAGGCGTAGGCCACGCCCGCTCCCCCGACCAGCAGCACTCCCAGAACGCCGTTGATGATGAGCGCTCTGCGCTTCGTCGACAGCTTCACGACCGTGAACCCTGTCGGACCCCGCTTCGGGCAACCTCGGCCGATGCTGACAGTTTCCTGGAAGTCGCATTTTCAGATAACTCTCAGGTACGGCCAAGCGGGCGATGACATGGCATCACCAGGATGTCCGCTATGACACCGAGCACCACGATCCGCGTCGGGGGACTGGCCCTCGCCGGCATCGCCGTCGCGAGCGCCGCCATCGCCTACGTCAGTCGCGGAGACTCCGCGACGGCTGAACGGATCTCGCTCGCCGCGGCAAAGCGCGGCACCGTCTCCGCCTACGTGTCGGCCGCGGGCAACACCGTGAACGACGGGGTCAGCGACCTGGCGTTCGGCGCGGCGGGCACGGTGCAGAAGGTGTACGTCACAGTCGGGCAGAAGGTCAAGAAGGGCCACGTCCTGGCTCGCATCGACGACACGATCGCCCGGGAGGACTACGACGCGGCCAAGGCCGCGCTCGCCGCGGCCGACGACACCCTGGACAAGGTCGAGAGCGGCACGTCGGTGACGACGACATCCGGAGGCGCGGGCGGCTCCGGCGGGGTCGTCCCGGCGGTCGCCAGAACGTCGGCCGGCACATCGGCCGGCACATCGGCCGGCACATCGGCGCGGACGTCGGGGTCGCGGGCGGGATCCGGCTCCTCTTCGGGCGGCACGAGCGGTGCGGGCGGCTCCGGCTGCGCGACGACGCGCCCGGCGAGCGAGTCGGCCGGCGAGGGCTGGCTGCCCCTCAACGTGACGCTGGTCTCCGCGGAGAGCGGCGGCCGCAACCATCCTCCGCTTCTGCTGTCCGCCGCCGGCTCCACCCCCACGCCCACGCGGACCTCGGTGAAGACGCAGGTGAAGACGCACACGTCCGGCGGGAGCCCCCAGAGCACGGCGTACGGCAGCGGGACGGCCGGCACACGCCAGACATGGACGAAACACCCGAGCCCGTCACCGAGCCCCTCGCCGAGCCCGACGCCCACAGCGAGCCCGTCGCCGTCGCCGACTCCCAGCGTGACGCCCACACGCCCGACACCCACGCCCACGCCGACCTGCACGCCGGGAGGAGGCCAGGGGTCTGCCCCCGGCTCCGGACAAGGCGGCGGCCAGGGTGGCGGGCAAGGCGGCGGACCCGGCGGTGGCCAGGGTGGTGGACCGGGCGGTGGCCAGGGCGGCGCGGGCCAGGGCCGCGGCGGCTTCGGCGGTGGTTCCGGCGGCGGCGCGGGTGGGGCCGGGGGCGCGGGCGGGCGCGGTGGAACGCCGATGACCGAGGCCGAGGCCCAGGCGGCCGTGGCCAAGGCCACGACCGACCTCGCCGACGCCAAGCAGGCGCTCGACGGTGTGACGATCAAGGCTTCCGACGACGGCACCGTCCTGTCGATCGCGGGGACGGCAGGCACGCAGTACACGGCCGGCGCCTTCATCACGCTCGGCGACCTCGCCGACCTTCAACTGCAGGCGATGGTCACCCAGTCGGACATCCAGTTCCTCAAGGTCGGGCAGAAGGCGACGATCACGCTGGCCACCCACGCGGGACAGGAGTACGACGGCACCGTCGCCCACATCGACCCGACCGCGACGACCGACGGCCAGCTCGTCCGGTACGGCGTGACCGTCTCCTTCGACGACCGCCCCGCCAACCTGCTGCTCGGCCAGAGCGCGAGCGTGCGGGTGACCACACGTGAGGCGAACGACGCCCTGTACGTCCCTGTGCAGGCGGTGAAGACCCTCGACGACGGCACGACGACGGTGACGGTCAAGCAGGGGGACAACCAGGTGCAGCGGGGGGTGAAGACGGGGGTGCGCGGTGATCAGTACGTCCAGATCACCGGCGGCCTGACCGATGGCGACCAGGTGGTGCTGCCGGGCGGCGCGGCGACGCAGGGCTTCCCGCAGGAGGGCTTCCCCGGCTGACGCCGGCGCCTCTGCCGGTACGGCTTTGTGGCCGGCCTCCCGGGAACCGCGCGGGAGACCGGCCACGTTCAGATCACTGCTTCCTCACGGCAGACGTGGCAGCGAGAGCTCGGGCCTCAGTAGCTCTTCGCCTTCGACTCGGAGTCGGAGTCGGAGTCGTCGTCCTGCCTCTGCCACGGGTTGGACTCGTTCTGCTCCTTCTGGAACGGCGTCACGACCAGCGTGAAGTCGCGCAGCAGGTGCTGGCGCTGGAACTCGTGCTGACGCGCGTGCTGGAACTCGTGCAGGCGGTTCGAGTTGCGGTTGTGGTTCCGGCCACCCCGGCCAAAGCCGCCGCCGCAACCGCCGCCGCAGCCGCCGCCCATGACGACAGCGGCGTTCGCGGAGGTGCTCACCGCGGTGCCGAGGGCGACGGCGCCACCGGTCAGCGCGGTGCCGATGGCGAGAACCCCGACGAGGCTCTTGAAGTTGCGCATTTCATATCCCCCTTGAAAGGACACCTGTCCTGTGCTCCGATTTCATCCCGATAACCGGGAAATGCGTTTCCGATGGCCCTTATCGGACCATTCCGCATTGTCTTGCTTCCGCAGGCGACGAGGCGATAAACGGCAGCGAGGGGCTTTTGCATCACGCTTATCTCTTTATTGACCGCGTTAAATCAGTACGAAGCACTTTAGTGCCAAATGCTATTTATGTCCGATTAGAGATGTCCGAATAGAGGTGATATATCAGCCTTTAGTGCCAGGAATTCGCTGGCATGGCCGTAGGGCAGAGCAGCGACGGGTACGCCTACCGGCGGGCTTCTGGCTCGGCCGGCAACGCCTCGGGATCGATGAGAAGCGTCTCGGATTCCGGCAGGAACTCCTCGGGTTCACCCGCCAGGCCCTCGGATGGGTCCTCGGATTCCGGCAGGAACTCCTCGGGTTCATCCGCCAGGCCCTCGGATGGGTCCTCGGATTCCGGGAGGAGCGCCTCAGGCGAGAGCGGCAGCATGATGCGGAACGCGGCGCCTTCACCCGGCGCGGTCTCGACGGTGACCCGCCCGCCATGGGCCCGCACGAGCGAGTCGACGATCGCCAGGCCGAGCCCGCTGCCGGCCCCGGCGGGCCGCGTCCTCGACGGGTCGGCGCGATAGAACCGCTCGAAGACCCGCTCGGCCTGCTCGCGGGTGAGCCCGGGACCGTGGTCGGCGACCTCGACGACCGCCAGCGTGCCCTCCACGCCCAGCCTGACGGTGATCGGCGTGCCCTCGGGCGTGTGGATTCTGGCGTTGCTCAACAGGTTGCCGATGACCTGGCGCAGCCGCACATCGTCTCCCAGGACGATGAGCGCCGCGTCGCCGTCGATGCTCAGCCGGACGTCGCGGTCAGGGCACAGGATCGACGTGTCGTGCACCGCGTCGGCGGCGAGGGCGAGCAGGTCGACCGGCTCCGACTGAAGCGGTCTTTGCTGGTCGAGCCGGGCGAGCAGCAGCAGGTCCTCGACGAGCAGGCCCATGCGTGCGGCCTCGCTCTCGATCCTGCGCATCAGCCGATTCACGTCGGCGTCCGGCACCTGCCGGTGGAACTCCGCGAATCCCCTGATCGACGTGAGGGGCGTCCTCAGCTCGTGGGACGCGTCGGCGACGAAACGCCGCATCCGCGCCTCCGACTCCCGGGCCGAGGCCTCCGACGCCGCGCGCGCCGCGAACGCCGCCTCGATCTGGGCGAGCATGCCGTTGAGCGAGCGGGCCAGGCGGCCGACCTCGGTCCTGGGGTCGCGATCGGGGATGCGGCTGCTGAGGTGTCCTTCGGCGATGTCCTGCGCGGTCTTCTCGATCTCGGTGAGCGGGCGCAGACTGCGCCGTACGATCACGACGGCGACGACGGCGAGGACGACCATCACGGCGCCGCCGACCAGCAGTTCGATGAGCGCGAGCCGGCCGGTGATCTGCCGCACCGACGCGAAGTCGACGGCGACGACCACGCTGCCGAGGCCGCTGACCGGAACCGCCCGGGCGCGCCACAGACCGTCGCCCGACACCGCCGCGACGGTCTGGGGCGTCTGCAAGGTGACGGCGGCGGGGCCGGGCAGATTCTCGACGGCCAGCCCCGCCTGCGCGGCGACCAGCTTCCCGGTGTCGTCGTGAACCTCGACACGGCCCTCCGGGGGCACGCGGAGCCGGGCCAGCACGGTGGGCCCGCGTTGCAGGCGCAGCACCACGTCGTCGGTGACCATGCCGAGCTGCATGTCGACCCGGGAGACGAGGTAGTGGCGCAACAGCGAGACGCTGCCCAGGCCGATGACGGTCATGGCCACGGCCACGAGCGCGAGCATGGCCGCAGTCAGCCGGATCCGCAGCGGCGTGCGCCCCGACACGGCGCTCAGGCGGTGCTCGGCGGCGTCCGCATGACGTATCCGACGCCCCGCAGGGTGTGGATGAGCCGCGGATGGGCGTTGTCGAGCTTGCGGCGGAGCACCGAGACATAGGACTCGACGATTCCGGCGTCGCCCCGGAAGTCGTAGTCCCACACGTGGTCGAGGATCTGCGCCTTGGACAGGACCCGCCCGGCGTTGGCCATGAAGTAGCGCAACAGCTTGAACTCCGTCGGCGACAGCGGCACGGCGGCCCCCGCCCGCCAGACCTCGTGCGACTCCTCGTCGAGCTCGATGTCGGCGAAGGTCAGCCGGGGCGCAACGGCCATCGGGTCGCCGCTCGTACGGCGGAGCACCGCCCTGATCCGCGCGACGACCTCTTCGAGGCTGAAGGGCTTGGTCACGTAGTCGTCCCCGCCGAGGGTCAGACCACGGATCTTGTCCTCCGTCGCGTCCCGGGCGGTCAGGAAGACCACCGGCGTGTGGGTGCCGCCACCACGCAGCCTGCGCACGATGTCGAAGCCGTCCATGTCGGGCAGCATGACGTCGAGAACGATCAGGTCAGGCCGGTGACGCTGGGCGGCCGTGACCGCCTCGCCTCCGTTTGAGGCGGTGTTGACCTCGAACCCCGCGAACCGCAGGCTGGCGGCGAGGAGTTCCAAGATGTTGGGCTCGTCTTCGACGACGAGCAGCCGGGCTTCTGGAGATGCTGTGACCATGGCAGACAGAACTCTAGGAGTTCGGAGTTAAGGGAGCCGTTAAGGCGATATGTCGGGCGATCGCCAGGCTCGACGTCGCGGCCGGCGAGGGCGCGTTCCTGACCAGGACGACTCGTCCCTGCACGTCGATCGCGAAGTCGTCGAGCAGCTTGCCGTCCCTTGCCACGGCCTGGGCCCGCACTCCGCCGCGCGTCTTGACGATGTCGGCCGAGGTCAGCGCGGGCACGTACCGCCGGGCCGCCGACAGGAACGCCCGCTTCGCCAACGAGCCGTACACCTCGCGCACGCCGGTCTTCCAGTGCTCGGCGGCCATCCGCCGGGTGCCGGGCCAGGTGACGATCCGGCGCAGGTCCCGCACGGAGACGTCGCCCCACGAGTAGCCCTCCAGGGCGAGCGCCAGCACCGCGTTGGGCCCGACCAGCACCTCGTCGTCGATCCTCCGGGTCAGGTGGACGCCGAGGAAGGGGTAACGCGGATCGGGCACCGGATAGATCAGTCCGCGCACCATGGCCTTCGCCGTGTCGGTCAGCTTGTAGTACTCGCCCCTGAAGGGAATGATCCGCAGGTCTCCCGGCGCCTTGGCCATCGCGGCCACCCGGTCTGTGCCGAGCCCCGCGCACGAGATCACCCGATCGAAGGTGAACCGGGACGTGCCGGCCACCACCTCGACGCCGCGTGAGGTCTCCCGAAGCGCCCGCACCGGATGCGAGAGCCGTACGGAGCCACCCGTCTCGGCCACGTCGGCGGCGAGGCGGCGCGCGATGGCGGGGAAGTCGGTGATCGCGGTGTGCGGCGAGTGGACCGCGGCGACGCCGACGGCGTCCGGCTCGATCTCGCGCAACCCGAGCGCGTCGAGTTCGGCGATGCCGGGCACCTGGTTCTCCCTGGCCCGCTCGGCGATCCTGCGCAGCCCGGCCATCTCGCCGCGGGTCGAGGCGATCACGAGCTTGCCCACCTCGTCGTACGGCAGGCGGTGCTCGGCGCAATATTCGCGGAGCATCGCCATGCCGTCACGGCAGAGGGTGGCCTTGAGCGATCCAGGGGTGTAATAGATCCCCGCGTGCACGACGCCGCTGTTGTGCCCGGTCTGGTGGGCGGCGACCTCGGATTCCTTGTCGAGCACGGTCACCTCGGCGCCCGACTGCGCCAGCTCCCGGGCGACGGCGAGGCCCAGGATTCCCGCGCCGATGATTCCCAGCTTCATTTCGCTCCGGTGGTCATGCGGCGGTTTATGGGCACCATGCCGTCATTGTCCCCTAGCGGTATACGCGGCGTCTCCCACTCGGCGGAGATCCATTCATGATCGAACTGTTGTTCGGTAGCCTGGATCGCATGTATGTGCCGCCAGGATGGCCGCCGGAGGTCAGCCCGCCGGGCAGCCCCGACTGGGAGAGGTCCGCGACGGCATGGCTCCTCGACGCCGTGCCGCCCGACTACCGGGCCTACGAGGTGCTGCGCCGCCACCCGGTGGCGCTGGCCAGGATGGCCGGCCGGCACGTCCGGGCGGCGATCGAGGCGGCAAGGGAGGGGTACCGCGGCGCCGCCGTCGACCTGAAGGACCACCTGCCGCCGCACGCGGTCGAGGCGGTGCTGGAGGTCTACCGGCGCGAGGGTCCCCGGCTCGTACGGCTGGCCGGGGCCGTGGACCTCGTGGAGCGCGCCCTGCGCGGGGAGCACTTCGTCGAGAGGTTCTAGGCACTCTCTAGCGCGCGGTGCGCCAGGCGATCAGCGCGATGACGCCGATGGCCCCGGCGGCGACCGCCGCCCATAAGGCGATCATCAGGCCCGAGACTCCGCCGTCCCCGGACGTGGCCGGCGCCGCCTCCGGGGTGGTGTCCGGCCGTGCCGTGCCGTCCGGCCGGGGTGTGGCGGTCGGGGTGACGCGCGGGCGCGCATCGGCGGGCAGCGGCACCTCGTAGACCGGGCTGTCTTCACCTTCAGAGCCCGTGAGCAGGTCGGCGCCGTCCCGCGTGTAGGTGATCGACTCGGCCTGGTCGAGCGGCGGCATCGAGACGCGTGCGATCTGGCGGCCGGGCGAGCGATACACGGTGGCGGAGAAGTACGTGCGGATCACGAAGCTCGACCCGTCGGGGGCGAAGGCCGCGTCGGTGGCCATGATGGGCGCCGGCCCCACCCGGCGCAGCACGTTGACCTGGTCGGTCCGCAGTTTCGCCGGAGCCTGGTAGATCGATCCGGAGAACTCCTTGCTGACGATGTAGAGCCGGTTCGTGCGGGGATCGACCATGAGGCCCTCGGCGTTGCGGGCCCCGTCCTTGTAGCGGAAGCGGTAGCGGATCGCGGGCAGCGTCGCGTCGGCCATCGTGCGCGGCTCCATCACCTTGTAGACGGAGATGTCGGACCAGGCGCCCTCGAGGTTGTCCCCGATGTCGCCGATCCACAACACGCCTCTGCCCGTCTTGGGGTCGGTGGTGGCCGCCATTCCCTCCCAGTCGCGGGCGGTCGCCCCTGCGAGGGTGAACGCCGCTCGCGTGCGGCCGTCCGGCCCGACAGCGAAGACCTGCGGGCTCCCGCCGCTGTCGTTGTGGGTGTAGACGATGCCCTTGTGCGTGGGCGAGACCGCGAGCCCGCTCGACTCGGTGATCCTCGAGTCCTTGATGGTGAAGAGCCGATGCCCGTCGTCGGCGTGGGCGCTCGCGGGGACGAGCGGCCCGGCGAGGGACGCCACAAGGACGATCATCACCGGCCGTGCGATCCGTGCGATGCGATCCGCCCCCGGCCGTGATGTCCCCATGCGCGCCATCATCCCCGATGGATCACCTTCCACGCGCGGATGCATAGTCTGGGCGAATGGAATATCAACAACTTGGTCGTACCGGTCTGCTGGTCAGCAAGCTGTGCCTCGGCACCATGAACTTCGGTCCGCAGACGAGCGAAGAAGACTCCCACGCGATCATGGATCGCGCCCATGAGCTTGGCGTCAACTTCTTCGACACGGCCAACGTCTACGGCCAGAAGAAGGGCGAAGGCGTCACCGAGCAGATCATCGGCCGTTGGTTCGCCAAGGGCGGCGGCCGGCGTGAGCGCACGGTCATCGCGACCAAGGTGCACAACCCCATGGGCGACTGGCCGAACGAGAGCCGGTTGTCGGCCCTGAGCATCAGGCGGTCGGCCGACGCCTCGCTGAAGCGCCTGCAGACCGACTACATCGACATCTACCAGGCCCACCACGTCGACAGGAACACGCCTTTCGAGGAGTTCTGGGAGGCCATGGAGGTCCTGCGGCAGCAGGGCAAGATCCTCTACGTCGGTTCCTCGAACTTCGCCGGCTGGCACCTCGCCAAGGCCCAGGAGATCGCCAACCGGCGCAACTTCCTCGGCCTGGTCAGCGAGCAGACGCACTACAACCTGCTCACCCGTACGGCCGAGCTCGAGGTCCTGCCCGCCGCGGAGGACTACGGCATGGGCGTGATCCCGTGGAGCCCGCTCGGCGGCGGCCTGCTCGGCGGCGTGCTGAGGAAGCTGGAGAAGGGGCGTTCGGGTTCGGAGAACATGCTCCGCGAGCTGGACAAGCACCGGGACAAGATCGAGCAGTACGAGGCGCTCTGCGACGAACTCGGCGAGGAGCCGGCCGTCGTGGCGCTCGCCTGGCTGCTCCGGCAGCGCGCGGTCGTGGCGCCGATCATCGGCCCGCGTACGGCGGAGCAGCTCGACGGCACGCTCCGGGTGCTGGAGGTCACGCTGGACGACAAGGCGCTGGCCCGTCTCGACGAGATCTTCCCCGGCCCGGGCGGGACGGCTCCCGAGGCCTACGCCTGGTAGCCCTCCCGGCGGCTACGCGAACAACGTGCCGACCACCACGATGAGCACGAGCAACCCGAGCACCGTGGGCAGCAGCCAGCGACGAGGACGATCCACGCCATGGAGCCTAGTCGCGACCGCCGAGTGAATACGCCTCGACGGGTTCGTAACGAACGTGCGGACCGAGGTGGCTTCGCATCAGGTGGATGGCTTTCGCCTCCCATGGGCGGCCGTTGAAGCCGCTCAGAGCGTGGACGAGCGGCCAAAGGTCGGCCCCCTCGCGGGCGCGGGCCAGGGTCAGGTGGGGATGGAACCGCATGCGGTCCTTCTCCACCGCCCCGGCCCGCCGCGCGCCCGCGGCGACCGAGTCGGCCAGCTTCTTCAACGGCGGCCCGGACGGCAGGCCGACCCACAGGACGCGCCCTCTGCCCGGCGAGGGAAAGGCGCCGGAGCCCGCGAACGACAACGTCAGGGACGGATGGCGGGAGGCCGCCCTGGCCAGCCGTACATGCAGGCCGGGCAGCACCCGGTCGGGCACCTCGCCGAGGAAGGCGAGGGTCACGTGCCAGAGTGCCCGGTCGATCCAGCGCAGACCCGGCGGACCGGCCGCACCCTCCTGGCCGGCCCGCACGCGGTCGACGGCGACCGCGATCTCGGACAACGCCTCAGGCGGCGGTAGCAGCGCCACGAACAACCTGCTCACGCGCCGATTGTTCCCCAGCCGACGCCTTGGCGGCGATCGCCCGGGTCAGCAGTACGGCCAGGCCCGCCCCGGCCACGCTCAGCAGGCCTGTGGTGATGACCGCGACCCGCGGCCCCGCCGACTCGGCCAGCCAGCCGACGAGCGGCGACCCGACGGGCGCCCCCGCGGTGAAGACGAGCACGTAGATCCCCATGACGCGGCCCCGCATGTCCGGCGACGAGCCGAGTTGGACCATGGTGTTGGCCGTCGTGTTGACCGTGATCATGGCCATGCCGGCCGGGATCAGCAGGATCAGGAAGGCGGGGTAGACCGGCGCCACGCCGGCCGCGATCTGGAACACCCCGAACGCCGCCGCGCCGACGAGGAGGAACCTGCGGCTCGGCTTGACCCGGCGGGCCGCCAGCAGCGCGCCGCCGAAGGCCCCCACCGCGAACGCGCTGGACGCGATGCCGAACGACGAGGCGCCCGCGCCGTACACCTGCGTGGCCATGAGGGCGATGCTGGTGGAGAAGCTCTGCGCGAAGACCGCCATGAAGGCGACGATCAGCAGGGGCAGCACCAGGTCGGGCCGGTCACGGACGTACCGCAGGCCCTCTCTGAGCTGGCCCTTGGCCCGGGGCACGGGCTCCGGCGTGCGCAGCTCCCAGGTCCGCATCAGCAGCAGCCCGGTGATCACGGCGGCGAAGGAGGCGGCGTTGATCAGGAAGATCGGGCCGGTGCCCACCCAGTAGATCAGCACGCCCGCGACGGCGGGGCCCACGACCCTGGCCAGGTTGAACGTCGAGCTGTTGAGCGCGATCGCGTTCGACAGGTCCTGGCGGCCCACCATCTCGACGACGAAGGACTGCCGGGTGGGAACCTCGACGCAGGAGACCAGCCCGAGGGTGAAGGCCATCACGTAGACGTGCCACACCTGGGCGGAGCCCGTAAGGATCAGCAGACCCATGGACAGCGCCAGCAGGCCCATCAGCGTCTGGGCGACCATGAGGACGCGCCGCTTGGGGTAGCGGTCGGCGAGCATCCCGCCCCAGAGCCCGAACAGCATCACGGGCAGGAACTGCAGGGCCACGGTCACGCCGAGGGCCGAGCCGCTGCCGTGCGTGAGGTCGAGGACCAGCCAGTCCTGCGCGGTGCGCTGCATCCAGGTGCCGACGTTGGAGACCACGCCGCCGGCCGCGAACAACCGGTAGTTGTGGTTGCGGAGAGAGCGGAACATCCCTCCTACATCTGCGACAGCTTCTCCAGGATCGGAGCGGCCACCCGCAGCGCCGCCCGCTCCTCCGGGGTCAGCTCCTTGAGTTGCCGCGCCAGCCAGGCTTCCTTCATCCGGCGCTCCTCCTTGAGAAGCTCCGTCCCCGCCTCCGTGAGGCGGACGGTCACCTGCCGGCGGTCGGTCGGATGGGGCTTGCGCAGCAGCAGGCCCCTCTCCTCCAGTTTGGCGATCACCCGGGTCATCGAGGGCGGTTGCACCTTCTCGTGCTCCGCGAGCTCCCCGGGGGTCATCTCGGTGTGGGTCTCGACAGCCGCCAGTGTCGCGAGCTGGGTGGCCGTCAGCGAATGATGGGCGCCCTGCTTGCGCAGCCGCCGGTTCAGCCGCGCGAGCGAGACGCGCAACGCCGAGGCGAGGCCGGCGTCGCTGCGAAGGTTCTCTGTTCTTAGCATGACTCATTACCTTCGCTAACTTTATGTGGGGCCGCGGTATTCCGCAATCACAGTCCAAGCATGCTCGTTCTTCCGGCGCGCCGCGAAACGCCGGCGACGACCGGCGGCGAAGAGGGCGGCTTGCGGAGCCATTCTAACGCTGTTAGCTTGTGCCTAACACCGTTAGAATGGAGCACACACGATGTCACCCGCGCCGCGCATCGACGCCGAGGCGATCCTCCGTGCCACGTTCGAGGTGCTCGACCAGGAGGGCTTCGCCGCGCTCTCGATGCGCACGCTGGCCGCCCGCCTCCAGGTGAAGGCCGCGTCGCTCTACTACCACGTGCCCAACAAGGCCGCACTGCTCCGCCTGGTCGCCGACCGCGTCGCGGCGCAGGTCATCGCCGCCCTGCCCCCCGAGCGGGAATGGCGCGGCCTGCTCGACGGCATGGCACGCGTCCTGCGGGAGACCCTGCGCGCCCACCCCGGCGCCGCCGCGGTCGTCGCCGTTCAGGACACCTCACCCGAGGTGTTCGAGCCTGCCGTCCCCCTGGTGCTGTCGTCGATGCGTGCCGGCCTGCGCGTGACCGACGAGGAGGCGCTGCACCTCGTCCAGTCCCTCTACGTCCTCGTGACCGGGCTCGCCCTGGCCGAGTTCGGCAACGCACCCGAACCGCCCGCCGCACCCGCCGCCTACTACGACACCTGGTTCGACATCGCCGTCTCGACCTTCCTCGCCGGAGTCGAGGCGAGGTACGGCACAGCAGGCTGACCCCCCGAAACAGAAGGAATCACGGCGTGTTTCTCACAGCGCTCATCCTGATCGTGTTCGCCGACGCCTATTTCGTCTTCACCACGCTCGTGGACGTCTTCCCCTTCAACAACGTGCGGGAGGCGAAGAGGAGAGAGAAGATCACCGAGGTCGCCGCCAACGCACCGGTCATGCTCCTCCCGGCCGTGCTGCTGCTCATCGCCCATGCCGTACAGGTGGAGGCGCTCGCCTACGCCGGCGCGGGCCTGGAGTTGCTCATCGTCGCGGGCGGCCTGGCCCTGTGGTGGCTGCCCTATCTGGCCGGGGTCACCGTGCCCTGGGCGACGGCGGGCACGGGAGAGAGCTGGGCCGGCCTGCACGCACGGACCTATGCCAAGACCGTCATCGTGTTGCCCGCCCGGGGCGACCGGCCGCGCCCGAATCTCGAGCACATGATCCTGCACACGCTCATCCTCGCGGCAGCGATCTGCGCGTTCGCCGCCGCGGGAACCGTCTGATCCTGTAAGTCGCGGCCGCCATGACGACGTCGGCATGGCGGCCCGCATGTCAGCCGATCCCGAAAAGGTTCTTGATCGGGTCGAGCGCGAAGTAGACGACGAAGAGCACGCCGACCAGCCAGAGCAGCGGGTGGACCTCCTTCGCCTTGCCGCGCACGGCCTTGATCACGATGTAGCTGACGAACCCCGCGCCGATGCCCACCGTGATCGAGTAGGTGAACGGCATCAGCACGATCATCAGGAACGAGGGGATCGCGACCTCGAGGTCGGTGAAGTCGATCTCCTTGATCTGGGTCATCATCAGGAAGCCGACGATCACGAGGGCGGGAGTGGCCGCCTCGAACGGCACGATGTCGGTCAGCGGCGCGAAGAACATGGCGAGCAGGAAGAGCACGCCGGTGACCACGCTGGCCAGGCCCGTACGGGCGCCCTCGCCGACACCGGACGCCGACTCGACGTACGTGGTGTTCGACGAGACGCTCGCCGCGCCGCCCGCCATGGCCGCGACCGAGTCGACGAGCAGGATCTCGCGGGTGCGCTCCAGAGTGCCGTCCTCCCGCACGAGGCCGGCCTGCCGGCCCACG
The DNA here is from genome assembly GCF_016863335.1 of Planotetraspora thailandica. Taxonomy (GTDB): domain Bacteria; phylum Actinomycetota; class Actinomycetes; order Streptosporangiales; family Streptosporangiaceae; genus Planotetraspora; species Planotetraspora thailandica. The sequence continues at coordinate 30,025 of NZ_BOOR01000065.1, forward strand.
CCGACGATCGTGCCCATGGTGTCGAAGAAGTCGGCCAGCATCAGCGTGAAGACGAGCAGCACGGCGGCCAGCGCCCCGATACGGGAGAAGCTGCCGAACAGGCTGAACTGGCCGAGCAGCGACAGGTCGGGCAGCCCGACGAAGGGGCCGTGCAGCGTGGGCACGTTGAGGCTCCACCCGTTCGGGTGGCCCGGCTGGGAGCCGACCTTGCCGATCGCCTCGACCACGATCGCGAAGACCGTCGTCCCGGCGATGCCGATAAGAATCGCACCCCGCATCTTGCGCGCGACCATGACGGCGGTCGCGAGCAGGCCGACCACGAAGACCAGGCTGGGCCACCCGGTCAGCGAGCCGTTGCCGAGCGAACCGAGTTGCACGGGGACGGTGGTGCCCGCCGCGTCGGGGATGCGCCGGACGAATCCGGCGTCCACGAATCCGATGAGCGCGATGAACAGGCCGATGCCGACACTGATCGCGGTCTTCAGCTGCGCGGGGATCGCATTGAAGACGGCCACCCGGAAGCCCGTCACCACCAGGATGGTGATGACGATGCCCTCCAGCACGATCAGGCCCATGGCGTCTTCCCACGACATCTGGCTCGCGATGCCGAAGGCGACGAAGGCGTTCAGGCCGAGCCCGGTGGCCAGGGCGAACGGCACCCTGCCGAAGACGCCCATCGCGATCGTGACGATGCCCGCCACGAACGCCGTGGCGGCGGCGACGAGGGGAAGGTTGGGGTTGGCGCCGTCGCCGAGATACTGGCCGGTCTTGTCGACGGCGGTTCCGATGATGATGGGGTTGAGCACGACGATGTAGGCCATCGTGAAGAAGGTCGCGGCCCCGCCGCGGATCTCCTGTGCGACGGTCGATCCCCGTGCCGAGATGGAAAAGTAGCGATCAAGCTTGCTGGTTGTAGCGATCTGACTCACGCGCGCAGAGTGGCAGGCGTTACCACCATCGGAAAGACCATGTTGGGCAGAGTTGTTCTTTTGTGATGGATTTGTCACAAGGTGCCGGTGCGGCCCGGGCCTGATCTCCTAAGCTTGGTGCGTGAACCAGCCGCGCCGACCCGATCCAGAGCCGCTCAAGACCAACGACACGCTCACGTTCCTCGTGGGAACCGCACTGTGGGCGATCGCCCTGGTCGTGCTGCTGGTCATCCGGCCCGTCCACACCTGGTCGATCTGGACCTGCGTGGTCGGAATCGGCCTCGGCCTGTTCGGCGTCTACTACGTCCGCCGCCGCGACAGCAGGCGCCGCTGAGCCACCGCTCAGCCGAGCGCCGTCACAGGGTCGAGATCGGCCTCCGCGAGCAGCAGCGGAACCCTGCCCGGGTCGCGCAGGAGCGCGGCGACCGCGAGCCTGTCGCCCCACTGCCCGGCCGCCCACGCCAGGCCCCTGGCCAGGCCTTCGACCCCCGAGGCGTGCACCTTGCCCTCGAAGAACCGCCACGGCACCGGCCTGCCGTCCACGAGCAGATCGTCGTGCGCTACATAGCTCGCCGGAGCCGACGGCAGCAGCGACCGCACCTCCGCCGGCACCGGGCGCTCCTCTCCCGTCGACGTCACCGCGCCCGTGACCGCCTCGCCCACCAGCGGCAGGTCGAGCACCTCTGACAACGCCTCCGCAAGGTCGAACGGCGCGAGCACCAGCGGCCTGTCCTCGACCAGCGGCAGCAGGTCGGGCGCCTCCACGACGACCGGGCCCTCCTCGGCGTCCGCGACGACGATCGAGCCCTTCAGCACCGCTCTGACCGCGTCCGGCGGGCTCACACGGGACGGGTCCACGGCGGCCAGCGCGATCCACAGGGAGCGCAGCTGGGCCCGGTCGACCTCGATCGAGGAGTCCGCCAGCAGGTCGAGCAGTTCATCCGGGCCGCCGTGCGACGCCAGCAACTCGTCGAGCGACGACCGCACGCCGATCATCGTCAGCGCGGCCTCGTCGATGCCCGTGGGGGCTTCGCCGTACAGGCCGAACAGGAGGGGGTCCCCGGAGGGGAGGCGCAGCGCCGTGGGCGGGCGCCCGTCGAGCACCGGGTGCGTCGACAACCACCACGACGTGTACGACGGCACCTCGTACGGCTCGCCGGCGACCAGCACGCGCAGCGGGCGCAGGGCGGCGCGCAGCGGCGGGCGGGACAGCAGCCCCAGGGCCGACGCCCAGTCCGCGACGTATTCGAGATCGCGGACGGCGGTGAACTCCCTGGCCACCGGCGGCACGTCCACGTCCGGAAGCAGGTCGAGCACGGCCTCGATCCACTCGTCCTCGAGATCGAGGTCGTGATCGCATTCGGCGGCGTCGAGCAGCACGTCGGCGTCGTCGACCACGGCGAACCCGTCGAGCACCCCCGCGGCGGCGAGCACGTGCGCACCGAACTTGTCCACCAGGTCAGGCGCCGCGACGCCGAAGGGCACCTCCTGATCGATCAGCCCGGCCAGCGAGCCCCCGGCCAGCAACATCTCACCCGCGGCGTACAGCTCGCCGTCCGCGCCGCGCAGCGCGAGCTCGGCCAGCCACGGGGCCTCACCGGCCGTGAGCCCGGCCGCCTCGACCAGGGCGAGCACTGCCTGGGACACCGGCTCGGGATCCGCGCTGTCCAGCGACTCGCTCACCGCGGCGTGGGTGAGCGGATCCTCCAGGACCGTGCGCGGCGTCGCCTCGGCCGCCCCGAGCCGAAGCAGCAGCGGATGCACCGCGTCGGGATGCACGATCCGCAGCCCGAGCGGCGCGATCAGCGCGGGGTCGAGGCCGCCCGACAACACCAGCGTGCCGCGCGGGCCTCGCACCAGCCGCCCGTCGGCGAGCGGCACCGGGATCGCCCCGATGGCCTCGGTGTCGTCGGCGGGCAGCACCTCGTACAGCGCCCGCCACCACGCCGGGTCCTTGTCCTGTACGGCGTCGCCGGACAACATGTCCACGACGTCGGCAAGCTCCACCCGCCGCACGCCCAGGGTGGTGAGGGCGGGGCTGCGCGACTCCCAGCCCGCGGGCAGCAGCCCCGGGACGATGCCGGCGATCTTGTCGAGGAACTCCTGCGATCCCACGACCGCCCGCGCCTGCTCGCCGGGCACGATCTCCTCCGAGCCGGTCACGGGGAGCAGCGGAGCACCGGGCAGCAGTTTGACGATCTCGCGCCGGATGGCGGCGTCGAGCTCGCCCTTGCCCATCATCCCGGGCACGAGACGCAGGAGGGCCGGAGTCCTCGGCAGCTCCTGGAGCAGCCGCACGTACGCCTCCGCGGCCCGCGCGATCAGGAAGCCGGTCAGCGGCCCGGGCGCCACGTGCCTGCGGTCGGTGGTCAGCGGGAAGGTCGCGATCAGCAGCGCCGGAAGGTCGAGAGGCTCGTCGCTCGGCGTCGGCGCGTGCACGACGCCCGAGGTGCTCTCCTCGGGGTGCACGGCCCAGCGGACCTCCCAGTACGGCCGGGCCCGCTCCTCCGTGGGGCGCCCCGCGAACAGCTCGGCGACCTGCTCGGGCGTGAACGTGCCCGACTCGGTCACGACCCGCCAACCGGAGGTGGAGATCGTCCGTGCCTGCCCGTCGACCTCGATCTCGACGGTCTCCAGCGCCGGCATCGCCAGCGGCAGGGCGGGGCCCGCCTCGGCCAGCATCCGCCGTACGGCCTGCTCGGCCGCCTCGTCGCGCAGCGGGAGCCGTACGAGGGTGTCGAAGCCCTCGGGGACCTCCAGGGAGTCTTCGGGGAACGGCAGGCGCAGCAGCGGCACGTGGCCGTCCCGGCCGGTCAGCTCGGCGGCCAATTCGGGCAGGGCCGCCACGAGGGTGCCGGTCTCCTCACGCGACCAGCGCACGCCTCCGGTCTCCCGCGAGACGATCGAGGGCTCGTCGCAGACCGACACCACGGCGGCGAACCCGACGCCGAAGCGTCCGGCGGCGCCCGTCTCGCCCCTCTTCCCCGAGACGCGGAGCGTGGACAGGCCCTCGACGCCGGCTTCGTCCAGTGGGGCGCCGGTGTTGGCGGCCAGCAGCACGCCGTCGCGCAGCGACAACCTCAGGCGGCCGGGCACCCCGGCGCGCAGGGCCGCGTCCGCGGCGTTCTGGGCCAGCTCGACGACCAGCCGGTCCCGGTAGCCGCCGAGCGCGAAGTCCTCCTCGGCGTTGGCGTCCTCACGGAAACGCGCGGGCGACGCCGTCCAGGCCGCGAGGACGGCCTCGCGCAGTCGTGTGGTGTCGAACATGTCAGGAGTGACCGAGGGGCTCTGAGCCGGTCTCGTCGACCGAGCCGGTTTCCAGTTCGTCATAGCCCATGTCGTCGAGGATCGGCGGGGCGGGCTCCACGACCATGGAGGGCATCGTGGTGGCCTCCGAGTGGGCGCCGCACCCGTGGTCGGCGGCGACCACGCGGCCGTCGTCGGGGGCGTATTCGTTGGCGCAGACCCCGAAGCCCAGCCGCAGCGTGCCCGCGAGCGGCCAGAAGAACCCGCAGGTCGAGCACTGGGCGGGGGCCGCGTGAGCCAGCGGGGTGTGCGGGCCCGCCTCCCCGGAGTGCCAGCGCCGCACGGCCAGGTCCCTGCCGAAGGGCGAGAGGACCCGCGCGCGGCCCAGGCCGTACTCGAAGATCATCTGCTCGTCTGCGTCGTCGCCGGTCGCGGTGTAGCCCGGCGTCAGCCTGTCGTCGTCCGCCTCGGTCGGCAGCAGGTCGCCCACCCCGAGATCGCCGGGGCGCAGCCGCTCGTTCCACGGAACCCACTGGGGGGCCAGCAGCGCCCCCGACCCCGGCAGGAGCACGGTCTCGCTCACGGTGACGGCCTTGGCGCGCGAGGCCCGGGTGACCGTGATCGCCCAGCGCCAGCCGGTGTAGGCCCGGTCCAGGCACTCGAAGTGATGGGTGACGAGCCGGTCCCCCTCGCCGTCGAAGCCCAGATGCCGTCCCACCTCACCGGGGCGGGCCATCTCCTCGGCAGCCGCCCTGGCCAGATCGACGGCCTCGGCACACGCCTGGTCGACTGGAGTGCTTCGGATTCGGGTAGGACTCACACTCCATTTTCACCTACGCCGAGAGCAGACCGCACCGGCTTGATGGGGTAACACTGAAAGGGATGTCGGTGCCTATGGTGGATTTTTGGCCGAAAGTTGTGCGTGGTGTGAGAGCGCCAGGCCGGGTGATCCGGCGGCTCGCCCACGCCAACGGCGCCGACCGGACGGGACTCGGCCGGTTGATCGAGCTGTCCGCCACGCACTCGGCGGGCGACGCGCTCATCACGGTCTCGCTGGCGGGCGCGCTGCTCTTCCAGCTCCCCGTCGGGCAGGCGCGCGGCCAGGTCGCGCTCTACCTGCTGATCACCATGGTGCCGTTCGCCGTCGTCGCCCCCTTCGTGGGCCCGGTCCTCGACCGGTTCCGCTCCGGGCGCCGCTACATCATGGCGGGCACGCTGTTCGCCCGCGGCCTGCTCTGCTGGGGCATGGCCGGCGCCGTCCACTCCTCCGACGCGCTCACCCTGTTCCCGTCCGCGCTGGCCATCCTGGTGTTGTCGAAGGCCTACAACGTGTCCCGGGCGGCGATCATGCCGAGCGTTCTGCCCGCCGACATCGCCCTGGTGAGCGCCAACGCCAGAGTCTCGTTGTTCGCCCTCGTCTCCGCGGCCGCCGGAGCCGCCGTCGGCACCGGAGTGGCCGCGCTCATCGGGCCTGAATGGGTGCTGCGCGCCACCATGCCGCTCTTCCTCGCCGCCGGCGTCGGAGCCGTACGGCTCCCGCGGCACGTCGACTCCCCCGACGTCGAACTGGAGGCGGAGGAACGCCCGTCGAGATGGCGGACCATCCTGGGCGTGGGCCCCGTCGTGACCGAGGCGGTGATCGCCAACGTGGTCATCCGGGTGCAGGCCGGGTTCCTGGTGTTCTTCCTGCTGTTCCTGGTGCAGGACCACCACCTGCACGGGCTCGGCCCGCAGGCCTCCCTCACGCTCCTTGCCGTGGCGGCGGGCGGCGGCGGGTTCGCCGGAGCCGCCGCGGCGTCCTGGTCGCGTTCCCGCTCGCCCCTGCTGACGGTGCTGGCCACCCTCGCCGTGACGACCGTGACGACGGTCGCGACGGCCTTCTTCTTCAACCTGTGGACGGCACTCGTCGTCGCCCTGGTCGGTGCCTTCTCCCAGAGCCTCGGCAAGCTCGCCCTCGACGCGATCGTGCAGCGCGAGATCGGCGAGGAGGTCCGCTCGTCGACCTTCGGCGTCGTGGAGACGCTGCTGCAGCTCGCCTGGGTCTTCGGTGGTCTCCTCGGCCTGGTGATGTCGCTGTTCGCGCCCGGCCCCACGGGCATCGCCGTGATCTCCGCCGGGCTCGCCTTCTGTTTCGTCTGGCTCCTCACGCTCAGGCGCCGCCGGCTCGCCGCCGTGACGCCCGAGCCGGCGAGTTAGGCGTCCAGGTCGTCCGCCACGGCGCGAAGCACAGTCGCCACCTTCTTGGCGTGCACGGCGTCCGGATGCTTGCCCCTCTGGTAGGAGTTCGAGACGTCGTCCAGGAGCTTGATCAGGTCCTCGACGATGACCACCATCTCATCGGGGTTCTTCCGCTTCCCCTTGGGCCTGGCCGTCTTCGCCAGGGTGGGGGGCTGCTCCAGGACCCTGACCGACAGGGCCTGCTGACCGCGACGCCCCTCGGCCACACCGAACTCGACCCGCTGCCCCGGCTTCAGCGCTTCAGCGCCTTTGGGAAGCGCCGAGGAATGCACGAATACCTCACCGCCGTCGTCGCGCGTGAGAAAGCCGAAACCCTTGTCGGCGTCGTACCACTTGACCTTGCCACTCGGCACAGGGGTGACCTCGTTCAGACTGTCGTTAAGTGATTGCATGTAGGTTATGCCCTGAGAGGGCCCCTGCGGACCCCCAGTTTGGGAAGTAAGCCTGCACATCATGAGATTGATGTGCGAGTGGTTTATCGGCCCTTCTTTCCGCTATCTGCCAATGGCGGATCGAGCAGGCGGTAGGCCAGCCATGACACACCCGCGGCGGTTCCCAGAATGAACATCACACCGCTCACGTTGTGGAAAGAGACCATGAACGTCTGGACGCCCCCGCCCGTGTTCCTGGCGGTGCCGAGCAGCACTCCGCCGACGGCGTAGGTGACGACCGGGGCGGCCAGGCCGGTCAGGCGGTCGCCCATCGACCACTCCTGGCAGGAGAGCACGACCAGCGCCGCCACCGCCCACACGATCCCCGGAATCGGGAAGATCACCAGTGTCGGCAGGCGGAACGGAACCAGCAGGGCGGCCGCCACCAGCAGCGCGAGCGCCAACGTCTCTCTCCGATTGTTCAGGAAGATGGTCCGCGCGTCCCGCCCGCCGGTCGCCATGGGGTTCCCCCCGGCCATCGCCGCCCGTCGCAGGCGCATCAGCGGAGCGGGCCGGTCGGCCCTGCGGCCCAGCCGCTCGCGGGCCAGGCGTCTGCCGAGAGTCACCCCGGGCGGAACCGTGCGGGGGTCGGGCTCGTCGGCGATGACGGGGAAGACGCTGGTCGCACGCTCCTCCACCGGCGGCGTCGCCTGCTGGGCGGCGGCGATCCTGCGCAGCTCCCCCTCGATCAGTTCGGCGGGGCTGCCGAAACCGGCGATGATCTTCGCCACCCGCCGGGGGTCCTCACTGCCGCCGCGAGCACGCTCGACGCTCTCGCGGAGCCGCTGGACGAAATCAAGCCGCTGCTCTGGGCGCAGCCTGCCGTGCGCGGCGTCTGCCACCCTGCTGACGAACTCGAGAACGAGCTGGTCCGCACGCTCGATCATGCTCGTCATACTGCCTCAGCGCCCGCCCCCGTGCGAGCGATGCTCGAAAAATGCGGCCCTACGATGGAACGGATGATGAGCACCGAGTTCACTGAGTGGCTGCGCGGCCGTACGGACGAGCAGCTGCGCGCGCTCGTCACGGCGCGGCCTGAGCTCATCACGCCCGTGCCCGCCCACATCGAAGGCCTCGCCTCCCGCGCGGGCACCCCCTCGGCCATCGGCCGCGCCCTCGACCGGCTCGACCGGTTCACCCTCGCCGTCCTGGAGACCCTGACCCTCCAGCCGGGCCCGGTCACCCGTACGGCATTGCGGTCCCTGCTCTCCAAGGCCACGGCCGGTACGGCCGGCAGGAAGCAGCTCGACGAGGCGCTCGGGACGGCGGTCGAACGGCTCAGGGACACCGGCCTGGCGTTCGGGCGGGACAACGCCCTGCGACCCGCGCCGGGGGTCGCCGAGGCCCTCGACCCGCCCGCCGGTCTCGGGCCCCTCGCGGCCGACGTCTTCCGGCATCACTCCCCCGAGGAGCTGGAGACGCTCCTCGGCGACATCGGGGCCCCCGAGAGCCCGGGATCGCCCCGGGAGCGGCTGACGGAGCTCCTCGGCGACCCTGCCGCGGTGGGCCGCCTGCTCGACGAGGTGTCGCCGCAGGCGCGCGCGGCCCTCGACGAGCTGGCGTGGGGCCCGCCCAGCGGGCGGCTGCCCAACGCCAGGCGCGAGGTGCGGGCGGCGACCGCACAGTCCCCGATCGAGGAACTCCTCGCACGCGGGCTGCTCGGCGCGACCGGCGAGGAGAGCGTGGCGCTCCCGCGCGAGGTCGGCCTGTTCCTGCGCGAGGGGCGTGTCCACCGCGACCTGTCCCCTGCCCCGCCCGAGCTGGAGGGCGCGACACGCGACCAGGCCCTCGCGGACCGCACGGCGGCCGGGCAGGCGTTCACGCTCGTGCGCACGGTGGAGGAGCTGTGCGAGCGCTGGAGCGTCGACCCGCCCGGGGTCCTGCGCACGGGCGGCCTCGCCATCCGCGACCTGAAACGCACGGCGCAGCTGCTCGACCTGCCCGAGTGGGCCGCCGGGCTGGTCGTGGAGATCGCCTTCGCCGCCGGGCTGATCGCGGCGGGCGGGTCCGTCGATGAGGAGTGGCTGCCGACTGCGGCCTACGACGGCTGGCGGGTGAAGTCGGCCGACGACCAGTGGGTCTTGCTGGCCTCCGCGTGGGCGGGCATGGACCGCGTCCCTGGCTTGATCGGCGAACGCGACGACCGCGACCGGCCGCTCAACGCCCTGCACCCCGACCTGCGCAGACCGCCCGCCGCGCAGGTCCGCACGCAGACGCTGAGCGTGCTCGCCTCCACACCCCTGGGGCTCGCGCCGTCCGCCGCGTCCGTGCTCGCACGGCTGGCCTGGGAGCGGCCCCGGCGCCGGGGCGCCTACCGCGACCGCCTGGCCGAGTTCACGCTGCGCGAGGCCGAGCAGATCGGCCTGACCGGGCTCGGGGTCATGTCCGACCACGGCCGCGGGCTGGTGCGCGGAGACGGGACCGCGGCCGGCCTGCTGGCGCCCCTGCTTCCCGAACCCGTCGACCACGTGCTGCTCCAGGCCGACCTGACCGCCGTCGCCCCCGGCCCGCTGACCAGCGACCTCGGGCGCTGGATCGCGCTGGCGGCCGACGTGGAGTCCAAGGGCGGCGCGACCGTGTACCGCTTCGGCGAGCACTCCATCCGGCGGGCGCTCGACTCGGGGCACTCGGCTGACGACCTGCTCGCGATCCTGGAGCGGCATTCGACCACCCCCGTGCCTCAGCCGCTGCGCTATCTGATCACCGACGTCGCCCGCCGGCACGGCCGCATCCGCGTCGGCACGGCCTCGGCCTACGTGCGCTGCGACGACCCTTCCGTGCTCGACGAGGTGATCGCCGACAAGCGGTCCGCGCTGCTGCGCCTGCGGCGGCTCGCGCCGACCGTGCTGGCTTCCAAGACCTCCAGGGCGACTTTGCTCGACTCGTTGCGCGCGATGGGCTACGCCCCGGTCGCCGAGTCGCTCGAGGGCGATCTCCTGGTCTCCCGGGCCGAGAGCCGCAGGACCGAGGGCCCGCCCGTCGCCCGCACTCCCGGCCCCTCCGGGCCTGAGCCGGACGTCGCCGCGGCCGCCGTCAGGGCCATGCGTGCGGGAGACGAGGCGCACCGCAAGCGCCGCCGCCCCTCACGCGGGCAGGACGGCCAGGTGCCGCGCTCGTCGTCGACGACCACCATCCACGCCCTTCAGGAGGCGATCCGCCAGGGGTCGCGGGTCTGGATCGGCTACCTGGACGCGCAGGGACACGCCACCAGCCGCATCCTCGAACCGGCCCGGATGGAGGGCGGTTACCTCACCGCCTACGACGAGACCCGGGCCGCCGTCCACCGGTTCGCCCTGCACCGGATCACCGGCATCGCCGACGTGAGCTGACGGGAACTGCCGGGAACAGGCCGGGCACCCGCCCGCGCTCGGTAGTTTGTTATGTCGGAAGAAGGGAGCGGGCATTTGAATGACGGACCGCTGATCGTTCAGTCGGACAAGACGCTGCTGCTCGAGGTCGACCACGAACGCGCCGACGAGTGCCGCAAGGCGATCGCCCCGTTCGCCGAGCTCGAACGGGCTCCCGAGCACGTGCACACCTACCGCGTCACCCCGCTCGCCCTGTGGAACGCGCGTGCCGCCGGGCACGACGCCGAGCAGGTCGTCGACGCGCTGATCGGTTTCAGCCGCTACCCCGTGCCCCACGCGCTGCTCGTCGACGTGGCCGAGACCATGTCCCGGTACGGCAGGCTGCGGCTGGAGAAGCACCCCTCGCACGGGCTCGTGCTCACCAGCACCGACCGGGCGGTGCTGGAGGAGGTGCTGCGCTCCAAGAAGGTCCAGCCGCTGCTGGGTGAGCGGATCGGGCCCGACTCGGTGGCCGTGCACCCCTCCGAGCGCGGCAACATCAAGCAACTGCTGCTCAAGCTCGGCTGGCCGGCCGAAGACCTCGCCGGCTACGTCGACGGCGAGCACCACCCCGTCGATCTGGACGAGGACGGCTGGGCCCTGCGGCCGTACCAGAAGGAGGCGGCGGACGCCTTCTGGCACGGCGGTTCGGGCGTCGTGGTGCTGCCCTGCGGCGCGGGCAAGACGATCGTCGGCGCGGCCGCGATCGCGCATGCCAAGGCGACCACCCTGATCCTGGTCACCAACACCGTCTCTGCCCACCAGTGGAAGCAGGAGCTGATCAAGCGGACGTCGCTGACCGCCGACGAGATCGGCGAGTACACGGGCACGAAGAAGGAGATCCGCCCCGTCACCATCGCCACCTACCAGGTGATGACCACCCGTCGGCAGGGCGTCTACCGGCACCTTGAGCTGTTCGACGCGCGCGACTGGGGCCTGGTCATCTACGACGAGGTCCATCTGCTGCCGGCGCCGATCTTCCGTATGACGGCCGACCTGCAGGCCCGCCGCCGCATAGGCCTGACGGCGACGCTGATCCGCGAGGACGGCCGCGAGGGCGACGTGTTCTCCCTCATCGGGCCCAAGCGCTACGACGCGCCCTGGAAGGAGATGGAGTCGCAAGGCTGGATCGCGCCCGCCGACTGCGTGGAGGTCAGGGTGACGCTGACCGACGAGGAGCGGCTGGCCTATGCGATGGCCGACTCCGACGAGCGCTACCGGTTCTGCTCCACCACGCCGTCGAAGACCCGGGTGACCGAGGCCCTCGTCGGCCGGCACGCGGGCGAGCAGGTGCTGGTGATCGGCCAGTACATCGACCAGCTCGACGAGCTGGGCGAGCACCTCGACGCCCCGGTGATCAAGGGGGAGACCCGGGTCAAGGAGCGGGAGCGCCTGTTCCAGGCATTCCGCGACAAGGAGATCCAGGTGCTGGTGGTGTCGAAGGTGGCGAATTTCTCCATCGACCTGCCGGAGGCGTCGATCGCGATCCAGGTGTCGGGCACCTTCGGGTCACGGCAGGAGGAGGCACAGCGGCTCGGGCGCGTCCTGCGGCCGAAGGCGGACGGCGGCGGCGCACGCTTCTACTCCATCGTGAGCCGTGACACGGTCGACCAGGACTTCGCCGCGCATCGTCAGCGGTTCCTGGCGGAGCAGGGCTACGCCTATCGCATCGTGGACGCCGACGACGTGGGTGAGGAGAACCCGGCGAGGTGATCTCGCCGGGTGCGGATGCCAGGTCAGGTCCAGGAAACACCCTTCGTGCCGGACAACCGCATCACCCCCTCGCGCATGTGCCCCCACTCCTCAACAGCAGAGATGCCCATACCCCATCTTTACGGCAAATCACACAATTCGGCCCTGCCCAAGCCATGCCAATTCGGTAGAAATCGCAGCGTATCGGACTGATTACTGGGCGATCACCCCGCCAAGGAACAGCGCCGCCTCGGCCGCCACCCACGCGAGCACCGCGACACCCAGCAGCTCCTCTTTGCGCGTCCACCACGCCGCCGCCGTGGCCGACGCCGCGAAGAGCGCGATCACGCTGGAGAAGGCCGCTACGGTGGCGAGCCGGTCGGCGCACTCGGCGGGTGAGGCCGCCGTCGGGCAGAAGGCCTCGACTCCCCAGCCTCCGAAGACCGACAGTCCCCAGAGCAGCCCCAGCAGCACGCTCACCAGGGTCGGGATGGCAGGTGGCACCGACGTCCGCGTCACCCCGATACAGGTACCCGGACAGATAGGGCGACACGCACAAGAAAACCATTTGGGTCGTTCGATCGGACGTCGCTAGGCTCTTGTCTTTCCCACTCCTGGAGGAGCTTTCCGCATGCCCGAGAACGTCCTGGAGGCCGAGCGCGCGCACCTCGCGGTCGCCCGGGCCGCACTCACGTCGATGCGCGAGCACGCCGAGTCGCTGTCGGCAGACGCCGCCGGCGACTGGGTCTCCCAGCAGGTGCTTCAGGGACTGCTCGACCAGCGGGTCGCCGCTTTGGCCGACCACCGCGACACCCCGTTGTTCTTCGGCCGTCTCGACCGCGACGCCGGAGACGACCTGCCGTCCACGATCTACGTCGGCCGCCGGCACGTCCACGACGACAACAGCCGCGCCCTCGTCATCGACTGGCGGGCACCCGTCTCCCGCGCCTTCTACCAGGCGGGACCGGCCGACCCGATGGGCGTCGCGCTGCGGCGCCGGTTCGGCTACCAGGGTGGGGACCTGACCGCCTACGAAGACGAACCGCTCGACGGCAGGCAGCTCGGGGAGAGCAGACTGCTCGCCGAGGAGATCGAACGCCCCCGCACCGGCCCCATGCGCGACATCGTCGCGACCATCCAGCCCGACCAGGACGAGATCGTGCGATCGGGCCTCGACGTGACGGTGTGCGTCCAGGGGGCGCCCGGCACGGGGAAGACCGCGGTCGGCCTCCACCGCGCCGCCTACCTGCTGTTCACCCACCGCGAGAAGCTGTCCCGGCACGGCGTGATGATCGTCGGGCCCAACCGTGCCTTCCTCTCCTACATCTCCTCCGTGCTGCCCGCGCTCGGAGAGGTCAAGGTCGACCAGACCACCCTCGCAGGCGTCCTGGGCGACCACTCCTTCCCCGAAGACCCGATCCGGGCGGCGCTCAAGGGGGACGTCCGGATGGCCACCGTGCTGAAGCGCGCCCTCTGGCTCCACGTGACCAAACCGGAAGAGGGCGTGCTCTACACCAAGGGCATCAATCGCTACCGCGTCGCCGACCACGAGGTGCGTGAGATCGTCGCATCGCTGCGCGGCACGGTCCGGTACGCCCCCGGCCGCGAGTCCCTCGCCCAGCGGCTGGCCCATGCCGTACTCGTCCAGATGGAGCGGCGCGGCGAGTCACCCGACGACCGCACGCAGGCCGCAGTCGCCCGCTCCGCGTCCGTCAAGCGGGTCCTCGACGCCGCCTGGCCCAAGCTCACCCCAGAGCAGGTGCTCTTCCGGCTGCTGTCCGACGCCGCCTTCCTCAGCCGCGCCGCCAGATCCGACCTGTCCCCGGCGGAGCAGGAGACGCTCCTGTGGGACAAGCCGACCAAGTCGTACAGATCGGCGAAGTGGTCGGCCGCCGACGCGGCGCTGCTCGACGAGATCGCCGGCCTGATCGAGCGCATCCCCTCACACGGGCACGTCGTCGTAGACGAGGCCCAGGACCTGTCCGCGATGCAGCTGCGGGCGCTGGGGCGGCGGTGCCGTACGGGATCGGCGACGGTGCTGGGCGACCTCGCGCAGGGCACCACGCCGTGGTCGGCCCGGTCGTGGACGACCGTGCTCGAGCACCTCGGCCAGCCGTCCGGCGAGGTGACGGAGCTGACCATGGGTTTCCGCGTGCCGCGCGAGATCCTCGACTACGCGGCCCGCCTGCTCCCCTCGGTCGCACCCGAGCTCGCCGTCCCGCGCTCGCTCCGTCCCGGCGCCGGGTCCCTGACCGTACGGCACGCGCCCGACGCGGCCGCGGCGCTTCCCGACGCCGTACGGCAGGCCGCGGAACGCGACGGATCCGTCGGCGTCATCGTCGCGGACTCCGCGGTCGCCGCGGTCTCCGCAGCCCTGGCCGGCGTCCCGCACGCCGTGCTCGGCGCAGAATCCCCGGGCCGGGAGCGTGTGCTGGTCGTCCCCGCAGGGCTCGCCAAAGGCCTGGAATACGACCACGTCATCGTGCTCGAGCCCGCCGACATCGTCGCCGCGGAGGACCGGGGGCTGGCCCGCCTCTATGTGGTCCTCACCCGCGCCGTGACGTCGCTGACCGTCCTGCACTCCCGCGACCTCCCCGACCAGCTCACGATCTGAGGAGATCAGATGGCCGATGTTCTTGTCCGGCACGGCGGCCTCGACGACGTCGGGGCGGTGCTCGCGTTCTGGCTCGACGCGGCGGAGGGCACCGACCGTCACGACGACCCGGAGAAGGTCGCCGCCCTCATCGAACGCGACCCGGAGGCCCTCCTGATCGCCGAACTCGACGGGCGCATGGTGGGCACCCTGATCGCCGGATGGGACGGATGGCGCGCGCATCTCTACCGGCTCGCCGTCGATCCCGCGCACCGGCGGCAAGGCATCGGGTCGCTGTTGATCCAGGCCGCCGAGGAACGATTCACGGCATTCGGCGCGTTCCGCGTGGACGCGATGGTCCTCCACGACAACGAGCCGGCACATCACGCCTGGTCGGCCGCGGGTTACGGCGTCCAGCCCCAGTGGGGCCGATGGGTCAAGCCACTCGCCTGACATACGACGCGAAGAAGGGGCGGTTCCGGCCGGGAACCGCCCCTTCTCGGGTGTTGCGAAGACTTAGAAGTCCATGTCGCCGCCGCCGGGCATGGCGGGAGCGGCCGGGGTCTTCTCGGGCTTCTCAGCGATGACGGCCTCGGTCGTGAGGAACAGGGCCGCGATCGACGACGCGTTCTGCAGAGCGGAGCGCGTCACCTTCGCCGGGTCGATGATGCCCGACTCGAACATGTTGACGTACTCGCCGGTGGCGGCGTTGAGGCCCTCGCCCGCGGGCAGGTTGCGGACCTTCTCCACCACGACGCCGCCCTCGAGGCCGGCGTTGACGGCGATCTGCTTCAGCGGCTCCTCGAGCGCCTTGCGGACGATCGACGCGCCGGTGGCCTCGTCACCGTTGACCTCGAGCTTGTCGAACGCGTTGGCGCCGGCCTGCAGCAGGGCCACGCCACCGCCGGGGACGATGCCCTCCTCGACGGCCGCCTTCGCGTTGCGCACGGCGTCCTCGATGCGGTGCTTGCGCTCCTTGAGCTCGACCTCGGTGGCCGCGCCGGCCTTGATGACGGCGACGCCGCCGGCCAGCTTGGCGAGGCGCTCCTGGAGCTTCTCGCGGTCGTAGTCGGAGTCGGTGCTCTCGATCTCGGCGCGGATCTGGTTGACCCGGCCCGCGATCTGCTCGGCGTCGCCGGCGCCGTCCACGATGGTGGTCTCGTCCTTGGTCACGACGACCTTGCGGGCGCGGCCCAGCAGGTCGAGGCCCGCGTTCTCCAGCTTGAGGCCCAGCTCCTCGCTGATGACCTGGCCGCCGGCGAGGGTGGCGATGTCGCCGAGCATGGCCTTGCGGCGGTCGCCGAAGCCGGGGGCCTTCACGGCCACCGAGCGGAACAGGCCACGGATCTTGTTGACCACCAGGGTCGCCAGGGCCTCGCCCTCGACGTCCTCAGCGATGATCAGCAGCGGCTTGCCGGCCTGCACGACCTTGTCGAGCAGCGGCAGCAGGTCCTTGTTGGCCGAGATCTTCTGGTTGGCGATGAGGATGTACGGGTCCTCGAGGACGGCCTCCATGCGCTCGGGGTCCGTCACGAAGTACATCGAGATCAGGCCCTTGTCGAAGCGCATACCCTCGGTGAGCTCGAGCTCAAGGCCGAAGGTGTTGCTCTCCTCGACGGTGATGACGCCTTCCTTGCCGACCTTGTCCATCGCCTCGGCGATCATCTCGCCGATCTGCGCGTCGCCGGCGGAGATGGAGGCGGTGGAGGCGATCTGCGCCTTGGTCTCCACGTCCTTGGCGAGCTTGGACAGCTCCTCGCTGACGCGCTCGACGGCGGCCTCGATGCCCTTCTTCAGGGACATCGGGTTGGCGCCGGCGGCCACGTTGCGCAGGCCCTCGCGGACCAGGGCCTGCGCCAGCACGGTCGCGGTGGTGGTGCCGTCACCCGCGACGTCGTCGGTCTTCTTCGCGACTTCCTTGACGAGCTCGGCCCCGATCTTCTCCCACGGGTCCTCGAGCTCGATCTCCTTGGCGATGGAGACGCCGTCGTTGGTGATGGTGGGAGCGCCCCACTTCTTCTCCAGCACGACGTTGCGGCCCTTGGGGCCGAGGGTCACCTTGACGGCGTCGGCGAGCTGGTTCATGCCGCGCTCGAGACCGCGCCGGGCGTCCTCGTCAAACGCGATCATCTTGGCTGCCATAAGGCTAGACCTCCCAGTAGCAGGGTGGTTTAAGCGGACCGAGCCGACGCCCGCGACGGCACGGGCCTGCTTTCCTTTCGCAGGCCCCATCGCCTCGATCCCGTGTGTTGTCACTCTCGACCTCAGAGTGCCAAGCACGTGTTTAGCACTCTACCCCTGCGAGTGCAAGCGGAAGCCATGCTGACCAGCTTGTACGGGTAAGTCCGGCCAACAAGCGATCAAGCGAGAGGCCCGGCTCGCGAACGAGCCGGGCCTCCCCTACGTACCGTGAGATCAGACGGTCCGGACGCCTTCCGCCTGCGGGCCCTTCTGACCCTGCGTGATGTCGAACTCGACTCGCTGGCCCTGCTCCAAGGCCTTGTACCCGTCCATCATGATTGCCGAGTAATGGACGAACACGTCCTTACCACCGTCTACCGCGATGAAGCCGTAGCCCTTGTCCGCGTTAAACCATTTGACGGTGCCCTGCGCCACTTTCCGACTCCTCTTGCTGGGCTGGGGACCACCAAGAAGCCCCCGATTACGTCGATCGTCCTCGACCATACCCGTGTCAAGCCGTAGGACAACAGAGTCAATCAGCAAACTACTTCATGGCGTTCGCTCAAAGCAGGACCGGCGAATATTCAGTTTAGGCGACCAGATAGTTGACTATTGCACCATTTCTCGCGAGCGATTCACTTCGATAACGATAGAACCGCATGTCAAACGCGTATGGCGCGAGGAAGGGCTCAGCCTCCGGCCACGGCGGGGATGACGGAGACCTGGCTGCCCTGCGGAGTGGGCGTATCGAGGCCCTCCGTGAATCGGACATCCTCTTCGCCGACGTAGACGTTCACAAAACGGCGAATCTTGCCCGTTTCATCCAGGATGCGCCCTCCGATGCCGGGATAGTCGGCATCGAGCTTCTGGAGGACTTCGCGGAGCGTCGCCCCCTCGGCGGATACCTCGGCGGCGCCGTTCGTGTAAGTGCGCAAAATCGTCGGAATCCGCACTGAAACGCTCATTTATGGCTCGCTTTCGTTGCTGCGGTTGGGCTGGGAGAAACGACTTCAGTTGGCGAATGCCGTACGGAATGCCTCGAGCGAGGGCCGGATGACGGCCGTCGGGCGGGCCTCGGCGGCGACCGCGTCGAGGGTCTTGAGTCCGTCGCCCGTGTTCAGCACGACGGTCTCGGCCTCGGGGTCGAGCACGCCGTTTCTAACCAGCTTATGCAGGACGCCCACGGTCACGCCGCCGGCCGTCTCCGCGAAGACGCCCTCCGTGCGGGCGAGCAGGCGGATGGCCTCGACGATCTCACGGTCGTCGACGTCCTCGACCGCGCCGCCCGTGCGCCGGGCGATGTCCAGCACGTACGGACCGTCGGCCGGGTTGCCGATGGCCAGGGACTTGGCGATCGTGTCCGGCTTGACCGGGCGCACGACGTCCTGGCCCGCCTTGAACGCCGCGGAGACCGGCGAGCATCCCTCGGCCTGGGCGCCGAAGACGCGGTACGGCTTGTCCTCGACGAGCCCCAGCTTGATCAGCTCGCGGAAACCCTTGTCAATCTTGGTGAGCTGCGAACCCGACGCGATCGGAATGACGATCTGGTCGGGAAGCCGCCAGCCGAGCTGCTCGGCGATCTCGTAGGCCAGCGTCTTGGAGCCTTCGGCGTAATACGGCCGGAGGTTGACGTTGACGAAGCCCCACTTCTCCCCCAGCTCGTCGCCGATCAGCTCGGAGCAGAAACGGTTCACCTCGTCATAGGTGCCGTCGATGCCGACGAGACGGCCGCCGTAGACGGCGGCCATGGTGATCTTGGCTTCTTCGAGGTTGGCGGGGATGAAGACGCACGAGTCGAGCCCGGCGCGGGCCGCGGCCGCGCCCACCGCGCCGGCGAGGTTGCCCGTGGAGGAGCAGGAGAGCGTGTGGAACCCGAAGGTCCTGGCCGCTTCGACCGCGATGGACACCACGCGGTCCTTGAACGAATGGGTGGGGTTGCCGGAGTCGTCCTTGACGTGCAGCGAACGCAGGCCGAGCTCGGCGGCGAGGTTGTCGGCCTTGACCAGCTTCGTCCAGCCCGGCTGGAGGTTGGGCTTGGAGGCCACGTCAGCGGGGACGGGGAGCAGCGCCCGATAGCGCCAGATGTTGGTGGGACCAGATTCGATGTCCTGCCGGCGGACCTCGCCGAAGTCGTAGGCGACCTCGAGCGGCCCGAAACACTCAGAACAGGCGAAGATCGGACCGAGTTCGTAGACGGTGCCGCATTCCCGGCACGACAGACCGGTGGCGGGGCCGAACGGGCGGGCATCCTTAAGCACCATGAAGCGAGGCCTTTCCCTCATCTTCGCTCGCGACCACCCTGATCACGAGCCGGAATTGGCACCTGTCCCGGCCGGCCTCGTGGTCACGAGTCGGACGCCGGGAAGGTTGCCGGGGCTTCGCAGGGCCGGTCCCTCCACCCCTCTGGATGAGCAATATTCAGTTGTCGACCTGATCGACAGGTTCCTTGCACTGTACCTTGCCGTCCCGCTTGTCCGATCCGTCGTCTCACGATCCGGGATCGCAGCGTCCACGGGGGTCAGCGATACTCGTCCCCAAGCGTCGTCTGGATGAACTTCCTGGCCTGGTGAATCCGCGATTTCGCGGTGCCGACGGGAATGCCGAGCTGCACGGCGATCTCCGCGTAGTCGAGCTCGCAGATGTCGCGTAACACCAGCGCGTGGGCCAGGTCGGGCTTGTCGGCCTCCAGCGCCTCCATCGCGTCGAGCAGGTCGAGCCGCGAACCCGCGATCACGCTGACCCGGCGCGGGTCCGGCCGCTGGTCGGGCAGTTCCTCCGCCTGCTCCGACGACCGCCGCTTCAGCGAGCGGTAGGTGGACCTGGCGCAGTTGACGGTCACGATGTGCAGCCAGGTGCCGAATCGCGAGCGGCCCTCGAACCTGCCGATGTTCCTGGCGACGGCCAGCAGCGTGTCCTGCGCCGCCTCCTCCGCGTCCTGCCGGTACGGCAGAAGCCGCTCGCAATGCCGGATCACGTCGTGCTCGATCCTGCGTAGCAATTCACCCAGCGCACGATGATCGCCCTGAGCCGCCGATCGGGCCAGGTCGTCGACCGCCTCGTCCAGTGCCATTACGGATCAAGCCCTCCTGCCATTGACGGGATCCTATTGATCGCTGCCAGGTTTGATTAATCTTCCTGCATGCGCGCCCATTCAGTCTTGATCGCCTCCAACCGAGGACCAGTGGCATTCACGCTGTCCGACAACGGGGCGCCGACGATGCGCAGAGGCGGCGGCGGCCTGGTCTCCGGCCTTTCCGACGTGGCCAGGGAAACGGAATTCCTGTGGGTCTGCGCCGCCCTCTCCGACGGCGACCGCGGAATCGTACGGCAGGCCCCGGGAGGGCGGATCGACGAGGCAGGCTATGACACCGGACCGGTGCGAATGCTCGACATCCCGCCGGCGGTCTTCCACCGGGCCTACAACGCGGTGGCCAACTCGACCCTGTGGTTCGTCAACCATCTCCTGTACAACACGCCGGTCAGCCCGCAGTTCGACACGCGGTTCCGCAGGGAGTGGGAGTCCTACCGCGAATACAACGGCGCGTTCGCGCTCGCGCTGGCGGAGGACGCGGCGCACGGCGCCCGGGTGATGGTGCAGGACTACCACCTCACGCTGACGCCCGCCCTGCTGCGGGTCGAGCGGCCCGACCTGCGCATCGCGCATTTCTCCCACACGCCGTGGGCGCCGCCGGAGTATTTCTCGCTGCTTCCCGGCGACGTGGCGGCTGAGGTGCTGTCCGGCGTCCTCGGCGCCGACCACGCCGGTTTCCTCACCTCGCGGTGGGCCGGCGCCTTCATGGACTGCTGCGAGGCCTTCCTCGGCGCCCGGGTCGACCGTACGGAGCGAACCGTCACCTACGAGGGCAGGACCACCCGGATCGGGGTCCACAGCCTGGGCGTCGACGGCGAGGCGCTGCGGGCCCGGGCGGCCGAGCCCGACGTCGAGTCGCACATGGCGGCCATCCGCGAGCTCGCCGGCGACCGCAAGCTGATCGTCCGCATCGACAGGACCGAGCTGTCCAAGAACATCGTGCGCGGCCTGGCCGCATACCGGGAGTTCCTGAGCAGGCATCCGGAGTGGCACGGCAAGGTCGTCCATCTGGCGTTCGCCTATCCCTCCCGGCACGACCTGCCCGAATACCGGGAGTACACCGCCGCGGTGCAACGGTGCGCCAAGGAGATCGAGGACGAGTTCGCCACGGAGGACTGGGATCCGCTGATCCTCAACGTGCACGACGACTATCCCCGGTCGCTCGCCGCCTACCGGCTGGCCGACGTGCTGCTGGTCAATCCGATCCGCGACGGCATGAACCTGGTCGCCAAGGAGGGTCCGATCCTGTCCCCGCGGTGCGCCTTGGTGCTCTCGCGGGAGGCGGGCGCGGCGGCCGAGCTCGGGCCCGACTCGCTGCTGGTCAATCCGTTCGACGTCTCCGCCACGGCCGCGGCGCTCCACGAGGCGCTGGTCCTGCCCGAGGACGAACGGGTCAAGCGGTGCGCCCGGCTGAGGGAGGCGGCGACCGCCCTGCCGCCGCGCCGCTGGTTCGAAGACCAATTGACCGCTCTCCTCTGATAAAGGCAAAAATGCTAACCTTTACCTAGATTTGAACCGAAAATTCGGGGGATTGCGTGGGCACTGCCACGTCCGTTCCAACATTGCGTCTCACTCGCGATCGTCCCACCTGGTTCATCTATCTGCTGCTCTGCACTTTCGCGACATCTTTGTATGGCCTGTCGGCCGCGCTTCCCACGATCCGGGCGGAACTCGGCGTCTCCCAGGCCGTCGGCGGGCTCCACGGCACGGGGATGGCGATCGGCGGCGTCGCCGCAGGGCTGGCACTGCCCCTGCTCACCGCCCGTTTCGGCCGGAGGGCCACCGTCTGGGCCGGCCTCGTGGGCATGAACGCGGGCCTGCTCGTCATCGTGGTCCTCGGCCACTCCCTGCCGTACACCCTGCTCGGATACACGCTGGCCGGCGGTGCGGGCTCGGTCGCGCTCTACGTCTCGATGGCGGCACTCAGCGACCATCAGGGACCGGCCGGGCCGGCCGCTCTCAGTGAGGCCAACGCCGTGGGCGTGACGGCGGGCATCGCGGTGTCCTACCTGTTCAGCGTGGTCGCCGGCTCCACGCTGGGATGGCGGGCGGCGCTGCTCGTCCCGCTCGCGGCCACGACGCTGCTCTTCGCGACCATGGGCCGTGTGCGGGTCCCCGCCGTGCCGGTGGTCACCCACGCCGCGCCGGTCGAGGCGCCCAGAGTCCCGTACGGCTGGCGCTTCCACGTGTCCGGCGCGGTGATCATGTGCACGGTGGGCCTGGAGTTCACCTTCAACCTCTGGGCGGCCGAACTGTTGGCCCAGCGCACCGGGCTCACTGCCGCCGCCGCCGCGACCGGGCTGACGGCGATGCTGACCGGCATGGCGGTGGGACGCTTCTGCGGCACTCCGCTGGCTCTGCGCATCAAGCCGGCCCCGCTGTTCCTCGGGGCGCTCGCGGTGACGCTCGCCGGATGGGCGCTTTTCTGGACGGGCACGTCGGAGCTCGCGGGCTACGCCGGGCTCGCGGTCAGCGGGCTGGGCATGTCGCTGCAGTTCCCGCTCGCGCTGACACAGATCATCGACGCATCCGGGCAACGACCCGACCAGGCGTCGGGCACCGCCTCCATCTGGGCGTCGGTCGGCTCGGGCGGCGGGCCGTTCGTCCTCGGCGCGCTCGGCGACGGATTCGGCACCCACACGGCGTTCCTGCTCGCGCCCGCCCTGATCGGGCTGGCGGTCGTGGGCATCCTCAGCTCTCGCCCAGCCTCCGCCTGATCTCCTCCGCGATCTCCCGCAGGAGCTCCACCACACCGGAGGGGCCGTCGACCACGATGTCGGCCCGCTCGGCCAGCTCACTCACCTCCGGCGAGCGGCTGCACACCCGCACGCCCGGCACGGGAGCGGCCACGACCGCCTCGAACGCGGCCAGATCGCCCAGGTCGTCTCCGACGAACATCACCGACCGGGCTCGCCGCTCGGCCAGGAAACGCGAGAGGGCACGGCCCTTGTCCATGCCTGCGGGCCGCAACTCCAGGACGAGCCGGCCGGGCTCCACGACCAGCCCCGCCTCCGCGGCGAGTCCGGCGACCGGGGCGCTCAGCGCCGTCAAGGCCGCCTCCGGATCAGGGCTTCGGCGCGTGTGCACGGCCACGGCCTGCCCTTTGTCCTCGATCAGCACGCCGTCCAGGCCGAGGCTCCGGACGAGCTCGGGCAGCCGGGTGCGCACCCGGTCGAGCCCCGGCGTGGGGGGCGGCGCGGTGATCCGGCCCGCCTCCCATCGCTCCCTGCCGTAGTGGCCGAGGATCACCAGGCCGGGCACGTCCGCGAGCGAGGCTCCTCCCTCCGCCGTCCCGAGGGCGAGAGCCGTACCAGGTGGCCGGCCCGTCACGATGACCACGGCGCCCACCAGTTTCGCCAGCCCCGCGAGCACCTCCGGCGCCTCCGGATGGACTCGCGCGGCGGCCGGGTCGGCCACGATGGGCGCGATCGTGCCGTCGTAGTCGAGCCCGATCACCGCCCCGGACGGGTCGGACAGGAGGGCATCGAGCCCGGGATGCGTGGGAAGCGTCATGGCGGCGTCACGGCCTCATTCCGAAACGACGGGCGGCCCGGTCACGGCGGCGCCCTGCTCTCATCCTGCGTAAACGCTTGACCAGCATGGGATCGTGCTCCAGGGCCTCCGGCCTGTCGATCAGCTCACCGAGAAGCTGGTAATAGCGGGTCGCGGAGATGCCGAAGGCCTCACGGATGGCCTGTTCCTTGGCTCCGGCGTAGCGCCACCACTGGCGTTCGAACGCGAGGATCTCGCGGTCTCGATCCGATATGGGCGGGACGGACAGCCCGTCGCCGTCGGCCGGTTCGGTTTCCATCCGCTCCTCCTCGGTGGGCTCGCGGGGCCCGCCCTCATCGTAGTAGGCGATCCCGGGGTGTTCAGGCCCGATCGGCAGTCGTAATGTCACGAGGTGTGACCTCTGTAATCACGCTTCTGACTGACTACGGGCTGGAGGACGGCTTCGTCGCCGCCTGCCACGGAGTGATCGTCGGGATAGCGCCGGAAGCGAGGATCATCGACGTCGGCCACCTCGTCCCCGCCGGGGACGTGCGGCGCGGCGCGGCCATCCTCGCCCAGACCATGCCGTATCTGCCGGCCGGGGTGCATCTCGCCTGCGTCGATCCGACCGCCTGCGGCGCCGGCCGCGCGGTCGCGGTGGAGGCGGGCGACCGGGTGTTCATCGGGCCGGACAACGGCGTCCTGTCGTGGGCCATCCAGGCCGCGGGAGGCGCCGACTCCGCCTATGAGATCGCCAACAAGGACCTGTTCCTGCAACCGGTCTCGCCGACCTTCTACGGGCGGGACGTCTTCGCGCCGGTGGCGGCGCACCTGTGCACCGGGGTGGCGACGGCCGACGTCGGGCCGCCGGTACCGGCCGACGGCCTCGTGATTCTGCCCGCGCCCATGTGCCGGCTGCGGGACGGCGCGGCCGAAGGGGAGGTGCTGTCGGTCGACAGGCACGGCAACGTCCAGCTGTCGATCACCGCCGCCGACGTGTCGACGCTCGGGGTGCGGGTCGGCGACATGCTGACGGTCTGGCTGGGCCGGCGCCAGGTCAATGTGCCCTTCAGGGACACGTTCACCGCCGTTCCGCCGGGCGACCTCGTCGCCTTCGCCGACTCGGCCGGTCTGGTGGCCGTGGCGATCAACTTCGGCGACGCCGCCGAACGGCTCGGCCTCCCGCCCGGAGCACACGTACGGCTCTCGCCTATCCGCCAGCAGGTGTGACAGGGGCGAGAGCCGTACGAGAGATGGCTCCGCTTACTGGGCGTGCACCACGTCGTGCGCCTCCGCGAAGTGGCACGCGCTGAGGTGGTCGGTGCCAGGCCGGATCTGGAGGAGCGGTTCCTCCTTGGCGCAGATGTCCTGCGCCTTCCAGCAGCGGGTGCGGAAACGGCAGCCCGTGGGCGGGTTGGCCGGTGACGGCGGGTCGCCCTGCAGGATGATCCGCTCCCGGGACTCGCGTCCGTCCGGGTTGGGCACGGGCACCGCCGACAGCAGCGCCTGCGTGTACGGGTGCGACGGCTTCTCGTAGATCTCGTTGTCCTTGCCCAGCTCCACGATCTTGCCGAGGTACATGACCGCGACCCGGTCGGAGATGTGGCGCACGACCGATAGGTCGTGGGCAATGAAGATGTACGCCAGGTTGAACTCTTTCTGGAGGCGGTCCAGCAGGTTCATGACCTGGGCCTGGATCGACACGTCGAGCGCGGAGACCGGCTCGTCGCAGATGATGATCTCAGGCTGGAGGGCCAGACCACGGGCGATGCCGATGCGCTGCCGCTGGCCACCGGAGAACTGGTGGGGGTAGCGGTTGATGTGGTCGGGGTTGAGGCCAACCACCTCGAGCAGCTCCTGCACCCGCTGGCGGCGCCCGTCCTTGGGAACCACGTCCGAGTGGATCTCGAAGGGCTCGCCCACGATGTCGCCGACGGTCATCCGGGGGTTCAGCGAGGTGTACGGGTCCTGCATCACCATCTGGATGTTGCGGCGCATGCGCTTGAGCTCGGAGCCCCTGGCCTTGCCGATGTCCTTGCCGTCGATCGTGACCGAGCCGGAGGTGGGCCGCTCCAGCGCCATCAGCACCTTGGCGAGGGTCGACTTGCCGCAGCCGGACTCGCCGACCACACCCAGCGTCTCGCCCCTGCGCAGGTCGAAGGAGACCCCGTCGACCGCCTTGATCGCGCCGACCTGCCGCTTGAAGACGATGCCCTGCGTCAGAGGGAAGTGCTTGACCAGGTCACGGACTTCGAGGATGGTCTCACCGTGAGCCGCCATCGAAAACCTCCCTCCAGTAGTGGCAGGCGCTGCTGCGCGTGCCACTGATCGAGTACAGCGGCGGAACCGCGGTGGCGCACTCGTCGCGCCGGTAGGGGCAGCGCGGGTGGAACGCGCAGCCGCTCGGCATCTCCAACAGGTTAGGGGGCATGCCCTTGATCGCGTAGAGCTCCTGGCCCTTGAGGTCGACCCGGGGGATCGACTCCAGCAGTCCCTTGGTGTAGGGATGCCCCGGGTTCCGGTAGAGATCGTGGACGGGGGCGTTCTCGACGATGCGGCCGCCGTACATCACGGCGATCTTGTCGGCGACGTCCGCGACCACGCCGAGGTCGTGCGTGATCAGGATCAGGCCCATGTTGCTCTCCTGCCGAAGCTCGGCGAGCAGCTCCATGATCTGCGCCTGGACCGTCACGTCGAGGGCGGTCGTGGGCTCGTCCGCGATCAGCACCTCGGGGTCGAGCGCGATCGACATGGCGATCATGATGCGCTGGCGCATACCGCCGGAGAACTGGTGCGGATAGTCGTCGATCCGCTGCTTGGCGCCGGGGATGCGCACCCGGTCCATGAGCTCGACGGCCTTCTTCCTGGCATCCCCCCGGGACATGCCCCGGTGCACGCGGAACATCTCGGCGATCTGCCAGCCCACGGTGAACACCGGGTTGAGCGCGGACAGCGCGTCCTGGAAGACCATCGCGATCCGCTGGCCCCTGATCTGGCTGCGGTCCTTGTCGGACAGCTTCAGCAGATCGGTGCCGTGGAAGCGGATCTCACCGGCGGGGATACGGGCCGGCGGCATGTCGAGGATGCCCATGATCGCCTGCGCGGTGACGGACTTGCCAGAGCCCGACTCGCCGAGCACCGCGAGGGTCTCACCGGCGTTGAGCGAGTACGAGACGCCGTTCACGGCATGCGCCACGCCCTGACGGGTGTGGAACTCGACGTGCAGGTTGTCCACGGCCAGCAGCGGCTCGTCGGCGGCGTGCGCCCCCCTGGCGGGAAGACCCTGCGTCTCGACGGATGGGTTTCTCATGTTTCGCCCCTCCTATCGAAGCTTCGGGTCGAGCGCGTCACGGACAGCGTCACCGAGCATGACGAACGCCAGCACGGTGATGCTCAGCAAGAGCGCGGGGAACAGCAGCATCTCAGGCGCCGAGAGGAACCGGGCGCGCGCGTCGGCGATCATCAGTCCCCACGAGATCGTCGGTGCCTGAATGCCCACACCGAGGAACGACAGACCCGCCTCCGCCGAGATGAACACGCCCAGGTTGAGGGTCGAGGTCACGATCACGGGAGCGATGGCGTTCGGCAGGATGTGCCGCATCATGATCCGTCCGGAACCGGCGCCGAGCGCCCGTGCGGCCACCACGTAGTCCTGGTTCTTGGCGCTGATGACGGAGGCGCGCATGATGCGCAGCACCAGCGGCCACGCCAGCAGCGCCAGCGCCATGACCACCACCCACACCCCCCATTTCTGAGAGTTGTCCCTGCCGACGACCGACAGGATCAGCAGCGCGCCCAGGATCGCCGGGATGGCGAAGAAGATCTCGGCCACCCGGGAGAGCAGGATGTCGACCCAGCGCCCGTAGAAGCCCGCGACCAGCCCGAGACCGCCGCCCACCACTCCGGTGATCACTGCGGTCAGGATGCCCACGAGGATCGAGACCCGGGCGCCGTAGATCACGCGCGAGTAGGTGTCGCATCCTTGGTTGTCGGTGCCGAACCAGTGGGCCCCGGTGACGCCCTGACGGGCGTTCGCGAGATTGCACGTCGCCGGGTTGTATGCGTCCACATGCGAGAACAACGACGGGAAGAGCGCCATGAGGACCAGCAGGAAAACCAGCACCGCGCCGATGATGAACACCTTGTTGCGGCGCAGGTCGTACCACGCGTCCGACCACAAGCTCGCGGGCTTGCCGGGCTTGGCCGGCTGGGGTGCCTCGGCCGGCTGCGGAGGCGGCGCCACGGTCATCTCGTTACTCATAGCGGATCCTGGGGTCGAGAACGGCGTACAGCATGTCGACGACGAGGTTGGCCAGGATGTAGACCAGGACCAGCACCGTGACGATACCGACGACCACGGTGTTCTCCCGGAGATACACCGAATTAAACAGTTGCTGGCCGATGCCCGGTAGGTTGAAGATGGTCTCGGTGATCACCGCTCCACCCATGAGCGAGCCCAGGTCGGCGCCGAGATAGGTGATGAGAGGGATCAGCGAGTTGCGCAGAGCGTGGCGGCCGAGCACGCGTCGTCGCGACATGCCCTTGGCGACGGCCGTGCGGATGTAGTCGGCACGGAGGACCTCCACGAGACTGGTCCGCGTCAGCCGGGTCAGATACGCGATCGACGTGCAGGCGAGCACGAAGCCGGGAAGCAGGTAACTTCTCAGACCCTCGGCGTTTCCGGCGACGGGGAAGATGTCCAGCCCCGTGTTGAGCTTCAGCTTCACTCCTAGCCAGAGCTGCAGGACGAAGCCCATGACCAGCGGGGGAATCGAGACCAGGAACAGCGTGAAGCCGAGAACCGCCTGGTCCTCCCACCTGCCCCGGCGCAGCGCGGCCAGCAGGCCGAGGCCGAGGCCGATGACCGCCTCCATGATCAGAGCGGTCATGGCGAGCTGGAAGGTCACCCCGAACTTGCCCTGGAAGATCTGGGTCACGGGGACCCCGCGGTACGTGGTTCCAAAGTCGCCCGAGAAAACGCCGCGCACGTAGTACCAGTAGCGCAGGAGCAACGGGTCGTTGAGGTGGAACTGCTCACGCAGGACCGCGACATAGGCCGGGTCAAGGCGGCGGTCCCCGCCGAGCGCGGCAATGGGGTCACCGGGCAAGGCGTACACGATGACGAAAATCAGAAAGGTGGTGCCTACCAGCACAGGGATCGCCTGAAGGAGGCGCCTGATGGCGTATCGGCCCATTCGGTCTCCCGTAACGACGATGGGGCAGCCCATCGCAACCAGTGGGCTGCCCCAAGGGTGATCGTCGAGTTCGCGACCGGCTTCAGGGGTGGTGAAAGCCGGTCACGAGTGTCCTCGTCGTCAGGCCTTCTCGATGTTCAGCACGTCGAGGGCCTCGAACGGGTCGAGCTTGACGTTCTTGACGTTCTGCGAGTAGGCCGCGTTCAGCTGGTAGAAGTAGATCGGCACGTAAGCCAGGTCCTTCAGAGCCAAGTCGTCGGCCTGCTGGTAGAACTTGATCGCTTCGTCCAACGTCGGAGCGGCGTCGCCCTTGTTGAGCAGCTCATCGAACTGCTTGTTAGAGTACTGGACGTAGTTCGAGCTTCCGCCCGTACCGAAGACCGGACGCAGGTAGTCGTCCGGCAGCGGCCAGTCCATGAGCCAGGCGAGGCGGAACGCACCCTGAACCTTCTTGGCGCCCAGGTCGTCGAGGATCGCGGCGAACTTCTCGTACGGCTTCGGCGTCACGGCGACACCGAGGTTGGTACGGAGGTTGTTGGCGACGGCCTCGATCCACTCCTTGTGACCACCGTCGGCGTTGTAGCTGAGGGTGACCTCCTTGACGGCGCTGCCGCCGTTGGACTCCCACAGCTGCTTGGCCGCAGCCGGGTCGTAGTTGCAGGCCTCGCCGCAGGCGCCCTGGCGGTAGCCGGGGATCAGCGGGCTGATGTTGTCGTCCGCGGCCGTACGGGTGCCGGAGAAGACGGTCTGGGTGATCGTCTTGCGGTCGATCGACATCGAGATCGCTTTGCGCAGCTCCGGGTTGGTCGCGTAGACGCCACCGGTCTTGATGTTGAAGCCGAGCCAGCCCACACCGGACGACGGGCCCTCGATGTAGCGGTTGCCGAAGGTCGCCTTGGCGTTCGCCACCTGCGAGGCGGGCAGCGTGTCCATGACGTCGAGGTTGCCCGCGAGCAGGTCATTGTAGGCCGTCTCCGGGTCGGTGTAGATCTTGTAATCGATGTTGGCGACCTTGGCCTTGCCGCCCTTGAAGCTGTCGTTGCGCGTGACCGAGATGGTCTGGTCGGTGCCGCGCTTGTACGGCTTGGCGATCTTGAAGGGGCCGTTGGTGATCGGGCTCGTGCTCTCGGCGGCGACGAGCTTGCCGTCAGCCCCGAAGGCGGCCTTGGGCAGAGGGAAGAACGCCGAGTAGCCGAGGGCGGTCTCGAAGCCCGAGAAGGGGTGCGTCAGCTCGACCGTGAAGGTGCTGTCGTCGACGACCTTCAGGCCCTCCAGCGTCTTGGTGGTCGCCGGCGGAGCCGTCTTCGGCCCGTCCTCGTCCGGGTCGGCCGGGTTGAGAGCGTCGTAGCCCTTGACGATCGAGAAGTAGGAACCCAGCTGCTGCGCGTTGGCGGAGTTAGCCGTGAAGTTCCACGCGTCGACGAAGTTCTGGGCCGTGACCGGGGTCCCGTCGCTCCAGGTGTACCCGGGCTTGATCTTGATGGTCCAGTTGGTGTTCGTCGCGTCGTGCTCGATCGACTCGGCGATCTCGAGCTGGGGCTCGGCCTTGTCGTTGTAGTCGACCAGGCCGGCGTACAGCGCCTTCAGAACCTCGGCACCGCCGGACTCACCGGTGTTGCCTCCGATCAGGTCGTTCTGCGGCTCGCTGATGTACACGCGAACCGGCGTGTCGGCGGAGCCGCTCGCGCCAGGCGATGAGCTGCCGCCACCGCACGCTGCCACCGCGAGCGCTAGCAGCGCGGAGGCGGCGGCGATCTTCGCGCCATTAGTCACGCGCATAGTGGATTGGTCCTCCCTCTAAGGATGGGCGTTCGCGCTGGTAAGCTCCCCGGTTTTCCGGGCCTGGTCAAACCAACTGACGCCCTGTCAGTCGTCCGTGAGCATCCCTTACCTGACACCGCAGACGAGTCTCTGCCGCGTTGCAGTTCGGTCACACGTACGCCAGTAGGGCGTCACACGCATTCCAGTGAGCCAGCCGCAAATGGGTCCCCAGTGTACAAAGACCCCAAACAAGGTAGATATACCATCTTTACCACCCCATAGAGACACCGGGATGCCGTAAGGTCCGTGGCGTCGTCCTCGCCCTGGGGCGTCTTGGGCTACCTTTGACCAAGTCGCAGCGGCGTTGCTGAGACGGCTACACCCCATCCAGCGAGAAGACGGGCGACCTCCATCGTCGGGCTTCTCTCCACCACCATCCAATAGAGTCCTTGCCATGAGCCAGCCGGAGTCCGCGCTCGCGGACGCCCAGGCGGGCGGCCGAGCCACGGAGTCGCTGGCCGCGCTCGCCGAGCGTTACGGATTGAGCCGTGCCATCGCACGCCCCAGCCTGCACGCCTACCTGCGCCAACTGTGGGAGCGACGCCACTTCATCGTGACGTACGCGACCTCGAAGAACGTCTCGAAGTACTCGGAATCCGCACTAGGCCAGCTATGGCAGGTGCTCACTCCACTGCTGAACGCGGCGGTCTACTACCTGATATTCGGCGTGATCTTCGCGCAGAGCAAACACATCCCTAACTACCCGGCGTTCCTGATCACCGGGGTCATGGTCTTCAGCTTCACGCAGCGGACGGTAACGGCCGGCGCCAAGGCCGTCTCGTCGAACCTGTCGCTGATCCGCGCGCTGCACTTCCCCCGAGCCTCGCTCCCCCTGGCGTCCGCGATCCAGGAGCTTCAGCTGCTCGGTTGGTCGATGGGCGTGCTGGTCGCTCTGGTGTTGATCACGGGCGAGGAGATCACCTGGCTTTGGCTGCTGACCCCGGTCGCACTCTTCGTGCAGTTCGTGTTCAATCTCGGCATCAGCCTATTCATGGCCCGGATCGGCGCATTCGTCAGGGACATCACCCAGCTACTGCCGTTCATCACGCGCACCTGGATGTACGCCTCCGGTGTCTTCTACATGATCGACGATAGGACCCGGAACCTGCCGACCCTCCTTCGATGGGTGCTGGAGTTCAACCCGGCGGCGGCCTACATCGAGTTCATGCGCGATCTGCTGATCTATGACAGGTTCCCCGAGCGCTGGGTGTGGACGACGTGTTCGTTCTGGGCGGTCGTCGCGCTGGTATTCGGCTTCTGGTTCTTCTGGCGAGCTGAGGAGAGGTACGGCCGTGGCTGAGGTGTTGCAGGAGCCGCAGATCGGGGAGCTCTCGGACGTGACTTTGGGAACGCCGACCGTGATCGTCGACGATCTGCACATCGTTTACAAGGTGTACGGCGCGGCCAAGGCGAGCGAGGGCGGTAAGGGCCCGACTGCCGCACTGCGGCGCATCGTCACCCGGAAGAGCCGCCCGGAGATGAAGGAGGTGCACGCCGTGCGTGGCGTCTCCTTCGTCGCCCGCCATGGCGAGGCGATCGGGATCATCGGCCGCAACGGGTCGGGCAAGTCGACGCTGCTACGCGCCATCGCGGGCCTGCTTCCGGCGCACAAGGGCGCCGTCTACACCAACGGCCAGCCGTCCCTGCTGGGCGTGAACGCGGCCCTCATGAACACGCTCACCGGCGAGCGGAACATCGTCCTCGGGTGTTACGCGATGGGCATGACTCCCGCAGAGACGCGCGAGAAATACGATGAGATCGTGGAGTTCTCCGGAATCGGCGACTTCATCCAGTTTCCGATGTCCACGTACTCCTCCGGCATGGGCGCGCGGCTCCGCTTCGCGATCTCATCCGCCAAGACGCATGACGTCCTGCTCATCGACGAGGCGCTCGCCACGGGTGACAAGGACTTCAAGAGAAAGAGCCAGGACCGCATCTTGCAGATGCGCGAGTCCGCCGGAACGGTCTTCCTTGTCGCACACAACCTCGACGCGATCGAGTCGACGTGCAACCGGGTGATCTGGCTGCACAAGGGCAAGATCAAGATGGAAGGCGAGACGCAGGAGGTCCTGGAGGCCTACAACCGGGTTTGACCGATCACGGAAGGTGAATCTATGCCCACGCCACCTCCGATTCCTTACGACCACCTGCCGGAAGTCCCCGCGCTGACCGTGGAGAGCGTCGACGTCCGCGACGGGGAGCGCAAGCCGGAAGCCCACGTGTTCAACGACTGGGGGATGAAGGGCCAGAACCTCTCCCCGCAGCTGAGCTGGTCCGGGGCCCCTGAAGGCACCAAGAGCTACGCGGTGACCTGCTACGACCCTGACGCTCCCACCGGCAGCGGTTTCTGGCACTGGGTCCTGTTCGACATCCCCGCAGGCGTGACCGAGCTGCCGACCGGCGCAGGTACGGCTCCCGCCTTCGAGGGCCTGCCTGAGGGCGCCCAGCATGCCCGCAACGACTTCGGCGCCAAGGAGTACGACGGCGCGGCCCCGCCTCCCGGGCATCCGCACCGGTACATCTTCACCGTGCACGCGCTGGGAGTCGAAAAGCTCGGCCTCGACAGCGACGCCACGCCCGCGGTGGTCGGGTTCAACGTCACCGCCAACACGCTGGCTCGCGGTTACATCGCACCGGTGTACGAAACCTGATGCGAACGAGACCCCTGTTCCATTATGATTCGAACGGAGGTTCGACCTAGGAAAGGGGCGGGGATGAGCGACTTGGCGATGGCGATCGACCATTTGGCCGCCGAGGATCCCTTGGAGTTGCCTGCCGGCACACTCGCCGAGCAGTTGGTCGATCTGCACTGGCAGATGGCTCGGCTACAGGCGCAGATCGCCCGGCGCACCTGTCTGCGTGTCCCCGTCAACTGACCCGGAAGAATCCCGAGACGGCAAGAACGGCCGGCGCCCTGTGAGGGCGCCGGCCGTTCGGTGTTTCACACCTACTCAGCCCGATGAGGTGATCAGGGAGTGCCCCCGCGGACGTAGGCCGGCCTCGGCAGCGTTCCCCTGACCGTCCCCGGCACACCGGTGACCGTCGTGGCGGCCGCCGCGTCCCCCGTGGTGGTCGCAGAGGTGACGAGCGACGTGCCGCTGGTGGCGGCAGACGTGCCCGCAGGGGTCAGCGTCTGGTTGCCCACGGTCGTCGCCGTGGTGTTCACGCCGTTGCTCACCTGCGTGGTGGCCTGCTGGCCCTGGATGGTGCTGCCGCGGACGATCGCGGTGGCCGGCGTCTCGCACGGGACCAGCGCGAGCAGCCCTCCCGAGGCGGCCCCGGCCACCCCGACCGCGGCGTTGAGGTTGAGCAGCGCGGTCAGGTTCGCCGCGAGACCCAGGTTGGCGGCTGCGCGGACGGTGGCCACAGCGGCCGGCGCCGCCGCCGCCGCGACGACCGGAGCATGGCCCGTGACGGCCAGGGCCGGCCTGCCGGCGTCCCTGATCACCATCGTGCCGCCGTTCACGTTGGCCAGCACGGCCGCGTTGACGTTGGCGGTGAGGTTGAGGATCACGGCGAGCCGAGCCTGCAGGTCCGCCACCACGCTGGCCGTGAGGTTGGCGGTGACGTTGGCCGCGACGCTGGCCGCCAGGGCCGCCACGGCAGCGATCTGGGCGTTGGCCCGGGCGGACAGGGCGGCGGTGATCGTGCCGCTCAGGTTGGCGACGGCGACGAGGTCGGCCCGAAGGTCGGCGACCACGACGGCGCTCAGGTTGGCGGCCGCGCTGGCCTGGGCGGTGACCGCCGCCGTGGCGGCGACGACCGCGTCGGCCTGGAGATCGGCCAGGAGGTTGGCCACGGCCGTGATGCGGGAGGTGCAGACGTTGTTGCAGACGGTGGTCTGCGTGTCGGCCTGAGCGGGCGTGGCCACCAGGCCCGCGACACCGACGGTCACCGCGAGTACGGCCGTCCTAAGCACTCGTTTCATTTATTGCCCCCGGTTCATATTCCTTTTCACGAGAGTGGGAATGACGAACCCAAGAACCCCCGTGCGTCGGCGAGCGTGCCGACAAAGACGAGCGCATTTCTATCACCCCCGCGCGCCGGGGGAACGCCTGCTCGTTCGGGGCTTTGACCAGGGGCGGGACCGGAAAAATACGTATATAGAGCGGCGCGCGGCCACTCGATGGTCAGCCCAAACCCGGCCTGGGAGAAAGGCACGGTAAACATGCCGTCCAGGCCGGGGGACAGATTTTCCGGTCGCTTTTAAGAAGGGGCGCCGTGTCAGGCGCTCAGGCGGGCAAAGGGCGGGGTCTCGAGGGCCGGCTCGAAGGGGAATCGGTCGGCGAAGGCGGGCTTGAGGTCGCTCAGCCAGACGGCTTCGGGGTCGTAGTGTGCGAAGAATGGTCGTCCGACCAGCTGGGGATCGCGGGCCTGGATGAAGTGGAGCGCGAAGACGCGTTGCCCGGCGATCTCCACGACTCCGTCGACGCAGACCTTGCCGGGTGTGGCCGACATCGACGGCCCTCTGACGGTCCTGCACACCCCGGAGACCTGGGAGTAGGCGTCCCGGAAGATCTCATAGGCGTCCGTCAGGGGAACGGCGAAGTAGTCCTGGGGACCGGTGTCCCGCTCGACGAACATGTAGTAGGGGACCATGCCGAGCGTGCTCTGCCGCCGCCACATGTCGGCCCAGGTCTTCGGGGAGTCGTTGATGGACCGGATGATCGGGGCCTGCGTCCTGATGACCGCCCCTGTGTCCCTGATGCGCCGCACCGCCTCCTCCACGATGGGCGACTCCAGTTCGCGGGGGTGCGAGAAGTGCGCCATGAAGGCGAGATTCTTGCCCGACCGCACGACCTCGGAGAACAGTTCGAGCGTCGCGTCGGCGTCGGGGTCGGTGACGAAGCGCGCCGGCCAGTACGCCAGCGACTTGGTGCCGATGCGGATCGACTCGATCTGGTCCACCTTGAGCAGCGGCTCCACGTACCGCCGGAGCACGGGCTCACCCATGATCATCGGGTCTCCCCCGGTGAGGAGGATGCTCGTGACCTCCGGATGGTCCGCGACGTAGGCCGTGAGGCGCCCGATGTCGTCGGACGCCATCTTGAGGTCGGGCTCGCCGATGAACTGCGCCCAGCGGAAGCAGTAGGTGCAGTAGGCGTGACACGTCTGGCCCTGCTTGGGGAAGAACAGGACAGTTTCGGGGTATTTGTGCTGCATCCCCTCCATGGTCTCCAGGCCGACGCGGGGGACGTTGAGCTCGAGCTGGCCGGCCGGGTGGGGGTTGAGGCGCATCCTGATCTGCGCGGCCGCCGCCTTGAGCTGCGGCGCGGGGGCGTCATCACGGAGAAGCGCGGCGAGGTGGGAGACGTCCTCCTCCGGAAGCATGTCCTCCTGGGGGAACACCAGGCGGTAGATGGGGTCGTCGGGGACCGATGACCAGTCGATCAACTCGTCCACGACATAGGCGTTCGTCCGAAACGGCAGCACCGTCGCAACGGCGCGCACCCGCAACCTCGTATCTCCGTCGAAGCCGGCACGGCCGAGCAGCTCGTCGAGATGCTTGGCCGTGTAAGCCCGGAAGCCGCGTGTGCCCTGGGTAGAGATCACTCGACCTTCCTTTCCTGGTAGATTTCAGATTTCCGGTAAACCATCCGCCCTCGCCAAGCGTCGGTGGTCTCACTAATTCGGACGCCACCCGCCGACAGTTGGTTCCACTTGTAAGAAACTTCTCAGTGAAGATTTCTCAGCTCTCGCGACATATCTCGTTCGCGGCTACCCTGAACTTGTGACTTCCTTGACCCCGTTCGCGGGCGACGATCCCGCTCAGCGCGCCTCTGACGCAGACCGTGACCGGGTCGCGGGCATGCTCGGCGAAGCACTGGCCACGGGCCGCCTGACCAGCACGGAACACGCCGACAGACTCGACGCCGCCTACGCGGCGGTCACCCTGGGGGACCTGGTACCCCTCACGACCGATCTGCCCGTCGGGGCGCGCGCCGCAGCCAATCCCACAGCGGAGAAGCAGCAGGTCGCGGCCGTCTTCAGCAAGGTAATCCGCCGGGGCCGCTGGGTCGCGGGCCGCCACACGGAGCTGCGGTCGACCTTCGGCGCCCTGATCGTCGACCTGTCCGACGCCGTCATCCCCGGCCGCGAAGTCACCCTCGAGCTCAACTCCCTGTGCGGCAAGCTGATCGTGACCGTGCCCCACGACGCCCACGTCATCGACGAGGGAAGCGCACTTTTCGCCAAGCGCGCGGTGACCGGTGGCAAGGAGGGCGACGGTCCGCTCATCCGCATCACCGGGCGCGCGACATTCGGCAAGATCGTGGTGTACCGGAAGCCGTCACCTTGAAGCCCTAGCATTCGGCCATGCAACACATGCGGGGCAGGGCAACCCCCGTGGCCCTCGACGCCATGGGCGGCGACCATGCGCCGGACGAGATAGTCGCGGGAGCCGTACAGGCCGTGCGGGAACGCGACGTGCCCGTGGTGCTTGTCGGCCAACCCCGCCTCATCCACCAGGCCCTCGCCGCGCACGACGCCGTCGCGGAGATTCCCGTCGTCCGGGCCGAGGAGGCCCTCGCCATGGACGAGGGCGCGCTCGCGAGCCTGCGCCGGCCGCGGTCCAGCATCGCCGTCGCCTGCCATCTCGTACGGCGAGGCGACGCGGCGGCGGTCGTGTCCGCCGGGTCGACCGCGGGCGTGGTGGCCACCGGACGGCTCCGCCTGCGCGGCCTGCCAGGCGTCATCAGGCCCGCGATCACCATTCCGCTCCCGACGCGGCCGCACCCGACCGTCTTGCTGGACGCGGGCGCCAACGCCGACGTCAAGCCGGAGATGCTCGTGCAGTTCGCCCACCTCGGGGTCGCCTATGCCGAAACCGCACTGGGCCTGCGGAGACCGCGTGTGGGGCTTCTGACCATCGGCTCGGAAGCGGAGAAGGGCAGCAAGCTGGTCAAACGGGCCCACGAACTGCTGGTGGGCACGCCCGGCATCGAATTCACCGGCAACATCGAAGGGCACGAGCTGCTGACCGGCAAGGTCGACGTGATCGTGACCGACGGCTTCACCGGGAACGTCGCACTCAAGACGATGGAGGGCAGCGTTCGATACGCCTTCGGCCAGCTCAGGGAGACGATCAACGAAAGCCGGGTGGCCAAGATCGGGGGAATGCTCCAGCGGGCCCGGCTGCGCGATCTGGCCGAGCGGCTCGACCCCGAGGCGCAGGGCGGCGCCGTACTGCTGGGGCTCAACGGGACCGTCGTGATCGCTCACGGCTCGTCACGGGCCCGGGGGGTGGCCGCGGCATGCGAGCTGGCCGCACATCTCGCCGCCCAGGGAATCGTCGCCCGAATCAGTGACCGGATCACCTCCGCCAACAGATCGCACCGCCGGCGCTAATCGTCCGCGCTTATCGCCGCCATTAAGCTTTGTGCATGACCGACCCGCAAATTCTCCTCGCCGAGCGGGTCCAGCAGGCGCTGGGCACGGCGTTCGGCCAGGAGTACGCCACCGAAGATCCGCTGATCAGGCCGTCCCAGTTCGCCGATTACCAGGCGAACGTCGCGCTGAGCCTGGCCAAGCGACTCCGACGTGCGCCGCGGGAGGTCGCGCAGGCCCTGGCGGACGCCATCGACCGGACCGACGTCACCGTCGAGGTCAGCGGTCCCGGGTTCCTCAACATGACGCTGAGCGACGCCTGGATCGCCGCCCAGTCCGCACGGCAGGCCGGCAACGAGCGTCTCGGCGTGCCGCAGGGCACGCCCAAGACCGTGGTCATCGACTACTCGGCGCCCAACGCCGCCAAGGAGATGCACGTCGGCCACCTGCGCACCACGATCGTCGGCGACAGCCTCGCCCGCGTGCACGAGCACGTCGGCGACAAGGTCATCCGGCAGAACCACCTCGGTGACTGGGGCACGCCGTTCGGCATGCTGATCGAGCACCTGCTCGACGTCGGGGAGGCCGAGGCGCTGGGCCGCCTCGCCGCGGGCGACGGCAACGCCTTCTACCAGGAGGCCCGGCACAAGTTCGACAACGATCGCACGTTCGAAGAGCGCTCGCGCAGCCGGGTCCCGCAACTCCAGGGCGGCGACCCCGCGACGTTGCGCCTGTGGGATGAGTTCATCGAGTACACCAAGCGGTACTTCAACCACGTCTACGACGTGCTCGGAGTCACGCTGACCGACGACGACATCGCCGGCGAGAGCATGTACAACGCCATGCTCGCCGACGTCTGCGACGAGCTCGAGCGCACGGGCGTCGCCGTGATCAGCGAGGGCGCGCTCTGCGTCTTCCCGCCCGGATTCACCGGCCGCGACGACCAGCCGCTGCCGCTGATCATCCGCAAGAGCGACGGCGGGTACGGCTACGCCACGACCGACCTGGCCGCGATCCGCTACCGAGTGAGCGACCTGAAGACCGACCGCATTCTCTACGTGGTCGGCGTCACCCAGTCGCTGCACTTCCAGATGGTCTTCGCCGCCGCGCGCATGGCGGGCTGGCTGCATGACGGTGTGAGCGCCGAGCACGTCCAGATCGGCAGCGTGCTGGGCTCCGACGGCAAGATGTTCAAGACCCGCAGCGGCGCCTCGGTCAAGCTGACCGAGCTGCTCGACGAGGCGGTGTCGCGCGCGGAGGCCGTCATCTCCGAGCGGTACGACGACCCGGCCCTGCGCAAGGAGATCGCCCGCAAGGTCGGCATCGGTGGCGTGAAATACGCCGACCTGTCAGTCAGCCACGACAGCGAGTACGTCTTCGACTTCGACCGCATGCTGGCGCTCACCGGCAACACCGGCCCCTACCTGCAGTACGCCACTGCCCGGGCCCGCTCGATCTTCCGCAGGGCCGAGATCGACCCGGCGGACGTGAGCGGCCCGATCCTGCTGGGCGAGCCCCAGGAAAGGGCGCTCGCCCTACACCTGCTCGGGTTCGGCGCGGCCGTCGAGGCCGTCGCGGAGACGTCAGAACCGCACCGGCTCTGCAACTACCTCTTCGACCTGGCTCAGGCGTTCACCTCGTTCTACGAGACGTGCCCGGTGCTCAAGGCCGAGGACGAGTCCGTACGGCTCTCGCGGCTCAGCCTGTCGGCCCTGACGCTCAAGGTGCTGCTCCAGGGGCTCAACCTGCTCGGCATCGAGGTGCCCGAGCGGATGTGAGCGGGCGTACATGAACCGCCGGGCGGGCGCGGGATTCTGGCCTGATCAGGTCAAACTCCCGTTCACCGCTCGGCGCGCCTCTATCCCTCCCGCCGTGCCTGGCGTCTAGTCTGGCCCAGGTCAAGGGAGTGCCAGCCAATCCCTCGGGGAGCGTTCGCGTGAGCATGGACCTGACCACGAGTCCGGACCCTGGTAGTAAGGCCGACTCGACGGAGTTGCACCGTTACGCCGAAGGCCTTCTCGTCAGCCTCGCCGCAGACGGGACCGCACCGAGCCTGCCGCCAGGCGTCGCAGACGTGCCGGGCTACTGGCTGGCGCCCGCCGTCGAGGCGCTCGTGCTGATCATGTCGGGCCAGGACGCGCTGGAGCCGCTGGCACAGGCCACCCATCTGGACGAGCGGCGCACCGCCCTGTTCCTCTGCCTGGCTCTGGCCGTATGCGGTCGGGGCGACCACATCCACGCGTCATGGCTGGGCACGGCCTTCGGGGAACTGTCCAACGACCGCCCCGTGACCAGCGGCCAGCGTGCCCTGTGGCTCGCCGCCGCCCGTGGCGCCTACGGGCCGGTCGGCAAGATCTTCGTTCTGCGGAAGCTCGACGCGGTCGTCGTCCCGCCCGAGGACGAGCTCTGGCTCAAAGCCCTCGTGCCCGACGAACCCGTCGCCGCGATGCCCGCCTCCCTCGACGGTTGTCCCGAGCTCGTGAACGTGCCGGAGATCACGGCCTCGGCACATGCCGTGGCCCGGCTCCGGCGACTGCGGGATCGTTGTGCCGAGATCACCTCCGCTCCTCAACCGGCCATGGTCTCCAAGGTGGACGCCGACGCGGTGTGGACCGACGACGAACCGCTCGCCGTGCTGCGGTCGCTCATCGGCCAGGAAAACGCGGAAGGCCCGCTGAGCTCACTCAGCGGGCACCTCCTCCACGACGTACGGCCGGCCGCCGACCCTCATCTGGCGGCGCTCGCCCTCCATGTGGCCGCGCCGGCGGTGAAGGCGGCAGGCGAGTCGCTCACCGCGACCATCCAGGCCCCGCCGCCCGATTCGGTGACGGTGCCGATCCTGGGCTATCCGATCACTTTGCGGGCCGACGGACCTGAGCAGGCCTCGATGGCGGAGGCCGAGCGCCGGATCGTCACCGAGGGTGCGCCACAAGGGACGGCCCCGTGGCTCGGCTACCTGGTCGGCGGACTGGCCGCGGTGGTGTTCCTGGTGGGATTCGTGACTTCGTTCCTGGTCACGCTCGCTGGGGTCGCGCTCGGAGGAGTGAGCGCCTTCCTGATCTGGCGTGTGCGCGTACAGGAGCAGACGGCCATCCGCCGGGTGCAGACCCAGGTGGGAGAACTGTCCGACGCGGCAGACAGGGGCGTCAGAGCCCTGCGTGAATACGGCAAGGAGTCTGCCGCTCGTGCGGAGACCGCCGCCGACGACCTGGCCGAGCTGTGCCGCGTGCTCCGCCGCGGCCCCAGGGCCGCCTGAGGCTCCTCAGGATCTCCGCCTTCTGGGCTTCGGCCCCATTTCGCCGACGTGGTGCGAGTCTTCGCCGCTTCGGTTCCCGTCCCCCTGGGCCGTTACGGCGAAGGCTCCTCTGATGCACGGCCTCAGGCCGTGGACACTTCGACGTTGGCGGGAGTCAGCAGAAAGACCTTGTCCGCGATGCGCTCAATCCGGCCTTCACAGCCGTAAGCCAAGCCTGCGGCGAAATCAACCATGCGGGTCGCCTCGGTGGTCGACATGCCGGCCACATCCATCACGACGGTGTGCCCTTCCCGGAAGTGACGGCCCAGGGTCAGTGCGTCGTCGTATTTCTGTGGGCGCACCATGACGATCCGCGCCGGCTCCCCGGTCGGCTGCCATCTCTTCGCGGCCCGCTCGGACGCCGGCATCCAGTCATCATCCCCGTAGTCGTCGTCAGCACCGTAGGCCTCGTCGTACTGCTCCGCCCCGCCCAGGCCAAGGTAGCTCGCCACCTTGCGCACTGCCCCCATCGGCATGTCCTTTTCCGGCTTGTCCTTTTCCGGGCTTCTCCCGATAGGTGGGACGGTAACTGACCCTTCTGTGGCACCCCTCCGACACGCCCAGGCGTTTAATGGAATTTGGCAGGAGAATGTAGCGGGCAAGTAGGTGTTCGGTTGCCGCCCGACGGATTGCCCGATCTGCGAATGATCAGATGGCATGTGCCGC
>NZ_BOOR01000066.1 GCF_016863335.1 Planotetraspora thailandica
GGGTCTTGACTATTGCTCCTAGCGGTGCCATGGGTAGGCTGACACTCGACCATGCCGGCGAAGAAGGCGAACAGGGCGGCGCCGTGCCCGAAGGGGTCGTAGACGCCCTTGAGCGGGCCGGTGAGCGATTCGAGCTCGATGTCGTGGCGCCGCATGGGCGCTGTCCTTCATTCCCGCCTGCGCGCGATCGCCTCGATCAGCCACAGGATGTCGTCCAGGTCGGCTTTGAAGGCTGCCTGCGACCAGGAACGGTCTCGAGGCGTACCTCGGAGGCTGCGGCAGGAGGACGTCAAGAGCGGTGTCAGCGGATGCGTCGCCTCCACCGATTTCGGCGAGTACGTCTACTTCAGCGCTTGAGGCCTGTTCATGGCTCCGACCACCCCCGGCACCCGGGCGGCGCTCTACCAGATCCTCGCGGATAGCCCGTCCGTCAAGGTCACCGGACAGATCACAGACCGACAGGGCAGGACCGGCATGGCGGTCAGCGCCTACTGCGCCACGGACGGCATTACGTCGCGGCTGGTGGTCGACCCCGCTACAGCCCAGCTCCTCGACTCCGAGGTACTGCCCGGCACCTTGGCCGAGCACAGTACCGGCGACTACGTCTCCCTCGAACGCCAAGGCTGGGTGAACAGGATCGGCGTCGCCCCAAAGGACTCGTAGTGGATGCGCATCCCGCAGTATGAACTGCCCGACTCGAACGAGAGTGAGAACAGCATTGCCACTTGCATTCGGAGAGCGGGGCGCCAAGCATGTCAATGACGTGCAGCCGCCCCTAGCTATCCCATGCGGGCGCTCTCTTCGAGGATCGCGCCGTCCCGGAGCTCCAGGACGCGGTCGGCCAGGCCGATGAGGCTAGGGTCGTGTGTGGCGACCAGGGCGGTCACGCCCTCACTGCGGACGAGTTCGCGGATCAGCTCCATGATCTTCCCCGCGGTCTGCGAGTCGAGCTGCCCGGTCGGCTCGTCGGCGATCAGCAGCTGGGGCCTGTTGGCCAGCGCCCGAGCGAGCGCGACACGCTGTCTCTGGCCGCCCGACAGCTCGTACGGGCGCTGGTTGACGTGGTTCTCCAGCCCGACCAGGGCGAGCAGCGTCCGGACCCGCTCCTCGCGCTCTGCCACGTCACGCCGGGCCAGCCGCATCGGCACGCCGACGTTCTCGGAGGCCGACAGAACAGGGATCAGCCCGAACGACTGGAACACGAACCCGATGACGTCCCGCCGCAGGTCCAGCAGGCCGGCCTCGTCGAGCGAGGTGACCTCCCGCCCGGCCACGACCACTGTCCCCTCGGTGGGGCTGTCCAGGCCACCGACCAGGTTCAGCAGCGTCGTCTTGCCTGAGCCAGAACGGCCGCGGATGGCGACCAGTTCTCCCGGATGCGCCTCTAACGACACGCCGCGCAGCGCCTCGACCCCGCGCGGGTACAGCTTGCGCAGCCCCTCGACGACGACCAGAGCGTCACTCATCCTCGTCCTCCTGGTTCGCGGGCCAGACGCCGATGTGGTCGCGCTCGAGCTCCAGGCGGACCCGGCGCTCCATCCGCAGAGCGCCCATGAAATCGCGCGGCAGCTGCAGCCGTCCGACCCGATCGAGCACCGCGTACTCCTCCGCGATCACGTCACCCTCGTCGGACGTACGACGCAACGTCTCGCTCGAGGTCCGGCCGTCACGGATCCCCACCGTACGGTCCACCTGCTCGGAGACCAGCGGGTCGTGCGTGACGATGACCACGGTCACCCCGAGCTCGCGGTTGGCCCCGCGCAGGGCCGCGAAGACCTCTTCGGAGGTCTCGCTGTCGAGCTCGCCGGTCGGCTCGTCGGCCAGGATCACCTCAGGCCGGTTGGCGAGCGCCACCGCGATCGCGACCCGCTGCTGTTGGCCGCCGGACATTTCCCCCGGCATGCGGTCCGCGCACCCGGCCACGCCGAGCAACTCCAGCAGCTCGTCAGCGCGCTCCCCACGCGCCTTGCGTCCGGCCAGCCGCGCCGGGAGCAGCACGTTCTCCCGGGCGGTCAGGTAGGGCAGCAGGTTGCGCGCGGTCTGCTGCCAGATGAACCCGACGATCGACCGGCGGTAGTGCAGCCGATCCTTCCCCGTCATCGACAGCAGGTCCATGCCCGCCACCCGTGCCACTCCGGCCGTGGGCAGGTCCAGCCCGGACAGCACGTTGAGCAGCGTCGATTTGCCCGACCCTGACGGGCCGACGACGGCCACCAACTCGCCTCTGTCGATCAGCAGGTCGAGACCCTGCAGCGCCACCACCTCGACGCCCTCGGTCTTGAAGATGCGGACCAGGTTGTCGCAGAAGATGTGCGCGTCCACGACAGGCTCGGTGAGCGACGGACTCACGAGGATTCCCCCAATCGAAGAGCTCCGGCGACCGCACGCCCCGCGATCGCGTGGGTGAAGGCACCGAGCAGGGCGACCGTGGTCAGCCCGGCGGCCAGCAGCAGCGGCATTCCGAGGTCGATCGGGAACCCGTCGACCGGCAACCCGGCATAGGCGGACAGATCGATGCCTGGGGCGAGCGCCACCGGCAGGACCAGCCCGAGCAGCAGCCCCGCGAGCGAGGCGAGCACGATCAGCGGGGCGATCTCCAGCATGGTCAGGCGGCGCGCCTGCCGCTGGGTCAGCCCGAGAGTCCGTAGGTACGAGAGCGCCCGGGCCCGCTCCGCTGCGCCTATCACCAGGGCGATGACCACCGCCACCAGCGCGTAGCCGGCGAGCGCGACCGTGACGATGGTGAACGCTCTGAGCACCGTGCTGGTCAGCGGCGTGCCGGCGATCTCGCGCAGCGCGTCGTCGAACGTCGTGACGAGAGTGTTCGGCGTGTTCACCACCTTGATCAGCTGGTCCCGGTCCACCTCGCCCTTGATGAGCAGCGTGTTGGCGAACTCGCGCAGCCCCGCCCGCTTCGCCGCGTCGTACGGCAGGACGATCAGCTCGTCGGTGGCGTACGCCAGACCGGGCAGGCCCTCGATCGTGCCCTTGGTGGTCGCCTGCATCCGGCCCGGCCAGCCGACCTCGAACGTCGTCAGGGCGCCGAGCGACGGGGAGACCAGCGCCGGGACGGCCGGGGCGGGCACCTCCGCCGGCGGCGCGGGCGCGGTGAGCGGGCTCCCGGCCACGATGTGCCGGTAGGCCGCCAGGTCCAGGGCGACGACGGTCGCCGTACGGCCGCCGAAGCCCACCTGGGTGGTGCCCTTGGCCACCGGCACCACGGCCTCGACACCAGGGAGTTCGCGCACCCGCTCGATGGTCGCGGCAGGGATGTCGGCCTCCCCCTCGACGCGGGCGGACGCGCCG
Source organism: Planotetraspora thailandica (assembly GCF_016863335.1). Taxonomy (GTDB): domain Bacteria; phylum Actinomycetota; class Actinomycetes; order Streptosporangiales; family Streptosporangiaceae; genus Planotetraspora; species Planotetraspora thailandica. The sequence continues at coordinate 3,307 of NZ_BOOR01000066.1, forward strand.
ACCTGCTCCCAGGCGGCCAGCCGCTGCGTGTTGCCGATCGCCCCTGACACCATCGACCCGAAGACGGAAACGGCCAGCGCGGGCAGCAGGATCAGCACGGGCAGCGCGGTCACGCCCCTGGCCCGGGCCGCCTGCGCGAGACCGAGGAACGGCACGGCCCTGCGCCGGCGCGCGGCCAGCCGTACGGCCAGGCGGAGCGGGAACGGATAGCAGCGTAGGGTGATCAGCGCAGTGGCGAGGGTCAGCGCCGCCGGCACGGCCATCAGGAACGGGTCGCCGCCACCATCCGCTGAGGCCGTGAGCCCGCGGGCACGCAGCAGGTAAGCCCCGACCAGCGCAAGGCCGACGACCGTGACCTCCGCCGCGATCCGGCGTGGGGAGGGGCGGCGCGCGACCACGTCGTCCCGCGTGTCACGCAGCGGCTCGCGCTGCGACAGCGCGAGCCGTGCCGCGGGGAAGGCGACCGCGGCGATCGCCGGCAGCAGCGGGCCGAGGTGGACGGCAGGCGTGACCGGGCCGGGCACGAGGAACGCCAGGCCGTAGCCGAAAAGGACAGCGGGGGTCGCGGCCAGCGCGGCGACGGCGGTGCCCGTGCCGACGATCCTGGGCAGCCCGGCGCCGCGGGCGCGCATCAGCGACAGCGCCGGCCGCATCCGCTCGGTGAGCAGCTGCGCGGCGAGCGCGATCACGCCGAGCGCCACCAGCCCGAGCCCGCCGAGCACGAGGAACATCAGCGTCTGGGCGGTGGACAGCCGCTTGAGGTAGCCGGTGAGCAGCGCCGGGAGGCCGCTTTGCAGGACGTACCGCGTCCCCCCGCCGGACTGACGGGCGACCGCCGCCTGGTAGACGCCGAAGTCGTCGACCACCGCCTGCGCGTTCCGCGCGGTCACCGCACCCCCGCCGATGCCGAGCACCCAGGAGTAGCGCAGATCGCGGTTGCTGTCCAGGTGCTTCAGGCTGTCCGCGCTGGTGAGCCCAGTGACCGAGTACTCCTTGGTCTCGCCGACCCACCGCACGGCCGCGTGCGAGACTCCCCGGTTGTGCTCCCAGAACCCGTCCGTGGGGTCGACGATCTCGTAGAACCCGGTGACGCGGGCCGCCATCGTGCCGCTGACACCGATCAGCAGCGTCGAGCCGACGCGCAGGCCCATCGCGTCGGCCGCCTCCTTGACGACCGCGACATCGAACCGCACGAGCGTCGTGCCGCCCACCATGACGGATCCGGTCGGCCCCGGCGGGCTGCCCTCGACATAGCGGACGCGGCGGTCGGCATCCGGCAGCCAGGCGAGGTCGAAGAACTGGTAAGGCCTGTTCCGTTCCCCCATGCGGCCGATCACGGGCGTGCCGTACGTCTGGGCCCCGTAGTGGCTGGTCCCGCCGGACGCGATGACCTCCCGGAGCGCGGGAGGCAGGTCGTGCCGCAACTGCGCGTCGCGTTCCGCGAACTCCTGCGGCGTGGTGAGCAGCCTGCCCGGCCGCTGTTCGAGCTTCAGGTCGGTGACGTCCGCCGTGCTCGCGTCAAGCACGGTGCCGAGCGCGCGGTCGTAGGCCTTCTCCAGTGCCTTCGGCAGCGCCGCCAGCAGCAGCGACGCGGTGAAGGTCAACAGGGCGAGAACGGCCACCGCTCCCCGGTGCACCCGCAGCAACGTGATCGGCATCATCCCTCCCTGATCCGCAGGACCCGGCCGAGGCCCTGGCGGCGCAGCCGCCCGGCCAGCCCTGCCACGATGCAGAACAGCACCGCGGCGACGGCCGTGAGCAGCGCCGCCGTGGGTAACCACGGGATGTCGAGCAGCACGGCCGGCGTGACCGCTGTCGCCTGCCCGGTGAGCACGATGTGCGGCACCACCAGCACGGCCACGACGACGGCCAGCACCGTGCCCGTGGCCAGCGACAGCGTGATGATGAACGCCTGCTCCACCGCGAGCAGTCCGAAGACCTGCCGGTGGCTGACCCCGATCGCGCGCAGCAGGGCGAACTCGGCCGTGCGCTCGCGCGCCGCCACCGCCGCGTTCACCAGGAATCCGAGCAGCGCGAAGACCAGCGCCGACAGGAAGCCGAGCACGAGCGCCCCCTGCAGCCCGCTCGCCAGCGGGTCGTCACGCAGCTGGCGGGTGAGGGCGGCCCTGTCCACCACCGTCTGATCCCACTCGGGGTGGCGGGCCAGCTCGGCCGCGGCCTGGGAGGTGTCGCCTCCCCGTACGGCCAGCCACCACTCGGCGGCGGGGCCGGGCGCGCGCCCGTCAATCAGGTCGCGGTAGGCCAGCGTGGGCAGGTCGGCGAGCAGGGCCGGCTCGCCGGCGGCGGTGCCCGGCAGCGCGGGCACGACGGCCACGGGCACGACGGGCGTCGGCACGCCGCTCATGGTGATGGAGCCGGCCGCCCCTACACGCAGACCGGAACGCCTGGCCAGGTCAGCGGTGATCACCACCGGCACGGAGGCACCGCGGGAGGCGGAGGAAGGGGAGCCGCCCGGCACGAGCGCCAGCCGCAGCGGCGCGCCCGGTTCATCGAGGCTCGGGGCGCGGCCGGACGGGCCGGGCACCTGGGCGGTGAACCCGCCCAGCGCCACCTGGCGGTGATCGGTGTCCGTCCAGGCCGTCCACTCGCCCGGCAACGCGACCTCGGTCCCGGCATCGGTGCGCAGGCCGTCCACGGCCAGTGACACCTCGCCCACCCGGCCAGGGTCGGGCGCGTCCACCAGCAGGCCCTGTACGGCGAGCGGTAAGGCGAGCCGGCCCGATCGCCCGGCGAGTCCCGTCAGGTCGACCCGCATCTCGTGATCGCCGGTTTCCAGGGGATCGCTGGCCAGCTCCCGGGTTGCCCCGAGGGCATCCCTGATCACCACGCGCAGCCGGATGTCCCCATGCCGGGCGCCCGGCGGGGTGAGAGCGAGCCGCACGCGAAGCGACAGGGCACGCGGTTCGCCGGGAATCGGGATGGGCGGCGCCTGCGGCCGGGCCGCGGCGAGCTCGCGGGCCAGCGTCGACACCGGGGGCGCGAGATCCCGGCGCAGCAGGAGCAGTCCGTCGAGCCGGTCCGCATCCACGGCGAGCAGGCTCGCCGGAGCCCCCGCGAAGTCGACGGTCTCCCGGCGGACCGGCGCGAGCCCGGTCACGCCCGGCAGCGCCGCGTACACCGCCCCCCGGCCGAGCGTGCCCAGCTCGACGGACTCGACCGAGGTCGCGATCCGCAGGTCGGCCCCGGCCTGGTGGCGCGCCTGGTCCTCCTGCGAGCGGCGCCAGGTCGCGGCCGTGGCCAGCGACACCACGCCGATCGCGATCGCCATCGTCAGCAGCAGCGCGGGACCCGCGTACCGGAGAGGGCGGCGGCTGACCTGCCAGACGCCGAGGGCGGGGGCGAGGCCACGCCGCCGTGCCGTCATCCGCTCGGCGACCCTCGACACCACGGGGACCAGGCGCAGGCCCAGCATGCCGCCGCACAGCAGCGCGAGCGCCGGACCTGCCACGATCAGCGGGTCGACGCCCAGTCCTCCCCCCGCCGTCGACGTGACCGGCGCGCCATACCGCCCGAGCTGCCAGATCGCCAGCGCCGCCACCACGAGCAGCGCGATGTCGGCGCCGGCCCGCTGGATCAGTCCCTGCCGGTCCCCGCGCCCGCGCGCCGACTGCTCCTCGACGTACGTGCGTCGCGCACCGCGCAGCGCGGGCAGCGCCAGCAACACCGCGGACGCGAGGGCCACAGCGGCCGCGACCAGGAAGGACGTCGCGTCCGTTGCGGGCGAGAGCCGTACGCCCGAGGCCTGAATCCAGGGAATCGCGTTGGTCGCCGCGAGGACCCACGGGGCGAGCAGCGGCGCGATCACGGCGGAGGGCAGCGCGACCAGCAGCGCCTCGCCGCCCGCCAGCAGGGCGAGCCGTACGGTGCTCGCCCCCCGCGAGCGCAGCAGCGCCAGCTCCATCCGCCGGTGGTCGGCGAGCAGCCGGGCCGTCAGCATCAGCGCGTACGCGGCCAACAGCAGCAGTTGCAGCACCGGCACCAGCATGGTGGAGCGGGCCACGAGCGCGGCCTGGTCGAGCTGCCCGAGCATCTCCGGCAGGCGGGTGAACGTGGTGCACGTCCCGCAGTCCCGCTGCAACCCGTCGCCGAGAGCGGTCACCGAAGTCGCGAGAGGCCGCAGCCCGTCGCGGGGCAGCTCCCGCAGATCGGGTACGGCGAGCCAGGTGGCGCGCACGCTGGTCGCGAACCGCCGCAGGAAGGCGTCCTGCGCTACCACCAGCGGCCCGTATGTTGTGTAGTCGCCGGTCTCGACGCCACGCCGCAGCAGCTGGTCGTCCCGCCACCGGTCGTCGTAAGGGTTGTACAGCTCGAACAGGCCCACAACCCGGGCGCGGACCGGCTGGTGGTTCAGCCGCCCCACGACGGTGAAGTCGTCGCCGACGGACAGGCGCATGGCCTGTGCGGCGGGCTGAGAGATCGCGACCTCCAGTCCGTCACCGGCTTCCGGCCAGGCCCCGGTGACCAGGCGGGTCTGCCGCTCGATGCCCTCGTACGTGGCGAACCTGGTCAGCTCGGGCTGCTGGCGGTGTTCTTGGCCCGGCATCGCATACGAGTCGGAGCTGATGGACAGGGTCACGGCGGACGGCATGCCGCCGTAGGCCTCCCGCAGGTGGGCGCGGACCGTCGCGTCGATCTCCTGGAGGTCATCCACGCTCACGGGCGAGGTGACCGTGGCGGCTTTCACGGACTGTGGCGCCGTCTCCATCGCCCGCTGGACACCTACCTCGGCCACCACCATGGCGTACATGATCAGTGCCACGAGCGTGGTGGTGGCCAGCAGGACCGAGCCGAACGCGCCGAGGAGCAGCAGCGGCTCGCTCGACGCGCGCCGGAGCACGAGTAGCGTCCGTCCCCCGCGTCCCAGAGCCATGCCGATGCTCCCCCCTTCCTCGATCACAAACCCTGCAAGAATATTTGTGGAGCTCAGCCAGTCAAATATGAATGATCTCGGCCGCTCGGCTGCATCGGCCGTACGGACGTGGACGACTGCGAGCTGCGCAAGGCCATCGCAGACTGCCCGCGCTGTACCGGGCCGGGCACGGAGCCGGAGAGGAAGACGCTCCGCCCGAACGCGGACAACAAGTAAGGCTGGCAAAAGTAAGTGCCGCTGGCGGTATGCCGGGGCACTTTCTGTTTCCCTGCTATGCGGCGCTATGCGGCGGACATCGCGGGCATCCGCGAGGAGCTGCGCCACGAGCGCGGCGATCGCTTACCTGGCGGGGAAGGTCCGCGCGGACTGGCAGCGTACGAGGGACGTGGGGGTGAGAGTGTGCCCGCCGAGCCGCCGGCGAACGACAGCCAGGCCATGGCACCGGCAATCTCAGCCGGTGCCGGGAGCGAGAACGCGGTGCCGGCCGACTCGCCCGGAAAGCTCGGCCGATCGCATAGATCAACAACGCCAAGTGCAGCACTGAAAACTCCGGTGTCCATCCCATCCGCCGGGCATAGCCTGCTCCCGACATACGGGACGGGTTGCCGGGAATGGTCACCCGGTGCAGACAGGAGCCGCCCATGGCCAACGTGGGACAAACCGACCTGACCGAGCTATGCGCGATGCTCGACAAGCGCGAAGCGGTGAACCTGCGTGCGGCCCTCGTGCAGGACAGCGATGGATGGCGGCTCCACCACGGCGAGGTCAATCTCGACTCCCCGAACACGGCGGTGGAGCGGGCTTGGCACTACGGCACCGCAACCTTCCTAGAGCGGAGCCTGCCCGGCTTTACTATCACCGCCCTGCTGCGTGGACACCCGCAGGAGGTCGGCGGTCTCACCGTCGAAGCCAAGGGCATGCAGGTGACGACCGCTTCGACCGAGCGACTGCGCGGGCAGCAGGACTGGGGGAGAGTAATCACGCCCTGGCCGCGAACCGAGTGGACGATCGGGCGGAGCTCCGACACCCAGTCCCCCAGCTACGGCGTGCTGGTCGGCGACGACGACGTCCCCTCCTTTCTGAACTTCGACCAGGCGTTCAGTGCCTTCTTCTACGAGAGCCCGCACAACAGCAACGTCAGCGGCTCCGCCCTGTGGCGAATCGTCCTGCCACAACGCGACGCATGGTTCGCTCGGATCTCCATCAGCCCGGACACCATGACCATCAACGTGGCTGGCGACGATCTTGGCAACGTCACTCTGGAGCTCAGCACTGCGGCAACCCATCAGGCCCGCGTGCTCGACGGCCCTGGCACATACACCTTCGATCTGCCTGATGGCCTCGCTCCCGATAGCTTCCTCGTGCTGAGGCGGGCACGGGACTGGCTGGACCAACGCTCCTTCCCCGCCCTCCAGCACGGGCGTGTTCGTGACGACTCGGTGGTGTGGGAGCAGCCCGGGGCCGAGTTGGAGATCCTGCTCGCCAGCGGCGAGGGGCAGTACCTGGAAGCGAAGAGGGAGGTACCGCACGCGGAGGAGCGCAAGAAGACGCTCAAGACGATTGCGGCGTTCACCGCGCAACCGGGCGGCGGAACAGTGCTCATCGGTGTAGCGGACGACCTGGAGATCGTCGGACTGGCTGAAGGCAAGGTCGCTGACAAGGAGATGCTCACCGTCGGCAACATGATCCGCGACAACATCGAGCCCGAGCCTCCGTATGCGCAGCGCATCATCGACCTCGACGGCAAAAAGGTGATCGCCGTCGAGGTAGGCCAGGCAGCAGTCCCCTGTGCCTACCGCAACAGCGGAGGCCGACTCGAATTCTTCGTTCGACGCGGCTACAACACGGTGCCCGCGCGCCACGTCGAGATCACCGCCGGGTTTCAGCAGAATCTGCCCCGCTAGTCGTCAGCGCGCACCCTAGCCCGACAGTGCTGGGGTGCGCAGGTCTCGGGGGACGTGTAACGGCAGAGACTACCTGGGCTGTAGTTGGGAACGATGGCCGAACAGCCTTACGGGGCCAGCCTACTGGGTGACGATCGACCAGGATGATTTACTGACCGTTTCAGAATGAGTTGAGCCGCAGGTCTTGCATCTGGCGATCTTGGTGGCAGGGTGTCCCGGGTGCGTGCCGATCTTGTTCCGGATGACCTGTGGGGGCGCATACACCGCTCCTGCCACCTGCGCCCGAACGGCGCCACCGCTACCCCGGACGCCTGCGTGTTCCGGATCGAACGGCGCTCGCCGGCGTGCTGTACGTGCTGCGGACCGGTGTCGCCTGGCGCGACGTACCCGCCGAGACCGTGGGCTGCTCCGGGGTGACGGCGTGGCGCCGACTGCGGGACTGGACCGAGGCCGGCGTCTGGCCTCGCCTGCACGCCGCCCTGCTGACCGAACTGCGCCGGGCGGACCTTCTGGACCTGGACGACTGTGCCGTGGACGGGTCCCACGTTCGGGCCCTCAAAGGGGGGACCACGTGGGCCCCTCACCCGTGGATCGTGCCCGTCCCGGCTCCAAGCACCATCTGATCGTCGACCGTTACGGAACCCCGCTCGCCGTCACGCTCACCGGCGGCAACCGCCACGACATCACCCAACTCCTGCCGCTGGTGGACGCAATCCCACCGATCCGGGGCCTGCGTGGACGCCCCCGCAGCAAGCCCCGACGCCTGTATGCCGACCGGGGCTACGACTTCGACAAGTACCGCCGGCTGCTGTGGAAGCGCGGCGTCAAGCCGGTGATCGCCCGACGCGGCGTACCCCACGGCTCCGGGCTAGGCAAAGTGCGCTGGGTTGTCGAGCGCGCCTTCGCCTGGCTGCACCAGTTCAAGCGGCTCCGCATCCGCTACGAGCGGCGCGCCGACCTCCATCAGGGCCTGCTCGAACTGGCCTGCAGCCTCATCTGCCTCCGGCGTCTGAGAACGCACGCTCGATGATCAATAGATCAAGTTCTGGGCGGTAGTTGAGTGTCGCGGCTGAGGAGATCCGGGAGTGTCGGGCTCAGGCGGTGTGGCAGGTCGAAAACTGTGTCCAGCCGATGGTGTAGCGGGACAGAAGTCCTGCCCTGGGGGTCGATCAAAAGCGCCTCCATGCCCATGCGGCGCGGGCCGACGTAGTCGGCTTCGTAGGAGTCGCCGATGAACCATACGTCCTGGGCCGAGACCGCGAGCTGGTGGAGTGCCTCCTGATAGATGTCCGCGTGGGGCTTGCGCCTGCCTACGTCCACGGAGAGCACGACTGCGTCCATGGAGTCCAACACTCCCATCGCCGCGAGTTGCTCAGGCACCATGGTCGGGCTGTGGGTGTTGGACACCACCGCCAGGCGAAACTCCGAGCTCAACCCTTTGAGCAGGACGTCGATACCAGCGTGGTGGCGCACTGGGGCGCTCCACTCGGCGAGATAGGTCTTCACGAAAGCGTTCACCTGCCCAGGCGTCGGCTCCCGAGGAAGCGCCGCGCGCAGGAACGCGGTCGTGACGTCGGCCATGGAGAACTCACGGTCATCGAGCGGACGCCGCTGAGGGTGGACGCCGCCTGGCATTGGCGGCGGAACGGGGTGCGGGCGCGCTCACCGCTTCAGCGGTGAGCGCGCCCTCGGCGTAGCGCAGTCAGCTAGAGGTCGCAGCGCGCCTGGGCAGCACCCAGTCTGGGCGCGGGAAGTGGCACGTGTAGCCGTTCGGGTACGTGATGAGGTAGTCCTGGTGCTCGGGCTCGGCCTCCCAGAACGGTCCGGCCGGCTCGATCGTCGTCACTGCCTTACCCGGCCACAGCCCCGACGCATCGACGTCCGCGATCGTGTCCCGTGCGACTTGCTGCTGCTCGGGCGTCAAGGGGAAGATCGCCGAGCGGTAGCTCGTGCCGCGGTCGTTGCCCTGACGGTTCAACGTCGACGGGTCGTGGATCTGGAAGAAGAACGCCAGGATGTCACGGTAGGTCGTCTGCGTCGGGTCGAAGACGACCTCGACGGCCTCGGCGTGGCCGGGGTGGTTGCGGTACGTGGCGTGATCGTTCTCGCCGCCGGTGTATCCGACCCGCGTGTCCAGCACGCCGGGCTGCCGGCGGATGAGGTCCTCCATGCCCCAGAAGCACCCGCCGGCCAGGACGGCAGTTTCGGTGCCCGGGGTGCGGGTGATCTGTCCGGTGTCGTGGATCCCGCTGGTCATGATGTGTGCTCCTCGGTGCTGGTGGTGTCGGTTGTCTCGAACAGGGAGCGGTACTCGGCGTAGCCCTGTGCCTCGAGCTCAGAGAGCGGGACGAAGCGCAGCGCGGCCGAGTTCATGCAGTACCGCTGGCCGCCAGCATCGGCAGGACCATCGCCGAACACGTGCCCAAGGTGACTGTCGGCCCCAGTGGACCGCACCTCCGTGCGGGTCATCCGGAGCTTCCGGTCGATCTCAGTGCGTACGGCGTCGGCCACAATCGGCCTGGTGAAGCTGGGCCATCCGGTGCCGCTGTCGTACTTGTCGGTCGACGAGAACAGGGGCTGGCCGGAGACCACGTCCACGTAGATGCCGGCATCGTGGTTGTTCCAGTACTCGTTGCGGAACGCCGGCTCCGTCCCGTCCTCCTGAGTGACGCGGAACTGGCTGTCAGTGAGGCGGCTCAGCGCCTCCGGGGTCTTGCTGTAGTCGTGCGACACGATTTCTCCTCCTTCGGCACCGCTGGCTGCGGCGCCGATGGAGACAACACCGCACAGAACCGATTTGGTCCCGGGGTTCATGACGGTGCGTTGTGGTGGCGATCTCAGGCGATGATCGTGGCGGATCAAAGCCACTGATCGGGGGCGTTGGCCGGTTTGGATGGGTCGGGCCAGAGCTCGTATAGGCCGCAAAACGAGAGCGGCTCCTTATCGCGCTCGTTCCTCGACGCCCGCGCGCAACGCGATCAGGGTGGTGACACGCCGAAGTCTGGTGACACCAATGCGGAAGCGGAGCACGGGTGAACTGCGCGCCGCACTCTAAGGACCTCAGATCTGACCGGCATCGGTCCGTTGGAGGAGAGACACACCCTGAAGCCTCTAGATGTTCTGTCCTGACAGGTTGGTGACGCGGCGGGACTGTAAGACGACGAAAGAGAGATAGAGCCGTTCAATGGATAGACCCAAGTCGGGCAAAGGCCCACATGAGTTGTTGGTCAGCGCCGGGAGCGCGAGCGGGTTCGGGCCAGCGCGTCGAGGGCGGTGTCGTCGGCGTCGGGGAGGGTGTGGAGGTATTTCTCGGTGGTGGAGATGCTGCCGTGGCCGAGGCGTTCCTTCACCACCTGAAGGTCGGCGCCGCCGGCCAGCAGCCAGGAGGCGTGAGCGTGACGGAGGTCGTGCATCTTCACCTTGAACTCCAGGCCTGAGGCGGCGAGCGCTGGCCGCCAGACCTGGTCGCGGAACCAGCGGCGCGGGATGTGACCGTCGGTGTCCCAACGGCGTGGCCGGCGAGGGGCGTCCCGGCCGGCGGCCCGGCGCTCGGCTCGGTAGGTGGCATAGGCGTTCTTGCAGTGCTGGCAGCGGCACTTGCCCGCGGAGTAGGCGCTGAGTGTTCCGTGCCGATAGCGTCGCCCGGCCGCGTTTGGCTCGGTTAGGCCGAGGTGCTCCACTGGCTCCAGCTTCGGCTGCGGTGCGGGCTCCTCCGTCTGGTAGATGAAAAGGAGGTCGTCGCGCTCCAGTTTGCTGTCCTCGATGTGCTGCTTGAGCTTCGCGGCGATCTGCGGGCTGAGCTTGAAGCGGCGGTACTCCTTGTCCTTGGGGTACTCCTTGATCAGGAACCGCTTGCCCTCCGGGTGATGCTTGGCGTTGATCTCGACGACCGTACGGCTCACTGTGACGATGCGGCTGACGAGTTCGAGGTCCTTGACGCGGAGTTCGGTGAGCTCGCCCCAGCGCATACCGCTCTCGATGGCTGTCTCGGCCAGGAGCCGAGCGTACTCGGTCGGGAGCGCGGCGTAGAGCCGGTCGAACTCCTCTGGGGTGACGATGCGCAGCGGCTTCTTCGGCAGGGTCGGAGTCTTGACCCCCTTACACGGATGAAGCGCGGTGACCTGATCGTGCAGCGCGGTTGTGAAGATCCCGCTGAGGATCGATTTGTTGAGCTTGATGGTGGTGGGGGAGAGGCCCCGGCCCTGCTGGTCCTTCACCCAAGCGCGCACGTCGCTGGGCAGGATCTCCACCATGCGCATGTGGCCGAACCAGTCCATGATGTGCGCGTAGATCGAGTAGGTGTACCCCTCCCGCGTCGTTGCCTCCATCACGTGATGCGGCAGCCACTCCTCCTCGACGTACCTTTGGAAGGACTGCTTGTTCCGTGCAGGGTCCCCTGCACGACCTTCCGCCACCTTCGCTTCGGCCTTCTGCCAGGCCTTGTCGGCCGCCTTCTTGCTGGCGTAGGTCCCGGCGGAAAGCTCCCTGCCTCGGAGGTCCATGTAGTACGCCGTGTACCTCGGCCTGCCGTTGATGCCAAGGCGATTCCGCGAGAAGCCCATGATCCCCCTCCAAGATCGTCTGACCGTCATTTGACCGTGGACTGTGTGCCAGCTGGTGACACTCACCGGAACGGCGCGGCACGACGATCAGGCGGTCTACCTGGAGTTTCTCGCATCAGACCCGGTAACTCAAGGTGACGAATGAACGCCGGAACGCGACTGGGGGTCAAGGGGTCGCAGGTTCAAATCCTGTCGTCCCGACCAGGTTTTTGCTGGTCGGATAGGGTGTCACGTGATCACGTGGCACCTTTTTCATGTGCTGAGTGACTAACTGAGTGACAACGGATCCGATCTCGGTGCGGCTTCCGGAAGGGCTCATGGGATGACCGCGAAGCGAGCCGCCTCCATCGCGAGGTCTGTTGGCGCGGTGGCGCTCTACGCGGTGGCGGCGTTTTGGGTGCTGTTCAGCTACGCCGCGACGATCGAGGCGGATAATCCAGAGGCCTTTCCCGGCATGCTGGACAAGGACGAGGCCTTCGGCGCGTTTTTCTGCGTGAGTCTGGCGGTGCTCTTTGCGGCGGCGGCCTGGGCTCTGCTCAGGCGGCCCCTTGTCTCCAAGGCTGTCTGTGCGTTGATCGTCTTGGTGTGCGTCTATCGGGCGATCAGCGTCTACGGGCAGTTCTACGGGACCTGATCACGCGAAGATCAGGTCCATCGCTTCGGCTCCACCGAGCAGGACCGGGCGGATCTGGCTTCGGTGACGACCGTGCCGCTGCGGCCGACGAGGCGGGCGCTGTCTTCCAGGGGGCGCCGGAGTCGGAGCGTAGCGAGACGAACATGTGCCGCCACTCGTGGTGTCCAGTCGTCAGCCGGTAGACCGGCGTCCTTGACGATCTTTCGGAAGGCTTACCGCCTCACCTTGGTACACCTGTACATAATGATCACATGCATCCCCATTCATCCGGAAAAGCCATTGTCGAGGCTGCTTGGCAGGCCGTCCGTGCTGATGGGCGCGTACGTACAGAGTTGCTCGACGCGGCTTACGGAGAGCCTCGCCTGCGCCAGTTGTTCCCGTGGACAGGTATGGGAGAGCTGCACTTCAGCCGATGCACGAGCCCCCGATGGACATGGGACATTCCCTATATCCAGCCCGCCGAAGGCGGTGGCTACTGGGTATCTGGGCCCCTCCGCAGTGAAACCGTGGGGCCAGCGGCAACGGCCGAGGAGGCCGTCGCAATGGTGCTGGAACGTCTCCCACACGGCTGCGGAGCTGCCTTTGTGGGTAGCCCGGAAGAGCTGGCTGCCTACGAGAACTCTCCGACGCTGGATACCTCGGGCTAGCCAGGGGAGTGTGGCGACGTGTATGAGCGTGAGGTCATCCTGAACGAGCTGGCGCAGGGCTTGCGGCCCATGTCGTGGGGCGTCGAATGGTTCGAGGGACTGACCGCTGAAGAGCAGCTCGCCGCTCTGCGTGATCTATCTCGATACTGCATCCAGGCTCGCGCGACCGTCGAGGACGGGCCGGAGAGCGTGCGTCTGGCGGGTATACGGCCCACCCATACACCTGCAGTACTGATCACACGTGGCCGTCTGATGGAGCAGCTGGGGAAGATCATTAATTTGCCGCAGGATGAGCGGGCCAAGGCGTTTCGGCTTCTCGTCGCTCTTCTGGCTGTCGCGGACCAGCGCCGACGTGAGCGTTACTGCGCCGGCGGTTGCAGTCATGCGTGGCACCAGCTGGGGACACGAAGTGACTGAACCTATGAATCTCGAGTCCAGGGCGCTTCTGCTGCAGGAAGCAGGGCTGATTGTCGTAGCGGAAGCCTGGTCAGGACAGGTGCCGGCACCCATGGAGGCCTGGCGTTTGATCATCGGTGGGGAAGTGACTCCTACGGCGGTGGTTCCGACCCTTGACGGTATTGATCAATGGGACGAGGTGGAGGCCGTGTGGGACTCAGTCGCCAGGGATTCGGGGATCTTCGGTGGCCGAAACGAGTTCCTCATCAGCGTGGCGGGCCCCGGTGCCGCTGACGCCCCCTGGGCTCATGTCCGACGCGACTCGCGTCCGAAGCTGGCTCACCTCTCCTTCTCATCAGTTGAAGAGCCAGAATTCGTGGCCATGTCGCTCGACGGCCGTTGCGTGTGTGGGGTGACCGCGGAAGAGTACGCGGTTTGGGTTGTGGCTCGATCCTTCGAATGATCGCTTCGTAGCTCCGGGCGGTTCTACCGGACGGATCACGTGAAGATCCGATCCATGGCTTCGGCTCCGCCGAGCAGGACTGGGCGGATTTGCTTGCGGTAGACGGCTTCGGTGACGGCGGTGCCGCTGTGGCCGACGAGGCGGGCGATGTCTTCCAGGGGAACGCCGGAGTCGGAGAGCAGTGAGACGAAGCTGTGTCGCATCTCGCGTGGCGTCCATTCGTCGTCGGACAGACCGGCATCCTTGACGATCTTCCGGAAGGCTCGCCGTACGTTGTGGGAGTCGAGGGGAGTGCCGACGAGGGAGGCGAAGACGAGGCCGTTTTCCCGCCACTTGTCGCCGGCAGTCTTCTGCCTGATGTTGCCGCAGGTTGCCGGGCGTTCCGGACCTTCGGCGAAGGTCACCTCCAGCGGGGTGGTGTACGAGTCGACCTCCGCGTGATCCGTTTCTGCAGGTTAAGCGGTGAGTGTTTCCGGTAGCTGTTGCTGGGCCGGTGTGTCGCCCGGGATTACGCGTAGGCGGGCTTTGGCCAGGACGTCCAGGCCCATGTATCGGCGGGCTTCGGTCCATTCGTCGGTCTGCTCGGCGAGCACGGCGCCGACGAGGCGGATGATGGCGGCTCGGTCGGGGAAGATGCCGACGACGTCGGTGCGGCGGCGGATCTCCTTGTTCAGCCGAGCGGAGCCAGATGACGAGTGCCAAGTGCGCGTTTTACGCGTTCGGGTCCCAGTCTGCGAGCTGCTCCATTGGCTCGGTGTCGCCGGTGGTCTTCAGGCCGTCGAGCGGGACGCGCTCGTAGAAGTAGAGGACCAGTTCGCTCGCTGCGCCTCGCATCGCCATGTCGCCCGGCTCCGCGTCGGCGGCGAGGTCGTCGCAGCGGACGCCGTCGGCGTTGAGGGTCAGGCGCCAGGAGCGGCCCTCGGTCGTGTGCAGGTCGATGGTCGCCGGCTTGAACGGCCAGGGGACGGTCGTCGCCGAGACGGTCGTCAGGAACTCGTCGACGCCCTCGACCGCGACGTCCGTCGGCAGCGGCTGTGCGGCGCCCTGGGTGAGCTGGGCGTCGTAGGTGTGGACGGCGATCTCCTGGATCTGGTGCCGGGCCACGGCTCCGCTGGTCTCCGGGGTCTGCGAGCGGCCCCACCAGGTCCAGCAGCCGCGGTCCGGGCCGGTCTCGCGCATCGCGTGGAGCATGAGCTCGGTCGACTCGGCGAGCCAGGCGTCCAGGGCTTCGCGGTCGCGGGGCGCGGTCGGGGCGCCCTTCGGGTCCGTCCTCGCCGGGGGCTCAGCGCCCGGGCCCGCCGCGACGATGGCGGCCTGGCGGCGGCGGCCGTCGCCGAGGTGCTGCGCCAGTTCGCGCAGCGTCCAGTCCGGGCAGGTCGGGACCTGGACGTCAAGGTCGGGGGCGGACGCGATCGCGGCGCGGAACGCGGCCGAGCGGTCTTCGATCAGCCGCAGGACCTCGGGGAACTCCAAGATGTTTTGCACGGCGGTTGTGTATCACGGCGTTCCGGCCGCCGGGTAGCGAATTTGTCGGACGAACGCGTCGACGGCCGGGCGGAGCGCCGGCGCCGAAGCCGTCCTGAGACTCCGCGCACTGCTCGCCAACGGCGACTTCGACCGCTACTGGACCTACCATCTGGGCCAAGAGCACCAGCGCAACCACCAGGCCCGCTACCAACTCGCTGCTTGACCTTCGAAGTCACTCCCAGCAATCCGCACGCCTGGCCGATGTCATCGGCCTGAGTAGTGTGTGCGGCCTGGCGGCGCCAGCGCCAGAGGAGTGAAACGAGAGCTAGACGAGTAAGTCCTAAGTCGTTCGGCTGCGGGAATGACGAAGGGTGTTGAAGATCGATTTGTGACGAAAGATCTCAACACCCTTCTCACCGCACTGTATGTGAAGATCGACGACTGGCTCAGCACAACGCCGCGGTTCGGCCGGCCGCCCAAGCTGACCGACGCCGAACTACTGACACTCGCCGTGGCCCAGGTCCTGCTCGGCATCCGCTCAGAAGCCCGCTGGCTGCGCTTCATCCCGCACCACCTGCCCGGAGCGTTCCCCTACCTGCCCGGGCCATCCGGCTACAACAAACGCCTCCGCGCCGCACTACCTCTGCTCAAACAGGCCATCCGAGCCCTGGCCACCGACAGCGACCTATGGACAGACCCCGTCTGGGTGGTCGACTCCACCCCGGTCGAATGCGGCCGATCCCGCGCAACAGCCCAACGTTCCAACCTGGCCGGCTTGGCCGGATACGGCTACTGCGCCTCCCACTCCCGCTTCTTTTGGGGCCTACGCCTGCACCTGATCTGCACCCCGGCCGGGCTCCCGATCACCTGGGCACTGGCCAACCCCAAGATCGACGAACGGCAGGTACTGATGGCCGCCCTCGACCACGATCCCGGCCTGACCGCTGACCGCCCCAACCTGCTGATCATCGCCGACAAGGGCTACGTGTCCACTGAACTGGACGCCTACCTGGCCGAACGCGGCGTAAGGCTCCTTCGCCCCTCATACCGCAACCGCACACCCCGCGCCGGCGAGCAATACCTGAAACCGATCCGCCAGCTGATCGAGTCGGTCAACGACACCCTCAAGGGCCAACTCGACCTCGAACTGCACGGCGGACGCACCCCGCTGGGCGTCGCGGTCCGTGTCGCCCAGCGCATCCTCGCCCTTACCGCCGCCATCTGGCACAACCGCACAACCGGCCAGCCCATCACCCGATCACTGATCGCCTACGACCACTGATCACTGATCAGACTTCGGATTTATTCGTCTAGCTGATGGGTGCCGTCGTGTTGTACGAACCGGACAGTTGGTTCTCGGCGGCCTTCAGCAGGAAGCCGGCGAGATCGCGGACATCGATCGGTTGGATCGGCCAGGACGGCTCGCCCGGTGCAAGGACCTGGCCTCCGCGCCTGATGCGATTAAGCCACCACGGCAATCGTCCGACGTACTCGTAACGGCCGAGAATCACGCCGGGCCGTACGATGAGCGAGCGATTCTCAAGGGCGGACGTGACGGCATATTCGCAGCCGACCTTTTCGCGGCCGTATTGGTCTGTGACAGCTTCGCCATCTGGACCAACGGGCTGGTATTCACGTAGTGGCGAGTCGTCAGTCAGCGGATCGGTTGGCCACTCTCGGTAGACATTGACCGTCGATACCAGCAGGTATCGGTCCACTACATCGGCAAGCGCTCAGGTGGTGTTGCGTACCATTTCTGGTTTCATGCCGCTCGTGTCGATCACTGCATCCCACGGGCCGTAGGCGGCGAGCTTCCTGAGATCCTCTGGTTGGGTGCGGTCACCTCTGATCGGTCGAACGCCGACGACGTCCTGTGCTGAGCCGCGGTTGAACGTCGTTACATCGTGGATACGGACTGCATCTTCCGCTACGACGCGGCCCAAGAACCACGTACCGCCGAGAATCAGGATGCGCATGCCCCGATCTTCGCTTAAAACTGAGCCTGTTTCAGCCTGACGTAGCTGGTCATAAGGTGATCGCCAGCCACGTGTTTGCCGTATGAATTGGAGAAGCCGCTGGTAGATACATATCTGCCAAGATCATTTATTGCCAGGGGCTTGGGTGCCCTGCTAGCGTGCCAATCTTCCGTTGTCATGCTGGACGTTGGACTACGTGAGGCGAGCGATCCGGCGTCATCGGCGGCCATCTGTTCTCGGTTGGCGCGGTCACGACCCTCGTTCAACAAGCCCTCAACAAGCCCTCAACAAGCCCTGCTCGTACGGGGCATGATTGTCGTTCACGGCCCTCTACGGAAACCATGGAGCTGGATCTGGACGGGTCAGCGAAGGGTGAGGCAAGGATTACAGCATGCGGTATCTCCAGGTGTGGCCCCCAAGCGAGCAGTAAAGCCCAGGAGTTCCGCCTATCAGAGGGTCAGCCGCCCGGTTGGACGCCGAGAAGTGGAGTGTGATGGACCGCGGGATGCGCAGCAGGGGAATCATCGCCAAGACGTTGGCTGGGCTGGTCGTCGGCGCGATCGCTGGGGCGGCCGCGAGTGCCCTCTATCAAGCCCGCGGGACAAGGCGTGATCGTCGCCGCTTTCCCCCGCCTGGGCGGATGGTCGACGTCGGCGGCCGCCGGATCCACCTGTGGACGGCGGGCACAGGCTCGCCCACTGTGGTGATCGTGCCCGGGCTGGGTGAGCCGGGGTTGAACTGGGCCGCATTGTTACCAGACTTGGCGGCAGAGTCGTCCGTCGTGCTGTACGACCGGGCCGGGCTTGGGTGGAGCGACCCGTTCCCGTGGTCGGGCTCCGCGTTGGGAGCGGCTCGCGATCTGCGTAAAGCCCTGGATGGGGCGGGGATCGCCCCGCCGTACGTTGTGGTCGGGCACTCGGCCGGAGGGTATATCGCCCGGCTGTTCGCCGCAGAGCATCCCGACGTCGTGGCGGCGGTCGTCCTCGTCGACTCCAGCCATCCCGAGCAGGTTCACGGGCTGCCCCGGGCGAGAACCACGATGGCTCGTCAGATCGTGCGATGGCGTCTGACGCCGCTCGGGTTGCGGCGCCTCGCCTTCGATGCCGGATGGAGCGAACGGGTACGCCGTGAAGCCGAAGCCCGGCTCCTGCCGTCCGAACTCGTCCCCACCAGGATCGCGTTCGACCTTAGCGATCGGGTCCGTCGCGCGGAGCTCCGCGAAATGGCGGCTTCCGTCACCGTCAGCCCTGTACAGGTCCGCCGGCGAGCCGCCGACCTGGGGGCGGTTCCGCTCACTGTAATTTCCTCCAATCCCGACGAGCCGCCGAGCACCGACGCGGAGGCGGTCGCCGAGCACCGGCGCTTCTATTCCGTCTGGTCTCCGCTCCAGGCCGATCTGCTGCGGCTGTCCTCGAACGCCGTACACGTCGTCGCGGAGCATGCCGGGCACCAGGTCCACCGGTATCGGCCGGACCTGGTCGTCGAAAGTATCCTCGATCACGTCCGGCGCAATCAGGCCGAAGCCCAGACATCCTCATAAACGTGCATCGCTCCGGGACCTACGGTGAAAACGATGACCGTGGCGCCGCCACCAGGCGCGCAGCCAGAGCAGTTGGCTCGTCGTCAGGATCGCCAGGACTGCCGCTGCATCCACTACAGCAGCCAAGCGGTGCGAGGAGGTCAAGGCCCGGACCGAGCGAACTACCAGGGTCGCCGTCACCGGAAGGGTTATCGTCACGAAAACGCCGAGGCAGGCAATTGTTCCTCCAACCAGCACTATCCCGTAGATAGTCAGCCAGCGGCGCTCTCGGCGGCTTACTTCGGTGATTGGTCCAGGTCGAGGCCGTCCCATCAATCGTGCGAGTCCGCGGCGAACATACGCGATGGCGTCGCTGTACATGTTGCGGCACCCGGTTAGGTCTTGGAGCAAGAAGTACAGATCTGTGCGCATGAACACAAAGGCTTGGGTGGCCAGCATGGCGATACCAGTAAGCAGCACGATCGAGTACACGGAATGCGGGCCCGTCAGAAGGCTGAGCATCACGCACACTGCGCATAGCGCGCAGTCCACAGCTATGCCAGAGAGGTAGACAGTGAGCCGCACCCGGCGCGGTGCCAGCCAGATACCCGAAACATCGGTCTGCACTACCAGGAACTGTAGCCTGGTTCCAAAAGCGATCCGACCGGGAACTCCGGCCGCCCGGGCAGTAACCAGATGCGCCAGCTCGTGGATGAGAAGCATCAGCCAGCCGACCGTGATCTGGGTGAATAGCACCGCTGCCCCGCTCGGACTCCACAGTATCGCGCGCCAGTTCGGCAGTAATGACGGTTGCCGCACCAAAATGATCGTGCCAATCGCTATCACGGCGGCAACGCAGATATGCAGGACGGGGCTCAGCGTCCAGCGGACGCTAACTGGTCGTATCCAGGGAAGGGTCGGACGCGGTGGAGCAACTGCTGGGACGGGATTGCCGTCTATGGCCGCCACCAGGCCTGCCTCTGCCAGCCCCCGCACGAAGGAGTCGATATCCAAGGTGCGGCCGGTTTCTTGCCGCAGCCGTGACTGTGCGTCCGCAATGGGAAGTCCACTCTGTAACAGCTGCAGAGCTCGCATTCCCACCTCGGGAAGAGCCACGAAGTCACCTGTCGAGATACGGCCTACGATCCACTCTTCCCGGTCTCGGCGCACCCCGAGTTCGTGCAGCAGCACCCTGTTGGTCACGAGCGGACACCACCGGGAAGAACGGCCACTGGGACCATGCATGTTCGTGACGAACACAGTCCCATGTCGGGGGTGGGCGGGCGCTCGATAATGCTCATCAGTGCTTCCCCACAGTGATGCGCGGCTAAGCCGGACATGTGCCGGCTCAGCCGCGTCGAATCCCTAGCTGCCTTGGCTGTTGCTGTCGAGCCCGGTCGTCTCGATCTTGTCGAGCTTTCGGATCGAGATTGCCTGGGGCTCTTCAGCCTCGTCCGAAACAGGATGCACTTCGCGTTCCTCCGCCACGAGCTTCCTCCTCATGTTCTTGCCTCGACACGTACACCATGGATCATGATCTTCTTCCGAAGGAAGTCAAGGGGTAGCAACTAGCGCAGTCATCTCGCGGCGGTGCTTGAAAAATGTCGTAGTCACCAAGCACTGCGAGATTCATAGCCCGCAGCGTCCCCGGCATCGGATCCGGCACTCCGGTGATGAGAGAAACGACGGATTGTGCGATCATTTGGCCGGTGAGTCCTGCCGAGAAGGCGATTACGCCGGGCCCGCCGAGGTTGACGTCGACTCCCGGCCGTCGTGTGGCGACCGCCTGCGCGCTCACGCATTCGTAGCACGCACCTCGTGGCGGGGCGAAGACGCCGCACGTGACAATGGGTCCGGAGTAGCCTCCGCCGGCCCATGGCACCCCCGCCAGAGCGCAGGCACGACTGGCCCAAGCCTTGATGTTCTGCGACCCCCGAGGTTCGTCCGCACAAAGAGCCAGAACGTCGTAGCCATCCACCAGTCGGGCGAGATGGGTCTGGCTTTCCACCCGCTCACGGGAGCGGGTAACAGTGATATCGGAGTTGACACGGCTGATCCGGGCTGCGGCCACATCTGCCTTGAAATGACCGATATCATCCTCGGTGTAGAGGATCTGGCGGTTCAGGTTAGACAGTTCGATCCGGTCTGGATCGACGCAGTGAATTTCCCCGACACCAACTGCGGCCAGTGCCCATGCGACATGCGAGCCCGTACCGCCCAGGCCGAGTACGACCACACGAGAACGTTTTAATTTGACCTGGAGTTCCCAGTCGTGCGCTCGTGGGATGAGATCGATACGACGGAAAAACGCGCGGTTTCTACTGTATCGATCGAGCTCACGTTCGCTGAGCTCTGATGGGGTGGAGGCGGCGGCATCCTCGATATAGCCAGATGCCAGTAATTCCGAAACAATATCCGAAGCCCGACTTCGAGAAAGTTCAGAAAAATGTTTCGATAACAGCGACGCAACGGTGGTCGGATCGTGAGTCCCATTCATCAGTTGCAGAGCTGACCATACCCAGCCCTCCGGGTCGTCGATCTCCGCGGCAATGCCGTAAGTGTCACCACCGATTCGAATGGTCCCATCACTAAGCCTCTGTGGATTGTGCTCGGGCTTTACCATCGGCATGCGATATACGTACGTCATTGTCAACACCCCGTCCTGAGATCTATTGATCATCAGATGACTATTTGACAGTGTCAACCCTGATGGCCCGGTGAAGCCGACCTTGGTCGCGCCGACCAGTCTGTAGGGGGCAGGGACGGAGTGCTCTTTATAAGCAGGTCAGCGCCGCCGACCTGCTTACCCTGGCCGACAAAGGCATACGTGGGCGGGCCAGCCAGTCCGGGTGCCCTGCAAAGGTCGGACTAATACTCCAGTCGCACTTACTGATCTTTGAGGTGTTGTCGCTGGTAGTGGGATTGTCGAGCACGGGTCTGGTGGCGTCGCCGCCATAGGTACCAGTGGCGGATGTGGTGTTCGTTGATAGGCGGTCTGGTCAGCATTGCGAACAATCGGCGGATCTCGTTGGCGGAGATCGCGATCAGTTGATCACTGTGGGTTGCTGGTGTTGGGCCCCCTCTCTGCGGTCACCGCATGCGGGGGGACCGCGGCTTGACCTGGATGCTCTGCGCGTGCCGAAAATGCCATCCGGCCAGGTCAGGGACTGTAAGACACGAACGGCTCTGTCTCTCTTTCGGTGGTAACGGAGAGTTAGGCCAAGAGAATGCGGTGGCGGAGTAGGGCGAAGCCGGCCTGGCCGTGCATCTGGCGCATGATGCGCTTGGTTTCGTGTTGACGCCTTCGGTGCCGCCGTTGTGGAAGGGCAAGGTGACGGCCGCGCGGACGGCGTCGCGGTCGTGGTCGAGGCCGCGGGTGAAGGCGTGCAGGTGAGGCAGATCGCTGGTCCGGGCGGTGGTGATCCACGCGTCGAGGCGCTCGGCGTTGTCCTCGTGTGGCCGTAGCAGGTCGGCGAAGCCGCGGACGAGTTCGGCCAGGTCGATCATCTGGGGGCAGGCTGTGGTGAGGTCGTCCAGCAAGTGGCGGTGCTCGTCTTTGAGGTTGTCGGGCCGGGTGAGCAGGAGCCGGGCAAGGCGGCGGGGTGAGATGGGCAGGCGGTCGGCTTCGACCCGGCCTTGGGTGATGTAGCGGTAGAGGAGGTTGAGGCCGCCCTGGTAGCCGAGGGATTTGATCTCGTTGAACAGGTGGCCGACGGGGACGGCGGGGTCGTCGGAGCGGCGGCGCCGGAGATGGTCGCGGTAGGGGTCGACGAGGGTGGGCCGGTATTGGGGGGCGCGTTGCAGGCGTTCGGGTTCGCCCACGCGGGCGTAGCGTTTGACGGTGTTGAGGGACACGTTCAGGCGGCGGGCGCATCCCAGCAGGCCGACGCCCTTGCCGAGCAGGTCGTGGACCTGGTGCCAGCGCTCGCGGGTGGTCGTGGCGCGCTTGCCGTCCTGCAGGGGTGGTCCGGTCTTGGCCCAGCAGGCACTGTGTCCGGCTACTTCTTTCCCGACGGCCTCGCCGAGGTTGTGCCACAGGTGCCATCGGTCGGTGACCTGGACGGCGTCCGGCAGCGCGCGGCGCACGGCTTCGGCGTAGGCGCCTGAGCCGTCCCGGCACACGACCTGCACTCCGGGATGAGCTCGAAGCCAGGCTTCCAGGACATCGGCGGTGCGGCCGGGCAGGACGTCGATACGTTCGCGTGTTTGGGCGTCGATCAGCACGGTGGCGTAGCGGTGGCGTCGGCGTAGCGCGAAGTCATCCACGCCGAGCACACGGGCACCCGAGGTTGGGGAGAAGGCAAGCGCAGCAGAAGGCGTAGCGGTGTGCCGGGACAGGTCGACAGCCAGAGCGGATAAGGCGCGCACGCCGGCTCGTCCCGCCAGTTCGCGGACCACCGCACCGATCTGCGAGGTCAGACGGGGTGTGCGCCGCTGGTAACGCTCCAGTACACCGGGCAGCTGTTCGCGGAAGGTCTGGCGGCAGCCGAGGGTCGGGCAGACCAAGCGGCGGATCCTCACCACCACCAGCACACGGCGTGCGTTGACCGGGACATCGGCAACGGTCCGGTCGTGATAGCCGTGGACCCACGCTGTCTCAACCCCGCACCCCGAGCAGGCGACCGACCCGTCCGGAGTTCGCGCCCGCACTCGGATCCGCTCGCCCTCGTCCACGATGTCCTTCACCACCAGCGGCGACAACCCCGAAAACACCACGCTCACAAGCTCATCAAGATCAATCATGACTCACTGTGACGCAGCCGAACCTTTCGTCACCACCGAATCTGCGACAGAGCCGAAAGAGAGACAGAGCCGTTCAATGGACAGACCCGGACAGACCCTCGAAGCCAGGCTCGCTCCTCCGTCACAAGCCAAACGAGTGGTCGCTTGACATAGGAGCGTCAGAAGGTCAAGCCTCCATTGAGGCGGGAGCGGCTCAGCCGCGGCCCTTGATGACGTGTTGGTAGCCCATGTTCTGCGAGCGGTCGCATCGTGAGGATGTCACCAGCGTCCGATGTTGACGTGCTGCTGGACCACGCCGAGGAGGTCGCCGCCGCCGAGCTGTCGTCCATGCGGCGCAGCTGGTCGGTGATCACGTCGAGGGATTCGACGACCTCAAGAGGCAGAGGGGCCGACCCCTTGGGTCGTCCGCTGCCATTGGTGGAGTGCGTGGCCTCCGTCAGGGGAGTCACGAGTTCGTTGACCAGCGGGCTGGCCGCGGAGACCAGCCCAACACGTATGGCAGTTCGTCGCTTCGTCCTCGTCACTGGCGACCAGGCCAGAGCATTCGCGCTGACCCCAGTCGGGCGTACTAATAGGTCACCTATCAGACATCGGTAGATCTGCGCTAACCGGGCGATGTGGTGTAACTCGGCTCCCGGGCGTTGGGCGACGCCGGACTTCCCGGCCCCTCCCATCGTTCCCAGTACGAGATGTACTTCCCCGTCTTGGGCTTTTTGCTCGGCCAGCGCTAGTTGTACAGATCTACGACGCCGTCTTGGGTGAGACCCAGCGCTCGATCGTATTCGCAGTTCAGGAGCGTTGCTCGGGTGACGCGTGGCGTTCGCGGGCGGCACCGAGGCCGAAGACGATCTGCGGGAGTACCAGCACCGCCAGAAGCAACAGTGGAATCGTCCAGCCGCCGGTCAGCTGGTGGACGCCGCCCAGGGTGAGGGGACCGAGGGCGGCAAGGACGTAGCCGAAGCACTGCGCCATGCTGGACAGTTGAGCCGCGTGCCGGGCGTCGGGGGCGCGCAGCACGATGAACAGCATTGCGAGGCTGATTGCCGCGCCCTGCCCGAGGCCGAGCAGGACCATCCACAGGTAGATCCAGGCCGTCGGGGAGACCAGAAGGCCGACGAAGCCGAGCACGCACAGCACCGCGCCGGACGACGCCAGCACGCCCGGGTGCACGTGCCGGTTGGCCAGTATCGGGGTGAGGAACGCTCCGACGATGCCCAGCAGGCTGGAGAAAGACAGCATCCAACCGGCCACACCCTCGTGCGTGCCCGCGTCGGTCAGCACGCTGGGCAGCCAGGCGGTCGCGGCGTAGTAGGCCAGCGACTGCAGGCCCATGTAGAGGGTGACCATCCAGGCCACCTGGTGTCGCCACAGTCCGCGCACGGGTGGTGTCGCGCCGCGCGCCCCCGTGGCTCGGGTCCGGGTGTGGCGCAGGACCTGCGGCATCCACACGATGAGGGCCAGTATCGCGGGCAGGCCCCAGAGCGCCAGCGTGGGACGCCAGGCGAGGTCGGCGGCGTGTTCGACGGGCACGGTGACGCCGGCGGCCAGTGCGGCGCCGCCGAACATCGACATCGAGTACAGGCTGGTCATCAGCCCGATCCGGGAAGGAAAGTCCCTTTTGATCACCCCGGGCAACAGCACGTTGGCCACCGCGATGCCCGCGCCGATGAGCACGGTGCCGGCGAGTAATCCGGCCATGGCGTCCAGCATGCGCAGAGCGGTGCCGGCGCAGACCAGCGCCATTGTGGCCGCCAGTGTCGGTTCCATGCCCCACCGGCTGCCGATCTGGGGAGCCAGCGGGGCCAGCAGACCGAAACACAGCAGTGGCAGCGTGGTCAGCAGTCCGGCCGTCGTGGCGGACATCCCGGTCGTGGAACGGATGGTGTCGAGTAGCGGGGAGACAGCCACCAGAGCCGGACGCAGGTTCAGCGCCAGCAGGATCACACTCACGGCCAGCCAGACCGCCGGCCGTCCGTACGCTGCCCGTGGTTCCTCTGGGATGCGGCTCGAGCCGGGGGCCTGCCGGCCCGTCTCCGTGTGTGCTGCCGATGTGTTTGGCACGGTCACCTTTACTCCTCACGTGGGTTGTCCTGCGGGGCTGCCAGGGAGGGAACCCGCGTCCCGCAGGACCGCCGGACTGCTCGTCGCCTGCATGCGGACACTCCTCTTCGTTGCGGGCGGCAGCCGCGCTTCAACCGCCTGGTAGCGAAGAATGGTATACAACTCGTGAATGCCGGTGCGCGCGGGGTAGGTGCGAGGCTCGCCACAAGCCACGGAGTGTCGTTGGATGACTACTTTAAGCGGCCGGACCTTGACAGATCAGTAGTGAATAGAATTCCATAGACGAAGAGGCAAATATATGGTTTAGCTGCGCAAAAGTGGCGCCGCTCCGCGGATGTGGCAGACCTGAACCTCGGTTGGCGGCCGTTCTGTCTGCTTGAGGCCGGCGCGAAACCTGCGGTGGATGCACCGGCTGAAGGGCTATCGATAGCCGATCACGGCAAATAAGTTGTATACGATCTGGCCCAAAGCTTGTGGGCATGGGAACCGGCACCCCGGCGGTGGACGCCTTGCCGTACGACGACAGAGGGAGACCGGTACAGCGAGGAGGGGCACATGACCACCGGTGACAGCACACCCGCACGGCGCTACGGGATCGGAGCCAGAACGCCGCGGCGTGAGGACGCCAGGCATCTGGCCGGCCGGGGCTCGTTCGTCTCCGATGTGAAACTTTCCGGTCTCAGGGAGGTGGCCTTCGTCCGCAGCGTGGTCGCGCACGGACGGATCACGGCGGTGTCGGTCCCCGACGACGCCGAGCCGGGTTCGGTGTGGACCGCGGCCGACCTCGCGCAGCTCGCCGAACCCCTCACCGCGACATCGACCCTGGCCGGCTTCAGGGCCGCGCCGCTGCCCAACCTCGCGGCCGACAAGGTTCGCTACGTCGGCGAGCCAATCGCCGTCGCCATCGCCGGCACCCGGGCCGAGGCCGAGGATCTCGCGGCGCGGATCACCGTGGACATCACGCCGCTGCCCGCCGTGGTCGGCTTTTCTGACGCGCTGGCGCACAACGCGCCCAAGGTGCATAACGACTGGCCCGACAACATCTTCGCGACCACGTCGGGAGACGTCGGAGATGTGGACGCCGCGGCGCGCGAGGCAGCGGTGTCGGTCACCCGCGAGTACACCATGAACCGGCAGGCAGTGGTGCCGTTGGAGGGTCGGGGCGTCATCGCGCACTACGACCGGTCGGCCGATCGGCTCTCCGTGTGGTCCTCGACCCAGACCCCGCACATGATCCGCGAAATGATCGCGATCCTGCTCGGCATCGAAGCCAGGCGGGTGCGGGTGATCGCCCCCGACATGGGTGGCGCCTTCGGCTCCAAATGCTCGCTCTACCCGGAGGAAGTCGCACTCGCCGCGATCGCGATGAAGCTCGACCACCCGATCCGCTGGGTGGAGGACCGCTGGGAGGGCATGGTGGCCTCCACCCAGGCGCGTGACCATCACTACCTGGTCACCGCGCACGCTGCGGCGGACGGCACGCTGCTCGGTGTCGAGGCCGACATCCTGGTGAACGGCGGGGCCTACTCGGTGTATCCGTGGACCGCGACGATGGACGCCACCATGGCCGCGGCCATGATCCCGGGGCCCTATCGCGTGCGGAACTACCGGTTCCGGACCCGCAGCGTGGCGGCCAACAAAGCACCGTCGGGGCCCTACCGAGGGGTCGGGCGCCCCGGTGCCTGCTTCGCCATCGAGCGGACCATCGACGAGTTGGCGCACGAGCTTGGCCTTGAGCCTTACGAGATGCGCCTCAAGAACATGGTGCGGCCCGATGAGATGCCCTACACCTCGGTGGCCGGCAAGGTCTACGACAGCGGCGACTATCCCGAGGCGGTACGGCAGGCCGCCGTCCTCATCGGCCACGACACGTGGCGGAAACGGCAGCGGGGCGTGCCGACGGACTCGCGGCACAGGATCGGCATCGGTTACGGCTCATGCACCGAGCAGACCGCTCACGGCTGCGTCGAATGGGCCACCCGTGGGCTCGCCATCACGATCGGCACCGAGGGCGCCCGCCTGGAGATGGACGCGACCGGCGGCTTCACCCTCAGCGTCGGCATCAAGAGCCACGGGCAGGGCTCGGAGACCACGCTCGCGCAGGTGGTCAGCGAAGTCTTCGACGTCGAGCCCGAACACGTCACGGTCATTCACGGCGACACCGCGCTGACTCCCAGGAGCGAAGGCACCTTCGCCTCCCGATCCATGGTGATGGCCGGCGGCGCCAGCTACGGCGCGGCGCGGCAACTGGCGCAGAAGGTGAAGCGCATCGCCTCCGTGCTGCTCGACGAGCCGGTGGAGGACCTGCGGCTGCGCGATCACGCTGTGGTCGGGCGGGCAGGTTCGCTCGGCTATCGGGAGTTGGCCAAGGAGTTTCTGTTCACCCCTGACCATGTGCCCGGCATCGAGGGTGGGCTTGAGGCGACCTACTACTACCGCCCGGCCGTGGAGACCGGTGCGTTCAGCTATGCCACCCACGCCGCGGTGGTGGATGTGGACCTGGACACCGGCGGCGTCACCCTCCTCGACTACGCGGTCGTTGAGGACTGCGGAACCGTGGTGAACCCGCTCATCGTGGAGGGGCAGATCGTCGGCGGCGTCGCGCAGGGCATCGGCAGCGCGCTCCTCGAGGAGCTCGTCTACGGCGACGACGGGCAACCGAAGTCGTCGAGCTTCCTGGACTACCTGCTGCCCGGCACGACCGAGATCCCGGAGCTCAAGATCGGGCATCTACGGACGGCGTCGCCCAACACGGTGTTCGGGATGAAAGGTACGGGGGAGTCCGGCGCCATCATGCCGCCGGCGGCGATCGGCAACGCCGTCACCGACGCGCTGCGCGAGTTCGGCGCGCAGGCCAACGAGACGCCGATGACGCCCCAGCGGGTGTGGACTGCACTGCGTGATGCCCAGGACGCGATGGCGCCGATCGCGGAGACGGTGTCATGAAGCCCGCGGCCTTCGACTACCACCGGCCGGCCGGCACCGCCGAGGCCGTACGGCTGCTGAGCGACCTGGGTGACGACGCCAAGGTGATCGCGGGTGGGCAGAGCCTCCTGCCGATCATGAACATGCGGCTGGCGGAGCCGGCGCACCTGGTCGACGTCACCGGGATCGCCGAACTGAGGCAGACCACCGTGGACGCCTCGGGCGCCCGTTACGGCGCGACCACCACGCACATGAGGTTCGAGTACCAGCTCGTTCCCGATGTCACCGGCGGGCTGCTGAGCCGAATGGCGGCGGGGATCGGCTACCAGGCGATCCGCAATCGGGGCACGGTCGGAGGCAGCCTGGCGCACAGCGACCCCTCCGCGGAATGGCCCACGGTCATGGCGGCGCTCGACGCCGCCGTGCACGTACTGTCGGTGCGCGGCATGCGGCGCGTCCCGGTGCGCGACCTGCTGCTGGGCTTCTTCTCGACGGCATTGGAACCTGACGAGCTGATCGTCGACGTGGAGGTCGGGCGGCTGCCCGCGAGCACCCGCTGGGGCGTATGCAAGACGGCACGCAAGCCGGGCGAGTTCGCCGAGTCACTCGCCGTCGCGCTCATGGAACACGACGCCACCCCGCGTATCCGCCAGCCGCGACTATGGCTCGGGGCCGCCGCGGACACACCGGTGCGTCTCGCCGGAACCGAGCGGCTGGTAGAGGGCCATGACGTCGACGCTGTCACCGCGGACGACCTGGTCGTCCCGATCGCCGCCGATCTCGGTGCCGATCCGGGCGCCGGCGATCCAGCCGCCCGTTACGTCCTGCATCTGCACGCGGTCACGGTGCACCGGGCACTGCGAGCCGTACACGAGGAGGTGTCCGATGAATGAGGTGACAGTGCACCTGACGGTGCAGCATCAGCCGCGAACGATGATCATTCCCGCTCGTACGACCCTGGCCGACCTGCTACGCGACCATCTTGGCCTGACCGGTACCCATCTCGGGTGCGAGCAGGGCGTGTGCGGGGCCTGCACCGTGCTTCTCGACGACCTGCCGGTGCGCGCCTGCCTCACTCTCGCCGCGGCCTGCGAAGGCGCCGAGGTGATCACCGTGGAAGGCCTCGAAGGACCCGACGCGGAGCGACTACGCGCCTGTTTCGCCGAGCAGGGCGCTCTGCAGTGCGGATTCTGCACTCCGGGCATGCTGCTAGCGGGCTACTACCTCGTACGAGGGCGGCAACCGCTTTCGCGCGAGGAGGTATGCCAGGCGATGTCCGGCAACATCTGCCGCTGCACTGGTTACAACGCCATCGTCCGGGCGATCGAGGCCGCCATCAGCCAGGGCATCGAAGCCGAAACCGCGCCTGCTCAGACGGTGCCCCGGTCTTCGGGGGCCCCGGCGGCAGGGACAGAGGAGTAGACCATGCAATTCACCAACGAGTTCATCGTGCCGGCCGCGCCGGACGCCGCCTGGACGCTGCTCACGGACGTGCCGAAGATCGCGCCCTGCATGCCGGGCGCCACCGTCACCCCGCTCGCCGACGGCGGATACGAGGGCACCGTCGCGGTGAAGGTCGGCCCGATCAAGGTCACCTATCGCGGCACCGCGTCGTTCACCCAGGTCGACGCCGGCGACCACCGCATGGTGCTCGACGCTCGTGGCACCGAGAGCAGTGGCAAGGGGTCGGCCGCCGCCGTCGTCACCATAGACCTGGTTGGCGAAGGACCGGACAAGACCAAGGTGCTGGTCGACACGCAGATGCAGGTCACCGGGAAGGTCGCACAGTTCGGTCGCAGCGCGATGGCCGATGTCGGGGCGCGGCTGATCGGAATGTTCGCCGCCAACCTGGAGGCGATGCTGTCCCAGCAGGGAGAGCGGCCTCCGTCGGTGTCCGGCAGCGAGCTGCGCATGACACCGGCTGAGCCGGAACTGGACGCGCTGGCACTGGCCTGGCCTCTCATCAGACGAGGCGCGGTGGTGGCCGGGGCGTTCGCGTGCGGCGCCCTGATCACCTGGCTGGTCACTCGCTACCGGCCGCGGCGGGGGCCTCGTGGAGGAGCGCGGCGCGCTGTGCGGCGTTGATGTGCACCTTCATGATCAGTTCGGCGGAGACGGCGTCTCCGCGGCGCATCGCCTCCACGATCTCGCGGTGATGCTCGACGGTGCGCTCCAGATCACGAGCGGTGTAGCGAAGAAAGGTTCGGCGTACCAGCGGTAGGCCGAGCACGCCGCCGAGCAGGGTGACGAGGCTCTCGTTGCCCGTTGCGTCGAGCACGATGGCGTGGAACTCGTTGTTCAGCTCGGCCGCCTGCTGCCTGGCCGGGGCGTCGCCGTCCGCGATCACCCGTTCGTATTCGGCGAGGTTGGCGTCGAGTTTGTCCAGGGCCTCAGGGCTGATCTTCTGGGCGGCGATGGCGGCGACGTACCCCTCGACGACGGCCCGCAGGCCGTACATCTCGGAGATCTGCTGAGGGGTCCAGCTCACGACCTGCGCGCCGCGATGGCGTTCGAGCCGGACGAGCCCTTCGGAGGCGAGCTTGCGCAGCGCCTCCCTGACGGGGGTACGGCTGATGCCCATGGAGGCGGCGAGTGACTTCTCCCGCAGCCAGACGCCGGGGGGCAGGTCGTCCGAGGCCATCCGGCCGGCGATCTCGGCGTAGGCGCGCTGGGCCGCGGAGGTTTCCGGCCACTTGTCGTCTGCCATCGAACTACCTCCTCACAAGGGCTATGGCCAAGCCTATCCTCGCGTCACGCGCCAGCCGGGCATCGCGCTCCCTCGTCGGACCGCCCGCCTCGGCCCCGCTCAGTACGGGCGTCGCGACGCCGCCGAGGCGCCAGGTAAGGCCGCCGGCGACCCACCAGAACAAAGGTCAACTGGCCTCCACGCTTCCGGGGAGTGCAAGTCCTGGGTCGCAGGGCTCGCGCTCGCGTCGCCGACCCGCTGCCGCTCTACGACCACGACAAGTACCGCAAGCAGGTCCGAGCAGCCGGGATCACGTGGACGCTTCCGACGACAGCGCCCCGATCCTGCAGCGGCTAGGCTTCCACGCTGTGACCACCACCACGCCCCACGTATGGTCACCACCACAGCAGCCTTGACGCGAACGGCAGCCGTGCAGAAGTTCCGCCCGCTCCGGTAACGGATGAGCACCGAACATTCGGATCGGCGGCCAGATCCGCCAGGATGCCCGGCAGCACCCGCCACATCGCGGCGGTCAGGCGTTGCGCTTCGCGGGACGGCTCAGGGTGAGGGCGTGCTCGTCGAGGATTAGTTCAAACCCATCGGTAACTATCATCCCTTGATTGTCCAGGCCGCCCCTCCGTCTTCTCCAGCAGGGTCCCGGCCGTTGGTGGCATAATCGCCGCGCAACGGGACGATCCCGTACGCAATGACCTCCAGGGAGTCTGGGTGTTCGGGATCCTCCGGCCGGGTGCCCGCCACTCCTGCCCCTCCGTCCACAAGGCCTGGCGCGCGCATCTGTGCGGGCTCTGCCTGACGCTGCGGGACGGGCACGGGCATCTCTCCCGCATGGCGACCAACTACGACGGCCTCATCCTGCCGGTCCTGACGGAGGTACAGTCACGGGCCGGAACCGGTCCGAACCGGCGGGCCGCCGGACCCTGCGCGCTGCGCGGCTTCCGGTCCGCCGAGGTGGTGCCGTCGGACGACCGGGGCGCCCGCCTGGCCGCCGTGGTCTCGCTGGCCCTCGCCGCGGGCAAGATCCGCGACCACGCGGCCGACGGCGACGGGATCGCCGCCCGGCGCGTGACCGGCGTCCCGATGCGCGCGACCGCCGCCGCCTGGACCTCTGCCGCCCAGCGCGGCGCGGAGTCGATCGGCTTCGACACCGCCGTCCTGACCGAGGCCTCCGCCCACCAGGCGCTGCACGGCCTCCGCCTCGCCGTACGCGACCTCGACCTGGACGACCGCAACCTGGTCGAGTCGCTGCTGTGCGACGAGCCCCGCCGCGCCGTCGGCCGCGCGTTCGGGACCCACGCGTATAGCGCCGCCCACGCCGCCGGACCGTCCGCGCGGCCGGACGTGCCCTACACCGGCTCGCCCAGGGACGTGCCAGGGCCTCTCGGGGAGCAGGCGTACGGCGGCGGCCGGCGTGGCGACCTTCCTCACCTGCGGGCTCTATCGCCCGCCGTGGAGCGCCTACCGGCAGGCGCCGTGGACCGAACGCTGCTTTTGCGACCTGTGCGACTGCCCCTGCTGCTCGGGATGCTGCGACTGCTGCTCCGGAAATTCGTGCTCCGGAGAGTGCTGCCTGAAGGACTGCTGCTCCTGCGACGGGTGCTGCTGCGACTGCGGTTCCTAGAGCACCGGTCGCCGCTCCAGAAGACTGACGAAGGGTGCGTCGACATCTCCTGCTATCACTCATCTGGCTCGCCGATCATTGAGGATGGCGCTCGGTGAGCGGAGTGGTGGCCCTGCAGGCGTTCCTGAGCGGGTTGGCTCTGGGTACGGCCTACGGCTTGATCGCGATGGGGTTCAGCCTCGTCTACCGGCTCACCGGCGTGATCTCTTTCGCGCATGGCGATCTCGTGGTCGGCGGCGTGTTCATCGGTGTGCTGGTGGTGCTCGGGTCCACGCCGGTGGCGGCGGCCCTGGATGTGGTGCACTCCGTCGGGCTGGCGGTACTGATCGTCGCCGCGGGAGCGGCACTGTCGGCGGGCGTCTACCTCGTCGCCGTACGGCCCTTCCTGCCGGGAGTCGGGCACCGGTCCACCCGCGGGGACGTCTTGGGCTGGGTGGCGGGTGGCCTGGCCGCCGGCCTGCTGATCCGGGAGGTTCTCGGGCTGGTGCTCACGCAGGACGCGTACGCGGTCCCGGATCCGTTGCGCCTGGGCAGCCTGACGCCTTCAGGGGTGCTGCAGCTGCCCGGGGGAGGGACGGTGGCGGTGCGCACTCTCGGGGTCATAGGGATCGGGTTGGCCGTAGGGATCCTGGTCGAGCGGCTGCTCGTGCTCACCCCGGTCGGCACGGCGATGAAGGCGGTCAGTGAGGACCCCACCGCCGCCGCGCTGCTCGGACTCCCGGTACGGCGGCTGGTGCTCGTCGCGTTCGTGGTGGCCGGCGCGCTGGCGGGTCTGGCGGGGCTTCTGATCTCCCCAGACCGTTCGCTCGGTGTCGACGACGGCGTCGTCCTCGGCCTCAAGGCGATGGCGGCCGCGCTGATGGGCGGCCTGGGATCGGTGCGTGGCGCGCTGGCCGGAGGGCTGGCGCTCGGCGTGATCGAGTCGTTCGTCGTCGCATCGAGCGTTCTCGGCCCCCACTACGCCGACGTGGTACCGCTGGCCATCCTGCTGATCGTGCTCGCCCTCGGACGGCGGGGCCTGCGATCGCCGCTGCGTGAGGACCTGGAATGACGGTCGAGCTGGCACACCATCTGTACCTGTTGATCGCGGTGCTGGGGCTCGCGCTGTCCGTCTCGTACGGAGGGCAACCCGTCCTGTGCCAAGGCGCGTTCCTGGCCGTGGGCGGTTTCGGTGTCGTGCATCTGGAACGCGCCGGATTGCCGCTCGCAGCGGCCGCGTTCGCCGCCGCCGCGATCGCGGCGTGCGCCGGCTACCTGGTCGGCCTGCTCACGGCTCGTCTGCGCGGCGCGGCGGTCGCGTTGTCGACATGGGCGTTCGCCTGGCTCGTGTACGCGTTGCTCCAGGCGTTCCCCGCGGTGTCCGGTGGGAGCCAGGGGCTGGTTCGCCCGACACCGGCCCGCCTGAACTCACCGTTCTTCGGCGTGACCGTCACTCTCACCCCGTGGGCGCACGTCGCCGTGGCGGGAACGCTGTGCCTGCTGTCACTGGCCGCCGTGGCCCGGCTGACCCGCGGGCCGGCCGGCCTGGACTGGGCGGCCCTTCGCGAGGCTCCCGCGCTGGCCACGTCCCTCGGGGTGCCGGTGCTTCGCCGCAGGGCTGCTCTCTTCGCCACGACCGCGGCCATCGCGGCGGTGTCCGGCGCGGGCATCACCGTGCTGCTCGGGGTAGCGGCCCCATCCGACGTCTCGCCATTGCTGTCCCTCCAGTTGTTCGTGGCGGCGCTGATCGGGGGTACGGCACGGCTGTGGGGGCCGGTGCTCGGCCTGCTCGTGATCGCCGTGATTCCACCGCTGGGCGACGCGCTCGCCGGCGCGGTGGGTCTGCCGGCCGGGGCATCCGGTGGCGTGCTCACCGCCTTGGCGCTGGTCGCGGTTCCGTTCCTTCGCGAGCCGATCGAACGGCTGGCGGCCTGGTGGCCCGAGCGGGCGGAGCGCCCGCGTGAACCGGTGGAACATTCCGGGGAATTCACGACCTCCACCGTTTCCCGGGAGGGGGTGATGTTGGCCGCCCAGGGGCTGGATGTCGGTATCGGGGAGACGGACATCCTCACGGGAGTGGATCTGGAGGTACGAGCCGGAGAGGTCCACGCGCTCATCGGCCCCAACGGCAGCGGCAAGACGACGGCCTTACGCGCCCTCGCAGGCGCTCTGCGTCCCAAGGGCGGCCGGATTCTGCTGGAGGAGACCGACGTCACCGGGGCCGGCCAGTTCGAGATGGTCAGGAGGGGAGTGACCCGGACGTTCCAGCGCACCGTCGGTCTGGAGCGGCTCTGTCCTCATCGTCAGGTGCTGCTCGGGGTGCGCGGAGGAACACCGGTGCCGTTCGCCGTCGTCCGGCACCTTTTCGGAAGTGCGTCTATGCAGGACCACGCGGCCACCGCCGACCGCGAGGCATGGAGGGCGCTGCATGTGACGGAACTCGCCCAGCGCGCGTTCGACCGCCCGGGCGCGCTCGGCGCCGGCGAACAGCGTCTCCTGCAGGTGGCCCGGGCCGTCGCGACCGGGGCGCGCGTGCTACTGCTCGACGAACCGGCCGTCGGCATGACCGGGCCGGAACGAGCCGCCCTGGCCCGTGTTTTGCGTCGCCTCGCGGCAGGCGGCGTGGCCGTCCTGCTGGTCGAACATGACCTGGCGCTGGTGTACGGCGTCGCCGACAGGATCACCGTCCTGGATCGCGGCCGGGTGCTGGCGAGCGGAACCCCTGAGTCGACGGCCGCCGATCCCGCCGTACGCCGGATCTACCTCGGCGATGCCGATCCGTCGTCCACCCCTGCCTGAGTTGCTGAGAGGAGACCGCGTGGCGCTGCTCGACGTTCGCGGACTGTGCGCCCGCCACGGCGCTGTACCGGTGCTGGACGACGTGTCCTTTCACGTCGAGCGCGGCGAGATCGTCGCGTTGCTCGGCGGCAACGGCGCGGGTAAGACGACCGTCGCCCGTGCGGTGTCGGGCCTGCATCGGCCGAGCTCGGGCGAGGTGATGTTCGACGGCCGGGACATCACCCGGTGTGACCCTCGGCGGATCATCCAGGGGGGACTGAGTCACGTGCCCGACGGCAGACGAGTCTTCCCCAGTCTCACCGTCGAGGAGAACCTGACCCTCGGCGGCTATCTCGACGGCCGTAGGAAGAACGTCGTCGCCGAGCGCCGAGAGGGTGTCTACCGGACCTTTCCGCGGCTGGCGGAGCGGCGCGCGCAGCGCGCCGGCAGCCTGTCCGGCGGAGAGCAGCAGATGCTCGTCATCGGCCGCGGCCTTATGTCGGACCCCTCGCTGCTGGTCCTCGACGAACCGTCGGCTGGTCTGGCTCCTGCGTCGATCGCCGCGCTCGCCGAGGACATCGCCGCCATCCGGGCCGCGGGCACAGCCGTTCTGCTCATCGAGCAATACCTTCAGCTGGCTTTGCGGCTCGCCGATCGGCTCGTCGTGCTGCAGGAAGGTCACGTGATCCTCAGCGGGTCCACCGCGGCGGTGGCGGCCGACCCGCGGATCGGCCGGATGTACTTCGGCGACGGCAACCCCCTGAAGTGAGCCGCTCCCGCTTTCCCGGAGGCCCCGATATGCGTCCCCGTGGTGACGGGCGTCAGTCCTGCAGTTGGTTCACGGAGGGGATGGTGTCGGAGAGCGGGTCGTCGCCGACGGGTTCGAAGACGAAGCCGTGGAACCGGGCGAAGTACATGTCGCTGGGGTTCACCCCCTCGTGCTGGTCGGCCGCGTAGCCGCGGTAGTCGCCGTTGGCGCCGGTGATGCTGATTTTGTTCAGGGCCTCCATGAGCGGTTCACCCGGCGCGCCGCTCTCGCTGAGCGATGCGGCGACCAGGTGAACCGCGTCGTAGGAGAACATCGGCCAGTCCGGCGGCTGCACGACCTGCTTGCCGTCCTGGCGGACACCGACCAGATCGACGCCCATCTTCGCCTCGTAGCCTGCGCGGAACTGCTCGAACGGCCCCGGCCCGACCTCGCTGGTCATCCGGAACGAGACGAAGGTGACCTGGTCGAGCCATTCCGGATGCTCGGCGAGGCGCTGGCGGACCAGCGGGTCCTCACCGGTGGGCCCGGTGTAGACGGGCACCTTCCAGCCCAGCGCGTGGACGGCCTGGATGGCCGCGATCACGTCGCTCGCGCTCGCCCACACCACGAGCTTGTCGGCGCCCGCCTGCCGCGCGGCCAGCACCTGCGTCGTCAGGTCGGGGGAGCGTGCCGGCGCCTTCTGATCCGCCACCACCTCCACCTCGTCGATCTTGAAGGCCTGTAGCAGCGCCTCCCGGCCCTGTTCTCCGTACGTCGAGTCGTCACTGATCACGCCGACCTTGGGGCGGCTGTTCGCGATGTAGTCGGCGAGCCGGCGCGCCATCGGCTTGTTGGCCGGCGCCATGCGGAAAAGGCTCGGCCAGCGGGACGGGTCGATCAGCGCGTCGCCGCCTTCGAAGCAGATGAAGACCGGCAGATGCGCGGCGTCGGTGATCGGCGCGACGGAGGCCGCGCCGGTGCCGTCTGTGAGCAGAACGGCCGCGTGGTCGTCGACCGCCCCGCGGGCGTTCTCCGCGGCCTTGGCCGGCGACCCGGCGTTGTCGAGCACAGTCAGCCTGACCCGGCGCGATCCGGACGAGGTGGTGACCCCGCCGTGCGCGTTGAGCTCGTCGATCGCGAGCCGCGCCCCTCGCTCGATGAAGGCGCCGATCCACGGCTCTGTGGACATCGGCGCGCTGACCACCACCAGTAGGTCGTCGGTGGACGCCGCCTGCGACCCGCCGCCCGAGCAGGCGGAGATCAGCACGATGAGCGCGGCGAGCCACGTTGGCACCATCCGTGGCCTGTGGCCACGCCGGCGAACCTGGTAGCGTCGCCGCC
The DNA here is from genome assembly GCF_016863335.1 of Planotetraspora thailandica. GTDB lineage: Bacteria > Actinomycetota > Actinomycetes > Streptosporangiales > Streptosporangiaceae > Planotetraspora > Planotetraspora thailandica. Next base: position 40,666 of record NZ_BOOR01000066.1, read on the forward strand.
CACGGGCGCATCCGCCCGTTTTGAGGGATTCCTGCCCGATCATGCGCAGGACCTTATCTCACCTCCCAAGGAACCCTTTCATGAACATCACACGACTGATCGCTACGGCGAGCGTCGCCGTCGCTGCCGTGGCGTCACTCGCCGGTTGCGGGGACACTTCTTCGAACGCCGCTGCGCAGGAAAGCCCCGTGAGCGTGACTTCGGCGGCGGCGAGCCCTGAGGCGGCGGGCAACGGCATCCCCTGCTCGCAGGCCGGCGACCTGACCGGCAAGCCGGACCGGCAGCCGCCCGCGGACCTGCCGATGCCGTCCGGCGGGCAGCTCTACATGTCCAAGGGGCCCTTCGGCAAGACCGAGCTGTTCTTCTTCGCGAAGGACGCGGATCCCACCAACCTCGACAGTGTTCGCGACGAGGCCGCGGACGTGCTCGCCAAGGCCGGGTACAAGCTCGAGCGCAAGGACCAGGAAGAAGGCTCGGAGGCCGAAGCGCACCTGTCTGGACCTCACGACGTGGCCATCCAGGTGATCCAGCTGTGCGAAGGAAAGGTCCGGGTCAAGTACACGTTGTCCTAGGAGACGAACGCCGGCCCGTGGCTTCCTACATTTGTCGCACGAGACCCTGACGGCTCCGCCAACGGGTACGTGCTGCTGGAGGCGGTGCACGGGCCGGCCCCTGTACGACGCCGACGCGCGGTACGGCATCGAGCGGGCGCGGAGATCACGCCCGCAACGTCCCGGTAGTTAGTTAACCTTCGACAAACGTCTATTGACTCAATCCTTCCGCTCTCTTTACCTTTTGCCCCGGATGTCCAACTGTGGACGGGTTATTGGGAGACGGAATGATCAAGAGACGTAAGGGCCGGATGAGGCATGCCCTGCCCGCGATCGGTACGGCGGGCGTGCTCGCAGTTGCCGTGTCGGCCTTGACATTCCAGGGGCCCGCGTTCTCGGGTCAGGCGGTCCTGTCCGCGGGAAGCCAGACGAGCGCCTCTCTGCAGCTTCCCGGCGAGGAGGAGGACGGTGGTCCCGCCGAACCGGCGAAATACCTCACGCAGAAGTTCACCTCCGGTCAGGAGGTGACGGCCGCGCAGATCAAGCAAGCGGTCCAGCAGGCCAAGGCGCTCAAACCCGGCGACGGCACCTGGGATCTTGTCGGCCCCTCGAACATCGGGGGCCGTGTCACCGATCTGGCCGTCGACCCCGCCCACACCGACACGTTGTACGTCGCGGCATCGGGCGGCGGCGTCTGGAAGAGCACGGACGCCGGCGACACCTTCGAGCCGGCCTGGCCGGACGACTACACCCAGACGGTGGGCGCGCTGGCGATGGGCCCCGACGGCACGCTGTGGGCCGGCACCGGCGAGGCGAACCCGTCCGGCGGCGGTCTGACCTACTTCGGCGACGGCGTCTACAGGTCGACCGACGGCGGCAGGCACTGGCAGCAGTGGGGCCTCACCGGCAGCGCGGCGATCGGCAGGATCGTCGTCGACCCCACGGACCCGCAGACGGTCTTCGTCGCGGCCGCGGGGAACCTGTCCGGGTCGGCGAGTGAGCGCGGCATCTACCGGCTGACGAACCACGGCAAGGACTGGAAGCTCGTCCTGCCGACGCCGAACGCCACCACCGGCGGCGTCGACCTGGCGATCGACCCGACAAACCCCAAGCGGATCTTCGCGTCGCTGTGGGACCACCAGCGCAACAGCGGCGCACGCCTCTACGGCGGTGTCGGCTCCGGTCTGTACCGGTCCGACGACGGCGGGGACACGTGGAAGCGGCTGGAGAACGTGACCGGCAGGCACGTCTCGGACGCCTCGGGCACCGGCCTGACGAGCGACGCGAGCCTCGGCCGCATCGGAGTCGCGGTCGCGCCGAGCGACCCGAACCGGGTCTACGTGATCTCCGGGAACACCTACGGTCCTGACAAGGGCTTCTATGTCTCGGACGACGGCGGCGACTCGTTCGTGCCGAGCGGTCGTGCGGGCGGCTCGAGCGGCTTCGAGTGGTGGTTCGGGCGCCTGTGGGTCGACCCGAAGGACAAGAACCACCTGTTCAACGCCGATGTGAATCTGCGCGAGTCCAAGGACGGCGGCGCGACGTGGGCCACCTCCAGCGGACCGCACTCCGACCAGCACATCGTGCAGTGGGACCCCAACGTCCCGAACCGGGTGTATCTCGGGGACGACGGCGGTGTCTACCGCTCCGACGCCAACGGCGCCACACGCTCGTGGATCCACGCGACGTACGAGCCGTTCAACCAGTCGTACCACCTCGCGGTGGCCATGGACGACCCGAGCCGGCTCGCGAGCGGCCTGCAGGACAACGGCAGCAACCGTACCTGGACCGCCGCCGCCGGGCCTTCGGACCTGACGCAGTGGAACTCCTACGGCGGCGGTGACGGCCACTACGTGGTGATCGACCCGAGCGACCACAACATCTACTACGAGTGCTCCCAGGTCGGAAACTGCACGCGGCACGAGGACGCGAACGGCACCACCCGCAACATCCGGTTCGGACAGCGGCACTCCTCGCGGATCACGACAGACGCGCCGGTCGTCCTCGACCCGACCGACCCCTCGATCGTGTACTTCGGCGGCAACGTGCTCGACCGGTCGACCGACCGGGGCACGACCTGGACGCAGATCAGCCCGCCCGGGGACTACTTGACCGGCCCGGTGCCGCCGGAGCAGGACGACAAGGGTTCCTATGGCGGCCTCTACTCCACGATCACCTCGGTCGGCGTGGCGAAGACCGACGGCAACACGATCTACGTCGGCACCGACACCGGCCGGCTCTGGAAGACGACCGACCTCGGCGCCAACTGGACCGAGTTCACCGGCAAGGGCCTGCCCGTCCGGTGGGTGAACTCGATCGTGGTCGACCCGGCCGACGCCGACCACGTGTACGTGGCCTACTCGGGCTACCGGGAGGGCGACTACGCGGCCAACGTCTGGGAGACGACCGACGGCGGAGCGAGCTGGAAGAACATCAGCGGAAAGCTGCCGAACGCGCCGGTCGAGATGCTCGCCTACGACCAGCCGAACGACCAGCTCTACGCGGCGACCGACTTCGGTGTCTTCTACGACAAGAACGGCAAGAAGAACTGGAAGCGGTTCGGCGACGGCCTGCCCAACACGCCGGTGCTCGACATCAAGATCACCGGTGACGGCAAGACGCTCTACGCGGCGACGTTCGGCCGCAGCGTCTGGAAGATCGCGCTTCCGCAGCAGTAGCGAGCCGGTCGGGGAGGGCGGGCGCACAACGGGCCCGCCCTCCCTGCGTTTTGGTCGTCCAGGTCATTTCCGAAAGCGGCCTGGTGCCGCGGCCGGTTCGATACGGACATGCGCGTCACGAACCCCCTACGTCTGAAGATCGTGCAGAGACATGGTCGGCAGATGGGAAGATCGCGGCCTTTCCGCAGGCTCACCCCGGCCGAGCGACGGCTGTGGGAGGCCTATCCCACCGGCGCCCGGGTCGACCTGCGCGAGGGCCGCGAGGTGACCCTTCCTCCGGCGGCTCGTGGGGCCGCTCCAGCGTGGTCAGGGTCGAGGTGATCGCCGCCCTGCTGCTCGACCGGGGTACCGGCGGATCGCCCTGGGCGCCGGTGTGTCCGGCTCGCCTGCGCCCGGATCGTCGGCGACCTCAACCTGTCCGACGCCGCGATCGAGGCGAAGGTCCACCTGCTCGACTGCCACATCGCCGGAACGGTCTCGCTCGACGACGCCCGGTCGGGTTGCTGGGCGGCCAAGAGCCGACGAACCAGACCCGGGGAGACGTCCACCTCGGCGGCAGGCATGCGGTGATGACCCACCCCGCGACCCTAACCGACTGACTAATCGGATCTGCCGCGGACCGGGCGAACGCGACTTCAATGTCGACCGGGTGGCCGAGCAGGTCAGCCGCATCGTGGACCAGCGCGCGGAGCCGTCGGCGCCGCAACCAGCCCAGCCCTTCTCGCGGGTCGTCGGTCTCTGGCGTGCTGGTCCAGATGCTCGCGCGGCGACCGCGCCTAAGGGGATGCCCGCTCATCACCGGCACAGAGCGGTGCACGGTCGGCATGCGCTGGACCATGATGGCCCCTCCCGACCAGCGGGCGTAGGGGTTCTCGAGCCGATGGTGCGCCAGCACGTCGCTCAGGCCGTCGAGCATCCGTGCCAGCTGCTGCCGTCATGGATATGCGGGCTCGCGCCGAAACCGTCGCCGGACGGGCTGCTCACCGAGACGGCGATGCGCACCGGGCCTTGGATTTTCATCCATGCCTGCCGGATTGCAGTCAGAACCCTCGGCTCCTCGGCCGATCGCGGTGATGGGCAGCACGAACCCGTGCGCGACCGGCAATCCCAGCAGCAGAGCTCTGGACAGCAACGCGGCGCCATCGCCGACGAGCTCCGGCTTCAGTGAGTGAGGTGTGCCCAACGGGATGATCAGAGGTACAGACGCGCTGTCCAGGGCAGGATCGTGGACAACATTTCGCATGGTTTCCGCTCTCACTTCAGAGACCTGCAGAACGGCGGTGGTGAGGGTTGTGGGTCGCATGCGACCTTCTGCTGGGCGTGCAGGCGGGCGTCGAGCAGGCCGGCGATCGCCGTGCCCTGCTCACCGCCAGGAGCGCGGACAGCGTCGTCGTCGCCGAAACCTTGTCCGAGCTAGCCGTGGAGGAGGACGACCGGGTCTCCGGCGGCGGGCCCTGCCTCGTGGCTAGGCCACATCGGGCACGTTCGTGCTGATATGCCGACTCGGCGGGTTCGTCATTTGCCTTCTCCTGCTTCAGCTGTTGGGTGAGGTCCCCGTTGGCGCTGCCGGGGACCTCACCGCTGAACCTGGTTACGCCCCGACCGCGTGCACGGCTTCGAGGATCGACGCTGTTACGACTTCAGGCTGGGAAACGCTGAGCGCGTGGGACGCGCCGGGGACCTCGCGTATTCCCTTGGCGCCGGCCCGGTCCGCCATGAAGCGGTGCAGGGCGACGGGGATGTTGAGGTCCTCGTCGCTGAAGACGAACCACGACGGGATAGATCTCCACGCCGGGGCGTCCGTCGGCAGCGCTGCGGCGAGGGCGATCTCCGTGACCGGGCGCTGGGTCGCGCTCATCACGGCGGCCCGGCCGGGGGGCACGTCGGCGGCGAACTGGTGGTGGAATGCGTCCGCCCGGATGGCGAACTCGTTGCCGCCGGTCGTGACCGGGTAGGCGATAAGGGCGTCGCCGAGGGTACTCCCGGGGAACTTGGTCGACAGCGCGAACGCGGACTCACCCTGCTCGGGCGCGAACGCGCAGACGTAGACGAGGCCGGCCACCTTGTCGCTGCCGGCGGCTTCGGTGATCACCATGCCGCCGTAGGAGTGCCCGACGAGGACCACGGGGGTGTCGATACCGGCAAGCACATCGCGTAGATAGGCGGCGTCGCCCGGCAGGCTGCGTAGCGGATTGGCGACGGCGATCGCGGGTACGGCGTTCGCCTGCAGTTGCTCGACGACGCCGTTCCAGCTGGCAGATTCGGCGAAGGCGCCGTGCACGAGGACGACGGTCGGTTTCTGCTGGGCCATGATTCTGCCTCTCTGATCAGTAGCGGCCGAGGGCTTTGCGGAGGACGTGGATCGCCTGCTCGATCGCGGCAGTCGCGGCGGCGGTCCCGCGCACGGGGTTGAGCATCATGAAGTCGTGGAGAGTGCCGTCGTAGCGGACGGTCGTGGTGCGAACTCCGGCCTCGATGAGCTTGCGACCGTAGGCCTCGCCCTCGTCGCGCAGGACGTCGTTCTCGTCCACGATGAGAAAGGTCTCGGGTAGTCCGGCGAGTTCCTCGACGGTCGCCCGCAGCGGCGACACGGTGATCTCGCCGCGCTTGTCCTTCTCGGGCAGGTAAGCGTCCCAGAACCACGCCATGGCCTTGGCCGTCAGATGCGGCCCGTCGGCGAATTCGCGGTAGCTGTCGGTGTCCTGGCCCGCGTCGGTGACGGGGTAGTACAGCGACTGGTGCACGAAGCTCACGTCGCCGCGCTGCTTGGCCAGGATGGCGAGGGCCGCGGTCATGTTCCCGCCGACGGAGTCCCCCGCGACGGCGAGTCGAGAGCTGTCGAGGCCCTCGGAGGCCCCGTGCCTGCTGATCCATTGTGCGGTGGCGTATGCCTGCTCGATCGCGACCGGGTAGCGGGCCTCGGGCGAGCGGTCGTATTCGACGAACACGACTGCGGCGTTCACCCCGACGGCCAGTTCCCGGACGAGCCGGTCGTGCGTGCCGGCGTCGCCGAGGATCCAGCCACCGCCGTGGACGTACAGGACGACCGGCAGTTGATCTTCGACGCCGACCGGCTTGAGGATGCGGACGCGCACTTCGCCGACCTTGGCGGGGACGGTGATCCACTTTTCCTGGACGTCGGGCTTGTCGATCGGAGCGGCCTGGATGTCGTCGAGCACCTTACGGGCGCGTTCGGGCCCGAGCTCGTACGGGAAGGGGGGTTTTGCGGCGGCATCGGCGAATTCCTGCGCCGCTGCTTCCAGAACGTGCCTGTTCATAGTGCTGCCTTTCTGTCGTGTCATTCAGCAAGACAGCGCAGTCACTCGGGTTCGTGACGGGACGGCACGAAAGCCTTTGCCTGCACCCGCCCAAGCCCAGCCGGAGAAGCAGGCCGGCGGCGTACCGAATCAACGAGTGGCTTGATGGCGGGCAGCATGAACGCGCGTGACACGGTGGTCGCTGATGTCGGCATCCAGCATCGTGACCGCGCTCAACTGCCGACTGCCGTGCCGGGTCCGGCTATCTCCTCGAGTTCCTTGACCACCTCAGCGGCTTGCTCGCTATCACCGCATTCCTCGAACTCCCGCAGCGCTTCCACCAACGCCTCGCGCGCCTCCTCGACCCGGCCCACCTGCTGCAGCGCTGTGGCCAGGCCGCGCTGGACACGTCCCAAGACCTGACCGATCGGGCGGGAGCGCAGCTCGGGCAATGCCTGCTGGTAGGCGTCGACCGCCTCCTCCCCGCGTTCGAGCGCGAGGTAGTCCATGCCGAGCTGGGTCAGGGCGACCCCGATACTGAAGCTGATGATGTCCGGGGAACCGCCGTAGGCGGGATCACGCAGCCTGGCCACCAGTGCCAGGTTGCGCTCCGAGGCCTCTTCTGCCCGGCCCGCCCACCGCAGAGCGCCGGTGTGCTGCACCATGGCCTGGGGATAGCCCTCCAGATCCCCGGCCTGCAGGAGGAGATCAGCGGCTCGCTGGCTGTAGTCCAGCTCACGCTCCACGTTCGCCGGGTCGCCCTCGACGGCCCATGCGGCGTGGTACAGCGCCCACCCCTGACGGCGTACGTCGCCGACCTCGAAAGCCAGTTCCAGCGCCCGCAACGCGGTCGCCTCCGCCTCCTCCTTACGGCCCTCACACACAATCAGCGCCCAGGACAGGTAGTTGAGAAGCACCGCCTCCTGCCGACGGTCCCCCATGGCCCGCGCCGCGCTGGAGGACAGCTCGAACACCTCTCGCCAGTGCCCCCACTGGACCCATTGGTCGGAAAACCAGTACATCGACCCGGCCACCTCGACCACCGTCGAGTACTCTCCGCGCCGAGCCGCTGAACGCAGCGCCTCCAGCCAGGTCGCGCCCTCCGCCTGCAGCCAATCGTTGGCATGCTCCCGGCTGTCGAGCGTGACCAGGGAGCGCCAATCCGGCGGTGGCGCGCCGTAATCCGGCTCGAACCAGCGTCCGGCGACCAGCGCAACCTCCAGTAGCCAGCTCTCCATCCGCCGGCGCGCCTCCTCCTGCGCCTCGACCGGCTCCTCATGCTCCAACTGGGCACGGGCATACAACCGGACCAGATCATGGAAGACGTAACGGCCGGCGTACGGCGAGGTCAGCAGGCCCAGCTCGACCAACTCCTCCAGCGCGTCCTCGGCCTCGAACAGGTCCACCTGGGCCAGGACGGCGGCCAGTGGCACCCCGAAGTCCGGTGCGGCCGCCAGCGCCAGCCGCCGGAAACCGATCCGCGCCGTACCGGACACCTGCTGGTACGACAAGGCGAACGCGGCCGCGACGGCCAGGTCACCCACCGCCAGCGCCTCCAACCGGCGCTCTTCATCACCCAAACGCCCGGCCAGCTGACTGATCGTCCACCCCGGCCGGCTCTGCAACCGGTTCCCGGCGATCCGCACCGCCAGCGGCAGATTCCCGCACAACCGGGCCAGCTCGGCCACGCTGTCCGGATCGGCCTCGGTCCGCTCCGCCCCCACGATCGCTCGCAGCAGCCTGGCCGCCTCCGCACTGGACAGGTGGGCCAGCGGGATCTGCCGTACCCCCTCCAGCCCGGCCAGCGACCGGCGACTGGTGACGATGGTCATCCCAGGACCACCGGACGGCAGCAGCGGCCGCACCTGCGCCTCATCCGCGGCGTTGTCGAGCACGACCAAGCGACGGCGATCACCCAGCAGAGCCCGATAAAACCCAGCCCGTTCTTCCTCATCGCCCGGGATCCGCTGCTCGGCCACGCCCATGGCCTTCAGCAGCCGCGACAGCACGATCCCCGGGGCCAGCGGGGCGCTGTCCATGCCGCGCAAGTCCACGTAGAAGCAGCCGTCGGGGAACACCTCGGCCAGGTGCCGGGCGGCGTGCACGGCCAAGGCGGTTTTCCCGATACCGGCGGTACCGGAGATGGTGGCCACGACCGCCGGCTCCCCAGCCCTGGCCTGCCCGGCGAGCCGGCGCAGCAGATCTAGTTCCCTCTCGCGACCGGTGAAATCACCCGCTTCACGCGGCAGCTCACATAGACCCGGCACCGTGCCACTCGGTCGCGGCCGACCCGCCCGCGCGGCCTCGGTCAGCTCCGCCCGCTGCTCGTCGCCGAGCCGCAACGCCTCTGCCAGCGCCTCCACCGTCCGCTTTTGCGGGCCGCGGCTGACGCCTCGCTCCATGTCACCGATGGCCCGCACACTCATGCCGGACGCATGGGACAGCTCCTCGATCGTCAACTGCGCGGCTTGCCGCAAGCTCCGCAGGAGCAGGCCAAACGAGCTGACCATTCATCCTCCTCAACACCGCCCGCACTCCGGCCATCGGGCGAGCTTGATCTAATCGGGTCTTCGTACTCGCCGATGCCCCACCGGGCCGTGGTACGTCCGGCGCGCCGAAGGTCGCGCCGGCGCAGGGCCGGTGCCGCTCCCTACCGGGTCTGATCGGTGGGGCGGATGAGGATCTCGTTGACAGCGACGTGCTCCGGCTGGGTGACCGCGTACACGACGGCATCGGCGATGTCCTCGGGCTGCAGGGTGCGCATGGAGGTGCCTATGTTCTTGGCGGCGGCCTGCATCGTGGGGTCCGTGATGTGGTCGGCCAGTTCGGTGGCGACGAAGCCGGGTTCGATGACCACGACACGCACGCCCTGGGCGGTGACCTCCTGCCGCAGCGCTTCGGAGAAGGCGGTGACGCCGAACTTCGTCGCGGCGTAGACGCCGTTGCCGGCCGACGCGGTCCGCCCCGAGGTCGAGGAGATCTGCAGGACCGTGCCCTTGCGCTCCAACAGATGCGGCAACGCAGCGTGGACCGTGTACATCGACCCGAGCAGGTTGGTCTCGATCATGCGCGTCCATTCCGCGGTGTCCGCACCCGCGATCGGGCCGGCGAGCATCACCCCCGCGCTGTTCACCAGAATGTCCAGGGCGCCGAAGCGCTCGACGGTCGCGGCGACCGCGGCCCGCACCGACTCCTGGTCGGTCACGTCCAGGTCGAGGGCCAACACCTCACCGGGCGCCTTGCGCGCCAAAGACTCCAATCGGTCGGCCCGCCGCGCCCCTACCGCGACACGGGCCCCCTCCGCCGAGAGGGCCAACGCGGTGGCCTCGCCGATGCCCGACGACGCTCCAGTGACGAGGACGACCCTTCCGTCCAACGTGTTACTCATGTGCTTCCTTTCCGCAGGGGCTCACAGATTCCACCCCGACCACGCGTGCTGATCGGGGCGACTGTCGATATAGGGGTGCCGTCATGCCGTAGCCGCCGTGCCTTCGAGCAGGGTGGTGCGGATCTGTTTGCGGGAGGCGATGCCGAGCTTCGCGAAGACTTTGCGCAAGTGCCATTCGACGGTGTGCGGGCTGATGAACAGCTGAGCGCCGATCTCGGGGTTCGTCAGTCCGTCGCCGGCCAGGCGCGCTATCTGCGCTTCCTGGGCGGTGAGGGTGTCGCGGACCTCGGCGGGGATCTTGCGTGTCGCCTCGCCGGTGGCCTGCAGTTCGCGGCGGGCGCGTTCCGCGAACCCCTCGGCCCCCATCTGGCTGAGCATCTCGTACGCGGCGCCAAGCTGCTCGCGTGCGTCGTGGCGACGGCTCTCCCGGCGCAGCCACTCGCCGTAGAGCAGCTGGGCGCGGGCGAGTACGAGCCGCGCCCCGGTGCGGCCGAGCCGCTCGATCGCCTGATGGTACAGAGTCTCGGCTGCCGGTCCTTCGTTCACCTGGGCACGCGCGGCAGCCGCCGTACCGAGGGCCCAGTCGGTGCCGCTGGCCTGTGCCATCTCGTCGAGTCGCTGGGCGGCTTCGGCCGCGCGGGCCGGCCGGCCGGTCCGGTTGGCGGCCTCCACGAGCTCGACCATGGCCCTGATGAACGGTCCGCCGAGCTCCTCCGGGTGCTCGCAGGCCCGCTCGGCCGCGGCGTACGCCTCCTCGTGGCGCCCCAGGCTGTTGTAGAGCACAGAGCTCGCCCATTGCCCGGCGGTCAGCACTTTGGCCTCCCCCGCGAGGACCGTGTCTCGCGTGATCGCTTCGATCACTTGAAGTGTCGCGACCTCCCGGCCCCGCCACGGTTCGACAACCAGGGCCGTGTACTGGGCGAAGAAGCGGCTGCTCGTCGCCTCACCGATCGCGGCCGCCTCGGCGACCAGCGCATCGGCGACGGCGAGCTCACCGGCGAGGGCCCGGTTCGACACGAGCAGCAGCAGAGCCGACGGCAGAACCGATAAAGTCCCCGTCTCGCGAGCCAGGTCGACCAGCCTCGCCGACAGCGCCGACCAGTTGTCGAAGTCCCAGACGTTATGGGCCATGCGGCACGCGAGCGGGAGCCAGCCAAGGCCTTCTTCCCGGGTGACCCCTTCGGTACGGAAGGCGTCCAGAGCCTGGCGCACCAGCGGCACGCCCGCCGCATAGCCCTCGGTGGCCACCACGGCCAGGCCACGCAGGAGCAGGTCGTTGCGTTCCGGTGGCGGCCCCGGCGATGCGGCGAGCAGCGCCTGGGCGATGTCCACCATCTGAGCTCCGCTCGGCAGCCGGCCTGCGGTCATGGCTGCGTGCAGCGTGTCACGGTAGGTCTCGCGCGTCAGTCCGGCGTCCAGCCGCTCCGACCGCTTGGCGGCACTGAGTAGCAGCGGCAAGGCGGCGCCGGCGCTTGTGGAGGCGAACACGATCTGCCCACGCAGCAGGCCGGCTTGAGCAAGCTCGTGTTCGTTCAGGGGGCTGAGCTCTGCCGCGTCCAGCAGTTCGAGCGCGGCGTCATATCCGGCGGCCTGGTACTTGGCCCGTGCCGCCGCCAACGCTCTGGCTCCGCGGCGTGCGGGATCGGGGGTCAGCACGGCCGCCCGCTCGAGAAACACGGCTGCCGCCGCCGCTCCGCCGCGCGCCTGCGCTCGATCGGCACAGCGCTCCAACTCGGCGGCCACCGCCTCGTCGGGGCCGACTGTGGCGTTGGCCAGATGCCACGCCCGGCGATCGGGATCCGACTGAGGATCGGTCGCGTCGGCCAGCGCCTGGTGCACGTTCTGGCGGTCCCGCGGGGTGCCCATGTGATAGGTCGCCGAGCGCACGAGGGGATGACGAAAACGCACCCGGGTCCCGATGGTGATCAGTCCCCCCGCTTCGGCCGGCGACGCGGCGGCCACGTCAATCCCGAGCAGCTCCGCCGCGTGGGTCAGCAAGGTCACATCTCCCACCGGCTCGGCCGCCGCGATGAGCAGTAACTGCTGCGTCTGGGCCGGGAGCGACTGGACCTGTCGTAGGAAGCTCTGCTCGATCTGGCCGGCCAGCGGCCGCGCGTCGGGCCGCCCGAATCCACCTGCCAGCTCCGCCGGCGTCAAACCCCGAGGCAGCTCGCGCAGGGCCAGGGGATTTCCCTGCGTCTCGGCGACGATCCGGTCCCGGACCCACTCGTCGAGTCGTCCGGGAGTCACGGAGTCCAGCAGGGCGCGAGCGTCGCAGTCGCTCAATCGCCCCACCTCAAGCTGGGGCAGCCCCGCCAACTCGGGTTCAAGGCTGGGCTCGCGCACCGCGAGGACCAGCCCGATCGGCTCGGCGAGCAGACGCCGCGCGACGAAGGCGAGGGTCTGTGCGGAGACCCGGTCAAGCCACTGGGCGTCATCGATGAGGCAGACCAGCGGCTCTTTCGCGGCCGCGTCGGCGAGGAGGCTGAGCACCGCGAGCCCGACCAGGAAACGATCCGGTGGAGTTCCCGCACTCAGCCCGAATGCCGTCTCCAGCGCGTCACGTTGCGGCTCCGGCAGGCGACACAGACGATCCAGAAACGGAGCGCACAGCTGATGCAGCCCGCCGAAGGCCAGTTCCATCTCGGACTCGACGCCCGCCGCTCTGGTGATCCGGCAGCCAGGCGCGCTGTCTCGCACGTATTCCAGCAACGCCGTCTTGCCGATGCCGGCCTCACCGCGCAGGACCAGGACCGCGCTACGGCCGGCCTGCGCAGTCGCCACGAGCTGGGCCAACGTCTCGCACTCGATCTGCCGGCCACGCAACCGCAACCTGGGGTTCCTGCCGGCCATCAGCACCGCCCAACCGAAACCGCGGCGTCGATGCCACGGCGGAGCCCGGCCGCGAAGCCCACGCCGATCACGACAACGTCGTAGTTGCTGCTCATCTGTCCACCTGCTGCTCGTTGCGGTATGGGATGTGCGCTGCCGTCCGGTGTTCACGGTCGCGGCTGAGCACTGTTGTCCGGTCGGTCCTCAGTGGTGCCGCTGGGATGACGGACGTCGCGGCACCGGCCTTCGTGGACTCGCGCTCGAGTAGGCGCGGTTACCACGTTTGGCCGCCGGCACGAACCAGCATCTCGTTGACGGCGACCCGCCGGTCTCGCGTGATGATGTAGCTGATTGCGTCCGCGATGTCCTCCGGCCGCAGCGCTTCGATTCCGTCGATCTGTTGGCGGGCCGCGTCCCGGGTGGTGTCACTGAGGTGGTTCACCAGTTCGGTGTCCACGGTGCCGGGCTCCACCACGCTGACTCGGACGCGTTCGCTGAGCAGTTCCTGACGAAGCGATTCGGTGAACGCGTTCAGGCCGAACTTGGTCAAGCCGTAGACGCTGCTCCCCGGCCGGGCGACTCGCCCGGCCGTCGAGCTGACGTTCACGAGATCGGCCACCTGCCGCGGGGATGTGGATGCCGCGTAGATCAGATGCGGGATGGCGGCGTGCGTGACGTGCAACAGCGCCGCCACGTTGAGCGAGATCATCCGATCCCACTCCTCGATGGAGGTGTGCAGCGCCGAGTTGAGCAGCATGATCCCGGCGTTGTTGACCAGGATGTCGAGGCGCCCGAACCGATCCAGCGTTTCCTGCACCATGTCGTCGGCGCGTTCGGGCTCGGTGATGTCGGCCTCCAACGCGACCGCCTCTCCGCCCAGCTTCGCGATGTCGCACGCGACCTGGTCCAGGCGGTTGCGGCGACGGGCGACCAGGGCCACCGCCGCGCCCTCGCGGGCGAGGCGGCGCGCGGTCGCGGCACCGATCCCGCTGCTCGCGCCGGTGATCAGCGCGACGGCTCCATCTAGCGGCAGATCGTCCATGGCTGCCTCATTCCCTCGGGTCGAGGATGACGCGGCTTCATGTCCATCACCGCTTCTCCCGTGCTCGGACGAAAAGCCGACACGAGGAGACTCGCGCAGCCGCCTGCCGGGTCGCACCAGGGAGTCTCACTGGTCACCGGGGGCCAGGGAGGGTTCACGGGTGTCAGCAGCCGCCCGTCGGCCCGATGCCGCTGGCCGCACCGGTTCTTCACCGAACTGCCCACGCAGGTCAGCTGGGAGTGGCCCGATCTACGCACCGATCACCGAGATGGACTTCGATCAGACACGGCACTTTCACTGCGTCATGGACTCGTACTCGCCGCGGGACAGGGCGTCGCCGAGCTGCCTTCGGGAGCTGATCCCGAGCTTCGCGAAGATCTTGCGGAGGTGCCACTCGACCGTACGCGGGCTCAGGAAGAGACGAGCCCCGACCTCCGGGTTGGAGAGGCCGTCCCGCACGAGCAGGGCGATCTGTGTCTCCTGCGCCGTCAACTCGTCACTCGTCGAGGCCTCGTTCCTGCGCTTGCGGACAGTCTCGCCCGTGGCGAGAAGCTCGCGGCGGGCACGCTCGGCGAACGCCTCCATCCCGATCGACACGAACATCTCGTACGCGGTACGCAGGTGAATCCGCGCCTCGGCCCGCTGACGGTCCCGGCGCAACCACTCGCCGTACAGCAGGTGAGCGCGCGCCTGTTCGGGGCGCAAGATCGTCCGGCCCAACCGCTCGATCGCCTCGCGGTAGAGGTCGTCCGCGGCGGCATCGTCGCTCAGCAGCGCACGGCAGCGAGCCAGGATTCCCTGTGCCCAGTCCGTGTCACACGTTTCCGCCGAGTTCGCCAAACCTTCGAGCGCCCAGAGAGCGGCCGTATCGTCTCCGACGCGCGCCGCCGCCTCGACGAGCTCGGGCAGCGCCCATTGGGAGACGATCAAGTTGGCGCTCTGAATGGTGGCCTGGGCCGCGGGCAGCGCGAGCCCATAGCGGGCGAGGCCGTTGTAGAGGACCGCGGCCGCCCACTGGGCGGATGCGACGCCGTTCAACTGACCACTGGCACCGGCCTCCTCGATCGTCGCGGCGATCAGCGCCGAGGCCTCGGCCTCCTTACCCTGCATCGCCGTCAGCAGGAGCTTGGTGTGCTGCGTCATGGGCCCGTGCGTCGCCTCGGCGACGGCATCGGCTTCGACGACGATCGCGGCCCCGGCCGCGAAATCACCGCTCAACGAGACCGGTATCCCCAACGCGTGGAGATAGATGGGAAGCTCGGACAGTGCGCCGGCCGTACGCACCTCCTCGACCGCCCTGGCGGGCGTCTCGGGCATGATCCGGTCCTCCCAGATGAGCGCGCTCACGCCACAGGCCGCCCAGCCCCATTTCAGGAAGTCCTGCACGGGATGGTCCGTGAGCGCGGTCTTCGCCCTTCGCAACGTGGGAAGCGCTGCGCTCCGGCCGTCGGTGACGAGCAGCGCGTAGCCCTCCATCACGAGATCGAGAGCACGCGGGCTGCCTTCAGGAGAGGGCAGCTCCCTCATCGCCCGAGAGATGGCCATGAGGCTGTCCCGGTTTCCGGCACCGAATGACGCGGAAGCCCAGGCGATGAGATACGTCTCCCGCGCCAGGTCCATGTCGAAGGGTTCCAGCCGGTGCGCGGCCGCCAGCAACATCAGCGGCGCCTCGTCGTTGAATCCGGCCGCGAACGTGATGTGACCGCGTGTCAGGTGCGCTCGAACGCGTTGGAACTCGGTCAGAGCATCCCGATCGGCGATGTCGACGAATCGGCGCGCGGCGTCGATGTCGCCCGCCCGAAGGCTGGCGTCCGCAGCCGTCAAGGCACGTTCGGCGCGCCGCGAGGTGTCGATGGTCAGAGCCACGGATCGCTGCAGGAACGCCGCTGCGGCGGCCAGCCCACCGCGCGCCTGCGCCCGGCCGGCAGACCGTTCCAGTTCGGCGGCGACGGTCTCATCGGGCGCTGCCGTCGCGGACGCAAGGTGCCAGGCACGGCGGTCCGGGTCTGCCTGCGCGTCGGTGACCTCAGCCAACGCAAGATGGACCGCCCGGCGATCCCCCTCTTTCGCCGACCTGTACACGGCCGACCGCACGAGGGGGTGACGGAAGATCACCCGCACGTCGAACTCCAGCAGCCCGTCCGTCCCGCTCGCCAGGACCGTTGCCGGCATCACGCCGAGCCGTTCGGCGGCACGCCACACCAACGAGGGATCGCCGACCGGCTCGGCGGCGGCGATCAGCAGGAACAACCGGGTCTGCTCGGGCAAGCCTTCGATCCGGGCCATGAAGCTCTGCTCGATCCGGCTCGGCAGCGTGTCGGCGTCCAGGAGGCCGGATCCGCCCGCCATCTGGGTCACGGCCAGCTCACGCGGGAGCTCCAGCAAAGCAAGGGGGTTGCCCCTGGTCTCGGCCACGAACCGATCGCGGATGTGTTGATCGATCCGGACGTGCGTCACCGAGTCCAGCAGAGCGTGTGCGTCCGCGTCCTTGAGCCCGGTGACCTCCAATTCCGGTAGTCCGAGCAGTTCCTGAGCCCTCCGGCGAGAGCCGAAGACGAGGGCGACCGACTCCGCCAGCAGCCGCCGGGCGACGAAGCCGAGGACCTGCGCCGAGGATCGGTCCATCCACTGCGCGTCGTCGATCACACAGAGGAGAGGGTTCCCCTCCGAGACGTCCGACAGCAGACTCAGTACCGCCAGCCCAACCAGGAAGCGTTCGGGCGGCGTTCCCCCTCGCATCCCGAACACCCTCTCAAGCGCATCGCGCTGCGGCGCGGGAAGGTGCTCCAGCCGATCCAGCAGCGGCGCACATAACTGATGCAATGTGGCAAAAGCCAATTCCATCTCGGACTCAACACCGACCGCACGCAGTACCCGCATGCCGGCCGCCGAGTTCTCCGCGTACTCCAGCAGCGCCGACTTTCCGACTCCCGGCGCGCCGTGCACCACGAGCACACGACTCTCCCCCATGCGGACGGCCGCGATCATCTGATCGAGGACAGCACACTCCGACGCCCGCCCGAGCAGCCCGACATTCTCACCGTGCCCGGCGCCCCGCTTACGTTGGCCCACGGCCTCCCGCCCTTTATCCCAATTGCACGACTCTGCATACACCCAAGACACACGCCAGGCCAAGTTTCGGACTGGGGGGTCGGTAACGGAGCTGTCATGAAGTCCACGCGACGGCGTTCGGCCAGGTCAGCGGCTTGCGCTTACCGGACAGGGACGGCCGGGCAACGACCTCCAGGCCGGGCGCTGATGGCGGTGCGGTCGGTGAACGTGGCTTGGCCAGCCCCCGTATAAGGGGGCTGGCCTTGGATAAATGATCAGTTGGCTGCGCGGGCTGCGGTCTCGATGAGCTGGGTGACCGTCCCGGGCCTGCTGATCATGGCAACGTGCGAGCCTGCGACCTCGACCGTGTGGGACTTGGCGCGGGCGGTCATGAAGCGCTGGGCCTGCAGCGGGATGACCTGGTCGTCGCGGGGGATCAGCGCCCAGGACGGAACGGTCTTCCAGGCGGGCTTGCCGGAGGGCTCGGTCAGTGCGCCGTAAGTGATCGGCCGCTGGGTGGCGACGAGAAGCGCGCTGGTGGAGCGGGGAAGGTCGGCGGAGAAGATGTCGGCGAAGTTCTCGGTCCTGACGTAGACATCGGCGTCGCCGGAGGCCAGCGGCACGGTCGTGATCGTGTTGTCGCCGATCTTGCTGCCTGCGTACTTGGTGGACAGGTCGAAGACGGACTCGCCCTGGTCGGGGATGATAGCTGAGACGTACACGAGGGCCTTGACGTCGGGATCGTCGCCCGCGGCGTTGGTCACGACCGATCCGCCGTATGAGTGGCCGACCAGGACGATGGGCCCGTCCAAGGTGGCGAGCAGGCCCTTGAGGTAGGCGGCGTCGGAGGCCAGGCCGCGCAGCGGGTTGCCCGGGGCGAGCACCCGATAACCATCGTTCCTGAGCCGGGTGATGACTCCGTTCCAGCCGGAGGCGTCGGCCCAGGCGCCGTGAACGAGGACGATGGTGGGCTTGGCGCCGCGCGCGTCGGTCGCGTTCGCGGGCTGCGCGGCCACCGCGCCGGTCAGAGCGACCAGTACGGCGGCGAAGGCGGTCTTCAGGCGTCGGGACATTGCGGGAGTCGTTCTCTTGATGTGGGGCATGTCATTCCTTCTCATGCGTCGCTCATGCGGATATGACCTAACCTGCCGACCCGCGTGATCATCGACATCACATGAATGCCTGAGATGGGTTTCGCCATCATGTCCAGGCTCGGCGGGCTTGACCGTCAGGTGTGGAAGCGGTTAGCAGGTGGTCGGCGGCGGCGAAGTCGGCTGTCGCACAATGCCGCCGTCGGCGCAGCAGGTCTCAGCACTCGTCGAGCATCTGTTCCAGGTCGGTGAGCCGCGCGTGTTCGGATTGGGTGACGAATCCGGCCGAACGGCGCTGGGCGCGCAGGTCGTACTCCTCATCGACGATGAGCATGCATGCACTGAAGAATCTGCTGTTCATTCATCGGGGCATCCTGTTCTGTTCGCGGAATCCGCCGGCGCTCGTCGTACCAGCCGGCAAGCCACTCTGTCGGCGGTTAGTTGGAGCTCACATCGCACGAACTCGTGTGAACGGCCACATGCGTGGGTTCTCTCATCACCGCCAGTTCGCCGAGGCCGAACCGGGCGGGCCGGCCGGAGGGTGTCAGCGGGTACGGCGGTCGGCGTCGACGGCGGAGTCGAGCTGAGCGGCCCCCCGTCGCGGCCGGACCGCTCACGGTCGGCGACGCCGTCGCCGTGCCCGTCGGCGTCTTCCTCATGCTGCTCTGGACGGTGTACGCGCGTGTTGTGGCGGAGCCCGTGATCCATCCCGTCCTGTTGTCGGCCTGCGCCGTCGTCGTCCCTGGCGTTACCACTCGCGGTGCCGTGGATCGGCGTGCACGGCGTGGTCGCCGGCACTCGCGGCGAGTTGCGTGTTGTCGGTTCGTCACGATTCTCTTCAACGAGGCCCGCGCGTTCGCGCCGACTTCGGGGGCGTCCATGGCCGCACCCGAGTGATCTTGTGCGTCGCAGGGTTGTCGGCCGTCGTCGGCTGGATCAGGGCTCCATGGTGACCCTCCGCCCACGAATCTGCCGAAGGGTGTCACACCTTCGAAGACCCACCTGGTCTTAGCTGAGGAACGTATCGATTCGGTGCGTGGTGAGAGAGGCAAGACCATGTGGATGACACATCGCCGGAGATCGGCCTCTTCCGTTTCGAACGGCTGCTGGCGAGCGGTCGCGGCCGTGGATGGCGTTAGGCCATGACGGTCGGTGAGAGGAAGCATGCATCGTCGGCGGGCCGCCCGTACAAGAGCCTGAAGCCGCTGGGCTTGCGCGCCCTGCCCCATCCCGTGCCCGCGGTGGTCGGGGGCGGGGGAGTGCTCGGGGCCGCGCATGTCGGCGTGGGGTATGCGCTGGAGCAGCGCGGGTTCGTCCCCGACCTGATCGTCGGAACCTCGGTGGGCGCTCTCAACGGAGCGATCATGGCTTCGTGGGCACTGCCGACGAGCTGGAGCACCACCTGCTCCTGGGCGGCCGACTCAGCCGGCGGGCCTCGACGGGTTCACCACAGGATCGCTGAGCGGTGCCGCCTGTCGAATTCGTCCTGACCGGACGGGGCCCCACTCCTGATGGCCCGATCCAGCGTCCCCCTTGACCAGTCATCACCTACTGGAGGAGATCCATGAGTGAAGAGTTCGATGTGATCGTGATCGGCGCCGGCCCGGCCGGCGAGAACGTGATCGCCCGCGCCGCGCGGGGTGGGCTGAGCACCGCGATTGTGGAGGAAAGCCTGGTCGGCGGCGAATGTGGGTACTTCGCCTGCATCCCGAGCAAGATCCTGCTGCGGCCGGTCGAACTGGCTGCGGAGACAGGCAGGACACCCGGTCTCGGGCCCGGCATGATCGACACCGGAGCCGCGCTCGCCCGACGCGACGAGGTCGTATCCAACCTGGACGACACGCGGGCGGCCGCGGCACTCAAGGAGGTTCCGGCGCAGCTGTTCCGGGGCCGCGGCCGGCTGGCCGGCCCCAAGCGGGTGGAGGTCACCTTGGCGGACGGCGGTACGGCACGCCTCACTGCCCGCCACGCCGTGGTGCTGGCCACCGGCAGCCGGCCCGTCATACCCCCGATTCCCGGCATGGCCGAGGCGAATCCATGGACGAGCCACGAGGCCACCGCAGTCCGTACCGTGCCCCGGCGCCTCGCCGTACTCGGAGGTGGTGTGGTCGCCTGCGAGCTGGCTCAGGCCATGCACGGCCTCGGCGCCGTGGAGACGACCGTGCTGGTCCGCGGCCAGGCGTTGCTGGAGCGTCTGGAGCCCTTCGCCGGGCAGTTCGTGGCCGATTCCTTCGTTACGTCCGGGATCGACGTGCGTACTGGCGCGCGGGTGACCAGGGTGGAGCGGCGCGTCCGCAACGGCGAGGTGACCATCCACTTGGCCGGTGGGCCGCCCCTGGTCGCCGACGAGCTGCTGGTCGCCACCGGCCGTGTCCCGGCCAGTGGCGGGCTCGGCCTGGACACCGTCGGCCTGACGCCGGGCTCGCCTGTCCAGGTGGACGACAGTATGCGCGCTGTCGGCGTCGATGGCGGCTGGCTGTATGCGGTCAGCGACATCAATGGGCGTGCCCTGCTCACTCACATGGGCAAGTATCAGGGCCGCCTGTGTGGGGACGTGATCGTCGCCCGCGCGAAGGGCGAGCCGGATGACCTACCCGCCATGAGGGATGTGACCACCGCGTCCGGCGTGCCACAGGTGATCTTCACCGATCCGCAGATCGGCGCCGTTGGCCTGACCGAGGCCGCGGCACGGGAGAAGGGCTACCGGGTCCGCGTGGTGGAGTACGACATGGCGGCGGTGTCCGGCGCCTACGTGCGCGAGCCCTCCTACCGCGGCCGGGCCAAGGCGGTGGTCGACGAGGACCGCAAGGTCCTGCTCGGGGTCACCTTCGTCGGCCCTGGCGTGGCGGAGCTGGTGCATTCGGCCACCATCGCCGTCACCGCGCAGGTGCCGCTGGAGCGGCTCTGGCATGCCGTACCGTCGTTCCCCACGGTCAGCGAGGTGTGGCTGCGGCTGCTGGAGACCTACGGGCTATAGAGCCGAAGCGAAGGGCCGGTCCCCACGCGGACCGGCCCTTTCGCATGGGAATCAGTGAAGCAAGGAGACTCAGCGCGGGGTTGGCGTTTACGGCTTGCGCTCGCAAGATCGTTTTCGCGTGCGTATGTGAACAGCCAGAACGTCCCGAGCCGATCCTTCCGTTCTAGCGGCCGGGGCGTTTTTAATCTCCAGTGACAGCAACGTCCTCAGTCATGCTGGTCGTTGCGCAGGTGAACAACGTGCCGTTCTTCGTCGACGGCGCCGCAGAGGAGACTTGGTCCGTTTCACCACGGATCCGCAGGGCGTCCGCTGGGTCGTCGAACGAGTCGAGTGGTCTGGCACATGCACCATCCTGGTCCTGCCTGCCCCTGATGGGCCGAAGTCCACTGCTGTGGCAGTGCATGAAGTCTTCGCTCCGCTGGGCATCGGGGCCGAGCTGCACAGCGCGGAGTTCCCCCTCGTCGCGCTCAGCGTGCCGCCTGACGCGGACCTATCCGCCGTGAAAGCACTCCTCGATTAAGGCGAAGCAGCCGGCTGGTGGTTCCATCAGGAGGCATGTGTGGGGGATGAGTGCCGGGCGGCGTAACCGCCTCGGACTGGGTGACTATCTGGGTGACTATTGCTGTGGACGGCCGCATGCACCGGTGGACGGCTAAGGATCGTTTCCGCAGGTGGGGACGGGTATTGAGGCTGATCCCGTCCCCGCCTGGGTTGCCTGGGGGTCAAGGGGTCGCAGGTTCAAATCCTGTCGTCCCGACGCAGCTCAGAGGGCTGATCCGATTGATCGGGTCGGCCCTTTCGGCGTCTTGGGGACCACGATCATCTTGCATCCGGCCTGATGGTGCTGCTTGACCGGTGGTCAAGCAAGGAAGGCTCCCGAATATCCGCGATGCCATATGTCGCTTAGAGAGTCTCGGTCACGGGACGGCGGCTGCTGAGGCGGGCGGGAACAGCGGTGAGTACCGCCACCACGAGCACGGTTCCCAGCACCAGGGCGAGCAGCTGCCAGAGCGAGGGAAGCGTGACCCTGTCGCTGTCGCCGCCGGTGATCGCGTTTATTGCGGCGAACAGTGCGAAGCCTCCCGGGAAGACGCCCAAGATGGCGCCGACGAGCGCGGGCAGCACCTGCGCGGCCGCCAGTGCCGTACTCACTTCACGAGGGGCTGCGCCGAGAGCACGCGCCAGCGCGGACGAATGCCGGTTGTCGAGCACCGTCGCCCAAGTGATGACGATGGCGTTGACCGCCGCCAGGGAGAGCAGTACGACCGTCCAGACGAGGAGCACGTGGCGCAGCACCTTCACCTGAGCATCGTCATATCCGCCGACGAGTGGCTGGGTGGCGAGGAAGGCGTTGAGCACCAGCAGGACGTAGATCCCGCTGACCGTGACCACGATGCTGACCACACCCAGCACGACCCGTCGCGGCCGGCGGGCGGCGACCCGCAAGGCGAGAAGCAGCGGGACGGGCAGTCGCGCCGAGATCGCGATCAGCCAACCGATACGGCGGGGTGGGCGTGCCGAGTCGGTCAGCGCGTCGACGGTGCTGGAGCGGGCGGAGCGCACGACCGGAACAACGGTCGCAAGTGCCGCGACTCCGAGTGCCACGGCGGTCACCAAACCGACCGTGGACATGGTCATCGACGGCGGGCCCGCGCTGCCGACGAGCCCGGCGCTGGACTCGGTGAGCAACGGAGCGGTCAGCGATCCGACCGCCAACCCGGCCGAGGCCGCAACGACGGCCACGAGGACATACTCCGCGAGCAGCACGGCGGCGACCAGGCTCGGTGTGCCGCCGACTGCTTTAAGGAGTCCGACGCGTCTGGTCTGATCGGCCATCCGGCCGCCGACCAGTACCGAAAGACTGGCCACGGCGAGCAGGCCGAGCAGCCAGGCTCCAATCAGCAGAAGGATCTGGGAGTCTCCGGCCAGCTCGGTGGCGTCTTCGAGGATGTTCTCCCAGGGCTGCATGGGAACAGCGCCGCTCTGCTCGCCGTGGTTTGCGTCGACGAACGCCTGGGCCCCATCCGGGTCGGCCAGCTTCAGGTTCATCACGTAGGCCAGGGAGTCCGGATTCGGCGGGAGGCTCCGCACATCCGCCTGGGTGAGCCAGACCAGGCCGGGATTGTGCAGCAAACCCGGAGGCAGTCCGGCGCCGGCCGGATTGTCGGATACTGCGCCGCTCATGCAGGGGAGATAGCAGGAGGCCTTTGGATAGGGCGGCATGGCGGCGGTGACCGCGACGCCGACGACCTCGAACGACCGGCCGTGCAGGGTGACCGGATCACCGACGCGCACATCGAGCGCGTTGGCGAAGGCGGCCTCGACCACCACGCCGCCATCGCGGACCCAGCCGCCCTTTATCAGTTCGGGCTGGTCGACCGACGCGGGCGCGGCGTCGCGCCCCACGACCTGTACATCTGACGTTCGACCGGATGCCTGAAGTGCCGCCGCGGTGACCGGGTACGGTCCGCTGTGGTCAATGACACCGGGAGCGCCGGCCAGACCCTTGAGGGCGGAAAGCTCGGCGGCCCGGCCGACGTTGGCGACCACGTCGGGTCCATTGGTCGCCTCCCGGGTGCTCTGATACGGGTCGCTTGCCGCGTCACGCAGGACGAGCCCGAGCGTCAACGTCGTGGTGGCCGCCATGATGGCGATCAGCAGTAATATGGCCTCGATGCGGCGCCGCCGGAGGTCACGCACGGCGAGGCGGCCCACGAGCAGGATGCGGCCCATCGCCCTCAGTCCTCCAGCCCGATAAGGGCGCCGAGCCGCCCGGTGGTGCCACCGGTCAACCTGGTCTCGTCCACGAACGCGCCGTCGCGCATCGAGATCAGCCGGTCTGCCGTGGCCGCGATCCGCGCGTCGTGGGTGACGACGACCAGCGTCTGACCGGACTCGTGCAGGCTCTCGAAGAGCTGGAGGACGTCCAAGGTGGCGGCGCTGTCCAGATTTCCGGTCGGTTCGTCGGCGAGGACGACTAACGGTTCGTTGCTCAACGCCCGGGCGACCGCGACTCGCTGCCGCTGGCCACCGGACAGCGCCGAGGGCAGGAAACGCGCCCGGTCGGCGAGCCCGACCTGCTCCAGCAGTTCCTCCGCACGCCGTCTGGCGGCCCGCGGCGAGCGTCCGGCCAGCAGCGCCGACAGCTCGACGTTCTCCACGGCGGTGAGCTCCTCCATCAGGTGAAAGGCCTGGAAGACGAAGCCGACGGCGGTCCGTCGCATCCGGGCCAGGGCCTTCTCGCCGAGGTCGTCGATGCGACGGCCGTTCAGCCACACCTCTCCATCCGAGGGCCGGCCCAGCCCCCCGAGCAGGTGGAGCAGTGTGGACTTCCCGCAGCCGCTGGGACCCATCATCGCCACCGTCTCTCCCGCGCCGATGTCGAGATCGACCCCGTCGACGGCGCGCACCAACCCATCCCCCTTGCCGTACTCCTTTCGCAACCCGCGGGCGCGAAGCACGGACGTGTCGGCGGCGTTGCTCACGATCCACTCCTTCGGTGAGTCCAGTTCTTCTCACATGCCTCGAGCCAGCGCAGGTCCGCCTGAAGCCGGAGCACGATGCCCTCCAACAACAGCGCCGCGTCCGAGCGATTCGGTTCGGCCATGGCGGCGCGTTGGGCGTCACGCAGCCGACGCAGCAGCTCGCGGCGCTGGGTGTCGACGATGGTGAGCGGGTCGGCCAGCCCGGCCGACGCGGCCGCGATCAGCTTGAGATGGAACTCGGCGAGGTCGGGTCTCGGCCAGCCCACCTCGGCGATCCACTCGGCGACTCGCTGCTGGCCGTCGGGGGTGAGCGCGTACACCTTTCGATCCGACCGGTCGGCGCCGCCGGCAGACTTCTCGACCGCCAACAGGCCGGCCTTTTCCAGCCGGGTCAGCGTGACGTAGACCTGCCCGTCGTTCATCGCGTCACCGAGAGGGCCGAGCGCGTCGCGCAGCCGGGCGCGCAGCTGGTACCCGTGCGAGGGCTCCTTGGCCAGCATCGCCAGCACCACTTCCTGCTGCATTGGGCCCCCTATAACCGTTAGCCACAACGTCTAACGGTTAGCCCCTTGCTGTCAAGCCCGCGTGGTACCGGTTGCAGGAATCGCCGTGGTTAGCGAAGCTGGCGCGGCACGGCTCACAAAGCCGGCGGTGAGCATGGGCCTGCCGGGCTGGAGTCATGGGGACCAAACGGGGACCACACGTCATGCACGTGGCCGAACAACCTGCACGTCACCAAACGTCGTGCATGGCTACCTGAAGGCCGTTGAGCTGCAAAAAGGCGTACCCCCACTTCCTGGGGGTCAAGGGGTCGCAGGTTCAAATCCTGTCGTCCCGACTCTGTTTCGGCAGGTCGGAGCCGTGATCACGAAAGATGTGATCACGGCTTTTCTGCTTCTCGTTGCTTATTTGTTGCTCGGACGAGACGTCAGTTGCCGACAGTCGCCTGCCGGATATTGCCGCAGGTTGCCCGGCGTTCCGACCCTTCCGCGGACCTGCCCGCTCGAAATGTTCAAACGAGATGAGCTCGGCAGGGCCGTCATTAGAAATCTACAACGTAAAGGCGCGGAGTTGATTGCTCTGGCGTTAAGCCGGGCGATCGCGAACGTGAACGCCCTGGCGCACGTGCGTGGCACGCCGCGCGTGTAGGTGCTGGGTCGGACGCTACGGACAACAACCGGCCATACGTCGAACCGACGGGCTACACCTACACGCGGTCCTGAAGGAGCTTGGCCAGACGCAGCGCGATCTCCTGGCGGCCGTCGGAGTCCGCCGTCCTCGCCTTGATCCCGCAGTAGTCACCGCCGCGGCAGGGAAACCACAACTCGCCGTGCAGTTCGGCGTAGGTGGCGCCGTCGACGAATCCACTCACCGGATCGCCGATCTCGGCCACGGACTCATACTGGGCCTTGGGCAGCACCGCCGCGAAGATCGCCTCATTGATGCCGTCCTTGGCGCTCGACGCCGTCCAGACGCATCCGCCGAACGTGTAGTCCTGCTGGCCGCCGTCATTGGGGCCGATCGCCTGAGTGACCTCCTCCTTGGTGAGGAACTTGCAGCTGGCGCTGCTGTCGGAACCTTCCCCACCGGGAAGGCCCACTGCAGTGGGAAGGTTCACCGGGCTGGAACCATCCGTGTCGCCGCCGCCTCCGCAAGCCGCGATCAGAGCCAGTGCACCGCCGACGATGGCAGCGTGCGTGAACTTCCTGAAGCCGTCCATGGTTTCATCCTTTTCATATATGGGCGTAATGACGGGAGAATTCCGAAGCGTTCGGTTCGTTGCGGGAAGGCCACTGCTTGCTCCTGCGCCAGTGCAGCCGGTTGGGCTCCAGGAAGATGACCGTATTGGGGTGTTCGATGGTTTCGTGTCGCTGGGAGCTGCGTCGGTCGGGTTTGCATCACCAGTGATAGGCCGGGCCGCTTGCAAAGTGCTTTCAGCGGCCTGACCTCCACACGCAGACCTGGCCATCCCGCAGGGCTGAAGCCGCGACCCTGCCGACGCGGCCTCCGCGTTGTCAACTAGGACCTGTTCCGGGTTGGGATTATCAGGTTGGTCGGAGGCTCCGCATCCAGAGGTAGGAGCCGCGCACGTGTCCCTCAACACCGTCTAGCGCTACGCCCGCGTGGGCGAACCCGAACGCTTGCAACGCGCCCCGCAATGCCGGCCCACCTTCGGCGACCCCTACCGCGACCATCTCCGGCGCCGCCGATCCGACGACCCCGCCGTCCCAGCCCTACACCTGTTCAAGGAGATCAAAGCCATCGGCTACCAGGGCAGTTTCAACCTCCTCTACCGGTACATCACGCAAGGCCGTGTCGAAGCCGACCGGCGGCCCATCTCGCCCCGCCGCCTTGCTCGGCTCCTGCTCACCCGGCCTGACAGCCTCAAAGACGAGCACCGCCACTTGCTGGACGACCTCACCACAGCCTGCCCGCAGATGATCGACTTGGCCGGGCCCATGCGCGCCTTCGCCGACCTGCTGCGGCCACACGAGGACAACGCCGAACGTCTCAACGCGTGGATCACCACCGCCCGGACCTGCGATCTACCTCACCTGCACGCCTTCGCCCGCGGCCTCGACCAGGACCGCGACGCCGTCCGCGGCCGTCACGTTGTCCTTCCACAACGGCAGCACCGAAGGCGTCGACACGAAGACCAAGCTCATCATGCGCCAGATGCACAGCCGGGCCGGCTTCGCGTTGCTCCGCCACCGCATTCTCCTGGCCTAACGCTCCGTCACCACTGAAAGAGAGACAGCCTCCACGACGGAGCGACGGGGACTGTAAGAAGTCCTAACAAAATGATCTAGGAATACTGTTGATCACCTTCAGGTTGATCACCAGCGTGAGGAAGGGCGAACAGCCACCGTGGATCATCGCGGATGAGTTGTGGGCGCGGATCGAGCCGTTGCTGCCGGTCGTGCCGCGCCGTACCGATCACCCAGGTCGCAAGCGCCTGGACGACCGGAAGGTCCTGTCCGGCATCTTGTTCGTGCTCTACACCGGCATCGCCTGGGAGTTCCTGCCCCAAGAGCTGGGCTTCGGTTCGGGAATGACCTGCTGGCGAAGGCTGCGGGACTGGCATCAGGCCGGGGTGTGGCAGAAGCTGCACGAACTGCTGCTGGCCGAGTTGCATGCCGCGGGCAAGCTGGACTGGTCCAAGGCGGTGATCGACAGCTCCCACGTCCAGGCGCTGAAAGGCGGCCCAAAACGGGTCCGAGTCCGGTCGACCGCGCAAAAACGGGCTCCAAACATCACGTCATCGCCGACGGCAACGGCATCCCTCTCGCACTCAGCCTGACCGGCGGCAACCGTAACGACGTCACCCAGGTCATGCCGCTACTCCGGTCGATCCCACCGGTGCGCGGCCGACGCGGCCGACCCCGCCAACGCCCGAGGAGGTTGTACGCCGATCGCGGCTACGACCACGACAAGTACCGTCGGATGGTCTGGGCCAAGGGAGTGAAACCCCTCATCGCCCGCCGCGGCACCGCGCACGGCTCGGGCCTGGGCACACACCGCTGGGTGATCGAGCAGACCATCGCGCCGCTGCACTGGTTCCGCCGGCTGCGCATCCGTTGGGAGATCCGCGACGACATCCGCGAAGCCTTCATGACGCTCGCTGCCGCCATCATCTGCTGGCGACGCCTCACCCGTTGATCATTCTGTTAGGACCTCTTAATGCGCCTGGCCCACGCGGATGCCACATCGCCCTGGCAAATTGTGCCTACAGGGATCGAGGGCGCGCTCCGCCGCCTCACGGTCCTATGCAGGCTCGCCGGTGGAGGTGCGGCCCGGGGCCGGGTCCCGGCCGGGCGGCGACTCTGGGCGCATTCACTTGCCCGCTGACATCACGCAGACAGGGCGGTACTGTCGCAGACAGTACCTCCGGAAGGACGCCCCATGCTGGTCATCGGCACCGAGGAACCGCTAGCCGTGGCCGTAGTCAGTGCGATCCACAGCGGTGATCAGGAGACGTTGCGTCGACTGCTGGCCGAGAACCCTGGTCTGGCAACTGCTCTGCTTGGCGATGACCCGGACAAGAGCGACAGCTGCGGTATGTCGCGCTCGTTGCTGCATGTGGTGACCGACTGGCCTGGCCATTTCCCCAATGGTGCGGCGACCGTGGCGACGCTGGTTGCCGCAGGGGCCGACGTCAACGCCAGATTTACCGGCCCGCACACCGAGACGCCCTTGCATTGGGCCGCAAGTAGCGACGATGTCGCGGTGCTGGACGCGCTGCTGGACGCAGGCGCCGATATCGAAGCGACGGGAGCCGTCATCGGCGGCGGCACGCCACTGACCGATGCTGTGGCATTCGCGCAGTGGAACGCGGCGCGACGTCTGGTGGAACGGGGAGCTAAGACACCACTGGGGGACGCCGCGGCCCTGGGCCTGCTCGATCTCGTCGCGGCCGTCGTCGCCAGAGACCCACCCGCTGCAACTGAGGACATCAACCATGCCTTCTGGCTGGCATGCCACGGAGGCCAGCGCAGCACAGCGGAATACCTTCTCTCCCACGGTGCGAACCTGAATTGGCTACCGACCTGGGAGCGGCTCACACCCCTCGATGCCGCAAGCCGCAGTAATGCAGCCGAAATGATCGAGTGGCTTCGATCGCGAGGCGCTCGGGCAGCCGATGAGTTGAGCTGACGCCGGGGATTAGTCGCGGGTGGCGCACGGGTACATTCACACATGGATGTGACTGTGCTGACCGTTCCCGACTGTCCCAGTCTTCCGCTCGTTCAGGAGCGCCTAGCCGAAGCGCTGAGCGGGCAGTCGCGAATCCACATCACTCACCAGGTGGTCACCGATCACGGACAGGCCGAAGCGCTCGGGATGAACGGTTCGCCCACGATCTTGGTCAACGGCGTGGACCCTTTCGCTGAGCCTGGGCAAACCCCAGGACTCGCCTGCCGGCTGTATCGGCAGGACAGCAAACTGTCCGGCGCGCCATCCGTAGCCGAGCTGCGTGCAGCCTTAGCGGAGCTAACTTCTGCTTCTGGAGCGGCTGGCACCTAACTGACGAAAGGACGGTGCCTCTGGCGCGAGCCGCCCTGGCTTCTTTCGCCTGCGCCCCTCGTGCCGGCTTTCATCACCGTGATCACAAATTCTTCGACCTTGGCGTATGTGGCCCGACCGCGAGTATGCCGTCGTCCATGACGTCGATCTCCAGCCAGCCGTGGACGGCCCCGACATGGGTCCGAGCACGCGCGCCGGGTCCGGCGTGGCGGCTCGAGCACCCGCTTCCACGCGTCGCTCATCGGGCCGCCTCCATCCGGCGACCGGCGGCGATGGTGGCTGCCAAGACGTGTTTGCCCGGCCCGCGCGAACCGCGATGTCGGCCCACCAGGGACACCGTCCGCCCGGCCAGGCCGACCCGGCGGCGCCGTCGGTGCTGATCAGCGCGACGTCCCCGTCGGGCTGGACAGCGCCTCCCTTGACCAGGGCGCGGGCGGCGGTCAGGCGCGGGTTGAGCGTGTCGACGTGCTCGCGGTCGTAGGGAAGCTCTCGGTGGAAGTGGCCGGCGTCGGCCAGGTCGTAGCCGACGCGCCCGGCCGAACCCAGCCGGGTCAGCGCCGCGCGGACGCGATCCGGGGCAGCCCGGACCGGTCGGCCAGCAGGCCGATCTCGACGTGGGGTTCGAAGTTGAGCAGCATGCCGACCATGTCGGCGTCGGCTTGGCCGTCCTCTACGGCCAGATCGTCCAGGCCGGCGCTTCGCCGGAGAACCCGCGCGCCGGGGCGAGGGACAGGACGAGGGCATAACGCATGCCGGGCAGCTCCAGCTCCTACGTTGTGGTGGCGCTGTCGAAGGCGGTCTGGTGGTGGCGGATCTCGGCATGGTGGTCGGCGGACCAGGCCGCCAGGGCCAGGACGGTGGAGAGTAGCGAGGCACCGAGTTCGGTGAGGGCGTACTCGACGCGCGGCGGTACTTCGGGGTAGGTGGTGCGCGTCACGATCCCGTTGCGCCGCAGTTGTTTCAGCGTGAGCGTCAGCATGCGCTGGGAGATGCCGGGAATCGCGTCCGCGAGGTCGGAGTAGCGGATGGGA
>NZ_BOOR01000067.1 GCF_016863335.1 Planotetraspora thailandica
GACCAGATCCAGACGCCCCGCCTTTTGGAGCACATCCAGCATTCGTGCGACATCGCCGCCGTCTTCGAACCTGCCATCCGCGACGGCCCGCGTCGCCAGTGCGGCGACAAGATCACCACGACCGGCGTCCAGCGACGCCTCCAAAAAGCCGACGACTTCCCCAGGATCGTCGAATGAGCCGTCCGCCACGGCCCGCATCGCCAGGGCCGTGGCGAAATCACCGTGCCCGATTTCCTGAAAAGCGCCCAGCAGACTGGCGACGCCGTAGAAAGCGTCCTGGAGAACCACGTGGCCGACAGGGTCTCGGTTGAGCAACGCTGCGATGTGATGGTGGGCGCCTACCCGCCGCAACGCTTCCAGAAGGTCGGCGACCTGGCCCGGATCGTCGAGAGGAACATCGGCGGCGGCGCGGGCGGCCAGCACCTCCACCTGGTCGGCCAGGCCCACCCGCTGGAGAGCTTCCAGCAACTGGGCGAGGCCGTAGGGGGCGTCGAGGGGAACGCCGACGGCGGCACGCCTGGCCAGCGCCGCCACCTCATCGACACGGCCGGCCGCCTGCAACGCCTCCAGCAGGCCCACGACACCGTACGGATAGTCCACGGTGACCTGGCCGGCCAGATCGCGCCTCAGCAACGTCTCGACCTGATCGCCCCGACCGGTCTTCCGGAGAGCCTGGAGTAGTTCCACGACAGCGCCAGGATCGTCGATGGGGACGCCGTCGGCGGCACGCCTGGCCAACACCGCGACCTCGTCGGCTCGACCCGCCGCCTGCAACGCCTCCAGGAGGCTCCCGATGCCATAGGGATCGTCGAGAGGGACACCGTCAACGGCACGCCTGGCCAGCACCGCCACCTGATCGCTCCGGCCCGCCGCCTGCAACGCCTCCAGGAGTGAGCGGACGCCGTACACGCTGTGGAGAGCCGTGTGAGCGGCGGGATTTCGCTCCAACAGCACCTCCGCTTGATCGCCGCTCCCAACCGTGCCGAGCGCCTCCAGCAACGACGCGAGATGAGCGGGATCGTCGAGGGACACCTCCCGGGCGGCCCAGCGGGCGGCCGGTGTCTGCGCGTCGAGTTGCTGAGCGTGCAAGCCGCGGACGAGTTCCGCTGCCGCTGAGGTGTCGCCCGCGCCCGCAGCGCGCCGGCGCAACCACGCGGCGTACCGATACAGCCCACGTGTCTGTGCCTGTACGGCCAGAGCCGGCGTGTCGCCGTCGGCGGCGTGGGCGGTGACGGCATCCCAGAACTCTTTGGGAGGCAGGGCCCTAAGACGCTCGTTTGGTCCTATTTGTTCAAGATAGTCGCTCAATTGGTAGTGAGTGACGTCCCCATCATTTCCGGAAATATCGTGATCGACGCCCTCTTCTGCCCGCTGGGCAGGACGCGGGCGCACCGGCGTGAGGATCCCTCGGACCCCTTTACATGGGGCGGAGGTGAAGGCGAAAGCCTGTTCCAGCCAGTCGCCTTGGGCCTCCTCCCAATCATGATCGGTGAGATAGCCGGGGACCGCCGCTTCCAGCAGAGCCCGCGGCAGAGCACGGCCGCAGCCCAACCGGCGAGCGTCCATCGCCGCGTGGATCAGCGCCTTCGCCGCCGGCCATGCGGTGCGGTAGCGCTCCATCAGAACGGGGACCCCGGCCAGGTACTGGGTGATGTGCCTGTCCTTGGCGTCATCCGCGGCCTGGGCCAATCGAGGATCCGCCTCCGCGAGGCCCCGCAACGTGGACAGGTCTGCGTCGGTGAAGGATTCAGGCACATGAATCTGGTTGCCCGTCAGCAACCCGCGCGCCTCTGAATGTCGCGACGCGGAACCGCCACTGGTGAGGCGAGCGGCGTCCTGCGGCCAGATCGTGGCCAATACGAGCACGGGGCTGCGGCCCGGATCGCGCAGCAGATCGCGAAGCCCGGCTGCGACTCGTTCACCGATCGCCGGGTCAGAGGGGGTGCTCAGATACAGGTCGGCGTCGTTCAGCCAGACCACCGTGCGCGGCCCCACCCGCGGAAGTTCCTCGATCGCGGCCTCGGGGCGACTTGATCCGATCGGGTACCACAACCGCCAGCCTGCCGGCAGTTGCTTGATCACTTCCCAGCATGCCCGGGTCTTGCCCGTCGACGATCCACCGACCAAGACGGCGATCCTGCTGTCGCCTGCCGCGGCCTCCTGAACCACGTGGGCCAGCGCCTCATCGTGCGGACGCCCGACGTAGGGAGGAAGCAACGGCAGATCGACCGCTCCCGTGGGCGCGTCCACCGGATGGTGCACATCCAGCGCGAACGGGTCGGTCAGCTCGTCGATGAGCCATCCGACCGGCGCACTCGTATCAGTGACGCCGGCCGCATGGTCGTCTCGTGCTCGCCGGCTCGCTCGTCGCCATGCGATCAGTCCTGCGGCCATGCCGGGGACGATCAGAACCACGGACACAAGCTGAGCGATGTTCGCTGCCATCGTCAGGTCCTGGAACCGCAACGCGACGCCGATGGCGGCCAGGGAGGCCGCCAATCCCAGCAGTCCGACGGCGACCACGACCCGTTCCCACCATGAACGGATTCCGCCTGCCACGATCACATAGTGGCGTCTACTGGTACGGAACTCCAGAGATGACCACCATCGAGCCCCGTTTCAGAAAGACATCAGCGTGACGGCTGGCCGGCACGTGGTTGCGATCCGAAAGCGGTCAGGAACTTGTCACGGAAGTCGCTCATCGGCCAGACGGGGGCGTTCGGGCCCGGCCGCAGGCCGTCCTGCCAGCCCCAACTGGAGATGCTGTTCAGCACGGCGGGGTCGCGGGCGACGATCGTGACCGGCACGTCGTGGTCGGCGCCCACTCCGGACACGAGCGGGGCCGGCTGGTGGTCGCCGAGGAAGACGAGCACGGTGTTGTCGTCGCCGTAGTTCTCCACGTAGGAGATCAGGCTGTTCAGTGAATACTCGATGGAGCGCCCGTAGTCGGTGCGCACCTGGGTGAAGTCGCTCCACACCGAGCCCCGTGCCGTACCCGCGGACGGCATGCCGGTGTAGGCGGAGCCGTCGCCGACGGCCTTCCAGTCGATGAGCGACGGGATGGGCGTCCAGGGCGCGTGGCTGGAGACCTGGACGACCTCCGCCATGACGGGGGCGTGTCCCGCTTTTGCGCGCTCCAGGCGCTGGAAGGTCGACAGGGTGTACTGGTCGGGCATGGTGCCCCAGTTGAAACGGGGACCGCGATATCCCAGATCTTGGGCGGTGTAGATCTGGTCGTAGCCGAAGAACTTGCCCTCAGGCCAGGGCTGGGTCGTCCCCGGCATGACGGCGACCGTCCGCCAGCCCGCACGCTTGAAGGCGCTGCTCAGGGTCAGCCGGTTACTCGTCAGGAGGCTGTCGGAGCGCTGCTGGTTGTCGATCCACAGGCCGGACATCAGCGTGTCGTGGGCCAGCCAGCTCCCGCCTCCGAACGTCGGCGAGGTGAGGAAGGCACTCCGGGAGGAGAACCCGGCGGCTTTCAGCGTGCGGGTGCCGGCGTCGAGCACCGCGTCGACCCCCGGCGAGAAGCTCGAACCCTGTACGGCGGAGCGCCCATAGCTTTCGACGAAGGAGAAGATGACGTCCTTGCCGCGGAGGGCGGTCAGCAACTGGTCGCCGGGGGTGGCGCCGAAGGCGTCGACGGAGGCCTCCTTGGCGAAGGCCTCCTGGTCGTGCAGGCTGGCCGGCACCTGAAGCAGCTGGTCGTCGGCGACGCTCGCGACCGGGACGCCGGGGATGATCTGCACGCTGAACACGGCGCAGACCACCCAGGTGATCCCGAGCACCGCGAGGCCGCCGGCCGCCGTGGTGTTGTGCCGGACGGCGGTACGGCTCAGCCGCAGGACCGAGCGCGCCATGACGACGAGCACGGCGAGGGCGAGCGCGCCGGCGGCGACCACGGCGCCGATGGCTCCGATCCGGCCGAACGACGCCGAGACGAACTCCACGCCGGCCGAGAAGAAGGAGAGGTCGTACACCGGGTTGAACGGCCGGGCCAGCACCGCGGAGAACCCCAGGTCGATGATCTTCCAGATGGCCAGCACGCCGAGAGCCGCACCTGCGATCACCGCCACCGGCGGCCGGAATCTGTTCGGCAGGACGAGCAGGACGGCGACGCCGAGGAGCCCTTCCACGGGAATGCGCAGGAAGGCCGCCGGGGTGATGCCGCCGACCGTGTCGGGGGCGACGAGCGTGACCATGACCACGATGAATGCGAGCGCGGTGACCGCCCATGCCACGACCCGCCGTAAGCGCCGGAGGCCCCCTCCGCCGTCACCGGATTTCTCCTCGGTGATGGCCCGTTCCTGATCCGGCTGACGGCGGAAATGCGTGATG
The DNA here is from genome assembly GCF_016863335.1 of Planotetraspora thailandica. Taxonomy (GTDB): domain Bacteria; phylum Actinomycetota; class Actinomycetes; order Streptosporangiales; family Streptosporangiaceae; genus Planotetraspora; species Planotetraspora thailandica. Next base: position 4,336 of record NZ_BOOR01000067.1, read on the forward strand.
AGCGACATCCGGTGGTCCTTCCTTGCGGAGCCCGATGCCGTCGTGATGTGCGAATTGAAGCGGCGGCATCACCTCTGTGTACGGCCGGTGGCCACCGGTGGTTCAGCTGCGACGCACGAGACCGGGTGGTCAGCGATGGGCGAGGCAGTCCGTTCCCGCGCCGGAGGGTGCGCCGAACCGGGCCAGGCAGTGCCAGACCTTCTTCAGAGCCTGCGGGTCGTATCGTCCGATTGCGGCGGCCTCTCCGAGGATCCGCGGGTCGAGGAAGCCGTCCACGGCGAGGGCTGCGCCGAGATCGATGTGCTCCTGCCCGCGGTAGTCGGCGTGGCACCGCAGATGATCGACGCTGAGCCGGAATCCGTCGTGCCACTCGATCGCGCAGGGAAGCCGGAGTGCCGCGGCGTGCACGGCCGTCCCGCGATGGCTCGGGTCCAGTACCAGCGCCTCGACGTCACGGTCGAGCCTGACCGGTCCGTGCACCTGCGCCTCGATGTAGTCGTCCAGGGCGTCCTGGTCGTCGGCCTCGGCCAGGTCGATGAGCGCCATGCGCGAGGCGACGCCGAAGGCCGACGGTTCGAAGAAGCTGTCCGGATAGCAGAAGGTGGCCCGGAAACCGGTGTCGGCGGCCAGCCTGAAGTGGGCGGATCCAAAGCGCGGGGCGGCGCCGACGGTCTTGCCGCGGAAGTTCAGCGCTCCGTAGACCGGGCGCTCGTGAGCAGGAGCCTGATCGTAGGCTCCGCCGAAGATCCGGCTCTCCCAGCGCCACCGGTCACCGCCGGGATGCGCGGTCAGCCCGCCGTTGCCGGTGCCCGTGACGAACTGCGAGTGATACACGCCGTCATCGGCCAGAACGAGCAGAATCGGGCGGTCGCGCACCAACCGGTCGGGATGGAAGTTCAGCATCACCCGCAACCAGGAGTCGAGCGGCTCACCCGACGACAAGGCGGTGACATGCCGCAGAGCACGCTCCTGCGGCGAGGCGCCACCAGTCATCCGCCCGTCCCTCCCCGGCGATCATCGAAGGCGAGGCCAGGTTACGGCGAAGCGGCATACGACCAAAGTCGAATTCCACCTCTCCTGAGGTCGGAGGCGATCCGGCCACCCGCCCGATGCCGCAGGCGTAGCGAAACGGCGACGCTGTCCGATGTCCCCCCGGCGGCACCCCGTCAGGACGACCCCCAACAGTGGAGCACGTCATGCCTCTCGGTTACCTGTTGTCTTCGACGCTCATCGCGCTCGCCGCAGTGGTCGCCCTGGCAGCCCTGCGCCGCCCGAGAGCGCTCGCAGATCTGAGCTTCCGGGTCGGCATCGTGATCAACGAGTTGCCGTTCATCGTGCTCTTCCTGCTTCTGGCCTCGACGGCGCTGGCCTTCGCCCAGGGTGACCTCGCCGGCCCGGTCGGGTGGGTGCCGCTCGTACCGGCCGTCGTGGCGACCGCCGGGCTCGCGGTCGTCGTACGGCGCGGCCTGCGGACGAAACCGGCCGTCGAGCACGCGCTGGCGGACGCTCTCGGCAGCGGGTGGCGGGCCGCGATCGACCCCGGCTTGTCCGTACGGCTACGCCGGCGTCTTCCCCTCGCCCACATCCTGCTCCGGCCCTTCTTCGCCCACCGCCGCGATGTCGAACGGGTGGCGAACCTCGCGTACGGCGACGCGGGGAAGCGGAACCTTCTCGACGTCTACCGGCATCGCTCCCGGCCGTCGGGCGCCCCCATCCTGATTCACCTGCACGGCGGGGGTTACTTCAGCGGCAGGAAGAACAGCCAGTCGCTTCCCCTCATCTACCGGTTCGCGAGCCAGGGCTGGGTGTGCATCAGCGCGAACTACCGGCTGCGACCGGCGGTGGAGTTCCCCGACCACCTGGTGGACCTCAAGAAGGTGATCGCCTGGGTGCGGGAGCACGCCCACGAATACGGCGGCGACCCGTCCACGGTGTTCGTGTCGGGCAGCTCCGCGGGCGGCCACCTCGCGTCGATCGCCGCCCTCACGCCCAACGATCCCGCGTTCCAGCCCGGCTTCGAGGACGCGGACACCACGGTCACCGCCGTCATCTCCCTCAACGGCTACTACGGCACTTACTACGGCCAGGGCCTGGAGTCCTCGCCTCTGAACTACGTGAAGGCCGACGCTCCGCCGTTCTTCATCGCGCACGGCGACCTGGACACGGTGACGTTCGTCGAGGGCGCCCGGGTGTTCGCCGAGAAGCTGCGCGCGTCATCGGACAACCCGGTCGTGTACGCGGAGTTGCCCGGCGCGCAGCATGCCTTCGACCTGTTCCACTCGCTCCGCTTTGAGGCCGTCGTCGACGCCGCCGAAGCGTTCGCCGCCTGGGTGCGTTCACGCACCCGATAAGCCCAGCGCGTTCCCGCACCCGACGGCCGTACGGCAGGGCCGAGCGGGCGGCGGCCCGGCGGTCAGGGCAGGGCGGATGCGACGCGGTGGCGGAGGTCGGGTTCGTGGGCGGGGTCGGTGCACAACGTCAGGGTCAGGCCCGCGTCCGCGGCGTCGGCCAGGACGGCGAGGAGGGTGGCGAACTGCTCAGGGGGCTCGTCGATGAGCAGTTCGTCGGCGTTCGCGACGACGAGGGCGACGTTTCCGGCCTGGGTGGCATCACGCAGGGAGTCGGTGAGCGCGTCCCAGTTGCGGCCGAAGTAGGCGGGGAAACGCAGGGCCCGCGCCACCTCCGTGAAGAAGGCGGCGCGGGTCCGGCATTCACGCCCGTCGACGACCGCCGGCGCCGGACCGGTGGACACCGTCAGCCAGTGCGGCAGCGAACGTTCGGCGGAAGTCATGGGATTCCTTAGAGCCGGTAGAAGTCGGTGTAGTGGTTCGGCGAGAACCAGACGGCGCCGCTGCTGCGGTTCACGACGATCCGGTACGCGTCACGCGCGGCGCCCCGGCTCCGGGAGTACACGTCGTACTCGTAGTAGGTGCCGCCGCTGGGAAGCTGGCCTTCGCGGTTCTCGAAGCGCCCGCCGGTGTAGTTGTACCTGCCGTCCGGCCACGTGTACCAGCCGGCGGTGGTGGGGTAGCCCTTGGACTGCCAGGTCGACCGGGCCGAGCGGGCGTCGGAGCAGCGGGAGATGTTGCAGGAGCTGTAGACCGACGCGTTGGCGGGGACGACGCCGACGAGGGCGGTGAACGACACGATCGCCGCGAGGATGACGGCGAGCCGTGCCGCCAAGGAAGGACGGGAGCGGAGAGGGGTGTGCACGGAGCCTCCTTGAGAGGGGGACGGACACCCGTCAGGATCACCGTCAGATCGGGTCAAATAAAGAGAAAGACCGCCAAAGGAAGCGTGAACTCTTCGCAGCATCGGGCCAACCCCCAAGTCGCCCTGTGGTGATACCCTCCCCCGGCCTCCTATGTTCCGGCGAACACAGCGGGTCGCCAATCGATCACAATTCCATTGCATAGCGGGACAAGGCGGGCGTCCTACCGGACATTGGTCTCATGCGCGCATGGTCTCTGGTACTCGGCGTGATCATTCTTCTGGGTGTGTCCGGCTGTGGCGGGGGGTCCGCCGAAGAGGCGAAGCCGGCTCCCGCGACCCCGGCGGCGGCCCCGCCTTCCTCTGGGCCGTCCTCTGGGCCGTCCCCCGACCTCGTCCGCTGCAACCAGGGACCCACGGTGCCGTTCACGACCACGACGGTGAAGAGCCCCGGCACGTCCGCCGACCTCGCCGTCGGCGTGGCAGGCGACGGCCCGGTCGGCGTCGTGATCGCGAACACCCTCGTCGGCTATCACTGCGACTGGCTGATCTGGGCGGACCATCTGGTCAAGAAGGGCTTCCGGGTGGCGGTGTTCGAGTACGGCTTCGTACCCCAGACGGTGGGCGTTCCGGCCATGCTCGAGCGCGGGTCGGGTGAGATGGCCGCCGTCGGCGCCAGGCTCAGGGAGCTCGGCGCCCAGAAGATCGTCTATGCCGGCGGCTCGCTCGGCGGATCGGTCGCGCTCGCCACCGCCGCCGACCCCACCACCGGAGCGGCCGGCGTCATCTGCCTGTCCGGCGGCCTGGAGGGACAGGAGGAGACGGTCAAGCGGCTCACCGTCCCAGCGTTGTACGCCGCCGCCGAAGACGACGGCCTCGCCCCGACACTCGCCAAGGCCCTTCACAAGGCGACGGCCGACGGCACGCTGGCCGTCTACCCCGGAGCCCAGCACGCCGGCGAGATGTTCGTCGACGAGCGGTACGCGGACAGGCTTCAGCAGAAGATCGAGACGTTCCTGCGGGCCCTGTGAACGTCAGAGAAGTGAGGCCACCAGCTCGTCCAGGGACCGGATCACGGTGATCCCCTCCGAGGACGGCGCGCCGGTGGCCTCTCGGTCGATCCAGTACGAGCGCAGGCCCGCCTCTCGTGCGCCGACGGCGTCGATCTCGTATTTGTCGCCGACGTAGGCGACCTGGTGGGCCGGCAGGCCGAGCAGCGCGCAAGCCGCCAGGAAGATGCCGGCGTCCGGCTTGGGCGCCCCGTGCTCGTGGGAGCACACGATCGTGTCGCCGAAATGATCGAGCAGGCCGATGATCCGAAGCTTTTCCCGCTGGTAGGTCAGCGACGAGTTCGACACGATGCCGAGGCGGAAACGCGGCGCGAGCGCCCGCAGGGTGGGCTCGGCGTCGGGGAAGGCGGCCCACGTGGTCGTCCGGAACGCCGTGTATTTTGCGAACCAGCCGGCCGCGTCCTCGTCGGAGATGCCGCCTGCCGGAAGACGCCCGACATGGGCCAGGAACCTTCTGGTCCGGGAGAGCTGCTGCCCGGCCATGGTCAGTTCGCCGATGAGGAACCGCTCGTACTCCTCGTCCATGATCTGCCGCCAGAGCGCCACGGCCTCGGCGGGTGAGGGGAAGTGCTCCAGCAGCCCCTCCACCGTCAGGTGCTCGATCACGCCGACCCGCTCGGAGGTCGTGTAGTCGAAAAGCGTGTCGTCGATGTCGAACAGAACCCCGCGGATCTCCACCCGTCCACAATGCCAGGCCCGGAAAGTCGACCACGCATGGGCCAGGCTTCCGGCTCTGGATCTTCCATCACTGACACTGATTCGCTTCAGCGGCCGAGGAACTCCGCGAGAATCGGAGCGAGCACCGCCGGATCGACCGAGTGCGTCTGGCCCTCGACGCTGCGGCGTTCGGCGTGCGGGATGCTCGCCGCGATCGCCGCCGCGGCGTCGCCGAAGAAGTCGCCGCCACCGCCGACGAAGGTGCCGGCGCTCGCTCCACCCGTAGCAACCAGGGTCGGCTGCGCGATCGTCGCCAGACGGTGGGCGGGCGGCCGTCCGTCTCCGAGGCAGGCGGCGTCGTAGGCGAGGGTGTGGGCGATGGCCTCCAGGCCCGCCCACATGGGCGAGTTCCTCGCCGCCGCGATGTCGTCGTCGGGGGCGCCGGCCGTCCTCATGAACAGGGCGAACGCGTCGCCGCGACGACCCTCGGCGAGGAGCGCCTCCAGCGTCTCGGCATAGGCCCGGTGCCGCTGCTCCGCGTCGCCGGCCACGTCGTAGGGCACCTCGTACACCGCGAGCCTGCCCATCGGAACCCCGGCCGCCGCCGCCTCCATAGCGAGGGCGCCTCCCGAGGAGACTCCGTACACATGGGGTGCGCCGCCGGCCTCGGCGGCCAGCACGCCGATGTCCTCGATCTCGCGTTCCAGCGCGTACGGCAGGCCGTCCCCGCTGTCTCCGCGGCCGCGCCGGTCGTAGTTGTAGACGGTGAAGTCCTTCGCCAGTTCCCCGGCGAGCCGCGCGTTCCCCGAGCGGTCGAACGTGGCTCCACCTACCAGGATCACGGCCGGGCCGTCTCCCATCCGGTCGTAGGCGATCGGCGTGCCGTCTTTCGACCTCACACGGTGCACGTGACTCCTCCTCGCATGCCCGCCATGATGATCAGGTGACTGCGTGCCCGTTCTGTGCCGTCGGCGGCGGCGAGATCGACGCGGACCTGGTCGCCTACCGCTCGCCGGGCGTCTTCGTGATCCCCACGCTAAAACAGCGCATCAGAAACCGGGGCCATATGTTGGTGCTCCCGGTTGGCCACCTGACCAGCCTGCCGGAGGCGAGCCCCGCGCTGCTCGGTGAGATCTTCCAGGTCGCCGGTCGTGTCGGCGCCGCCCTGGCCACCGCCTTCGGCGCCTGCGGCACGACCATGTTCCAGAACGACAACTCCCCCGACCAGGTGCTGTTCCACCTCCACGTGCATGTGGTGCCGCGATTTCCGGGCGACGCGTTCGTCATGCCCGACCCCTCAGGCGTCGTGTTGCCCCGCGCCGAGCGGGCGGAGCAGGCCGCCGCGCTCATGCAGGCTCTCAGGTGAGCTGCTTGTAGAAGAAGCTGCAGTCTTCGAGCGTGCCGCCGGGATCGGTCGCGTAGTCGGGGACGATGCCGAAGCGCGTCCAGCCGGCGCCCTCGTACAGGTGATCGGCGGCGCTGCCGGTGACCGTGTCCAACAGGAGAAGGGTGACTCCTGCCTGCGCGGCGGCCTGTTCGGCGGTGGCGAGGAGGGCGCGGGCCAAGCCCTGCCCGCGGGCGTCGGGGTGCACCATGAGCTTGATGACGTCGGCCCGGTGCCTGCCGTTCGGCTTGCGGTCCACGACGAGGCTGATGGTGCCGACCACACCGCCGGGGCCGTGCGCCACCCAGATGGTCATGGTGCCGTCGGAGACCGCGGGCTGCTGAGTCCGCCACCATGCCGCCGCCTCCTCCTGGCGGAAGGGGAAGCGGAAACCGAGGGAGGCGCCGCCCGCGACGACGTCGACGAGGAGGTCGGCCAGGCTCTTCACGGTGGCGGGAAAGTCGTCCGGGGCGAGACGGCTGATCATTTCGCGTTCCTTTCCACGGGCGTTGAGGGGAGTCCACGGGCGTTTACGCGGAGTCCGCAGGCGTTCACGGGAGAACGATCACCAGCGCGTACCGGACCGGATCGGGGCCCAGGCAGCGGAAGCGCGATGGACCCCACAGGCGGAAGCGCAGGCAGTCACCCGCATTGAGTTCGTGCACGCCGCCGTTCGTGGTGATCTCGAGCACCCCGTCGAGCACCCAGATGTGCTGTTCCATGCCGGGCACCGGCGCGCCGTCATAGGAGATGTCCGCGCCGGGGCGCAGAACGGACTCGACGAGTTCGCCGCGCAGGGCGGGATGGGGCGGGGACACCGAGCGCCGGACGAACCCGGAGCTTTCATCGCTCCACACCGGCTGCCGGTCGGCCCTGACCAGTTGCGGTGGCTCCGACTCCACCTCGGCCAGCAGCTGCGACATCGTCCGGCCGTACACCGTGCACAGCCGGTTGAGCATCGAGGCCGTGGGACTGATCTCCATGCGTTCCAGCCGCGACAACGTCGAGCGACTGATGCCGGTGCGTTGCGCGAGCTCGTCCAGTGACCATCCGTGCTCCACACGCAGTTGCGCCAGCCGCCCCGCCAGCCGAGCCTCCATCTGCTCTGCGACGAACCCATTAAGTTCTCCCATATCTGGGACAATATCCCAAATCAGAGAACCCTGACCATGGTGGTGATCACGCATCCCCCCATGGTGGTGATCACGCATCCCCCCATGGTGGTGATCCCGCACCCCCACTCGCCGTGATCATGCAGAAGTTCGCCGAGACGCTTCGCGACCTGCATTTTCATTTCCCGTGATCATGCAGAAGTTCGAGAACACCCCACGCCACCTGGCCTTTTGAGATTCGTGATCATGCAATGCAACCGCCAGTGCATGATCACGAAATATGTCGTCCCAGGTCAGGGCCACAAGCATCGAACTTCTGCATGATCACGATGGACATCCGCCCAGGTCAGTCGCATTTCCCCGAACTTCTGCATGATCACGGCCAGGGGTTTGTGCAGGCCGGGCGGCCATTCTCCGAACTTTTGCATGATCACGGCGAGGGGTGGGTGGGGTGGAGGAGGTGGGTGTAGACCTTGTGCAGCATCTCGTGCAGGCGGGCTCGCTCGTCCTGGCTCAACGGGGCGAACAGTTCGTCCTGAAACTTCCGCGCCTCCTCCTCCAACTCGGCCAGTACGGCACGGCCCGCCGGAGTAAGGCTGACCGCGACCCGGCGGCGGTCGGCGGCGTCGCGGGCGCGGTCGACCTGACCGGCGACGGCCAGTTCGTCCACCACCTTCGCCACGTCGCTCGGATCCATGGAAAGACGGCCGGCCAGTTCCCGCTGGACATGCGGCCCGAAGTCGGCGAGCGCGGCGAGTACGGCCATGTGCCACAACCGGAGTCCGCGGGCGGCCAGCCGTTCGGCCAGTCCGCCACGCGCGGCCTTGCCCGTACGGGACAGCAGGTACGTGCTCAACGCGATCAGGCTGGGCGGTGCGGCATCAGGGGTCCCCATGAGCCCAAATTGTAGGTGCACACCTATAGTAGGTGCACACCCACTATTGGAGGACATCTCATGGACGCCCTGCATCCGCGCCTGCTCACGACCCGATTCGCCCAGAGCTTCGCGTTCTACGAGGCCGTTCTGCCTGAGTTGCTGGGCGCCACGCTGATGAGAGGAGACGCCGCGGGACCGTACGCGCATTGGGACGGCGATGGCCAGGGCATTCTGTCCCTCTTCGACGCCGGCATGATGGCGGCCGCGGTCGGGAGCGTCGACGTCGACGCCGCCAAGGCGCGAGACAGCGTGATCTTCATCTGCCGCGTCGCCGACGTCGACTCAGCCTTGGCTCTGTGCCTCCGCCATGGTGCGACGCTCGCCGCGGACGCCGCCGACCGCCCGCAGTGGGGGCCGAACCTCCGCACCGCCCACGTCCGCGACCCCGACGGCGTCCTGATCGAGCTGCAGTCCTACTGACGCGGCAAGGCGAAATCACAGCCGGGCCGACACGTTGATTACGAACCCCAGCTCATGCTGGTATCGCTGAGTCCGCTCCCTCCACCGGGGTCGGCGCCCGGAAACCGCTTCGGCTTCCAGACCCACGAACCTTCGTCCAAAGGGGCCGTTTCGACGGTCTGAAGCCCGTGCCGCGTCTCATGGTTGAGCGCTCCCGAGCCGCCGAGCAGGGCGACGGCCGCGTCCGGCATCCCCCGGAGACCGCCCTCCTCGTGACGGGTGAACGCATGGGTGAGCACGTGGTGGCCGGCGTCGGTCAGGGGGACGGACTCGTCCTCCACCGCCCGCCGCCGGGCCACCTCGCCGATAACCACGCCCACGGCCGCAATCACCGCGCCCAGTGGTTCCCGGGCGAAAGCCAGAATCACCACCGCGACTACGGCGAGCCAGATGGAGACGGTCAAGAGCCGCCGGCTCCACCTGGGAGGTTGATGCCCCGGCGGCAGCAGTAACCTCTGGCGGATCAGCCGGCCAGACAGAGCTGCGATCGCCTCACTGTCGGCCAGTTCGCCCGGTAACTCGGCCACGGAGACCCGGCCGCCCCGGGACTTCACGGCCGCGACGACGCCGGCCGCTATCGCGTCGTCCTCCCCCACGGCGGCCGGGCCTGCCTCGACGTGCCCGTCGCCGCTGAGCCGTACGGCTTTCGCCCGCGCCAGGACGGCCAGCGCGGTTACCACCACTCTGCGAACGCCGCCGGCGAGGTAGGCCAGTTCGTAGAGGCTCGGAGACCGGTCGCGGGCGCCTGGCGCGCTCCGCGAGCGCCTGCGCGTCCACCCGTCCGTCATGCTCAAGGCGACGACGAGGAGAAGTAAGCCGATGGACAGGAGTTCGGATGACGACATACGGTCACCTAGCGCCCTCGCTACGGATAATGCCCAGAAAACGCGATAGATCGGGAATTGGTTCCACTGTCGGTCGGCGATCGGCCGCCAAATACTCGTAGCCATCGCGTAGCCGTACGAAGTGGTAATCAGGAATACCTCGCCGGAATGACTGCCGATCAGGCTATTCACGCCGGGGAAAGCAGGGGCCTTTCTACACGGGCTCTCCGCACGAGCAGCCCTGGAGAGAAACATGTCACTTTGCCCCGTTAAGGTGCCACCGATGGCCGTCATCGAAAGGCAGCAGCCGTGAGCTCCCCCGAAGTCTCCCCGAAGCCGAGAAGAACGCGGCTGTACGTGACCATGATCGCGGGCTTGGCGCTGGTCGCCCTCTGCCTCATGGCGGCCTTCGCACCGGAGGATTCCTCGCTGTACGGCGCCTCGCCGTCGGGCACGGCCGACGAGCTGGTGACCCTGCGGGCCGACGGCAGCGTCGTGATCGCCCGGCCGGGCGTGGACCGCCCCCGCCTCGACGTCTACGAGGACTACCAGTGCCCGTACTGCAAGGAGTTCGAGCAGGGCAACGGCAAGGTGGCCAGGGATCAGGCGGTGCAGGGCAGGCTCGCCCTGGTCATCCACCCCATGACGGTCTTCACCGACTCTCCGATGCGGGAGAACTCCGACCGTGCCCTGAGGGCGTCGATCTGCGTCACCAACCCCCGCCGGTGGCTGGCCTACCACGACGCCCTCTATTCGGCCCAGCCCCTGGAGGTGGACGACGGCGGCTTCGCCGTCCCCGACCTGGTCGACCTCGCCGCGGAGACGGGCATCCCGACGGGCGACTTCGCCGATTGCATCACCTCCGAGGAGACGGCGGCCAAGGCCAGGATGTTGTCCAGGCAGGCCCAGGCCGACGAGGTGACCGGCACCCCGACGATCAGGCTCGACGGCCAGGACATCGACTGGTCCACCCCCTGGGCCGACCCCGCCGTCTGATCCCGCGTCGCCCCCCCCCCCCCCCCCCCCCCC
>NZ_BOOR01000068.1 GCF_016863335.1 Planotetraspora thailandica
CCCCCCCCCCCCCCGGAGTCGGCGGCCGCCCGCGCGTAGAAGCTCGGCCGACTCGTCAGGGCCACGCGGCAGGTCGCATCACAGCGGCGACGCTAACGAGCGAGCAGCGCGCGGGTCCGGGGCACGACCTCCTCCGCGAACATCCGGATCTGCTCGGGCGAGGAGACGACCGGCCAGAAGACGAATGTGTCGAAGCGCAGACGGGTCGCCCAGTCGGCGAGGGTCTCGGCCCACAGCTCGGCCGGGCCGTTCAATCCCTGGCCGTCGGTGCCCGGGCCGATCGTGCCGAACACGTTGTAGATACGCCGGATCCGCGCCGGGTCGCGGCCCGCCTCGACGGCGGCGCGGTCGATGACGTCCTGCAAATCGGGCACCTGGGGTGGCGGGATGTAGATGTTCAGCGGGCACACCCAGCCGTCGGCAAGGCGGCCGATCATGCGAAGCATCCGGGGCTTCTGTGCGCCCACCCACAGGCCGATCGCACGGCTCGGGGTGGGCCCGGGCTGGTAGCCGTGAACCTGGTGGTGCTCGCCGACCAGGGCGAACGGGCGTGATCCCCAGGCCGCCTTGATGATCTGCAGGGCTTCTTCGGTGGCCTCGACGCTTTCGGCCGGGGTCCGCGCCGGGCCGCCCATGCCCGCGATGGCCTCCGCGAACGCCCCCGCACCGACACCCAGCTCGATCCGGCCGCCGCTGAGCAGGTCGAGTGAGGCGGCGGCCTTGGCGAGCATCACCGGCGGTCGCAACGCCAGATCGGCGACGGCGGGGAAGAACCGGATGTGCTCGGTGCGGTCGGCCAGGTGGGTGATCAGCGTCCAGGTGTCGAGGAACCCCGCCTGGTACGGATGGTCCTGGACGGCCACCAGATCCAGCCCGGCGGCGTCGGCGACCTGGGCGAGGCGGGTGATGTCGTCGATGGCCGCCGCGTCGGGGGTCACCGATATGCCGAAGCTGAGGGGGTTCACTCCCATGGCCATCTCCTCCATGACCTCAATGTGGGGCTGATCGACCGCTCCTCGAAGTCGAGGTGCTCGAGCAGGTGCGCGCCGAGCTCGTTGAGGGCGCCGGCCAGCCGCCGCCGTGCGTCCGCGTCCTGATCGGTGCCGAGCAGGCCCGCGATGGCCTCCACCGTGTCCAGCAGGTCGGACACCTTCCTGTGGTCGGACTCCAGACGGTCGACCGTACGGGCGAGGGAGGGGTCGGCCTGCCGCAGCGCGGGGAACAGCATCGCGCTTTCGAGGCCGTGGTGGTGATGGACGAACTGGCAGTACTGCAGGCAGTTCACGCGCAGCTGCCACAGCGGGCTCTGTGTCTGCAGCGAGCGGATCGTGGTCGTGATGTGGACGGCCGAGGCGCCCCCGGCCGCCTGGGCGGCGAGCTCCCGGATGGTGGCGAGGTCCTGGCGGAGGATGCCGTGAATCCACTGGAGCTCCTGCACCAGATGTTCGCCGGGCGCGACCGTTCGTTCTTTCATACCGTCGAAGCTATCAGATCGTTGAACTACTTCAACTATCCAAATACAGCAATGATTGATGGGCTGATAGCATGCGAGACATGGCAGAGGACGTTCACAGCGGCACGGACAGGCTGGGGCTGCTGCTGGCCCGGCACGGGGTGATCATGAATCTGCGCATCCGCGAGGCGCTCGGCGTCAACGGGCTGACGTCCCGCCAGGGAATGGCGTTGATGCATCTGGCGGAGACCGGGCGGATGAGCCAGCAGGCGTTGCTGGAGGCGCTCGGCCTCGATCCGAGCGTGCTCGTCGCGGTGCTGAACGACCTCGAACGCGAAGGCCTGGCCGAGCGCCGGCGCGATCCCGCCGACCGGCGCCGGCACATCGTGGAGATAACCGCGGCGGGGCGCCGCGCGTCGTCCGTGGTGGAGGACGCGCTCGCGGCCGTGGAGCGCGACCTGTTCGCCGATCTCGACGACGAACAGGTCGCTCAGTTGCGGGGGCTTCTGTCGCGCGTCAGGACCACGCCCGACGACCCCGCGTGCACGGAGGCATGACCGCGCTCACGACGCCGCGAACGGCACCAGCGACGGAGAGGCGGCCGGACGGCCGGGATGGGTCCACAGGCCCCGCCGTTCGAGGATGGGCAGCACGCCCTCGCCGAACCAGTAGGCCTCTTCCAGGTGGGGGTAACCCGACAGGATGAACTCGTCGAGCCCCAACGCGTGATATTCGGCGATGCGGTCGGCGACCTCTTCGTGGCTGCCGACCAGCGCGGTCCCCGCTCCGCCGCGGACCAGCCCCACGCCCGCCCAGAGATTGGGTGAGATCTCCAGGCCGTCCCGGGATCCGCCGTGCAGGTCGAGCATGCGGCGCTGCCCCTCCGACTCGCTGCGCCGCAGGCCGGCCTGCACCCGCTCGATGGTGGCGGGGTCGACGCCGTCGAGCAGCCGTGCGGCCTGCGCCCACGCCTCGGCCGCGGTGTCGCGGGTGATGACGTGGAGCCTGATGCCGAAGCCGAGCGTGCGGCCCTCCGTCGCCGCCAGGCCCCTGATCCACTCGATCTTCTTCGCGACGGCCGCCGGGGGCTCGCCCCAAGTCAGGTAGACGTCGCAGTGCCGTGCGGCGACCGGTCCGGCGGCGGCCGACGACCCGCCGAAATACAGCGGCGGCACCGGGTCGGGCAGCCGTGCGAGCCTGGCCTCCTCCACGGCGAGGTGCTCTCCCCTGAAGGTGACCGGGTCGCCCTTCCAGAGCTCGCGCACGATGTGGAGGAACTCGTCGGTACGCGCATAGCGGGCCTCCTTGTCGAGGAAGTCTCCGTACGCGCGCTGCTCGTGGGCCTCCCCGCCGGTCACGACGTTGAGCAGCAGCCGTCCCTCCGACTGCCACTGGTAGGTCGCGGCCATCTGCGCGGCGAGGGTCGGGCTGACCAGCCCGGGCCGGAAGGCGACGAGGAACTTCAGCCGCCGCGTCGCCTCCACCAGGAACGCCGTGCTCAGCCAGGCGTCGTCGCACCAGGCGCCCGCGGGGGTGAGCGCACCCTCGAACCCGAGGTCCTCGGCGCCCGCCGCGATCTGCCCGAGGTAGCTGCGCGACGGCGGGCGGTCGCCTCCTGCGGCGCCCGCGGGCAGGCCGTGGCCGCCGCCGACGATGTGCCGGCTGTCGCCGTTGGTGGGCAGGAACCAGTGGAACTTCATCAGATCACTCCGTGCCGGGGCGGGTGGGTGCCGTTGAGGGTGTGGCGGCCGATGTGCTGAACCTTCCAGCGCACCGGGTCGTGCAGGGTGTGCGTGCGGGCGTTGCGCCAGTGCCGGTGCAGGTTGAGCCGGTCCAGGGCCGACCGCGTACCCGACACCTCGAAGAGCGCGTTGACGAGCTCGATCGCGGTTCCGTCCGCATGCGCCTTGGCCACGGCGACCGCGACCGACGCAGCGGCCGCGTTGTCGTCGGTGAGCTCGGCCCTGGCCGCGTCCACGGCGCGGCCCGCCTCGGCGAGCAGGGCCTCCGCCGCGCGCAGCCGGATGGTGAGCTCGCCGAAACGCTGGATCAGCAGGGGGTCTTCTGCGGCGGTGGCCGCCCCGCTCTCGAACCACGGCCGCGATTTCGTACGGACGAAGTCCGCGGCCTCGCGCAGGGCCCCGCCCGCGATGCCGACATCGATGGCCGCGTGGAGCAACTGGGCGTAGGAGCCGTGCACCTGCGGCCCGGTGAAGGTCAGGTGATGGGGAACGACGTGGCGGGCGGGCACGCGCACGTCGTTGAGGCGCACCGTGCCGCTGGCCGTCAGCCGCTGGCCCATGCCAGCCCAGTCGTCCACGACCTCGAGGCCGTCGGCGTCGGCCGGCACGTAGGCGACGTGCAGCTTCTCGTCGTCGCCCACGGCGAGCACGGGGATCCAGTGGGCGAACAACGCCCCCGTGCTGTAGTGCTTCTCGCCCGTCAGCACCAGGTCGCCGCCCTCGGGGTCGGCACGCAGGCGGGTGCGGTAGTCCTGCACGTGCTTGGTGCCCGCCTCCGACTGGGCGTTGCCGAATCGCCCGCCCCGGAGGATCTCGCCGAAGAAGAACGCCTGCTGCTCGGGCGTTCCCTGCTGCTTGAGCACGTTGATGTAGACGAAATGGCTCTGCGGGATCTGAGCGATGTTCGGGTCGCCCGTCGCGAGGAGACGCACGACCTCGGCGACCGTCTGGGCGCCCACGTCGGCTCCGCCGTACTGCGTGGGCACGGTGACGGCGAGCAGGCCACTGGCCGACAGTTGGTCGAGCTCCTCGCGGGGCAGGCGCCGTGAGGCGTCACGCTCGGCCGCGTCCCTGGCGAACCGCTCCGACAGCTCCGCCGCCACCGTGAGCGCTTCCACGGCCGAGCCGATCACATGGGTCATCTGTCACAACCTGTTCCGTACTGCATGCACTCGACCGGTCCAGGCGGCCCGGGAGATCGGCGCGAGGACGGCAGCGGGAGGACGTCGCTGTGCGGCACGCGCAGATTCCCCTCCTCATTCCCGCACAAACAGTAGGAAAATGGGGTTTTCATGTCAATGCCGGGCGACGTGATCTCTTAGCCCGCGCTTGTCCCAGGTTTGTGATGTTCGTGATGGTCTGCGACGTACGTTCATAGAGTGACTGTTTGTGCTGAGATAGACACGAAGCGTCGTTTGTTGTCCGTGATGCGATATGACGTACCGGCGTCGCTGGTCGTCTTCCTCGTCGCGGTGCCGCTGTCGCTGGGGATCTCCGTCGCGTCGGGCGCCCCGATCGCGGCCGGGCTGGTGGCGGCGGTGGTCGGCGGCGTGGTGGCGGGCGCGCTGGGCGGATCGGTGGTCCAGGTCAGCGGGCCCGCGGCGGGCCTCGCCCTGGTCGTGTCCGAACTCGTCCACACCTTCGGCTGGCGCGCGACCTGCATGATCACGGTGTTCGCCGGGGCGCTCCAGGTGCTGCTGGGCGTCTTCCGCGTCGCCAGGGCGGCGCTCGGCGTCTCGCCCGCGGTCGTGCACGGCATGCTGGCCGGGGTCGGCGTCGTGATCGCGTTGTCTCAGCTCCACATCGTCCTCGGCGGCAAGCCGCAGAGCTCCGCCGTGGACAACCTGCTCACGCTTCCCTACCAGATCATGAACAACCACGGCCACGCCGTCATGATCGGCCTCATCACGATCATGGTCATGCTGGTCTGGGGACGGCTGCCCAAGGTTCGGGCGGTGCCCGCGCCGCTGGCCGCCCTGCTGATCGCGGCGGTGCCCGCGGCGTTGTTCGGCTGCCTGACGAAGGTCGACCTGTCCGGCGGCTTCTCCTCGCTCCAGCATCCGATGTTGCCGCAGGGCGAGGTGCTCGCCATCGTCTCGGCCGTCCTGCTCGTCTCACTGCTCGCCGGGGTCGAGTCGCTGCTCACCTGTGTCGCGTCGGACCGCATGCACCCGGGCCCCCGGGCCAACCTCGACAGGGAACTGGCCGCCCAGGGCGTGGCCAACGTCGTCTCCGGCGCCTGCGGAGGGCTCCCCGTGGCCGGCGTGGTCGTCCGTACGACGACCAACGTGCGGGCGGGTGCGCGCAGCCGCTGGTCGACGGTGCTGCACGGCGTGTGGATCCTGCTGTTCACCGTGTGCTTCGGCTGGCTGATCGCGCTCATCCCGATGGAGGCGCTGGCCGCACTGCTGATGTTCATCGGCGTCCAGATGGTCAACCTCGGACACGCGCGCAACCTGCGCAGCCACCGGGAGATGCCGATCTATTTCGTGACGATGGGCGGTGTCGTGCTCATCGGGCTGGCCGAGGGCGTCGCCATCGGGCTGGGCCTCGCGGCCCTGCTGGCCCTGCGCCGCCTCACCGGAGTGTCGGTGCAGGCGCGCGAGTCCGGCGGGCGGTGGCGGGTGGTCGTCAGCGGGTCGCTCACCTTCCTCGCGGTTCCCCGGCTGACCAGGGCGCTCGCGGCGATCCCGCCCGGTGCGGCCGTCGCGCTCGACCTCGACATCGACTTCATGGACAACGCCGCCTTCGAGGCGCTCCAGGCGTGGCGGGTGCAGCACGAGCGCGGCGGCGGCACGGTCGACGTCGACGAGCAGCACGGCGACTGGTACGCCACCGCGGTCGGCGGCACCCGCGTGTCGGCGGGAAAGACTCACACGCGGCACGACCGGTGGTGGCAGCCGTGGGCCCACCGCCGTACGGCCGGCGCACCGGAACAGCCGCTGGAGTCGCAGGAGTCGCAGGAAAGCGTTCCCGACCTGCTGGAGGGCACCCGGGAGTTCCAGCGGCGCACGGCCCCGCGCATGCGCCCGCTCCTCCACGGGATGGCACGCGAGCAGGCGCCCTCGCACCTGTTCATCGCGTGCGCGGACTCGCGGATCGTGCCGAACATCATCACCGCGAGCGGGCCAGGAGACCTTTTCACCGCCCGCAACGTCGGCAACCTCGTGCCCCGCGCGGCGAGCGCCCCGGCCGGGGAGTCGGTGACCGCGGCGATCGAGTACGCCGTGAGCGTGCTGAAGGTGAAGACCATCACGGTGTGCGGCCACTCGGGATGCGGCGCGATGGCCGCCCTGCTCGGCAAGGCCCCCGACCTGCCGGGCCTGCGCGGCTGGCTGCGCCACGCGGAGCACAGCCTGGAGCGGTTCCACTCGGCGGAACGATCGCTGCATCCCGACGAGAACGGCGAGGGTGAGCCGCTCGACCGCCTCTGCCGGATCAACGTGATCCAGCAGCTCGACAATCTGCGCACCCACCCTCTGGTGGACCACATGGTGCGGGACGGGCGGCTCGAGCTCACCGGTCTCTACTTCGACATCGGCGCGGCGCGCGTGCACGTGCTCGAACGCGAGGGTTTCACCCCGGTGCCCGAGATGCGGACACACTGATCAACAGTTCAGCTTGCACTGAATACAGCTTCGGCTTTACTGTCGAGGCATGCCGACAGACTTCTCCGGTCCCCGTGTCGTCGTCGACGCGGACGCGCTGGCCCGCGTCGGCGTCGCGCTCGCCGACGCCACCCGCCGCCGGCTCCTGCTGACCCTGCTCGACGGCCCGGCGTTCCCCGCCGACCTGGCCGAGCGGCTGGAGCTGACCCGCGGCAACGTGTCGAACCATCTCTCCTGCCTGCGCGGCTGCGGACTGGTGACCACCACGCCCGTGGGCCGCCGGGTGCGCTACGAGCTGGCCGACCCGCGCCTGGCCGTGGCCCTGGCCGAACTCGCCTCGCTCGTGCTGCTCGTCAGCCACGACGAGTGCCCGCCCGACTCCGACTGCTGCGACTCCGATGAGAGCGCCGACGAAGGCACGGCGCCATGACCGCGATGTCCCTGGGACCGTCACCGGCCCGCCGCGCCGCACTCGCCCGGCGCATCCGCCTGCTCGTCGCGGCGACGATCACCTACAACGTCGCCGAGGCCGCGGTCGCGCTCACGGCGGGCACCGCCGCCTCCTCGGCCGCCCTCGTCGGGTTCGGCCTCGACTCCGCGATCGAGGTCGCCTCGGCGCTCGCCGTCGCCTGGCAGTTCTCTGGGGCCGACCACGAGCGCCGGGAGCGGGCGGCGCTTCGGATCATCGCGCTGTCGTTCTTCGCTCTGGCCGCCTACGTGTCGGTCGACGCGGTGCGGGCGCTGCTCGGCACGGGAGAGGCCGAGCACTCCACGACGGGCATGGTGCTGGCCGCGTTGTCGCTCCTGGTCATGCCCGTGCTCTCCCGCGCACAGCGCCGCGCCGGGCGCGAACTGGGGTCGGCGAGCGCCGTGGCCGACTCCAAGCAGACGCTGCTGTGCACGTATCTGTCGGCCGTCCTGCTCGTCGGCCTGGCGTTGAACAGCCTGTTCGGCTGGTCGTGGGCCGACCCGGTGGCGGCACTCGTCATCGCCGCGGTCGCGGTCAAGGAGGGCCGCGAGGCGTGGCGCGGCGACGCGTGCTGTGCCGTACCGGGCGGGGGCCACGCGGACGAGCAGGCCGGTGGATGCGCCGACGGCTGCGCCTGCTGCGGGGGCGCGGCCTGACCGGCGCCCGCAGCGGGCGCCGGTCAGAGCGCCGTAAGAGGGACGTGGCCGTCCGCGCCGGCCACCACCGCCGTCAGGAAGAAAAGGTCAGCCGAGCAGAAACGGGCTGGCCGGGCGTCCCTGTGCGACGCCTTCCACCACGTGCACCGCGCCCGCGCCCGGCGGGATCGGGTCGAGGCCGTACGCGGCGGAGGTGACGAACAGGCGGCCGCCGGCGAGGCAGACGCTGGTCGGCTGGGGAGTGGGCAACGGGACGACGCGGTCGAGCCGGCCGTCGGGGGCGTAGCGGTGAACGGCGGAGCCGCCCCACAGAGCGACCCACAGATGGTCGTCCTCGTCCACGGTCATCCCGTCGGGGCCGCCGTCCGTGATCGTGGCGAAGACGGACGGCTCGCCGAGCTCACCGGTGACCGGGTCGACCGTGTGGCGGTCGATCCGTCTTTCTGCGCTGTCGGCGAGGTACATGGTCCGGCCGTCGGCCGTGAAGGCCGGGCCGTTGGGAATCGTCAGGCCGGTCCGCACGGTCGTCACGCTCAGGTCCGCGTCGATCCGGTAGAGCGCGCCCGCGCCCCGCCTCCCGTCGTACGGCATGCCGCCCGCCCAGAACCTGCCCGCCGGGTCGCAGACGGCGTCGTTCACGCGGGAGGTCGCGGGCAGCGGCCGGTCGATCCAGTCGAGCGCGCCGGTCGCCTGGTCGAGCAGCGCGAACCCCTGACCGGCCGCCGCGATCCATGTGCCGGGACGCCCGGCCACGGGGGCGACGGCTCCGAGCGGCACGTCGAGGCTGACCAGTTCCTCAGCCGGCCCTGGACGGTCGGCGGAGGCGGCGAGCAGCCTCCCGGCAAGGATGTCGACGAAGATGAGCCGTCCGCCGACCCATCTCGCCCCCTCCCCCAGCTTGCAGGTTGTCGGGCACCAGACGTTGATGTCCCACCTCGTTCAGCGCAGAGTGGATCCGGGCAGGGTGTCGAGCAGCGCGAGCTCGGCCCGCGTCGGCAGGCCCTCCCAGTCACCGGGCGAGGCGACCGCGAAGGCCCCGGTGGTGACGGCGCGGTCGAGGCGTCCGGCCAGGTCGAGGCCGTCGAGCCGGCCGGACAGGTAGCCGGCGACGAAGGCGTCGCCCGCGCCGACGAGGTCGGTGACGCGCACCCGGCGGGCCGGCACGTCGACGGACTGCTCCGCCGTGTGGGCGCTCGCGCCGTCGGCTCCGCGCTTGACGACGACCTCGCCCACTCCGAGGTCGAGGAGTGCGGTCACACGGTCACGCTCGGTCGTCGCCGACGCGGGGGCGACCAGTTCCAGCTCGTCGTCGGAGGCGACCACCACCGACAACGACGCCGCCAGGGGGCGCAGCACCTCGGCGGCCGTGCCGCGGTCCCACAGCCGGGCCCGGTGGTTGACGTCGAGGCAGACCGGGGCTCCCGCCTCCGCCGCCGCGCCGACGGCGGCGCGCACCGCCGCGGCCGGGCCGGGGCCGAGGGCCGGGGTGATGCCTGTGACGTGCAGCGTCCGGGGCGGCGGGGTGAGCGCGGGCAGCACATCCGACGGCTCCAGGAAGGACGCGGCCGACCCGGCCCGGTGGTAGATCACCCGGGTCAGGTCGCCGACGCGCCGCTCGAAAAGGATCAGCCCCGTGGGGCCGCGCCCGTCCACGCGGGCGTTCGTCACGTCGACGCCCTCGGCGCGCAGCGTCCTCAGCACGAGCTGGCCGGTCTCGTCGTCGCCGACCAGGCCGGTCCAGCTCACGCGATGGCCCAGCCGGGCCAGCCCGATGGCGACGTTGGACTCCGCGCCCGCGACCGACAGCCCCATCGTGCCGCCGAGCCTGATGGGGTCGTGCGCTCGCAGGGCGGCCATCGTCTCGCCGAAGACGACGACATCGGTCGCAGCGCCGGTCACGGCATCGGTCACAGTGCTTCCAGGAAGCCGCTGATCCGGCCCTTCAGCGCCTCGACGCCGCCGCCGTCCGCCGCGTCGCCGACGAGGGGCGAGCCGACGCCGACCGCGACCGCTCCTGCGGTCAGGTATTCGCGCGCCTCTGCGACGCCGACTCCGCCGACCGGCACGAAGGGGACCTTGGGGAAGGGGTCGCGCAGCGCGCGCAGGTGGCGCACGCCGCCGAGCGAGGCGGGGAACAACTTGATCGCGGCCGCTCCGGCGTCGAGCGCGGCCACGACCTCGGTCGGGGTGAGCGCGCCCGCGAGCACCGGCAGCCCGAGCTCGTGACCTGCCCGCACCCCCTCGCTGACCGCCGGGGTGACGAGGTAGGACGCGCCCGCGTCCGCGGCCCGCCGCGCGTCGTCGGCGGTGACCACCGTTCCCGCGCCGAGCCCCGCCGCCTCACCCAGCGCCTTGCGCGCGTCGCGGATCACCCGCAGCGCGTCCGCGGTGACAAGGGAGACCTCGATCAGGTCGACGCCGTGCTCGGCCAGCGTGATCACCGTGCGCAGGGCGGCGTCCGCGTCACCTCCGCGCACGATCGCGAGCAGGCGCCGCTCACGCAGCGTCTCCAGGAACGTCTCGCGGCACATTTCCGGAAATATGGTCATCAGTCCATCCGTTCCGCGGCCAGCACCAGCCGCCAGGTCAGCTCACCGGAGGGCGGCACGACGGCTGCGTCGCCCGGACCCGCGTCCGCGAGGTCGAAGACGGCGCCGAGCATCGGCTCGACCCCCACGCTGCGATAGGGCGCGTGCGCGGGGAAACCGCCGAGGTTGCGCCACAGGGCGGTGGAGACGGGCACGCTGTCGGGGGCCTCCACCCGCATGCGCAGCACGTCGGGCCCGTCGGCCACGCGCACATCGCCGCAGCGCAGGACGGCGCCGACCGCCGTGCCGTCGTCAGGCCCGAGCCGATCCAGCGGCAGGCCCAGCGGCTCCGGCCAGGCCCCCTCCAGAAAGGCCGCGCCGTACGGCCAGGCCTGCCTGAGCAGCGGCGCGGCCTCGGGGAAGACCCGCACCGGGGTGGCCTCGGGAGCCACGACGCGGGCGTCCTGGCTCAGGTCGAGCAGCGCGTGGGCCGCCCAGACGAACGTGTATCCGGGGTCGGCCGACATCCGGTAGGTCGCCGAGACCTGTCCATCGTCGTGGGTGACCTCGCGCACGAGTTCGAAGTCGTCGCAGCTCACGGCGCTGCTCGCGGGAGATCCCTGCCACGGGCGGCTCCACGCGTCGCCGTGGTCGGGCAGGCCGCGTACCGTCGGGACGCACTCCTCCAGGCCTCCGGCGTCGACGAACTCCGATCCGGGCGCGACCGAGGCCCGCCCGGCGGCGGGACGCGACCAGAGCCATTCCCGGCCGCCTCCGGCCAAGGAGGTCCACCGCCCGCCGCAGGCCAGGTCGAAGCCCGCCTTCAGGGGCACGCTCACCATTCGGCGAGCCCTCCGTCGGCACGCCGCCAGACCGGGTTGCGCCAGGCGTGGCCCGTCTCGTCGGCCCGCCGTACGGCGGCCTCGTCGACCTGAACGCCCAGCCCCGGCGCGTCGGAGCGGGTCGCGTGGCCGTCCACGAAACGGAACACCTCAGGGTCGACGACGTAGTCGAGCAGGTCGGCCTCCTCGTTGTAGTGGATGCCGATCGAGTGCTCCTGGATGAGGAAGTTGGGGGTCGAGAAGGCGACCTGCAGGCTCGCGGCCAGCGCGATCGGGCCGAGCGGGCAGTGGGGGGCGAGCTTGGCGTCCCACACCTCGGCGAGCGCGGCGATCCTGCGCGTCTCGGAGATGCCGCCCGCGTGCGAAAGGTCGGGCTGCACCACGGCGACCCCGGCGTCCAGCACGGGCCGGAAGTCCCACCGCGAATACAGGCGCTCCCCCGTCGCGACCGGAACGCTGCTGGCCGTCACCACGTCGCGCAGCAGGTGGGGCCGGTCGGGCAGGATCGGCTCCTCGGCGAACATCGGCTGGTAGGGCGCGAGGAGCGGCAGGATGCGCCGGGCGTCGGCGGCGGAGATCCGGCCGTGGAAGTCGACGGCGAAGTCACGATCGGGGCCGAGCACCTCACGGGCCTGCGCCGCCCTGTCCACCATCGCGGTGACGTCGGCCATGGTCGCGAGCGGGGGCAAAAGCCCGCCGACGTTCATCTTGACCGCGCTGAACCCGGCCTCGATCCGCTCGGTGATGCTGTCGGCGAGCTCGGACGGGTCGTCGCCGCCGACCCAGGCGTACATGCGGACCCGGTCGCGGACCGGCCCGCCGAGCAGCGCGTGCACCGGCACGCCGTACGTCTTGCCCGCGATATCCCACAACGCCTGGTCGAGCCCGGCCAGCGCACTCGACAGCACGGGCCCGCCGCGGTAGAAGCCGCCGTTGGCCATGACCTGCCAGTGGTCCTCGATGCGCAGGGGGTCCTGCCCGACGAGGTATTCGGCCAGGACGTGCACGGCCGCGCGGACCGCCTCGGCGCGGCCTTCCACGACCGGTTCGCCCCAACCGACGACGCCCTCGTCCGTTTCCACGCGGCAGAACAGCCAGCGCGGCGGCACGAGGAACGTCTCAACATTGACGATTTTCACCGTCGACCCCGATTCTTGATCTCCTGTTCGTCCTTGGCCGCCTGTTCGAGCAGTTCGCGCATCGCGCGTTCGGCGCCGTCGGCGTCGGCGTCGCGCACGGCGTCGAGCACCGCCTGGTGCGGCGGCAGGAAGTCGTCCTGGTGTCCCTCTGCGTGGACGAGCAGGTCACGGGCGCGCAGCCCGATCTCGATGATGTATTCCATCCGGATCAGCAGCTCGTTGTGCGACGCCTCGAGGAGCTGACGGTGGAAGGCGAGGTCGGCCTCGACGATCTCCTTGGCGCCCGATGTGTCGTCGATCGCCCCCAGCGTCGCCGTGAGGAGGGCGACGTCCTCGTCGGTGCGCCGGGCCGCGGCGAGCCTGGCGCCCGCGGGCTCCACGATGATCCGCACCTCGTAGAGGTCGTCGAGCATCTGCGCACCCTCGGGGGCCTCGAACTGCCAGCGCAGCAGGTCGGGATCGAGCAGGCTCCACTCCGAACGCGGCCGCACGAACGTCCCGCGTTTGGGCCGCGCGTCCACCAGCCCCTTCGCCGCGAGCACCTTCAGCGCCTCACGCACGACGGTCTTGCTCACGTCATAGGTGATCTCCAGCGCGTCCAGGTCGAGGGTCGAGCCGGGGGCTTCCTGGCCGGTGACGATGCTGCGGCCGATCGCCTCGACGACCTGACCGTGTACGCCACGGCCCGGATAGACGCTCAATTTCGCCGTCCTCGTGTGGGGGAATTTGTGATCATGCCGAATCCTTCACCGCGCTCCAGCCGCCGTCCACCAAAAGGCATGCTCCGGTGACGTATGAGCCCTCCTCGGAGGCGAGGAACGTCACCGCGGCGGCGACCTCCTCCGGGCGGCCGAACCTGCGGGCGGCCGTCCCGGCCACGCTGCGCTGCCGGTCCTCCTCGCCGATGCCGTCCCACGCCGCGGTGAGGATCGGCCCGGGCAGCACGGTGTTGACCCGTACGGCGGGGCCGTACTCGACGGCGAGCTGACGGCCGAGCGAGACGAGCCCTCCCTTGGCCGCGGCGTAGCCCGGGTGGCCGGGCAGGCCGGCGATGGCGTGGACCGACGAGCACAACACGACCGAGCCCGCGCCCCGCTCGGGGAATCCCGCGCCGAGCAGGCCGACGCACGACCTCATCGCGAGGTAGGTCGCGGTGAGGTTGACCGCGATCTGCCGGTTCCAGTCGGCCTCGGCCAGCTCGTGGGCGGGGGCGCGAACCGTCACGCTGGCGTTGGAGAACAGCACGTCGAGGCGGCCGAATTCGGCGCGTGCCAGGTCGGCCACCTCCTGCCACGTCTGCGCCGACGACACGTCGCCGACGAGCGGGTGGACGCCGGGGGCCCGCGCCGGGGCGGCGACGTCGACGGCGATCACCTGCGCGCCTTCGGCGGCGAAGCGTTCCACGGTGGCCGCGCCGATTCCGGAGGCCGCTCCGGTCACGACGGCCACCCTGCCCGCGAGCATGTCCCTGTTCATACGAGTCAGATCCTGTCCAGGATGACGACCGAGGCGTCGGCCGTGTCGTCGGGCAACGGCACGAGGCCTGCCCCCGCCAGCGCCGCGCCGCTGTGCCGGCTTCCGTCGTCCCTGCGCCGGTAGGCGGCCGTACGGTCGACCCCGCGCGGCCTGATCCGCGCCGGCCGGCCGACGTGCGTGGCCGACCCGCGGGTGCGGCCGGTGCGCCAGGTGAGCAGCACCAGGGTTCCGCCTTTGGAGTATTCGACGGTGTAGATCGGACCACGCGGGTCGCCGTGCCGGTGCACCTCGCCGAGTTGCACGACGTCCCTGACCGACCGGTACAGCTCGATCCACCGGGCGGCCTCCTCGATCCGCTCCCGATCCCATTTGGAGATGTCGGCGCCGATGCCGAGCACGCCCGCCATCGCGCTCACGAACCGGAACGCCAGGCTGCGCGGGCTCGTGTCGAAAATGCCGGCGTCGTCGGTCACCCACGAGCTCATGAGGTGAGGAGAGAACGCCTGCAGGAAGCCGTGCTGAATCGTCAGCCGGTCGAGCGGGCCGGTGTTGTCGCTCGGCCAGAGCACGTCGCATCGGGCGGCTGTGGCGAGGTCGACCCTGCCGCCGCCGGCGGCGCACCCCTCGAGGACCACGCCCGGGTGGTCGCGCCGCAGGGCCTCCAGGATGCGGTAGTAGTTCGCGACGTGCCGGCCGTCCAGATCCGCCCCGGCACCGCGCTCGGTCATGGGTCGGTTCATGTCCCACTTGAGGTAGGAGATGTCGTAGCGCGACAGCAGCCCGTCGAGGGTCTCCAGCGCCCAGGCGGCGGCGTCGTCCCTGGCGAGGTTCAGCACGTACTGGTTGCGGATCGTCGTCATCGCCCGGCCGGGCACCTGGTAGACCCAGTCGGGGTGCTCGGCGAACAGGCGCGAGCGCGGGCTGACGCCCTCGGGCTCCACCCAGAGGCCGAAGCCGAGGCCGAGCGCCCTGACCTGGTCGACGAACGCGCTGAATCCGCCGGGGAACTTGGCGGGGTCGGGCTCCCAGTCGCCGAGGCCGCCGCGGTCGTCGTTCCTGCCGACGAACCAGCCGTCGTCCACGACGAACGTCTCGACCCCGAGCTCGGCGGCCGTGCGGGCCAGCTCCAGCTGGTGGTCGGCGCGCACGTCGAACTCGGTGGCGAACCAGGAGTTGTAGACGACGGGCAGCGCGACGTCGCGGCGCAGCCCGCGCTGGTAGGCGTGCCACGCCCGGGCCGCGCCCGCGAGACCGTCGCCGCTGTAGAGACCGCAGGCGACGGGCGTGGTGAAAGTCTCGCCTGGAGCGAGCTCGATCGCCGCCTCGATCGGCACCCTGCCGAGGCCGACCCGGGTCAGGCCCGCGTCCGCGTCGGCGTCGGCGTCGATCGCCCACGAGCCGGTCCACGCCAGGCCCGCACTCCAGGTCGGCCCTTCGGGCTCGTCCAGCGGTTGTACGGCGAGCCACGGCGACTGGGAAAGACCGGTCAGGCCGATGCGGCTCTCCAGGGTGAACCTGCCGTGCCGCAGCTCGGCCTGCTCGGTCTGGAACTCCTGGGCCCACCGGCCGTGCATGTAGTGGAGCCGGGCCCCGCCGGGGGTGGGCACGTTGAACGCCGCCGAGCGCACCTGCTCCAGCCGCAGCGCGGTGTCGCCCTCGTTGCCGAGCTCGATCCACCGTTCGACCACGTCATGCGTGCTCCGCACGCGGTAGCACAGGGTGGCGGTGAGCCGCTGCAGCTCGTCGGTGAAGCGCAGCCGCAGCTCGGTCGTGCCGTCCTTCTCAATCAGCTCGTCGGAGGTGAAGGCCCACACCGTGCCCCGCACGCCGCCGTCGCGCTCGGCGACCAGGTCGAGCTGCCGGAAATGCCGCACCCCGAAGGGCGCGTATTCGCAGGCCGCCGCGTCCGCCGCCGTCTCGTACGGCGTGGGCCCGTCGTATTCGAGCGGGCCGGGTTCGACGACCTCGTCGACCGCGGGCCCCCAGTAGGTGAGCTCCGCCCAGCCTTCGCCGGTGGCCAGCCGTACCTGGTAGGAGGTGGTGGCGGTGCGAAGCGCCCATCGCGGCGCCGGTCGTGTCATTTGGCGGATCCGATCAGCAGGCCGGAGATGAAGTACCGCTGGAAGCGGAGGAACACGATCACGGTCGGGATCGCCGCGACGACCGTGGCGGCGGCGATGACGTTCCAGGACGAGACGAACTCGTCTCCCTGCATGCCGAGGATGGCCGGGGTCACCGGCAGCTTCTCCTCGCTGCGCAGCAGGGTGATCGACCACAGCAGGTCGTTGAACGTCCAGGTGAAGGCGAGCGAGCCGAGGGCCGCCATGGCGGGCTTGGTCAACGGCAGCACGATGCGCAGGTAGACACCGAAGGTGGAGGCGCCGTCGATGCGCGCGGCCTGGGTGACCTCGTCGGGGATGCCCCGCATGAAGCCGTGCAGCACGAAGACGTAGAAGCCGAGCCCCACCGCCGTCTGCACGACGATCATGCCGAGCAGCGAGTCGAACAGGCCGAACTGCTCGGTCAGCTTCAGCACGGGGATCAGCAGCAGCTGCGCGGGCAGCAGGTTGCCGGCGAGCATGAGCAGCAGCAACGTCCGGCGGAACGGGATGCGGTGGCGGGCCAGGGCGTAGGCGGCCATCGACGCGAGCACCAGCGACACGATGACGACGGGCACCGCGATGATGAGGCTGTTGATGATCGAGCGCCATTCGCCCAACCCCAGCGCCTCACGGTAGGGGCCGAAGGTCAGCGCCTTGGGCAGGCTCGCCAGACCCCGGTCGGCCAGGTCGTCGAAGGTCCGCAGCGAGGTGACCAGCACCAGCAGAAGCGGCACCAGCCACAGCAGCGCGAGCAGCGACATGCCGCCGTGGAACAGCCACGGCCGCGTACGTGACTTGGTGGTCATGCGGTCTCCTCCTCACGAAGGCTCCGGGCGAGGTAGACGACGATCGTGCCGACGGTGAGCACGAAGATCAGCACGGCGAGGGCCGAGCCGTAGCCCAGCTGAGAGCCCTGCACACCGGTGGCGAACTGGTAGGTGCTCAGCAGTTCCGAGGAGTGGTACGGCCCGCCCTGGGTCAGCGACCAGACGATGTCGAAGGAGCGCAGCGCGTCGATGACGGTCACCGCGAGGACCACGGTGGAGACCGGGCGCAGCTGCGGCAGCGTGATGTAGCGGAAGCGTTCGAACGCGGAGGCGCCGTCCATCTTGGCCGCCTCGTGCAGCAGCGGGTCGACGGTCTTCAGCCCGGCGAGGAACAGCACCATGATGTAGCCGATCTGCCGCCAGAGCGCGGGCAGGATCTGGGCGTACAACGCCGTGTCCGGGTCGCCGAGCCAGATCTTCGCCTGGTCTTCCAGGCCGACGGCCGACAGGATGCTGTTGATCACGCCGTCCGGCTGGTAGATCATCCGCCACACCAGGGCGGTGACGACCAAGGAGAAGACGACGGGGAGGAAGAAGATCGCCCGGTAGATCCCGATGCCGCGCCGGGGTTTGTCGAGCAGGAGCGCCAGCCCCAGGCCGCCCAGCACGGACAGCCCGCCGAACAGCACCAGCCAGATGACGGTGTTGCGCAGCGCCAGGCGGAACGTGTCGTCCGACCACATCCTGGCGTAGTTGTCCAGGCCGATGAACTGCGGCGGGGAGATGCCGTCCCATCGGGTCAGCGAGATGTAGACGCTGTTGAGCGCGGGCCAGAAGGTCCAGAACATCTCGAGCGTGAACGGGACGAGCACGAACGCGAGGAGGATGACCGTGTCGCGGGACCCGCGCAGGATGCCCTTGGGTGAGGCACCCGCCACGCGGGATCCACGCGTGACGGCCTGAGGAACGGCGGCCATCGTCAGTTACCGCGCGCCTTGGCCGAGTCGTTCTGCCACTGCTTGAGGATGTCGGCTCCCTCGTCCGGCTTGTCCATGAACTTCACCATCGCCGCGGTCAGCACGTTGAGCTGGTCGTCGTTGGTGTCGCGGTTGAAGAACTGCGTGACGTCGGCGGCTCCGGCGACCATCGCGCGCCCCTTCTCCAGCAACGGCGTGCTGATCGGCGACTTCGCGTTGCTGTTGGCCGGGATCACCGTGTTGCCGGAGATCTTGAGGTAGAGCTCCTGGGCCTCGGGAGTGGCCACGTAACCGAGGAACGCCTTGGCCCCCTCGGGGTTCGCGGTGTGCGCGCTGGCGATGAAGCCGTCGAGCGGCGCCTCCTCGGCGACCGGCACGGCCGGGTCGAGGATGGGGAACTGGAAGAAGCTGATGTCGTCCTTGACGTCGGCGGGCATCGCGTCGGCGAGGAACGGGCCGCTCAGGAACATCGCCTCCTTGCCCTGCTGCCACTTCGCCGTACCCTCCTGGAAGGCGAGGCCCTTGGCGGCGGGGTCGAAGTACGGCAGGACCTCGCGGTAGGAGTCGAGCACCTTGGCCACGCGGGGGTCGGTGTACGACTCCTGGCCGGCGAGCAGCGCCCGGTGGAACGTCGCCCCGTTGAGGCGCAGGTTGAGGTAGTCGAACCAGGAGGCCGTCAGCCAGGCCGAGTCCGACAAAGGCAGCGCGATCGGAATGACGCCCTTGCCCTTGATGGTCTTGCAGAGCGCGATGAACTCGTCCCAGGTCTTCGGCTCCGACAGCCCCCACTTGTCGAAGTAGGACTTCCGGTAGAACATGCCCCACCAGTAGTAGTTGGTGGGAATGAAGACCTTCTTACCCGAGGCGTCGGTGGACAGCTGGGCGAACTGCGGGCTGTAGCCGTCGGCGGGGAACACCGACGACGCATCGAGGAGCAGTCCCTGCTTGGCGAAGTTGCTGGCGATCTCGCCGGCGAACCACGTGAGCACGTCGGGCGGGGTGGAGAGGGTCAGGTCGGAGCGGATCTGCTGCTGGAAGGCGGCCGCCTCCATCGTGTTCAGCTTCGGCTTGTACTGCGGGTGCTGCTTGACGAACGTGTCGAGCAGGGCCTGCATGGCCTTGCGGCTGCCGTCGCTGGTCTCGCGGGACTTCAGCAGCAGTGCGTTCGACGTCGAGCCGGATCCGGACGCGGGCTTCGCCGGGGTGGCGGTGGCGCAGGCGCTCAACGCTGACGCGAGGCCGAGCGCGCCGAAACCGGCGAGGAAGCCGCGGCGGCTCACGTTGGGGTAACTCACAGGTGACCTCCGTAGGGGGACCGGTGGGGGGCGGGGGTCCGGGCCGAGACAGAGCACACCTTGGCATTCCAGCTTGTGCGACGTCAATAACTATTCATAAGAAATGAAGATTTAGGCCTCTCACGGGCGTGCGTGGCTGGCCACGCACGGTCGGTCACCCGCGCGACAAGCGGATGTAACGTGCCGCACGACTCAGCTTGGCGGCGCTCTGGCGGCCCCTCGTTGTCAGCCGCTTGGCGCCGAGGGAACCCGAATCCCACTTCAGGGAAAAGCGGATGAGGCGCACACTGCGCACGGCCGGAACACCGGCCGCAACAGACAGGAGCCGTATGACTGTGACGACCCGGCAGGGCGTGAGCGACGCCGCTGTCATCGAGCAGTCTTGGCGCGAGCCCGGGGTTTTCGCCGCGCTCTATGAGCGGCACGCACCCCACATCAGCCGTTACGTCGCCCGCCGCCTGGGCGACGATCTCGCCGATGACGTCACTGCCGAGACGTTCTACCGGGCGTTCGAGAAACGCCGGCATTACGACCTCGGGCGACCTGACGCCAGACCGTGGTTGTACGGGATCGCCGCCAACGTGATGGCCCAGCACCACCGCAAGGAGACCCGGATGCTGCGGGCGTTCGCCCGCAGCGGCGCCGACCCCGTGGCGCAGACCTACGGCAGTCAGATGGAGGGCGCCGACGACCGAGTGGTGGCGGCCGGGATGCACCGATCGCTCGCGGCTGCCCTGGCGGGTCTCAGCCGGGCGCACCGCGAGGTGCTGCTGCTGATCGCCTGGGCCGATCTGTCCTACGAGGAGGCTGCGCAGGCACTGGACATCTCCGTGGGGACCGTGCGGTCGCGGTTACACCGGGCTCGAACGAAGATCCGCGCCGTGCTCGGCGGCGAAAACCCCATGTCCGTTTCAGATTCAGAGGAAGGCTGAGGTGCCGACCGTGAACGACCTTGATGTGATGCGCACGATGCGCGCCGATGCCCCGATCCCGTCGCAGGAGCGCCTGGACACCGGCCGGGAGCGGCTGCTGGCGGCCATCGAGTCCTCGTCGCCGCGTGCCGTACCGACGAGACGGCGCCACGGGGGCATACGAGGCATTCTGCTGGCCGGCGGAGCGGCGGCCGTCGCCACCGCAGTGGCCGTGGCCATGCAAATGGGCGTCCACCCCACCGCGGTCGACGTCCGCCCCACCACGCTGCATCCCCTTCCTGCTGCGGACGCCAAATACACCGACCTGCTGGTGGAACGCGCCGCCTTCGGCTGGCTGCCCCCCGGCATGCGCCCCAACCGATTCGGCGTCGACCATCAGGTTCAGGACGCTTACGGGGTCACCGCTGATGAACCGGAGACCAGGGCCGTTGTGCATCTCAACGACTACGGACGCGGCAAGGAACCGGACCTTCCGGCTCTGCCCGGTGGTGCCCCCGGCAGGCGCATCCCTGCCCCGCCTGTCAACGGCCACGACGCCTACTGGACTTTCGCACCGGACGAAAACGGGCAGTCGACGTTCGAGCTGCGCTGGCAGTACGCCCCGGACAGCTGGGCGGAATTGACAGCAACCGGACTGCACGGCAGCAGCGCGGAGCTGACCACGACGGCCTACAAGATCGCCGAGTCGGTGACCTTCGGCGGCACCCGGCCGGTCGCGCTGCCCCTGCACGTCGACGGCGTGCCCGGTGGGCTGACGCCGACGGCGACAGGGCTCGAAAACACCGCGTTCGGCGAGGTCAGCGCCGACCTCGCCTTCCTCGAAGCAGGAGGGTCCAATCTGATGATCACGATCACCAAATCGGATGGCGTCATAGGCACCGGCGTCCCCAACGCGCAGGGGGTGATCCCCGGTCTTCCCCGTCCCAACACGAAGCTCGACGGGCACCTCGCCTTCCAGAAGCCAGGCCTCGTGCACGTCTACGGAGTCAACGGCTTCGACGTCCACATGAGCGCCACCGGCGCGATCCTGGCGAAACTCAACGAGACCGGCGGAGTCGCCGGCCTGTTCCACAGGACGACGATTCTCGGCACCGACGAGGCGAACTGGACCACCAAGCCGGTCAACTGATCTGTTCGACGTCGCGCCGGATCCGGAAGCCCTCTTCGCCAGGGTGGTGGTGGTACATGCGCTAAGAGCCGATGCGAGGCCGAGCGCGCCGGCATCGGCGAGAGATGTGCGGTCAAACACGTGCGGTCGGTCACCCGCGCGACAAGCGGATGTAACCTGCCGCACGGCTCCGCAGCAGGTCAGGGTCTGGTCACGCCATCAGCAGTTGGTTCTCCAGTTGATGCTTGATGACCATGGGTGACACCCGGAAATGATCCGCGATCTGCTCCATGTCGTCCTGCACCGCGGACTCCGGCGCGTCGCCCAGCAGTTCGCTGATACCGGCGGCCGGTGCGAGCAACTCCGCCGCGAACGCACGCTCCACCTTCTGGCGGTCGGTGTAGGCGTTGGTGACGAGGAAGACCGCCTCCGGCTCCCAGAGGTAATGCCAGAGCGCACGCGAGAGGGTGAACCTCCGCGAACCGGCGGGCCGGCCGGGATCGATGACCGCCAGAGGGCCAGACCCCTCCACGGCGCCCGCCACCGCCTGCAATCCCCTGTCGACGGGAGTGCGGTCGACGGTGGAGATGTACGGGGAGAGAACGAAGACCTCTCCGCCTGAAAGCCCCAGCGTCCGACGTACTGCTCGGGCCTGGCTCCAGCCCTTTTCCCAGGACCGGTCTCCCGATGCGGGCTGGAGAGGCCCGATCTCATGGCGCAATTCGACCGCCGCACCCGCTCCTCGTGACCGCGAGATCTCAGAGCGGGCCGCTCGGATCCATTCGAGGGCGTCGCCCATCCGCGCCGGTTCGACCGCATCGAGGAAATCTCCGAGGAGATGCCCCTGCAGTTCGTCGGCGGCCTGCAGAATCAGCTGCTCGTACGGCTCCGCCTCCGCGTAGGGATCGAGGCCCAGCCGTGCTGCGGCGAGGCAGAACTCCGCCTCCTCCTCGTCCGCCTGCTGGATCGCCTCCCACTCCTTGTGCAACGGCGTATCCGTAATGCCCCGCTCGGCGAGCCGCGTCAAAACAGCGGAGATGAGGCCTGCGAGCTCCCGCTCGACAGACTCACGCCCAACGAGCGCCTCACCTCGGGAGAGGAATCTGATCGGGCGATCCGGCGAAGGACGCCGATCCTCGTGCCAGATCAGATGGCTCTGCTCCCCCTCGGGGACAACCATGAGGTTCGGCCAGATGAAGCCGTCCCCGCTCCCCCGAAGGGAGTGTCTCTGGAACTGCCGCGCGTCATGATTGCCGGGAATCTGCAGGCCCAGGCTACGTGCGGGCCTGGCGTCCGCCTGGAGGAACCACCAGTTGTACGCCGCCCACTCCGCCATCGGGTAGAGCGGGCAATAGATGGAGCGCCGGGAACTGCCGGACTCCCGGTCCTCGACCAAAGTGACATGGTCGGAACCCACGCTGATCTCGATGCGCGCCCAGGTGGCTCGGTGCTCTGGAGCTCGCACCGACGGCGCCGGCTCCCACTCCCAACGGATCCTGAACTCCGGCACCGTCCTCATCGGTCACCGTCCTCGCTGATCTCGGTGAGCTTCTCCGGCCACTCATCTGGATCGAGCGGATACCCCTTGTACTGGCCGAGTTCTCTGTTGACCAGCCGTGCTTCGTAAATCACATTATCGAGACGATGCCAGGCGTATCTCGGGAACTCCCCCTCCCATGGCGCGCCGACATTGCCACACGCAATGGTCTGCCGCAACCAGCCAGTGATCTCAGCGGGGTCGGCGAACCTGGGATCGCACTTGCTGGCGTCCGCGCGCAGCTTGGGCGTCCCGGCGAAGGAGGGATACGACTTGTGCTCCCCACTGCCGACGTAGGAAGCCCGCTGGGCAAGGTCTGCCAGAGATATGCCGTCCGGCGGCGTCTGGGGGGTTCTCCGGAGTGGGCGACGGCGTTTGGGGGCACGCATGCGATCAGTATGCAACCCGTCACTCCTTGCACATGACAGCTTCGCCTGCCTTGTGGACAACCTCGAGGGGGCCTAGGCGGACTCGCGGACGACGAGCTCGGTCGGCAGGATCACCGGTACGGCCGGGCCTCCCTTGAGCAGGGAAAGCAGCAGCGCGACCATGGCGGCGGCCTGCTCGCGGAACGGGTGGCGCACGGTGGTCAGCGCGGGCTCGCTGTAACTCGCGGCCTCGATGTCGTCGAAGCCCACGACGGCGACGTCGTCGGGGACCCGCCTGCCGGCTTCGCGCAGCGTGCGCAGGGCGCCGATCGCCATGAGGTCGTTGGCGGCGAAGACCGCGTCGAGCTCCGGGTCGTCCCGCAGGAGTTGCCGCATCGCACTCGCGCCCGACTCCCTGGTGAAGTCGCCGACGGCCACGATGGACCGGCGGTCGGAGTCGCGCAGGACCGTGCGATACCCGGTCAGCCGGTCCTGTCCGGCGATCATGTCCGGAGGCCCGGCGATGGTGGCGATGCGCCGCCGTCCGCGTTCGAGCAGGTGCCGGACGGCCGCCTCAGCCCCTCCGATGTTGTCGTTGTCCACATACGGCAGGGGGACGTTGACGGCCGGCCTGCCGTACGACACGACAGGCACGCGCATGCGTGCCAGGGCGGCGGGGATCGGGTCGGCGCCGTGCATCGAGATGAGCATGACGCCGTCCACGTGCCCGCCGGTGAGATACCGCTCGACCCGGCCGTGGCTGGTGCGGTCGCCGACGAGCATCAGCACGACCTGCTTGTCGGCAGCATCCAGCTCGGCGCTGGCCGAGCGGATCACCGTGGAGAACATCGGGTCGTCGGAGAACACCCGGGTGGGCGGCTCGGAGACGACCAGGGCCACCGAGTCGGTCCGCTGGGTGACGAGGCTGCGGGCCGCGAGGTTGGGCACGTAACCCAACTCGTTGATGGCGCGCAGCACGGCGTCGCGGATGCCGGGCGTGACGGTGGCCTCGCCGTTGACGACTCTGGAGACCGTGGCGCGGGAGACTCCTGCTCGCGCGGCCACGGCCTCCAGAGTGGGCCGTTTCGTCATGCCGGCTCACGGGTCACGAGCTCGTCCAGCATGATCTCCGTCTTCCGTGAGAGGGGGCCTGCTCAGGCCAGGCCGTTCCGTTCGATGACCCCCCGATACCAGAGCGCGCTGTCCTTCGGCAGCCGCTGCTGGGTGCCGAAGTCGACCCGCACGAGGCCGAACCTCCGGTGGTACCCGTCGTGCCACTCGAAGTTGTCCAGCAACGACCACACGAGGTAGCCGCGGAGGTCGGCGCCCGCCTCGATCGCGGCGTGCGCGGCGCGCAGGTGCCCGTCGAGGTAGGCCACCCGGTCGCTGTCGTGCACCCGGTCGCCGGCGACGACGTCGTCGAAGGCGGCGCCGTTCTCGGTGACGACCAGGCCCACCTCGGGGTAGTCCCGCGAGAGCCGTACGAGCAGGGACGTCAGGCCGTCGGGGCTGATCGGCCATCCCATCGCGGTGGTGGGCTCGTCGGACCCGATGAAGCCGATGCCCTCGCTGCCCGGCCAGGCCGGGTCGGCCGGCTCACCCGGCTTCGCGATGACGTACGTGGGGTTGTAGTAGTTGATGCCCAGCAGCTCGATCGGCTGGTGGATGAGGTCGAGATCGCCATCGTGAATGTGGCCCAGCCCGGCCCTGCGCTCGACGATCTCCAGCAGCTCCGCGGGGTACGTGCCGCGCAGCGCCGGGTCGAGGAACTGCCGGTTGAGCAGGATGTCGGCCCGGTGCGCCGCCTCGGCGTCGGCCTCCCCGGCCCCCTGCGCGACGATCGGCGACATGTTGAGGGTGAGCGCGATCTCCTCCACACCGGCCGAGCGCAGCGCCGCGGTGGACAGGCCGTGGGCGAGCAGCAGGTGGTGGGCGGCGCGCAGCGCGTCCGCCGCGTCGGTACGGCCGGGCGCGTGCACGCCGTTGCCGTATCCGAGGAAGGCCGAGACCCACGGCTCGTTCAGGGTCGTCCACGTCTTCACCCGGTCGCCCAGCCGGGCGTGTACGGCGAGGGCGTAGTCGGCGAAGCGGTGGGCGGTGTCCCTGACGGGCCAGCCCCCGTGGTCCTCCAGGGCCTGCGGGAGATCCCAGTGGTAGAGGGTGACGTAGGGCGTGATCCCGGCATCCAGCAGCCGGTCGACGAGCCGGTCGTAGAAGTCCAGGCCGCGCGTGTTGGTCGGCCCGGAGCCGTCGGGTTGCACCCGCGGCCAGGCCACCGAGAAGCGGTAAACCCCCAGGCCGAGGTCGGCCATGAGCCGCACGTCGTCGGCATAGCGGTGGTAGTGGTCGCACGCCACGTCGCCGGTGTGCCCCGTGGCCACCCGGCCAGGGGTATGCGAGAAGGTGTCCCAGATCGACGGCCCCCTGCCGTCGTCCCGGGCCGCGCCCTCGATCTGATAGGACGCCGTCGCGGCGCCCCATTGGAAACCGTCAGGGAAGACCAGCGCCTGCCCCCGAGTCTTGACGGTGGTGATGGTCATCCCTTGACAGCTCCTTGCATGATTCCTCCGATGATCTGCTTGCCGAGCAGGGCGAAAACGATCACGAGCGGCAACGTGCCGAGCGTCGTCCCGGTCAGGCTGAGCGCGTAGTCGCTGACGTATCCCGCGGCCAGCGAGGACAGGGCCACCTGAACGGTGGGGTTCTCCGGAGTGAGCACGACCAGCGGCCAGAAGTAGTCGTTCCAGGCCGACATGAACGTCAGCATGCCCAGCACCGCGGCCGCCGGGCGCGCCACCGGCAGCACCACGTGCCAGAACAGGCCCCAGGTGGTGCACCCGTCGACCCGCCCGGCTTCGAGCAGTTCGGTCGGCAGCGCCCGGGACAGGTACTGCGTCATGAAGAAGACACCGAAGGCGTTGACCAGGGCGGGAACGATGAGGGCGTACATCGAGCCCGTCCACTCCAGCTTCACCATGATCAGGTAGAGCGGGATGATGCCGAGCTGCGTCGGCACCATCATGGTGGCCACCGTGATCAGCAGCAGTGCGTTGCGGCCGCGGAAGCGCAACTTCGCGAAGGCGAACCCGGCCAGCGTGGAGAAGAACATGACCGAGATCGCGATCGAGCCCGCCACCAGGATCGAGTTGAGCAGGGCCAGCGCGAACGGGACGGTGGTGAAGACGTTCTCCACGTTCGTGAAGAAGTTGCCTCCGGGGAACAGCGGCGGCGGCACGTCGGCCAGCGCCGAGTTGTCGCGGGAGGCGACGACCACGCTGTAGTACAACGGCAGCGCCGAGAAGAACACCACGGCGATCAGCGTGAGATAGGTGAGAGTACGGGTCTTGCTTGCACCCAACCGAGGAATCACGTGATGTTCCCTCCCGAGCGGCGGGTGAGCAGGTAGTTGACGCCAGCGATGATCACGATGAAGACGAACATCATCCAGGAGATCGCCGAGGCGTAGCCGAAGTCCAGCTTCGTGAAGTTCTCGTAGATGAACAGCGCGAGAGTCTGGTACTGGCGGTCGGGTCCGCCGGTGGGGCTGTAGGTGCCGAACAACAGCGGTTCGGCGACGACCTGCATCGCCCCGATGGTCGAGGTGATGACGACGAAGACGATCGTCGGCTTGATCATCGGGATGGTGATCTTCCTGAGCTGCTTGAACCCGGAGGCGCCGTCGATGGTGGCGGCCTCGTAGAGCTCGCGCGGCACTGCCTGCATGGCCGCCAGGAAGAGCAGCGCGTTGTACCCGGTCCAGCGCCACATGATCATCGTGGAGATGGCGACGTGCGAGGTCGCCGTGCCGGCGTTCCAGTCGATGGCGCCGACGCCGAACCACGACAACACCCAGTTGATCAGCCCGTAGTCACGGCCGAAGAGCTGGCTGAAGATGACGACGACGGCGACGACGCTGGTGACGTTGGGCAGCAGCAGCGTGACGCGGAACAGGGTCTGGGCGCGCAGCGGGCGGTTCAGCAGGTGCGCCAGCCATATGGCCAGCAGCAGCTGCGGAACCGTCGACACCAGGCCGATGGACAGGGTGTTGAAGGTGGCGTTCCAGAAGTAGGAGTCGCCGAGGAGGAAGGTGAAGTTGTCCAGGCCGACGAACTTGTGGACGTCGGACAGCAGAGTCCATTCGTGCAGGCTCACCCAGGCCGTGTAGACCAGCGGGAACAGCCCGAAAGCGCAAAAGAGCAACAGGAACGGGGCGACATAGGCGTACGGCGAAGCCTTGACGTCGAGCCGGTGCGCGAGCTGCCGGCTGAGTCGTTCGGACCTGTGGCGCGAAACCGCCGTGGAGCGGTCGGGGGCACGGGTGGCCACAGCGGGTCCTCTCTTGGTTCGTGAGATCGATCTGGGCGGCCGGACCGGCGACGCCGGACCGGCCGCCTGGCGAGCTACTTGATCCGTTCGAGGTCCTGCAGGGCCTGCTGCCACGCCGCTTCGGGCTGCTGCTTGCCCTGTTCGACACGCTGCAGGGCGTTGCCGAACGCAGTGAGGACGTCACCGGCCTTCGGCCCGACGTACTGCGGCTTCAGCGCCTTGGCCGCATCGGTGAAGATCTTGCCGGTGGGCGCGTTGTTGAAGAACGGGTTGGTGAAGCCCGTGATCGTCGGGTCGTCGTAGAGCGCGGGGATCGACGGGAGGGCGCCGGCGTCGGTGAACAGCTTGAGCTGGTTGTCCTTGCTGGTGAGCAGGTCGATCAGCTCGGCCGCCTCCTTGGGGTGCTTGCCCTGCTTGGGCGCCATGAGGTGGGTGCCGCCCTGGTTGCCGCCACCGCCGCCGGGCACGGCCGCCACGTCCCACTTGCCGGAGGTGGTCGGCGCCGCGTCCTTGATGCTGCCGGTCTTCCACGACGGGCAGATGATCGTGGCGAAGGAGCCCTTGGTCAGGCCGGTGTTCCACGGCGGGCTGAAGGCCAGAAGCTTGGCCGACTCCCCGGCCTGGAGCATCTGAACCGACAGGTCCCATGCCTTGCGCACGTCGGGGTTGGTCCCGGCGACGAGGTTGTTCTGCGTGTCGTAGTACCCGACCGGGGCCTGGTCGACCATGGCGCGGAAGTTCTCACCCGGCCCGTCGAACCACTTGGCGTCCTTCACCTTGCCGACGAAGTCCGCGCCGACCTTGGAGTAGTCCTCCCACGTGGGCCAGAGCTTGGAGACCTCGTCACGGTCGGTCGGCAGGCCCGCCTTCTTGAACAGGTCGGTGCGGTAGCACATGGCGAGGCCACCGATGTCGGTGCCCAGGCCGAGCAGCTTCGACCCGTCGGGCGACAGCCCCTGCTTCCACTTCCAGTCGAGGTAGTCGGCCTGCCGCTTGTTCAGGCCGTACTGGTTGAGGTCGTAGAACTTATCCGCCAGCGGGGTGAACGTGGCGATGTATCCGGCCTCGACCGCGACCACGTCGGCGGCCCCCGCCCCCGTCGCGAGCTGGGTGGTGAGGTTCTTGTGGTGGTCGTTGAACTGCGCCCTGCGCTCGACGATCTCGACGTTGGGGTGGGCCTTCTTGAACTCTTCGTATATCGGCGCGAAGTGGAAGTCGCTGAACAGCGCCACGGTGAGTTTGATCTTCTCGGCCGGTGCGCCGGAAGCCGCGGGCTCGTTCGAGCCGCCGCCACAGGCCGCCACTGAGGTGGCCAACAAAACCGCGGCGAGCATCGGGGCGATGCGTCCGGGGCGAAGCTTGCCCATAGAACCCTCCTTGGGCCCCTTAGTGATCTTGTAGGGAGCGCTCTATCGCAGAGTGGATTCCGGCGGCATTTCGTGTCAAGGGTCCCGTTGTAACAATGGTGGATACCTGCGGAACATTCGGCGGTTACGGACGAGAGAGCGGTTTCTCGGCTCCGTGTACATAAATGCAGCTCATGCTGCCCAATAGCGCCCGATTGCGAAGATCCGAGAGCGCTCTCAGGATGTAACTCGCCATTGATTTGGGATGTGCGCTGAATTTCGGCCGGGTTAACTGGGTTCTTGACAGTTGTTATCCACAGGTAGGACGCTCAGCCTCGGGAGCGCTCCCTGAACCCCCCGGCCCCCTCCAAGGAGACCCCGTGAGTTCATCCCGCAGCCCGGGCATTCGCCGTCTGGGCTTACTGATCGCA
The DNA here is from genome assembly GCF_016863335.1 of Planotetraspora thailandica. Classification (GTDB taxonomy): domain Bacteria; phylum Actinomycetota; class Actinomycetes; order Streptosporangiales; family Streptosporangiaceae; genus Planotetraspora; species Planotetraspora thailandica. The sequence continues at coordinate 29,103 of NZ_BOOR01000068.1, forward strand.
ACGGCGATCACCCTCATCACGACGTGCTTCGTCCTCGTTCCCGCCGCCTCCGCCGACACCCTCATCTCGCAGGGCAGAACGGTCACCGCGTCCTCGGTGGAGAACGCCACGTTCCCCGCCTCCAACGTCGTCGACGGCAGCCTGACGACCCGCTGGTCGAGCGCGTTCAGCGACCCCCAGTGGATCCAGATCGACCTCGGCTCCGTCCAGACCGTCAGCCAGGTCGTGCTCAACTGGGAGGCCGCCTACGCCAAGGCCTTCCAGATCCAGACGTCCGCCGACGGGACTAACTGGACGACCGTCTACTCCACCACCACGGGAACCGGCGGCACCCAGACGCTCGCCGTGACCGGCAGCGGCCGCTACGTCCGCATGTACGGCACGCAGCGCGCCCTCCCCTACGGCTACTCACTGCTCGAGTTCCAGGTGTTCGGCCCCGGTGGCGGCCCGGCGGGCTGCGGCACCGACGACGCGGCCCGCGGTCGCCCCGCCACCGCCTCCTCCACCCAGAGCGCCGTCTTCCCGGCGGCCAACGCCGTGGACGGCGACGCCGGCACCCGCTGGTCCAGCGCGTTCAGCGACCCGCAGTGGCTGCAGGTCGACCTCGGCTCGTCCAAGCAGCTCTGCGGCGTTGGCCTCGTCTGGGAGGCCGCCTACGCCGGCGCATTCCAGATCCAGACCTCGCCCGACGCGGCCACCTGGACCACGATCTACTCCACCACCACCGGCACCGGGGGCACCCAGAACCTCGACGTGAGCGGCACCGGCCGCTACGTCCGTGTCTACGGCACCCAGCGGGCCACGGCGTTCGGCTACTCGCTGTTCTCCCTGTCCGTGCGCACCGGGTCAGGCCCCACGCCGACGCCCACGCCGACCCCCACTCCCACCCCGACGCCCACACCGGATCCCGGCGGCGACGTGCTGCTGTCGTACAACAAACCCGGCGTGGCCTCCACCACGCAGAACGACGTGAACTGCGGCAACTGCATCGCCGCCCGCGCCTTCGACCGCGACCCGGCGACGCGCTGGGCGACCAGCTCGACCACCGGCTGGGTCGACCCCGGCTGGATCTACGTCGACCTCGGCGCGACCGCGCAGATCCACAAGGTCATCCTGCAGTGGGACCCGGCGTACGCCCGGGCCTTCCAGATCCAGACCTCGCCCGACGCGGCCAACTGGACCCCGGTCTACTCCACCACCACCGGAACCGGGTTCAAGCAGACCCTGACCGTCAACGGCACCGGCCGCTACGTCCGCATGTACGGCACGCAGCGCGCCACGGCCTACGGATACTCCCTCTGGGAGTTCCAGGTTTGGGGAACCGGCGGCGCCCCGACGGCTCCGCCCCCGCTGCCCCCGGACCCGCGCAACCCTCCGCAGCTCGTCTGGAGCGACGAGTTCAACGGCCCGGCCGGCAGCAAGCCCGACCCGGCCAAGTGGACCACCGACACCGGCACCGGCCCGAACAACGAGCTGGAGTACTACACGAACAACAACAACGCCTCCATGGACGGCAACGGCAGCCTCGTCATGGAGGCCCGCCGTGAGACGACCCCCGGCTCGGCCTGTCCCGGCGGCACCTGCCAGTACACCTCGCACCGGATGAACACCGGCACCAAGTTCACCTTCACCTACGGGCGGGTGGAGGCCCGGATCAAGGTGCCCAAGGGCAACGGCTTCTGGCCCGCGTTCTGGATGATGGGCTCCGACTTCCTGACCGGGCGGCCGTGGCCGTACAACGGCGAGGTCGACATCATGGAGATCCTCGGGAAGGACACCAAGACGGCCTACTCGACGATCCACGCGCCCGCCTACAACGGCGGCGGCGGGATCGGCTCGCCGTACACGCTGCCGGGGAACGCGGACTTCTCCGCCGACTACCACGTGTGGGCCGCCAACTGGGACAGCAAAGGCATCGTCTACACGCTCGACGGCCAGACGGTGTTCACGCTCAGCAAGGACCAGGTCGAGGCGACCCGCGGCCCGTGGGTCTACGACCACCCGTTCTACCTGATCCTCAACCTGGCGGTCGGCGGCGACTGGCCCGGGCCGCCCGACGCGTCCACGCCGTTCCCGTCGCGGATGCTCGTCGACTACGTGCGCGTCTACCAGTGATCGAAAACTGAACTTCCAGTGATCCAGCCGGTGGCCCGAGACCCCTCCCCCGGGCCACCCCACCCCCCACCTGGAGGTCACCATGTCCCTGCCCGCTCATGTCCCTCGACTACGGTTGGCGGCGCTGGCCGCCGCCCTGATCGGGCTCCTCGGCGCGTCCGCCGTGTTCCTGCCGAAGGCCGAGGCCGCCGCGCCTCCGCTCTCCCAGGGGCACACGGTCACCGCTTCGTCCACCGAGAACGGCGGCACACCCGCCTCCGCCGCGGTCGACGGCAACCTCGGAACCCGCTGGTCCAGCGCCTTCTCCGACCCCCAGTGGCTGCAGGTCGACCTGGGCGCGAGCGCCACCGTCAACCAGGTCGTGCTGAACTGGGAGGCCGCATACGCGAAGGCCTTCCAGATCCAGACCTCCGCCGACGGCACGAGCTGGACGACCGTCTACTCCACCACCACCGCGACCGGCGGCAACCAGACGCTGAACGTGTCCGGCACCGGCCGCTACGTCCGGCTCTCCACCACCCAGCGCGCCACGCCGTACGGCGTGTCCTTGTGGGAGTTCCAGATCTTCGGCACAGGCGGCACGCCGCCTCCGGCCGGGGGCGGCGGCCCCATCGTGCGGGTGGCGGAATTCCTGGCCGACTGCCCGTTCAGCCACCGGCTGCCCGACGACCCGATCATCTTCCCGGGCCTGCCGGGCGCGTCGCACATGCACAGCTTCTTCGGCAGCACGACGACCAACGCGAGCTCGACGCTGGCGAGCCTGCAGAACGCCAACAGCAACTGCAACCCGGCGGTCGACAAGTCCGCCTACTGGGTGCCGACGCTGTACAAGGACGACGTGCCGGTCGAGCCGGTCATCACGACGTTCTACTACCTGGGTGAGGGTGTGCGGGACGACATCATCGCCCAGACGCAGCCCATGCCGCTGGGCCTGCGGATCGTGGCCGGCAACGCGAAGGCGACCGCGCCCGACTCGACCACGATCGCGCGCTGGTCGTGCCTGCACGCCGGCCAGGTCGACCCCGGGAAGGACTTCGTCAACTGCCCGGCGGGCACGATGCTCGAGTCGTACCTCGACTTCCCGCAATGCTGGAACGGCAGGGACCTCGACTCGGCCGACCACAAGAGCCACATGGCCTACCCGGTGGGTGGCCAGTGCCCGGCGACGCACCCGGTGCCGGTGCCGAAGCTGCGGCAGGTGCTGCGTTACCCGGTGAACGGCGACCCGTCGCACTTCCGGCTGGCGTCGGGTCCCGGGTTCACGATGCACGGCGACTTCTTCAACGCCTGGCCCGAGGCCGAGATGGCGCGCCGCGTGAACGACTGCATCCGCCCGATCATCAAGTGCGGGGCGGACGGTCACCCCTAAAGAAAGCTCCCTGGTGCGGGACCGGGCGTTCCCGGCCCCGCCCCGGGGGTTCAGCGCAGGAGCGCGTCGATCTCGGAGATCGCCTGCGCGTTGTCCTTGAAGAGAACCGCGTGGATGCCCGCCTCGCGGGCACCCTCGACATACGCCTCGACATCGTCGAGGAACACCGTCTCCTCCGGAAGCACGCCGAGCCGTTCGCAGGTGAGCTCGTAGATGCGGCGGTCCGGCTTGGACATGCCGACCTCGTGCGAGTAGACGATGAAGTCCACCAGTTCGCCGAACCCGTACGCGGCCTGCTCCTTCTCGCGGGCCCCGACGAAGCTGTTGCTGAGGATCGCCGTGCGGTAGCGCGGGCGCAGGCTCGTGGCGTACGCCGCGAGTTCCTCGTTGAGCGTGCCCAGATACTGCACCCAGATGTCGGCCATGAAGGCGTCCACCGTGGCCGCGTCCAGGGCGAAGATCTCAGCCAGGCCCTGGTGGACCTCCTCCTCGGAGACGGCGCCCACCGCCCCGTCGCGCCACAGGTCGCCCGCCCGCCGGTTGATCTCGCCGGGCTCGAGACCGAGCTTCTCCTCCCATTTCGCGCTCACGCCGAGAGGAGGATCGATCTCAAGAACCCCACCGATGTCGAAAACGACGGCTTTGACGGCCAAGACGCCTCCATAGCGAGAAATATCCGGAAGATCCTTCCGGACACCCTCACATATCGCCGCCCGTCCAGATAGGGGCCGGACGTCGGAGCCGATGGCCCGCTCTCGACCTCATGGCCTCAATCAATTCGAGGGCGCGCCGCCGCTCGCGAGGAAGCGCTCCACGATGAGCGTGGCCGCGCCGAGCGCCACCGCGTCGGGTCCGAGCCCGCACCGCTCGAACGACACCCGGCGGGCGGCGGGCGCCAGCGCGTGCCTGCGGGTCTCCTCGATGGTCGGCCCCATCAGGTAGGGCTCCAGGACCAGCCCGGCCCAGCCCCCGATCACGATCTTCTCCGGGTCGAACAGGTTGATCAGATTGGCCGTCGCCACGCCGAGATAGCGGGCGGTGTCGTCCATGACGGCCACGGCCGCGTGCTCGCCCCTGCCGACAGCCGCCGCGAACTCCTCGATGCCCCGCCGTTCGTCGGACCAGTCGCGGTCACGGCCCGACGCGATGGCCCAGCGGGCGAGGATGCCCGGAGCTCCGACGTACGCCTCCAGGCATCCGGTGGCGCCGCACCGGCACGGCGCGCCGTCGATGACGACCGTGGTGTGCCCCCACTCGCCCGCCGCGTTGCCCGCGCCCCGGTAGACCTCGCCGTCGGTGACGACGGCGGCTCCCACGCCCGTGCCGATCAGCGCCACGACGAGATGCCTGACCCCCCGGCCCGCGCCGAACCACGCCTCGGCCCGGCCCATCGTCTTGGCGCCGTTGTCCACCAGCACGTCCATGCCGAGTTCGGCCGCCAGCAGGCCGCTGAGCCGTACGCGCTCCCATCCGACGCTCGGCGCGTGGACGAAGCCGTCCCGCCGCCCGTCCGCGCCGCCCATCCCCGCGCCGTCCATCTCCACGGTTCCCGGCACGCCCACCCCGGCGCCGATCACCTCGCCGATCTCCACTCCGGCCTGCTCCCTGGCCTGCCGTACGGCCCTGCCGACCAGGGCGACGAGGCGGCCCGGAGACAGGTCGCCCCCGCCAAGGGGCAGCTCCGCCGTCGCCAGCGCATTGAGCGTGAGGTCGAAGACCTCCGCCTTCACGGCGGTCTCGCCGACGTCGACGCCGACCACGGCCCGGTGCGCCGGATCGACGCGGACCAGGACGGCGGGCCTGCCCCCCTCGGACATGAGCTGGCCCGCCTCCTGGGCGACGCCGTCGGCGATCAGGTCGGCGACGACGTTGGTGACCGTGGCCGCACTCAGGCCCGTGCGCCTGGCGATCTCCAGCCGGCTGGTGGGGCCCCCGAAGTAGAGCTGCCGCAGGACGTCGATCCGGTTGGCCCGCCGAAGGTCGCGTGCCGTGCGTCTCGTAGGCGACGGTCCCATGGTGCTCCCTCCCAGCCGGATCCGTACTTATTTTGCTTCTTGGTCTAAGTCTGTCAACCCTGGTGAGAGTGCCAGACCGATCCGTTGACCCACCCAGGAGACCCTAGTTAATCTAAGGCGAAAATTAACTGCGTTTCGGAGGCCGGGTTGAGCATCGAAATCAGCAACGGGGTCGTCCGCGTCGACGGCAGCCCACGCGTCCTCGTCACCGCCGACTATCCCTACTATCGGGACGAGCCGTCGGCCTGGGCCGACCGGCTGCGTGCGATGCGTGACGACATGGGCGTCGAGGTCATCACCTGCTATCTCCCGTGGCGGCACCACCAGCCCGTGGCCGACGAGGCGCCCGACTTCACGGGTCGCACGCACCCGGCCCGCGACGTCGTCGGGTTCTTCCGGCTCTGTGACGAGCTCGGAATGAAGGTGATCGCCAAGCCGGGTCCCTTCATCCATGCCGAGACCACCTACGGCGGCCTTCCCGACTGGGTGGACCCCTCGCGCGACCCGGCCGTCGAGCCGCTGCTCGACGCGGCGGGCGAGCCGTCGCTCTGGTCCGACGGCGCGGGCCGCCCCGGACGGCCGCTGCCCGCTCCCCTCGCCCCCGAGTTCCTGAGCCGGGTCACGCAGTGGCTGGCCGCGGTCGGCAAGGAGGTGCTCGACGCCGTCACCTACCCCGACGGCCCGGTCATCATGATGCAGATCGCCAACGAGGGCATCTTCACCAGCGGCGCGCTCCCCGTGTCCGCCTACGACTACAGCGCCTCCGGCCTGGCGTTCTTCCGGTCCTGCCTCGCCCGCTGGTACGGCACGCCCGAGGAGTACAACCGGCTCCACGCGACGGCCGTCACCTCGTGGGACGAGATCGAGCCGCCCCGGTCGTGGACGTCGCCCACGAGCGCGCACGAGCAGCAGGCCCATGCCGACTGGGGCCGTTTCCACGCCGAATACCTCGCGGAGGTCTACCGCCTGTGGAACGAGGCCGTCGCCTGCCGCGTGCCCACGGTCGTGAACCTCAACCCGCCGACGATCGCCGACCTGGACGACTGGCTCACGCGCGTGCGCCCGCGGACGTGGGGCGACATCGCCTACGGGTTCACCAACTGGATGGGCGTGGTCTCGGCCGACCCCGACGCGCACGCCCGCTACGTGATCGCCGCAAAGCTGTTCCCCGGCCCCAACATGGAGGAGAACTGGGGATTCTCCGAGCTGTACGACCGGGCCTACGCCGACGCGACGACGAGCTACCACCAGACGCTGCTCGCGCTGGCCGCGGGCGCGACCGGGTTCAACGTCTACACGGGAGCGGCCACCTCGGGCTGGGACCGCGACCTCGACTCGGCGCACGAGTACCCGTACCCGGACAGCTCGCCCATCGGCGCCAACGGAGAGGTGACGCCGAAGGCCGAGACGGTGCGCTGGCTGGCCGACTTCTTCGCCGCGCACGGCGAGGAGTTCCTCGAGAGCCGCCCGGTCACCGGCGGCGCCTTCGGGCTGTACCTGCCCTACGCCGGCATCGGGGCCTGGGCGCGCGGAGCCGAGGACGCGCCCGGATGCGGACGCGCGCTGCTCGCCTTCCACGCCCGCATGCGCGCCGCCGGCCTCGACTACGCCCTGGTCGACCTGGAGACGGTCACGCCCGAAGAGCTGTCCGCGCACCCCTCCGTGACCGTACCGGGCGGATCCTTCATGCACGCCGGCGTGCAGCAACTGCTCGCCGACTATGCAGCGAACGGCGGCCGGGTGGTCCTCGACGGGCCGGCCCCCACGCTCGACGAGCACCTCCGGCCGTGCACCGTCCTCGCCGACGCTGGGGCGCACGCCGGCGGGGAGGACACCGACAGCGTGGTCAAGGTCGTGAGGGGTGAGGCGGACGCGTACCTGCGCGTGCACCCGGACCGCGACGTCTCCTACCTGACGGTGCTGGTGTCCGCCGGCAACGAGGGATCGATGGCGATCCAGACCCCCTACGGGCTCGTCGAGGTCGTCACCGCCCGCGGAGGCGCCGCCGTCGTGCGGATCGCCGGCGGACGGATCGACGACTTCGTCGTCAAGGGCGTCAACGCCTTCCTCGACTCGGCCGTGCGCGCGGGCGTCTCCCTGGACGGCACGGCGGCCGTCACCCCGGAGGGCAAGGCCGCCGACCTCGCGCGGATCGGAGGCACGGTGCGCCGTCTCGGCTAACCCTCCTCGGCCCAGGCCAGCTTGTCGGGGTTGAGCACGGCGGAGACGGTGTGGATGAGCCCGTCCCTGATCTCGACGGCCACGAGTTGCCGCAGGCCGTCGACGGTCGTCCACAGGGCGGGCTCACCGTTGACCTCGGCGGCCCGCACCTCGCCCATCGGATAACGGGAGACGAGCCCGGCCAGGAAGGCCAGCACGTTGTCCCGTCCGCCCTCCTGATGAGCCCGCCCCCGCCTGCCGGAGGACACCGGAGACAGGACGGGCGGGCCCTGCCCGGCGTGACACGCCGCGAACGTGATCCATCTCACAATCGATAGTCGATTATTCCGATGGTTTTGGTAGGATTCACAGGTGCATTTCGACTACGCGATGGCGATCGGCTCGTTCCTGGTCGCGATCGTCGTCGGACTGACCGGCATGGGCGGCGGCGCGTTGATGACCCCCATGCTGGTGACCTTCTTCGGCGTCCCGCCCCTCGCCGCCGTCTCCAGCGACCTCGTGGCCGCCGCCGTGATGAAGCCCGTCGGCAGCCTCGTGCACCTGCGCCACGGCACCGTGCATCTCAAGCTCGTCGGCTGGTTGTGCGCGGGCTCGGTGCCCGCCGCGTTCTGCGGCGTGCTGCTCGCCCGCGCGCTCGGCGACGGGGAGGACGTCCAGGTCGTCGTCCAGTGGGCCCTCGGCGTCGCACTGCTGATCGCCGCCGCCGGCTTGGCCGTACGCGGTTATCTCGCCATGCGGGACCGCCCGGACGGCATGGCGGCGACCGACCTGCCCTCGGTGTCCGCGCGGCCGGTTCCCACGGTGCTGGTAGGCGTCGTCGGCGGCCTGGTGGTGGGCATGACCTCCGTGGGATCGGGCTCGCTGATCATCGTGGCGCTGCTCGCCCTGTATCCGGCGCTCAAGGCCAACCAGCTCGTCGGGACCGACCTGGTCCAGGCGGTGCCGCTCGTCATGTCGGCGGCGCTGGGACACTTGTTGTTCGGCGACTTCCAGCTGTCGATCACGACGGCGCTGCTCGCCGGGTCCATCCCCGGCGTCTACATCGGCTCGCGCATCTCCTCCCGCGCGCCGAGCGGACTGGTGCGCCCGGTGCTGGCGTTCGTGCTGCTCGCCTCGGCGCTGAAGATGTTCGGCGTCGGCACCACCGCGACCGTGTGGCTGCTCGTCGGCGTGCTCGTCGCCGCCCCCGCCCTGTGGTCCGCACTGCGCGTACGGCACGGCCTGCCAATGTTGCCCTGGGGACGGCCCCGCACCCCTTTTGGGAATGAGCCGATCAGCACGGGTATTACCGATGTTCGTGACAGCTCCGGCACAGAACCCCTCAATGCGAATTGAGGTCGACGGCCGTCCCCCGACCGCCGACGACCTCCAAACCGTGCTGCCCGCCTACGGCCACTTCACCGCCATGCAGGTCAGGAGTGGCAGGACGCGGGGCCTCGCCCTCCATCTCGCGCGGCTCGACGCCGCCACCCGCGAGTTGTTCGGCGACGGCCTCGACGGCGACCTGGTACGCACCCGCATCCGCCACGCCCTGAAGGACGGCCCCGCCGACGCGTCGGTGCGCGTCCACGTGTACTGGCCGGACGGCTCCGACGCCGCGACGCTCCTGGTGACCGTGCGGCCGCCCGCTCCACCGGCACACGGGCCGCAGAGCCTCATGTCGGTCTCCCACCTGCGGCCGGGCGCCCACATCAAACACCTGGGCGGCTTCGGGCAGACCTACTACGGCCGCCTTGCCCGTCGCGAGGGCTTCGACGACGCGTTGCTGACCGGCCCCGGCGGGGTCGTCACCGAGGGCGGAATCACCAACATCGGCTTCTTCGACGGCACGTCCGTCATCTGGCCCGACGCGCCTCACCTGGCCGGCATCACGATGCAACTGCTCGAGCCCCGCCTGCCGGACATCGGGATCGCCTCCCGCCACGCGCCGGTGCACCTGAAGGACGTCGCGGGTTACGCGGCGGTCCTCGTCACCAATTCCCACGGCGTCGCCCGGGTCGGCCGGATCGACGACATCGTCCTTCCCACCGGGGACGACGTCGTGGCGGCGGTGCGCGAGCTCTACGAGTCCGTGCCGTGGGACGCCATCTGACGTCAGATTTGGGCCTTGACCGAATTTCCTGACAACTCTAACTTTTGATCGCCATGGCCGTTCACAAAGGCGCGCACGGTTCACGCAGCCGAACACCCCCCGCGTGAGCGCCGCCTGCGGCCATGGCCCCCCAGCAACGCCCGGCCGGGACCAACAACCTCTTCGTCGCGTGGGAGACGCTCACTCACGGCGACAACCCCAACTAGCCCGTGGCGGGGGCAGGGCCTGCCGTGCGATTGACGCGATTATCGCCATTCAACGACATTTGTCGGCATTTCACCGATATCGCCGTAATCGTGAGCCATCCTCACTCAATTCATTTGAATTCCAGCGATCGACCCCTATGCTCGCGGTAGATCCGCATAAAGGAGAGATTGCTTGGCTGAGGACGCGGCCCTGCCCCCGGGCATCGACGTGCACATCCCCAACGCGGCCCGCATGTACAACTACTTCCTGGGCGGCAAGGACAACTTCGCCGTCGACAGGGAGGCGGCCGAGCGCGTCCTCGCCGTGGCCCCCGAAGCCAGACAGCTGGCCAGGCGCAACCGGGCGTTCCTTCGCCGGGCGGTCAGGCATCTCGCGGCCGAGGCCGGCATCCGCCAGTTCGTCGACATCGGCACCGGGCTGCCCACCGAGGGCAACGTCCATGAGATCGCGGGGCAGATCGACCCCGGCACCCGTGTGGTCTATGTGGACAACGATCCCGTCGTGCTCGCACACGCCAGGGCGCTGCTGTCCAACGCGACCAACACCGTGAGCATCGAGGGCGACCTCAGGGAGCCGGAGACCATCTTCGACAACCCCGAACTGCTCTCCTTGATCGACTTTTCCGAGCCGGTGGCGGTGCTGCTGCTGGCCGTCCTGCACTTCCTGCCCGACGGCGACCGGCCGGCCGAACTGGTCGCCCGGCTCCGCGACACCCTTCCCCCCAGCAGCTACCTCGTGTTGTCGCACGTGACCGCCGAGGAGCGGGCGGGCTCCGCCCAGGAGGGCGCCGCGGTCTACCAGAAGGCCAGTTCGAGCGTGACTCTGCGAACCCGCTCCCAGATCAGCGGGTTCTTCGACGGTTTCGAGCTGCTCGACCCCGGAGTGGTCAGGCTCGACGAGTGGCGGCCCGACCACGACGCCACGATGGCGAGCCGGGCGCTCGACCTGCCCACGTGGTTCCTGTGCGGCATCGGACGGGTGAGCGACCCGCAGGAGTGATGCACGGCCGCGCCGGGGCACTGGCGCGACCGCGCAAACCGAGTGTAACGATAACGATTTTCAAATCAAGCGCGGCCCTCAGCCGGCCAGGCACCGCGACGCCGCGGGCTGCACCTCCTGCCCGGCGTGCGCCTTGATGGCCAGGCTGAAAAGTGACACGAGCAGGTCTGCGTCGTCCTCGGTCTCCAGGCGGATGCCGATCCAGTCTCGCTGCGGTTCCAGCGCCACCTGCGGAGACGTCTCCAAGGCGGGGCGCATACGCTCGATCAGCGAGACGGTCAGCCACAGTTCGGCCTCGTCGCCGGTGTGCAGATGCAGGATCTGCCGCGCCCCCACCGTGATGCCCGCTCCGCTGCCGCATGCCGCATCCCCGGCCTGACACTCCGGCCATGCCTCCAACTGCTTCAGGACTCGCGAGGCGATCGACTGCCGGGCGATTCCGGACGCGTTCATGCTGCCATCGTGACTGCCGGTGACGGGCATCGGAAGCAGGTAACGGCAATCGTTATTCACCGTATGGACATCGAAATGAGCGTTATGCCGATACGGGGTCGGACGCGGGATTGCTCCCAGCCACTGCCGTACGGCCGCGCAGCACCGAGCCGATGAAGGCCACACCGAAGGCGAGCCCGACGAACAACGCGATCGACGCACCCGCGGCGATGTTCCACTGCGTGGAGACACCGACCCCGGCGAGCGCGCACACGACGCCGACCACGGCCGCGATCGGGAACAACAACGCCAGCCGGTCGGTGATCAGGCGGGCGGTCGCGGCCGGGCCCACGATGAGCGCGACCGTGAGGATCGCTCCCAGCGCCGGCACCGTGGCCACCACGGTCACCTCGATGACCGCCAGGAGCACGAAGTCGAGCACGGCCCTCGGCAGCCCCACCGCCGAGGCCCCGACCGGGTCGAAGGCCACCAGCAGCAGTTCCTTGCCCAGCGCGACCAGCACGAGCAGCACCACGGCGGCCACCACCGCAGTGATCACCAGGTCGGACGTGCTGACCGCGAGCACGTCACCCACGGTGTAGGCGGTGAGGTCCTTGCTGAAGCCGTCCTGCGCGGAGACCAGGACGACACCGAGGGCGAAACCCCCCGACAACGCGATCCCGGTCGCGGCCGTGAAGTCCTGCCCCCTGGCCCGCGAGAACACCACGACGGCCAGCACCACGAGCAGGCCGAACACCCCGCCGCCGAGGTACAGGTTGAGCCCCAGCAACGCGGCGACGACGATCCCGGGGAAGGTGCCGTGCGTGAGCGCCATCGTGAAGAACGGCAGCCGGCGCGCGATGACGAACACGCCCACCACGCCGCCGAGCACGCCGACCAGCGCCGCCTCGATCATGGCGCGCACGACGGTGGAGTCGAGCCAGCTCACCGCGTCATCTCCAGTTCAGGCGTCTCCAGTTCGGGGGCGGTCAGCCGTACCCGGCCGAGCGCCACCCGCTTCCGTACGGCACCGGCCAGCGCGGCCAGGCCGTACAGCACGACGAGGACGAGCACGACGGTGCCGCCCGAGGCGAGGCGCAGGCCATGGTAGACGGAGGCCTCATAGCTGACGGCCAGCCCGAGCCAGCCTCCGAGTGCGCCGATGACGCACGCCACGGGCACGATCACCACGAGCCGGTCGGACAGGGCGCGGGCCGCCGCGGCGGGCACGATCAGCAGCGCGATGACCAGGATCGTCCCTACGGCCTGCACCGCGGCGACGACCACCAGGGCGACGGCGACGTTCATGACCAGGTCGAGCAGGCCGACGCGGATGCCCGCCGCCGCCGCGCCCTCGGGGTCGAAGGTGCGCATCATGAGCGGTCGGCGCAAGACGGCCAGCAGACCGGCGACCAGCACGGTCACGACGGCCGTCTGAACGAGCTGCTCCTGGGTGACGGTGAGCACCCGGCCGAACAGGAACTGCGTGAGGTCGGAGGTGAAGGCGGTTCTGCGGGAGACGAGCACGACGCCGACCGCGAATAGCGTGGTCAGCACCATCGCGAGCGCGGCGTCCTCGCTGACCCGCCGCCGGTGGGCCAGGACGGTCAGCAGCACGGCGGTGAGCGCGCCGGCGACCAGGGCTCCCCAGAAGACGCCGTCCTCGTCGCCGAGCATGTAGCCGATGACGACGCCGGGGAAGACGGTGTGGGTCAGAGCGTCGCTCACGAACGCCAGCCGGCGCAGCAGGACCAGCACGCCGACCGTGCCCGCGAGCATCCCCAGGATCACCAGCTCGACCAGCGCACGCGCCATGAACGGCAGATGAAAGGGCTCGATCAGGCTCATGTCTGGGTCACGATCACGCGGTCGCCGCGCAGCTCCAGCGCGTGCCCGCCGTACGTCGCGCGCAGGCGCTCCGGAGTCAGCACCGCCTCGGTCGGCCCGAAGCCGAACTGGTGGTGGTTGAGCAGGCAGACCTCGTCGCACGCGAGGTGGGCGATGGAGAGGTCGTGGGTGCTGACGACCACCGCCGCGCCCTGCCGCTTGAGCACGGCGATCGCGTCGAGCAGGGCATGCTGGCTGACCGCGTCCACCCCGTTGAAGGGCTCGTCGAGCAGCAGCAGGCGCGGCTGGGCGGCGATCGCCCTGGCGAGCAGCACCCGCTGGCGCTGCCCGCCGGACAACGTGCCGAACCGGTGCCTGGCCCGCTCACTCAGCCCGACCTGCTCCAGCGCCTGTGCCACGGCGGTGCGGTCGGCGGCCGACGGGCGGCGCAGCCAGCCGATCTTGCGGTAGCGGCCCATCATCACCACCTGCTCGACCGACACGGGGAAGTCGGGGTCGAGGGTGTCGGCCTGCGGCACGTAGGCCACGTCTCTGCGCGCCTGTGCGGGAGTGGTGCCGAGCACCTCGATCCTGCCGCGCACGACAGGCACGAGCCCGAGGATGGCCTTGATCAGTGTGGACTTGCCGGCGCCGTTGGGGCCGATCAGCGCCACGGCCTCACCGGAGGCCACGGTGCCGTCGAGCTCTTCGAGCACCGGTATATGCCCGTAGGCGACGCTGGCCTTGTCGAGGACCAGCGCCGCCGTACGGCTTTGCTGCTGCGTCATGTGGCGGAACCCTTGAGGGCGCTGACGATCGTGTCGGTGTTGTGCTCTTCCATCTGGAGGTAGGTCGCGCCCGCGGACCCCTCCGGTCCGAGAGTATCGCCGTACAAAGAGTCCTCTCCCGCCTCCACCTTCACTCCGGCCTCACGGCCGATGGCCTCGGCGGTCTTGGGCGGCAGGGACGACTCCGAGAAGATCGCGGGCACGCCGGTCGCCCTGATCTTGGCGACGAGATCGGCGATCTGCTTGGCGGACAACTCGGCCGAGGTGTCGAAGCTCGGGATGATCGAGCCGACGAAGGTCAGCTTGTAGCGGTCGATGTAGTAGCCGAACGCGTCGTGGTTGGTGACGAGCTTGCGCTGGTCGGCGGGGATCGCGTCGATCTTCCCGGTGATGTCGGCGTCGAGGGCGTCGAGCTTGGTGCTGTAGGCGCTGAGGTTGGCCTGATAGGCGGAGGCGTCCGCCGCGTCCGCGGTGGCGAAGGCCTTCTCGATGTTCGTCGCCATGATCTTGGCGTTCATCGGGTTGTGCCAGATGTGCGGGTCGCCCGCGGCCTCCTCATCGGAGCCGTTGCCCTGGCGGATCGACACTCCTTGGCTGGTGTCGACGATCGTGCCGCTGAAACCGGCGGCCGAGATGACCTGGTCGAGCCACCTCTCCAGGCCCACGCCGTTCTTGACCACGACGTCGGCCTCGGAGATCGCCTGAATGTCGGCCGGGGACGGCTCGTAGTCGTGCGGGTCGACGTTCGGCTTGAGGATCTGGGTGACCGAGACCTTGTCGCCACCGATGTTGCGGGCGAAGTCGGCGACCTGCGTGGTGGTGGCGACGACCTTCAGGGGCGAACCGCCGGTGGAGGAGGTGCCGGACGATGCCGTCGGCGACGTTCCGGAGCCGCAGGCGGCGGCGAACATCACAACGAGGGCGGCGACCGGCAGGGATCGAGCAAGTGGGGAACGCACGACGGTCCTGTTCGATTCGATGTATTTGGGGATACTCCCGAATCGTGGACCAAATGAAAATGATTGTCAACTTCACTTGGGGGCGTGGCGCCCAGCCGGGCGCCACGCCCCGATGGTCAGCGGAGGGTGCGCGTGGCCAGCACGGCGCGGGCGATGCCGGGGTCGTCGGAGAAGACGCCGTCGATGCCCTGGTCGTACAGCTTGTTCAGGTAGCCGGCCACGTCACCGGTCGCACCGGCATATGCCGGGCTCGCCGGGTCGCCGCGCCGGTAGTCCACCGGGAGCTGGGAGTTCTCCGGCCTGACCGTCCACGTGTGCACGTCCAGGTGGGCCCGGTGCGCGTCCCTGACCAGCGTCGTCGGGGCGAGCGTGCGCCCGTCCGCACCCGTCGGGATGATGCGGGTGGTCGCCACGCCCACGCCGTCGGCGTAGGACGCCACGTCCTTCAGACCCGCCGGCGTGACCATCTTGTCGTAGGTGAAGCCGTCGCCCGCGGCCACGTGGTCGTACGGCGCGCCGGACGCGTTGACCAGCTGGACGATGTGCAGCTTGGTCTTCTTGCTCAGCGCCCGGATGTTGGCGGTCTCGAACGACTGGATGAAGACCGGGTCGCTCTCCTTGCGCCAGCCGTGCCGGGCAAGAGCGGCGAGCAGCGGCTCCTCGAGCGACAGCCCGATGGAGTCGAAGTAGGTCGGGTGCTTGGTCTCCGGGTAGACGCCCACGCCGTGGCGCTGTGCCAGCTCGATGACCTCGTCGAAGGTCGGGATCTGCGCCTGGCCGTTGAAGGCGGTGTTGTCCGGGCGCAGGTCGGGGATGCGCTCCTTGGCCCGGAGAGTACGCAGCTCGGCGAGGGTGAAGTCCTCGGTGAACCATCCGGTCACCGCCACCCCGTCGATGGTCTTGGTGGTGCGTCGGCCCGCGAACTCGGGGTGGTCGGCCACGTCGGTGGTCCCCCCGATCTCGTTCTCGTGCCTGGCCACCAGGACGTGGTCCTTGGTGGAGACCAGGTCGGGCTCGATGTAGTCGGCGCCGAGGGCGATGGCCGTCTCATAGGCCGGCAGGGTGTGCTCGGGCCGCAGGGCGCTCGCGCCCCGGTGGCCGATCACGAGGGGCTCCCGCTCCCGCCTGTCGGCGGTCGCCGGTCCGGGCTGCATCAGCACAGCGGCCACCGTACCGCCCGCGAGGACGGCCAGAGCCCCGGCCACGAACTTACGGATCATGGTCATGCGCCGGACCATAAACGGCGTAAGCGTCCCCCATATGAAGCGCAGGTGCCTACAAAACGACGGCTCACCCAGTGTAATAACCTATTGACACAGTAGGAAATAGGGCCGAAGGTGCAAGGGTCCACCCGGAGCACAGCGCCCGCGAAATGGGGAGGCCTCCATGAGCGTCACCGACGACCTGCTCGCAAACGCGGAGAACTACGCTGCCGCCTTCGACAAGGGCGACCTGCCGCTGCCTCCAGGCAAGAAGGTGGCGGTGGTGGCGTGCATGGACGCCCGGCTCAACGTCTACGGCCTGCTCGGCCTCAGCGAAGGCGACTCCCACGTCATCCGCAACGCCGGCGGGGTGGTCACCGCCGACGTACGCCGGAGCCTGGCCATCAGCCAGCGACTGCTCGGCACGCAGGAGGTCGTCCTGATCCACCACACCGACTGCGGCATGCTGACCTTCACCGACGACGACTTCAAGGCGTCGATCCAGGCCGAGACCGGCATCAAGCCCGACTGGGCGGCGGAGGCGTTCGGCGACCCCGACGACGACGTGCGCCAGTCGGTGGCCAGGATCAAGGCCGACCCGTTCATCCCGCGCACCGGACACGTCCGGGGCTTCGTCTACGAGGTCGAGACCGGTCGCCTGCGCGAAGTGAAGAGCTGATCGCCCCCTGGCATGAACGCCGGTTCGCGGGGCAGTGGAGGGGGGCCCGCGAACCGGATTCACGACTTGGGGTGAGATCGAATGGTCCTGCTAGGCCTATTGCTGATCGTGGTCGCGGCGGCGGCCATGATCGAGGTATCCGTCGCCGACACCACCACGACGGTCCCGATCGACGTCTGGGACCGCACCTTCAGCCTTTCCGGGCTCGAACTCTTCCTCGCCGGAGCGGTGACGGCCGTGGTCTTCCTCGTCGGTCTCCTCATGGTCAGCGGGGGTATGCGCAGAAGCGCAGTGAAGCGCCGCCGGCTGCGCGAGGGCCGGCTGGCCGAGCGTGAGCGCGTCGCCAAGCTCGAAGCCGAAAAGCGCGACCTTGAGCGCCGCCTCGCCGACGAGCCGACCGCCGCGCCTACTACTGCGCCTACTAGTGCGCCGGTCCCCCGCGCCCGGGAGCACGAGAAGACGACCGGCAAGACGACCGACTCGGACACGACCCGGCCCACCGATCAGCTCGTGGCCGGCCGGCGCCCGTCCGGCGACCGCCCCGCCTGACCGAACTCCCCGCTGATCCCCCGCAGATCCCCGCCGATCCCTGCCGATCCCTGCCGATGCCCGGGAGCCCGCACGCTCCCGGGCATCGGCGTCGCCGTGTTCAGACGGTTCTGGACAGCTGGGGCAACTCGGGAAGCTCGTCCGGGGGCGTGACCCGGCTCACCGAAAGTCCTGCCTCCTCCGCCAAGGCCGCGAACGTCACGGCATCCCGTACGGCGGCGCCACCCGCGTCGTTGTTGAAGTACACGTAGGCGTCCCCCGCGTCACCCACGACGTCGCCCAAGGGGTCGAGCCACTTCCGGAGCACCTTCTCCCCATAGCTCGGCCGCGGCCGGGCCGTACCCTCGTGGAATCGCAGGTACGCCCAGCCGGCGGTGCGCCACAGCGGGCTCTGCGCCTTGTTGCGCCTGTCGGCCCAGCACAGCGCGGCGCCCTGGTCCGCCATGATCTGCTGGATCTCGTCGGTCCACCACGACGGATGCCGTGGCTCAACGGCCACGCGGACCTTCTTCGGGAAGCACGCCAGGCAGTCCCTGAGCCGGCCGGCGTCGGCACGCATCGTCGGCGGAAGCTGCAGCAGGATCGGGCCGAGCTTGCGCCCGAGCCCCTCGGCCACGCCCATGAGCCGCGCGACCGGCTCCTGTGGATCCTTCAGCCGCTTGATGTGCGTGAGGAAACGACTGGCCTTGACCGCCATGACGAAGTCGTCCGGCGTGCGTTCCCGCCACGACTCGAACGTCTCCTTCGAGGGCAGCCGGTAGAACGCGTTGTTGTTCTCCAAGGTGGCGTAGGCCTGGCAGTACCTCTCCAGCCAGAGCCGCTGTGGCACCCCGGCGTAGATCTCGTCCCGCCAGTCGCCGTACTGCCACCCCGATGTTCCGACATATATCGGCATATGACCCCCGTACCCCAGGAGCGGCATACATGCCGGGATGGTGGGCAGGCGGGCAAAGAGAGTCCTTTACGAGAAGGCGCGTGAAAGGAGCGCAAGATGTTGCAGGGCAAGACGATCGCGTTTCTGGTCGCCCCAGAGGGCGTCGAGCAGGTCGAGCTCACCGAGCCCTGGCGGGCGGTGGAGCAGGCCGGCGGCACTCCGCGGCTGGTTTCCACCCAGCCGGGCCGCATCCAGGCGTTCGACCACCTGGACAAGGCCGACACGTTCGCGGTGGACACCACCGTCGGCGACGTGTCCGCCGCCGACTTCGACGGGCTCCTCCTACCCGGAGGCGTGGCCAATCCGGACATCCTTCGCACCGTTCCGAAGGCCGTCCAGTTCGCCAGGGACTTCTTCGACGCGGGCAAGCCGGTGTCGGCCATCTGCCACGGGCCGTGGACGCTCATCGAGGCGGACGTCGTGCGCGGCCGCTCGCTCACCTCGTGGCCCAGCCTGCAGACCGACCTGCGCAACGCCGGCGCCGAGTGGGCCGACCAGGAGGTCATGATCTGCACGGCGGGCCCGAACACCCTCGTGACCAGTCGCAAGCCCGACGACCTGAAGGCGTTCTGCCAGGCCGCGATCGACGCCTTCGGCGGCTGATCGGGCATACGCCTACCCGGCCTGGAACGATCTCTGCCATGCTTTTGGCACGACAGAGCACGAAAGAGCGTGGGGAACAACAGCATGACCGAGGTGTTCACGCTCGGTGAGGCGCTCGGCGTCATATCGGCCGACAGGATCCGGCACGACATGACCGCCCGCCTCGACGTCGAGGGCCCGGAGCTGACGGTGGCGGTGGGCCTGGCCCGGCTCGGGCACACCGTCTCCTGGCTCGGCCGGGTCAGCATCGACGAGCTGGGAGTGCGCACGCTCACCGTGCTGCGCGGCGAGGGCGTGGACGTCTCCCATGCGCGGGTCGACGAGACCGCCCCCACCGGCATCGTGATGCGCCAGCGGCGGATCGGCCGCTCGTTGCACGCGGTCCACTACCAGAACGGCTCGGCGGGCTCACGCCTGTCCACGGGCGACGTGCCCGCCGAGGCCGTGCAGGCGGCCAGGATCCTCCACGTCACCGGCATCACGCTGGCGCTCAGCGGATACGCCTGGAGTGCCGTCCATCACGCCGTCAAGCTGGCGCGGGACGCGGGCGTGCTCGTGTCGGTCGACGTCAACCACCGTGCGCACCTGTGGGAGAGCTCCGACGAGGCCAGGAATGCGTTGTCTGAGCTGGCGTCCTCCGCCGACATCCTCTTCGCCAACCAGGACGAGCTGCCGCTGGTCGACTCGGCGCTCGCGGGCGTCTCGGAACTCATCGTGACCCGGGGCGCGAAGGGCGCGAGCGCGACGGTCGACGGGCTGCGCTACGACACCCAGGCGGCCCCGGTGACCTCGGTCGACGCGACCGGCGTCGGCGGCGCCTTCGTGGCCGGCTATCTCAGCGCGCTGCTGGACGGCCTCCACCCGTCCGACCGGCTCAAGCGGGGCATCTCGCTGGCCGCGTTCGCCGTGGCCGGCCCGAGCTCGTGGCAGGGCCTGCCTACCCGGGGCGAACTGCCCCCGTGATCAGGCACGTGATTCACGCGTCCCACGGCCGGGCTCTGACGCGCTCACCCGCCGGGTCGTAGAGCGGTTCGGCGGCGACCCGCGCACCCGTCCATCCGCCGTTGACTGCGATCTGCACGCGGTCGCCGTCCGCGACGCCCACCGGCAGGTAGGCGTAGGCGATCGACCGGCCGACGCGGTAGCCGTACCCGCCACTGGTGATCCGCGAGACCGGCCGCCCGTCCAGGCGGACCGGCTCACCGCCCAGGCAGACGTCCGGCCGGTCATCGTGCCGCTCGTCCAGCACCAGGCAGCGCAGCGTACGGGTGGGCTCGGCCAGCGCGGCCCGCCGCTCCGACCGTACGGCGAAGCCGAGCCCGGCCTCCAGCGGCGTCGTCTCGGGCGTGATGTCGAGGCCCCACACCCGGTAGCCCTTCTCCAGCCGCAGGGAGTCGAGCGCACGGTAGCCCGCCGGGCGCATGCCGTACGGCAGGCCGGCCTCCATGAGGGTGTCCCACAGGGTCAGGCCGAACTCGGCGGGGCAGTAGAGCTCCCAGCCGAACTCGCCGACGAACGTCACCCGCTGGGCCAGCACCGGCACATGCCCCACGCTGATCTGCCTGGCCCGCATGTAGCCGAAGGTCAGATCGTCGTCGCTCAGCTCATTGAGGATGGCGTACGCCTGCGGCCCCCACAGGCAGTAGCACGCCAGCGCCGAGGTGACGTCGGTGACCTCCAGGCCGTGACGGCGCAGCAGGGCCGCGTCGTGCACGCCGAAGGCCGTGCCGGTGACCAGGCGGAACCGCTCGTCGTCCAGCCGGGTGACGGTCACGTCGGCCTCGATGCCGCCGCGCTCGTTGAGCAGTTGCGTGTAGACGACCGAGCCGACGGGCCGGTCGAGGCCGTTGCCGCAGACCCGCTCCAGGCCTGCCAGCGCGTCCTTGCCGGAGATCTCCAGTTTCGCGAAGGACGTCTGGTCGAAGAGCCCGGCCGCCCGTTCCGTGGCCTGGCACTCCTCCCGGATCGCCGGCGACCATACCCGGCCCGCCCATCCCCGTGGCGCGGACCCGGGGTCCTGGCCTGTCGGCGGGAACCAGTTGACCCGCTCCCATCCCGCCTTCTCCCCGAATGAGGCGTTCAGCGCGGTGTGCCGCACCCAGGCGGGCGAGCGGCGTAGCGGCCGGGCCGCCGTGCGCTCCTCGCCGGGATAGACGATGTCGTAGTACTTGCTGTAGGAGTCGAGCGCCCTGGCCCTGGCCCACCGGGCCGAGCGCGCGTGTCCGCCGAACCGGCGCACGTCCATGCCGAAGACGTCGTATTCGGGACTCCCGTCGGTGATCCACTCGGCCATGACCTTGCCGACGCCGCCCGCCGCCGCCAGGCCGTGCACGCAGAACCCGGCGGCCACCCAGAAGCCCGCCACCGCGGTCTCGCCCAGCAGGAACTCGCCGTCCGGAGTGAACGCCTCCGGCCCGTGCACCACCTTGCGGAGCTCGGTGTCCGGGGTGAGATGGCCGGGGAGGCGGTGGACGGCCGCCTCCCACGACTCCCGGAACTTCGGCATGTCCGGGGCGAAGAGCGTGCGCGGCTCCGCGAGCGGCCGCTCGGTGTCCCAGACCTGCGGCGTACGGATGTATCCCCCGACGAGAATCCCGCCGCCGTCCTCCCGGAAATAGACGATGTTGTCCGGGTCGCGCACGGTCGGCGTCTCCGCCGGAACCCCCGCCTCCGCGGTCACCACGTACTGGTGCTTGATCGGCACGATCGGCACGTCGACACCCGCGAGGCGGCCCACCACACCGGCCGCCGCCCCCGCCGCGTCCACCACCGTCTCGGTGCTCACGACGTGCTCGTCGTCGCCTGTCTCCTCGAGGCTCTTCCTGGGGCTTTTCCTGAGGCGTACGGCACGCACCCGGCCGGCCTCGACGTCCACGCCGGTCACCTCCACGCCCGTGAAGATCCGCACGCCGAGCCTGCGTGCGCCCTCTGCCAGTGCCTGCCCCAGCCGGGCCGGATCGAGCCAGCCGTCTCCCGGCAGCCACAACGACCCGAGGACGTCGGCCACCTCCAGCCCCGGCAGCCGTTCGAGGGTGCGCGCGGCATCAAGGAGCTCCATGTCGAGCCCGTACGTCTCGGCCGCTCCGGCCTGCCGTACGAGCTCCTCCTGGCGCTCGGGGGTGGTCGCGAGCCGCAGGCCTCCGACGCCGTGCCAGCCGGGGTCCAGGCCCGTCAGCTCACGCAGCTCCGGATAGAGGCCGGCCGAATACATGATCATCCGGGTTTGCGTCACCGTCGACCTGAGCTGGCCAACGAACCCGGCGGAATGCCACGTCGTGCCCTCGGTCAGCTCGTGCTGCTCGACGAGGATCACGTCGGTCCAGCCGAGCCTGGCAAGGTGGTAGGCCACGCTGCACCCGGCCACACCGCCGCCGATGACGACGACCTGCGCGTCGGTGGGAAGTTGCGACATCGACACCCTCCTGTAACACCTGGCCCGCAGAATCTGATCAATGGTCTGAAGGTAGACCAAAAGGAGCCGGGCATGCCAGATGCCGTCACGGACGCACTGGACCTCGTCACGGCCTGGGCCGGCCGGCCGATCATCTCCACGACGATCAAGGGTGGGCTCAGCCATCACATCGCCCGCGTTGAGACCGACGACGGCGAACGGTGGCTCCTGCGGGTGCTCGATCCGCTGATCGCGGAAACCGGCCTCGGCATCCCCCTCGACCAAGAGATCTCCAACACTATCCGCGCCGCGTCCACGGGAGTCGGCGCGCAGGTGCTGCACGTCATGCCGAACGCGGTCCTCCTCGAATACCTCGACGGCGTGACCCTCGACGCCCCCGCCGTGCGCGAGCCGGCGACCATCGAGCAGATAGCGGCGGCCTGCCGTCGTCTGCACTCCGGGCCCGCGTTCGTGAACGACTTCTCGATCTTCCGCAAGCTCGCCCAACTGCTCGCGCTGTGCCGTACTCACGATCTGACGCTGCCAGAGGGCTACCTCGACGTGCTGCCCGCCGCCCGCGACATCGAAGCCGCGCTCGACGCGCACCCGCTGCCTGCCGTGCCGTGCCACAACGACCTGCTCGCGGAGAACCTGATCGCCACTCCGGCGGGCATCCGCATCGTCGACTACCAGCTCTCGGGCAACAACGACCCCTGCTTCGAGCTCGGCGACATCGCCGCCGAGTCCGACTTCGACCCCGACCATGTCGTACGGCTCACGCGCGCCTACTTCGGCTCCGACGACCTGGTGCCCCGGGTGCGGCTGAACCTCATCATGTCCAACCTCACGTGGGCGCTCTGGTTCGTCGTCCATCAGGGCCTGGTCCGCAACGAGGCCCTTCCTGATTTCGACTACAGCGCCGAGGCCGCCGACAAGTTCGCCCAGGCCGCGCGCGACATCGCAGATCCGAGCTTCGGCCATCTGATCGACGGCCGGAAACCCCCCACCTAGAGGAGGCCTCATGGCGCAAGCCCTCGACGACGACGCCCGACGACTCGCCGAACTCGGTTATAAGCAGGAGCTGGCCCGGTCCTGGAGCGGCTTCTCCAACTTCGCGATCTCCTTCTCCATCATCTCGATCCTGGCCGGGTGCTTCACCACCTTCAGCCAGGCGTGGAACAACGGCGGCCCACTCGCCATCTCCGTCGGTTGGCCGCTGATCTCGATCTTCATCCTGATCATCGGCTTCTGCATGTCGGAGCTCGTCTCGGCCTACCCGACCGCCGGCGGCATCTACTGGTGGGCGGCGAAGCTCGGCAAGCCCGTCCACGGCTGGTTCACCGGCTGGCTCAACCTGATCGGCCTGATCGCGGTGACCGCCTCGGTCGACTACGGCTGCGCCACATTCCTCAACATCACGATCGGCCGGTTCAGCGACAGCTGGGCGAACGGCAACACCCTGCACCAGACGTTCCTGCTTTTCGCGATCATCCTGGTGCTGCACGCGCTGATCAACATCTTCAGCCACCGGCTCATCTCGATCCTCCAGAACGTGTCGGTCTGGTGGCACGTCTTCGGCGCGGCCGCCGTCGTCCTCATCCTGATCTTCGGCCCGTCCAAGCACCAGGACGTCGGTTTCCTCTTCGAGCAGTTCAACCACTCGGGCTTCGGCGGGGACAACGGCTCGGGGCCGACCTTCTGGCTCTACGTGCTGCCGCTCGGCTTCCTGCTCACCCAGTACACGATCACCGGTTTCGACGCCTGCGCCCACGTCTCTGAGGAGACCCACGACGCGGCCCGCTCGGCTGCCAAGGGCCTCTGGCAGTCGATCTTCTACTCGGCGATCGGCGGCTGGATCCTGCTCCTGTCGTTCCTCTTCGCCGCCACCGACGTGACAGCGGTCGACAACGAGGGCGGCTTCGTCGGGGCGATCTTCACCTCCGCCTTGTCGTCACCCTTGGCGACCGTCATCTTCGGCATCTCCACCATCGGCCAGTTCTTCTGCGGCATGAGCTGCGTCACCTCCATGTCGCGCATGACGTACGCGTTCTCCCGTGACGGCGCCGTGCCGGGCTGGCGCCTGTGGTCGCGGGTCGACCGCA
Organism: Planotetraspora thailandica; assembly: GCF_016863335.1. Taxonomy (GTDB): domain Bacteria; phylum Actinomycetota; class Actinomycetes; order Streptosporangiales; family Streptosporangiaceae; genus Planotetraspora; species Planotetraspora thailandica. The sequence goes on from NZ_BOOR01000068.1 coordinate 53,547, forward strand.
ATCGCACGCCCGTCAACGCCATCATCGGCGGCAGCGTCGTCGCCCTCCTGATCACGCTGCCCGCGCTGTACGCACCCGCGGGGACCACCACGCCGGTCGCGTTCCTCGCCGTCGTGTCCATCGCGGTCATCGGCCTCTACCTCGCCTTCCTCATCCCGATCTGGCTGCGGCTCCGCGCGGGCGACTCCTTCAAGCCGGGCCCCTGGACGCTGGGACGCAAGTACAAGGTCATGGGCTGGATCGCCGTCATCGAAATTCTCGTGATCTCCGTCTACTTCATCCTTCCGCTCGCTCCCGCCGGCGTCCCGGGCAACAAGGACTTCGCCTGGACGTCCGTCAACTACGCCCCCATCGCCGTCGGCGCCGTGCTCATCGCCATCGCCCTGTGGTGGAGCCTGTCCGCCCGTAAATGGTTCAGCGGTCCCCGCAGGACCATCGACGAGGTGGAATCCCCCGAGCCGGTCGCATAATCCCGCTTCCCATTTCATTCACTCCGCCTCCCGGGCGTCGGGTTCCTAGGGAGTCTCGGGCTTCCTGGGCTCCGGGCTCCTTGAGTTCTTCAGCTTCCTGGGCCCTGGAGCTCGTGGACCCCCGGAGCTCGTGGGCTCTCGGGACTCGTGGGTTCCCGGGGCTCACGGCTTCCTGAGCCTTGCGGGCTTTCTTGCGCGGCCCGCCCACGGGACCTTCCTTGAGCCCGCGGCTCGGGAGCGCGGAGTTGACTCGCCACAACGCGCTGCATGGCGAAGCGCCGGGCCTCCCCAGCGTGGCCTGAGGTCGTCCGATCCGACCTTGGGCATGCCGGTAGGCCCGACCTCCGCTGCGCCAGCTTTTCCAGGCATCACCGACGACGCTTGTGCCAGTGGCCTTCGATCAGATACGGCTTCCGCTCACGGCGGGTCTCCACCCGCCGCTGGA
>NZ_BOOR01000069.1 GCF_016863335.1 Planotetraspora thailandica
CCCCCGCCGACCACCCGGCCGACGAGGACGACGCGAACCACGACGTGGCCGACCTGGACGACCCCGACGGGGCGGACAGCCCGGTCGGGATGGACAGTGCTGGCGGCTCGGACGCCCCCACCGACTCCATGGATGACACTGCCGACCCGTACGATGCCGCGAACGCCGACGAACCCACCGACGATGCCGAGGATCACGCTGCGAACGCCGGCCACCTCACGGACCACGACGAGGCAAACGGCGCGGACGACGGCGAAGGCCACCAGGACCACGGCAGCGATGACGCCGCCCGTCGGCCGCGTGAAGGATCCGCGCACGCCTCCTCCCGGACCCGGCGCAGGCACCACGAGCAAGCGGACACTGCAGAAGCGGAACGCCGGTTGTTGCGGTGGAAGGTGCCCGGACTGTTGCTGTCTACCGGTCAACTGCTGTCGCTGGCCGACCTGGAACGGCTGGCCCGTACCTCCACGCTGGTGCGGCTGGTGATGGACGCCGACGGTCAAGTCCTCGACATGGGCCGGGGTGTACGGCTGGCCACCAAGCCGCAGCGCAAAGCCGTGTTCGCCCGATACTCCACATGCTGGATCGACGGCTGCCCGCTCCCCGCGACCCTGTGCCAGATCGACCACGCCGACAACTGGGCAGACGGCGGACTGACCGACCTCCAGCTTCTTGGACCGGCGTGCCAGCACCACAACCGTGATCGCTACCGGCATCCAGAACGCTATGTGCGGCGCAGGGAGGGCAAGGACCGGTGGGCTTTCACCTACACCGGCCCCCGCTACCGCACCAGACACCGCCGGACGACCACCAGCGGGATGACCACAGGGCCGCCCACCAGCGGAGACCCACTCTGACACCCACCGGGGCATGCGCTGCCGGTGATGATGGCGCGCCGTGTGACAGCCGCAAGGCGGGCTTGGCGGCGGCCGACACCAGACCGACCTCAATCGGTATGCAGATCCAGCCGCTACGTGCGCGTCGAGTCGCCGCCTTCGCCGAAGGGTTCGATTGTGGCTGCCGGAGGCCCACGCACTACGCGGTGAGCTCCGCGCGCGCCTTGAGGGTCGCCAGCCGGAACGCCGCCCGGAACGCCGCCCGGAACAGCGAGCCGGAACCGAGCCGGAACCGAGCCGGAACCGAGCCGGGATCGCCAGTCGAAACAGCTAGTCAGAACAGCCAGCGAAAGCCCGTGCCCAGACCCCCACCCGAGCCCTCCACGCCCCGATCCTCTCGCGCCATTGATCTCTCCGCGCGATGCGACTGGCGGGCGATGTCGCCGATGACTGCTTAGGGTGTGGCACATGGCGGTGTGGGATGACGTACGCCGGATCGCGCTGGCTCTGCCTGAGACGACTGAGCAGTCGTCGCGGGGTGTGCTCCAGTGGCGGGTCAAGGACAAGCTGTTCGCCTGGGAGCGGCCCTTGCGGCGTGGCGACCTCGAAGCGCTCGGGGAAGCCGCTCCCGACGGGCCGATCCTTGCGGTGCGCGTGCAGGATCTGGGCGTGAAGGAGGCCCTGCTGGCAAGCGGCGGGGACGCTTATTTCACTACGCCGCATTTCGACGGCTACCCGGCCGTCCTCATGCGGCTGGATCTCATGTCCGTGCCCGAGCTGGAAGAGCTGATCACCGAGTCGTGGCTGGATCGCGCGCCGAAGCGTCTTGCGGCCGCCTATTTGAGTACGTCGGGCTTCAGGGCATCGGACACGGGAGCGTCAGGCCTCAACGAGTCAGGCTGATCGCGGTGCCGCGCAGGAGACCGGTGGGGAAGTGATGCAGAGATCGCGCGCCGTCCGCGGTGATCTCGAACATCTCGCCGGTCTGCACACCGGCTTGCAGGTCGGGGGTGCAGACGTTCGGCTGTACGACGACCGTCATGCCCTCTTCGAGAGGAAGCAGGTCACGCCCGGACGGTTCGGACCGGTGGCTCAGCACAGGGGGCAGGTAGCCGCCGCCGAGTCCGTGCACGAGGTCGTCGACCGTGGTGAAACCCGCGTCGAGCACCAGGTCGGCGGCCGCGCGGAGCTCGGCAGGCCGGACACCGGGGCGGAGCAGGCCGGAGATGGCCGCGAACGCCGCGTCGGCGACGTCGTGCAGTTCCCGGTAGAGGGCGGTCGGCTCCGCGTCGACGGTGACGGTGCGAAGCAGCTGGCCCGGGTAGTCAGGGCCCCAGGTGGTGCTGAGTTCGAAGACCACGACCCATCCCGCGGCCAGCCGGCGAGAGGTGGCCCACTGGCCGGGGGCGCATCGGTCGGGGGCGTTCATCGGGGTGGAGGCCACATAGTGAATATGGTTTTCGGCCCCGGTTCCCGCGTACGCCGATTCGACCGCCGAGATCAGGTCGAGTTCGGTCGCGCCGGGCACAGCCGCCGAGACGAGCGCAGCGCCCGACAGGTCGGTGAGCGAGGCGGCATGCCGTAGCCAGGCCAGTTCCTCGCCGCTCTTGCGCGCCCGAAGCCCGCCGTACTCGGCGTCCAGCTCCACCACGGCCCCGACGGTGTCGAGCGCGGCGCGCAGGCGCACCGGCACGGGGCCGATCGTTCCGATGCGGCGTGCCGGTCCGAGGGCGGCCACGACCGTGTCCGGTGTGCGCTCGCCGAGCCCGGCGACGTGGCAGTCCCGGGCCAGCCTGCGCGCGTTCGGCACATGGTTGGGGAAGCCCACCAGGAGGGTCGGCTGCTCATCGGGCCGCAACACGACCACGGCTTCACGGGTCACCTGCCAGCCGGTCAGCCAGGGCACCGCGCTGCCGAACCGGTTGGCGCCGTAGGCGACCACCACGTCCAGTTCGTGCCGGGCGGCCAGTTCGTGCACCGCGGCGCTCCGGCGGTGGATCTCCGCGTCGGTGAACGGGGGTGGAGGCGTACCCACGCCGGGGGTGGCGATCAGCGGCATGCTCTGCACTGTAACGGCTATGCACTCGTTTGCAACAGCCCTGTTCCTGTCCCCGGGCAGGTGAGCCGGGATCAGCCCCGGCGGGCCCGGGCCCGCCGTTTCCCCTCGTGCATGGCCTGGACCCGGGCGATCGGGATGGTGTGTCCCTCCTCGATCAGGTCGGCGGGCAGCGCTTGCGGTTCGGGCATGAGATCGGCCCACGGATCGCCGTCGCCGACGAGGCGGGCCGCCGTGTGCAGGGTGAAGTCGGCGGGGGAGACCCGGTCGAGGTCGCCCCAGGCGATGGGGAACGACACCGGCACGCCGGGCCGTATGCGCGGGCTGTAGGCGGCGACCACCGTCGCGCCGCCGGCTCTGGTCGAGTCGAGGAACACCTTGCCGCCGCGGTCCTCCTTGATGAAGGCCGTCGTCGCGAGCGCGGGGTCGAGCCGCTCGGCCCGCGCGGCGAGCGCGCGGGTGGCGGCGGCCGCGTCCGCCATGTCCGTCTCCGGCGCGATCGGGACGAATACGTGCACGCCCTTGGCGCCACTGGTCTTGACCGCTCCGGCCAGGCCGGCGTCGGCCAGCGCCTGGCGCACCAGATGGGCTGCCCGTACGGCAAGGCCGAACGCGTCGCCCTCCGGAGGGTCGAGATCGAGCACGAGGTGCGTCTGCCGGTCCCACCGGCCCGCGAGCACGAGCCCGGGGTGATATTCGACCGCCCGCTGGTTGGCGAACCACAACAGGGTCCTGCGGTCGTCGCACAGGGCGTAGGAGACCTCACGTTTCGAGGTCTCCGCCCATACGGTGACCGTGCGCACCCAGGAGGGGGCGTATTTCGGGACGTTCTTCTGCATGAACGGCTCCTGCCCCGCGCGGACCCGGACCACCGAAAGCGGGCGGTCCCGGAGAGCGGCGACGACGCGGTCGCTCATGACGTCCAGGTAGTCGACCAGGTCGCGCTTGGTCGCGCCGGCCCCGTCGAACAGCGGCTGGTCGAGATTGGTGAGCGGCACGTCGTCCCGCACCTCGTCGGTCGCCATTCGTTCACCATGCCACAAGGCACCGACATGCCGTGAAACCCCCGTGAAACCGGTCCTCTGTACGTTTGCCTTGATCGCCACGGGGCGGCATCACCGGACACGGGGGTGCTGGTGATGCCTTTACGCCGCTCTCTCGGCCGCGCGTGCGGCCGGGAGAGCGGCGCGATCAAAGGCTGACCGACTCGAGAGGAACACCGATGAAGAAGAAGACGGCGGCGGCGCTACTGGCCCTCGTCGTGGCGGCGGTGCTCGGCGGGAGCGCCACCCCGGCCTCCGCGGTCGACAGCCCGTGCGCGTCCCAGAAGTACGGCTGCGACAGCCACTGGATGGAGCCCAATCCCGGCAACGGTCAGTGAGGCCGCGGGTCAGTGCGGGGAGACCGGCCGTGCCGTGCTGACGGCATGAAGCTCCTGCCTGGCACGTTCGCGCCAGACGGACAGGCCGATCTCCTCGAACGACTCGGCGGCCCGGCTGAGCAGCGTCATGGCCAAGCCGGGGTCGCCGCGAGAGGCGGCGACGCGTCCCGCGGCCAGCCTGGCCCGGGCCGCGAGGAACGGCTCGCCCACCTCGTCGGCGATCTCAAGGGCGGCCTCGAGCCGAGCGTCCGCGGCGTCGAGGTCGCCGGCCAGCAGGCGGGCCTCGCCGATCCCGAGCAGGCCGTACGCCTCGCCGATCTTGTCGCCGACCGACTGGGCGGACGTCAGGACCTCGTGGAAGGCGTCCCCCGCCTGTGCCGCCCTGCCCTGGGCCAGATGAAGCGTGCCGAGCCGGTTGAGGATCTGCGCGGCGCCCCGCACGTTGCCGAGGTCGCGGTAGATCGCCAGGGCGGTCTCCAGGAGCCCGGTGGCCTCGACGGCCCGGCCGAGCTCGATGTGAATCTGGGCGATGCTTCCGAGCACGTGGGCCTCGGCGTGCCGGTCGCGGGCCTCGCGGAGCATCCGCAGCGCGGGACGGTAACGCCGCAGCGCCGTTCCCGCCTGTCCTTCCACGCGTTCGATGAGCGCGGCGTTGCGCAGGGTCAGCGCCTGGCCGTGGCGGTCGCCGACGGTCTGGAACAGCGCGAGCGCGGCGTCCAGGTGTGGGCGGGCGGCCGTGTAGCGCTGCCGGAACAGGTCGAGTGTGCCGAGCGAATAACGCATCGCGGCCTCGCCGCGCACGTCGCCGGTGCGCCGTGCCGTGCTGAGGGCGATCTGGGAGGTGTGCCGCCAGTCGTCAAACAGGCCCTGCGCCTCGAAGAGCGTGATCGCGGTCATCGCGAGGTCCCAGCAGGTCTCGCTCAGCCCCAGTGCGGCGGCCTGCTCGACGGCGGTCACGAGGCCGAGCCGTTCCGCGCGCAGCCATCCGGCGGGGTCCTCCAGCAGCCGCGAGGCGGTGGTCTCGCCGCAACTCCAGCGCGGGCCGTCGCCGTGCAGCACCGTGTAGTCGCCGCCGTACTGCCGCCGGTGGGCCAGCTCGGCCAGCGCGAGGTAGGCCCCGGTCAGCCGGGTGAGCGCGGCGGCCGAGGCGCCCGGAGGCTCGTCGGCCTCCCCGCGTTCCCTGGCGTGCAGCCGTACCAGGTCGTGGACCCGGTAACGCGGCTCGCCGAGGTCGTCCATGCCGGCGTATTCGACGAGCCTGGCCTCCACCAGGCCTTCGAGCACGTCCTCCGCGGCACGCGTCTCGGCGTCGAGCAGCGGCCCGGCGACCCATCCCGCGAAGTCGGGGGTCTCCAGCAACCCGAGGCGGCGGAAGAGCACGCGGCTGCGCTCGGGCAACCCGGAGTAGCCGAGTGCCAGGCTCGCGCGCACCGAGAGGGTCCCATGGGTGAGCTCGTCGAGCCGGTCGCGCTCGGCGGCCAGCCGGGAGATCAGCCGTTCCACCGTCCAGTGGGGGCGCGCGGCCAGGCGTGCCCCGGCGATCCGCAGTGCGAGGGGGAGCCGTCCGCACAGCTCGGCCAGCCGGGTGGCGGCCTGCGCGTCTTCGGCCAGCTCGCCGCGCCCGGTGATCGTCGCGAGCAGTTCGACGGCGGCGGGGTCGTCCAGCACGCCGAGGACCATGCGGTGGGTGCCGGGCAGGCCGGGCACGGCCGTGAGTGCGGCCCGGCTGGTGATCAGCACCGCGCAGCCGCTTTCGGGCGGGATCAGCGGCTCGACCTGCGCCTCGTCGGCGGCGTCGTCGAGCAGCACCAGCACGCGCCGGCCGGCCAGCCGGGCGCGGAAGGCCTCGGCCCGCTCGTCGAGGCCGTCGGGGATCGCGGTGCCGGGCATGCCGAGCGCGCGCAGGAACCGGGCCAGCGCCTGCGACGTCTCGACGGGTTCGGCACTCGCCCCGCGCAGGTTCACGTACAGCTGGCCGTCGGGGAAGTCGCCGCGCACCTCGTGCGCGGCCTGTACGGCCAGGGCGGTCTTGCCCACTCCCGGCATGCCGGACACGGCGCAGATCACGGGCCCGCCGGAGGAGGGGCCGCGCACCATCGCGGTGAGCCGGCGCAGCTCGCGGCCGCGGCCTGTGAGGTCGCCGACCGGCGCGGGAAGCATGAACGGCGGCGGGTCGGGCGCGGGAGCCGGATCCTTGGTGGTCGCGGCGGGGCCGGGGGCCGGGCCGGCGTCCAGGGAGGCGTCCGCGTCGCCGCGCAGGATCGCCTGCTCGAGCGCACGCAGTTGCGCTCCCGGCTCCAGCCCCAGCTCCCCGGCCAGCGCGGCGCGGATGCGCCGGTAGGCGTCGAGCGCCTCGGTGCGCCGCCCGGCCCGGTGCATCGCCAGCATCAGCCGGGCTCCCACCGCCTCCGCCAGAGGGTTCTCCGCCACCATCGAGATCAGCTCGGGGATGATCTCGGCATGCCTGCCGAGGGCCAGGTCGGCGTCGATGCGCTCAGTCAGCAGCCGCCTTCGGTCCTGCTCCAGCCGTTCGGCGGCCTCGTCCAGCGAGGGGATGCCGTCCAGCCCCGCGAAGGGGCGGCCGTGCCACAGCGCGAGCGCGTCCCTCTGCAGATCGGCGGCGGACGGCAGGTCGCCTCGGTCGAGCGCGCGCCTGGCCTGCTCGGCCAGTTCAGCGAAGTGCCAGGCGTCCACCTCTTCGGCGAGCGCCGACAACGCGTAACCGGACCGGTCGTGCCTGATGCGGCCGGGGTCGTCGAGCGACTTGCGCAGCCGGTGTACGAGCACCTGGAGGTTCTTGCCCGCCCGCGGCCCGAAGTGGTCGCCCCACATGGCCTCGACCAGCGTCTCGGCGGGCACGACGCGTCCCCACGCGCAGACGAGCAGGGCGAGCAGTTGCTCCTGCCGCCGCGATGACAACGGGGCCGGATGCCCGTCGACGACCAGGGTCACGTCGCCGAGTACCCGGAAACGCATCGAAGCTTCCCCTCAGCCGGATTCGGCGAGGATAGCCCGGTTGATCCCGATCACGGTAGTGCGCGGAATACCGGTCAGCCGCTCCGCTTCCTCCACGCCCACACCAGCAGGGCGACGCCGATCAGCGCCACGATCGCGCCCAGCACGGCGTACTGCCCGTGGCCCGACATCATCGAGCCGCCGAGGACGCCCGTGCCCTGCGCGATCCAGATGCCCCCGACCAAGATGAAAAGGACGCCGACGACGCCGCGAACCCACATGATCCCGCTCCGATCCGCGCGGCACGCCGTGTCGCCCGCGCCAGCACACAGTACTTCCATGCTCCGGACAAACCTGGCCGAACAAGGCTTGGCGCTTCTTACAGGGTGATTACCTGTCGAGTACGACCAGGACGTGGATGCATGGGTGTAACGCGACCACCCTTTTGACCGGATTCCGTCATAACCTGTCAGGCATGGACGGCGAGAGCGTACTTGGCGAGTTCCTTCGCGCTCGGCGTCGGGTCACGACCCTCGACCAGGTGGGGCTGCGAAGCATCGGACCACGACGCCGGACGCCCGGGCTGCGCCGCGAAGAGGTGGCGATGCTGGCGGGGATCAGCATCGACTACTACACACGGCTGGAGCAGGGCAGGGAACGCAGCCCGTCCGACCAGGTCCTCGACGCCCTCGCGGTCGTCTTCCAGCTCGGGCACGAGGCGACCGAACACCTCCACGAGCTCGCGCGCGCCAAGCACTCCCGTCGCCGTCCGGCCTCCCAGGACCACGTGGTCGACTCGCGGCTCCTGCGGCTCATGGACGGCTGGACGCTCGCTCCGGCCTACGTGGTGAACCGCCGGCTCGACGTGCTGGCGAAGAACAAGGTCGCCGTCGCGCTCTACGAGGGGCTGCAGCACAGTGACAACCTGCTCCGGCTGGCCCTGCTCAACCCGGTCGCGCGCGACTTCTACCTGGACTGGGAGCACGACACCAGCTCGAAGGTGGCCCACCTGCGCGCGAACGCGGGAATGGACGGCGGCGACCCGTTCCTGCAGGAGCTGATCGACGAGCTGTCGGACGGCAGCGAGGACTTCCGCCGCATGTGGGACCGCTACGACGTGCAGGGCAGGACCCGCGCGCCCGTACGGTTCCACCACCACCGGGTAGGGGACGTGATCACCGACATGGAGGTGTTCAGCATCGACAGCGCACCCGGTCAGAAGCTGATCGTCTTCCAGGTGGAGCCGGGCAGCCCGTCGGAACGCGCGCTGGCCCGTCTGATCACGGGCCGGGGCTCGTTCACCGCGCTGCCCGGCTGAGCGTCATCGGCCGGTGAGCCGGGTCAGCAGCGTGTACGGCAGCAGCCGCACGACCGTGGCCGCCAGCTTGGCGTCCCGCCCGATGAGGAGGCGCGGCCGGAGCCGCGCTCCGGTCAGCGCGCCGACGACGAGGGCGGCGGCACGCTCGGGCGGGATCCCGCGGGCGGCGGACTTCATGGCGTCGGCGCGGGCCGCGCTGATCATCTCGGCGTAGCGTCCTGCCTCCTCCGGAAGCTCCTTGATCAGGTCGTCGCCCGCGGCCACGCCCCGATCCCAGATCGGCGTCGCGACCTTGCCGGGCTCGACCAGCACCACGCCGATCCCGGACGGGGCCAGCTCGGCCCGCAGGCTGTCGGTGAGCCCGGCCAGGCCGAACTTCGCCGCGTGATACGGCCCGAGCATCGGGCCGGCGATCCGCCCGCCGATCGAGCCGACCATCACGATCCGCGGGTGGGCGCCCGCGTCGCGGGCCTGCCGCAGCGCGGGCAGCATGACCTGGGTCACCAGGAGCTGGCCGGTCAGGTTGATCTCGATCTGCCGCCGGAAGATCTCCAGGGGCAGGTATTCCAGCGGCCCGGCCAGCGCCACGCCCGCGTTGTTCACCAACCCGTGCAACGGCCCCGCCTCCCGCACCCGCTCGCCCGCCGCGCGTACGGACGCCTCGTCGGTGAGGTCCATCCGCAGCACGCTCACCTGGCCGGGATGCTCGCGCAGCAGCGACTCCTCGTCCGCTGCGCTGCGCACCGCCGCCCACACGTGATGGCCCTGGCCGGCGAGCAGGGCGACGCAGGCGCGGCCGATGCCGGTCGAGGCGCCGGTGACCACGACCGACCGTTGTTCAGACGACATTGCGACCTGATTTCCTCGGGACTGTTGTCAGGACCCTATTTTGGGCCGTCCTGTCCCGGCCGGTCCTGTCCCGGCTGCCGCAGCGCCGTCCACAGGGTGCGGTAGAAGTCGGCGTAGGTGCGTTCGACGTGCACGGCGTAGGCCCGGGTCTCGTCGTGCCGCTCGGGCAGCCGGTTGATCGGGACGCTCATCGCGGCATGGTGCTCGATGTGGAGGTTGTTGCCGTTGGTGAACCACGTGCTCAGCCGGCTTCCGCGGATCGAGCGGGTGTTGCGCAGCACGTCGGTGCTCTCGGTGTCGCAGAGCACGTGCTCGGGCAGCTCCACGAGGAAGTGCATCGGCACGGCCACGATGAGGGGCAGCACCCACAACACCAGGGGGTACCTCCAGTAGCCCGCCAGGGCGACGCCGAGCGCCCCCAGCACGACCACGCCCAGGATCACGTGCTCGGTCACGATGCGGCGGCGCATGGCGGGGCTGACCGGGCCGAACTGGTAGGCCCAGCGGCCCGTGGCCGCGCGCACGACGTCCGCCAGCACCGAGCCGAGCCGCGGATAGTCGATCAGGCCGCGCAGCAGGTGGCCGACGGTGAGCGGCCCCCGGGTGTCGAATCCGAAGAACTCGGTGTCCTGCGGGGTGCCCAGGTAGCGGTGGTGCTGTAGGTGGCGCAGCCGGTAGTGGCTGTAGACGACCAGGAGCGGGATCCCGAGCGGCACCCCGATCAGGCGGTGCGGCCACGCCCGGCGGAAGGCAGAGTGGTGCAGGCACTGGTGCTGGAGTTCGACGGCGTGGGTGTACATGGCGGCCAGCACCACGACGCCCACGGCCACCATCAGCGGTTCGGGGCGCAGTGCCAGAACCACGCCGGCCGCGGTGAGCACGGCGAGCACGGCGAGTTTGACCACGAAGACGGCCTGGTCGGCAGAGGCCACCTTGGTCCGTGAGTACAGCAGCGCGGGGCCGGCGACGGTTGTTGCGGTCATGATTCCTCCCGATGGCGCGGAGCCGGTCAACGTCCGCTGAGCAGCACGACGTGGGTGCCGGACAGTCCGCCCGCGGCCTCGGCGTGGGCGAGCAGGCCGGCCATCGCGACCGACCCGGCGGCGGTGGGGTGGGCGCCGAAACCGGCCAGCGCGGCCCTGGCCGCGAGCAGCTGCTCGTCGTCGGCGCCGTACACCGTCCCGCCGGTGTCGGCGATCGCGGTCATCGCCTCGGCCCCCTGCAGGGCGTGCCAGTTGACCAGCGGCTGGTTGTGGTCGGTGGTGGTGACGCCGTCCGGCGGCAACATCGTGTATTCGCCGGGCCAGCTCGTCACGACCGGGTTGTTGCCCGCCGAGCACACCCCGTTGATCACCGTCGGCCAGCCGAGCGCCCGCACCTGCCGGTGCACGGCGATCGTCGTGGTGCCGTTGCCCACGGGGATCCACAGTGCGGCGGGCGGCTCGCCGAGGGCGGCACGCAGCGCGGGCACCACGACGCCGTGCCCTTCGAAGACCGCGTCCACGTACGGCCCGTCGACGTTGCCGTCGACCGCGCCGTCCGCTTCGGCGAGGCGGCGGGACTCGTCCACGGCGTCCTCGTAGCTGCCGGGCACCAGGTGCACGTTCGCGCCCTGCTCGCGCATCCACGCGCCGCCGTCGCTCCAGCCCTCGGGGAGGACGACCGTGCAGGCCATGCCCGCCGTACGGCAGGCCATCGCCATCGCCCGGCCGTAGTTGCCGCAGGTCGCGATGACGACGCGGCGGTGACCGTCGGCCGCCGCACGGGCGATGACGGCCCGGGCCGCGGGCTCCTTGTGGCTTCCGGAGGCGTAACGGGTCTCGTCCTTGACGAGGACCCGGGCGCCGGGGGCGAGCCCAGGGATGAGCGCGGAGGCGTCGATCAGTGGCGTGCCGTACGCGTCGACGGGCGCGACGGAGTTCGGCGGGGCTTGCGTGGACATGCTGCTCCTCAGATGCGGGCCCAGAGGGCCGGGGGGTTCGAAAGGAAGTCAGTCGCGGGTGGCGGCGGCGAGCAGGGCGTCCGCCTCGCGCTGCAGCTCGTCACGGTCGCCGATCTCGGCGGGCGGGAGCGCGTCGGGCAGCGCGTCCTCGACGAAGCGCAGCGGGCGGTTGAACCAGCCGCGTACGGCCCAGGCCAGCTGGAGCAGGCCGCTGACGACGACCAGCAGCGCGAGCCCGCGTCCGGGGCCGGTGCCGATCACGAGGCCGGCCGAGCCGGCGAGCGCGCCGCCGGGCTCCAGGAGGGGCTGGACGTAGTGGTCGGCAAGCGGCCCCACCACGAGGTAGCCGAGCGGCATGGTCAGCATCATCATCGTGATGAAGATCGACAGGACGCGGCCCTGCAGCTCGAAGCCGACCTTGGTCTGGATCAGCGCGATCCAGTGGCCCTCGGCCATCGACTCGCCGAAGGTCAGCAGGAACATGCCGGCCACGGCGAAGGCGGGGTGGAGGCCGACGCCGACGAGGGACATCGCCAGGCTGGCCACGCCCATGAAGACGATCATTCCGTTGGCGCGGCGCGCGGTGCCGCCCCACAGCCCCATGACCATGCTTCCGGCGAGGCCGCCGACCCCTCCCGCGGCCAGCGCGGCGCCGAGCGCGAGCGGCGACTGCTCGATCAGCAGCATCGGGGTGATCACCGCGAAGCCGAGGGTGTAGAAGGCGTGGTCGATGACGAAGAAGCGCAGGGCTGCCCGCAGGCCCGGCCTGCGGGTGATGTAGCGCCATCCGTTGGCGATCTCACGGCGGAAGGTCTCCTCCCGCCGCCGGAAGAGCAGGTCGGGGAACCGCACGGTCAGCAGGGTGGCCACGCCCACGCAGAAGGTGAGCACGTCGAGCAGGATCACCCCGGAGATGCCGATCAGGCCGATCAGCCCGGCGCCGAGCATCGGGGCGAAGACGAGTCCCACCCCGACCCCGAGTTGGGTGATGCCGGTGGCGTGCCCCAGATAGCGCTTCGGCACCAGTTGGGCCACCGCGGCGAGGTAGGCGGGGCGCTGGAACGCCCCGGCGATCGAGGTGACCGAGACGGCGAGGTAGACCTGCCAGAGCGCCAGGCCTTCGCCGAAGACCAGCAGGCCCAGCACGCCCATCGCGACGGCGGCCGTCGCGTCGCTGGCGAGCATGACCCTGCGCCGGTCCCAGCGGTCGGCCACGGCTCCGGCGAGCGGGCCCGCCAGGATGCCCGGCAGCATGCCGACGGCGCTGATCACGGAGAAGTCCGTGAGGGAACCGGTCCGCTGGAAGACCCAGATGCTCAGCACGAGCGTGCTCAGCCCGCTGCCGATCATCGAGATGAACTGCCCGAGGGCCACGATCGCGAACCGGGACAGGCTCGGCGCCACCCGCCGCGCGGGCTGCGGCGCGTCGGCGGCCGCCTCGGCGACAGGGGGTTCGGCCGGCTCCGGCTCCGTACGGCCACGCCACCGGTCGGCATGTTCGGTCAGCACGCCGGCCAGCGGCTCGGCGTGGCTCTTGACGAAGAAGTGGCCCGCCTTGGGCAGCACCGCGAGGCCGACCTCGTCGCCGAAGTGCTCCCACTCGTGGTGGCGCTCCTGGTAGTGCTCGGTCACGCGGTCGCGGGCCCCCACGACGCTGAGGATGGGCGCCCGCAGCCGCCGCTGGTCGCCGTCCTGGTAGGCCGCGGTGAAGTACTCCTCGGCGTCGCGGGCGTCGTGCCGGACGTTGCGCAGCACGAACGCCTCGTCCTCCGGGCTGTCCAGATCGGTGAAGCCCCCACGGCCCCGCAGGTAGGCCATGTATTCGCGGTCGGAGGTGAAGCGGTCGCTCGGGATGAGCCGGTAGAACCAGTCGAAGAAGCGCCCGGGCAGCCGTGCCGTCGGGAATCCGGCGCCGAGGGCGACGCCGAGGATCTCCACCCCTGACTCCTCCGCGAGCCTGGCGATCTCCACGGTGGCGGCCACACCGAGGCAGTGGCCGTACAGCAGGATCGGCCCGCTCAGCTCCTTGAGCTCGGGGAGCACCTGGGCGGCCACCTCGGCTCCCGGCAGCAGGGGCTCGTCGGGAAGGCCGCGATCGTGGCCGGGCAGCTCCAGGGCGTGCAGCGCCCACTCGTCGGGGAGTGCCGCCGCGAGGGGCTGGTAGGCGATCGCGCTGCCGCCCGAGTACGGCACGGCCACCACCGTGACGCCGCCCGGCCCGGGGTCGGCGGCGTCGGTGAGCCGGTGCAGCAGCCGCCGCGGCCGGTCGCCCGCCGCCGGGCGGGCGTCGAGCACGGCGGCAAGGCCGCGTACCGTCGGATGCTGGTAGAGCTCCACCAAAGTCGGCGCCGGCTCGATTCGCCTGACCAGCCGGAGCGCGGTGAAGGAGTCGCCGCCGAGGGCGAAGAAGCTGTCGTCGATCCCGACGTCCGGCAGGCCGAGCACCTCGCGCCACACCGCCGCGATCCGCCGTTCCGTGGCGGTGCGGGGCGCCGTTCCCGCGGGGGCCGCGCCGGTGTCGGGCGGCGCGGGGAGCGCCCGCCGGTCGAGCTTGCCGTTAGGGGTCAGCGGCAGCTTCGCCAGCGCGACCACCCGGGCGGGCACCATGTGCACCGGCAGCGTGGCGGCGAGCCCTTCGCGGACCGAGGTTTCCGTGACCTCGTCCTCCGGCCGTGCCACCACGTAGCCCACGAGCTGCGCGATGCCGGACGGCAGGGGGTGCACCGCGGCGGCGCAGGCCAGCACCCCGGGCAGCGCGCCGATGGCGGCCTCCACCTCGCCGAGCTCCACCCGGTAGCCGTTGACCTTGACCTGGTCGTCGAGGCGGCCGAGGAAGTCGACCGTGCCGTCACGGTGGAACCTCGCCGAGTCGCCGGTCCGGTACATCCGGGCGCCAGGCAACCACGGGTCGGGCACGAACCGGTCGGCGGTCAGCTCGGGGCGGTCGTGGTAGCCGGGCGCGACGCCGACGCCGCCGAGATACAGCTCGCCGACCACTCCCGGGGGCACCGGCTGCCGGTGCGCGTCCAGCACGTACACGCGGTTGTTGGGGAACGGCCGGCCGATCGGCAGTGGCGCGTCCTGAGGCAGGCCGCTCACGTCGCCGTCGAAATAGACGTTGTCGACCGTGACCTCGGTGACGCCGTACGCGTTGACCACCCGGCCGGTCTCCCCGACGAGCCTGCGGGCCAGTTCGTATTCGCCGACGTGCCATTTCTCGCCGCCGCCGATCAGCAACCTGACGAAGTCGAGCCGCTGCCCCTCGGCCTCGACGTGCCGGAGCAGGGTCCGCAGCACCGCGGGCACCAGCTCGGTGGACTCGACCCGTTCCCGGCGCATCAGCGCGTACAGGTCGGCGGGGTCGAGCAGCACCTCGCGCGGCACGACCACGAGGCGGCCTCCGGTGCACAACGCGCGCAGCGTCTCGCCGACGAACATGTCGAAGGAGAAGCTGGCCGCCTGCTGGTAGGTCCACGACGGCTCCAGCAGGTAGGCGTGCTGCCACATCGCCACCGCGTGCACGAGGTTGCCGTGACCGACCACCACGCCCTTGGCCTGCCCCGTCGAACCCGACGTGTAGATGACGTAGGCGGGGTCGGCCGCCGTGTTGACCGCCGGGAGGTCTTCACCGCCGAGCGCCTCGATCTCCGCGGCGTCGCGGTCGAGGGCGACGACCGCGACGCCGTCCGGCGCCGGGGGCGCTCCTGCCAGGTCGAGCCGGGTGATCAGGGCGAGCGACCGGCTGTCGGTCAGCATGTAGCGCAGCCGGTCGGCGGGGTAGGCAGGGTCCAGCGGCACGTAGGCGCCGCCCGCCTTGAGCACCGCCCACATCGCGACGAACAGCTCGATTCCCCGGTCGAGGCAGATCGCCACCCGCGTGCCCGGCTCGACACCGTGCGCGCGCAGCCTGCGGGCCAGCCGGTTGGCCCGCGTGTTGAGCTCCCCGTAGCCGATGGTCGTGTCGCGGTAGGTCAGCGCGGGTGCGTCCGGGGTCGCCGCGGCGCACCGCTCGAACAGCTCGTGCACGGTGACCGCCCGCGGCAGCGGGATCGCGCTGTCGTTCCACGCGTGCAGGATCGTGTCCCGCTCGGCCGCGTCGAGCAGCTCCAGCCGGGTGACCGGCGTCGAAGGCGTGGTGGCGCCCGCCGCCAGCAGGGTCAGCAGGTGGTCCAGGAGCGCGCCGGCCCGCTCGGCGTCGAACAGCTCGGCGGCGTAGTCGATGCTCATGACCGGGCCGTCCACGGGGAAGTCGAGCCCGACGGCGAGGTCGACCATGGTCGCCGCGGGAGGCACCTCGCCCGCGTACCGCAGGAGGCCGCCGGGCGCGGGCGTGTTGTGCACGGTCAGCATGACCGGGCTGAGCCGGTTGCGGTTGCCGCTGGCCGGCCGTCCCGTGGCGGTGATGACGTCCGGCAGCGCGAGGTCCTGGTGGTCGAGGTCGGCGACCACGGACGCGCGCACCCGGGCGAGCAGCTCGGTGAACGTCGGCTCGCCGCCGACGTCGCCGCGCAGCGGAAGGATGTTGAGGGCCGCCCCGATCAGCCGCTCCAGGCCGGCGTCGGTCCGCCCGGCGACGGGCGCGAGCACGGTCACATCCGACCGGCCGGTGTAGCGGTGCAGGACGGCCTGAAAACCGGCCAGCACCACCATGAAAAGACTGGCCTGATGGTCCCGCCCCACCTCGCGGAGCCGGTCGACCAGGCCGGGGTCGAGCGTCCGGGAGACCCGGCCTGCGGCGAAGGACCGCACGGGCGGACGGGGCCGGTCCGCGGGCAGTTCCAGGTCGAGGTCGGCCCCGGCGAAGCGGTCCCGCCAGTAGGCGGTGAGGGCCGCGTCCGCGGCCCGTTCGGCGTGGCGGCGGGCGAGGTCGGGCGCCAGGGCAGGAGACGCGTCGTCCGGCGTGCGGCCCGCTGCCAGGCGCTCATACAGGGCGGCCAGCTCGTCGCCGAACACCCCGGCCGACCAGCCGTCGAAGACGAGGTGGTGCACGATCAGCAGCAGTTCGTCGTCGCCGCCGGTGCGCAGCAGCAGCACGCGGGCGAGCGGGCCTTCGGCGAGGTCGATCGGCTCGCGTACGGCTCGGCGGCGCATGTCGTCGGCCTGGGCCTCCCGTTCGCCGGCGGGCAGGTCGCTCAGGTCGGCCTCGGTCAGGCGCAGGGAGCCCTCCGGATCGACGAGCATGACCGGCTCGTCGCCGTCCATCGGAAACCGCGTCCTGAACGCGGGGTGCCTGCGGGCGAGCTCGTCGAGGCACTCGGCCAGGACGTCGGCCCTGACCCGTCCCGCCCAGCGGTATCGGATGCCCAGGGTGTGCGCGGGCAGATCGGCGCACACCTGCTCGGCCACCCAGAAGTCGCGCTGCAGCGGGGCGAGCGGCCGGGGGCCCGCGTCGGACTGCGCGTCCGGCCGCGACTCCGGCGGGACGGACGCCCGCACCGGCTCCCCGACGCGCTCCACGACGCATTCCACGACGCATTCCACGACGGCGGCGAGGGTCGGCGCGGCATACAACCGGCCGAGGGTCAGCTCCGCACCGTGCTCGCGCCGCAGCGCGCTGATCATGCGGATGGCGTCGAGGGAGTCGCCGCCGAGCGCGAAGAAGTCGTCGCCGGGGGCGATGTCGCGTGCGCCGAGCAACCGCGACCACAGGGCCCGGACCCGGTCCTCGGGCGTGTCGTGTCCCGTGTCGTGTCCTGTGTCGGTTCCTGTGTCGCCGTCGACGGCGGAGTCGTCGATCGCCTCGGCCAGCGAGGCCCGGTCGACCTTGCCCTGTGCGGTCATCGGGAAGGCGGAGTGCACGGTGAACACCGAGGGCACCAGGTGGCCCGGCAGCGTCTGGGCGAGCGCCTGCCGTACGGACGCGGTGTCGAGGTCGCCGTTGAGCTCGCCGCCCCCGGCGGTCAGCAGGCGGGCGGCCAGCCTCTGCTGCCCGGCCCGGTCCTCGACCACCACGACGGCGTCGGCCACCCCCGGCAGCTCGCGCAGCCGGGCCTCGATCTCGCCCGGCTCGATACGGAAACCGCGGAGCTTCACCTGCTGGTCGAGCCGGCCGAGGTACGCGAGCCCGCCGTCGGGCAGCAGGCGGACCCGGTCGCCGGTGCGGTATTCCGCCGCGCCGTCCGGGCCGGGGACGAACCGCTCGGCCGTCAGCTCGGGGCGGCCCAGGTAACCGGTGGCGACGCCCGCTCCGCCGATGTACAGCTCTCCGGGTTCGCCCGCGGCCACCGGTTCGCCGTCCGGCGCCAGCACGCGGCACGACACACCCGGCAGCGGATGCCCGATCGGCACCGGCTCGTCACCGGCCCAGTCGGTGAGGTCGGCGACGGTGGCCACCACGGTCGTCTCGGTCGGGCCGTAGGTGTTGAGCAGGCGCACGGGTGCACCTCGACCTGGGCGGCCCGCCCGTGCCTGCCAGCGCCGGACCGCGGCCGCGTGCGCCGCCTCACCACCGATGATCACCAGGCGTACGGCCTGCGGGAGCTCCGCCTCGCCCCGGTCGAGGGCGCCGACGAGCTCGTGCCAGTAGGCGGTCGGAAGGTCGAGCACGGTAACGCCCAGCGCGGCGCACCGGTCGAGGAACAGGTCGGGGCGGCTGATCATGTCCTCGTCGCGCACCACCACGGTGGCGCCGGCGGCGAGCGTGGGGAAGATCTCCTCGACGCTCGCGTCGAAGCTGAGCGAGGCGAACTGGAGCACCCGGTCGTCCGGGGCGATGCCGTACCGCTGCGCGGCGGCCCGGCTGAAGGCCGACAGCGCGCGGCGGGGAACCACCACGCCCTTGGGCCGGCCGGTGGAGCCCGAGGTGAAGATGACGTAGGCGGGGCCGTCTGCCGGCGCCCGTGTCCCGCGGTCTTCGTCCGCGCGCTCGGGCAGCCCGGTCAGCCGCAGCACCGGCGTGCCGTCCAACTCCGGGGCCTCGCCGTCGCCGGAGGTGAGCACGAGCCGGGGCCGGGCGTCGCCGACCATGAGGTTCAGGCGGGCGGCCGGGTAGGCCGGGTCGAGCGGCACATAACCGGCCCTCGCGCGCAGGACGGCCAGCATCGCGACCACGGCCGTACGGCCACGCGGCAGGCAAAGCCCGACCAGGTCGCCCGCGCGCACCCCGGCCTCGTCGAGTGCGGCGCTCAGGCGCGCGGCCTGGTCCATGAGTTCGGCGTAGGTCAGGGAACCCGCCGTGTCGACCAGGGCCGGCGCTGCCGGGGTGTTCCTTGCCCGCTCCTCGATGAGGTCGAGAACGTCCGGCGGCGGCATCGCCTCCGATCCGTTGGAACGAACCACATCGGACACGTTGACGTCTTGCGCCGGGCTCACCGTACGTCTCCCTGATCGGGGGGCTGGGGGACTGCGGTTGAACGTTACAAAGCAGTCGACTTAGACGGGTGAACGGTGGTCAAAGCCTCAATGTGGGACGCGTGTAGATAGATCCGAATAAAATTCATCTTCTCTGAGAGTTACCTCCGTGATTCCTGGAAAGAACTGTCCGAATGGCGGCGCCGGGGTCCGGCACCGCCGGGATCACTCGGCGTCGAGCCGCACGGCCTGCCGGATGTAGTCGCGCAGGGCGTCCTTGTCCACGGCGTCGACCTTCTTGATCTTCACGTGCCGTGTCGTCTTCCCCACGCCGTCGAGCAGGCCGAAGGTGTCGTCGAAGTCCGCGCCGCGCGCGAAGGCGAACGTGATGTGCGTCTTGCTGGGACTGATGATCGCCAGGAGCTTCCTGCCCTGCCAGGCGGGCGATCCGCGGCTGATGACCTCCTCGGCGTCCGGGGCGCACTCTTTCATGAGGTCGCGCAGGAGGCCGACGATGCTCCGGTGCTCGGGCAGCACCTTGGTCTCGACGAACTCGTCGACGGCTTCACTGCTCACGGGGGACCTCCCTGAATGTCGGCTGTCTCGTCGAGTGCCATGATCGTGCAGGGCCGTGCTCGGCGGGAGGGTTTCCCTGCATGGGGCCGCGGATGCGAAAGGCCCGCCTGCCGGAGGTGACGAATCTCCTGCAGACGGGCCCCGCGTCGCCGGGCCGGCGTTCAGCCGGAGTTCGACGCTTCCGGTGACGCCGCCGCTTGTGACGGAGACGGTCACGGTGCCATTACGGTGTGCGGTCACCTTGCCGCTGACCGGATCCACCGAGGCGACCTTCGGGTTGTTGTCGCTCACCTCATAGCGGTTAAATGTCTGCTATGTGACTTTTGCTGACATCGGTCACATCGATCGCACGAACAATCAGAGGCGATCTCCCAGGCCCCGCTTCGGCCCCTCGTACTGCTTCGGAAGGGTGTAGCCCCGGGCGGCGAGCACGGTGCGCAGCCGGTCCGGGTAGTCGGTGATGAGGCCGTCGACGCCGTCGTCGATGAGCTTGTTCATCGTGGGCTCGTCGTCGACGGTCCACGGGATCACCTTCAGGCCGAGCCGGTGCGCCTCGGCGACCATCGCCTTGGTCACGTACGGCTGGTAGCCGGGGTCGGTCACCTTCCCGTTCTGCGGGAAGCCGTGGACGGGGGAGAAGGCCGAAGCGCCGAAGGACGTCACCGCCTTCAGCGGGTCGCCGCCGAAGTCGTCGATGTCGATCCCGCCCAGCCACGGCGACGCACCCGGCAGGCCGGTCTGGAGGAAGTCGTAGTTGGTGAGGGCGACGAGCGGCAGTTGCGGCTCCACCTGGCGCATGCGCATGAGCGAGCCCCAGTCGAAGCTCTGGATCGTGACCTGCCTGAGCATGTGCGCGCGCCGGATCTCCCGCACGGCCACCTGGACGAACTGCTCACGGGGGGCGGTCTCGCTGGGCGCCCCCGCCTCGACCTTGGTCTCGACGTTCAGCGTGACGTCGTGCGCGTGGAAGCGCTTGACCAGGTCGAACACCTCGCTGAGCAGCGGCATGCGGGCGCCGGGCGCGGGCCGCTGGCCGGGGAAGTCGGGCAGCGGCGTGGACCCGCAGTCGAGCGTCCTGACCTGGGCGAAGGTGAGGGTGTTCACGTATTTGCCGACGTACGGATATTCGGCGTCGCCGGGCGTCACGGGTCCGGTGTCGCGGCACTTGCGGCCGTCCACCTTGCGGTCGTGGGTGACGACGGCCTTGCCGTCCTGGGTGATCTGGATGTCGAGTTCGAGGGTGCTGACGCCGACGCGCAGCCCGTTGGCGAAGGAGTCGAGCGTGCTCTCCACCACCAGGCCCAGCCCGCCCCGGTGGGCCTGGAGGTCGAAACTCCTGCGGTGATGCCCGCCGTGGCCGGAGTCCGCGAAGGCCGGACCCGGGAGGGCGGCGAGCGGGACCACGGCGAGCGCGGCGGCGGCGATGATGCGCAATCTCATGACGCCTTCCTGACGTTAGGGGAGGGTGCGGAACGGCCCGGTCACCTCGTAGGTGATCCCGCCGCTCCCGGTGGAGTCGCCGGAGGGGCCGCGCTGTGAGGAGAAGTAGAGACGCCTGCCGTCGGGCGAGAACGCGGGCCCGGTGATCTCCGACGACGACTGGCCGAGGATGCGCAGGAACGGCGCGACGACGCCGTCGGCGGTGATGACGTTGATCTCCATGTTGCCGCCGTCCTCGGCGACGTACAGGTCGCGGCTGGTGGGTGCGCCGGTGATGTTGTCGACGCCCGTGAGCGAGGGCGTGCCACCGGTCACCTGGGTGGCGTCGTAGGCCAGGTCGAGGGTGGAGTTCGCGGCGTCGTAGGCCCACACGCGGTTGTCGCCCTTGGTGGTGAAGTAGCAGACGCCCGCGTCGTACCAGCAGCCCTCGCCGCCGTCGAAGTGCTTCGCCGCGCCGACCTGGTGGCGCGTGGGAATCGGGAAGCCGTCGCGGTCGGGGATGTCGCGCCAGGTCACCGGGCCGGTCACCTGACCGGAGGGGGCGCAGAGCACCTGCACGTGGCCGTAGCGGAGGTCACCCCAGGTGTCGGGGACGAACCGGTAGAAGCAGCCGTCCTCCTCGTCCTCGGTCATGTACACCACCTGCCGGACGGGGTCGCAGGCCGCCGCCTCATGCTTGAAGCGGCCCATCCGGGTGCGCTCCTCGCCGGCACGGCCGCCGCCGGGCCAGGTCTCGAAGATCCGGCCGAGCGCGATCTCCTCGCAGGACATCCACGTGCCCCACGGGGTGGCGCCGCCCGCGCAGTTGAGGTTGCTGCCGGACAGGATCCGGTAGGCCGAGGTGATCGTGCCGTCGGCGGCGAAGCGCACCGCCGACGCGCCGCCGATGAGCGGGATCTCAGAGTTGGAGACGTAGATCCAGCCGCTTCCGTCGGGGAAGCAGGCGCCGCCGTCCGGCGCCCAGTGCCAGGTGTGGCCGGCAACCTGCCGGCCGGAGCGGGCGATCACCCGGCTGGTGAACCCGGCCGGCAGCTGGATGCCGTTGGCGTCGGCCGCCTGCAGTGTTCCGTACGGGCCGGGACCCGGCTGGGCGACGGCTCCGAAGGCCTCGCCCCACAGCGCTCCGGAGAACGCCGTACCTCCCGCTCCGATGACGGCCGCGCGTAGTACGGTTCGACGATCCACCGATGCCTCCCGGTTGACGATCTACGGTCATCAGCCGGAACGTAGATCGGTCAAGCGACGGGAGGCATCCGGCGGCATGAACGGCCGGTGTCGCTTCCGGGGTCGGCCGGAGAAGAGGTCAGCCGGAGAAGAGCTGGGTCAGTTTCAGGATCAGCTCGTAGACGCCGTAGGCGAACGGCAGGCCCACCCACAGCCAGGCGAGGATCAGCAGGGGAGTGTGGCGGGACGCCCGCGTCGACTGGTGGGCCATCATGAGCCTCCCTGCGGCGTCGCCAGCGGCTCCGCCGATGTGAGCACGGGTTCGTGGTACTTGTCGCTGACGGGACGGATCAGCTCGTTGGCCACGAAGCCGATCACCAGCAGCCCGATCATGATGTAGAGGGACGTGGTGTAGAGGGCGGGGCCCGTCTTGCCCGCGGCCTCCTGGGAGTCGGCGATGGCGTTGACGATGAGCGGGCCGAGCACGCCCGCGATCGACCAGGCGGTGAGCAGGCGGCCGTGGATGGCGCCCACCTGGTAGGTGCCGAACAGGTCCTTGAGGTAGGCGGGGACGGTGGCGAACCCTCCGCCGTAGAACGACAGGATGCCGATGGCGCAGAGGATGAACACGAAGTTGTGGGAGTCGCCGGCCAGCGCGATGACGAGGTACAGCAGGGCGCCTGCGCCGAGGTAGACCCGGTACATGTTCTTCCGGCCGATGAGGTCGGAGGTCGACGACCACACGATGCGCCCGGTCATGTTCGCCAGCGACAGCAGCGCGACGAAGCCCGCGGCCGCTCCGGCGCTGACGGGCGTGGCCGTGTGGGCGAAGAAGTCCTGGATCATCGGGGCGGCCTTCTCCAGGATGCCGATGCCCGCGGTGACGTTGAAGCACAGGACCACCCACAGGCACCAGAACTGCGGGGTGCGGATGGCGTTGCGCGCCGAGACGTTCGCCGTGGTCACCAGGGCCCGCGTCGCGGCCGCGGCGGGGTTCCAGCCCTCGGGCAGCCAGCCGTCGCGCGGGACGCGCACCAGGAACACGCCGAGCGACATGAAGAGCGCGTAGACCAGTCCGTGCACGAGGAAGGTCTCCGCGATGCCGCCCGTGCCGGCGCCGAAGGAGCTCAGCATCTGGGTGGACCACGGCGAGGCGATGAGCGCGCCGCCGCCGAAGCCCATGATGGCGATGCCGGTCGCCATGCCGGGACGGTCGGGGAACCACTTCATCAGCGTGGAGACCGGGGAGATGTAGCCGATGCCGAGGCCGATGCCGCCGACGAACCCGTAGCCGAGCACGACCAGCCAGTACTGCCGGGTGGCCACGCCCAGGGCGGAGATCAGGAAGCCGGAGGAGAAGCAGACCATCGAGATGAACATCGCCCAGCGCGGCCCGTTGCGCTCGACCAGCGGCCCGCCGAACGCGGCCGACAGGCCGAGCATGACGATGCCGAGCTGGAAGGGCAGGGCGCTTGCCGTGCCGGACAGGTCGAGCGCCTTCTCGAGCGGAGGCTTGAAGACGCTCCATGCGTAGGCCTGCCCGATGGACAGGTGTACGGCGAGGGCGGCCGGAGGCACGAGCCACCGGCTCCATGTGGCGGGCGCCACCGTACGTGAACGGCTGAGAAACCCGCTGGAATGAGCAACTATCGGCGTTTTGCCATCTTCGGGCATGAACAGGCAGTATGTCGCAGTCAATATGACTTGTCTATGCTGACTTTTCGCAGTCAACCCGGCACTGTGTGATCGCTCACACCATATCGGGCGTACTTTTAATGCGGAACGGCCGGAAGTGAGGTCTCGGGTGGCGAAGAAGGCTCCGCGTCAGGATCCCGGTGACGAGGGACTCAAAGTCGGACCTCCGAAGGAGTCGGCCGCGGGGGTCCCCGGCGTCGCGCACTCCCTGACGACGTCCTACGCGCAGATGGGCGTCAGGCGCACGTTCCTGACGCTGGCACGGGTGAACCAGAAGGACGGCTTCGACTGCCCGGGCTGCGCCTGGCCGGAAGGCGACCACCGCAGCCACGCCGAGTTCTGCGAGAACGGCGCGAAGGCGGTCGCCGAGGAGGCCACGCTGCGCCGCGTGACCCGCGCCTTCTTCGACGAGTACGGCGTGTCCGAGCTGGCCGGCCGCACCGACTACTGGCTGGGACAGCAGGGCCGGCTCACCGAGCCGATGTACAAGCCGGCGGGCTCCGACCACTACCAGCCGGTGAGCTGGGACGAGGCGTTCTCGATCATCACCAGGGAGCTGCGCGGGCTGGAAAGCCCGGACGAGGCCCTGTTCTACACCTCGGGGCGGACCTCGAACGAGGCCGCGTTCGCCTACCAGCTCATGGTGCGCAGGTTCGGCACGAACAACCTGCCCGACTGCTCCAACATGTGTCACGAGTCCAGCGGTTCCGCGCTCACCGAGACGCTCGGCATCGGCAAGGGCACGGTGTCGCTCGACGACCTCTACAAGGCCGACCTGATCTTCGTGGTCGGGCAGAACCCCGGCACCAACCACCCGCGCATGTTGTCCGCGCTGGAGAAGGCCAAGCGCAACGGCGCCCGCATCGTCGCGGTCAACCCGTTGCCGGAGGCCGGGCTGATCCGCTTCAGGAACCCCCAGCGCGCGAGCGGGGTCGTCGGCCGCGGCACGAAGCTGGCCGACCGGTTCCTGCAGATCCGGCTCAACGGCGACATGGCGCTCTTCCAGGCGATGTCCCGGTTGCTGCTGGAGGCCGAGGACGCCGCGCCGGGGACCGTGGTCGACCGCGAGTTCGTCGAGACCCACACGCACGGGTTCCGCGAGTTCGAGAAGAACGTCCGCGAGCTCGACTGGGCGGAGGCCGAAGAGGCGACCGGGCTGCCCCGGGAGGCCATCGAGGGTGCGGCGCAGGACGTGCTCGCCGCCGACTCCGTCGTCGTGTGCTGGGCCATGGGGCTCACCCAGCACAAGAACTCCGTGGCCACGATCCGCGAGGTCGTCAACTTCCTGCTGCTGCGGGGCAACGTCGGCCGGCCCGGCGCCGGGGTCTGCCCGGTACGGGGGCACTCCAACGTCCAGGGCGACCGCACGATGGGCATCTACGAGAAGCCGCCGGCGGCCTTCCTCGACGCGTTGCGCGGGGAGTTCGGGTTCGAGCCGCCGCGCCGCCACGGCCACGACGCCGTCGAATCCATCCGCGCGCTGCGGGACGGCCAGGCCAAGGTGTTCATCGCGATGGGCGGCAACTTCGTCGCCGCCACCCCCGACACCGCCGTGACCGAGGCAGCGATGCGCGGGGCGAGGCTCACGGTGCAGGTGTCGACCAAACTCAACCGCTCCCACGCCGTGTGCGGGGAGCAGGCCCTCATCCTTCCCACGCTGGGCCGTACGGAGCGGGACGGCGACCGGTTCGTGACGGTGGAGGACTCGATGGGCCTGGTGCACGCCTCGCGCGGGCGGATGGAGCCCGCCTCGCCCGACCTCCTTTCGGAGGTGGCCATCGTCTGCCGGCTGGCCCGCAGGCTCTTCGAGCAGGACGGCCAGGCCGGCATCCCGTGGGAGCGGTTCGAGGCCGACTACGACGAGATCCGCGACAGGATCGAGCGGGTGGTGCCCGGGTTCGACGACTTCAATGCCCGGGTGCGGGTTCCCGGCGGATTCGCCCTGCCCAACGCCCCGCGCGACGAGCGGCGGTTCCCGACCGCCACTGGGAAGGCGAACTTCACCGCCAACCAGCTCGAGGTCCTGCGTGTGACGCCGGGACGGCTCCTGCTGCAGACCGTGCGCAGCCACGACCAGTACAACACCACCGTCTACGGCCTGGACGACCGCTACCGCGGCGTGCACGGCGGGCGCCGGGTCGTCTTCGTCAACCCCGACGACCTGGCCGAACGCGGCATGGCCGACGGTGACCTCGTCGACCTGATCAGCGAGTGGCCCGACGGGGAGCGCAGGGCGGAGGCGTTCCGCGTCATCGCCTACCCGACCGCGCGGGGGTGCTGCGCCGCCTACTTCCCGGAGACCAACGTGCTCGTGCCGCTGGACTCCACCGCGGACACCTCCAACACCCCCACGTCCAAGAGCGTCGTCGTACGGCTCAGGCGGCACACTCCGGCCGCCTGAGCCGCACGATCGCTCAGCCGCCGGTCAGCGGATCTCGTAGATCGCCGTGGTTCCGCTCACCTCGTGGCCGACGATGAGCAGGGGCCGGCGGGTGGGGCTGTCGCCCGCCGGGACGAACAGCACGCCCTCCGGGCCCACGTCGCCCGCGGTGCCGTCCTCGACGGAGCCGGCGAAGTCGCGGGTGTTGAGGTAACCGGCCGGCACCGGCTTGCGCGGGTCGGTGACGTCGTAGGCGACGACGCCGCTGACCCGCTCAAGCCCGGCGAACGCGTAGGTGCGTCCCCGCACCTCGCCGACGGTGACGCCCTCCGGCTCCGGCCCCTTGTTGTCGCTACGGCTGTCGAAGGAGTCGTTCTCCTCGTTGTCGGCGTTGAAGTCGGCCGGCAGTTCGCGGGCGATCAGCCGCTCCAGGTCGGCGCCCGAGTCCCAGACCAGCCGGCCGTCGGCCGACCGTACGGAGATCGACCGGCCGCCGAAGGTGTACAGCGACGTGTACGCGCCGGAGGCGTCCTTCGGCGAGTCCGCGGCCACGGTGAGGCGGCCGAGCTCGGCGTCCTTCTGGAGCGCGGCGGCGCCGGGGAACGCCTTCGCCGACAGGGTGAGGTCCTTGACCCGCACCTCGTCGGCGTAACAGTCCCAGTCGCGCCCGTCGCCCTCGTTGGCGGTGACCAGGTAGGTCGCGCCGCGTGAGCGGAAGTGGGCGACGCCGTCGGGCATGTACAGGCCCTTGACCCCGGGGTGCGTACGGATGTCGATCTTGCCGTCCTTGTCGGAGGCGTCCATGCCGACCTTCGCGTAGTCCTTCAGGCCGAGCGGGAGGATGCGCTCGACCTTGGCGCGGTCGAGGTCGACGACGGCGATCGCGTTGTTCTCCTGCAGCGTCACCCAGGCGGTGTCGCCCTCGACGGTGACGTATTCGGGCTCCAGGTCGCGGGCCACGCTCGCGCCGGGGCCGGAGATCCGCACGCCGGTCGAGCGCAGCTTGGCGGCCTGGCCGTTGAAGGCGCGGAAGTCGGCGGTGCGCACGCTGCCGCGGGCCACGTCGATGACGCTGACCGACCCCTCGGGGTCGTCGACGGCGCCCTCGCAGTAGGACGCAGGCTCGCCCTCGTTGGCGACGACCAGCCGGCGGCCGTTCTCGCTGAAGGTCACCATGTCGGGCAGCGCGCCGACCCGGAACTCCTTGAGCTTCCTGCCGGTGCGGGCCTCGAAGAGCGACACCTTCCCGGGGGAGGTCTTGTCGCCGGCCTGCTGGGCGACGGCGACCAGGCCCTTGTGCACGGCGACGCTGTTGGCGCCGGGGGCGGCCAGGGCGGTGACGCGCCGGGGCTTGCGCGGGTCCCTGATGTCGAGCACGTCGACCGTGCCGGCCTCGGCGTTCACGACGAACGCCCGGCGGGTCGCGGGGTCGTAGGAGGTGATCTCCGAGGCCCCGGTGCCGACGGCACCCGTCGTGAACCGGCCGAGGAAGGCCAGTTCGATTCCCTTGTGACCGTGTGCGCCGTGTGCGCCATGGGCTGTGGTGGCCTGGGCGGGAGCAGTCACGAGGGCCAGGGAGAGGGCAGCGGTGGAGACCGCCGCTATTTTGAGCGGATTCGTGGCATGCATATGACGATCTTCACGACGTTCGGTGGCCGATCACTGACGTGAAGATGGAGTCCCGGTTAACACGCCGGGCGTCGTGCGCCTCAGGTGAGGAGGCCGACGTGCGCGAGCGCCTGCTTGAGCAGCACGCCCTGGCCGCCCATCATCTCCTGCTGCACCATCGGCGAGGCGGCCTCGTCCGGGGTGAACCAGACGAGGTCGAGCGCGTCCTGCCGGGGGCGGCAGTCGCCCGCGACGGGCACGACGTAGGCCAGCGACACCGCGTGCTGCCGGGGGTCGTGGTAGGGCGTGACGCCCTGCGTCGGGAAGTACTCGGCGATGGTGAACGGCTGCGGCGAGGCGGGCACCCGGGGCAGCGCCGTCGGCCCGAGGTCCTTCTCCAGGTGGCGCATGAGCGCGTCGCGCACCCGCTCGTGGTGGAGGACGCGGCCGGAGACCAGGGCACGGCTCACCGTGCCGTCGGCTCCGATGCGCAGCAGCAGGCCGACGTGTGTGACCACCCCGGCGTCGTCCACCCGTACCGGTACGGCGTCGACGTAGAGGATCGGCATCCGCGCGCGGCTCAGCTCCAGTTCTTCGGGAGCGAGCCAGCCGGGCGTGGTTTCGGTCATTTCGGTCACTGAGCGATCGTACTTCGCGGGCGGGCCCGGAGGGTGGTCGTCCGGGCAACGCATCCCCAACACGCTTCCTCCATCCACCCGTCGTGTGATTTTTCATGCTTTGGGGTATTTCGTCCGGCATGGAGGTGCCGTGAGACCCCAGGAGGGCCCGCCCGACACCGCCGACGTCGTCGTCGTGGGAGCGGGTCCCACCGGGCTGCTCCTCGCGGGCGATCTCGCGGCCGCCGGCGTCTCGTGCACGGTTCTGGAGCGCCGCCAGGGCGAGTCGAACCTCAGCAGAGCCGCCGGCGTGCACGCGCGCACGCTGGAGGAACTGGACGCGCGCGGCCTGGCCGACGACCTCGTCTCCGTCGGCATGCCTGTCGACAGGCTGCGGGTCTTCGGGCGTGGCCTGCTCGACCTGTCCCGGCTGCCCGGCCGCTTCCCGTACATGCTGGCCGTCCCGCAGTTCAGGACCGAACGGCTGCTCATGGAACGCGCGCAGGCGTTCGGCGCGCGGATCGTGCCGGGGGCCGAACTGGTGGGGCTGCGGCAGGACGACGAGGGCGTGGATCTGCGGGCGCGCACCCGCGACGGCCGCGAGCGCCGGTGGCGGGCCCGCTACGTCGTGGGCGCCGACGGGGCGCACAGCGCCGTGCGGAGGGCGCTCGGGCTGCCCTTCCCCGGCCGTTCGGTGGTGCACTCGCTCATGCTGGGCGACGTGCGGATGAGCGACCCGCCGCCCGACACGCTGACCGCCGACGTCGTCAGGGACGGCCTCGCCTTCGTGCTGCCCTTCGGCGACGGGTGGTACCGCGTGATCGTGTGGGACAGGCGGAGCACGGCGCCCCACACCGCGCCCGTGGGCCTGGAGGAGATCAGGGAGATCACCCGGCGCGTGCTCGGCACCGACTTCGGCATGCACGACCCCCGCTGGTTGTCACGCTTCTCCTGCGACGAACGCCAGGTGCCGGGCTACCGCCGGGGCCGGGTCTTCCTCGCGGGCGACGCCGCCCACGTGCACTCCCCGGCGGGAGGGCTCGGCATGAACACGGGCCTGCAGGACGCGGCCAACCTCGGCTGGAAACTGGCCGCCGTGATCCGGGCCGGAGCGCCGGAACGGCTGCTGGACACCTACGACGGCGAGCGCCACGAGGCGGGCAGGGCCGCCCTGCGTACCAGTGGCAGGCTCCTGCGCGCCGCGATGGCACGCCCCCGGACGTTGCGGGCCGCCTGGCGGGAGATCCTCCGGATCGCGACGCGCGTGCGCCCGCTCGGGCGGCGCATGGCGATGGCCCTGTCCGGCATCGGCCTCGCCTATCCGGCGCCGCGCGGCGCCCACCCGCTCGCCGGGCGGCGGGCGCCCGACATCCCGCTGGCGGGCCCGGGGCCCGGCACGCTCTACCAGGCGCTGCGGGGCAGGCGGTGCCTCGTCGTCGTGCCTCCGGATTCCCCGGCGCTCGCGGAGAAGGTCGCGGAGACCGTCGCCGGGTGGGGCGACCGCGTGGGCGTCGTCACCGCGGGTGGGGTCACGCGCACGCTCGTGCTGGTCCGCCCCGACGGCTACATCGCCTGGGCGTCCGACGCGGGAGCGCTGTCGGGCTCGCCCGCCGGACCACCGCTTCGTACGGCACTGGCCGACTGGTGCGGGCCCCCGCTCACGCCGGTCGCCCGCTGACCGCGGCACGAGGGCTCACGAGCCGCAGACATCCTCCTTGGGCAGGTAGCGGATCAGCACCACGTCGCCGATGGGCCGCACCTCGGCGACGCGCATCCGGCGGGCCGCCCCGCCGGGGAAACACCCCTCGTTGAGGAACCGGGGCGCATCCGGGTCGCCGACCAGGATCGGCGCGATGGCCAGGTGGATCTCATCGGCCAGCCCCTGGGTGAGGAACTGGGTGTGGATCGTGCCGCCTCCCTCGACCATGAGGTGCCGCACGCCCCGCGCTCCCAGGTCGTCGAGCACCACGCCGAGGTCGACGGCGGGCCCGGTGCCCACGACGTCGGCCAGGCCGTCCAGGGTTCGGCGGATCTTGAGCACCGCCGCGTCGGGGCTGTAGACCACCTTCGCGCCGCCGTGGTGCCAGAAGTTGAGGCCGCGGTCCAGGTCGCCGCTCGCGGTGATCGTCACCTTGAGCGGGTAGGCGGGCAATCCGAGAGCCACCCGGCGCTCCCGCCGCTCGGCGGAGTCGACCACGAGGCGCGGATTGTCCCTGCGCACGGTGGTCGCGCCGATCAGGATGGCGTCGGTGCACGCCCTGACCTCGTCCACCCTGTCGAAATCGGCGGCGTTGGACAGCAGCAGTCGCTCCGGCGACGCGTCGTCGATGTAGCCGTCGACGGACACGGCGCAGCTGAGCAGCACATACGGGCGCGATGTCATGGAGTGATCGCCCTCCTGCGCCCGTGCACGAACAGCACCACCGCCCCGGGCAGGGTGGACACCAGTGTCAGCACGCCGTACACGACGGCGGCGGTCAGCCCCTGCGCGGCGCCCAGGCCGGTGGCGCCGAACGCCAGCGTGGAGGCGGCCTCGCGCGGCCCCCAACCGCCGATGTTCACCGGCAGGCCCATCACGAGCAGGGTGAGTACCAGCGGCGGCAGCAGTTCCGCGACCGTCGCCTGCGACCCGGCGGCGCGCGCCGCGACGAGGAACAACGCGAGGTGCCCCGCGACCGCGGCGGCCGACAGCAGCGCGACCCGCGGCCAGGTGTCGCGGGAGAGCAGGGCGACACGCCCCTCGGACCAGGCGGTCGACAGGCTCGCGGACAGGGTGCGGCGCCACGTGGCCGGTCCCCTTCTCATGAGAGCCCAGACGGCCAGCCCGAGCCCGACGAGCCCGCACACGACGAGCACGCACACGACGAGCACGGCCGCCACGGCACCGCCCGCGCTGCCGGGCACCAGGTGACGGGCCATGGCCTCGACCAGCGTGGGCTGCGACAGCAGCACAGCCGCCCCGACGGCGACCAGGACCACCTGGCCCGCGAACCGTTCGAGGACGACGGCGCGCACCCCCCGGCCGACGTTGCCCGACCGCCGGCCGTGGCTGACGGCGCGGTGCACGTCGCCGAGCACGCCGGCGGGCAGTGTCACGTTGAGGAACAACGCCCGGTAGCAGTCGGCGACGGCCCCCGGCAGCGACAACCGGAGACCCAGACGGCGGGCCACCACGCACCAGCGCCAGGCGCTGACCACGGTGGTCAGCAGGCCGATCACCAAGGCGGCGAGCGCCGACCGGCCGTCGACCACGCGCAGGCCGTCGAGGAAGGCGCCGGTGCCGAGCCGCCACACCAGGACGCCCAGGATGGCCGCGCCGCCGAGCATGCGCAGCCATGGCCACAACCGCCGGGCCGCCGTCACGAGCCGGGCACCTCCGCGGGCACCTCCGCGGACACCTCTGCGGGCAGCGCGAGCAGGTCGGCGTGGTGGAGCACCACGCTGAGCTCACCGGCCGCGCAGGCGTCGAGGCGGTGGCGCAGGTAGGCGTCCGCCTGGGGGGCGAGGTCGGGCCGCTGCTCGCGGGCGGCGCCCACCCAGCCCTCCAGCCACTCCTCGGTCAGCGCCGCATCCCCGGGCCCGAGCCGCCACAGGCTCGGCCGGCTGTCCACCGTCGCACCCCGGTGCTCGAAGGCCGTGGTGGCGGCGGCGACGGCGTCCGGACCGAGCAGGCGGCGGTCGCCGGTCGTACGCCGCTGATGGGCGTTGAAGGCCTCGGCGATCTCGGCGTCGAGCGGGTCGGCCGGGTGAAGGTCGGCCCTGCCCGTCACCGAGAGCGCCAGAAGGGCGGCGCAGCCGGCCTCGACGCACGCCGCGGCGAGCTCGTCCACCTCGTCGAAGGTCAGCAAGTCGAGCAGCGCCGACGCGGTCACCAGCGAGGTGCCGGCGAAGTCGGCGGCGCGCAGAGCGGTGAGATCTCCCTGCCGCGTCTCGACGGTGACGGGCCCCCCGCCGGACGCCGGGCCCAGCACGCTCGCACCGGCGAGCACCAGCAGGTCGGGGTCGCGGTCACGCAGGATCCAGTGCTGCGGGCCGCGCAGCCGCCCCGCCAGCCAGCGGGCCTGTGCGCCTGTGCCGCAGCCGAGATCCTGGACGACCAGCCGCTCCTCGCCCGGCGACACCTTCGCCAGGTGGTCGCGCAGCGGGCCGAGAAGGCCGGTCGCGCGGGCCTCGGCGTCCGCGCCTTCGCGCAGCGCCAGCCAGCCGGGAGTGACGCGGACCGGGCCCTCGCTCATCTTCGCTCTCCTCTGAGTTCGTCCGGCACGAGCTTCTCCAGCACGAGCTTCTCCAGCACCAGGACCATTCGCCGGGCCGTCTCGTGCCACGTTTCCAGCCGGTCGCGGCGGTGCCGGGCCGACGTCCTGAGCCTGTCGCGCAGCCCGGGCTCGCCGAACCAGCGGCGCAGACCTGTGGCGATCGACGCGCTGTCCGGAGGCACCAGGATTCCCGGTACATACCCGTGCGAATCTTCACCGAGGGTGTCCGGCACGCCGCCCACCGCCGCCGCCAGCACCGGAACCCCCCGGGCCAGCGCCTCGGCCACGACCATGCCGTACGTCTCCGAACGTGACGGCAGCACCATGAGGTCGGCCGTGCCGTACACGGCGGCGAGCTCGCCGCCGGTTTGCGGGCCGGCCAGCAGGATCCGCTCGCCGAGCCCGTGCCGCTCGATCAGCCGCCGCAGCCGGGCGACATGGCCGGGATCCCGGGTCAGCGGCCCCACGATCGTGCAGGTCCAGGCGGGCCCGGGCAGGTCCGCCAGGTCCGCCAGAGCCTCGACGAGCAGGTCGTGCCCCTTGGTGGGGGTCACGGAGCCCACCGCCAGCAACCGGGACGCGCCGTCTGTGCCGGGGGCGAGTGGGGCGGCGTCGGTGCCGGGCGAGACCACATGGACCCGGCCGGCGGGCAGCCCGTGATGGGAGATCAGCCGCCGGGCCGTGGAGGCGCCGGTCGCCACGACGGCGGAGGCCGCCCGCAGCGTCTCACGCTCGCGGGCGTCCAACTCCGCCGAGGACAGGTCCTCCGAAGCCCCCTGGGACGCCCCGATCTCGTCGGCCAGCGGCATGTGCACCAGCACGGCCAGGCGCAACCGGTCCGCGTGGGGCACGACGACCTCGGGCACGCCGCACGCGACCAGACCGTCGAGCAGCACGACCGAGCCGTCCGGCACCGCGCCGAGCGCCCGGGCCAGCGCCGCGCGGGCCTGATCGTCCGGACGCGGCCAGGAGCCCTCGGCGGCGATCTCGCGAACGGCCACGCCGTGCGCCTCCAGCGCCTGGCACAGGCGGCGGTCGTAGACGTTGCCGCCGCTGACCAGTTCCGGGTCGTCCACGTCGCCCGGAAGGACGGCGTGGACGGTCCGCAGCGGACGGGTCACAGGTCCCGCTCGTAGGCCGCCCACGCGGCGTGCGACTCGTGCAGGGTGACCGCGATCGCGCTCAGCCCGCGGGCCCCCTCGCCGAGCGCCCCCGCGTGCACACGGTCGGCGAGGCGGTCGGCGACGACCTTGGCCAGATATTCGGTCGAGGTGTTGATCCCGGCGAAGGCCGGCTCGTCGTCGAGGTTGCGGTAGTTGAGGTCCGCCAGGACCGCGCCGAGCTCCTGGGTCGCCAGGCCGATGTCTACGACGATGTTGTCGGCGTCGAGCTCGGTGCGGCGGAACGTCGCGTCCACCACGAACGTGGCGCCGTGCAACCGCTGGGCGGGACCGAAGACCTCGCCGCGGAAGCTGTGGGCGACCATGATGTGATCGCGAACGGTGATGCTGAACACGGTGTGACCTTTCAGATGTGGGCTGGGTAGACGATCCGGTGGCAGAGGGCGGGGAGGTCGCCGCCGGCGAGGCGGGACATCACCGCGGGCAACTCCTCGAACGTGTTCTCCCCGGTGACGAGCGCGTCGTAGACGGGATCGGCGAGCAGGCGCAGCGCCAGCTCCAGCCGGTCGCGGAAGGACCGGCGTGAGCGCCTGGCCGGCGACACCATCCCGACCTGGCTGGCGCGTACGGTGAGACGCCGGGAGTGGAAGAACTCGCCCAGCGGCAGGCTGACCCGGCGGTCGCCGTACCAGCTGAGCTCGATCACCTCGCCCTCGGGCGCGAGCAGCTCCAGCGAGCGGGCGAGCCCGGCCTCGGTGGCGCTGGCGTGCACCACGAGGTCGCATCCACCGTCGGCGTGCTCGGGCGGGGCGAAGCCGACACCCAGCGCCTTGGCGATCTCTGCCCGTGCGGGGTCGGCGTCGACGAGCTGAACGCGGACGCCGGGGAAACCGGCCAGCAGCGCGGCGACGGCGCAGCCGACCATCCCGCCGCCCACGACGGCGATCCGGTCGCCGACCAGCGGCGCCGCGTCCCACAGGGCGTTCACCGCGGTCTCCACCGTGCCGGCGAGGACGGCCCGCCCCGGGGGCACGTCGTCAGGCACCGGCACCACCGCCTCGGCCGCGACGACGTAGCGGGTCTGGTGGGGGTAGAGGCAGAAGACGGTACGGCCCAGCAGCTCCGGCGGGCCCTGCTCAACCACGCCCACGTTCAGGTAGCCGTACTTGACCGGTGAGGGGAAGTCGCCCTCCTGGAAGGGCGCCCGCATCGCCTCGTGCTGGCTTTCCGGCACACCGCCCCGGAACACCAGGGTCTCGGTGCCCCTGCTGACGCCCGAGAAGAGCGTGCGGACCTCCACGTCGTCCGGGCCGGGTTCCGGCAGGGCGACGGTCCGGATCTCTCCCTCGCCCGGGGAGGTGAACCAGAAGGCACGTGCCGTACGTATCACCGGAAGACCTCCTATCGGCGGGATACATAACTCATATGAGCACAGACGGGTACGGGGGCTCCGAATGACGGCACCGACTGCACGAACTACTCCAACAACACGTGCGCCGTTCCCCTTGGGTTCAATCCACTGGGAGCAGGCGGCGGGAGCGGGCGTGCAACTCGCCCTGCTCGGCCTCTTACACGCCCTCGTCGGCCTGAGCACGGCCGCCCTGGCGGCCGGCGTCGCCTACATGGCGGCCCTGTGGGCGCTTCTGGCCGCCGCCGCGCGGCGTTCCGGCACCCGCACCCTGGGTCCGGCCGATCACGTGACCCTGGCCCGGGCTCTGCTCGTCGGGGGCGTGACGGCCCTGGTGGCGGTGCTGGTGATGACGGATCACCCGGCGAAGGGCCTGCCGCTGGTGATTCTCGTCACCCTCTCCACGGTCGCCCTCATCCTGGACGCCGTCGACGGCCGGGTGGCCAGGCGGACCGGGACGGCGTCGCGGCTCGGCGCGCGCTTCGACATGGAGGTCGACGCGTTCCTCATCCTGGTGCTGAGCGTCTTCGTCGCCGCATCGCTGGGGGTGTGGGTGACGGCGATCGGCGCCATGCGCTACGCCTTCGTGGCGGCCGGGTGGGTGGCGCCCTGGTTGCGAGGATCGCTGCCGCCGAGCTTCGCCCGCAAGACCGTGGCCGCCGTCCAGGGGATCGTCCTCGTCGTGGCCGCCTCGGGCGTCCTGCCGTACGCGATCGCGGCGGCGGCGGTAGGGCTGGCCCTCGCCTCGCTCGTGTGGTCCTTCGGCCGCGACGTCGTGTGGTTGTGGCGGAACAGGACGCCTGTGCTGTGAATCACCGCGTCAGACGGTGGTGCGGCCGCGGCCCGACGGGGCGGGTGCCCTGCTGAGCCCGAGGGCCAGGGCGGGGCACATGTCGGCGGCGTGCACGGCGTCCCGTAGGTGCCGGGCCGGCACCGGGGCGTCGCTGAGCATCGGGTAACCGAAGACGTCCAATTGCACGAGTTCGGGGACGATGTGGCCGCAAAGGCCGTGACCCGCACACCGGGACCAGTCGACGGTGAGGCGCAGCCCCGACTTCGCTTCGCTCACCTCCTCACCCGGCACCTCACCCGGCACGGGAAGGAGCCCGCGCACGGGCCGGCCGCAACCGCCCTGGGCGAGGTGCGCCGCGACGTCGTCGGAGAATGTGTCGAGCGCGGACAACAGAAACCTGGTCGCGCCGTCCGGATGGTGACAGGCCCCTCGCCCGCGGACGACCGCGCTCGCCTGCTCGACCGCCACCATCGCCTCGGTGCCGCCGTTTCCCGCGGCCAACGCGGAGAAGGACCGGGCGATCGCGGGCAACCCGAGCCGGCAGGGCCCGCACTGGCCCGCCGATTCCGCGCCGAGGTAGGCCGCGACCCTGGCGACCTCCCCGAGGGGACACGTGCCCCCCTCCAAAGGCACGATGATCCCCGCGCCGAGCGCAGCGCCGGCCTCCGACATCGATTCCCGCGACACCACGGCCGCGGCGGCCTTGGCCGGGGTGAGCCACGCGCCGTGGTAGCCGCCGACCATCACGCCCTGGCCCGCGGTGACTCCGCACCGGCGCAGCACCTCGGCGAGCGGGACACCGGCAGGCGTCTCCACCACCACACGCCCACGGCCCGGGACGGTCACCGTCAGCAGAACGGTGCCGGGCTCGGCCTGCGTCCCTGCCGTCCGGTAGCCCTCGGGGCCGAGTTCGGCCAGCACGGCCAGCTGGGCGAAGGTCTCCGCGTTCGACAACAGCGTGGGCAGCCCGTCGACGCCGCTCTCCGCCGCCCGGACCTTGCGGCCCGGCGGTATGGGAGTCTCACCGTTCACTCCGCGGACCAGCGCGCCGCCCTCTCCGGTGATGAACCGCTCGGGCAGGTGGACGACCCTCATGGAGCCGGCAGTACCCGACTCCTGGACGGCGCTGCGCAGCGAGCGTTCGGGTACGCCGCCGTCGGTGACGCCCACGACGATCTCGCGTGCGCCCAGCGCCCGTGCGGCGAGCACGGCGCCGTCCAGCACGAGGTGGGGTGTCCGCGCGAGCAGCGCCTTGTCCTTGGCGCTGGCCGGCTCACCCTCGGTGGCGTTGACGAGCACGACGGGCCGTACTCCACGGCGTTCGGCGGCCTGGGCGACCGCCGTCAGCTTGCGGGCGAAGGGGAAGGCCGCCCCTCCCCGCCCGCGAAGGTCGACCTCTTCGGCCAGTGCGGCCAGTTCGCGCAGGGAGAGCCGGGGCGGCGTGCGGTGATGCGTACGGTGCGCGGAGAGGTCGAGCCGCTGCAGGCGGGTGAGGCCCTGGAAGAGCCGGGGGGCGCCGAGGGTGAGGATCTCGGGTGCACTGCTCATTTGCTACTTCCCGTCCACGATGCCGCCTCCGCCTTCAGTTCGGCCCAGAACTGTTCATCCGGCACGCCGGACGTCTCCGGAATCAGCGGGTCAGGGGCCGTGCGGCTCGGCGTGCGCGTCCCTCGCCGGCCGGTCGTCGCGCGCATGTGCGCCCAGGACAGGAACCTGGCCACGGCCAGGACGGCGACCAGCGTCAAGCAGGCCACATAGCTCATCGTCACCCAGTCCTTGGCCGCCCGGCCCGCGTTCAGCCCGTGTGCGACGGCCACCGGCCAGCACAGGTAGGCGGCGATGTGGAGAACACGCCAGGTCCAGGGGCGACCCTTGCCGATGAACCTGCCGCGGGCCACGCCGGTGGCGAAAACGATGATCATCATGTCGCTTGCGATCGTGCCGAGGCCGATCCAGAGGGCGCGGGACTGCCCGCCTTCGAACGGCACGGCGACGTCCAGCACCGATGCGTGCCCCTGCAGGACCTTGAGCAGCACGTGAGAGGCCAGGAAGCTCATCGACATGGCGGCGGCGGCCCGATGCGCTGCTTGGGCCAGGATGCGCAGCCGGATCGGCAGGAAGCGCTCGGAGGCCGCCAGGCCCGCCACTACCGCCGCGCTCAGCCCGACGAGGGCGAAGACGCCTGAATAGAACTCGAGAAAGGCCCGCAGGCGGTCCACGGCGAGGGCACCGCGTTCGGTCGACCCGCCGGCCAGGACCGCCGCCAGGGCGGCGCAGAGCAGAAAAGCCCGCAGGATCCGCGTGCCCCGGCGGGACGCTCGGCGGGCCAAGTCGTGATGTGACTCCATGGGGTCCTCAGTGCCGATGCGTTGAGGTGCGAGATGCCGCGGACGACGGTGTTGCCAAGGAAGACGGTGTTGCCCCGGGAGAGGGAGCGGCCGGGGAGGGCGGATCGCGGTCCACCCGCAGCAGACGCACGTCGGGTCGCGGGCCGTCCTGCCCGATGAGGCCTCTGATCTCCTGCTGAAGGACGGCGCACAGCGCCAGGCCGACCAGCACGGCGGTGAGTCCGCCGATCCGCATGATGCGACGGGCGGCCGGCAGCATCGAACCGCGAGCACGTGGCGATGCAGGCGTCAACGTCGGCATCGGCGCACCTCGCCACGCCGGATCAGCAGGCTGGGCGTCCCGAACAGGAGGGCCTTGCGCGCCAAGAGCCGCGTCACCGTGTCTGGCCGCCTCCGAATCTGTGCCGGGACGGCCTGCGGCGACCTGCGCCGTTGACCGCCCACTGTCAGAGATCCCACTTATGTCGATAAGGGAGATTTGGTCATGACAGATTACGCCAACGGCTGAGATTTAGTGGTTCTTCACGCATAGCAGCGTCCAGCGTGAGGCGCTCGGCTCAGCGGTGACGGGGTGATGCCGGCCTGGCTGCGGGAGAGGTCACCATGGACGGACCGCTCACCCCCAGTGGTCGCCCCAGCCCCAGAGGTTGGCCAGCGGAGGCTGCCCCGGGGGCTCGTGGCCGTCGACGCCGAACCGGCCACGGAAGAAGAGCATCGGGCGCTGCTCGATGACGTGCTCCAGTTGGACGACTCGCCCGATCACCACGTCGTGATCCCCGGCGACGTGCACGTTCTCCACCTCGGCGTGGACGCGCAGCAGTACGTCGGGCAGCGCCGGAATACCCCACGGGGACAGATCCCAGTCGAGGTCGTCGAACTTCCTGCCCCTGCTGGAGCCGAACCGGCCGCAGATGTCGACCTGGTCCTCGCCCAGCACGTTCACGCAGAAGCGCCCCGTCTTCCGGATCTTCGGCCAGGCGCGGCCGTTGTGGTCGGCGCAGAACATGATCAGCGGTGGCACGAGGGAGACGGACGCGAAGGACTGGCACGCGAAGCCCACCGGCTCCTCGTCGTCCATGCCGGTGATCACCGTGACGCCACTCGCGAACATCCCCATCGCCCGGCGGAACTCCGCCGGGGCGGGCGGAGCCACGTCGGCGGACGCCGCCGACAGCGCCGGCTCTGTCATGCGATTCACCTCGAGTTAGCCGTCTCAGCTGCGATTCGCGGGCGTCAGTCGCAACGACGCCGCATTCTGGTCTGTTCCCTGGGAAATTCTCTGCGCTCGGTGGTCGTCGGATACTTCCAACGGGGCCCTCCCATGCGCGCATAGGCGGGACACACCATCATGGACCCATATATCCGGATAAGTGACACGGAGTTCCACGCGATGACGAACGACGTCCTGGAAGCGGTCCGCACGCTGCTGCCCGTGATCGCCGAGCGGGCCCCCTCCACGGACGCGGATCGGCGCGTTCCCGACGAGACGATCGCCGAGCTCGCCGAGGCCGGGGTCTTCCGCATGTTGCAGCCCAAGCGGTACGGCGGCGCCGAGAGCGACCCCGTGGCGTTCTTCGAGGTCGTCAGGGAGATCTCCGGCGTCTGTGGTTCCACCGGATGGGTGGCGAGCGTGCTCGGCATGCACGCGTGGCATGTCGGGCTCTTCGGCGAGGCGGCCCAGGACGAGGTCTGGCAGGCCGACCACGACGCTCTCGTCGCCTCGTCGTACGCCCCCGTCGGGCGGCTGACGCCCGTCGAGGGCGGCTATGAGCTGACCGGCCGGTGGCGGTTCTCCTCCGGGTGCCAGCACGCGTCCTGGGTGCTGGTCGGCGCCCTGGTCGTGCCGCAGGGAGCGGGGGAGCAGGCGCGGCCGGTGGGTGCCGTGACCGTGCTCGTCCCCAAGGCCGACTACGCGGTCGAGGACGTCTGGGACGTCATCGGGCTGCGCGGCACCGCGAGCAACGACGTCGTCGTCGAGCGCGCCTTCGTGCCCGCGCACCGCACGATGCGGGCCGAGGACCAGGCGCGGCTGCGGGGCGCCGGTCAGGAGGTGAACGGCGGGCCGCTCTACCGCATGCCGTTCGGCACCGTGTTCACGACCGCGATCACCGCCCCGGTGATCGGCATGGCGGCCGGGTGCTACCGGTCGTACGTGTCCGCGATGCGCGACCGCGTACGGCTCAGCCTGGGCGGCGGCAGGTTCGCCGACGACCAGTTCGCCCAGGTCGCGGTGGCGCGGGCCGCCTCCGAGATCGACGCGGCGATCCTGCAGACCGACCGCAACGTGCGTGAGCTCTACGAGCACGCCGTCCGGGGCGAGTCCATCCCGATGGAGCTGCGTCTGCGCGCCCGCAGGGATCAGGTCAGGGCGACCGAGCGGGCGCTGGAGGCGATCGACATCCTTTTCAAGACGGCCGGGGGCAACTCGCTCAGGAGCGGCAACCCCATCGAGCGCGCCTGGCGGGACGCCCACGCGGGGAGCGTGCACGTGGCCAACGACGTGGAACGGGCTCTGGCGATGTACGGCAAGGGCGAGTTCGGCATGACCGTCGAGGACAACCTGGTCTGACGGATCCGGCCGGTCAGGCGGCGGCCGACGGTTCCGTCTCCGGCGAGACGGGATTGTCCGCCGCCCAGTTCAGCAGGGCGGCGGCGGTGTCGAAGCGGCGGCTGGAGACGTCCTCTCCGAGGATGACGCCGATGAGCCGGTGCCCGTCCCGGTCGGCCGCGAAGGCGAGGCAGTAGCCCGCCGCCTGCGTGAAGCCGGTCTTCACGCCGAGCGCGCCCGGCAGATCGAGCATCTCGTTGGTGTTCGTCCAGGTGTGGGCGCCATGGGTGG
Organism: Planotetraspora thailandica; assembly: GCF_016863335.1. GTDB lineage: Bacteria > Actinomycetota > Actinomycetes > Streptosporangiales > Streptosporangiaceae > Planotetraspora > Planotetraspora thailandica. Next base: position 40,873 of record NZ_BOOR01000069.1, read on the forward strand.
CGGTCGCGTCGATGGAGTACTGCTCGGTGGAGGTGACCTTCTCGAAGGTCTTGTCGCTCAGGGCCACCGCGGCCAGCTTGGCCTGGTCCGCGGCGGTGGAGTAGCCGTCGCCACCGGGCATCGGCAGCCCGTCGGGGTTGACGTAGTGGGTGTCGTTGAGCCCGAGCTGCTTGGCGGCGTCGTTCATCTTGGCGACGAAGCCGTCGACGCCCGGGCCGTAGGTGCGGGCCAGCGCATGGGCGACGTCCGCGCCGGACGGCAGCAGCAGGCCGTAGAGCGCATCCTTGATCATGACCTTGTCGCCCGGGTCCAGGTCGGCGCTGGTGCCGCCGTTGTCGTTGGCGTAGTTCACGTCGCCGCTGGTGATCGTGATGGTGTCGGTGGGCTTCGCCAGCTTCAAGGTGAGGTAGGCGGTCATCACCTTCGTGAGGCTGGCGACCGGCATGCGCTTGTGCGCGCCGTCGTCGAGCCGGACCGTCCCCGTCGAGGCGTCGAGGAGATAGGTGGCCCGGCCGTACACGGGGGGTGCGTCGCTGTCCGCGACGCGGGACGCCGAGGCCGGGGCCTGGGTTGATCGCGCCAGCGCCGGTGCGCTCAGCCCGGTGACCAGGGTGAACACGGCAACGCATACGGCGGGGATTGATGTCCTGTTATGCATGCCTTTTAGGCTTGCATGACGTTTATGCCAGTTATCAACCCTTTTAAGGTAAAAACGTGGCGTTTGGATGATGGCCTTGTGGCCACTGTGAACGCAGTGCACTCTGCGCGCCGAGCGATTTCTCGCCCATGGTCGGACCATTGCCTTGTATGACCGGGGACGTCGCCTGTGTGAATTGTGACCTGGGTTGAGCAGTGGATCGCGTGACGTCGCTTGCGCGCAGGGTGACCGGCACGGATCATCGAGGTGTCCCGGAGGCGGTGGGATGGAAGGGGCGGCCACATGAGCCCAGGAGGCTCCCGACCGGCGGGCGACGCTGATCGTTGGGAGTTCTGCTTCTTCTGCCGACGATGCCGACATGCCTTTGGTCCAGTGAGCAGGCCGCCGGCTCGTTGCAGATGCAGTCAGTGCCCCGACTGCCCGGGGGATGAAGATGACCTGCGGGACGCTGTAAACGGAGATCCTTCGCCGCAGAGGCCACGCTGAAGAGGAATTGTGTTAGACCAGTTCACCCAGCAGATTGCCGGATCTTTTCCGAGACGGTTCTTGTTCAATGCGCTGCTTCCTACATTTGTCTTCGTCAGTCTGACCACTTCGCTTGTGGCAGCGTCTCTGACGACCTTTGTGCAGTTATCGACTTGGTGGGCGGGGCTGGACGCGATAACGAAGATCATCGTTCTGCTGGGTTACCTGGCGACCGTCTGGTTTCTGGCCGCAGCGGTATCGAGCCAGTGGCGTGGCATCGTCCGTCTCTATGAGGGGTATCCACTGCGACGGCTCAGTGCGCATCTTGGCTGTGAGAACGTTCCGGGAGTGCGGTGGCACGCGGAGCGTATGCGGGATCTGCTCAATGACCTAGATGGGTCGGAGCCGGACACGGTCACCGCTTACTATCGCTATCCGAATAAAGAAGAAAATGTTTTCCCCACAAGATTGGGTAACGTCCTTCAAGCTGCGGAGAGCTATCCAAGAGACCGGTACGGCATTGACACGATAATTTTCTGGCCGAGGCTGTTCGCGCTGCTCCCGGAGCAGTTTCAGCGCGATTATGAAGAGTATGTAGCGAACTATGAGTTTCCGCTGGTCGTCTCATTTCAAGCCTCACTCGCCACTACGATTTCCGGGGTGACCCTTCTGCTGACGGGTCAGTCGCCTTTGCTGTACATCCTGGTCGTAGGCGGCGGGTACATCAGTGCCTATGCCTCCTACCGTTTTGCTTTGAGTGGGGCAGAGGAGTTGGGTGAGCAGCAACGGACTGCATTCGATCTTTATCGGGATCGACTCCTGGAGACGTGGCCGACGCCAGAAGATGTGCGTGACGAACGGGACGCGTTCAAGACAATAACCAGATTCGTCGTCATAGGCGGGTCACCCGGATGGTCGCACGGGCAGAGTCGGCATCGTTCCCGCCGAGCAGGTGACTCAAGGGCGGGCGTAGGCCCTCAGACGAACGATGGAGATGCGGTTGGTGCCCAGGGCCCGTAATAAGGTCTTCGATTGGGCCGGGGTTATGCCGATCACCACGACCTCCTTTGTCACATCCACTACAAGGACATCGGTAAGCTCTGCTGATGTCGGTTTGTCGGTGGTGCTCGACAACAATACGTTGACGCGGTCGCCGCGCGTTAGTCGATTTCCCAAGGTGGATTCGGGAGTCGCTTCGACCGGCGCGAACAACAAGCCGTCGAGGCTTCCGGGTGCCAATAGCGGCCCGAGTGAAGGTTCATCGAACGGTTTGTCCTTGGCCAGGCGTGTGAGGGTGTATCTCCCGACCAGTGAGTCCAAGTTTTTCATCGATCCTTGTGGAAGGTCGCCTTCGGGCATCTCCTGCAGGCGGACATCCCGCTCCGTGATCCGATGGAACGCAGGCAGGTCCGCAGTCGCCACATAAACCTTTGAGGGGTGACGGAACCCGATAAGAACGGCGACGCCGCCAACTATGATCACGCATGCCAGAGTGAATGCCACGCGTGACAAACTCCAGGGCCGGCGGGGAGAGGCGACAGATCCTAACAAGGGCACGGTCGTTAACGTAGCGTTGTTGGCTTGTCTCCGCGCTCGCTCACGGACCCCGAAATTTTCTGCGCTCAGTTCATGGGTTTCAGCCTCGATGAGACGTCCTGCCATCGCTCAGATCTCTGTCGATCAGATGCCTGGATCGGGCGTGACTGGCTCGTGAAGCCGGGAATGACCGATGCCTTCTAGCGCGCCGACGCGCTGATCACCTCCGAGACCAGGGCACGCGAGGTGACCTGGCGCACGTATTCGGGCCGGCGCAGCTCCCCGCCCATGAACGGATACGGGTTGCGATGGACGGCGGGGCTCTCCTCGTCCACCAGGGCGGCGAAGTGGATCTCACGCGCCCCGGTCGCCTCCACCACGCGGCTCACGTTGCGGGGCGTGATGCCTCCGCCCGGCATGACGATCAGGCGGTCGCCGGCCCGCTCGACCAGCGACGCGATCAGCGGCGCGCCTTCCAGGGCCGAGCTGTCCTGGCCCGAGGTGAGCACCCGGTCGACGCCCAGCCCGACCAGCGTCTCCAGCGAGGCGAAGGGGTCGGCCGCCATGTCGAAGGCGCGGTGGAAGGTGACCGAGAGCCCTTCGGCCGCGGCGATGAGCCGCTTGGCGACGTCGGCGTCCACCTCGCCGGACGGCGTGAGCGCGCCGATCACCACACCGTGCGCCCCCGCTTCCCGGATCGTGGCCACATCGCGTTCCATGGCCGCGATCTCGTGGGCGTCGTAGACGAAGTCGCCGCCCCGCGGCCGGATGATGACGTGCACCCGGATCGACGAGACGGCCGCCAGGGTCGTCTCCACTGTGCCGAGCGTCGGCGTCAGCCCGCCGTCGAAGAGCGCCGAGCAGAGCTCGACCCGGTGGGCCCCGGCACGCTCGGCCGCCAGCGCGCCCGCCGTGCTGTCGATGCAGATCTCGTAGGTGAGACTCACGATTCCCCCAGAGCGTGGATCTCGCCGACCGGGATTCCCCCGCCCAGCACCGGAACGGTCGCGAACTCGGCAGCGGATGCGACGTCGCCGCCCGCGGCCCGCAGCGTCGCCAGGGCGATCGCCGTCGTGGCCCGCGGGCTCCCGTCGATGACCTTGACCGCCGCCGCGTGTCCTGAGGCGAGCGCGACGACGAGCACGCCCTCGGCCCCGCCCTTCGCCACCGCGCCCGGAAGGGCCACCATCAGCGAGGTGTTCACGTGGCCGGTTCCGCCGACGTATTCGGGATGCTCGCGCATGGCGTCGGCCACGGCCCGCGGCGCCGTTCCGGGGTCGGCGAGAACCAGGGCCTGTACGGCTCGCGCGAGCCCCTCCAGCGAGAGGCCGAACAGCGGCGCCCCGCACCCGTCGACGGCGACGTGGGCCGCCTTCTCCCCGGACAGCTCTTCCACGACGGCCCGTACCCGCCGCTGCAGGGGGTGGTCGGCGTCGAGATAGGAGTCGACGGCCCAGCCGGAGGCCACCGACGCCGCGAGCATCGCGGCGTGCTTGCCCGAGCAGTTCATGCGCTCGCGCGCCGGCCCGTGGCCGCCGCGGATGAGCGTGAGGCGGGTCTTCTCGTCCTCCGGCCAGTCGGCGGGGCAGCCGAGGGCGTCGAAGCCGAGCCCGGCCTCGCCGAGCATCTCGGCGACCAGTCGCACGTGGAGGTCCTCGCCGGTGTGGCTTCCCGCCGCGATCGCCAGGCGCGGACCCTGGAGGTCGGCTCCGGACAACAGACAGGCCAGGGCCTGGAACGGCTTGGCGGACGAGCGCGGCAGCACCGGCGCGCCGACGGGCCCGCGCGCGACGACGGCGCGTCCGTCGGGCCCGAGGCCGACGGCGCTGCCGAAGTGCACGCTCTCCACGAACCCCGACCGCACGACCTCGGCGAGCGGGACGAACTCAGGCACGGGAAGGCCTCCTTCGCGGCTGGCGCGCCTCCAGCGTGCGGGCCAGCTTGGACAGGGACGCGTTGACCACCAGATAGACCAGCGCGACGACGATGTAGGTCTGAATGAGCAGGCCGTTGTAGGCCGCGAGCACCTTGCCGCTGTAGAGCAGCTCCGCGTAGCTGACGACGAAGCCGAGCGAGGTGTCCTTGAGCAGCCCGACCGACTGGCTGACGATCGAGGGGAGCACGCGCCGCGCCGCCTGCGGCAGCACGATCAGGCGCATGGTCTGCCCGTGTGTCAGCCCGACCGCGAGCCCGGCCTCACCCTGACCTCGCTCGATGGACAGGATTCCCGCACGGAAGACCTCCGCGAACAACGAGGCGTTCGAGACGGTCAGCGGCGCCACGAGCTTCCAGAACAGCGGCAGGTCCAGGCCGTACCGGGGCAGCGCGAACAGCACGACGTAGACCAGCAGCAGCGCGGGGATCGTGCGCACGACCTCCACGTAGGCGGCGGACGGCCGGCGGACCCACGGGCGGCGCGACAGCCGTCCGAGTGCGAGGGCGAGCCCGGCCGCCATGGCGAGCGCCGCCGACACCAGCGCCGCGAGAACGGTGGACCACAGCCCGCCGAGCAGGTAGCGCCACATCGGCCAGGTCGCGTACGGCTCCCAGCGGGCGGCGGCGAGCTGACCGTTCGCGGCGAACTGGCGGACGGCCAGCGCCGCCAAGGCGAGCAGGAAGAGCGCGCCCACGACGGTCGCCGCCCTGATGCGGCGACGTGCCCGAGGGCCGGGTTCGTCGAACAACGCGCTGCTCACCGGATCACCGCCAGCCGCCGTTCGAGCCGTCCGGTCACGAAGCCTGCGCAGGCCGCGATCAGGGCGTACGCCAGGCCGGCGCCGACGAAGATCGGGATGGGCTGGGCTTCGAGGAGGTTGACCCGGTTGGCGGTCGCGGTCAGGTCGACCACGCCGATCGCGGCCGCCAGCGAGGTGTTCATCGTCAGCGCGATGAAGATGTTCCCGATCGGCTGGACCACCGTCCGCAGAGCCTGGGGGAGGATCACGTGGCGCAGGGACTGGCCGAAGGTGAGCCCGAGCGCGCGCGCCGCCTCGCCCTGCCCGGCGGAGACCGCGTTGACGCCGGAACGCAGGGCCTCGGCGATGTAGGCCCCCTCGTAGAGCGCGATGACGACGATGGCGGTGACCAGCAGGCCGGCCTTGATCCCGATCTCCGGCAGGCCGAAGACGGCGAGCACCAGCAGCACGAGGAGCGGCAGGTTCTGCAGGGTCTCCACGTAGGCCGTCCCGATCCCGCGCAGAACGGGAACGGGGCTCACCCGCAACGCGGTGACGACCAGCCCCATGACCGCGGCGCCGGCGAACGACGCCGCGGTCAGTTGGAGGGTCACGATCAGCCCCTGCCAGAACTCGGGCAGATGATCGAGGAGCGCGGACATCAGGAACCCGGGACCGATCCGATCTGCGGCGGGGCCGGCGCCTCACCCTGCACGACCGTGCCGAGCGAGTTCTTCCAGATCTGCTGCCAGACGCCCTGGGCCTGCATCTTCGTGAGCCAGTCGTTGACGAACTTCTTGAACTGGTCGTCGCCGTGCTTGAGGCCGATGCCGTACGGGTCGGTCGTGAACGGCGAGCCGACGACCTGGATGGTGGGGTCCTTCTGGGCGTCGGCGACCAGGAGGGTCTCGTCCTGCACGTAGGCGACGCCGCGGTCCTGCTTGAGGGCCTGGATGCACTCGGGGTCGCTGCCGAACGTCACGATGTCCGCCTGCGGCGCGATCTGCTTGATGGCGGGGATGGCGGGCGTGTTGGCGCCCGCGATGACGGTCTTGCCGTTCAGGTCCTCCGGCTTGGCGATCCCCGTCGTGCCCTTCTTCACGGCGATGGTCAGCCCGGACGAGTAGTACGGCCCGGCGAACGCGACCTGCTCGGCGCGCTCCGGCGTGATCGTGTAGGTCTGGAAGACGACGTCGACGGTGCCGTTGCTCAGCAGGGCCTCACGGGTCTCCGACGCCGAGTTGACGATCTTCACCTTGGGCTGGCCGATGATGTACTTCGCCAGGGCCTTGCCCATGTCGGCGTCGAACCCCTCGACCTGTCCGGTGACCGGGTTCTGCTGGGAGAGCAGCGGCGCGTCGAGCGAGCCGCCGACGATCAGCTCGCCCCGCTGCTTGATCTTCTCCATCGTCGAGCCGGGGAGGATGTCCGCGGCGGCGGCGACCGGAGCGTTCGCGATCACGCTGTTGTCCTTGGGCGGCGCGCCCGGCACCGCGGAGTTCGCCGAATCCGTTCCGGAACAGGCCGAAAGGCCGATCATCGACACGGCGGCGACAGCGGCCACCCGCCTCATGGACACCATCGGGCCCACCATCCTTTGCGATCAGTGTGTGAGTACCTTGGCCAGGAAGCTCCTGGCGCGGTCCGTCGTGGGGGATTCGAAGAAGGCGTTCGGCTTCGCCGTCTCGACGATCTGACCGTCGTCCATGAACACCACGCGGTCGGCCGCGCGGCGGGCGAAGCCCATCTCGTGGGTGACGACGACCATGGTCATGCCGTCGGCGGCGAGCTGGACCATCACGTCGAGCACCTCGCCGACCATCTCGGGGTCCAGGGCCGAGGTCGGCTCGTCGAACAGCATCACCTTGGGCCGCATGGCAAGGGCCCGGGCGATGGCCGCCCGCTGCTGCTGCCCGCCCGACAGCTGGGCGGGCATCTTGCCGGCCTGGTCGGCGATGCCCACGCGGGCCAGCAGTTCACGGGCGGTCTTCTCCGCCTCCGTACGGCTGACGCCGCGCACCTTCATCGGCGCGAGCATGACGTTGTCCAGCACGCTCTTGTGCTGGAAAAGGTTGAAGGACTGGAAGACCATGCCGACGTCGGCCCGCAGCCGCGCCAGTGCACGTCCCTCCACCGGGGCCGGCACGCCGTCGATGAGGATCTCCCCGGAACCGGCCAACTCCAGCCGGTTGAGGCACCGGCACAGCGTGGACTTGCCGGAGCCGGACGGGCCGATCACCACGACGACCTCACCCTGTGCGACCTCGAGATCGATGTCGCGGAGCACGTGGTGATCGCCGAACCACTTGTTGAGGCCTTGAACTCGGATCATCGCCAACTTCTTTCGAAATCGAAGATAAAGCGGAACGTAATCTATGATTCCGGCGCAGGTCAACGTATTGCCGTAGAAAGTTCATGCGTGGTATTCCTCTGTCCATGTCAGGCAAAGAGCGGCTGCCGGTCCGGGGAGCGCAGGGCGACCTCCTGCGGCTCGTCGCCGGCGGGCAGGCGGAGTCACGCGCCGAGTTGGCCCGTCTCTCCGGCCTGGCGGCGTCGAGCGTCTCCCTGCGGGTCGAGGAGCTGATCGGCAGCGGTCTCCTCGTGGAGGAGGGCTCGGGCAGTTCGCGGGGCGGCCGCCGCCCCCGGCGGCTGCGGGTCAGCCCCTCCGCCGGTCTGCTCGCGGTCGCCGACCTCGGAGGCCGTCACGCGCGTCTCGGCCTGCTCGACCTCAGCGGCTCCCCGCTGGTCGTCGAAGAGCGTCCCTGCGACATCGCCCTCGGCCCTGAGGCGACGCTGGACTGGATCGCGGCCTCCTTCGAGGAGTTGCTCGCCACGCATGCGCCGCCCGGAGTGCCGCTGCGCGGAATCGCCACCGGTGTGCCCGGACCCGTAGACCCGGCCACCGGCCGCGTCGTGTCGCCCTCACGCATGCCCGGATGGAACAACTTCCCCGTCGCCGAGCACCTCGGCGCCCACTACGACCTGCCGGTGCTGGTGGAGAACGACGCCAACCTCCTCGCCGTGGGGGAGGCTCGTGCGTGGCCGGACGCCGAGACCCTCATGGTGCTGAAGGCCGGCAGCGGCATCGGCTGCGGCGTCATCGTCAACGGATCCCTGCACCGCGGGCGCGGCGCCGCCGGCGACATCAGTCACGTCCGCGTCAGGACCGACTCGTCGGTCACGTGCTCGTGCGGGCACCTCGACTGCCTGGAGGCCTACGCGAGCGGGGCCGCGTTGATGAGCGTGCTCGCCGAGCAGGGGATCGCCGTGGGGCGGCCCTCCGACGTCGTCGCCCTCGTCGACGACGGCATCCCCGAGGCGACCGCCCTGGTGCGGAACGCCGGCCGCCTCATCGGCGAGGTGCTCACCGTCCTGGTCAACTTCCTCAACCCCGACGCGATCGTCGTCGGCGGCAGCCTGTCCAGGGCCGAACCGTTGATCTCTGCTATCCGCGCCGCCGTGTACGAGCGCTGCCTGCCCCTGGCCACCCGCGACCTCGAGATCGCCGTATCCCGCTCGGGACCCGACGCCGCGCTACTCGGCGCCGGCACCCTGCTCCTCGACGCCGTGCTCCGCTGACCGGCTGCGAAGGGGGTCGCAGCGGGGCTGACGAACAGTCATCATGCGTTCATGGCCGGTGACGAGTCCTTCACCTGGAACGCGAAGTATCTGCGCTGGGGATTCCTTCAGGGAGCGTTCACCTGGCTGAGCCTCTCGTTGATCATGGGGCTCGTCCTGGCCGTATTTCTCCCCGTGGGCGTGTGGTGGGCCTACTACATCGGGGGCATGGTCGTCGTCGGCGGAGTCCTGGGGGCCGTGCTGGGCAGGAGGGAGGTGCTGACCGCCGAGTTCACACCGCAGCAGGTACGTCTCGTGAGCCGTGTCTCCTCCCGCACCGTCGCCGTCACCGACCTGACCTCGGTGGAGGTCGCACACTCCGGCGACACCGAGAAGGGCTACACCATGACGTCGCTACAGCTGACCTGGCCGGGTGGCACCAGGGAGATCGACGGGGACCACACCCCCGCATTGCCCTCGTCGCTGGCCGAGGTGCTCGGGCCGTCCGTCCAGGTGCGGGAGACGTGGAAGAAGCTCGAGGAGCCGCCCGCCTCGGCCTGACGGCCTCTGATCCGGTCAGTTCCTCAGGTAGCGCGCGTCTTCGGAATGTTGCGAGCCGGGCGCCCCGAGCAGGCGGGAGATGCTGCGGGCGGTCGACAGCACCAGCGGCACCAGGTAGGCGGGCTCGGCGCCCTGGTGATTGACCACCAGGGACAACGCCGCCACGACTTCGTCGCTGAGGCCGTAGATGGGCGCCGCGACCGTGAAGGCGTCCTCGGTGACCTGGCGGTCGCTGAGCGCGTAACCCCTGAGCCTGACCTCGGCCAGCACCCGGCGCAGCTTGGACGGGCTGTCGATCGTGTACCGCGTGAACTTCTGCAGCGTCTCCGACAGCACCTGCTCCTGAATCTCCGGCGGAGCGTGCGCCAGAAGCACCAGGCCGCCGCCCGTCGCGTGGATGGCGAAGCGCCCGCCCACTCGGGTCAGGGTGGGCACCGCCCCGCGCCCGCAGATCCGCTCGACGAACACCACGGCCGCGCCTTCACGCACCGAGAGCTGGACGTTCTCGTGCGTCGCCTCGTACAGGTCCTCCATCAGGGGCAGCGCGACCTCGCGCAGCGGGAGGCCGCGAGGGGCGAGCGAGCCGAGCTCCCACAACTTCAGCCCGATGCGGTATCTGCCGTCGGCGCCGCGCTCCAGCGCCCCCCAGGCCGACAGCTCGCCGAGCAGCCGGTGCGCGGTGCTGAGGGGCACCCCGGCCAGCCTGCTGATCTCGGACAGGGTGAGCTGCGGCTGGGCCGCGGTGAACACGTCGAGCAGCGCGAGCAGCCGCGAGCTGACGGTCCTGCTTCCATCCGTGCCTGGGCCGCCGCTCCTCGACGGCGAGGGGTATGCCATGCCACCGATCTCCTCATCTGCGTCGGACGGTGGCCTTGTCCACCTGTATCGGCGCGCTGGAGAACCCGCGCAGGGTGTTGTTCGGCCGCAGCACCGGCGCAGCCGTCGGGGTGAGCGTGGCCGCGCGCTCGGCGAGCGCGGACAGGACCACGTCGCCTTCGAGACGGGCGATCTGCTGGCCGACACAGCCGTGCACGCCCATCCCGAACCCGACGTGCCCCGCAGCCCGGCGAGTGATCTCGAGTGTATGGGGGTTCTCCCATTTGCGTGGGTCGCGATTGGCTGCACCGAGGAAGAGAAGGATCTTCTCCCCAGGCCCGATCCACACGCCGCCGAGGTCGGTCGTCCTGGTCGTCGTACGGAAGAAGGTCTGCACGGGGGACTCGTACCGGATCGCCTCCTCGAAGGCGTGCTTGGCCAGCGTGGGGTCGTCGTGGAGCCGCGCCCACTGGCCGGGGTGTGCGGTGAGCGCGGCAAGCGCGTTCCCGATGGCGTACACCGTGGTGTCGACCCCGGCGCTGAGCAGCGAGCGAACCAGCATCGCCGCCTGTTCCTGAGTGATCGTGCCGGTGTCGGCGAAGGCCCAGATGTCGCGGCCCAGCCCGCCGGCCGCGAGGTTCTCCCGGCGGCAGGCCGCCGTGATCCACGCCTGGACCTGTTCGGCGTCCGCCATCGCCCGGCCGAACAGGTCGTTGCGGGGGCCGAAGCCGTTGAAGGCCATGTCGCCGTACCGCAACAGGTGCTCCCGGCCTTCCTCCGGCAGCCCGACGGCGTCGGGGAAGACCCGCAGCGGGAAGACCTCGGCGAGGTCGCGGACGGCGTCGAAGGAGCCGCGCTCGACCAGGTCGCTCACGAGTTCGTCCGCCACGGGCGCGAACCTCTCGCGCAGGCCGCGCACCCGGCGAGGCGACAGCACCTGGGCCATGACCTCGCGCACCTGGGTGTGGCCGGGCGGGTCGGCTTCGAGCAGCAGGCTCGGCACGCGCCACGGCTTCTCCTTGCGGAAGTCGGCCAGCCCGACGCCTGATGCCGACGAGAAGGTGCGCCAGTCGGTCAGCGCGGCGAAGACCTGTTCGTGGCGGGCGGACGCCCATATGCCGTACCGCGAGAGCCGTACGACGGGGCCGGCGTCGCGGATGCGCTCGTGCCGGGGATAGGGGTCGGCCAGGAAGTCGTCGCTGAACGGATCGTCGTCCAGCACAGGGGCAGGGTCGGTCAACGTTGTCCTCGCTCTGCTGGTGGGGGGTCAAAGGTCGAGCACGAGCCGTTCACCCAGGCAGCGGGAGACGCAGATCATCATCGTCGTCCCTTCGGCGCGCTCGTCCTCGGTGAGCAGCGAGTCGCGGTGGTCGGGCGTGCCCTCCAACACGTCGGTCTCGCAGGTGCCGCAGGTTCCCTCCTGGCAGGACGACAGCACGTTGACGCCCGCGGCCTCGACGCGCTCCAGGACGGTCTGCCCGGGGCCGACCTTGACGGTGAGGCCGGACCGCGCCAGCACCACGTCGAAGGCGCCGTCGCCGCCGGTGTGGACCTCCTCCTTCGGGGAGAATCGCTCAACGCGCAGGATCTCCCGCGCCCGGACGCCGCAGGCGTCCTCCAGCGCGGCGAGCATCGGCTCGGGGCCGCAGCCGTACACGAGGGTGCCGTTTGTGCAGCCGGCGACGAATCCGCGCAGGTCGAGCAGCCCGGAAGTGTCCTGCGGGTGCACCAGGACGCGGTCGCCGTACCGCTCGAGCACGTCGAGGAAGGCCATGGACCGGCGGGTGCGCCCGCCGTACAGCAGGCTCCAGCGGGAGTTCCGGGTGTCCGCCTCCACGATCATCGGCAACAGGGGGGTGATGCCGATGCCTCCGGCGACGAAGAGGTAAGAGGGGGCATCGTCGAGCGCGAAGTGGTTGCGCGGGCCGCGTGTCAGCACGCGGTCGCCCACGGCCAGCGTGTCGTGCACGTACGCGGACCCGCCCCGGCCGGCCGGCTCGCGCAGCACACCGACGCGGTAGGCCGACAGGTCGGCCGGGTCCCCGCACAGGGAGTACTGCCGTACGAGCCCGCGGTCCAGGATGAGATCGACGTGGGCTCCGGGTCGCCACGGCGGCAGGGGGCTCCCGTCGGGGCGGCCGAGCTCCAGGGTCACCACGCCGTCGGCGACGACGGTCTTGTCCCGGACGACGGAGACGAACTCCTTCTCCGCGGCGGGCCCGCCCATCGCGATCATGCCCGGCGGGTGAGGGCCGGTTCGGGGGCGGGATCCGCGGGGCTCCGGTGGCCCTCCGGATGCCCGAGCATCCAGTCCCACAGCTCGATGGGGTCCTCGAACCGCCGCCGCGCGCCGCAGTGGCAGATCCCGAGCAGCAGGTCGGTGCCAGGAACCCATTCGACCGTGTAGATCGAGCCCGTCCTGCCGGTGCGGCCGTCCACCGCCGTCATCCCGTGGCCGCGGCGCTCGGGGCGCGGGCGGGCTCGGCCCCCGCGCCCTGCGCGATCTGCGCCGCGATCAGGCGCCGCGCGGCCAGGCCGCCGGTATCGATGTTGATGCTCAACTCCTGGTAGCCGTCGCGTTCGGTCTCCAGCACCTTCGCCAGCGTGTTGAGCGCGACGACGTCCTGGAGCACGACGGTCCTGTTGCTCTCGCGCAGGAAGTCGGAGACGCCGTCGTCGTCCCCGGCGAAGTCGCGCGCGACCGCCCAGAAGTCGTGCGTGGAGTTCTCCGTCTCCGGGGTGATCGCGTACACGACTTCGACGTGGAAGCCGCCGGGGTCGGAGCCGTCGGCGTTGGGGAGCACGCCCACCGGGGCGACCCTGCTGTGCAGCAGGTAGAGGCACGGCGGGTGGTATTCGATGTCCTGCCAGCGCACGATGCGCCCGGTGATGCCGGTGGAGTTGGCGTAGAACGGCGGGCAGGCCGCGTCGTCCATGTGCCTGCTGACGTAGACGATCTGCCGTTCCTCGTCGACCTCGGTCTTGATGGGCGTCTCGGCGACTTCGGGCGTGCCGATGTAGCCGCCGTGCAGATAGGTCTCGTGGGACAGGTCCAGGAGGTTGTCGACCAGCAGGCCGTACGGCGCGTCCAGCGGCTCGCGGCCGTGGACGGCGGTCCAGTCGGGGTGGTCCAGCCACGGCGCGCGGGGGATGCCGGCCGGATCGGCCTCGGCCGCGTCGCCGATCCACACCCACACGAACGAGTCCTGCTCCACGACCGGAAAGGCGGGCACGCGGGCCGTACGGGGGATGCGCCGCTGGCCGGGCACGGCCACGCACGTGCCGGACGTGTCATAGGTGAACCCGTGGTAACCGCACACCACGTTGTCGCCGTCGAGGTGGCTTTCGGACAGCGGAAACCTGCGGTGCACGCAGCGGTCCGACAACGCGACGACCTGACCGGCCTGAGTCCGGTAGAAGACCAGGGCCTCGCCGCAGATCGTGCGGGGCAGGAGCTCGCGGGTCACCTCACTGGTGTAGGCGGCGACGTACCACCGGTTCCTGGCGAATTTGACTGGAAAGCCCACGATGCACGTCCGATCTCGTCGGGTTCGTCGATGCCTTGAGGATCGGTCGTGGGGACACTCGGATGAAACATGACTTCCGGCATCCGGAAGTCGTATCGAGACCTACATCACTTTCCGGGACGCTTCCACCAACCAGAAGGGCGGCCAGCCGTGGCCGTCCGACGCGAGACCGGCGGGTGGGGTGTGAACCACGGAATGCAGGCCTTCGTAGAGGTGCGCGATCTGACATTGCGTTTCAGCGGGGTGACGGCGCTGGAGGACGTCGGCTTCGACGTCGGCGGCGGGCAGATCTGCGGGCTCGTCGGCCCCAATGGAGCGGGCAAGTCATCGCTGTTCAACTGTGTCAGCGGATACTACCGGCCGTCGGCGGGGAGCATCCGCGTGGCCGGGCAGGACGTGCTCGGCGTTCCCGCCCACCGGAAGGTGCGGCTCGGCATCGCCCGCACGTTTCAGCACCCGGCGTTGCAGCCGGAGCGCACCGTCCTGGACAACGTGCTGCTCGGCGGGCACAGCACGCTGCCGGGCTCGGTGCTGTCGGCCATGCTCGCCCTGCCCGGCGGCAGGAGGCGCGAACGCGCGCTCGCCGCCGAGGCCCGCGAACTGCTCGCCTTGCTCGGCCTGGCCGGCGTGGAGCGCACTCCCGCGGGAGACCTTCCGTACGGCTCGCAGAAGCGGGTCGAGATCGCCCGCGCGCTGCTGAGCAGGCCGCGGTTGCTGCTCCTCGACGAGCCTGCCAGCGGGCTCACGCACGCCGAGGTCGGCGAGCTGGGCGAGCTGATCACCCGCATCCGCGCCGACCACGACCTGACCGTGATCGTCGTCGAGCACCACATGGGCCTGATCTCCGCCGTCACCGACCACGTCGTCGCCCTGGTCGGCGGCAGGAAGGTCGCCGAGGGCACCGCGCAGGCCGTGCAGTCCGACCCCGTCGTCGTCTCCGCCTACCTGGGGGTCGCGTGAGCACGCTCGAACTGCACGGCGTGCACGCCGGGTACGGCAAGGCCCAGGTGCTGCACGACGTGAGCCTGCGCGTCGGCGACGGCTCGATCACGACCCTGCTGGGCGCAAACGGCGCCGGCAAGACGACGACGCTGCGCGCCGTCAGCGGCCTGGTCCGCTTCACCGGACAGATCCTCCTCGACGGACGGCAGGTGCCCGCGGCTCCCGACGCCGTCGCCCGCCTGGGCGTTGCGCACGTGCCCCAGGGCCGCGGGACCATCGGGCGGCTCAGCGTCGACGACAACCTGCATGCCGGGGCGCTGCTGCGGCGCGACCGGGCGCAGGTGCGCGCAGACCTGCGCCGCTTGCGCGAGCTGTTCCCCGTGCTGGCCGAGCGGGCCCGCTCCCAGGCGGCCGGTCTGTCCGGCGGGGAACAGCAGATGCTGGCCATCGCCCGGGCGTTAATGGGCCGCCCGTCCCTGCTGCTGCTCGACGAGCCGTCGCTCGGGCTGGCCCCGCTTGTCACGAAGGAGGTGTTCGTCCTGCTGCCCCGGCTCCGCGACGAGTGGGCGCTCACCGTGCTCGTGGTCGAGCAGAACGCCGACCTCGCGCTGCGCGTCGCCGACCACGCCGTCGTGCTCGAGTCGGGGCGGGTCGCACTGGCGGGCACCGCCGCGGAGATCGCCGGCCATGACGAAATCCGCCGCGCCTACCTGGGGAACTGACCGATGAACCTCGTGCAGCAGATACTCGACGGACTCAGCTCCGGATCGGTGTACGCCACGCTCGCCCTGGCCCTCGTGCTGGTCCACCAGTCGACCGGCATCGTGAACTTCGCGCAGGGCCAGATGGCGGTCATCTCCACATACGTCGCGTGGACCCTCTACGACGCCGGGGTGCCCGTCTGGGCGGCGATCGTGGCCGCGATCGCCGGCTCCTTGGTCGCGGGCGCCCTGGCCGAGCGCCTCCTGATCCGCAGGTTCGAAAAGGGCGAGCCGCTCGCCGCGATCGTTGTCACCGTCGGGCTGCTCATCTCCATCAACGGGGTGGTCAGTCTGATCTGGGGCACCGTGCTCAAGCAGTTCCCCTCTGCCTTTCCCCGGGGCGGCGTCGGCTCGGGGAACGGCGGCACGATCGGGTTCGGCACGCTCGGCACGATCGCCGTCCTGCTCGTGGTCGTGCTGGCGCTCGGCTGGCTGTTCCGGCACACCCGGCTCGGGCTCGCCTTCCGAGCGGTCGCCGCCAACCCCGAGTCGAGCGCTCTGCTGGGCCTTCCGGTGGGCCGGCTGCTCATGCTCGGCTGGGGGCTCGCCGCCGCGGTGGGCGCGCTCGCCGGCTGCCTGGTCGCCCCGAAGTTGTACCTCGCGCCGGAGATGATGGACTCCGTCCTCACCTACGCGCTCGCGGCGGCCGTGCTCGGCGGGCTCAACTCGGCGATCGGCACCGTGCTGGCCGCCTGGTTCATCGGCGTGGTGGAGAACCTCGCCGGCACGTACATCTCGTTCGTCGGCGGCGACATGAAGATCGCCGTGCCTCTCGTGCTGATGATCCTCATCCTGCTGTTCAAGCCCGAAGGCGTCTTCGGCCACAAGGAGGTGCGGCGGGTATGAGCCTCATGATCGATCTGGTCAAGCCGGACGGCGGAGCCGCCCGCCGGCCGTACGGGCGGATGCTCACCGGGGCCGCCCTGGTCATCGTGCTCGCGGTCTTCCCACTGGTCATGAGCCCGTTCGCCAACCTCCAGGTGACGCTGACCCTCGTCTACGCGGTCGCGATCCTCGGGCTGGACATCCTCGTCGGCTGGACCGGCCAGGTCTCGCTCGGGCAGAGCGCGTTCTTCGGCATCGGCGCCTACGGCGTCGCGGTCTGCGCCGACCGCGGCTGGCCCGTGTGGGCCGGGCTGCTGTTCGGCGTGGTCCTCGCCGGCGTGGTGGGATGCCTGGTGGCCGTTCCCGCCGCACGCCTGCGCGGCTACGCCCTCGGCATGATCACCTTGACGTTGCCCGTCGTGGCGGTGCCTCTCGCCAAACGCCTGGAGGTCGTCACAGGGGGAGCTCAGGGCCTCAACGTCACCATCGCCGAGGCTCCGGAGTGGACCGGGCTGGCCGCCGACCAGTGGCACTACTACGTCGTCGCGGCGGGCGCCGCGCTCGTCTTCGCGCTGGCCGCCGCCCTGCGCCGCAGTCATTTCGGGCGGGCGTTCGACGCCGTCCGGGTCGACGAGGCGCTGGCGACGGCCCAGGGCGTGCACGTCACCCGGTACAAGGTGCTGGCCTTCACCCTGTCGGCCGTCTACGGCGGGTTCGCGGGCGTGCTGTACGTCGTCGCCGTGCAGTTCATCTCGCCGGAGACGTTGATCCTCACCCTCAGCATCTCGCTGCTCGCCGGGCTCGCCATCGGCGGCCTGCGCAGCCTGCTCGGGTGCGTGCTCGGCGCCGCGTTCTACGTCGTGGTGCCCAACGTCACCGGTGAGGTCAGCGCCGGCCAGTCCTACCTTCTGTACGGCGTCTGCCTGCTCGCGGTCATGCTCCTGATGCCCCGGGGCGTGGCCCCCGCGCTCGACCGGGTCGTACGGAATGTGGCGGGACGGCGGGGGAGGGCGGTCGCCCCTGGCGACTGAACGACATCACCTCGCGCTTACTGATTTTTCGCTGCTCTTCCCGATATGGCGCACCTCTCCCACCATTCGCGACCTACTGACAAAAGGGTGGAACATGAATCAAGCGCATTCACCTGCTCTACGGGCCGGGGCCATCCTCGTGGCCGCCGTGCTCGCGCTGGGCGCGTGCGGCCGCGGTGAAACGTCCTCCTCCGGCGGCTCGCAGGCGCCCGGCGTCACCGACACCACGGTGAAGATCGGCGCGAGCTACGCACTGTCCGGTCCGCTGGCCGCAAACGGCACGGCCGCCATGAACGGCGCCAAGTCCTACTTCGACGCGATCAACGCGGCGGGCGGCGTGAAGATGTCCGACGGTAAGACCCGCAAGATCGAGGTCGTCCAGTACGACGACGGGTACGACCCCGCCCGCGCCGTGCAGAACTACAGGAAGCTGACCACGCAGGACAACGTCTTCGCGCTGTTCCAGACGTTCGGCACCGCCCCCAACCTCGCCATCATGGACTCGGCCAACTCCGAGAAGGTGCCCCAGTTGTTCGTGCACAGCGGCGCGGCGGTCTTCAGCCAGGATCAGAAGGCCAAGCCGTACACGGTCGGCTGGCAGCCCACGTATGAGACGGAGGGCGCGGCGTACGCCAAGTTCCTCACCGCCAGGGACCAGGACCTGACCGTCGCCGTCATCTCGCAGAACGACGATCTCGGCAAGGCCTTCGTCAACGGGTTCACCTCGGGCATCGGCGGCAGCAAGGTAAAGATCGTCGCGCAGGAGACCTATGAGGCGACCGACCCGACGCTGGACAGTCAGATCACCAAGCTGGCCGCCTCGAAGGCCGACGTGCTGTTCTCGGCGATCGCCATCCCCAAGCTGACGGCGGGAGCCTTGTCGAAGGCGGCCGAGCTGGGCTGGAACCCCGAGCACCTGCTGGTCAGCCTGGTCTCGTCCGTCGACCAGGTGATCAAGCCCTCGGGCCTGGACGGCTCGCACGGCATCTACAGCACCGCCTTCGTGAAAGCGGCCGACGACCAGCAGTGGGCGGCCGACAAGGACGTGCAGGACTACATCGCCCGCATGAAGACCAGCGCGCCGGGCGCCGACCCGACCGTCCCCAACGCCGCCTGGGGGTACGGCGCCGCCGCGACACTGGTCAAGGCGCTTCAGGAGACCAAGGACATCACCCGTGACGGCCTGGTCCAGACCGTCCAGCACCTGACCGGCTCCGTACCGCTGCTCCTGCCCGGGCTGGAGCTGCACGCCTCGTTGACCGGGCCGCCGCTCGACCGGCTCCACGTCCAGCAGTTCAAGGACGGCAAGTGGAGCCTGATCGAATGATCTGAGCCTGAGGCGGTCTCCCCCGGACGGAGGCCGCCTCAGCCCATCCCGCGGTCGTCTCCTCGGTCGTCGAGATGGAGCGGCATGGGGACACGGGCGACGATGACCTCCGGGTGATGGCGCAGTGCGTTGCTGAGCACCAGGTCGAGATGGTTGTGCAGGAGGCCGTAGCGCAGCCGGGCGGGGACCAGCACGGGGATGAGCACGATGATCTGCTCGTCGCGGCTACGGCGCAGCTCGTCGATGAAGGCCACGACCGGCCGTGCCACCGAGGCGAACTCCGTGCGCAGCACCCGCAGCGGCACCCCGGGGTTCCAGCGCTCCCACCGCTCGTGCAATTCGCGGGCCTGCCCGGCCGTCTCGCCCGGGTCGCCGCTCACCACGGTGACGGCCACGACCTCCGAACCGATCGACAGGGCCTGCCCGATCGCGTGCTCGGCCAACCGGGAGACCCCGGTCACGGGAATGACCACCAGGGTGCGTACGGGCCGGGGCCTTCCCGGGATCTCGTCCAGGCCGAGAATGCGCCCCACCCGGTCGTAGTAGTGGCGGATGCGGCCGAACAGGGCGATGAAGACGGGTATCGCCAGCACGACGACCCAGGCCCCGGCGGTGAATTTCGTGATCAGGAACACCAGCGTGGCCGCGGCCGTCGTGACGGCGCCGACGCCGTTGACGATCGCGCGATGCCGCCAGCCCGCCGGACGCGCCCGCCACCAGTGCACGACCAGCCCGCTCTGCGAGAGCGTGAACCCGGTGAACACCCCGATGGCGAACAACGGGATGAGCGCGAGGGTCTGCCCGCCGACCGCGACGAGCAGCGCGCCGGAAAGCACGGCCAGCACCCAGATGCCCGACGCGAACACCTGGCGGTCATCGCGCAGGGAGAACAGGTGGGGCAGGTAGTTGTCTCTGGCCAGCAACCCGGTCAGCACCGGCAGCCCGCCGAACGCGGTGTTGGCGGCGAGGGCGAGCACCAGCGTGATGGTCAGGGACATCAGGTAGTAGGCCCAGTCCCTCCCCACCGAGGCGGCCATGACCTGGCTGAGCACCGTCTCGCCCGGGCGCGGCGCGAGATGCCACCGGTCCGCCAGTACGGCGAGGCCCAGCAACATCGCTCCGAGGATCACGCCCAGCAGCGCCTCGGTCCTCTTGGCCCGCACCTGCCGGGGCTCCTTGAACAGCGGCACCCCGTTGGCGATCGCCTCCACCCCGGTGAGCGCGCTGCAGCCCGCGGAGAAGGCCTTGAGCACCAGCAGCACCCCCACGGCCTCCACGGGCGGGGGAGCGTGGCCGGGCCGTACGGTCGCCAGTGGATGGAGCAGCCCGATGGCGATGACGGCCAGCAGTCCCACGATGAAAACCATCGTGGGGAGCAGGAACGCCCGGGCGGTGTCGCCCAGGCCACGCAGGTTGAGCAGCGTGATGACCGCCAGGATGCCCAGGCTGATCGGCACGGTCGCGTCGCGAAGGCCGGGGAACGCCGAGGTCAGCGCGCCCACCCCGGCGGCGATGGAGACCGCGACGGTCAAGGTGTAGTCGACGATGAGCGCGGCCGCGGCGAGCATGCTGACCCGGGCGCCGAGATTTGCCCGGCAGACCGCGTACGCGCCTCCGCCACCCGGGTAGGCGTCGATCACCTGGCGATAGGAGAGCACGAGGATCGCCAGCAGGATCACGATGGCGACCGTGATCGGCAGGACGAGGTGGAGGGCCGCCACCCCCGCCGCGGCGAGGACGGCGAGGATCGCCTCGGGCCCGTAGGCCACCGAGGTGAGGGCGTCCAGCGACAACGCGGACAACCCCTCCGCCGGAGTGATCTGCTCCTTGGAGACGTCCCGCGCCCGCAGCGGCGGCCCGATGAGGAACCGCCACACCGACCGCAACGCCGAGGTCAGCACGGGCCGGCAACCCTGCCGCCCGGGGCGCGCGTGGCCGTGCGCGCGGGATCGGTGCGCAGGCGTGTCATCGGCGACGTCCCCTCGGTCGTGCCTGCCGCCGTGAACGTCACTCCGTGTGGTGGCGTGGCGGATAGGTCGAGCTCACCTTGGCGATAGCCCGAACGGAACGGCCGAAAACCTCGTCACCTCATGGCGTCCCCGCTCGCCGTGCGGCGAGCACGACCTCGGTCATCGTGGCGAGAAACCGGTGCACCGTCGCGAGTTCCTCCTCGGAGAACGACCGCATCGCCGTGACCAGCTCCGTGATCAGCGGACCGAAGAACGCCCATCCCAGGGCGACCGCCTGATCCCCGACGACGAGCAGGACCCGTCTGCGGTCCTGTGTGTCCCGGACCCGGCGGATGTGTCCCGCCTTCTCCAGCCGGTCGACGAGGCCGGTGGTCGAGGCGGACTGAAGGCCCATCTGCTCGCCGAGCCAGCCGGGTGTCGCACTGATCCCCGCCCGCGCGGCGTCGAGGAGATGGATCAGGGCGCGCAAATCTGTGGGGTGCAACAGGTGCGTGGCCGCGAAGTCCGCTCCGACCAGGTCGAACTCCACCGTGAGGGTGCGCAGGAGATGGACGAGACGCATGCCCGGGTCCTGGTCGTCGATGTCCATCCGAAATTCCCTTGATGTCGACTATCTCGTTAACCGAGAATATTGTCCATCGTGACAACCGTACAAGGAGTCTCATGACCCGGTCATCGGGGGAGCCATCGGGGGAGTACGTCGCCGCCTACGACGCCGTCATGGCCCAATGGCCGGTCTCCGTCGAGCCGGTGGACGTGCCGTCGCCGTACGGCACGACGCACGTCAACGTCTGCGGGCCGCGCGACAGCCGGCCGCTGGTCCTCCTGCACGGCGGCGGCGCGACGTCGGCCGTTTGGTTCGCCAATGTGGGACGGCTGAGCCTGGCGCATCGCGTCTACGCGGTCGACGTCATCGGGAGTCCCGGCCGCAGCGTCGCGGACGGCCGGCCCCTCGCCGACGTGGCCGGCCTCATGGACTGGCTGGACACGCTGCTCGGCGCACTCGGGTTCGGCGACGTGGATCTCTGCGGCCACTCCTACGGCGGGTGGCTGGCCCTCACCTACGCGCTGCACGCGCCGGGCAGGGTGCGCAGGCTCGCGCTCGTCGACCCGACTAACTGCTTCGCCGGCATGGGGGCCCGATACCGCCTGCGGTCCGTACCCGTCGTCGCCAGGCCGAGTGCCGAGCGCGTGCGCGCACTGATCAGGTGGGAGACCGGCGGCATGCCCGTCGACCCGGCGTGGCTGAGACTGATGTGCCTGGGCGCGGAGTTCCCCGGCGCGAAGGTCGTCATGCCTCGCCGTCCCGCCCCGGGCCGGCTGCGGGCCTCGGCCGTTCCCACGCTGCTGCTCCTCGCGGAGAAGAGCAGGTCACACGACATCCACACGGTGGCGGCCAACGCCCGCAGGGTCATGCCCCACGTGCTCACGGCCGTCCTGCCCGGCGTCTCGCACCACACCGTGCCGACCGAGCATCCCGAGCACCTGAACCAGGGTCTGGCCGAGTTCCTCGGCTGAGGCGTCAACCCGTCGCGGCCGCTGCGGAGCGCGTCTCATAGGCTTGGCCGGGTCGCCGGTCGCGCGGCCGTGAAGGGAACGGGCATGGGTCGGTATTCACGTGTCGTGGTCAAGCTCAGCGGAGAAGCTCTCGCGGGGGACGCGGGCTGGGGAACGGATCCGGCCAGCTTGGCGCAATTGGCCGACGAGATCCTTTCAGTTCACGAGCTCGGCATCGAAATCGCGGTCGTGATCGGAGGCGGCAACTACTTCCGCGGCCGGATGGCCGACGGCTGGGGCATCGGCAGGGCCGAGGCCGACAACATCGGCATGCTCGGCACGGTCATGAACGCGCTGATGTTGCGCGGCGTGCTGACCGCACGCTCGGAAACCGATGTGCGCGTGATGACCGCCATGCCCATGCAGAGCGTGGCCGAGCCGTTCATCCGGCTGCGCGCCGACCGGCATCTCCGCCGCGGGCTGATCGTGCTGCTCGCCGGCGGCATCGGCCAGCCATTTGTCACCACCGACTATCCCGCCGTCCAGCGAGCCCTTGAACTGGACGCCGACGCGCTGCTGGTGGCCAAGCGCGGCGTCGACGGGGTCTACGACAGCGACCCGAACCTCAATCCGGACGCGAAGCGCTACACCGACCTGACCTACAGGGAAGCGCTGGCGGCGGGGGTGCGGGTCATGGACGAGAGCGCCTTCGTGCTCGCCAACGAGCAGGGGCTCCTCATGCACGTGTTCGACGTGGCGGCGAGGGGGGCGATGCGCGCCATCTGCCAGGG
Organism: Planotetraspora thailandica; assembly: GCF_016863335.1. Lineage (GTDB taxonomy): Bacteria > Actinomycetota > Actinomycetes > Streptosporangiales > Streptosporangiaceae > Planotetraspora > Planotetraspora thailandica. The sequence continues at coordinate 63,813 of NZ_BOOR01000069.1, forward strand.
CGAGGACGTCGGGACCGTGATCACCGCTGATGCCGCCGGAGCACGACCGGCTTCTTGATCACGCAGGCGTTCGCTCCGCATAGTAGGAGTCACCTCTCGTACGGCGACGGGGTGACCCAGACGAAGGCGGTGTGGCGAATGGCACGAACGGACGGGATCAGGCTCCGTGTTCTCATGGAGCCTCTGCACGGGGCCCGCTACGAGGACATCCTCGCGCTCGCGCGGGCGGCCGAGCAGGGCGGATTCGACGGGTTCTTCCGCTCGGACCACCTGCTCGGCGTCGATCCGGACGACCGGACCTACCGGCCCACCGACTGCTGGACCACGCTCGGCGGCCTGGCCCGCGACACCCGTCGCGTACGGCTCGGCGCGCTGATGAGCGCGGCGACGTTCCGGGCTCCCGGCCTGCTGGCGACGATCGTGGCCTCGGCCGACGAGATGAGCGGTGGCCGGGTCGAGCTGGGGATCGGCACCGGGTGGTACGCCAGGGAACATGCCGCGTTCGGGCTCCCGTTCCCGGGCACGGGTGAACGGTTCGACCGGCTGGAGGAGCAACTGGCGGTCATCACCGGGTTGTGGTCGACGCCGGACGGCCAGGAGTTCTCCTTCGACGGTGCGCACTACCGCATCGAAGCCAACCCTGCGCCACCCCGGCCGGCGCAGTCGCCGTATCCGCCGATCCTGGTCGGCGGAACGGGGCCGAAACGCACGCCGGCCATCGCCGCGAGGTACGCGTCGGAGTTCAACGCGGGCCTGGGCGGCGACCTGGCCGCGCAGATGGCCACTTTCACGCGCGCCTGCGAGGACATCGGCCGCGATCCCGGCGAGCCGCGGCGCTCGTCGTTGCTGCCGATCGCGTGCGGGTCCACGCAGGCCGAGGTGGAACGCCGGGCGGCCGGCATGGCGCCGTTCTTCCGCGGCATCGCCGCGATCGGCTCTCCGGAAGAGGTGACCGAGCGGATCGCGGCGCACGGCGAGTTCGGCATCGACACGGTCTACCTGTTCATCCTCGACATCCACGACCTGGAGCACATCGCTCTGATCGCCGCGGAGGTCCTGCCGCACCTCGCGGGGATGAAGGTCGCCACCGCGTAGGCGCCTGAAAGGGGGCCCCGGCTGTGCCGGGGCCTTCTGCGTGTTCAGGCGGGAATGGCTTGCCCTCCACGGTTGCAAATCGGACATAAATCACATTTCCGAGCAATGAGTGCGCTAGTGGGTCAACCTCGCCAACAAAGCGCTAAGAGGCGTGCAAAAGCGACTGATCACCGTTTGTCGCATAGTCGTCACGGAAAGCAAGAAGACAGCTGGATAACCCTATATGGGTTGCCAGAAGCGCATATGCCCGATTGTCCGGGGAGCTCGTGGCAATAGGGCACCACGTTTTTCAGGGGGGAAATGAAATGCCCAGCTTCAAGAGCCTCATCGGCGTTCTCGCCGTCAGCACCGCGCTGACCGGTGGAGTCGTCGCCCTCGGCACCGCGGTGACCTCGAGCGCCGCGAATGCCACCACCGTCATGGGTGGCTGCGGCTGCGGCGGTGGCGGCTGGGGTCGCGGACACCGCAACCACAACCGCAACTGGAACCACAACCGCGAGCGTCAGCACGCGCGTCAGCACCAGCACCAGCGTCAGTTCCTGATGCGCGACTTCACGCTGCTCGTGACGCCGTTCCAGAAGAGCGACAACCAGACCCACCCGCAGCAGAAGCAGCACAACGAGTCCGAGTCCGAGTCCGAGTCCAAGTCGAAGGCGAAGCCGTACTACGGCGACCCGTCGACGGGCCGTTCGGTCGTCGCTCCGGCCCCGGCCCCGGCGGCGGCTCCGGCCCCGGTCGTCACCGTCACCGCGACGCTGCTGGCTCCCACCGTTCCGGCGTAATGTCATGAAAGAGGCCTCCCCGGCAGTCGCCGGGGAGGCCTCTTTCACGCGGTCGCCGGTACGGCTAGCCGCCGGTGATCACAAATTGAGTGCCCGGCTCTCTGACGATGTTGCCGGTGGCCGAATTGGTGATGGTCACGTTCGACAGCGTCGCGTTGCCGCGTGCGCCGCTCATGGCCAGGATCCCCGCGCCGTTGTTCGACTTGTCGATCTTCACATTGGTGATCGCGACGTTCGGCATATTGCCGCCGCCCGTTTTGAATTGAATCCCGTCGTAGGTCGAGTCGTAGATGTCGGTGTCGCGGATGGTGACCCCGGTGATGTCCAGGCTCGACGGGAACAGCGTGATGGCGCCGAATTCCTGGTCCTCGTTCCAGAAGACGCCGCCGCCGCGGTAGATCGCGTTGTTGGCGATCAGCGTGGTCCCCGAGAAGGGCAGGGGACTGTGGTCGGTCGCCAGCATGATGCCCGGGTAGTTCATGGTGTCGTAGATCAGGTTGTTCTCGATCGAGTTGTCGTAGCCGCCGTAGATCGCGATGCCGTTCGCGCGCCAGGGCAGCTGGATGGTGTTGTTGACGAAGTGGTTGTCGTGGGTGTTGTCGACGACCCGGTCCTTCACGGCCTGGTTGGCCCAGACCGCCAAGGCGTCGTCGCCCGTGGTGCGGAACGACGAGTTGAACACCTTTGAGTTGCGCGTGCCGTTGGTGAAGTTGATTCCGTCGGCGTAGGTGTCGCGGATGCGCATGCCGCTGAACTCGAGCCCGTCGGCGGGGCCCCACAGCGCGGGGATGTTGTCGTAGTCGCGGCCGACCCAGACTCCCACGTTGGCGTGCTCGATCCACACGTTGGAGATCTTGGTGCTCTTGCCGAACCGCCCGTTCAGGCCGACCCCGCCCTCGTCGTTGCCGTCACCGCCGCGGATGCGGCCTGAGCCGAAGATGGCGATGTCGGAGATCTGGACGTTGTCGTCGATGTCGAAGCCGAAGTTGCCCTCGTGCGGGTGGTTGATGCCGCCCACCACGTCCTGCGGCTCGGTGAGGGTGTACAGCTGGGAGTGCCACATGCCCGCGCCGCGGATCGTGACGTTGCTGATGCCCACCTGGTTGTACTGACCCCGGTTCAGCGGGTCGTCGGTGAGGATCTTCTGCTCCTGGCGCCACTGTCCCGCCGGGATCCACACGCAGCTGATGACGCCGTTTTGGTCGTCCGTCACCGCCCGCTGGATCGCGGTCGTGTCGTCGAGCCCGTCGCCCGGCACCGCGCCGTAGGTCGTGATCGAGGTGCAGCCGGCCGGCTGGCTCGCCGGAGGCGCCACCTGCTCCAGGTCGATGAAGTCGATGATGTAGAACGCGGCCGTGTCGGACGCGTCGCGCTGCAACCGGAACCTGGTGCCCGCCGGGTAGGACTGCGGGAGCAGCGCGTGGGCCTCGTCGAACAGCCGCCGGGCGTCGGCCTGGGGGGTGTTCGTCAGCGCCTCGGGCCCGTCGGTGTTCCCGTACAGCCAGCTGTGCTTGGACGAGAGGGTCAGTTTCTGGGCGAAGGTGTCGTTGATGTAGAGGCTGATCGTGGCGTCGATGCCGCCGCCGTTCGGCGCGTCGGGAATCGAGTTGCGCACCACGATCGAGTTGGTGGCGTTGGTCGAGGTGAACTCGACGAACTGCCCGGTGCCGTTCAACCGTACGGACTGCCGGCCGGACGACTCGGTGGCGAAGTTGGTGTGCCCGAAGGTGCGCAGCGGGTCGGTCGTGAGCAGGGTGCCCTGGTAGCTGGCGTTCTCCGCCTCATATTCGACCCACGGGACCGCGGCCCCGCGGCCGACGACGATCGCCTGCGAGAACGTGTTGTTGGTCTCGTTGGTCTCGGCGACGACGCCGGTCGCATCGGCGGTCGCGGTGATGGTGGCCCCGCCCGCGGTGGCCGTCCAGCTGCCGCTCACGGCCACGTTGACCGTGGCTCCGGCGGCGATCGAGGCGGTGTTGGTGTTGAGCGTCGTGCCGCCCACGGCGATGCGGGTCACCGTGGGCGCGCCGGAGGCGGTGGTGCCGCGGTTCTTCACCGCCACGGTGAACGTGACGGCCGCGCCGACGGCCGGGTTCGCCGGGTTGGAGGTGACGCCGAGCACCTGCAGGTCGGGGCCGGGAGCCTGCGCGACCACCAGCTGGGAGGCGGCGGTGTAGAGGTTGTTGGTCTCGTTGGTCTCGAAGACCGTGTTGTCGGCGTCGACGCGGGCGCTGACGGCATAGCTGCCCTCGCCTCGGGTGCCGATGCTCTGCGTCACCGTGGCGGTGGCGCCTGCGGCGAGCGCCGGGATGTCCGCGGTGCCGACCAGTGCGCCGCCGAGGTTGAAGTTGACGCTGTCGGCGGCCGAGGCGGCGGTGCCCGCGTTCCTGACCGTGGCCGACAGGGTGATCGCGTTGGTCTCGTTCGGGGAGGCCGGGGTCCACGACAGGTCGGTGACCGTGAGGTCGGGGTTCGGTGCCGCGGTGCCGAAGACCTGGAACTCGGCGATCTGGCCGGCGGGAGCGCCGGTGTTTGAGGTGATCTTGAGTTGGACGTCGGCGACTCGTGCGGTGACCGGGATGGTCACCGTGTTGCCGGAGGCCGGGTTGAAGACGTACGGCGCGGGCGCGACGAGGCTGGTGAAGCCGGATGCGTTCTGCTCGCGGCCGAGCACCTCGATGGTCTGCGTGCGT